>CAWKIJ010000003.1:0-1001444 GCA_963849845.1 uncultured Alphaproteobacteria bacterium
GGGGTAGCGGTAGGAGCTGGCTGCACGGCGATGCAGTCCGACTTTTTAATTGCGAGAGTTTGCATTCTCACGTAATGATTGCAAGTAAGCGATTATTGGTACGGGGGAGACCATGTCGGTGAAGGACGCAGAGATAGAGCGCTTAAAACTAATCGCCGCGGCGAACAATCGATACCAACAACAGATAAGCAGGCTTGCTCAGGGCGGAAAGCAAACGTCATGCATTGAAGATGCCGTAAAAGGCGCAGTATCCAATATTAGCGATAGCAATTGTCGATCTTTCATCGTTTACGGCGAGCCACAGAGCGGCAAAACTGAAATGATGATCTGCTTAACAGCAAAGCTCATCGATATTGGATATCAAGTGGTAATCCATCTTCTAAATGATAGCGTTCAACTCCTTCAGCAGAATCTCGATCGCTTTCAGCGATCGGGCCTTGCGCCTGCAGCAAAGAATTTCTTTGACGTGATGGATCCGTCAATTGATTTGCGGCACGGGCAACACGTCGTCTTTTGTAAGAAGAATGCGAAGGACCTAGGGAAACTCATTCAAAAGACAAATGGTGTAAAGAGCAAAGTCATTGTTGATGATGAAGCAGATTTTGCGACGCCAAATGCAAAAATAAATAAGCGAGAGGTCACAAAGATCAATGAGCTGGTTGGTGGCGTACTTGGAACCAACGGTGTCTATATAGGCGTTGACCTGCCACTGAAGATTTCCTCCATTTCGGATTAGAGTCTGGCCCCAGCAATGGAGACGGACGATGAAGAGGAAGCGGTTTTCGGAAGAGCAGATCATCAGGATTCTTCGGGAGCATGAGGCCGGGGCGAAGACGGCGGACCTGGCCCGCAAGCACGGGGTATCCGAGGCGACGCTTTACAACTGGAAGGCCAAGTTCGGCGGGATGGACGTATCCGAGGCCCGCCGGCTGAAGCAGCTCGAGGACGAGAACGGGAAGCTGAAGCGGCTGCTGGCGGACGCCATGCTGGATGCCTCGGCGCTGCGGGGGCTGCTGGCAAAAAAATGGTAAGGCCCGCCGCCAAGCGCGAGGCTGTCGCTTTTCTGAAGAGCGCGTTTCAGATGAGCGAGCGCCGGGCCTGTTCCGTCATCGCCGCCGACCGCAAGATGGTCCGCTACCGGTCACGCCGGCCCCCGGAACTGGAGCTCCGGGCCAGGCTGCGCGAACTTGCCAATGAGCGCCGCCGCTTCGGCTATCGGCGGCTGTTCATCCTCCTGCGCCAGGAGGGCGAAGCCTCCGGTGTCAACCGGATCTATCGTCTCTACCGCGAAGAGGGCCTCACCGTGCGCAAACGCCGTGCACGGCGGCGTTCCATCGGCGTCCGGGCGCCGATCCTGGTCGAAGCCAAGGTCAATGCCCGCTGGTCGCTGGATTTCGTGCACGACCAGATGGTGGGCGGCCGCCGCTTCCGCATCCTCAACGTGGTCGATGACGTGACCCGGGAATGCCTGGCTGCCATCCCCGACACCTCGATCTCGGGGCTGCGCGTGGCCCGGGAACTGACCACCCTGATCGAGCAGCGGGGAAAGCCCGGAATGATCGTCTCCGACAACGGTACCGAACTGACCTCCAACGCCATCTTCGCCTGGGCAAAAGACCATGCGGTCGAGTGGCACTACATCACCCCCGGCAAGCCCATGCAGAACGGCTTTGTCGAGAGCTTCAACGGCAGGATGCGCGACGAACTGCTGAACGAGACCCTGTTCCGCGGCCTCGATCATGCCAGGTCGGTCATTGCCAGGTGGGCTGAAGACTACAATACGGCGCGACCGCATTCCGCGCTCGACTACCGAACTCCGGCGGCCTATGCCGCGATCTTGCAAGCCGCAAGGGGCCCTGACGCTGCGCGCACTGATAGCTCCGCGCCAGGCCCCCTTGCTACCACCGCGCCAGACGGCGTATCAAACGGCGAGGCTCTAAAATCGACTGGATGAAAGTTCAGTGGCAGGTCACTGGCGGGATAGGCGTCTCTGGGTATTGCTCGTGCGCCACCAGTTAACTGACGTCAAGCAGCGCTAGCCGACTCTAAAATGTTTTCAACTAATGCCAGTTGCTTCCTGTTCATAGAGTGTGCTGCTAATGTCGACGCGCCAATTGAGAATGACGGAAGCGTAACAACCAGCTATGGCATTCAATTTATCCCGGTTTGAACTACAGAATGCATTTGAAGCCATCGAGCATCATGGTTACAGCACTTTGGTGCCTACGCCACCGGAATGGGAAATTGTACGGCAGAATTGGGAAAATATTTGCCAAGAAATTGCGGCGATTGATTTGGATGAATATACGCCTTCGCGTCCAATGGTCCTGTATGCACCAAAATCACGCGCCACCGTTAGGCCAATTTGTCTGTTGCATCCCATTGATCTTGTAATCTATTCGGCTCTAACTTTAATAGTTAAAGATGATCTTGAAGGCGAAAGAGTGCCAATTGGGAGCCGTAGAGTTTTTTCTTACAGGTCGAATCGACGTATTCAGAATCGCTTTTACGAACCACGGCCTACATTCTTGGAATTCCGAGAGCAGACAAGGCGGCGGGCTGCGTCTGCTAGCGTTCAGTTCATTGCTCTAGCGGATATCGCAGATTTTTTTCCGAAGATTTATCAGCATCGGCTAGAGAATGTGATTGAAGCATCTGCCGCGTCACCTCGCAGTCGAGAAGTTGCTCGAGTACTGGTGAGGAAGTTTATCAATCGGCTATTTAATACAAATAGCTATGGAATACCAGTTGGGCCATTCGCTTCCAGAATATTGGCGGAGGGAGTCCTTATTGATGTTGATGCGGCACTGTTGAGTGACAAGGTGAATTTCGTTCGTTGGGTGGATGACTACGTAATCTTCGCCCGGACAGAAACTGAAGCACAGCGTGTGCTATTTCGCCTCGCCGAGCGACTCTTTAACAATCATGGGCTTACATTATCGGGTGTTAAGACAAAGATTTCTCACGCGACGATTTTCTTGCGTCGGTGAACAGGTTGCCAGAGCAGGAGGTTGAAGATGAGCTTCGAACGCTAATCGAGATATCTTCGCGCATAGATCCATACTCGGACGATGATATCGAAATCAGCGATGAGGAGCTGGCAGAGCTCGAGCAGCTCAATTTTCGTGAACTCTTGGCATCTGCGCTAGCTGATCGAGCTCTAGTAGACTATGAGCGGATCAAGGTAATTCTTCGGCATCCCTCTGTACTTGAAAGGCTTTCGCCCGAGCGCAGAAGTGATATCGCGGAGGTATTGCTCCAAAATATCGAGCACCTCTATCCAATTGCCGAGGAGGTGAGCGAGTTCTTTCAAATATTCACAGTTGGGCCGAAAAGAATTCGCAATCGAATTTCAAGCGCTTTGATAAAATCTATTAAATCGTTTCGGGGCGAATGGCCACCGGACTATTACATTATTTGGGTGCTTAAAGTTTTTACGTCCTCGCCAGACTGGGGTTGCAACACCCAAATATTGCGAATTTTTTCAACTCATCCATCAGATGTGGTTAGGCGATATGCCGCATTGGCACTCCATATCGTTGGTTCCGCGCAGACGCAGTTGTTGTGAAGGACGGATATGCCAACGCATCGCCGCTAACGCGCTTGGCGATACTGCTAGCCAGTCATCAGCTTGGCGACGATGAGCGACGGCATTGGCGCAGGACACTTCAACTCGCAGGAATATTGGAAAAGCTGCTATAATTTGGAAGTACGGGCGACAGAGTGCGCCGTATTTTGCATATACATGCCGCCCCGCTTTCAGCAAACGCTCTCTGCTTCGGAGAACGCGTTGAGTATAACCCTTTCACGGTTGGCCGAAATGAAGTGGCTGCCATAAGCGTTCTCTATTTTGCAGAGTCCAATGTGCCATCGTAGGCGCTGATCGTGGATTACGATTGCATCTCTGTGAATCACAGAAGCGACCCCAGCTATGGTTTCTGTATGGGCAGATCCAGACAGGGGCATGAGTAGCAAGGCAAGTATCTAGTGGATCATGGTGCCGTTGGCTTCCACTCCCGTGCCAGTTTCTGCGCCTCGGCGATCTGCTCGGGCGTCATCTTTGCAGAGACGACGTCGCGGTATTCAATCGCGTCATTGTCCCCTGCAGCAATCGCTAAGTCGTACCACATATACGCCTGGACGTAGTTCTGCGGTAAGCCCTGGCCATTTTCATACATGTAGCCAAGGAATGACCGAGCGGAGGTATCACCCTGGTCAGCGGCGAGGTGGAACCACTTCACTGCCTCGGCATAGTCCTGCGGAACGCCTTGGCCCTCGTAATACATTTCACCGAGGCTGTTTTGAGAGAGGGAATCAGCCTGGTCTGCGGCGAGGCGAACCACTTCACTGCCTCGGCATAGTCCTGGTGGCCCTGGTACATCAAGCCTAGCATGTAATAGGCAGTGGTGGTGCCCTGGTCTGCGGCGAGGTGGAACCACTTCACTGCCTCGGCGTAGTCCTGCGGAACGCCTTGGCCGAAGGCATACATGACTCCAAGAGTGAATTGGGCGGACGCATCGCCTTGCGCGGCCAGAGGCCGCAATAATCTCAACGCGGTCTGGTAGTCCTCTCTCAGGAAGGCCGCATGCCCGTCTTCATACTGATCGGCGGCCACGGGAGTGCCAGATTGCAGGTGCAGCGCGACTAACAGCAGCGTGATCAAGACCGCAAGTTTCATGATTTCCTTGCCCCGCCATAGATCGCTATGCACCACCTCAGAAGGGGTCACAGTAACTCCTTCGGCGCTGGCAGGCCGCCAACCGCTCCAGCACGTCAGGCATAGAAGCCCCGGCCCCGAACCGTTGCAATAGGGGCACACTCCGAAACTGCCCGGCCCGGCCGCCCTTGCGGCAGGCCAAACGGATCAGGTCATGTGGGAAGGCGGACAGGGTTAGAGAGCCGGCCATGCGCTAAATCGGGGCACAAAGCCCAAAATAGAACAAGGCGGCAACAGAACTGCTGCCTCGCCTGCCTGGATGGGTAAAAGGATGGGTAAATCTAAAAATTACATATAACTAATTGATTTTGTTATTACGTTGGCGGAGGGGGTGGGATTCGAACCCACGGTAGGCGCAAACCTACAACAGTTTTCGAGACTGCCCCAATCGGCCACTCTGGCACCCCTCCGCAGGGATCGCATGTGATCTGGGCCGGTCGACGGGCGCGGACAATAATCGGGCCGAAGCCGGGCTGCAAGAACTCCTTACCCACCCGGAAATCCCTGGCGACCCCGGCCCAAACCGCCGCTTGACCCGCCGCCGGCAATCCCCGCACTCTGCCGATCCCCTTGATCGAGATGGCGAAATCCGTCCCATGCCGGCTGCTCTTGCGCCTCGCGTCATTCCGCTGATCGACCTCGGCACCGCCGGGTTCGACGAGCTCGCGCGCCGGTTGCCGGAGCGCCTGGCGCTGCTTTCCGCGGCCGGGATCCGGCAGTCGACGCGGCCGGGCCTCGCCCTGATGGACTGGCGCTCGCGGCACTGGCTGCGGCGGAACGAGACGCCCCTATCGGGGCGAGATCGAGGCGATCGCCGCGCTCCCCGGGGCCTTCGGCGTGCATGCCCTCAACATCTCGACGGAATGGGCCTGCACCACGGCGGTTGCCGGCGGCCGGCTGGTGCGGACCCTGGACTGGCCGCTGGCCGGGCTCGGCCGCGAGGTGGTGGTCGCCCGGCGGATCGGCGCCGCCGGCCCCTGGTACGGCGTCACCTGGCCGGGCTTCGTCGGCACCCTGACCGGGATGGCGCCGCGCCGCTTCGCCGCCGCCTACAACCAGGCGCCGGTCCGGCGCGTCACCGGCGCATGGCCGGTGGACTGGCTGGTGGAGCGCCTGCGGGTCGACGGCCGCACGGCGCTTCCGGCGGTGCATCTGCTGCGCCAGGTGTTCGAGACCTGCGCCGATTTCGACGCCGCCTTGGCCGCCCTCCGCGACACGCCGATCGCGCTCACCGCCCTGTTCAGCCTGACCGGGGCCGACGGCCGGGCCGCGATCATCGAGCGCACCGAGACCCGGGCCTTCGTCCATCCCGGCGCCGGCGCCATCCCGAACCAATGGTTAACGCCCGAGCTCAAGGGCTATCCAAGGGGCGTCGACAGCCCGGGGCGCCTGCGCCAGGCCTGCGCGCTGCTGCCCGGCCTCGCCGGCCTCGCTCCGGATTTCGCCTGGCTCCGCTATCCGATGCTCAATCATTTCAGCCGCTTAGCCGTGATCGCCGACCCCGCCGGCGGGGCCCTCGCGGCGATCGGCCTGGAACGCGCCGGGGAGATCTCGACACCGGCCACGGAACCGCTATATCTCAAGGGCTTGGACTAGGCGGCACGCCTCGGAAACGGCACCCGAATCCAATTGACAGGCCGCCGCCGGCCCGTATATTCCCCGGCCTTGAGCAGGTCGCCCCAGGTACCGGGTACCGGAACCGGGTTGGCGGCCTTCGTTTTTTGGATTTTGGCCCGGCGCAGGCGGGGCAAGGACGACAATCATGTATGCAGTGATCAAGACCGGCGGCAAGCAGTACAAGGTCGCCAAGGACGATGTGATTCTGGTCGAGAAGCTGGACGTCGAGGCCGGCAAGGAGATCGATCTCGATCATGTCCTGATGATCGGCGACGGCGCCAATGTCACCATCGGCCAGCCGACCGTGCAGGGCGCCCGGGTCCAGGCGACCGTGGTCGACCAGACCAAGGGCGACAAGGTCATCATCTTCAAGAAGAACCGCCGCCACAACTATCGCCGCAAGCGCGGCCATCGCCAGAACCTGACGGTTCTGAAGATCACCAACATCAAGGCCGCGTGAGCGGACCTACGAGCTGAAGAGGGAAGTGCGTCATGGCACATAAGAAAGCAGGCGGCAGTTCGCGCAACGGCCGCGATTCCGCCGGTCGGCGCCTCGGCGTGAAGAAGTACGGCGAGCAGGTCGTCATCGCCGGCAACATCATCGTCCGCCAGCGCGGCACCAAGTACCACCCCGGCCAGAATGTCGGCATCGGCAAGGACCACACCCTGTTCGCCAAGGCGGACGGCCGGGTGTCCTTCAAGACCACGGTGGGCGGGCGCACCTTCGTCTCCGTCCTGCCCGAAGCTGCCGCGGCGCGACCGGCCGCTGAATGAGCCTCTTGCGCCTCTAGAGGGCGCGGCCATTCACTGAGCGATCGAGAGGGGAATGGCGAGACCGCCATTCCCCTTTTTCGTTGCTGCCCTGTCGATGCCAGCCCAGTTACCCGATCGGAACCCAAGATGAAGTTTCTCGACGAGTGCAAGATTTTCGTGAAGAGCGGCGACGGCGGTGCCGGCTGCGTCAGCTTCCGGCGCGAGAAGTTCATCGAGTACGGCGGGCCGGACGGCGGCAATGGCGGGCGCGGCGGCGACATCATCGTCGAGGCGGTGCCCAACCTCAACACCCTGATCGACTATCGCTACCAGCAGCATTTCAAGGCCCGCCGCGGCTATCACGGCATGGGCCAGAACCGCACCGGCGCCGACGGGCCCGGCATCGTCATGAAGGTGCCGGTGGGGACCCAGCTGCTGGACAACGACAAGGAGACCGTGCTGCACGATTTCGTGACGCCGGGCGAACGCATCGTGCTGTGCCGCGGCGGCGACGGCGGCTTCGGCAATGCGCATTACAAGACCTCGACCAACCAGGCGCCGCGCCAGAAGGGCGAGGGCTGGCCGGGCCAGGAGCGCTGGATCTGGCTGCGCCTGAAGCTGATCGCCGATGCCGGCCTGGTCGGCCTGCCGAATGCCGGCAAGTCGACCTTCCTCGCCGCCGTCACCCGCGCCAAGCCGAAGATCGCCGATTATCCGTTCACCACCCTGCATCCGCAGCTCGGCGTGCTCAGGATCGACGAGCGGGAGATGGTGCTGGCCGACATTCCGGGCCTGATCGAGGGCGCCCATGAGGGCGCCGGCCTCGGCGACCGTTTCCTCGGCCATGTCGAGCGCTGCGGCGTGCTGCTGCATCTGGTCGACGGCACCCAGGACGACGTCGTCGGCGCCTACAAGACCATCCGCAAGGAGCTGAAGGCCTACAGCCCGACCTTGGCGAAGAAACCCGAGCTGGTGGCGCTGAACAAGTGCGACGCGCTGCTCCCCGACGACATCGCCGCCAAGACGGCCGCCCTCACCAAGGCGGCGAAGATCACCAAGAAGAGCAAGGGCAAGGTCTACGTCATCTCCGGCGCCGCCGGCACCGGCCTGCAGGATTTCCTGCGGCAGATGGCGCGGATCGTCGACATCGAGCGGGCCCGCGTCGCCGAGGAAACCCGGCTGGCCGCCGGCGTCACCATCGCGGATACGGGGGTCACCGTCGAAGAGGCGGGGGCATGACCGAGAAGCGCCGATCCCTGCCCAAGGACCGGTCGCTGAGATCCGCCCGCCGGCTGGTGGTGAAGATCGGCTCGGCCCTGCTGGTCGAGGACGGCAGCGGCGACATCCGCCGCAAATGGCTGGACGCGCTGGGCGACGACGTCGCCGCGCTGCGCGCCGCCGGCATCGAGGTGATCCTGGTCTCCTCCGGCGCGATCGCCGTCGGCCGGCGCCATCTCGGCCTGGAAGCCGGTGTACTGAAGCTCGAGGAGAAACAGGCGGCGGCCGCCACCGGCCAGATCCGCCTCGCCCATGCCTATCAGGAGACCCTGGCCCGCCACGGCATCACCGTGTCGCAGATCCTGCTGACCCTGGACGACACCGAGGAGCGGCGGCGGCATCTGAACGCCCGTTCCACCCTGGCGACCCTGTTGAAGTTCGGCGCCGTGCCGGTGATCAACGAGAACGACACGGTCGCCACCTCCGAGATCCGCTTCGGCGACAACGACCGCCTGGCGGCCCGCGTCGCCGCGATGATCAGCGCCGACACCCTGGTGCTGCTCTCCGACATCGACGGGCTCTACAACGCCGATCCGCGCAAGGACGCGTCGGCCGCGCATATCGCCGAGATCACCGAGCTCACCCCCGAGATCGAGGCGATGGCCGGCGAGGCGCCGCCGGGCTACAGCTCCGGCGGCATGGTGACCAAGCTCGCCGCCGCCAGGATCGCGATGTCGGCCGGCTGCCGCATGGCGATCGCCGACGGCCGGCGCCTCAATCCCCTGCAGGCGATCCTCGACGGCGCCAGCTGCAGCTGGTTCCTGCCGGCCGCCGAGCCGAAGACCGCGCGCAAGCGCTGGATCGCAGGATCCCTGAAACCCGCCGGCAAGATCATCATCGATGCCGGCGCCCGCGCGGCGCTGCTGGGCGGCCGCAGCCTGCTGCCGGCCGGCGTGGTCAAGGTCGAGGGCCGCTTCGAGCGCGGCGATGCGGTGGTCGTCGCCGATCCCGACGGCACCGAACTCGCCCGCGGCCTCAGCGCCTACAGCGCCGCCGATGCCAGGCTGATCATGGGCCACAAGAGCAAGGACATCGCGGGCTTGCTCGGCTATCGCGGGCGTGATGAGATGATCCATCGCGACGACCTGGTGCTGAGCTGACCCGATGAACCTGGTGCCGAAACCCGCCGATGCCGCGCTGGAGGCCGAGATGCGCGATCTCGGCGTCGCCGCCAGGGCCGCGGCGGCCCGGCTCGCGCTCACCGACAGCTCGACGAAGAACGCCGCATTGCGGGCGATGGCGGCGGCGATCCGTGCCGCCGCCGGCGGGATCCTGGCGGCCAACGGCACGGACGTCGCCGCGGCGCAGGCCGCCGGCCTCGGTGCCGCCCTCATCGACCGCCTGCAGCTCGATCCGCAGCGGGTCGAGGCGATGGCCAAGGGCCTCGAGGACATCGCCGCCCAGCCCGATCCGGTCGGCCGCGTGCTGGCCGAATGGGATCGCCCCAACGGACTGCGGATCAGCCGGGTCTCCGTCCCGCTCGGCGTCATCGGCATCATCTACGAAAGCCGCCCCAACGTGACGGCGGATGCCGGCGGACTCTGCCTGAAATCCGGCAATGCCGCGATCCTGCGCGGCGGCTCGGAAAGCGCCCACAGCTCCGGCGCCATCCTCGACTGCCTGCAGGCCGGGTTGCGCGCCGCCGGCCTGCCGGCGACGGCGATCCAGTGCCCGCCCACCGCCGACCGCGCCGCGGTCGGCATCATGCTGCAGATGGCGGAGCATATCGATCTCATCATCCCGCGCGGCGGCCAGGGCCTGATCCGCCGCGTCATCGACGAGAGCCGCATCCCGGTGCTGCAGCATCTGCAGGGCCTCTGCCACACCTATGTCGACGGCGCCGCCGACCCGGAGATGGCGCGGCGCATCGTGCTCAACGCCAAGATGCGCCGCACCGGCGTCTGCGGCGCCACCGAGACCCTGCTGATCGACCGGCGGGCGCTCGGTTTTGCCGAGGCCATCATCGACGATCTGGTCAAGGCCGGCTGCGAAGTGCGCGGCGACGACGAGGCGCTGAAGCTGCACGACAAGGTGAAGCAGGCCCGGGCCGACGACTGGGACACCGAATATCTCGACGCCATCATCGCGGTGCGCGTCGTCGACGGCGTCGACGGGGCGATCCGCCACATCCGCACCCACGGCTCGCGCCACACCGAGGCGATCGTGACCCGGGACGCGGCCACGGCGGAGAAGTTCCTGGCCGAGGTCGATGCCGGCATCGTCATCCATAACGGCTCGACCCAGTTCGCCGATGGCGGCGAATTCGGCATGGGGGCCGAGATCGGCATCTCCACCGGCAAGCTGCATGCCCGCGGCCCGGTCGGCGCCGAGCAGTTGACCAGCTACAAATACATCCTGCGCGGCAGCGGCCAGATCCGGCCGTGAACCCGTTCCGGCGTTCCTAGCCTCGTGTTCTCCCCGGGTGCCACCCGCAAGGTCGGGCTGCTGGGCGGGTCGTTCAACCCGGCGCATGAGGGCCATCGCGACATCAGTCTGGCGGCGCTCAGCTATCTCGGCCTCGACGAGGTCTGGTGGCTGGTGGCGCCGCAGAACCCGATGAAGTCCGCTGCCGGCATGGCGCCCTTTGCCGATCGCCTGGCCGAGGCAAGGCGCATCGCCCGGCATCCCCGGATCGTGGTCACCGATATCGAGGCCCGGCTGGGCACGCGCTATACCGCCGATACCCTCCGGCGGCTGCAGCAGCAGTTCCGCGACCATCGCTTCGTCTGGCTGATGGGGGCCGACAACCTGGCGCAGATCGCCGAGTGGAAGGACTGGCAACAGATCTTTCATCTGCTGCCAATTGCGGTTTTCGACCGTCCCGCCTATACTTACCGGGCACTGGCCGCCAAGGCGGCTCGGCGTTTCGCCTCCTTCCGGCAGCGCGAACAGGCTGTCCGGACCCTGGCGATGACGCCGGCACCGGCCTGGACGTTCGTGCATCATCGGCTGAACCCGATTTCGGCCACCGAGATCCGCGCCAAGGGCCAATGGCTTGGCCACGCGGCACGGGCGAAGCGGCGGGACGGGTAATCAGGGCAACAGCCGGCGGTCCGCCGATGCCGCTGGCAAGGAGGTAGGCGCCATTACTCAACGCAAAACCGCGGTCCGCAAGAAGGCGGCCGCAAAACGCCAGGACGATCTTCTGAAGATCGTCGAGAAATCCCTCGATGCCGACAAGGCCGAGGACATCGTTGCCATCGATCTCAAGGGCAAATCCAGCATCGCAGATTTCATGGTCATCGCCACCGGCCGCAACAGCCGGCAGCTGGCGGCCATGGCCCAGCATCTCGACGAGAAGCTCACCAAGGCCGGCACCAAGCGTGTCGCCATCGAGGGTCTCGCCCAGGGCGAATGGGTGCTGCTGGACGGCGGCGATATCATCGTCCATCTGTTCCGGCCGGAGATCCGCAAGTTCTACAACCTCGAGAAGATGTGGGGCGTGGAACTGCCGGAGCCGGAACGGCTGATGGCGGTTGGGTGATCGCCGGGCTGGATCGACGGGCTGGATCGACGGGGCTAGGATTCCGGGTCTAGGCCCGGGCTCCCTGCCGGCGACCGGAATGCAGGCCTGCCGGCGGCGCATGGCCGGTCCGCGAAGCGGCCCGGTTGGTTCGGGCCGGCGAAGGCAATAGACTGCGCAGCGCAGCGGGGGCCGTGTTCCGCGCGCCGCACGTCATCACGCCTTCCGCAAGCGAGGATTCCCTTTTGCCCATCAGCACCGGAGCGGCCCTGGCCTTTGTCGCCGCCGCGGCCTTCTCGCTCAAGGCGATCTTCGTCAAGCTTGCCTATATCTATCACGTCGATGCGGTCACCCTGCTGGCTCTGCGCATGATCTTCGCGCTGCCGATGTTGATGGCGGCCGCCTGGTGGTCGTCGCGCCAGGCGCCCCTGCGCCTGACCCGGCGCGACTGGGGCATCCTGTTCTTCCTGGGATTCTCCGGCTACTACCTGTCCAGCCTGCTCGATTTCCTCGGCCTGCAATACATCACCGCCGGCCTCGAGCGGCTGATCCTCTTCCTCTATCCGACGATCGTGGCGCTGATCTCGGCCTTCCTGTTCGGCAAGAAGATCGGTCTGCGCGGCATCGCCTGCCTGATCCTCTCGTATATCGGCATCGCCTTCGCCGCCGCCCATGACATCGATGCTACCGGCGACCTGCGCAGCGTGCTGATCGGCGGCTCGCTGATCTTCGGCTGCACCATCACCTATGCAATCTACATTGCCGGTTCCGGCCAGGTGGTCGGCAGGCTCGGCGCCACGCGCTTTGCCGCCCTGGCGACCATGGTCGCCTGCCTCTGCGTCGTCACCCAGTTCCTGCTGACCCACGAGCTGGCGGAGCTCGCCCAGCCCTGGCAGGTCTATGCCTATGCCGGGCTGATGGCGACGGTCTCCACGGTGCTGCCGATCTTCCTCACCACCAAGGCGATCCAGATGATCGGCGCCGCCCAGGTCTCGATGATCGGTGCCGTTGGCCCGATCGCCACCATCTTCTTCGGCTGGTCGCTGCTGGGCGAGAGCGTCTCGGTGCAGCAGATGATCGGTGCCGCCCTGGTCCTGACCGGGGTGATGCTGGTGGTGCGCAAACCCGCCCCGGCTGCCGCCCCCGATTCCAGTGGAAAAACCCCGGGAAATGCTTAAAGTCCGCGCCGGTTTTCGACTGGATATTCCATGCCCGCGCTAGACGAACAGGTTTCCCGCCGCCGGACCTTCGCGATCATCGCGCATCCCGACGCCGGCAAGACCACCTTGACCGAGAAGCTGCTGCTGTTCGGCGGCGCCATCCAGCTGGCGGGCGCCGTCAAGGCCCGCGGCGAGCAGCGGCGCGCCCGCTCCGACTGGATGAAGGTCGAGCGCGAGCGCGGCATCTCGGTGACCGCCTCGGTGATGACCTTCGACTACGGCGACTGCACCTTCAACCTGCTGGACACGCCGGGCCACGAGGATTTCAGCGAGGACACCTATCGCACCCTGACCGCGGTCGATTCCGCGGTCATGGTGATCGATGCCGCCAAGGGTATCGAGAGCCAGACCCGCAAGCTGTTCGAGGCCTGCCGCCTGCGCGACGTGCCGATCATCACCTTCGTCAACAAGATGGACCGCGAGGGCCGCGAGCCGCTCGATCTCCTGAGCGAGATCGAGCAGACCCTGGCGCTCGACGTCACGCCGGCCTCCTGGCCGATCGGCATGGGCAAGACCTTCCGCGGCTGCTACGACCTGATCCGCGACCGCCTGATCCTGTTCGAGCGCGGCTCGAAGCAGGACGAGACCGGGATCGAGATCAAGGGCCTCGACGATCCGCGGCTCGACGCCATGCTGAAGCCCGACGAGGTGGCGCGGCTGCGCGACGAGGTCGAGATGGTGCGCGGCCTGATGCCGGCCTTCGACCTGCAGTCCTATCGCGAGGGCCATCTCTCGCCGGTCTATTTCGGCTCGGCGGTGAACAATTTCGGCGTCGGCGAACTGCTGGCCGGACTCGCCGCCATGGCGCCGCCGCCGCGCCCGCAGCCCACCACCACCCGCAAGGTCGGTCCGACCGAGGACAAGGTCAGCGGCTTCGTCTTCAAGATCCAGGCCAACATGGATCCCAAGCACCGCGACCGCATTGCCTTCGTGCGCCTCTGCTCCGGCCATTTCGAGCGCGGCATGAAGCTGCTGCACGTGCGGTCCGGCAAGCAGATCAACGTGCACAACGCCGTGCTCTTCATGGCCCGCGACCGCGAGCTGGCCGAGGAGGCCTTCGCCGGCGACATCATGGGCCTGCCCAATCACGGCAACCTGCGGATCGGCGATTCGCTGAGCGAGGGCGAGCCGCTGCAGTTCATCGGCATTCCCAGCTTCGCGCCGGAATTCCTGCAGAGCATCCGGGCCGATGACCCGCTGCGCGCCAAGCATCTCGGCAAGGCGCTGGAGCAGCTGGCGGAGGAAGGGGCGGCCCGGGTCTTCCGGCCGCAGCTCGGCACCGAATGGATCGTCGGCGTGGTGGGCGCGCTGCAGTTCGAGATCCTGGCCGACCGCATCCGCACCGAATACGGCCTGCCGGTGCGCTTCGAGCCGACCAGCCTGCATACCGCGCGCTGGGTGGAAGCCGCCGAGCCGGCCGAGTTGAAGCGCTTCCTCGACGAGAACCGCACCAGCATCGCCCTGGATCACAACGGCGATCCGGTCTTCCTGGCGCGCAACGCCTGGCATCTCGACCGGGCGGAGAAGGACTTCCCACTGATCCGCTTCCTGAAGGTCAAGGAACAGCCGCACTGAGCGGCCCGGCCGGAAGACGGCAGCCCGGGCGCCTGTCGCAGGCGCCGGAAAGGCGCTATTGTCCGGGCGGTAAGTTTAAGGAATTGTTCCGTTTCCGGCCGATTCCGGGTGCCGATCCGGGCGCGCCGGGGGAATGACGATCATCAGGTGAGGGTGGGCCTTTCGCCATGCAGGCACGTGCAGGAAAACCGTCCCGGAAACCGCCCCGGAAACCGCCCCGGAAACCGCTGGCGACAGCGGCGAGAGAGGCCCTGAGCGCGGCCATCCAGGGCCGCAAGGGCAGGGTCGCGGTGATCGGCCTCGGCTATGTCGGCCTGCCGCTGGCCTGCCTCTTCGCCGAAGCCGGGTTCCAGGTCCTCGGACTCGACATTGATCCGGCGAAGATCCGCGCCCTCGCCGCCGGGAAATCCTACATCAAGCATATCCCGGGCAAGCGCATCGCCGCCCTCACCCGGGGCAGCGCCAAGGGCAATGGCACGGGCAGGGGCAAGGCTGGGGCCGGCCGCCTGACGCCGACCGCCGACTTCAAGACCCTCGCCCGGGCCGATGCCGTCATCATCTGCGTGCCGACGCCGCTCACCCGGTCGCGCGAGCCGGATCTGCGCTACATTGTCGCCACTGGCGAAGCCGTGGCGCGGCACCTGCGACGTGGCCAGCTGGTGGTGCTGGAATCCAGCACCTATCCCGGCACCACCACGGAGATCGTCCGGCCGATCCTGGAGCGCGGCGGGCTGAAATCCGGCCGCGACTTCTTCCTCGCCTATTCGCCCGAGCGCGAGGATCCGGGCAACCAGAAATTCGACACCGCCGCCATCCCGAAGGTGGTCGGCGGCGACGGCCCGGCCGCCCGCGATCTCGCCATCGCGCTCTACGACCAGGTGGTGGTGAAGACCATCCCCGCCACCTCGCCGGAGACCGCCGAGGCGATCAAGCTCACCGAGAACATCTTCCGCGCCGTCAACATCGCCTTGGTGAACGAGCTGAAGGTGATCTTCGATGCCATGGGCATCGACGTCTGGGAGGTGATCGACGCCGCCAAGACCAAGCCCTTCGGCTTCATGCCCTTCTATCCGGGGCCGGGCCTCGGCGGGCACTGCATCCCGATCGATCCCTTCTACCTGACCTGGAAGGCGCGGGAATTCGGCATCAACACCCGCTTCATCGAACTGGCCGGCGAAATCAACACGCTGATGCCGCATTACGTGGTCGACAGGCTGACCGAGGCGCTGAGCGACCGCTTCGGCAAGGCGCTGAAAGGCGCGAAGATTCTGCTGATCGGGCTCGCCTACAAGAAGAATGTCGACGACATGCGCGAGAGCCCGGCTTTGACCCTGATCGAGCTTCTCGAGGCGCGCGGCGCCCGGGTCGCCTATCACGACCCCTTCATCCCCCGCATCAAACCGTCACGCGAGCATGGCATGCTGACCGGCCGGAAATCCGCGGGGCTCGACGCCCGGCGCCTGAAATCCAGCGACTGCGTGCTGATCGTCACCGACCACGACGCCGTCGACTACCGCCTGATCGCCCGCCATGCGAAACTGATCCTCGATACCCGCAACGCCATGGCGAAGGCCGGATGCGGGGCCCGCAAGACCGTGAAGGCCTGAACGCGATGACCATCCTCCTGACCGGCGCCGCCGGCTTCATCGGCTCCCATGTGACCCGGGCCCTGATCGCACGCGGCGAGGAGGTGCTGGGGATCGACAGCCTCAACGCCTATTACGATCCGAAGCTGAAGCAGGCGCGGCTGCATGAACTGGAGCGGCTCAAGGGGTTCCGGTTCGTGTTCGCCGATCTCGGCCGCTTCCCCGCCCTGATGGCCGCCACCCATGCCGCCCGGGACCGCATCACCGCCGTGGTGCATCTGGCGGCGCAGGCGGGGGTGCGCCATTCGATCGACCATCCGCTGGACTATCTCAGCGCCAATCTCGGCGGGCATCTCCATGTCCTGGAACTCGCCCGCCAGTTGCCGAATCTCCGCCACCTGGTCTATGCGAGCTCCAGTTCGGTCTATGGCGCCAGCCAGCGCATTCCCTTCGCCCTCGACGATCCCTGCGACCGGCCGGTCTCGCTCTACGCCGCCACCAAGCGCTCCGACGAGCTGATGAGCGAGGCCTATGCCGGGCTTTACGGCATCCCGCAGACCGGCCTGCGGTTCTTCACCGTCTACGGCCCCGCCGGCCGCCCCGACATGGCCTATTTCAAGTTCACCGCCGGCATCCTCGCCGGCAGGCCGATCGACGTGATGGGCGACGGCACCCAGCGGCGGGACTTCACCTATGTCGACGACATCGTCGCCGGCGTCCTCGCCGCCCTCGACCGGCCGCCCGGCCGCGAGCGCCTGCACCGGCTGTTCAACCTCGGCAACGACCGTCCGGAACGTTTGTCCCATCTTTTGGAACTGGTGGAACGCGCCTGCGGCCGCAAGGCGGAGATCAACCACCTGCCGCCCGCCGCCGGCGACGTGCCGTCGACCTGGGCCGACATCTCGGTCAGCCGCAGCGAACTCGGCTACGACCCGAAGACGCCGCTGGAAGAGGGCATCCCGCAGATTCGTCGACTGGTACCGGCGGTATAGCGCGGGATAGGAGGGCAAACTCCGGCCTTGATTCCCATTTCGGGGGGGCTCTCTCCGTGGCTGGGGTGTCAGAATACGTGGAAGGGCTCGTTCGATCGCCGTTCGCGTGCAGGACGAAGCGCATAAATCTTGAGCCCAGTAAAGGTCATAGGTTATTCTTGCTATGGGATCGTGGTTGGACTGGTTTCATGGATTTCAAGATCAAGAGCCGCGGCAACTGACCATGGAAGGTTACCATGAGGCGTCGGGATATCGGGCTTTTGCTGCTTGCCATCCCCTGGGTTTCCGTGACCGGATCGCGCCGTTCCATGGGCTCGCAGCCGGTCCGCATCGGTGTGTCGCTGGGCTGACGGTCAGTATCGCGTGCCTTCCGAAATGCATCGGCGCGCCTACGAGTTGTGGCAGGATGACGTCAATGCGAAGGATGGACTGCTCGGACAAAAGGTCGAGCTCGTCATTGTCGACGACCAAAGCAAGGCGTCGCGGGCTGCCGCAATCTATCGGGATTTCGTTTCAAGCAATGCCATCGATCAGGTCTTTGGCCCCTATTCCAGCGAACTCACGTCCGTCGTAGCGCCGATCGCCGATGCTGCCGGCTATCCCTTGCTCGCGGCCGGAGCCTCCGCGGACGAGCTTTGGCGCAGAGGCTATAGCAATCTGTTCGCCATGCTGACCCCGGCCAGCCGGTACACCGAGGGAATGCTTCGCCTGGCGCGCGGGGCGGAATTGTCTACGATCGCCATCGTCGCAGCCGATGACAGCTTTTCCACCGAGATCGCCAACGGGACCGTAAAGTGGGCATCCTACCTCCAAATCAGGCCGGTCTGCAGCTCACCTTCCCTGCGGCGGCGGTTGATCTCGAAGGTCCGATGCGGCAGGCGCGGGATTCGAATGCCGACCTGCTGATCGTCGCCGGCCATCGCGACGAAGCCATCAATGCCCGCCGCGCAGCGGCAAAGCTCGGATGGCTGCCAAGAAATTTCTACGCGAGTATCGGCCCCGCACTGCCCGAATGGCACGACGTACTGGGCGACTCCGCCAACGGTGCTTTTTCGACCTCGATTTGGGAGCCGACCGACTCTCTCGCCTATCCTGGTGCCTCGGCATTCGCCGTTGCGTTCCGCCATCGCTTCGGTATCGAGCCCTCCTATCACGCGGCGACTGCCTATGCAGCCGGACAGATACTGTCGGCTGCCGTCACGGCCGCTGGCAGTCTCGCTCACGATGCAATTCGCAACGTCCTCTATGGTCTCGATACCTACAGCATTCTTGGCCGCTTCGCTGTCGACCACACCGGCATGCAGGTCAAACGCCTCGAAATGATCATTCAATGGCAGCATGACCGGAAGGAGATCGTCTGGCCTGACGAGATCCGAACGGCGCAGCCCATCATCAATCAAGGCTCGCCGTAATGCGCTTGCGCTCAAGCCTGCAAACGGTGGTGCTTATGCCGGTGCTCGGCCTCTTGCTCATAGCGGGCCTCGCGCTCTATTTTCTCGTCCTAAGGACTGTGGGCGACTACGCGGATGCGAGTATACGCTCAAATCTGGCATCGCTCCTCGTCAACGCCGTGACCATCGCCGACTAGAGGTCGACCGGCAGAATCGTGAGGGACGCATAGAGGACTCATCGGCGGCATTGCTCTACCAACTCGATGCGCGGATGCGCTTCGAGGACTTCGCGCGGGATCAGGAGGTGGGCCTCATCGTCGCCGTGGACGGCGTGCCGGACTTCACAACCGGAATGCCTGCCGATCAGGTCAGCCCGGCCGTCATGGCCCTGCTGTCCGGGGACGACGGCAGGATCCTTGCGCCGGACGGCGGCGGCTACTATCTGAGCGCTGCCAACTTCGCACCCTGGAACTGGCGAATCGTGCTGGCGAAGGACGCCAGGAATTTTGACGCACTGGTGCGGCAGGTCCGAACCATCTACGCCGGATCCGCAATCGGCCTTGTCCTGATTGCCGCCCTCCTCGTGTTCTGGCTTCGCCAGGTCCTGGTCCGGCCAATCTACGGCATCGTCCGCGATTTCAGCGAAAACCATGCGCCAAACTATCAGGGCGTCAAGGAGCTTGAGTATCTGTCGAGTAGTATCGGCAGCATGCTCGAGTCGCTTCGCGCCAAGTCATTGCATCTGGAAACGACGCTCCAAAGCATGACCGACGGCATCACCGTGTTCGATTTGGGCATGCGCCTCGTCGCCTGGAACCAGCACTTTGTGCGACTTTACCGTTACCCGGACGGCTTCATTCAGCCGGGCATGCGGTTTTCCGATATCATCCACTTCAACGTCGATCGGGGGGACTATGGCCCCGGCGACGCGGAGACGAAGCTCGAGGAAATCGTCGAGCGGGCCCGCAGCCTGACGCCGCCACGTTTTGAAATCGACCGCGCCGATGGGTTGAGCGTAGAGGTTCGAAGGGCCCCGATGCCGGATGGCGGCTTCGTCACCACTTATGCGGACATCACGGACCGCAAGCAGCGGATGCGCTTCGAGGCCGCCAACGAGGCGAAGTCCCAGTTCCTCCAGAACATGAGCCATGATCTGCGGAAACCCATCACCGCAATCATTGAGGATATGCGCCTCGTCTTGGCCGACACGACCGGTGAGACGGCAACGGGATTGCGCCGCACATACGAGAGCATACATGCCAATGCCAGCCATCTACTGGGCATGATCGATGAGCTTCTGGAAATGTCACGCATCGAAGCGGGCCAGGTTGCGGTCAAGCCTCGACGGTTCACGCTCGAACCGGTCATTGCGCAGATTCGCCGGGTCATCGAACCAGCGGCACGGGCCAAGGGGTTGGATGTTGAGATTGGGGTTGACCCGGGAATTGAAGCGCACACCGATGCCCGCCTTCTTTCCCGCGTGGTCATGAACCTTGCCAGCAACGCAGTCGAGAACACCGCCTTCGGGAGCATCCGGATTTCAGCGCGGCAGCGCGGCACAAGCTTACAGATCGATGTTGCCGATACCGGCACCGGAATTCCACCCGACAAGCTGGACGCCATCTTTGACAAATTCCAGCGGGTCCAGCCGACGGCGGGCCTTACACGACCTGGAATGGGCCTCGGACTGGGGCTCGCCATAAGCCGAGAGTTTGCCATATTGCTCGGCGGTGAAATAACGGTGACGAGCGATGTCGGAAAGGGATCGGTCTTCACTGTGATCATCCCGGTCGAATTTGGCAGGAAGCAGGCATGAAGCAAGCTCAGCATATTCTTATCGTCGATGATGACCCGGCGAACGTCACGAGGATGGTGCAGGCCTTATCCCCTCTGGCATGCGAGCCCGCTACCGCGGCCCATGGTGCCGAAGCTATCGCTGCCTTGACCCGGCTCTCCGGTCCGCAGGGGTTCTCGGGCATCGTGATCACTGACCTCAAGATGCCGGTAATGGGCGGCCTCGAGCTTCTTCGAGGATGCCAGAAGATTGATGCCGACCTCCCTGTCATCCTGATCTCGGCCTATGGCGAGGTCTCCTCGGCGGTCGAGGCCATGAAATCCGGGGCCTACGATTTCCTTGAACGGCCCTTCGACGTCGAGGATCTCCGAGCTCGCGCAGCCCGCGCGCTCGAAAAACGCGGACTTGTGCTCGAGAATCGCAGATTGAAGGCAGAACTCGCCAATCGCCCGGGCCTCGCTGGCCGCATCATCGGAAATTCACCCGGGATACAGGAGCTGCGCGAGGAACTCGCCGATCTTGCCAGCACCGACGCCACGGTTCTCATCTACGGCGCGACCGGCACCGGGAAGGAGGTCGTGGCGCGCGCACTGCACGAGTTTGGTAGCCGCAACCGGGCGAGGTTTGTCGCCATAAACTGCGGCGGACTGTCGGAGAGCATGATTGAAAGCGAGCTCTTCGGCCACGAGGCCGGCGCATTCACGGATGCAAAGCAGCGCCGTATCGGGCTCGTCGAGCATGCCAAGGGGGGCACCCTATTCCTGGATGAAATCGAGAGCATGCCGCTCAATCTGCAGGTCAAGCTGCTGCGCATGCTGCAGGAGAGGGTCATCGTCCGCCTCGGCAGCAACGAGGAGATCAAGGTTGACATCCGCGTTATTGCCGCGACCAAAAGCAATCTGCGCGAAGCTGCGAACCAGGGCGCATTCCGCGAGGATCTCTACTACCGCCTGAACGTTGCGGAGCTGCGCATTCCGCCCCTCAACGAGCGGCGGGAGGACATCCTGCTGCTCTTCGGCCATTTCCTGCAGGAGTTCGCCGCGCGCTACCAGAGAGATGTACCGGTACCATCCGGCGATGATGCCCAGCGGTTGATGGCCCACAATTGGCGCGGCAACGTGCGCGAGTTGCGGAACATCGCCGAACGCTTCGTGCTCGCCCTCGGCGTGCGGCCCGGCGGCCTCGGCCCGCTGCTCGACAGCAACGGCGGCAGACCCAAGACCCTGCCCGATCAAATTGAAGCGATCGAGTCTGTGCTGATCCGCAATGCTCTTGCCGAAAGTCACGGGAACATCCAGGCGACGGCCGACGCCCTGGGGATACCGCGACGGACATTGAACGAAAAGATGCGGAGATACGGCCTCGAGCGCCACGAGCATCGCTGAGCGGAGCAGGGGCATGGGCCGATTTCCACCCAAGCCAATCCCAACTTTGGCAGGATCCTGCCGATCGCCCGAGATCGTCTGAATTGCCTTCCGGAAGAAGGTTATATTTCAAATAGTTAGCGACTTCGCCTGAGGTGGCGACTGGCACGGCTTGTGTAGTGCTGCTTGCTCGTGAACCCGCGCAAGGAGAGCAACTCATGTCATTGATCATTCGCGTTTGGAACGTCACCCGGGGACTCTCGGCAAAGTTCGTCTCCTATTTCGAGCGCCGAAATCCGGAAGCGCTACTCGAGATCGAGAAGGAAAACCTGCGGGCCCTGATCGGGAGATTCAACCAGGGCCTCGTGTCCCATGCCGCCCTCTCGGAGCGGCTGATCACGCAGACCTCGCGCGGGGAGCGGGAGGCCAGGGATCTCATCGCCAAGACGTCCGCCTTGTTCAATGCCGGCGAGCGTGAGGCGGCGGCTCGCTATGCGCTGCGAACTTAAGGAGGTGAACGCGCGTCTGGCGGAGGACCGCAAGCAGCTCGAAACGGCCGAGGAGACCTACCGGCAGCTTGTCAACACCCGCGAAGCCGCGATCGCCGAGGCCCGCAGCAAGATCGAACTGGTCAGGCGGCAAATCGGCGACCTCAAAGTGAAACGCGCCCTGGCCGACCTCGAGGGCATGGCCAGCGCGATGATCGGCGGACTTGGCAGCGCCGGAGATTCGCTGAACCGGCTGCACGAGATGGTGGAGGAGGAGCGCGAGAAGGCGTCGGCCCGCGTCCGCGTCGCCAGCGTCCATGTCGAGCCCGGAGAGCTTCGTGCGCGCGAGGCCGAGCAGCGGGCACTCGCCAGCGACGCCCTCGCGGATTTCCTTATGTCGCAGGACATCGACACACATCCATCCCTGCGGGCACTGCCCGACTACAATTCCGATGCCGAGGTCGATGCGATGCCTGAGTTGAAATCCAAGAAGAAGATGAACTGAAGGAGAGCGGTGATGAAACATTCATCTCGGTCATTCCTGGCCATCATGGGGCTCGCCGTTGGTGGCAGCCTGGCCTTGTATGTATTCCGCGGCATGGCGCCATTACCCACCGACGTCCAGGCGCTTATCGCCCCGGTCCCGGTCGAGGTGACGATCGCCTCCTCGGTAACGAAGCAGAAATGGCTCGAAGCGGCGGCCGTGGCCTTCAAGGCGTCAGACGTGAGGACTGCCGCTGGTGCGCCAATAGATATCAAAATCAAGGCGGTGCTCTCCGGCGATTCCATGCTGGAGATTCTCGGCGGCAAGCTGCAGCCGGTCGTCTGGAGCCCGGGTGAGAACACTTGGGTCGCACAGTTCCAGGACCAATGGCAGACCAAGAGCGGCCGGCCGGCCATGAGCGAAGTCCTGCAAGCCCACCGTGTATACGCCCATGGGAATTGCGATGTGGCGGCCGATGGCCGAAGCCCTCGGCTGGCCGTCGAAGAAGATCGGCTGGAAAACCCTGATTGATCTTGCGGCCGATGAACACGGTTGGGCTAGCTTCGGCCATCCGGAATGGGGTCGCTTCAAGCTTGGCCATGCAAACCCTCAGTATTCCAGTGCCGGCCTCCTGTTCTTCTCCTCGGCGATCTACGCCATTACCGGCAAGGTCCGGGGTCTCGACACCAAACAGATATATGGGCCTGCGGTCGAGTTCGCCTTGCGCACACTGGCACAGAATACGTCGAAATACGGAATGGTATCCACGGACCTCCTCAATCTCATGGCGCGCAATGGCCCGCAATTTCTCCATGCGGCTTCCGCCTTCGAGGAAGGTGTCGTGCGCGTCAACATTGAACGCAGCAAGGATCTGCGTTGGCCGCTGGTCTTCCTGTTCCCGGCCGATGGTACGTTCTGGGGAGATCACCCCTATTGCATCCTCGATGGCGCTTCCTGGGTGACTGCGGAGCAGTCGGAAGCAGCGCGGGCCTTCCGCGACTTCCTGACGGCAAAGGAAGGGCAGTCTCTCGCCGTGGCGAGCTACCTGCGGCCGCTTGATCAGGCGCTCGCCATCGCCGACCCGCTCAGCCTCGCGAATGGGACCGACCCCGCGGTGCGCCTTCATGACGTACCGCCGCTTGAGTTTCCAGATGCAAAGGCCTCCGCCGCGATCATCGACCAGTTCCTCGTCACCAAGCGCAAGGCGACGATTCTCATCGTGCTGGATGTTTCCGGCAGTATGAGCGGGCCGAGCATCCGTGCTGCGACAGAGGCGACGAACGCGTTTCTCAAGCGGCTCTATCCGCAAGATCGGGTCGGGCTCATCGCTTTCAACGACCAGGTCACCACCGTTGCGGGCATAGAGTTGGTTTCGGCGGTCTCGGAATCCCTCTCGCGGCGCGTTCTGAACCTGGCGTCAGGCGGCGGCACGAATCTCTATGGCGCGATCTGCGCCGCCGAAACGGCCATCGCCGAGGCACGCCACAGGGACCAGACCGCCGGCGACAGCCGCCTCTATGGCATCGTCGTTCTCTCGGATGGTGCCGACACGGCGGGCATCATTTCTGAGAACCGGATGTTCGACACGTGCCTGCCATCTGGCCCGGAGGTCGAGGGCCCAAGGCTGTTCACCATTGCCTTTGGCGCAGAGGCGAACGTCGATGTCCTCTCACGAATGGCGCAGGTGACGGGCGGCGGCATGTTCAAGGCAGATGCCGAGTTCCGTCGATGCCGCCTATGTCAAGATTTCCGCCGAGCAGTGAGATGCACGCCGACAAGCATGTCCTGGCGGCCGGCACCGAGAGTGACCCCAAGGAGAAACCTCAAATTCGCCGTGGCAAGCTCATGCTCTTGCATCGAAACATCAAGCTATCGACGCGGTTGCGACTCGCGAAGCTCGAATTCTGCGATCCTGACCCCGGGATTGGCGGTTTTCATCGGGCTCGGCATTCTTGGCCTGGCCTGGCAGCAAGGTGGAACCGGCTTCGATATTGCGCCGCCGGTATGGATACTGATCCAGCTCTGGTGGGCTCTCATGGCCGGCAGCTTTGTCGTCACGACCTACAGGACGGGGATAACGACGCCGGAATCCTCAAGGATCTGCTGGAGGACGATCTTCGTGTTGGCGAGTTGCGGGATGAGGATCTGGCCCTGCAGATCAGATTGGCCGTCGGGTACCGGACTGCGCTTGAGGCGAGCTTGCTGTCCGGTGGCCGAGAAGATCCCCCATATGTCACTGATACGTTGGCGCGCCTTGATGACTGGCTGTCCGGTCTGGGTCGGCTCGCGAGGCGCGTCGACCACTTCAGGACCGAAACGGCTTTCCAGGCGGGGCAGATCTTCGACCTCCGGCAGCGCATCGTCGATCTCGATTTACGCGCCACCGAAGCGACCGACCCGAAGTTGATCGGACAGCTGCGAGAAACGATTGCGGGACGGCGCCATCAATTGCGTCTGGCGGAGGAACTCGATGGCCTCACGGAGCGCGGATTGCTGAGCATCGAGCATGCGGTTGCGTCGGTTGGCACTGTTTGCGCCCAGCTCGCGCTGGTATCGACCAGCGAGCATGGCCTCGCCGACGGCGCCAATCTGAGTAGGGACATCGGCACTGAAATCGAGCAGGTCGATCTCCATCCTCGCCGCCTTCGAACGTGTTCATGGGGTGTCAGGGAGCGGATGGCCGCTCATCGCCGACAATTGATCGTCGCGTTGATTTGGCTGCGCATTCTTGGCCGCGGCGTTTGGTGATTGCGACGAAGCTTCGGCGCTTTGGTTGCGGGCACCGAGAACCGATTGTTTCTGTTATGGGGCCTACCCCTGCTTCGGCACGCCGGGCACCCAGCAATAGCCGTCCGGATCCAGGATATAGGCCTCGCGCAGGCCATGCGGCTTGTCGGCGGGATCGGCGAGGACGTGGTAGCCGGCGGCCTTGGCGCGGGCCGCGGCCCGGTCGGGGTCGCAGTCGTAGAGGCGGATTTCCGCACCGGCGCCGCGGATGGACACGTCGCTGAGGAGGCCCAGCATCGGGTTGCTGTGATAGGTGCCGTCGGCATGCAGCATCCATTCGGCGGCGCTGCGGCCCTGCCGGTATTGCAGCACGGCGAAATCCTTGTCGGCGGTCACCGCGACGGCGCCCAGCACCTCCCTGGCGAAGGCGACCGAACGCAGGACGTCCTTCACCAGCAGGTTGATGCCGATCCCCTTGAGGCCGCGGCCATATTCGTCCGCGCCCATGAATTCCTTGTCGCCCTCGGCCATGCTGTCCTCCCCTGCCGCGGGCCAGTCTGCCAGAGGGCAAGCCCCGGTAAAACCGGCATTTTCCGCCGTAATGCAGGCATCCGCGGCGCCTGCTAGACTTTCGCCATGCCGATTCGCCTGCTGCCGCCCAACCTGGTCAACCAGATCGCCGCCGGCGAGGTCGTGGAACGTCCGGCCTCGGTGGTGAAGGAGCTGGTGGAGAATGCCCTGGATGCCGGGGCGCGGCGGATCGAGGTCGGCCTGCGCGAGGGCGGCAAGGCGCTGATCTCGGTGGCCGACGACGGCTGCGGCATGACCCCGGCCGAGTTGGAACTCGCGGTCGAGCGCCATGCCACCTCGAAGCTGCCCGGCGACGACCTGGTGCATATCCGGCATTTCGGCTTCCGCGGCGAGGCCCTGCCGGCGATCGGCGCGGTCGGGCGCCTCAGCCTGACCAGCCGCACCGCGGGCGCCGGGTCCGCCTGGTCGCTGACGGTGGAGGGCGGGCGGAAATCGCCGGTCCAGCCGGCGGCCCTGGGTGCCGGCACCCGGATCGAGCTCCGCGATCTCTTCTATGCCGTGCCGGCGCGGCTGAAGTTCCTGAAATCCGCCCGGTCCGAGCAGAATGCCGTGGTCGAGATCCTGGAACGCCTCGCCATGGCGCATCCCGGCGTCGCCTTCACCCTGACCGACGACGACCGCCAGGTCCTGCGGCTGCATGCCCAGGTAGGCGACCTGGTGGGCGATGCCGGGGCGGCGCGGCTGAAGCGCCTCGCCGACATCATGGGCCGGGATTTCGCCGAAAACGCGCTCGCCCTCGATCTCGGCCGCGAGACCCTGCGGCTCACCGGCTTTGCCGGCCTGCCGACCCTCAACCGGGCGACGGCGTCGGCCCAGTATCTTTTCGTCAACGGCCGGCCGGTGAAGGACCGGCTGCTGCAGGGCGCCATCCGCGGCGCCTACCAGGATTTCCTAGCCCGCGACCGGCATCCGATGGCGGCCCTGTTCGTCGACTGCGCGCCCGAGGACGTCGACGTGAACGTGCATCCGGCCAAGTCCGAGGTCCGGTTCCGCGACCCGGCTTTGGTGCGGGGGCTGATCGTCGGCGGCATCCGCCATGCTTTGGCCGAGGCCGGGCACCGCGCCTCGACCACGGTGGCGGCGGATACGCTCAGGAACTTCACCCAGGGGCAGCTCTCGACCCCCCAGGCGCCCTGGTATGGCGGCGGCGGGGGCAGCGGTGGGGGTGGGCGGCAGTCCTCGGCCGCGGCCAGCCAGGCCCTGGCCGCCTTTGCGCCTCTGGGCACCGAGCTCAACCGGCCATCCGCCCGGGTGGAAGCCGTGCCGCAACCGGCAGAGGCCGATTATCCGCTGGGCGTCGCCCGGGCGCAGCTCCACGAAACCTACGTGGTGGCGCAGACCGCGGACGGCATCGTCATCGTCGACCAGCATGCCGCCCATGAGCGGCTGGTCTACGAGCGGATGAAGGCGGCCCTGGCTTCGGCCGGCGTCGCCCGCCAGGCGCTGCTGATCCCGGAAATCGTCGAGCTGGACGGCAGCGCCGCCGAACGGCTGATGGTGCGGGCGGCGGAACTGGCGGAGCTCGGTCTGGTCATCGAGGCTTTCGGCGTCCGGCGCCATCGTCGTCCGCGAGGTGCCGGCCTTGCTCGGCCAGAGCGACATCCAGGGGCTGATCCGGGATCTCGCCGACGAATTGCTGGATTTCGACACCGCGACCGGCCTCAAGGAGCGCCTGGAATCGATCTGCGGCACGATGGCCTGTCACGGCTCGGTCAGGGCGGGGCGCCAGCTGACCCAGGCGGAGATGGATGCCCTCTTGCGCCAGATGGAGGCGACGCCGCATTCCGGCCAGTGCAACCATGGCCGGCCGACCTATGTCGAGCTGAAACTCGCCGATATCGAACGCCTGTTCGGCCGGCGCTGAGCGTGGCGCAACTTGTATATACAAGTCGGGCGCCTGCCCGGTGAGGAAGCCCCGGACCCCGCGTCCCCGCCTGCCGCGCACCATCTGGATGCTGGGATTCACCGCGCTGCTGATGGATTCCTCCTCGGAGATGGTGCATGCCATCCTGCCCAACTACCTGGTGAGCGGCCTCGGCGCCAGCATCGCCCTGGTCGGGCTGATCGACGGCCTGGCGGAAGCCACCGCCTCGATCACCAAGATCTTTTCCGGGGCATTTTCCGACCACTGGCGCAACCGCAAGCATATAGCCGCCTTCGGCTACGGCCTGAGCGCCGCCTCGAAGATCATCTTCCCCCTGGCGGCGACGCCGTTCCTGGTCTTCATCGGCCGCTTCGCCGACCGCTTCGGCAAGGGCGTCCGCGGCGCGCCGCGGGATGCGCTGGTGGCGGATTGGGTGGCGCCGGAGCATCGCGGCTATGCCTATGGCGTGCGCCAGGCGCTGGACAATATCGGCGCGGTGGCCGGGCCGCTGCTCGCCATCGTGCTGATGCAGTTCTATCTCGGCGATTTCGTGCCGGTTTTGTGGTGGGCGGTGGTGCCGGCGGTGCTGGCGGTGCTGGTGATGTCGGCCGGGGTCGAGGAGCCGGAGGCGGCCGGGCCGAAGGTCAGGCGGCCGTTTCCGCTGCTGCCCGGCGAGTTGAAGGCGCTGAAGCCGGATTTCTGGCTGCTGATGGCCCTGCTCTTCGTCATGCTGCTGCCGCGCTTCAGCGAGGCCTTCATGCTGCTGCGCGCCACCGATCTCGGCGTGCCTCTGGGCTTCGCGCCGCTGGTCCTCATCATCATGAGCGCCACCTCGGTGCCGTTCACCCCGGTGGCCGGGATCTGGTCCGACCGCTACGGCCGGCACGGGCTGATCGCCGCCGGCTTCCTGCTGCTGATCCTCACCCATGCCGCCCTGGCTTATGCCACCACGCCGGCCCTGGTCTGGCTGGGGGCGGCGCTCTGGGGACTGCATCTGGCGCTCACCCAGGGCGTGTTCTCGGCCCTGGTCGCCGACCATGCCCCGGCGCATCTGCGCGGCACCGCCTTCGGGGTCTTCAATCTCGCCTCGGGCATCGCGATCTTCATCGGCAGCTATGGCATGGGGCTAGCCTGGGATGCGCTGGGGCCGGCCACGGCCTTCGGCATCGCCGCGGCGGTGACGGCGGCCAGCCTGCTGCTCTACCTGATCAAGCGCCCCTAGAGCCGGATCGTCTCGGGTGGAATCGCAAAGCGTTTCCACCTGAGACGTGAATCCGTCTCTATCTTAACAAGTAGAGGGCGATTCACGCATTTGAGCGGAAGCTTCGCTTCCGTTCAATGCGATCGCGCTCTAGGCCGCAGCATCGCCACCCGGGCCTTGCCGTAGCTCCGGTCGTCGACGATCTCGAAATCGGCGGGAACGGCGAAGGCATCCCGCCGCCCCATCTCGGCGACGATCAGCGCATCCGCCGAGATCCAGCCGGCAGCGTCGAGGGCCAGGATCGCCGGCGCCACCAGTTCCTTGCCATAGGGCGGGTCGAGAAAGACCAGGGAACAGGGCGCCCAATGGCCGCCGGCGGCGCGGGGCGGGCGCAGGGCATCGGCGGTGAAGAGCTGGGCGCGCGGCTGCTCGCGGCAGGCGGCGATATTCGCCTTGATCGCCTCGGCGGCGCCGCGATCGGCCTCGATCAGCGTCAGGCGCTCGGCGCCCCGCGACAGGGCCTCGAGGCCGAGCGCGCCCGAACCGGCGAAGGCGTCCAAAACCTTGGCCCCGGCGATGGCGTCATGGGCATGGGCGAGGATGTTGAAGATCGCCTGGCGCGCGCGGTCGCCGGTCGGGCGCACCTCCTGGCCCGGCGGCACCGCGAGCCGGACGCCCTTATGGCTCCCGGCGTCGATCCGCATCGCGACGCTTGTGGCGGACCTCGGCCGCGCGCTCGGCGGCCGGCGATTTCTCCAGGCCGAGCTGGTCCTTCAGCACCTTGCCCGGCACTTCCTCGACCTCGCCCTTCTGCAGCTGGCCGAGCTGGAATGGGCCGTAGGAGAGGCGGATCAGGCGGCTGACCTGCCAGCCGAAATGCGCGCAGACCTTGCGGATCTCGCGGTTCTTGCCCTCGGTCAGGGTCATGGTGATCCAGGCATTGTCGCCCTGCTGGCGGTCGAGCGCCGCCTGGATCGGCCCGTAGCGCACGCCGTCGACCTCGATGCCCCGGGCGAGGCTGGCCAGGGACTGCGGGTCGGCGAGGCCCTTCAGCCGCACCCGGTAGCGGCGCAGCCAGCCGGTCGCCGGGAGTTCCATCCTACGGGCGAGTTCGCCGTCATTGGTGAGCAGCAGCAGGCCCTCGGAATTGAGATCGAGCCGCCCGACCGAGATGACCCGCGGCAGGTGCTTGGGCAGGCTGGCGAAGACCGTCGGCCGGCCCTCGGGATCCTTGGCGGTGGTCACCAGGCCGCGCGGCTTGTGGTAGCGCCAGACCCGGGCATGCTCCTTCTGCGGCAGCAGCTTGCCGTCGACCTTGATGCCGTCGCCGGGCACGACATTGACCGCCGGCGAGGCCAGCTTCTTGCCGTTCAGGGTGACGCGGCCGGCCTCGATCCAGGCCTCGGCCTCGCGCCGCGAGCAGAGGCCGGCCCGCGCCATCACCTTGGCGATGCGTTCGCCGGGAGGCGTGCTCATCGGGTCCCGGCCGCCGCGATCAGCGCCTTGAAGATCTGCCGGTCGCCGGGATCGACGGCGAATTCCGGATGCCACTGCACGCCGATGCAGAACCGGAGCCGCGGATCTTCGATGCCCTCGATGACTCCGTCATCGGCCACCGCATTCACCACCACGCCGGGGCCGACGGTCTTCACCGACTGGTGGTGCGCGCTGTTCACATGCATCTCGGCGGTGCCGCAGATCCGGTGCAGCAGCGAGCCCGGCGTCACCGTCACCATGTGGCCCGGCTCGTGGCGCGGATTGGGCTGCTCGTGCAGCAGCGAATCCGCAACCTCGGCCTCGATATGCTGGACCAGGGTGCCGCCGAGCACCACGTTCAGCAGCTGCTGGCCGCCGCAGATCCCGAGCACCGGCTTGTTCAGCTGCATCATCGCCCTGGTGACGGCATATTCGAAGGCGGTGCGGCCGGCCTTGGTGCGCACCGTCTCGTGCCTGGTATTGACCCCGAACAGCGCCGGATCGATGTCGAAGGCGCCGCCGGTGACGACCAGCCCGTCGATCCGCTCGGCATAGGCCGCGACCTGGTCCTCGGCATGCGGCAGGCCGATCGGCAGGCCGCCGAAGGCCGCCACCGCATCGCAATAGTTGGCGCGCAGGGCATAGCGGGCGGATTTCGACATCCCGGCCGGGGCCTCGGTATCCAGGGTCACGCCGATCAGGGGCTGGGGCATGCAGTCTCTCCTATATCGCGGCAAGCTAAACCACATTGCGCGGGGAGGGACAAGGGGCGGGAGACGCGCCCGGCGCCGCATGCCCGGGCTTGACCCCCCTGGGCCCGATGCGGTCAAGTGGCCGGCATGAGCGAGCGGCACAGAATCGACTACATGGACCTTGCCTTCCGCCAGGCGGAAGCGGCGGCGGCGCGGGGCGAGGTGCCGATCGGCGCGGTGCTGGTGGACAGCACCAGCGGCGAGGTGCTGGCGGCCGACCACAACCGCACCGAGGAGCTGCACGATCCGACCGCCCATGCCGAGATGCTGGTGATCCGCGCGGTCTCGACCGGGCGCAAGGAGAAGCGCCTGCCGCTGCTCGATCTCTACGTCACGCTGGAGCCCTGTCCGATGTGCGCCACGGCGATCTCCTTCGCCCGGCTGCGGCGCCTCAGCTTCGCCGCCCGCGATGCCAAGGGCGGCGGCGTCGAGCATGGGCCGCGGATCTACCAGCAGCCGACCTGCCATCATCGCCCCGAGGTCGTGGGCGGCCTCGACGAGGCGCGCAGCGCCGCGCTGCTGAAGGGCTTCTTCCAGGCGCGGCGATGACGGTCAAGGTCTTCTGGCAGGATCCCTACAAACATGAATTGCAGACCCGGATCGCCGGCGTCGACGGCGACCGGGTGACGCTGGCCGAGACGATCTTCTATGCGCTCTCCGGCGGGCAGGAGAGCGATGCCGGGACGATCGGCGGGCGGCCGGTGCTGGCGGCGCAGAAATCCGGCAGCGAGATCCGCTACACCCTGCCGGCGGATCACGGATTGCAGCCGGGCGATGCGGTCACGGTCGTCATCGACTGGGCGCGGCGCTATCGCCTGATGCGCCTGCATTTCGCGGCGGAGATCGTGCTGGAACTCGCCACGGCGCGGTTCCCCGGGGTGCCGAAGATCGGCGCCCATATCGCCGCCGACAAGGCGCGGATCGATTTCGCCCTGGATGCCAACATCGCCCCGGCCTTTCCCGATTTCCTGGCGGCGCTCGATCGCCTGGTCGCCGCCGATATCGCCATCGTCAGCGAATTCAGCGACGTCGCCGCCGAGCGCCGCTACTGGGAGATCCCCGGCTTTGCCCGGGTACCCTGCGGCGGCACGCATCTCCGGCGCACCGGCGAGATCGGCGCGGTGACGCTGAAGCGCCGCAACATCGGCAAGGGCAAGGAGCGCATCGAGATCCAGCTAAGCGATGCGGGATAGCGCCGGCCGTGCCGGTCAGATCGGCAGCTTGTCGCGCAGGCGGTAGTAGAAGATCGAGGGGGCGAGGAACCAGGGATTGCCGGCATAAAGCGGCCGGGTCTGGAACCTGACGCCGTCGAGCGCGGTCTTGCCTTCCTTCTTGCCGAGCACCTGCTGGCCGATGCGCATGCCGTAATAGGTGGCGAGCGAGACGCCCGAGCCGCAATAGCCCATCGCGTAATGCAGTCCGTCCTGCACGCCGATATGCGGCAGGGTGTCGAAGGTATAGGCGACGAAGCCCATCCAGCTGTGGCTCACCTGGGCGGCCTTGAGCTCGGGGAAGATCAGCGACATCCAGCGATGCAGCCGCGGCGCCGAGACGGTGGGATCGTTCTCCATGTAGGCGACGCGGCCGCCGAAGATCATCCGGTGCTTGTCGGGCGAAAGGCGGTAATAGAACACCAGCTTGCGGCTGTCGCTCAGCATCCGGTTGTTCGGGATGAGCCGCTTCATCAGCTCCTTCGGCTGGGATTCCGTGGCGATGATGTAGCTGCCGATCGGGATCACCCGGCGGCGGTGCCAGGGCGTCATCGGCCCGGTATAGCCGTTGGTCGCCACCACCACGTCGCGGGCATAGAGCACGCCCTTCGCCGTCGTCACCTGAAAGCCCTTGTCCTCGCGGCGGATCTCGCTGGCCGGACAATGGGAGATGAAGCTGACGCCGGCAGCCCTGGCGAGGCGCAGCAGCTCCAGGTGGTACTTGCCGGGATGCAGCGCCGCGTGGCGCGGATAGACGATGCCGCCGTGATAATAGTCGCTGCCGATCTCGCGGCGCTGCTCGGCAGCCGGCACCAGTTCCATCGGCACTTCCAAGCCCTTGGGCTGGGATTTGGTCAGCGCCGCCAGGGCCTCGTACTGCTTCGGGTTATGCGCCGCATGGAAGCGGCCGGTGCGCTGCCAGTCGCAGCTCAGCCGCTCGCGCTGGACCAAGTCGGCGATGAAGTCGAGGGCCTGGATGCCCTCGCTGCGGATGGCGAAGGCCACCTGCTCGTTGTGCCGGCCGCTGAGCTCGCCGAAGCTCGGCTTGATGCTGGTCGAGACCTGGCCGCCGTTGCGGCTGGAACAGCCGAAGCCGAGATCCTGCGCGTCGATCACCAGGGTCGAGCGGCCGCCGAGCGCGGTTTCGCGCGCCGCCATCAGCCCGGTATAGCCCGAGCCGATCACCAGCACGTCGACGGTCGGCGGCAGCGTCGCCGCCGCCGCCGCCGGCCGCGGCGCATCCGCCCACCAGAAGCACTCGTTCTTGTAGCCCGGCGCGAAGATCCCGCTCATGGCGCCCGGTTACGCCAGCTCGACGATCGCGTCCACCTCGACCGCCACGTTCAGCGGCAGCACGTTGACGCCGATCGCCGAGCGCGCATGCTTGCCGGCATCGCCGAAGACCTCGACCATCAGGTCGGAGACGCCGTTGGCGACCTTCGGCTGGTCGGTGAAGCTGTCGATGCAGTTGACGAAGACGCCGAGCTTGCAAATCCGCTTCACCCGGTCGAGGTCGCCGATCGCCGCGCGCAGCTGGGCGAGAATGTTGAGTCCGCACATCCGGGCCGCCTTCTGGCCGTCCTCGACGGTGTATTCCTTGCCGAGCTTGCCCTGGTACTTGAACTCGCCGTTGAAGACGGTGACCTGGCCCGAGACATAGGCGGTGTTGCCGGCGATCACCACCGGCACGTAGTTGGCGACCGGCGCCGCCGCCTTGGGAAGCTCGAGTTTCAATTCGGCGATACGCGCATCGATCTTGCCGGCCATCGTCATCTCCATGGAAGGGGTCAGGGGTGTCGCAATTCGGCCGGCAGAATAGCGGGCCCGGCGCCGGCAATCCACCACGGATAACGCCGCGGCGGGGTGGCAAAAAACCGCGGAATTCCGCGGGATTTCGCCGCCGGCGAACCCAAGGTGAACGCCGGTCGACTGCGGGACCCGCCGTCCACGGACCGGCGACAGGTTGGCGTCACATGATAGGCTTCCCATGTCCGGTCTGCCGGACGCCATCGGAGTCGGGGGCGTTGCCGCCATCGAGAGGTTTGCCCATGCCTGCGCCATCCGTTCACGCCATCGGCCAGTTCGCCCGGCAGGCCGCCGATGTGCTGAGCCTGCTGCCCGGCGGCGGGCCCGGCTGCTGCAACATCGCCGTCACCAATGTCTGCAACGCCACCTGCGACTTCTGCAACTATGCCAAGGACAAGGATTTCGTCACCGAGAAGAAGTGGCTGGACTTCGAGCGCGCCTGCCGGGCGCTGGACATCCTCTACGATCGCGGCATCCGCTATTTGACCTTTTCCGGCGGCGAGCCGCTCTTGCATCCGCGCCTCATCGACATGGTGGCCTATGCCTCGTCGAAGGGCATGCGGGCGGCGGTGGTGACCAACGGCTCGCCGCTCACCCCGCGCAACATCGCCGATCTCGCCGCCGCGGGGCTGCGCACGCTGTTCATCTCGATCGATGCGCCGGATGCCGCGGCGCATGAAAGGAACCGCGGCCTGCCCGGCGTCTTCCAGCGCATCGCCGCCGCCAATGCCCATTTGAAGGCGCTGGGCGTGAAGACCGTCGCCTCGGTCACCATCAACCGGCTGATCGGCGACTATGACCTGCTGGTCGATGCCCTGGAGCGGCTGGGTTTCGAGACGGTGACCTTCACCTATCCGAAGCGCAGCCTGGGATCGAGTTCCCTTGTCTTCTCCGAGACCTCGTCGCTGATCGATTTCAGCGGCGCGGAACTGGCGCAGATCCTCGGCAAGATCCGCGCGATCAAGGGCCGCTTCGGCGTCCTCAACCCGGACGAATCCCTGGCCGAGATGACCCGCTTCGTGCAGGACGAGCGCCAGGAATTCCCCTGCTACGGCGGCTACAAGTATTTCGCCATGGACGTCAACTTCATGGTCTATCGCTGCGACTTCTGGTCGGAGCCGATGTGCGTGATCGAGGATTTCCCGACAGCGCCGCTCATCCGCGACGACTGCACGAAATGCATGTCGGTCTGCTACCGGGATTCCGCCGTGCTGTTCAACTTCCCGGTGGCGCTCGGCGACGGCCTGCGCGCGCTGGCCAAGGGCAAGGTGGGGGAGGCGGCGAAGGCCTTCGCGCGCCCCAGCGCCCGGAAATCGGTGAAGGCCCTGATGCACGAATGGCAGACGCTGAAGAAGCTGGCGAAGACCGGCGATGAACGCGCAGATGCGAAGCCCGTGCCCAAGGCCGCGGAATAGATCCGGCGGCGGATACCGAGCAACCCCTCACCCTGTCCCTCTCCCTCAAGGGGACGCGGCGTCAACTTCCTTCAAATGCCTTGGCCGCTTCGCGCTGGATCGGAAGTGGAAAAGGCCAGGGCGACAGCGCTCCCTTGAGGGAGAGGGATGGGGTGAGGGGTCGACGGGTGCCTCGAACCGCACAAAGAAAAACCCCTCCCCGGTTTCCCGGGGAGGGGTTTCGGTCTCGCCTTTGCTCAGCTGCAGCCGCTCGTCCCGCCGCAGGTGGTGCATTTCAGGCAGGTGCCGTTGCGCACCAGGGTGAAGTTGCCGCATTCGCCGCAGGCATCGCCCTCGTAGCCCTTCATCCGGGCCTCGCGGATCTTCGACATCCGGGCATCGACCGCCTGCACCACCGCCTCGCCGACCGAGACCGGGGCGCTCAGCGGGGCGCCGTGGCGCTCGATGACGGCGGTGCCGCCGTGGCCGTGGGCATGACCGCCGTGCGCAACCGTGCCGTGGTCGTGCCCGCCGTGATCATGCGCGAGGGCGGTGTTGCCGGACACGCCGCCCGACATCGCCGCGTTCTTCAGCACGATCAGGTTCGAGCGCACGAATCCCTGGCTGGTGATGCGCTTCACCGCCTCGACGTTGCGCTCGGCGACCTTCTCCGGCAGGGCGGTCTCGTCGGCGCCGCCGCCCATCGCATCGTGGTCGAGATCCGAGGGCTGGACATGGGCGAGGTCGTTGCGCCCGAGATAGGACACCGCGAGCTCGCGGAAGATGTAGTCGAGGATCGAGGTCGCCATCTTGATCGCGTCGTTGCCCTCGACGATGCCGTTGGGCTCGAAGCGGGTGAAGGTGAAGGCCTCGACGAATTCCTCGAGCGGCACGCCGTATTGCAGGCCGATCGAGATGGCGATGGCGAAGTTGTTCATCAGGCTGCGGAAGGCGGCGCCTTCCTTGTGCATGTCGATGAAGATCTCGCCGAGCTTGCCGTCCTCGTATTCGCCGGTGCGCAGATAGACCTTGTGGCCGCCGACGATCGCCTTCTGGGTGTAGCCCTTGCGGCGTTCCGGCAGGCGCTGGCGGTCGTGCTCGACCACCCGCTCGACGATGCGCTCGATGATGCGCTCGGCGACGATCTGGCTGCGCGCGGCGGCCGGCGCCTCGATCACCTCGTCGACGATGTCGTCGTCGAGCACCGAGGAGGCCAAAGGCTGCGACAGCTTCGAGCCGTCGCGGTAGAGCGCGTTCGCCTTGATGCCGAGGTTCCAGGACAGCATGTAGGCGTCCTTGCAGGCCTCGACCGAGGCCTGGTTCGGCATGTTGATGGTCTTCGAGATGGCGCCGGAGATGAAGGGCTGCGCCGCCGCCATCATGCGGATGTGGCTCTCGACCGAGAGGTAGCGCTTGCCGATCCGGCCGCAGGGATTGGCGCAGTCGAAGACCGGGAGATGCTCGTCCTTCAGGAACGGCGCGCCCTCCAGGGTCATCGCGCCGCAGACATAGGTGTTGGCGGCGTCGTAATCGGCCTTGCTGAAGCCGAGCGCCGTCAGCATGTCGAAGGCGGGGTCGTTGAGCTGCGCCTCGGTCAGGCCGAGGCCGGCCTTGCAGAACTCCTCGCCCAGGTTCCACTTGTTGAAGACGAAGCGGATGTCGAAGGCGGCGGTCAGCGAGGCCTCGATCGACTGGATGGCGCCGGCGGTGAAGCCCTTCGCCTTCAGGCTCGCCTCGTTGATCGCCGGCGCGCCCTTCAGCGAGCCGTGGCCGACCGCATAGCGGATGATCTCCTCCGCCTGGGCCGGGTTGTAGCCGAGGGTCTTCAGCGCCTCCGGCACCGTGCGGTTGATGATCTTGAAGTAGCCGCCGCCGGCCAGCTTCTTGAACTTCACCAGGGCGAAGTCCGGCTCGATGCCGGTGGTGTCGCAATCCATCACCAGGCCGATCGTGCCGGTGGGCGCGATCACCGTCGCCTGGGCGTTGCGGTAGCCGTGCTGGTTGCCGAGCTTCAGCGCCAGGTCCCAGGCGCGGCGGGCATGGCCGATCAGGTCCTGGTCGGGACAGTTGGCGGCGTCGAGCGGCACCGGGAAGACCGACAGGCCCTCATAGCCCTGGGTCTCGCCATAGGCGGCGCGGCGGTGGTTGCGGATGACCCGGAGCATCGCCTCGCGGTTCTTGGCATAGCCCGGGAAGGCGCCGAGCTCGCCGGCCATCTCCGCCGAGGTCGCATAGGAGACGCCGGTCATCACCGCGGTCAGGGCGGCGGTGAGGGCGCGGCCCTCGTCGCTGTCATAGCCGAGGCCCATCTGCCATCAGCAGGCCGCCGATATTGGCATAGCCGAGGCCGAGGGTGCGGAATTCGTAGGAGAGCTGGGCGATCTCCTTCGAGGGGAACTGCGCCATCAGCACCGAGATCTCGAGCACCACGGTCCACAGCCGGACCGCATGCTCGTAGGCGGCGATGTCGAACTTCTCCGCCGGCTTGCGGAAGGTCATCAGGTTCAGGGACGCCAGGTTGCAGGCGGTGTCGTCCAGGAACATGTATTCCGAGCAGGGATTGGAGGCGTTGATCCGGCCGGATTCCGGGCAGGTGTGCCATTCGTTGATGGTGGTGTCGAACTGCACGCCCGGATCGGCGCTGGCCCAGGCGGCCTGGCCGATCTTCTCCCAGAGGTCGCGCGCCTTCAGGGTCTTGGCGATCTTGCCGTCGGTGCGGCGGATCAGGTTCCACTCGCCGTCGGCCAGCACCTTCTGGATGAATTCGTTGGAGATGCGCACCGAGTTGTTGGAATTCTGGCCGGCCACCGTCAGGTAGGCGTCGGAATCCCAGTCGGTGTCGTAGATCTTGAACTGGATCTCGTTGTAGCCCTGCTGGGCGAAGTGGATCACCCGCTGCACGTAGTTCTCGGGGATCTTCGCCTTGCGTGCCTCGCGCACCGCCGCCTTCAGCGCCGGATTGGCCTTGGGGTCGAACTTGTTTTCGCCCTCGCCGGCATGGGCGGCCTTGATCACGTTGTTGAGATGCGTGTTGCACATCTGCGAGCCGGAGACCAGGGCGGCCACCTTCTGCTCTTCGGTCACCTTCCAGTCGATAAGGCCTCGATATCCGGGTGATCGAGATCGACCGTCACCATCTTGGCGGCGCGCCGGGTGGTGCCGCCGGACTTGATGGCGCCGGCGGCGCGGTCGCCGATCTTCAGGAAGCTCATCAGGCCGGAGGAGCGGCCGCCGCCGGACAGCCTTTCGCCGTCGCCGCGCAGCTTGGAGAAATTCGAGCCGGTGCCGGAGCCGTACTTGAACAGGCGCGCCTCGCGCACCCAGAGGTCCATGATGCCGCCCTCGTTCACCAGGTCGTCGGAAACCGACTGGATGAAGCAGGCATGCGGCTGCGGATGCTCGTAGGCCGAGGCGGAGACGGTGAGCTCGCCGGTCCGGTAGTCGACATAGTGATGGCCCTGGGCCGGGCCGTCGATGCCATAGGCCCAGTGCAGGCCGGTATTGAACCATTGCGGGCTGTTGGGGGCGCCCATCTGGCGCGCCAGCATGAAGCGCATCTCGTCGAAGAAGGCCTTGGCGTCGCGCTCGGAATCGAAATAGCCGCCCTTCCAGCCCCAATAGGTCCAAGTGCCGACCAGGCGGTCGAAGACCTGGGTCGCCTTCATCTCGCCGACATTGCGCTGGTCGGCCGGCAGCTGCACCAGGGCCTCCTTGTCGGCCTCCTTGCGCCACAGCCATTCCGGCACGCCGGCCTCGACCACCGGGCGCAGCTTCGCCGGCAGGCCGGCCTTGCGGAAGTATTTCTGCGCCAGGACGTCGCTTGCCACCTGCGACCAGTCGGCGGGGACCTCGATGTCCTTCAACTGGAAGACCACCGACCCGTCCGGATTGCGGATCTCGCTCGTCGTGGTGCGGAAGGCGATTTCCGCATAGGGCGACTGGTCGGCTTTGGTGAAACGACGCTCAATCCGCATCTTGGTGCCCCCCGGCTCCGGTAATAAAACCATGATCTGCGGAGAATCCTTCCCCCTCTGCAGAAAATACTTCAGCAAAGATGGGTAAAAGATTGTTCCGGCGCGCTATATCTAGTGGTCTAGACCGGCGCTGCGTCACGATATTGCGTTTATGGGGAACACCGGCGCAACAGAGAAATTTCAAGATTTGGTGATTATTCCTGTTGACGCTTCTAGATGTTGTGCTCCCCCTCGTTTTCCGCCGCGTCGCCGCTTCTGTTGCGGCGCAAAAGCCTGAAAAACCGCTGTCACGATTTTGACACGGCTCCCCATACGGCGGAAAAGACGATGGCGATCAACATGATAGCGATGCCGCAAGCCTGACCCCAGGTGACGGTTTCGTGCAGGACCAGCACCGCGGCGGCGATCGAGAAGATCGGTTCGATGTTGAGGGTGACTGCGGTCTGCGCCGGCGTCACCCAGCGCATCGCCACGAACAGCACGACGATGGCGAAGATGTAGCAGCCGGTGGCGCCGCACAGGCCGATCCAGCCGGTCGCCGACTGCGGCAGGACCAGGTCGCCGAAGCCCAGGACATAGGCCGACATCACCGCCAGCATCCAGAGATTGGCCCAGACATTCACCACCAGCGGCTCGACGCCCTCCAGATAGGCGCCGCCCCAGGTTATGGTGATTGTGAGCCCGAAGGCCGCGCCCAGCGCCAGGCCGACGCCGCGCCAGTCCAGGCGCTCGAAGCCGGGCCCGACCGCCCAGACCAGGCCGGCGAAGGCGAGGATCAGGCAGAGCGCCTTCACCAGGGTGATTCGCTCCCGCCCGGCCAGGGCCGAAAGCAGGCCGACCATCAGCGGGAAGCTGTAGAGCAGGATGACCGCCAGGCTGACGTCGATATAGGCCACCGAGGACAGGTAGCCGACCGACATCAGGAACATGCCGAAGGCGAGGACGGCGCTGCCCCGCAGGTTCCGGGCGGGCAGGCGGAAACTCTGCCGCCGGCCAAGGAGGACGAGGCCGATCACGCCGACGAAGGCGACGAATCGCAGCCAGACCAGGGTCACCGGGGTCGAGCCGGCGAGATAGGCCAGTTTCGAGAACATGGTGATCTGGCTGAAGGCCACCGCGGCCAGGGCCACCAGCAGGATGCCCAGCCAGTAGCGCCGCGGTGCATTCACCGTGAAAGCGCCGGCGGAAGTGCGGATATCGGCGGTCAGGACGGGCCTCATTTGCGGTGGCGGGGCGGTTCGGCGCCGGTCGGCGCGCCGGCGGGGCCCGGTTGGAGATGGGCGGCAACTATGCGCAAGCCGGATTCGGCCTGTCCAGCCAGGATAACTGATCGGCGCCGGTGGAAATGCTGATCACCGCCCCGCCGCCCGGATCGTGGAAAAAACCCTGTCCTGGCTTGGGGTTGCTGCGTCGGAGCGGCGGGCCGCCTCGCCTTGCCTTGCCGACGGCGGCTGTCTATAGTCTGGCCGCCCGCAACGTTTTGGACCTCGCCAGCTTCATGAGCTTCGGTACCTGGTTGTTCACCCGCCTCCACGGCGAGCTCGTCGGGACCGACGAATTCGGCAACAGATACTATCTGGACCGCCGGACCAAGGGTCAGAAGCGCGAGCGCCGCTGGGTGCTCTACAAGGGCCTGCCGGAAGCCAGCAAGGTGCCGCCAGAATGGCATGCCTGGCTGCACTGGACGGTCCAGAAGCCGCCGGTCGAGCGCGCCAAGCCGCGCGCCTGGCAGAAGCCGCATCTGCCGAATCTCACGGGAACCGATCTGGCCTATCGTCCGCCGGGCCACACGCTGAAGGGCGGACAGCGGGCCAAGGCCGCCGGTGATTACGAGCCATGGACGCCAAGCTGAGCCTGCCCGGCGCCGCCGGGAGCGGGCCCCGCCGCACGGCCGGAGCGACCCGCGTGCCATCATCCAACCGCCATCTGGGGAACTGACATGCAGCGCAATGTGCTGGAAACCATCATGGGCGCCGTCGTGCTGCTGGCGGCGGCGGCGTTCCTCTACGTCATCTACAGCGGCAGCGGCGTCAAGGAGACCCGCGGCGGCTACGACCTGACGATCCGCCTCGACAGCGGCGGTTCGGTGCTGCCTGGGACCGAGGTGCGCGCCGCCGGCGTCAAGATCGGCACCGTGGTCAGCCAGGAATTCGATGCCGAGGCCTTCCAGGCGGTGCTGGTGCTCAATATCGACGGGCGGGTCAAGCTGCCTACCGATTCCAGCGCCATCATCACCAGCGACGGCCTCCTGGGGAACAACTACATCCTGCTGGAACCGGGCTCGGACGATACCTTGATGAAGAATGGCGACCGCATCGAGCATGCGCAAGGTGCGGTCAACCTCGCGGATCTGATCAACAAATTCGTGATCGGGACCGACAGCAAGCCCGACGAGCAGGGCGGCACCAACTAGGCGCCAGGGCCCGGGTCCGGCTTGCGGTGGCGGCTGGCGCTGCCTAGATATGAGACATGTTAGGTACTGGGCATGACCACCAAGGCTAAGGCTGCGACCGGCCTCACCCTGCCGACCTGGCGCCAGCCGGATGGCAGCCCGGTATCCTGCCTTGAAAAAATCAAAGTTCTCAATCAGAACCTGGAGGAGATTCGCCAGCTCTCCCAGGACGCGTTGGAAGACGCGGTGCTGATGGGCTGCGACGAGGCGCAGATCCGCGAGGTCTTTGCGCAGATGCTGGACGGCCTCGACAACCCCTATAGACCCAAGACATGAACCGGATAGAACAAGGTTGCGCCGCCGGATTTCTCGCCTGGCTGGCGCTGGCGGCGGTCCCCGCGGCCCAGGCCGTCCCGATGGACGAGGTCGTGCTCCAGGGGCTCGACAAGATCACCGCCCGGGTCTCGACCATCAAGGTGCCGGTGGGGACTACGGTGAGCTTCGGCGCGCTGCAGATCACCGCCCGCGCCTGCGACAAGCACCCGCCGGAAGAGACGCCGGAATCCGCGGCCTTCCTGGAGGTGGTGGAGAACAAGCCCGACGAATCGCCGGTGAAGCGATTTTCCGGCTGGATGTTCGCCTCGAGTCCGGCCCTGTCCGGTCTCGAGCACCCGATCTACGATCTGGTGGTGCTGGACTGCGTCAACGACGATCCCAGCCGGTCCGAAGCACCGGCCGGCACCGCGCCGGACGAAAAATCGGTCAATCAGCAGCCCGCCCCCAGCAACTCCTCCAGCGCCCCCTCCGGTACGTCGGAATAGAACTCGGCCCGCCGCGCCAGCGCGTCGTTGAGCCGCTTGCGGTAGTCCTCGCGCGGGATTTCGACCGCCCCGAAGCGCGCCAGATGGTTGGTGACGAACTGGGTGTCCAGAAGCCCGAAATTTCCCGCCCGGAGACGTGCAACCAGGTGGACCAGCGCCACCTTGCTGGCATCGGTTTCGCGGCTGAACATGCTTTCCCCGAAGAACGCCCCGCCGAGGCTGATGCCATAGAGCCCGCCGACCAGTTCCTCGTCCATCCAGACCTCGACGCTGTGGGCGTAGCCCATCTGGAAGAGCTGGCGGCAGAGATCGAAGATGGTCTGGTTGATCCAGGTCTGCCGCCGTCCCGCCGCCGGCGCCGCGCAGGCCTCGACGGTCCGTTCGAAGGCGGTGTTGCAGGTCACCTTGAAGCGTCCGTGGCGGATGGTCTTGCGCAGGCTCTTCGGCACATGGAAGGTATCGAGCGGGATGATGCCGCGCAGTTCCGGATCGATCCAGTACAGCTCCGGATCGTTGCGCGCCTCGGCCATCGGGAAGATCCCGATGGCATAGGCCCGCAGGAGCATGTCGGGCGTGATCTTCGGCGGCTTGGATCGGTTCGACATCGGCGCCAATTCTAGGCCCGATGCCGGTGCCGCCGCCAAGCGTTATTTTTCGCCGGGCAGGGGTGCAAAAACCCTATTTCGCGACGAACTTCTCCAGCCAGCGGATGTCGTAGGCGCCGTTGATGAAATCCGGTGCGGCGATCAGCTTGTGGTGCAGCGGGATGTTGGTCTTGATGCCACCGATCACCATCTCCTCGAGCGCCCGGCGCAGCCGCATCAGGCATTCATTGCGGGTGCGGCCGTGCACCACCAGCTTGGCGATCAGGCTGTCGTAGTTCGAGGGCACCTTGTAGCCGGAATAGAGCGCCGAATCGACCCGGACGCCGAGCCCGCCGGAGGCATGGAAATCGGTGATCCGGCCGGGCGAGGGCAGGAAGGTGTCGGGATCCTCGGCATTGATCCGGCATTCGATGGCATGGCCGTTGATCACCACGTCGGCCTGGACGAAACCGAGCGGAGCGCCGGAGGCGACGCGGATCTGCTCGCGCACCAGATCGATTCCGGTGATCATTTCCGAGACCGGATGCTCAACCTGGAGGCGCGTGTTCATCTCGATGAAATAGAATTTCCCGTCCTGGAACAGGAATTCTATGGTGCCCACCGAGCGGTATCCCATCTTCTTCATCGCGGTGATGGAGACGTCGCCGATATGCGCCCGCTGCTCGGCGTTGAGCGCCGGCGAGGGGGCCTCCTCCAGCACCTTCTGGTGCCGGCGCTGCAGCGAGCAGTCGCGCTCGCCGAGATGCACCACGTTGCCGTGGTTGTCGGCCAGGATCTGCATCTCGATATGGCGCGGATGCGACAGGTACTTCTCCATGTAGACGGCGTCGTTGCCGAAGGCCGCCTTGGCCTCGGCCCGGGCCATGGAGAAGGCGGCCTTCAGCTCGCTCTCGTCATTGGCGACCTTCATGCCCTTGCCACCGCCGCCGGCCGCGGCCTTGATCAACACCGGAAACCCGGTCTCCCGGGCGACCTTCATCGCCTCGACGTCGTCGCGGATCTCGCCCTCGGAGCCGGGGACGACGGGGATGCCGAAGCGGATCGCCGCGTCCTTGGCCTGGACCTTGTCGCCCATCAGGGCGAGGTGCTCCGGCGAGGGGCCGATGAAGGTCAGGCCGTGTTCCTCCACCATCGAGGCGAAGGTGGCGTTCTCCGAGAGGAAGCCGATGCCGGGATGGATGGCGTCGGCGCCGGTGATGGTAGCGGCGGAGATGATCGCCGGCATGTTGAGGTAGGAATCCCGCGATGCCGCCGGCCCGATGCAGACGCTCTCGTCGGCAAGGCGGACATGCATGGCATCGGCATCGACGGTGGAATGCACCGCCACGGTGCGGATGCCCATCTCGCGACAGGCGCGATGAATGCGAAGCGCGATCTCGCCGCGATTGGCTATCAGGACTTTTTCGAACATCTGGGCCCTGTATCCGGGCTACTGGATGATCATCATGGGCTCGCCGAACTCGACCGGCTGGCCGTCGGCGATCAGGATCTCCTTCACCGTGCCGTTGGCGACGGCCTGGATCGGGTTCATCACCTTCATCGCCTCGATGATCAGCACCGTCTGTCCCTTGGCGACCTTGTCGCCGACCTTGACGAAGGCCTGGGCGCCCGGCTCCGGGCAGAGATAGGCGGTGCCCACCATCGGCGAGGCGAGGGTGCCGGGCTGCGGTCCGTCGGCCTTGGCCGGTGCCGCGGCGACTACCGGGACGGCGCCGGCACCCGGCATCTGGTGGATGGTGGTGGCGGTGGCGATCTGGCCGCTGTTGACCCGGACCCTCTTGCCTTCGCTCTCGAATTCGATCTCGCTGAGCTCGGTCTCCTTCAGCAGCTTGGCCAGCTTGCGGATCAGGGCCTCGTCGACGTCGAATTTGCTCATGAGCGTGCCTTCTTGGAACCGGATTTCTGCGTGGAAAGGATGCCCGCCAGGGCGTCGAGGGCCAGCAGATAGCCCTGGGCGCCGAGACCGCAGATGACGCCCCTGGCGGCGGCGCTGATGAAGGAATGGTGGCGATAGGCCTCGCGCCGGAAGATGTTGGAGAGATGCACCTCGATCGCCGGCAGGTCGGTCAGCAGCAGGGCATCCATCAGGGCGACCGAGGTATGGCTGAGGCCGGCCGGGTTGATGACGATGCCGGCGGCGCCCTTGCGCGCCTGCTGCAGCCAGGTGATCAGCTCGCCCTCGTGGTTGGACTGGCGGAAATCCACCGCGAGGCCCAGCGCCTTGCCGCGGGCGGTGCAGGCCTTGGCGATGTCGCCCAGGGTGTCGCGGCCATAGAGCTCCGGCTCCCGAACCCCCAGCATGTTGAGGTTCGGCCCATTGAGGACCAGGATTGTAGGCTGCTTGGACAAGATGGACATGCTCCCGAATCGACCCGGCACTTATAGCCAGCAGCCCCCGAAGTCGCAACCAAGGGCCGTGTTATCGGGATTTCCCGAGTTTTCCGGATGACGTCTGGCCGCCGGGATGGAATTTGCGGCCTGAAGCGCTGATCCGCAACCGAAATTCCCCCATGGGCCAATTTGGCGGGCTATGCCTTCAGTCCCATTTTGCATATACTGCCGGGAAACATTTGTGACTGCCAGGAAACGCCGATTCGGGCGCCAAGGTCAGGCGCCAAGGTCGGGCGGCAAGGTTGGGGGCTGGAATGGATGACTCGGGTTCGCGCGGCGACAATCACCCGCCGCAGGACGAAGCGCTGCGCCTCGCGGCCCGGGGGCTCGGCGCCCTCGAATACCTGCAGTCCGGGATTGGGCGCGGCCTGGAGGCCCAGGCCCTGGCGCTGGGCGAGATCGAGGGCCGTAGCGGCCAGGTGCAGGGCGCCCTGGAGAAATCCAGCGTCCACGTGGCCGAGAGCGCCGAGATCAGCCAGCAGCTGCGGGCGGCGCTGGCGGCGGAAATGGAGCGGGTGCTGGTCGGCATCCGCGGCGAGCTCGAGGCCATCGTCGGCGCGATCGAGGCCAAGGCCAAGGATGCAATGACGGTGCTGAAGTCGATCGAGGGCATCGCCAAGGCGGTGAACCTGCTGTCGCTGAATGCCACGATCGAGGCGGTGCATGCCGGCGAACAGGGCAAGGGCTTCGCCATCGTCGCCCAGGAAGTGCGGCAGCTCGCCCAGCAGACCATGCAGGGCGCCAAGGATGCGGCCCGGCGCATCGATCTCTCCGAGGTGCAGCAGCGGGTCGCGCGGGTGGCGGAGGATGCCAATCGCCAGCTCGGCGCGCTGGGCGGCCAGCTGGCGGATTCGCTGGAGCGGATGAATGCGACCTTCGCCGCGATGTCGGAGGAGCTGATCGCGCTGAAGGCCAACAACCGGGTGATCGGCGTGGCGGCGCCGCAGATCGCGGCGCGCAATGCGGCGCTCACCGACAAGACCGCATGGTCGGTGAGCCTGGCGGAAGATCTCGCCGCCGCCGCCGCGGCACCGACAACCGCGGAAGCGGAACTGGCGGCGGTGCTCCGGCGCAACAGCCTTCCCGCCGAGCGCGGCTTCGACCGGCTGGCGGCGGCGCTGAACCGCGGCAAGGTGCGGATCGCGATCGAGCCAGCCTTCGTCGGCCTCTCCTTCCGGCTGCGGCCGGGCGAGCCGCTGCGCGGCCTCGACGTCGACTATGCGACGGCCTTCGCGAAATGGCTGGGGGTGCGGCCGGAATTCGTCGAACATCCCTGGGACCAGTGCACCGAGCTGCTGCATCTCGGCGCCCGGCCGAACCAGCCGCCGGCGGACCTGGTCTGGAGCGCGCTGCCGCCCAATGCCGCCTATCGCGGCGTCGCCTTCTCGGAGACCTATACCTATCTGCATTACGTGCTGGCGCGCCGGGCCGGCGACGTCTCGATCCGCGGACTCGGCGATCTCGCGGGCAAGGTCCTCGGCTGCATCAACGATCCCGGCGCCTTCGCGACGCTGGAGGCCGCGGGCCTGCGTTGGGGCGCCAATGCCGAGAAGCCGGGCGGCAAGGTGCGCCTCGCCAATCTCATCGCCTATTCCGACCAGAGCCAGATCCACGATTGCCTGGCGGAGGGCCTGGTCGATGCCTTTGCCGTCGACCAGCCGATTTACTTCTGGGCGGCAACCGGCGCCGAGAGCCGCTGGAAGGGCAGGATCGACATCCTGCCTGGCAATCTCGCCGCCGATCCCTGGTATTATGCGGTCGGCGTCGCCGCCGACGCCGCCAGCATCGATCTCCTGGCCAAGGTGAACGAATTCATCAGCTGGTTCCAGGGCCGGCCGGAGCGCGCCGAGATCGAGCGCAAGTGGCAGGGCACGGCAATCGCCGGCAAGGGGAACTATCGGCTGGAAGCCGGGGACCTCCCGGGCGAGGCCGAGCTGCGGAAAAGGTTCCGCGTGGCCGGATAGGCGGCCGGCCGGGTCCCCCGGGGGGACTCCTCCTTAGGAATAGCTCTTTCCGGGCGGGCGATGTGCCGAAAAAACCTTGGGCAAGACTTCCCGGTCCATCCTCAAAATGAGAAGGTGCAAGAGTGCGTCATCCCTTTTGGCGCTCAGCAAACTCCTTTGCTGCATTGACCTTTGGATCTTCCTCGGTTCGCGTGCGCGGAAGATCATCATGGATGACGTTCCAGGGAATCTGACTTTCGATACCCGTATGAGCTTCGTTCGGCGGCCATTCTTCGGGGTGATCGAGCGTGCCAATCATGACACCGTGCCCGTCCGCGGCACGCATTCCCAGCGGACTGCCGCAGTTGGAACAAAAGCCGCGCTCATACCATGCAGATGACCGGTAGTACGTCGGGCTCCCCTTGGTAAACCGAAACGCCTCCTTTTGCGCCCCATGGAATCCCGCAAAAATGGCGGATGGGCCGCCATAGCCCTTCTGACACATTCGGCAATGACAATGGGCGACCCACGAAGGCGGCTCAGTCGCCTCAAACCGCACGGCTCCGCACAGGCAGCCACCGGTGATCGGCAAGGTCTTGGCGGTCATGGTTGCCCTCCCTCAGCACCCGAGGCATCAGCCCGCCGGCTACCGCACTTTCCGTCGAATCCCCAGGGTCAGCTGCCGCGGGCCTTCTTGATCAGCGCGACCATCTCGTCGATCGGAATGGCGCCGGCGATGACCTGGTCGCCGATGATGAAGGTCGGCGTGCTGTTGATCTGCAGCGCTTCCGCGAGGTCGTGATTGGCGGCGATGCTGGATTTCACCGCGCCGGCCTGCATGTCGGCCTGCATCTGCTCCGGGTCCATGCCGACCGCGGTCGCGATCTGGCGCAGCAGGGCCGGATCGTAGCCGCCCTTATGCGCCATGAGCGCCCGGTGGAACGCCTCGTACTTGCCCTGCTTGCTGGCGGCGAGCGCGGCCTGGGCGGCCAGGATCGAATCCTCGCTGAGGATCGGGAATTCCTTGTAGACGAGGCGGATGCCGGGATCGGCTTTCAGCAGGTCCGCCAGCGGCTCGGCGACGCGCTTGCAATAGGGGCAGCGGTAGTCGAAGAACTCGACGATGGTGATGTCGCCGATCGGGTTGCCGCCGACCGGGGCCTCGGGGTCCTTGAAGACCGCCTCGGCATGGGTCTTCAGGGCCTCGGCCTGGGTCTGCTGCTTGGTCTGGCTCTCGCGCGCCTGCAGCGCCTCGATGGCCTCGCGGATCACCTCCGGATGCTCGATCAGGTACTGGTGGACCAGCGCCTTCACCGCTTCCTGCTGCTGCGGCGAGAGCGGCGCCTCGTCGGCGCGGGCGACAGTGGCGAAAGTCAGGAAGATGACCGCGAGCGAAACCAGAAATCTGCGCATGAACCCATTCCATCGGGGGCGACGGCCAGGGCCGCCGGAACATCGGTCCGAGTAAGCATAGGGCCGGCCCGAATGCAAGAAACCCGGCCGGTCCGGGGGCTCCGTTCACGCGAGCGTGTAGGCTATTCGTCCTCGATGTCCTGGGCCCGCGACAGGATGTCCTGGGCGCGGATCCAGCCCGGCGAGCCGTCGGGCAGGCCCCGGTTCAGGGCAAGCTCGGCCTGGGCCCGCGCCTCCTTGTGGTCGCCCTGGGCCATCGCCTCCTCGGCCTTGGCAAGCGCCGACATGCCGGTATCGCCGTCGCGCCCGTAGGCCACCGCCAGGAACCGCCAGGTCTGCGGATTGTTGGGCTCGCCATTGGCCGCCTGTTCCAGATTCAGGATCGCCGGCTTGACGTAGTCCTGCACCTCGGTCTCGATCTGCACCTGGCCGAGTTCCAGGCGCAGCAGCGCCTCCCGCGGCCGCAGATCCACCGCCTTCTGATAGAGCGGCAGAGCCTCCGCCAGCTTGCCGTTCTGGAACAGGATCTGGCCCTTCTGCTCGAGGAAAAACGGGTCGTCCGGGGCCTCGGCAATCAGGCTGTCCATCAGCGCCAGCGATTCCTTCAGCCGGCTGACGCGGAAATAAGCGATGGCGCGGGCATAGCGCGCCGGCACCGACATGTCCTTCTCCGGATAGATCTGCAGCACGCGGCCGAGCGGCCAGAGGAACCCCTTCAGCTTTGCCAGCATGCGCTCATGCAGCAGGATGAGGTCCGGGGAATCCGGGACATCGCTATAGGGCGACTGGGAGACGTGCTGCGCCACCGAATCGATGCGGTCGGTGGTGAGCGGGTGGGTGCGCAGATAGGGATCCTGGTTGGTCGACAGCAGGAATTCCTGGCCTTCCAGCTTCTTGAAGAATTCGAGCAGGCCGCGCGACGACTGGTGGGTGGCGTCGAGGAACTTCATGCCGGCCTGGTCGGCGGCGGATTCCTGCACCCGGCTGTATTTCAGCAGGCCGCGCCGGGCGATTTCGCCGCAGATCGTCGGCAGCGGTCCGGTGCCGCCGCCGGAGGCGACGGTGGCGCCGACCGTCATCAGCATGCAGGCGATGTTCTCGATCGTGGCGTTGCGCAGGGCGTCCTGGAAATGCACCAGATGCCCGCCGGAGATATGGCCGGTTTCGTGGGCGATGACCCCGATCACCTGGTTCGGGCGGTCGGACTTCATCAGCAGCCCGGTATTGATGAACATGTTGAGGCCGGGGGCGACGAAGGCGTTGATCCGGTCATCCTCGATCAGGTGCACCTTGATGTTGGAGGCTTCCTGGTTGGCGGCGGTGAAGATCGGGTCGGCATAGGCGCGGATCGTCGCCTCGATCTCGGCGTCGCGGACGACGGACAGGGACTGCCCCTGGGCGGCGGCGAAGGACAGGCCGAGGGTCGCAGCGAAGGCGAGGCAGCCCGAAAGCAGTCGGTTGATCAACGCGGTCATCCTTCCTATGCTCGCCCCCGCAATCCGGCGGACCAGCGGAGCATATAATGCCAAGCGCCTATCACACTTCACCAGCCCAATCCAGGGGACCCTCCCAGAATGCGTCCCGCCAGCGGCGGTTCCCGTGGCTGGAGTTGAACGTCCGCCGGGCCGCCCGCTGGACCATCGGCACCGGTATCCTGGCGCTGGCCGCCTGCGGCGGCGGCTACGCGCAATTTGCCGGCGAGCTCGGCTCCATCGACAATTTCAAGGCCGGGGTGGTGGCCGACGAGCCGCGGGCGGCGCTGATCGCGCGGGACCTGCTGAGTGCCGGCGGCAATGCGGTCGATGCCGCGGTCGGCGCCTATTTCGCCATGTCGGTGACCCTGCCCTCGGCCGCCGGGCTCGGCGGCGGCGGGGTCTGCCTGGTGCACGATGCCGACAAGGAAACTACCGAGGTCTTCGATTTCCTGCCGCGCGGTTCCGCCGCCGGCATCGTCGCCCTGCCGGGCAACGTGCGCGGCATGGCGGCGCTCAATGCCCGCCACGGCAAGCTGCAATGGGCGCAGCTGCTGTCGCCGGCCGAGAGCCTGGCCAGCAACGGCACCGCGACCAGCCGCGCGCTGGTGGCCGACCTCGCCGCCTCGGGGAGCCGGTTGCTGGAGGACCCGCAGCTGGCGGCGATCTTCACCCGGCCCGACGGCAGCCTGCTGAAGGAGACCGACAACCTGCGCCAAGTCGATCTCGGCGCCGCCCTGGCGCAGATCCGGGCCCGCGGCGTCAACGAACTCTATGGCGGCATCCTGGCCCAGAAGCTGGTGGAATCGGCGACCGCGATCGGCGCGCCGCTGACCATCGACGAGCTCAGGGCCTATCGGGTGGCGGTCTATGCGCCGATGGAGCAGAAACTCGGCGACCAGACGGTGTTCCTGGCGATGCCGCCGGCCTCGGGCGGCGTGCTGACCGCGCAGATGCTGACGGCGCTGGACGACGGCAACGGCGCCGATCCGGCCTTCGTCGCCAAGACCACCCAGGCGCTGATGCGGGATCGCGCCGCGACCTTCAAGGGGAACGGCGATCCGCTGCAGCCGGCCGATCAGCTGATCGCCCCGCAGCATGTCGCCGCGGCGCTGGCGGGCGCCGCCGCTTCCGGTGCGCCGCCGGTGCCGGAGAATCCCTCGGCCGCCACCGTCGTCGCGGTCGACGAGGACGGCCTCGGCGTCGCCTGCGCCTTCACCATGAACGCGCCCTTCGGCGCCGCCCGCATGGCGCCGGGCACCGGCATCATCCTGGCGCCGGCGCCCGACGACCAGGGCAACGGCTTCAGCGCATTGTCGCCGCTGATCATGGCGAACAAGAAGAACGGCAATCTCTATTACCTCTCCGCCGCCGCCGGCGGCGCGCCGGGCGCGGTGGCCCAGGCGCTGGTGCTCGACGGCGTCACCCGCGGCAAGCTGGGTCTCGACCAGGCGATGCAGCGCGGCCGGGTCTTCGCCGATGGCAGCGGCGCCGCCTATGCCGAGGAAGCCAGCGGCGACGGCGCAATGGGCGCGCTGCAGGCGGCCGGCCTGCAGGCCCAGGCCTCGGGCCCGCTCGGCCGGGTCAATGCGATCTTCTGCTCGAACGATACGCCGCATCATCCGGAAACCTGCCGGGTCCGCAACGATTACCGTGGCGCCGGCCTGGTCGCGGTCCTGAGCTCGGACTGAGCCCGGCATGGAACCGCCGCGGCAACCGGCCGGGGCCGGGCCGGCACTGAAGGTCGCCCGGCGGGGCGCGATCGCGCCGTTCATCGTCATGGACGTGATGCGTGCCGCCAATGCCTATGCGGCGCGGGCGGCGGCGGAGAACCGGCCCGGGATCATCCATCTCGAGGTCGGCCAGCCGAGCACGCCGGCGCCGCAGAAGGTGCGCGACGCGGCGATGGCGGCGCTGCAGCGGGATCTCATCGGCTACACGGATTCCCTCGGCCTGCCGGCGCTGCGGCGGCGGATCGCCCAGCATTACGCCGAGTTCTACGACCTCGCGGTGCCGGCCGAGCGCATCGCGGTGACCACCGGTTCCTCCGGCGGCTTCCTGCTGGCCTTCCTGGCGGCCTTCGATCCCGGCGACCGGGTGGCGCTGGCCAGTCCCGGCTATCCCTGCTACCGCCACATCCTGACGGCGCTCGGCATCGAGCCGGTGATCGTCGAGATGGGGCCGGAGACCAAGTTCCAGCCCACCGTGGCCGCGCTGGAGAAGGTGGCCGGCCGGCTCGACGGCCTGATCCTGGCCAGCCCCTCGAACCCGGTCGGCGCCGTCATTCCCGCCGCGGAGCTCGCGGCGCTGGCCTCCTGGTGCAGCGGGCGCGGCATCCGCCTGATCTCCGACGAGATCTATCACGGCATCACCTATGGCGCCGCGGCGACGACCGCCGCCGCCCTGGGCGGGCAGGCCGTCGTCGTCAACAGCTTCTCCAAGTACTTCTCGATGACCGGCTGGCGCCTGGGCTGGCTGGTGCTGCCGGCCGACCTCGCCCGCGGCGTCGAGCGCCTGGCGCAGAACCTGTTCATCTCGCCGCCGACGCTGTCGCAGCACGCCGCCCTTGCCGCCTTCGATGCCCATGACGAGCTGGCGCTGAACCTCCGGCGCTACGCCGCCAACCGCGACCTGCTGCTCAACGAACTGCCGGCCGCCGGCTTTCCCAGGCTGACCAGCACCGACGGCGCCTTCTACATCTATGCGGATGTCGGCGATCGCACCGACGACAGCCTCGCCTTCTGCACCCGGATGCTGGAGGAGACCGGCGTCGCCGCCACGCCGGGGATCGACTTCGATGCGGCGCGCGGGCGGCATTTCCTGCGCTTCTCCTTCGCCGGATCGACCGCCGACATGGCGGAGGCCGCAAAGCGTCTCCGCTCGTGGGGAAAATGACACATCCATCCGGTCCTGACGCGCCGGATGATGATCGCTCGCCGAGAGCTTGACTAGGGCCGCTATTTGACCGATCTCGAGGCGTAAACCGAGTTCTTCCTGTGGTGCTATCAGCCAGAGCGCCGAGTCCGACGGGGGTCCCGGACGCGCGCCTGGGATTGCCGAACAGGGGTGCGCCGTCCGGTGATCCTGTCGCCGCTTCCAGACTAACTTATTGAAATCATTTAGAACAGCGGCGAACCCAACGGGCCCGCCTTTGCCCTTGTTCTCTTGTGATCACAGATATTGTGATGGTAGAGTACCTGAAACAACGGCCCCTCCAGAACGCTCCAAGCGTCGCCAGGGCCGGGCAATGGGCATGGGAACAGGCATGGGCGTGGTTAGAAAAAAGACGCAATCCGCCAAGGATTTCGATCCGATCCTGCTGGCGGTGCTGTCGAACCGCTTCGAATCCATCATCCGCGAAATGACCAACACGGTCATGAAGGCCAGTCGTTCGAGCGTGATCAAGAACGCCCGCGACATGTCCTGCGGCATACTCACCTACGATCACCGGCTGGTTTCCGTCGAAGAGGCCCTGCCGATCCACGTGACGGCTCTGGAGCTCACCACCCAGCCGATCACCCGCCTGTTCAACGACATCAAGGACGGCGACGCCTTTCTCAACAATAGCCCATTCTATGGCGGCACCCACCATGCAGACCTCACGCTCTGCGTGCCGGTCTTCTTCGAGGGCGAGCCGCTGTTCTGGACCCTGGCGCGCTCGCATCACGCGGATATCGGCGCGCCCGAGCCGACGACCTATCTGCCCTATGCCAAGGACATCTACGAAGAAGGGGTGCATTTCCCCTGCGTCAGGATCCAGGAGAACTGCGAGGACAAGGCGGACCTCATCCGCATCGGCCTGCAGAAGATCCGGGTCAGCAACATCTGGTATGGCGACTACCGCGCCCAGGTCGGCGCCTGCCGCACCGGCGAGCGGCGCTTGAAGGAACTGGTCAAGCAATACGGCGCCAAGGTGATCAAGACCTTCATCGAAGCCTGGATGGACTACGGCGAGAGGCGTGCCATCGCGGCGATCCGCGCGCTGCCGGCCGGCACCTATACCTATGAGGTGCGCCACGACCCGGTTCCCGGTGTGGCGGACGAGGGCGTGCCGATCAAGGCCAGCGTCACCATCGATCCAAAGAAGGGGCTGATTACCGTCGATGTCCGCGACAACCCCGACTGCGTGCCGGGCGGGCTGAATGTGACCGAGGCCTGCGTCATCGCCTCCTGCCGCACCGGCGTCTACTACAACATCGATTCGACGATTCCGCACAATCACGGCAGCGCGAGCCGCATCGTTCCGCTGCTGCGGGACAATTGCGTGGTCGGCCGGCCCAAGCATCCGATCGGCACCTCCTGCGCCACCAGCAATGTCAACGAGCGCTTGGCCAATGCGGTGCAGTGCTGCTTCTCCAAGCTGGGCGAACCCTATGGCATGGCGGAGGGCGGCGGCAACGCCTCGGCGGCCCTGGGGGTCGTCTCCGGCGAGGATCGCCGCCGCAAGGAAACGGTTCCCTACGTGACCCAGCTCATGCTTGGCCTCTCCGGCGGTCCCGGCAGCTATGGCCATGACGGTTGGCTGACCTATGAATGCTCGGTCGGCAACGGCGTCATGGTGAACGATTCCATCGAGGTCGACGAAGCCACCTATCCGATCCTGATCGAGGAGCGCAGCGTGGCGCCCGACAGCATGGGCTTCGGCCGCTGGAACGGCGCCCCGGCGGTGAAGGGATCCTATCGTTCGCTGACCGGCGACATGACGGTCTATTTCTTCGGCGACGGCGGCACCTTCGCAGCCGAAGGGCGTGCTTGGCGGCAGGCCTGGCGCCGGCTGCGGCACCTGGAAGCGGCACCCGGACGGGCATCTGGAGCGGCAGCCGGATTTCGACAATTGCACTGCGAGCGAGGCGGAGGCGGTGCATTACCGCAGCTGCGCCGGCGGCGGCTATGGCGATCCCATGCTGCGCGACCCGGCGCGTGTCCTGGCCGACGTCAACCGGCGCTGGCTCAGCGTCGAGAACGCCCGCAATGTCTTCGGCGTGGCGATGCGGCTCGGCCCAAACGGTGTCGACCATGTGCTGGACGAGGGTGCCACGCATAAATTGCGGGGAAACGGGATCACAAAAGGGAGGCAAGAATGATACGTTATCAGTTGCTGGGAAAGGCCTGCGCCGCCGCCGTCATGGCGCTGACGCTCTGGCCCGCGTCCGCGGCCCGGGCCGAGGATCCGATCATCATCGGCGCCGCCATCGCCCAGAGCGGCGTGGTGGCGCCCTATGACGAAGGTCCGGCCGAGGCAATGGAAGTCGCGATCGAGGAATTGAACGCCAAGGGCGGCATTCTCGGGCGCCAGGTGAAGATCGTCTATGCCGACACCAAGTCCGACATCGCTTATGGCGCCACTGCGGCGCAGCAGGTGATCGATCAGGGCGCACAGATGGTCGTCGTCACCTGCGACTACGACTACGGCAGTGCCGCGGCCTCGGTCGCCGACGCCGCCAACCTGATCGCCTTCTCGACTTGTGCCGGCGATCCGAAATTCGGTCCCAGCGGCATCGGCCCCAATGCCTTCACCATGGCGACCGGTGCCCCCGGCCAGGCCGTGGCGATGGCGGAATGGGCCTACAAGGTCAAGGGCTGGCGCAAGGGCTACGTGCTGATGGATACCACCATCGCCTTCGACGCCACCTGGGCGGACTATTTCAAGCGCCGCTGGGCCGAGCTTGCCGGCGCCGACGGCCTCATCGGCGAGGATTCGTTCGGCGGCGAGGATCCGCAGATCGCCAGCCAGATCACCCGGATCAAGGCATTGCCCGAAAAGCCGGACTTCATCGTGCTTTGCTCCTTCCCGCCGGGAGGCACCAGCGCCATGCGCCAGCTTCGCGCCGCCGGCGTCGATGCGCCGCTGCTCGGGTCGGAATCCTGGGACGGCGACTATTGGCTGGAAGGCGTGCCCAATCTGACCGAGATGTATTTCGTGACCTACGGATCGGTCTTCGGATCGGATCCGCGGCCCGACGTCCAGACCTTCATGGACAAGTTCAAGGCGAAGTACAACAAGATGCCGGTCACCTCGCATGCGATCACCGGCTACAGCGTGATCCAGGCATGGTCCAAGGCGGTCGAGCAGGCCGGCACCTTCGAGACCGACAAGGTGCGCGACGCCCTGCAGACGTTCAAGGACGTGCCGCTGCTGGCGGGGCCGACGACCTTCACTACGGACGCACACATCAACATGCAGCGCGATCTGCTGCTGATCGAGGTGAAGGACGGCAAGTCCGGCAACATCATCCAGGTCGTCAAGGCGGAGCAGATGCCGAAGTGACGCGGGTGACGCTTGGGTACAGGGTTGAAGCCTTGTCATGACCGAGACGACGACTGCCACGACGACGCTGGATGTGTCCGGCGTCGTCGTGAATTTCCAGGGTTTACGCGCGATCGATGACGTCAGCCTGCAACTGCGGCGCGGCGAAATCCTTGGCCTGATCGGACCGAACGGCGCGGGCAAGACCACGCTGGTGAACGTGCTGACGGGCTTCCAGGAGGCGGATGTCGGCGACGTGAAGCTGAACGGCACGAGCATCATGGCGCACAAGCCGTTCCAGCGCAGCCGGATGGGCGTCGTCCGCACCTTCCAGAGCGTGCTGCCCTTCGCCGGCCTGACCGCTCTGGAGAATGTCGAAGCCGGCGCCGCGGCAACCGGGGCCGGGCGGCAGGAGGCGCGCAGCCAGGCATTGGACATCCTCGGGCGCCTCGGACTGGCCGCGAAGGCCAATCGCCGCGTGAACACGCTGCCGTTCGGCGAGGAGCGCCGCGTCGGCATTGCCCGGGCGATCGCGATGCGACCGAAGTTCCTGCTGATGGACGAACCGGCGGCGGGGCTCAACGACAACGAATGCGAAGAGCTGAAGGGCGTCATTTCCGACATCAGCCGGGAGATGGATTGCGGCGTCATGCTGATCGAGCACCGGATGCCGCTGGTGTTCAGCCTCTGCCACCGCATCCAGGTACTGCAGCTCGGCCGGACGATCGCCATCGGCACGCCGGAGGAGATCCGCGCCAGTACGGCGGTGCGCCACGCCTATCTCGGCGACGAGGCCATCTAGCCATGCTGTCGATCGCCAATCTCCATGTCAGCTACGGGAACATCGTCGCCCTGCGCGGTGTCGACATCTCGGTTGGCGAGGGCGAAATCGTCGCCGTGATCGGCCCCAACGGCGCCGGGAAATCGACGCTGCTGCTGACGGTTGCCGGGGTGGTAAAGGCGAAGAGCGGCCAGGTCGCCTTCGCGGGCCGGCCGATCCTGGGAACCGCCCCCGAGCGCCTGGCCGCCGCCGGACTCTCGCTCGTCCCGGAAGGGCGGCACATTTTCGGCAGCCTGACCGTTGCCGAGAACATCGATCTCGGCGCCACGACACGCAGCGACCGGGGTGGCATTGCCGACGACGTCGCCAAGGTCCTGGCGATGTTTCCCGTGCTGCGCGACCGGTATCGGCAGCGCGCCGGCCAGCTTTCCGGCGGCGAGCAGCAGATGCTGGCCATCGCCCGCGCATTACTGTCCCGCCCGAGGCTGCTGCTGCTCGACGAGCCGTCGCTTGGCCTGGCGCCGCTGGTGGTCAAGCAGGTCTACGATGCGGTCATCGAGCTGCGCAGGCAGGGCATGACGGTGCTGATCGTCGAGCAGAGCGTCAATCGCGCGCTGACCGCGGCGGACCGGACCTACGTGATGAACTCCGGCGCCATCGCCATGGTCGGCCGTTCAGAGGAGCTGCAGGGCACCGCGGCCTTCGATGCCGCCTATTTCGGCGCCCAGGCGGAGCGGCCGCAGATGATCGTCGTGCAGAATGCCATCGATGCCGTGAGCCTGGGCGCGGTCTATGCACTGGCGGCGCTTGGCATCGGATTGATCTTCAGCATCATGCGGCTGATCAATTTCGCCCATGGCGAGCTGATCATGGTCGGCGGCTTCGTGCTCTACAGCCTCGCCGGCCAGCCGCTGCTGGTCATGGGCATCGCGGTCATCATCGTCGTCACCCTGCTCGCGCTCGGCATGGAGCGGGTGGCGTTCCGGCCCCTGCGCAAGGCCAATCCTGCGACACTGCTGATCTCCTCTTTTGCGGTCTCCTATCTCCTGCAGCACATCGTCCTGATCATCTTCGGGTCGCGGCCGATGGGCGTCGACTTCCTCGGTGTCCTGGGCGAAAGCATCGAACTCGGCGGATTGCGGGTGCCGCGCCTGCAGGTCGTCGCCATCGTGGCGACGCTGCTGCTGATGTCGGGGCTGGCGCTGTTCTTCCGGCATTCGCGGATCGGGGTGCAGATGCGGGCGGCGGCGGAAGACTTCACCATGGCGCGCCTGCTCGGGGTCCGCGCCAACCTGGTGATCGCGGTCGCCTTTGCCATCTCCGGCGTCCTCGCCAGCTTCGTCTCAATCTATCTGGTTTCGCAGACCGGCAGCGTCTCCTACAAGATGGGCGTCAACATGGTCCTGATCGCCTTCGTCGCCTCGGTGATCGGCGGCATGGGGTCGCTGGCCGGGGCGGCGCTCGGCGGGTTCCTGGTCGGCATCGTCTCGGTCACCCTGCAAGCCTACCTGCCGATCGACCTCCGGCCCTATCGCGATGCCTTCGTATTCCTGGCCTTCATTGCCTTTCTCCTGTGGCGGCCCCAGGGTTTGCTGGTCTGGCGCGCCAATCGGGAGAGGGTCTAGCCATGAAGGCCTCCGATCTTCCCATTGCACGCAATCCGCTGCAAACCGCGGCGCTGCTGATCACGGTGCTGCTGGCCGTCGCCCTGGTGTCGACCCTGGCCCCGCCGGCCCTGCAGCGAACCATCACCGAGGCGCTGGTGAAGCTGGTGGTGGTGATCGGCCTCTATATCTTCGTCGGCAATTCCGGCGTCTTCTCGTTCGGCCACATCGCCTTCATGGCGATCGGGGGCTATGTATCGGCCGTCCTGACGATTGCGCCGGTAAAGAAGGCCGTGGCCCTGGATCTGCCGCTCTGGCTGGAGACGCTGCAGCTGCCGGTCGCCGCGGCTGCGCCGATCGCCATACTGGGCGCCGGGCTTCTCGCGCTGCTGATCGCCTGGCCATTCGTCCGCCTCCGCGGCATCGCCCTGCCGATGGCGACCTTCGCCCTGCTGGTGATCGTGCACGTGGTGGCGTTGAACTGGCAGCAGGTGACCGGCGGACGGCAGGCGTTGGTCGGGCTGCCGCGGACCACTGGCCTCTGGACCGCCTTCCTGGCGGCAGCGGCGGCGCTTGTCATCGCCGCGCTCTATGACCGGACTCGCCATGGCCTAGCCCTGCGCTGTTCGCGCGAAAGCGAGGTTGCCGCGGCTGCGACCGGCATCGACGTCGAACGCGAGCGGCTCATCGCCTTCGTGGTCAGCGCGATGGTGGTCGCTGGCGGCGGACTGCTCTATGCGCATTTCCTCGGCACCATGACCGCGAATACCTTCTATCTCGACCTGACGTTCGTGACGCTGACCATGCTGGTGGTCGGCGGCATGCGGAGCCTGACCGGCGCCTGCGCCGGCGTCGCGCTGGTCTCGGTCACCTCCGAGCTGTTCCGCGGCATCGAGCGCGGCGTCGATCTCGGCGGCTTCGTGCTGTCGGCACCGCCGGGATTGCAGGAGATCGCGCTCGCACTCATCCTCCTGGTCATCCTGATCATGCGGCCGCATGGGATCGTCGGCGACTGGGAGCTGCACTGGCCGAAACGCGTTACTGAGACCAAGGGGGATTGAGATGTTCGTCGGTTGCATCGATATTGGCGGCACCTTTACCGATCTCGTGCTGCACGATCCGAAGAACGGGCTGGAGATCTTCAAGTCGCCGACCACGCCGGGCAACTTCGAGCGCGGCTTCATGGACGTCCTGGCGATTGCGGCAGACCGTCACGGGCTCGATCTCAGGCAGTTCCTGGGCCAGATGGAGCTGCTGGTGCACGGCACCACCGTCTCCACCAATGCCCTGGTCGAGGGCAAGGTCGCCTCGGTCGGCTTGATCTGCAATGCCGGCCATCCCGACGTTCTGACCCTTCGGGAATCGCCGCGGAAGCGGGCCTTCAACGTGAAGATCGATTTTCCGCCCCCCTATGTGCCGCGCAGCCGGACCTGCGAGGTACGCGGACGGATCGACGCCATGGGCAACGAGATCGAGACGCTGAGCGATGCGGACGTCGTCGCGGCGGTCCGCCATCTGAAGAATTGCGGCGTCGAGGCGATCGCCGTATGCCTGCTCTGGTCCATCGTCAATCCCGCCCATGAACGGCGCGTGCGCGGCATCGTGGAGCGGGAATGGCCCGGCATTCCGATCACCCTCAGCCATGAGCTCAACCCGATCCCCCGGGAGTACCGGCGGACCATCTCCACCGCTATCAACGCCTCGCTCTTTCCCATCGTCAGCGCCTATACGCAGAAGCTTTCCGCGGTGCTGAAGGAAGCCGGCTTCAGGAACGAGCTGCTGATCGCCAACTGCGTCGGCGGCATGATGCCCCCGGACGAGATCATCCGTCGACCGATCTATAGCGTGATGTCCGGGCCGACGCTGGCGCCGATCGCCGGCATGCACCTGACGACGGCGGAGAACGTCATCGTCGTCGATATGGGCGGCACGACCTTCGACGTTTCGGCCCTGCGCAGCCGTCGCCTGGTGGTGACGCCGGAGGCGACCTTCGGAATCGAGATGCTGGGCATACCGAAGATCGACGTGCGCTCGGTGGGGGCAGGCGGCGGCAGCATCGCCTGGGTGGATGCCGGCGGATTGCTGCGCGTCGGCCCGCAGAGCGCCAGCGCCAGGCCGGGACCGGCCTGTTACGGGCTGGGCGGCACCGAGCCGACCGTGACGGACGCCAATGTCGTGCTCGGCATCATCGATCCGGACTACTATCTTGGCGGGCGCATCAGGCTCGATCGGGCCAAGGCCGAGGCGGCTGTCGGCAAAGTGGCGAAGAAGCTGAAATTGAGTTTGATCGAGGCTGCTTATGCCATCTACACGACCAGCAATCACAATATGATCGCCGCGATCGAGGACATCACGGTCAACGAGGGGATCGATCCGCGCGACAGCTATGTCGTGAGCGGCGGGGGCGCGACCGCCTGTCATATCGGCGAGATGGCGCGGCTGATGGGCATCAAGCGCTTCATGGTGCCGAAGTTCGCGGCCGGCCTCAGCGCGTTCGGCGGCCTGATCTCCGACGTCCGTTGGGAGGAAATGGGGACCCAGCACACGACCGATCGCGAGTTCGAGCTCGCCAAGGTGAACAAGCTGCTGGCCGAACTGGTCGATCGGGGAACCGCGTTCCTCACCCGGGCCGGTTTTGCCAAGGCCAAGCGGCGGTTCGAGTTCGCCTTCCAGGGGCGCTATCTCTACCAGTCGTGGGATATCGAGGTGCCGTTCGAACTCAAGGGCGGCGCCTTGCGGAAGGCCGATCTCGCCACGCTGGTGGCGGCCTTCCATCAGATGCACGAGCGCATCTACACGATCAAGGATGAGATGGATGTGGTCGAGTTCACGACCTGGAAGGTGCGGGCGATCGGCGACACCGGCGGCGCGAAGCGGGCTGGCAAGCCGCTGCCGCGCCAGCGCGGCGTGCTGAAGCCGAAGTCCACCCGGCCGGTGCATGTGCATGGCGGCAAGGCGCGAACCCCGATCTATGACGGAGACGCCCTGAATGCCGGCGGCAAGATCGTCGGCCCGGCTGTTATCGAGCTGCCGACGACGACAATCATGCTTCTTCCCAAGCAGGTTGCCACCGCGGACCGGCACGGCAACTTCCTGGTCGATACGAAATAGTGCAAGCCGGCCCGCTACTGGCCGCGATAGCCGAATTTCACCAGACCGGTGCGCATCAGGAAATACATGATCGCAAAGACGATGAAGACGAAAGCATTGACCAGTGCGGCGAGCGCGAAGAGTTCCGGTCCGAGGCCGAAACGCAGCGATCCCCAGGCGACCGACGGCAGAGTTGGGATGGCGCCAAGATTGTAGAACGATATCTCCAGGTTGTTGAAAGCCAGGATGAAGCTGATCAGGAAGGCGCCAAACAGCGCCGGCCAGATCGTCGGCAGGGTGACCTCGATGAAGCAGCGGAACGGCTTGGCGCCGAAGACCATCGCCGCGTCATCCATGTCCCAGTTGTAGCGCACCAGCTGCGCCAGAATGATCAGGAAAGAAAAGGACGTCCCCTGGACCGCATTGGCGGCCATGGCGGAGAACAGGTTGCCCGGCAGCCCGAGAACCCGCGCATTGAAGGCGAGAATTGATATGCCGATCAGCAGATCCGCCACGAACAGCGGGGCGACGAAGGCAAGCAGTATCGCGCCGCGGTAGCGCGACTTGAAGCGCAGGATTCCGATCGCACCGGTGCCCGCCAGGAGGGTTGAGAGCACGGCGCTGCCGAGCGCCAGTTCCAGGCTGTTGACCAGGGCCTCGCCGTAAAGGGAACTCGAGAACAGGTCGCTGTAGCCGGAAAGCGAAAATGCCGGCGGGAAGGGCCAGACGATGTCTGCCGAGAACGACGTGTATACGACATAGAAGATCGGCGCGTAGAGGAAGACGTAGAGCAGCCCGAGGCCAATCGACATGGCTGTGGTGGAGAGGTCGAGCGTCTTCATGAGGGAATGACTCCGGTAAAGCCGGAGCGCTTCAGCCGGATGGTCGGGCGGATCGCCAGGATCACCAGCAGCGAGGACAGGAAGAGGAAGACACCCATCGCCGACCCGAGGGCCCAGGTTCCCGTCTCGCCGAACTGCTGCGCCAGGCTCATCCCGAACGACGTGGCGTCGGGTCCGCCCAGAAACCGCGGAGTGACGGCATTGGCCAGGCAGGGAATGAAGACGAGGACGAAGCCGATTGCCGTCCCGATCCAGTTCAGCGGCCAGGTGATCTCGACGAATGCACGCCAGGGCTTGGCGCCGTTGATTTTCGCAACCTCGAGAAGTTCGAAGTTGAAATTGACCAGCGACAGGTAGATCGCCGTCACCATGAACGGTATGAACAGGTAGACCAGCCCCAATCCCGAGGCTACCTGGGTATACATGAGAGATTCAATCGGTGTCAGTCCGAGAACGCCGAGCGCCATGTTGATCAGGCCGATCGGGCCCAGCAGGCCTTGCAGCGCAGCGATGCGAAGAATGGTGCCGGTAAAGAACGGTGCCGCCAGCAGCAGCACCAGCAGCAATCGATAGCGTCCGCCGTACCTTGCGATGTAGTAGGCGACCGGCCAGCCGCAGATCAGGCAGATCAGGGTGACGATGGCCGCGGTGATCAGCGACCGCAGGAAGAAGATCCGGTAGGCGGATTCGCCCAGGAGGGTTCGGTAGTTGTCGAGCGACCAGTCGGCGAAAAGCTCGTAGCTCTCGGTGCGCCAGAAGCTGAAGACGACGATGGAGAGCAGCGGCAGGAGGAGGCCGATCACGATGAACGCCACTCCAGGCGCCACCAAGGCCGCCATCCGCAGACCAGGCCGCCGGTAGGCGGCGGCGCGCAAGCTCATGCCGTTCATGCCGGGGCGGCGGCGTAGCAGGAGCCGCTATCCGATGGCCAGCGAACGAGGACGGCATCCCCCGCGCGCAGGGTGGAAGCGCGCGGGGTACCGCTGACAATGAGGTCGGCGCCACTCCCCAGGGCGACGATGTAATTTGCTGTCTGCCCTTTGAAGATCACGTCGCGCAGGCGACCGGAAACCTGGTTGATGTCCGGAGCCGCATTCTCGGCTGCGGCGGAGACGATTTCGAGGTCTTCGTGTTTGACAAAATAGCGTACTGCGTCCCCCGGTTTCAAGCCGCCGGGACACGGACTTCCCAGCGTACCGTCGCTCCAGGCGATCCGCGCGCGACCGGCCTGGATGTCGATCACCTTGCCGTCCAGGCGGTTGGCATGGCCGACGAATGTGGCGACGAAGGCACTGGCAGGGTTGGTATAGATCTCGGACTTGGCTCCGATCTGCTCGAACCGTCCCTTGTGCATTACGGCGATGCGATCACTCATGGTGAGCGCTTCTTCCTGGTTGTGCGTCACGTAGATGAAAGGGATCTTCAGCTCCTTCTGGTAACGCCGAATCTCGACTTCCATCTCCGAGCGCAGTTCGCGATCCAGGTTGGCGAGTGGCTCGTCGAGCAGGAGCAGCGCAGGCCGGGATATCAATCCCCGCGCAAGGGCAACGCGCTGCTGTTGACCGCCGGACAGCTCGTTCGGATAGCGCCCCTCCAGGCCTTCCAGACGCAGAAGGGCGACCACCCACTGCAACTGTTCATTGCGGCGGGCCAAGGGTGCCTTCTGCATGCGCAGGGGAAATATGATGTTCTCGGCGACGGTTTTGTGCGGAAACAACAGGAAATTCTGGAACACCATGCCGACGTGGCGCTCATATGGCGGCAGATCGGTGACATCGCGGCCGGCGATGAGAACGCGGCCTTCATTTGGCCGTTCCAATCCGGCGATGATTCGCAACAGGGTCGTCTTGCCTGACCCGCTGGGTCCGAGCAGGGCGAAGAATTCGCCCTGCTCGATGTCGAGATCGGTCCTATCAACGGCGATCACCGGCCCGAATCGCCGAGTGACCGCCTGAAGCTGCAAAGTGACGTTAGTCACGACTATCCCCGCAAACAGACCAAGGGAATGAAACGCTCTTCAATCTGCTGCGAGCAGCGGAAGCAGGGTCGGGCTGACGAGTTCAGGATGCTTCAACGTCAGACCAGATGCGTTCCCATTTCTCGGGCGATGACGGTTGATCGAACATGAACAATTTGCTGGCGTCACTGCTCTTCTCCTGGAAGTACAAATTGACCTCCTCCGGCTTTAGCAGATCGCGCACATCCACCGTGCCACCATATCCGGTAGACCGGACCACGCGGGCGAAATTCTCCTTGCTGAGATAGAGATCGATCCATTTGTGAGCCAGTTCGGCCTGCTCGGCGCTGGCGCCGGAGCTGATCATCCAGGTATCGACCCAGCCCAGTCCCCCTTCCTTGGGGCGTAGCACGTGCTGAACATCGAAATCAATCTTGCCTTCGCCGCGCAGTACGGTCAGGTGACGGTAGGTTTCCGCGAATTCAGGCGCCGCCCATATGGCGCCGCCGCGCATCAATCGATCCAGAGCGTCATAGTCCTGGTAGCGGGTCATCAAAAGCTTCTTCTGCGCGATCAGCAAGCGCTTGGTCTCTTCCAATTCCGCATCGGTCAGATGATAGGGATTGAACGGGTTCCCGTCCTCGCGTGCGGCGGAAATGGTGCCGAGATTCGTTGCGGCCAGGATGCCCATCAAGGCGATATTTTCCTCGAACCGCGCGTTCGAAGACAGATGGCCCTTGTATTTCTCGTTCAGCAATAGACCGATAGAGCCGATGTCCTCCGGGGCAATCTGGCTGGTATTGACGGTTATTCCGTAGCCGCCCCAGCAGTTCGGTGCTGCCACCTTTGTTGCTCCCGTCTCGTCAGCCAGGAGCGGGAAGTTCGGCGGCAGGAATTCAGGGAACACGTTGGCGATGTTCGGCAGCTTGCCGTAATCCACCCCCTGGGTCAGGCCTTGGCGGAAATAGAGTCGCGGCCAGAAGCCGTCGGCCTGGACGATATCGAAGTCTTTCGTGCCGCCGACTTTCATCTTGTTGAAAGCCTCGGAATTGCCGTCGAAAAATGTCGGCGAGAACCGTGCCCCGGTCATTGCCTCGAACTCGGCGACTGTCTCCTTGATGGCGTAAGGTTGCCACATCAGCAGGCGGAGAGTCGTCGCTGCCGCAGCTGCGTTGCTGATGAAAGGGGCCGCCGGCCTGAAGACGCCGATGCCGGCGGTGGCGGCGACGCCTGCAATCAGGTGGCGCCGCGAAAGACCGCGCTGGCGCGGACGAACGGATCCGGTTCCCCTCGGTGAGTGCTTGGTCATGCCTGAATCTCCCTGTTTCGGCCGAATATCGGGATCGGTCTTCATTGCATTCCGGTTCTGCCTCACGACCGGATGCAACAAATTACAACATAATTGCCACAAAGTGCAATAGAGTGCTAAAAACACCTCCGGGCGGCACGGTCGGGATCGGTGGGCATGGAAGGGCAGGGCTTCTGCCGGGTGATCGTGATAGGCGAGGGCGCCCATACTAGGAAAAGGACCGGAATCGTGTTGGCCGAAGAAAGACAGCGTCTCATCCTTTCGATGGTGAACAGCAGGGGGTCGATATCGATTACTGAGATTCGGCGGAAACTGAAGGTGTCCCGGGAGACCATCCGGCGCGACATTGTCGTGCTCGCCGACAGTCAGCGCGTCCGGAAGACCCATGGCGGCGCGCTGTCTCTCGAGCAGAGCGAACCCGAGATGAAGATTCGGCAGGTAATGAATCGTGTCGGGAAGCGCTCCATCGGCCGTCTGGCTGCCAGCCTCGTACCGGATGGGGCCTCCGTCATCCTGGCCAGCGGCACAACCGTGCAAGCGGTCGCCGATGCTCTCGCCGTACGCCGCGATCTGACGGTATTTACCAACAGCGTGATCAATTGCGGGAAGTTGATGGGGCATAACGGGAACCGGGTACATATGTTGGGCGGCGAGGTGCAGCCCATCAATGGGGCCACCGTTGGCCGAGACACGACCACAATGCTGGCGAATTATTTTGCAGACTTCGCCTTCGTCGGTGCCGGCGCGATCTCGCCGGCAGGCTGGCTGATGGATTACACGCGCGAGGAAGGCGAATTGCATAGCCTGATGCTGCAATCCGCACGGACCGCCGTGGTGGTTGCTGATTCCGGTAAGTTCGGGCGCTTTGCCCCCGTCCGGGTCGGCAATTTCGAAAAAGCCACCCACCTGGTGACTGATCGCAAGCCCGACCCGGAGATCGTTGCCGCGCTTGCGGCGCTGCCGCTCGAGGTATTGGTCGCCGGTGTAGAAGACGGCGAATGAGAGGATGCGGCGCAGCCCCTGTGTCATCGCAATCAACTAGGGAGTTCCTGATGAAATACGAAAAACTTCGGCGGGAGATCGCCAAAACATGCATTGACATGAACCGCCGCGGGATCAATCAGGGAACCTCGGGCAATATCAGTGTGCGGGTTCCCGAAGGCTTTCTGCTGACTCCATCTGGCATCGCATATGATGAGATGAAACCCGCAGATATCGTTCTGATGCGGCCTGACGCCAGCCATATCGGTCGGTGCAAGCCTTCCAGCGAATGGCGTTTCCATCATGCCCTGATGAAGACGCGGAAGGACGTCGGCGCCGTCGTGCATACGCATGCCATGTTCGCGACGACACTGTCCTGCCTCGGACTGGAAATCCCGGCTGTCCACTACATGATCGCGGTCGCCGGTGGGAACAACATCCGCTGCGCGCCCTACGCGACCTACGGCACGCAGGAAACCGCAGACAACGCGGTCAAGGCTCTGAAGGGACGGAACGCCTGCCTGCTGGCCAATCACGGCATGATCGTCGTAGGTCCAAATCTGAAGAAAGCCATGTGGCTGGCGGTCGAAGTGGAGACCCTGGCGGCGCAATACTGGCGCGCAATGCAGATCCGAAAGCCCAATATCTTGTCCAAAGCTGAGATCGACAGGGTCATAGAGAAATTCAAGACCTACGGTCAGACCAAGGAACCGGCTCCGGTATGCTGCTGAACACTAAATGGCTGCCTAAAGCCCGGTCAGAATGCAGGTTGGAAGGCTGGGCCCGATGATCGTCGGTATCGACGTAGGAACCCAAAGTCTGAAGGTTGCAGTCCTGGATGAATCGTTGCGGACCAGGGGTCAGGCCGCGCGAAGGTATCCGCTGGTCTATCCAAAGCCAGGCTGGATCGAGCAGCGCCCCGATGCCTGGGAAGCGGCCCTGGCGCCGGCAATCCACGAGGCCCTGGACTCTGCCGGCACAACGCCGCAGCGGGTGCGCGCATTGGGTATCTGCGGGCAGCTGGATGGCTGCATCGCCGTAGATGGGGCCGGCGTGAGCCTGTCGAACTGCCTTACCTGGATGGACCGCCGGGCGACTGACGAGGTAGCAGATATTTCGGCCGAGCAGATCCGTGCCACCTGCGGCATCGTGGTGGATCCCGGCCATTTCGCCGCCAAGGCGCGCTGGTTGAAACGCCATCTGCCGACCCCACGCCCGATCGCGCGATTTCACCAGCCGGTCTCCTATTTGGTGGAGCGCCTGACCGGCATGGCGCGGATCGACCACGCTTTGGCATCGACCAGCATGCTCTATGCATTAGACGATGCCAGGTATGACCCGTCGTTGCTTGTTCGGTTCGGGCTTGCTGAAAAGGAACTGCCCGAGATCGCGCCAGCTGAGCAATGCGCCGGATACTTGACATCACAGGGAGCAGCGATGACTGGGCTGCCGATGAACCTGCCGGTCGCAGTGGGAACGGGTGACGATTTCTCGACACCGCTGGGTGCGGGCCTGACGGCGCCGGGGCGTGTCGCGATAAGCCTGGGTACCGGCGAGGTTATCGGCGCACTGCACCCGACGCCGCTGCGCGACAGCAGAGGCTTGGTCGAGACGCATGCCTATCCCGGCGGACACTTCTATATCGAAAACCCAGGCTGGCTGGGCGGTGGGGCCGTGGCCTGGCTGCGGGACGTGCTTGGCCTTTCGGAATTCTCCGAGATGGACCAACTTGCGAATGCGGTTGCACCGGGAGCCGACGGGTTGACGTTTATCCCGGCCCTGACCGGCGCAATGGCCCCGGAATGGCGTCCATTGGCGCGCGGGTGCTTCTATGGATTGACGCCGGCACATGGTCGCGGGCACCTGATCCGAGCGGTACTTGAGGGTTGTGCCTTTGCGATGCGGGATGTCATCGACCACCTGGATGCACTGGGTATCGCAACGGACAGTATCCTCCTTTTGGGGGGTGGTGCAAAGAGTCAACTCTGGGCGCAAATCCGGGCTGATATCAGCGGGCGGGTTGTCGAGGTGCCGGAAAGCGTCGATACCTCGCCGATCGCTGCGGCGCTGCTTGGTGCGGTTGCGGCCAGAATTGCTGGAAATCTCTCGGATGCAACGCAGGCCATGGGCGGCGTAACTCGGACCCACGCGCCGAATGGCGGTTTTGCCGGCGCCTATGAAGAAGCCTACCGGGCCTATGCAAAGCTATTTCAATCCCTGAAGCCATTTTTCGGAGCGGACGGAGACGCCGGCCGTGCCCCGGGCCTTCCTCAGGATGGCGGAGAGTAAACCTATGGCGCTAGATACCATTGCGCGACTGATGGCTGGAGACCTCCCCGATCCCGACGGTGGCAGGCCATTGCAGATCGATACCCGCTCGGTTGTCATTGCCCCGTCAATTGATGGGGCGGAGGCCGATCTTGTCCTGCCGCTCGGCCTGGGAAAATCGATCGCAGTCGTGAGTGACAAGACGACGCATCCGATCCTGGCGGCACGGGTAGAGCGCGCCCTTCAGGGCAGTTGCCAGACCACCAGCATCGTCTTGCCGCAAAATCCCCACGCCGACGAAGCGACCGCTGCGAAGGTTCGATCGGCCTCCGCCTCGGCAGACGCCCTGGTCGCGGTTGGTTCGGGAACAATCAACGATCTCTGCAAGTATGTGAGTGCGCAGGACCGGAAGCCATATGTGGTCTTCGGTACCGCGCCGTCGATGAACGGATATACCTCCTTGAATGCGGCAATCACGGTGGACGGGCTGAAGAAGTCGCTTGCCGCGCAGGCGCCCCTTGGCGTGTTCCTGGACCTCGGCATTCTTGCGGCGGCACCGCCGCGAATGATCCGCTCCGGATTGGGCGACAGCCTGTGCCGGCCCACGGCCCAGGCCGACTGGCTCCTGGCGCATCTGCTGTTCGATTTGCCGTATCGGACGATGCCTTTCGTTCTCCTGCAACAAGACGAGCCTGAACTTTTCGCATCGGCGGATGCTCTGATGGCAGGGGATCTCCAGGCCATGGAACGGTTGGTGCGCACTCTCCTGCTGTCCGGGTTCGGGACAGCGATCTGTGGCAGTAGCCTGCCGGCCAGCCAAGGCGAACATCTGATCAGCCACTACATTGATATGCTGCCTGAGTCCGGGCGCCCATTCGCATTTCACGGGGAGCAGATCGGTGTAACGACACTGACATCGGCGCGCCTGCAGGAGCGGATGCTAGCTGGCCCCGCTCCGGTTCTGCTCCCGAGCGCTGCATCAGAGGTCGATTTCCTGGGCCATTTCGGTCCAGCCCTCGGGCCGTCCTGCTGGGCGGAGTTTACCCGAAAGCAGCTGGTTGGCCCTCGGCTGGCGGAGGTCAATGCACGCATCGCTGCGCGCTGGAGCGCGATACAAGTGGAAATTGGCAAGATCTCATTGCCCTCAGAACAGCTGGCGGAGGTCTTACGCCGCGCCGGTGCCCCGACGACACCTGCAGAGATCGGTTGGCCGAAGAGCTTCTATGCCTCGGCCGTCTTGCATGCGCGTGAAATACGCAACCGCTATACGTTCCTCGATCTTGCTGCGGATTCGGGAGCTCTCAAAACCCACATTTCGGCGCTCTGAGGTGTATTGGATCACCTGATCCGCTGCCTGGCTATTCCCCATGAACCGCCGGCGAATCGCGGGATGCAACGCAGATTGTTGACAACGGAGACTGTTGATGGACTTTATTTTCATGCTCACCCGTCAGGATCGGACGATCACCGATTGTCTGGAGTTGCTCGACCTGATCCGGCCGCTTCGACTGCTGCATGTCGGGTTCAAGGATATCGGCGTCGATACCCGCACTCTCGACACCCTTAGCAAGTCCATCCGCAGTACCGGTGCCACTACTTACATGGAAGTCGTGAGTACAACCCCGGAGGCCTGCATGAATTCCGCACGGATCGCCGCGAGCCTTGGTATCGACCGACTGTTGGGGGGCGCCGACGTTGCAGCCGTGCAGGATGCAATTCGCGGCACGGCAACCGCGTATTATCCCTTTCCCGGGCGCCCTCATGGACATCCGACGAAACTCGGCGGCAGTCCCGCAGAAGTCGAGGCCCAATGTCGACGTTTCACCGATCAGGGTTGTGCCGGGGCAGATCTCCTGGCCTATCGAGCCATCGAAGCCGACCCACTCGCCCTGGTTCGTGCAGCAAGGCGCGGTCTCGGCGACAGGTATCTGATCGTTGCCGGCAGCGTCACCTCGGTCGGACAAATCACTGACCTTGCGCGGGCGGGGGCAGACGCTTTTACCATCGGTTCGGCAATCTTCGATGGTTCCTATGCGCCCAGCAAAGGCTCAATTCTTTCGCAATTGGCGGCGGTACAGGCCGATTGCAATGCGGTGAAGCCTGCAGGTTGACAGGAAGTGTCGAACCGCAGATCAGTTGCCTCCCAACCACGAGCCGGATCATGAGACCCCTCAGAGATTTTCCGTTGGCCGAGCGCCGCGAAATCCGCACCGTCCTTACCGATATCGATGATACGCTGACGCTTGACGGGCGGCTGCCGGGCGCCGCATACCAGGCGCTTGAAAGACTTCGGGAGGCGGGGATCATCGTCGTGCCGGTGACCGGCCGGCCGGCCGGCTGGTGCGACATGATTGCGCGGTTCTGGCCGGTGGATGGCGTGGTGGGTGAGAACGGCGCGTTCTATTTCCGATACGATGCCGAACATCGTAAGATGATACGCAGGTACGCGAAGTCGGCCGATGACCGACGGCGGGATCGCGATCGGCTCGCAACGATAGAGCGCGAGGTATTGCGGGCGGTTCCGGGAGCCGCGACAGCGTCGGACCAAGCCTATCGAGAGGCGGACCTTGCGATTGATTTTTGCGAAGATGTAGAGCCGCTATCCATGGCGGATATCGATCGCATCGTCGGGATTTTCGTTCGTCATGGCGCGACTGCGAAGATCAGTTCAATTCACGTCAACGGCTGGTTCGGCAGTTATGACAAGCTCAGCATGAGCCGAATTTTCCTGCGCGAGGTGTTTGGACAGGACATGGACGGCATTCGCAATTCGATCGTGTTTGCAGGCGACTCGCCCAACGATGCCCCGATGTTTGGTTTCTTCCCGAATGCTGTCGGTGTGGCGAATGTCCTGCAATTTGCCGACCGCTTGCCGGCACAGCCCGCATGGATCACGGTCAATGAAGGTGGCATGGGATTCGTCGAGCTTGCCGAGGCGCTGATCCGCGCGCGGTAGTTGCCGGCGATGGCCTAAGTGTCGGTCAGCAAGGTTCTCTGGCCGCGATCGGCAGCTGTATCCATGGTTGGTCCAACATCCCGATGTTCTGCGCGTCGGACGGCCACCTATTCCTGGCCGGAGGCATTCCTGTCAAGGGATCGGGGCGGCAAGCGCAGATCCTCCGGAGCGTCTCCTCGGGATCATCTCGACGGACGGGCAGGGCCGCGCTATTCGGCGAAGAATTGAAACTTCATGCGATGGTGATAGGGTTGGCCCGGATAGAGGCGCGCCTGCGGGAAATGGGCGCGATTGGGTGAATCCGGAAAGCGCTGTGTCTCCAGGGTGAAGCCAGCATACCGGCAATAGGGATGGCCACCTTTCCCGATCACGGATTCGTTCAGATAGCCACCGGTGTAGAACTGCACGCCGGGTTCGTTGGTCGCCAATTCGAAGCCGCGCCCGGAGACCGGATCAACTGCGCGTACCGCAGTCGCCATTTCGCCCGGGAAGCCCCGCAGCACCCAGTTGTGGTCGTAGCCGCCGGATTCGTCGTGGCTCCGGCCGCCGCCCTTGTTGTCGATAGCCTCGAGATCGCGGCCGATCGGCTTTGCTGCCGTGAAATCAAAGGGCGTTCCGCGCACATTGAGGATTTCCCCGGTGGAAATGAGTTCGTCGTCAACGGGCGTATAGAAGTCCGCGAGGATCGCGAGTTCCTGCGCCAGAACATCGCCGGAGTTATGCCCTGCCAGGTTCCAATAGCTGTGGTGGACAGGATTGCATTGAGTCGCCTTGTCGGTCTTGGCCGTGATCTCGATGCTGAACCCGTCGTTTTCATCAAGAGTGAAGCTGGCGGCAAGATCGAGCGTCCCCGGATAGCCTTCCTCGCCGTCAGGAGAACGGTAGGTGAATTCGACCGTCCGGCCGTCCTCCATTGCCTTGCCCTGCCAGAATTTCTTGTCAAATCCCTTGCGCCCGCCATGGACCTGATTGCGACCTTCGTTGCAGGTCGTTGTGTAGCGGTTGCCGTCGATCGAAAAGGCTCCGCCTGCGATACGGTTGCCATACCGGCCACAGATCGCGCCGAAGTATGTGTCGGTTTTCACATAATCCTCGACCCGATCATAGCCGAGGACGACATCGGCAAGCCGCCCCTGACGGTCGGCCGCGTGCAGCTCGGTCAAGGTGGCGCCGAACTCGATGATCTTCGCCTGCATCCCGCTCTTGTTGCGGATGACGAAGGCCTTCACGTCACGACCCTCGACTTGCCCGGCGACGTTCGTCTCGATCATAAATCTCTCCATTCGTTCGCATTTGCCGCCATCGGCGCTCTGCCCGAATGCCAGCAACCCCGCAGGTATCGGCGATGCCAGAAGAACTAGTCGGGCAAGTGCATCATCGGCAATCTCGGACCAACTCAGTCCTTGCGTGTCTTTGTCGCCATCGCGGTAATCGGCCGCATCACCCGGCTACGGGCGATCTTATAGCCGAGCTTTCGGCCCATCGGTGTCTTCATGATACGATCGACGAGGCCTTGCTTCGCCTTCTTGACCCTGGTCGGGCCGTCGCCGGCCTCGGTCTCGCCCTTAAGGTCGCCGATCACGGTCAGCGCCGCGTTATGGCCCGGAGCCCCCATGACGCCACCGCCGGGATGCATTCCGGCTCCGCACAGGTAGTAGTTGGCGATCGGAGTCCGGTAGTCGGAGATCTCCCGGATCGGACGCGCGCCGAACAGCTGGTTCAGCGTCATCGCCGACTGGAAGATGTTGCCGCCAGTGAGATTGTATTCACGTTCAAGATCCAAAGGCGTAATGATCGCGCGCTTCAGGATGTGGTTCTTCAGGTTGGGTGCATAGTGGCACAGGGTTTCCACGACATCGTCCGCCCAGGCTTCGCGGCGGGTGTCCCAGGTGCCCTTTGCCAGTTCGATAGGCAGCTGCTGCACTCCGAGCGTCAGCGTATGCTGGCCCTTTGGCGCCAGGCTTGGATCGAGGACCGACTGAACTATCGCCTCGATTGCGTACTCCTCGGCAAGTTCACCTCGCCGCTGCGCCTCCCACGCGCGCTCGAAGTTCTCCACCGATGCGCCGAGCATCTGGTGGCCGCGGTGCTGCGGGCCGGGCTCGGCGCTCGGAAAACCGAGATATTGTGGCAGTTCATCGACCAGAAGATGGATTCGCGCCATCGATCCGCGCTGATCGATGCGGTCCACCTTGCCGCGGAATTCCGAATCGAGCTCCTTGGCCTCGATCAGCTTGAGGAGCGAGCGCTTGGGATCGGCGTTCGAGATGACCACCTCTGCCTGGATTTCCTCACCGGATTTCAGCCGGACTCCGCAGGCCGTGCCGTCCTTCACGATCACGCGGTCAACCGGCGCGGAAACGCGAATCTCGGCGCCGTGGGCCTCGGCGCTGCGGGCCATTGCCTGGGTTATCCCGCCCATCCCGCCTTTGACATAGGCCCACTGCCCGAAGTTGCCGCGATACTCACCTGAGGCATGATGGCCGTAGACGTAGCCGGTCCCGGGCGTCGACGGCCCACCCCAGACGGATACGATACCGAAGAAAGTCAGAAAGCCCTTGATGTGTTCGGATTCGAAATAGCGGGAAACCAGATCCTGCGCGGAGCCCAGCAGAAAATCATCGATCAGGTCCTCCTCGCCGGCGTCCTCGAAAGTGCGGATGACTTCCGACAGAGAGGGTGGCGGACGCAGCAGCCATTGGCGCGTGAGATCGCCGAACCGCTTGAATCGCGCGCCGAATTCCAGGAACCGTGCGGCATCCCGCTTGCTGTAGCGTTCGATTTCCTTCAGCGTGCGGTCGAGATCCTGCCAGAGAAAGAGGTGACTGCCGTCCTTGAACAGTGCGAAACCCTGCACGTCCGGGGCGAAGGTCTCCAGGCCATGCTTCTCGAGATCAAGGTCGGTGACGATCTCGTCCCGCAGCAGGCCGCGGACGAAGGCACAGGATGACCAGGTCGACCCTGGGATGAGTTCCTCCGAGACGCAGGCGCCGCCGACGACCGGGCGAGCCTCCAGGACCACAACACGGCAACCTGCCCGGCTGAGATATCCGGCGGCTACCAGCCCATTGTGGCCGGCACCGACAATTGCGACGTCATAGGATGCGCTCATGGCTCAGTCTTTCTCAAATCGGTGGCAATCGGTAGCTGATGGCAGTCTTGGCGGTGACATGACGATCATTTGACGCTCCTCAGCATTTTCACCCGGCACCCTCATCAGCCGCCTACCCGGTAATCCCGGCTACCGCGCTCGAGCCACCCTTGCCGTCGTCGGCGCGCAGCAGGCGTGTGGCGATGAGCACGATCACCAGCGAGAAAAGGCCGATGCAGGTGAAGATGGCATTGACCGTCGGAGTGAAGCCGAAGCGCATCTGATTCCAGACATAGATTGGCAATGTCGGCTCGATGCCGACGAGAAACAGGGTGACGATGACCTCGTCCAGCGACAGGGTGAATCCCAGCAACGCCCCGCCGATCAGCGCGCCACGGATCAGCGGCAGCGTGATATTGACGAAGGTGCGCCGGCGATTGGCTCCCAGATCCATGGATGCCTGCTCCAGCGAAGGGTCGAGCCGCTGCAGGCGGGCCAGCACGATGAGCATGATCACCGGCATGATGAAGGTGACGTGGCCAAGCACGATCCGGAACACGCCGCCGGGGAGGTCCAGGATCCGGAATGCGGCTATCAGGGAAACGCCGAGCACCACGCCAGGCATGGCGACCGGGATCGACATCAGCGCCTGGACGATCCCGGCGCCTCGCACCTTGAGGTGCATGAAGATCATGGCGAAGAGGACGCCGAACACCGTCGAAACCGCGACCGCGCCCAGGCCGACCGTCAGGCTGAGCCTCAGCGCGCCGATGATTGGGCTGTCACTCCAGAGAACCTCGTACCAGTGCAGGGTAAAGCCGGCGAGTGGAAGCGCCTGTACCGTGGAATCGTTGAATGAGAAGATTGAAATGATCAGCAGCGGCAGATACAGGAAGCCGTAGGGCAAGATGAAAATGCCCCAGGCCAGGCGGTGGCGCCAGCGTGCGCGAAGACTTTTGCGCCGGCGGCCCGGCGGAGTGGGCTCCCCCTGGTTAGATTCGAGGATGCCGGGCGAGCGGGCCAGAAGTGCGACGCCGCCGAGGAGCACCGACACAACGAGCAGGAGCGCGACCGACATTGCTGCGCCCAGCGGCCAGTTTCCCACCAGCCCGAACTGTGAAGCGATGATCATCCCGAGCATGGTGCCGTCGAGCCCGCCGACCATCGCCGGCGTGATATAGTCGCCGACCGCCAGCAGGAAGGCGAGGGCGAAGCCGAGGGCAGCGCCTTGCTTCGATAGCGGCCAGATGACGTATCTGAAAGTCCGCCAGCCGCCGGCCCCTGCATCCTGTGACGCTTCCACCAGGCTGTAGGGGATGCGCTCGAGCGCCGAGAACGAGGTCACGAACACGAACGGAATGGCGACATATGTCAGTGTCAGGAAAACGGTGAATCGGGTATAGAGCAGGGCCGCCCAGGGCTCTTCGAGCAGTCCTGTCCAGACCAGCGCCGAGTTCAGCACGCCGTTCTGACCCAGGATGATTCGCCAGGCGAAAATCCGCATCAGCAGGCTCACCCAAAGCGGGATGACGACGAGCAGAACGGCTGCAAGCTTGTGCCGCCCCAGGTTGCGGCTGACGAAATAGGCCATCGGGTAGCCGATCAGCGCCGCCATCAATGCCGCGGCGGCGGCGGTGACGAGAGTGCGCAGGATCAGCAGGCGGTAGGTATCCGAACCGAGCACCTTGGTATAATTGATCAGCGAGAATTCCTTGACCAGGGCACCGCCGTCGGAGTGCCAGAAGCTGGTGACCAGCATGATCGCGTTGGGTGCCAGGATCAGCAAGGCCAGCCAGATATAGACTGGCGAGCGCGCAATCCAGCCCCGCAGCCTGGCGCGGGGCGGCGTCGGCCGGGGAGCCGCGGGGGCCAGGCTAGTCACGCAATATCACCACGTCGCTGCTGTCGATCATCACGCCGACGGTTTCCCCGACCCTGACATCCGGGGCTTCCCGGACGGGAAGCCGCGCGGTCAGCATCTGTCCCGACCAGTCGATCAGCACTTCCACGGCCTCGCCGAGGAAGACCAGGTCCTTGATCATGGCGGGCCGGCTGCCCGGATGGTTCGGCATCATGATCCCGATCGCCTCGTAACGCAGGACGATCGAGGCGCGACCCGCAGCATGCTGGCCGACCAGGCCGACAGTCTCGCCGTTGCAATGTGCTACAGGGGTGCCGCCATCGGTCCGGATATCGACGTCAACGATGTTGCTCTTGCCGATGAATCCCGCGACGAAGCGGTTGGCCGGCCGGAAATAGACTTCTCGCGGCGTGCCGACCTGCATCAGTCGCCCCTCGTTCATCACGGCGAGCCGGTCCGACATCGACAGCGCCTCGCCCTGATCGTGGGTGACGTAGACGAAGGTGATGCCCACCTCGCGCTGCAATGCCCGCAATGCAAGCTGCATCTGTTGACGGAGTTGCAGGTCGAGGGCGCCGAGCGGCTCGTCCAGCAGCAGCACCTTGGGCCGGCCGATCAGGGCGCGGGCAAGGGCGATGCGTTGGCGCTGGCCGCCCGACAGCTGGTGCGGCAGGCGCTGTGCCAGGCCGCGCATGCCGACCAGGTCCAGGGCCTCGTCGATGCGCCTGCCCATGTCGGCGCGCTCGACGCCGCGCATCTTGAGGGGATAGGCGACATTCGCCTGCACCGTCATATGCGGAAACAGGGCGTAACTCTGGAATACCGTATTGACGTCGCGCTCGAAGGGCGGCCTGTCGGTGACGTCGGCTCCGTCGATGGTGATTCGTCCGGTGCTGGGCTCCTCGAACCCGCCGATCAGGCGCAATGTCGTCGTCTTGCCGCAGCCGCTCGGCCCGAGCAGCGAGAAGAACTCGCCGGCCTGGATGTCCAGATCGAGCGCAGCCAGGGCCGGCGCGGACTCCTGATTGTACCTCTTTGAGATACCTTCGAGTCTGACGATTGCCTTGTTCAGCTTGACCCCCATTCGAGCGATCCCGCCGGCATCACCTGGAATCCGCGGGCAGGGCGCACATGCCGTGCACAGGGCCGAACCCGGGTCTCGGGCCCGACCCTGCGAGGCCGCAATGCAGTCTAGAGCGTTCCGGCCTTGAAATCGTTCCAGATCTCAAGGCGCTTGTCGATATTCTCGGGCGGCTGGAAGATGGACATCTTGTCCCAGAAGCCAGGCGTCGCCTGATCCGGAATATTGGTGCGCTTCAGGATGTCGGCGGGAATCTGCTCGGCGGTTGCCGCCTCGGCCGAAAGTACGCCGTTGTTGCCGCTCTTGGTAATGAACCGCGACTGCCACTTCAGGTCGAGGCCGGCATTGATCAGCTGGTAGACTTCCGGGCGATTGCCGCTTTCGGTAATAACCGCGTTGTCGATCCAGGTCGGGGTCCCTTCCTTGGGCAGGGAATAGGCAAAGTTCAGCCCCTTGCCCTGCAGAGCGAAGACCTCGGAAATGTTCTGGCAATACCCCAGCGTCGCTTCGCCCGCCGCGTAGGTCGAGGTCGCATCGTCGAAGCCGCGGGCGATCGTGCGGACCTGCGGACGCAAGGCTTTCAGGGCCTCGCGGCACTTGTCGAATTCCGCGTCGGTCAGGTTATAGGCGTCCTTGGCCCCGACATAGAGGGCGATCATCGGGAAGGTGACGTAGGCGTCGTCGAACATGCTGACTTTGCCCTGGTACTTCGGGTCCCACAGCACGCCCCAGCTGTCGGTTCCCGAGGTGACGGCGTCGGCGTTGAACATTAGCGGCTGTGTGCCCCAGTTGTAGGGAATCGCATAGAGCTTTCCGTCGAAAGTGTTGAATTTCTTGAAGTCGAGCTGCGGCGTGATGTTCTTCGCATTCTCGACCTGGGACAGATCGATCGGTGCGATCAGCTTCGCTTCCATGTAGCGGGGGATCGATCCTGAATCGAAGAACAGGATGTCCGACTTGATGGCGCCGGAACGCGTCTGCGCATACATCTCGTCGACGGAACCGGCGCGGACGACATTGACCTTGATGCCGGTATTCTGCGTGAATTCCGCCAGCCACGGATCGTCGTGGTAGGTTTCCCAGGTGAGGATCGTCACCTCGCCGCCGGCCGCGCGTGCCGGAAACGGGCTGCCGATGATCGAGGTGGCCGCGAGGCCGCCCGCGGCCAGGGCCGATCCCTTCAAGAGCTGGCGTCGCGAGAAATGCCGGCGCTGATTGGATTTCTGCGAACCTGCCTGGTTCAATACTTTGATGATCGCCATGTATCAGTCCTCCGCTGTTTGGTCGAAATGCTTTAGGTGCGTCTCGTTCTTCTTGTGTCGCCACCGAAGCGATCCAGCTGATTGGACCGGTTGCGTCCGATCCATCATCAACTGCCCGACCATAGGAGCAAGCAGTTTAATCGACTTCAGGCATTCCAGTTACTTTAGCGTTACACAACACGCTCAGATCGTCAATCCGGGATTCCGACGAGGTTGCCCGCGGGATGAAATGTCGTGATGCGGTCGCACGCCGGAGCCGCAGTCCCGTCGGCCGGCAAACGTCGCGATCGAGTCCGCCGGACTCAAAGGCCCAGCCGGCTATGCATCGGGAATTTCCGCCTAGCAAGCGTCGCGCGCGCCGCGGCGGCAGGCTGGATTGCGGAGATTATTAAGGCTAAACAAAACGCCGAAACTTGTGCACCTTAGGTCCGATTCTTCGGCCGCGGGGCGCCAGGTGACGATTGCAGCCGGGAAACCAGGCTGCTCGACGGCGCTGTTTGCGCCTGCGAACACCGCGAGAAACTGGAAGGCCACCGCATGAAGACGCCAAAATCCACGCCAGCCAGCGAGAAGCGCAAGTCGGGGCGGCGCACCGGCCAGGGTGGTGCCGGGCCGGTCCAGGCGGTGCGTCCGCAGCGGGCGGCGGCGATGAGCGGGAAGGTGACCCTGCGCGACGTGGCGGATGCCGCGGGCGTGTCGCCGATGACGGTGTCGAACCTGGTTACCGGCCGGTTCAGCGCGATGCGGCCGGAGACCCGGCAGCGGATCGAGACGGAAATCGCCCGCCTGGGCTACCGGCCGCACAGCCTGGCGCGCAGCCTGCGGCTGTCGAAGCGATCCTCGATCGGCATGATCACCTTCGACGACAATCCCTATTACCTCGCCGACCCCTTCAACAACCGAGTGATTGCGGGGCTCGGAAACCATCTGCGTGCGAACGGCTATGGCCTGCTGCTGCAGGGACTCTCGGTCGCGTCCTTCAAGTCCTCGCCGCTGATCCGCGACATCCGGACCGACGGGATCTGCATCCTGATGTCCGGTTCCGACAGGATCCGCCGCGAGATCATGGATACGATGCTGGCGCTGGGTCAGCCTCTCGTGGTGTTTCAGGACAATCTCAGGTTCTCCCACGCGGATGTCTGCTGCATTCGCCAAGCCGACCGCGTCGGTGGCCGCGCCCTGGGGCGGGCGGTCCTGCAGGCGGGGGCGCGCCGCCTCCTGGTCGCTGCGCCGGAGACCAACTGGCCCGCCATCGTCGAACGCATCAAGGGGATCAAGGAGGCGATACGGGAGGCCGGTGGCTCGGCGACGCTGCGCGTGGTCTCCTGCGGCGATGCCGAATACCGGGACACCCAGGCGGCAATCGCCGCGGACATCGATGCCAACGGCATTCCCGATGCCATTCTTGCCGGCAACGACCAGATGGGAATCGCGGCCATGAAACTGATGTCGGCGCGCGGCATCCGGGTCCCGGATCGGATCATGATCACCGGCTTCAACGCCTTCGATTTTTGGCAATACACCGATCCGGTGCTGACCACCGTTCGGTCGCCGGCCTATGAGCTGGGCGCCCGCGGCGGCGCCGAGATCCTGAACCGGCTCGATACCGGCGCCTTCAGCGCGCCGGAAATCGTGCTCAATGTCGAGCTGCAGGCCGGCGGGACCGTCTGACGCCGCTGCGCCGCCCTTTACCCCAAAGCCGTATTGACAGCCGGCCTAATCCTGGATTTAATGACTTTAACGTTACATAAAAGGTGAATTCAGCCACCCTGCCTGGGCCCGTCAACTGAACCTGATTGGAAGCGGCACATGAAAACCAAGTCTGGCTTCTTCGGCGTCTATCCGATGGTCTACGCCCTGTTCGACGGCGCGGGACACCTGTCGCGCGGCGCGATGCGACGGCAGGTCGAGGCGATGCTGCGGCACAAGGTTCATGGCATCGGTGTCCTCGGCCTGGCAACCGAAGTCAACAAGCTCGGCACGGCGGAGCGCCTGCAGCTGGTGGAATGGGTTACCGAGGATGCCGCCGGCCGCGCGCCGGTCGCGGTGACGGTCGCCGAGGCCAGCGCCGCCGGCCAGGCGGAATTCGTCAGGTCGGTTGCCGCCATGGGGGCGAAGTGGGCGATCCTGCAACCGCCTCAGGTCAAGGGCGTACCGGAATCCGAGTTGATCCGCTTTTTCGGCGCCGTCGCCGGGAAGTCGCCGATCCCGCTCGCCATCCAGAACGCGCCGGAATATCTCGGCATCGGGCTCACCCATGCCGGCATCAAGGCGCTCAACAGGGCCCACGCCAACGTCTCGATCGTCAAGCTGGAAGCCACCGCCCTGTCGATCGCGCAGCTGAATGCCGAAGTCGACGGTGCCATGGACATCTTCAACGGCCGCGGCGGCATCGAGATGATCAATTCCATGCGGGCCGGCGCCGTCGGCATCATCCCGGGCGGCGAGTCCTACGACGTACTGATGCGGATCTTCAACGACTTCGCCGCCGGCGATGCCGACGGCCAGCGCCGGGCGGAACAGGCCTATGCCGATCTCCTGCCCCTGCTGGTCGTGCTGATGGCCTCGATGGACACCTTCCTCACCTACGGCAAGCTGGTGCTTGGCCAGCGCCTCGGCATCGACGAGACGGAGCCGCGGCTGCCGGGAACACCGGCGACGGCGTTCGGCGCCGAGCTGATGCGGCGCTACGCGGGCAGGCTCGGCAAGCTGTGAAGGGTGGGACGCGGTCGAAGCGGATACCTTTGCGATGCCCGGCCTGGGCACGGGATTAGGGAGTTGAGCATGGCGAAAGACGAACGGGCCCCGCTGCGGTCGGCCAGCTGGTTCAGCGGCGACGACAAGGGCAATTTCGTTCATCGCAGCTGGATGAAGAACCAGGGTTTCACCCCTGACATGTTCGACGGACGCCCGGTCATCGGCATCTGCAACACCTGGTCCGAGCTCACCCCCTGCAACGCGCATCTGCGCGAGCTGGCGGAGCAGGTGAAGCGCGGCGTCTATCTCGCCGGCGGGTTCCCCGTCGAATTTCCCGTGATGTCGCTGGGTGAATCGAACATGCGCCCTTCGGCGATGATGTTCCGCAACCTGACCAGCATGGACGTCGAGGAATCGATCCGCGCCAATCCCATTGACGGCGTCGTGCTCCTGGTCGGTTGCGACAAGACCACGCCAGCGGCGATCATGGGTGCCGCGACCTGCGACCTGCCGACCATCGTGGTTTCCGGCGGGCCGATGCTGAGCGGCACCTTCCGCGGCCGCAAGCTCGGATCGGGCACCGACGTGTTCCGCCTGAGCGAGGAGGTCAAGGCCGGCCACCTGACGCCTGCCGCCTTTCTCGGCGCCGAACAGGCGATGAGCCGCTCGGCCGGCAGCTGCAATACCATGGGCACCGCCTCGACCATGGCCTCGATGTCGGAGAGCCTCGGCCTGTCGCTGCCCGGCAATGCCGCGATCCCGGCGGTGGATGCCCGCCGGCGGGCGATCTCGCACATGTCGGGCCGGCGCATCGTCGAAATGGTGCGCGAGGACCTCCGGATCTCGAAGATCCTCACCCGCCGGGCCTTCGAGAATGCGGTCAAGGTGAACGGCGGCATCGGCGGCTCGACCAATGCGGTCCTGCACCTGCTTGCCATTGCCGGGCGCTGCGACGTCCCGTTCGGCCTCGACGACTGGGACCGCCTCGGCCGCGGCGTCCCCACCATCGTCAACCTGATGCCGTCGGGAAAGTACCTGATGGAGGATTTCTTCGCCGCCGGCGGGCTGGAAGTCGTCATCCGCAGCCTCGGCGAAGCCGGGCTCATTCACAAGGATGCGCTGACGGTGAATGGCCGCACTTTGTGGGAGAACTGCCGGGAGGCGGAGAACTTCGATACCGACGTGATCTTGCCGGTCGACCGACCGCTGGCGGCGGAAGGCGGCATCGTCGTCCTGCGCGGCAATCTGGTGCCGCTCGGCGCGGTGCTGAAGCCCTCGGCGGCAACCCCGGCCCTGATGCAGCATCGCGGCCGGGCGGTGGTCTTCGAAGACATCGATCACTACAAGAAGCGGATCGACGATCCGGCCCTCGATGTCGACGGCAATTCTGTCCTGGTGCTGAAGAACTGCGGCCCGATGGGATATCCCGGCATGCCCGAGGTCGGCAATATGGGCCTGCCGCCGAAACTCCTGCGCCAGGGCATCACGGACATGGTGCGGATCTCCGACGCCCGCATGAGCGGCACTGCCTATGGCACGGTGGTTCTCCATTCCTGCCCCGAGGCGGCGGCCGGCGGGCCGCTGGCCCTGGTGCGCGATGGCGACATGATCGCGCTCGATGTCGCCGGCCGCCGCCTCGATCTCGAGGTCGATGCGGCGGAACTGGCGAGGCGCAAGGCCGGCTGGACATCGCCGGTCGAAAGCTATGTCGGCTACCAGCGCTTCTACGCCGACAATGTGCTGCAGGCGGATCTCGGCTGCGATTTCCGTTTCCTGGTCGGCAAGCGCGGTGCGACCGTCCCGCGCAACTATCTGTGAGGAGTCTGCGATGCAACCCGGGGAAATCGAGCAGCCGGCGATCTATCCGAGCCTGAAGGGGCGGGTGGTGTTCATCACCGGCGGGGGCAGCGGGATCGGTGCCAGCCTGGTGGAGCATTTCTGCGCCCAGGGCGCGCGGGTGACCTTCGTCGACATCGCCGAGGCGGCGTCGCAGGCGGTGGCGGCGCGGATCGCGGCGGCCGGGCATGCGGCGCCGGACTTCATCCGGTGCGACCTGCGGGACATCGCGGCGCTGCGGGCGGCGATCGAGGCGACGCGGGCGAAGCACGGGCCGATCCGGGTGCTGGTCAACAATGCCGGCAACGACGACCGGCATGCGACCAAGGACGTGACGGTTGAATACTGGGACGAGCGCATGGCGGTGAACGTGCGGCACCAGTTCTTCGCGGCGCAGGCGGTGCGGCCGCAGATGCGCGATGCCGGCGGCGGCTCGATCATCAACTTCGGTTCGATCACCTGGATGGTGGGCGACGGCGACTGTCCGGGCTATGTCACCTCGAAGGCGGCGATCACCGGCATGACCCGGGCGCTGGCGCGGGAATTCGGCCCGGAGCGGATCCGGGTCAACTGCATGCTGCCGGGCTGGGTGCTGACCGAGCGGCAGATCAAGCTGTGGCTGAACGCCGCGGGCGAGCAGCAGATCGCCGAGCGCCAGTGCCTGAAGGACAAGCTCTATCCGCCGGACATCGCCCGCATGGTGCTGTTCCTGGCGGCCGACGACAGCCGCATGTGCGCGTCGCAGAATTTCATCGTCGACGGCGGCTGGGTCTAGGTCGCGCGCGCCGCCCCCGAGGCATTCAGCAGCGTGTAGACGCCGCAGAGCATGATGACCGCTGCGCCCGCGAGGGTGATCGGATCCGGCAGGTCGCCGAACAGCAGCAGTCCATAGACCGTCCCCCAGATCAGCAGGGTATACATGAAGGACGAGACGATCGTCGCCGCGGCGTAGCGAAAGGCAAGGATCAGGGCCAGGTTGCCGAGCCCGGAACAGACGCCGGTCGAAGCCATCAGGGCGAAATCCGCAGGACCGGGCGTGCGCCACTGGCCGATCGCCATCGGCAGGCCGATCAGGAACAGCATCACGAAATAGACCAGGAGCAGGGCGCCGTTGGATTCGGTCTTGGCGATGCGGCGCAGGATCAGCAGCGACACGGCGAACAGGGCAGCCGAAGCCAGCATGTAGAACTGCCCCAGGCCGATGGTCCCGAAGTCCGGCCGCAGGATGACGATCACCGCGACGAAGCCGATGACGACAGCCAGCCATTGCCGCCAGCCCACGTGCTCGCCCAAAGTCGAGCCGGAGAGCGCGGTGACGGCCAGCGGCGTCAAGAAGGCGATCGAATAGGCATCCGCCAGAGGAACCGTCGAGAAGGCCATGAAGGCCAGCATCAGGCTGCCGGCGCCGAGGGCACAGCGCAGCATCACCAGGCCCGGGCGCCGCGGCCGCAGGCTGGCCAGGCCGTCCTGGCGGATCAGCAGGGGAAGCGCGACAATGATGGCGGACACGCCGTCCACGCTGGCGATCTGGAACACCGAGTAGGTGGCGGAGAGGACCTTGGTCAGCGCGTCGGCGCTGGCGAGCAGGGCGAAGGCGAGGAAGGCGAGGCCGATCCCGAGGATGGTCCGGTCGGCGGCGGCGTTGCCCGGGCTCATGGCTGGCTGGCTCCAATCGGGAAGTCCGCCTGCCTTGGCTGGCTCAGGCGCCCCGCCGGTCTGCCGGCGGCCACCGCCATTTCTGCCGGATTGTGCGGCTCCTGTCATCCGTCGCGGCGTGTCGCGCGGCCGGGTCGCGCGGATTGCGGGAAACGTCGTGGAGGAACGTGTAGGCTGGCTGCGCCGATCTCGAAACCCGGTCGACGGAGGTGATTGTCGTGAAACGCGTTCTTGCAGCAGTGTTGGCCGCTATCGTCGCCTGGCAGCCCGGCGCCAGGGCCGAAGATGCAGCGCGACCAGCGGGAGAGGTCGTGCTGACCGTCACCGGTCAGGTGGCGAAGCCCAATCGCGGCCCCTTCAATGCCTTCGACGATGCCTTCTTCAAGTATCACGAACGCCATTTCGACAAGGCCGCGACTTTCGATCTCGCGCGGCTCGAGGCGCTTGGCACCCATCGGATCGAGATCGCCTACGCCAAATGGCCAAGGCCGCTCCGCTTCGAGGGGCCCTGGCTGGCGGACGTGCTCGCCGCGGCGGGGGCCGCCGGCAGGAGCGTGACCGTCCTGGCGCTCGATGGCTATGCGACCGAAATCGCGGCTGCGGACCTCGGCAAGCATGCCTGGATCGTCGCCACCAGGGTGGACGGTCACTACCTGGATATCGGCCAGCGCGGGCCGCTCTGGATCGTCTATCCGGGCGAGGTGGGGTCGAATATCACCCAGGAGGACGAGGATCGTTGGCCCTATGCTGTCTTCATGATCGAGGTGAAGTAGGTGCGCGGCCGGGTCTGCGGGCGCAAATGTGGGCGTATTGGCATAAACAGGAATAATTTCCTTATCTAACTCGAGCCTGTGGCGTGATCGCCGTCACTTGTGGAGCTTTCCACATTTTTCTAGCCATTTTCGGCTAGAATTTTGTGAGGGTTCTGACCTAGTAAATGCATTGACGCGAGCCGAGAACCACTCCGACGGCGTCGCGGCGCCGGTTGGCAGGCAAGGAGAGGCCGATGGCTGTTATCACCGGGACGAATGTCGGGGAGACCCTGCCCGGCACACCGAGCGACGACATCGTCGATGGCCTGCAGGGGAACGATATTGCCCTGATGGCCGGCGGCAATGACGTCTTTCTCTGGAACCCCGGCGACGGCAGCGACGTGGTCGAAGGCGGGAGCGGCATCGACACGGTCCATTTCAACGGCGCCAATATCAACGAGGCCTTCGAGATCTTCGGCGCGGCCGGGCGGGCGCAACTGACGCGCAATGTGGCCAACATCGTTATGGACATGAACGATGTCGAACGCCTGGAACTGCAGGCCCTGGGCGGAGCCGACACCATCGTCCTCGGCGATCTGACCGGGACCGACCTGAAGCAGGTCGCGGTCGATCTCTCCGCCGCGGGACTGCCGGGTGTCGGCGATGGGGCATTCGACGGGGTGACGGCCAATGCCAGCGCCACTTCGAACACGATCGACATCACGGCTGAAGCCGGCGTTATCACCATTTCCGGCCTGCCCGCGCAAATGACCATCGCCGGCGCGGAAACCACCGACGGGCTGACCGTCAATGGCCTCAACGGCAATGACAGGATCGATGCCAGCACTCTGCCCTCGGCTGCCGTGGCGCTGGTCCTCGACGGGGGCGCCGGCAACGACACGATCCTCGGTGGCCAGGGTGCCGACCTCCTGCTCGGCGGCGACGGCAACGACACGGTCACCGGCGGGCGCGGCGCGGATGTCGCCCTGCTCGGCAGCGGCAATGACCGCTTCGTCTGGAACCCGGGCGACGGCAGCGACGTGGTCGAGGGCCAGGCGGATTTCGACACGCTGGTCTTCAACGGGACCGCCATCAATGAGAACTTCGACATCTCGGCGAACGGCGGCCGGATCCGCCTGTTCCGCGACGTCGCGAACGTCGTCATGGACCTCGACGACATCGAGCGCGTCGAGATCCATGCTGGCAACGGCTCGGACACGGTCGTCGTCAACGACCTCACCGGCACCGATGTCACCGAGGTATTGGCCGATCTGGCATCCAGCCCGGGCGGCAGCAGCGCCGACGGGGTGCTCGATACGGTGATCGTGAATGCCACCGGGGGCGTCGACGTCATCGCGGTCGCCGCGGTCGGCGGCAAGATCGTGACCACGGGGCTGGCGGCGACGGTCATCGTCGATCACGCCGACAAGACCGATACGCTCTCGATCCTCGCCGGCATCGGCGACGATACGATCGATGCCGGCAAGCTGGCGGCGGGGAAGATCGACCTGCTGCTGCAGGGCGGAGCTGGCGCCGACACGCTGATCGGCGGCGCCGGCAACGACCGGATCTTCGGCAATACCGGCAACGACATCGCGCAGATGGGCGGCGGCAACGACACCTTCACCTGGAATCCCGGCGACGGCAGCGACACGGTCGGCGGCGGTGCCGGGAACGACACGCTGCAGTTCAACGGCGCCAACATCGCCGAGCACATCGACATCTCGGCCAATGGCGGCAATGCACGCTTCACCCGCGACATCGCCAACATCGTCATCGCTCTCGACGACGTCGAGCGCATTGCCTTCCGCGCCTTGGGCGGCGCCGATGTGATCGCCCTCCACGATCTCAGCGGCACCGACGTGAAGCAGGTGGCGATCGACCTCGGCAGCGGCGCCCCCGGGGTCGGCGATGGTGCGGTGAATTCGCTGACGGCAGACGCCAGCAATGCCGCGAACTCCATACTGCTGACCCAGTCCGACCCGATGGTTGAGAACGTCCTCCGGGTCACCGGCCTGCCGCTGGAGCTGGCGATCACCGACGCCGAGGCCACCGACACGCTGAGGATCAATGGGCTCGGCGGCAATGACAAGATCGACGCCTCGGCCGTCCCGGCGACGGCCGTCGCGCTGTCGCTCTCCGGCGGCGCCGGCAACGACACGATCATCGGGAGCCAGGGCGCCAATGTCCTGCTCGGCGACGATGGCGACGACACGGTCACCGGCGGGCGCGGCGACGACGTCGCCCTGCTCGGCGCCGGCAATGACCGCTTCGTCTGGAACCCGGGCGACGGCAGCGACGTGGTCGAGGGCCAGGCGGATTTCGACACGCTGGTCTTCAACGGGACCGCCATCAATGAGAACTTCGACATCTCGGCGAACGGCGGCCGGATCCGCCTGTTCCGCGACGTCGCGAACGTCGTCATGGACCTCGACGACATCGAGCGCGTCGAGATCCATGCTGGCAACGGCTCGGACACGGTCGTCGTCAACGACCTCACCGGCACCGATGTCACCGAGGTATTGGCCGATCTGGCATCCAGCCCGGGCGGCAGCAGCGCCGACGGGGTGCTCGATACGGTGATCGTGAATGCCACCGGGGGCGTCGACGTCATCGCGGTCGCCGCGGTCGGCGGCAAGATCGTGACCACGGGGCTGGCGGCGACGGTCATCGTCGATCACGCCGACAAGACCGATACGCTCTCGATCCTCGCCGGCATCGGCGACGATACGATCGATGCCGGCAAGCTGGCGGCGGGGAAGATCGGCCTGCTGCTGCAGGGCGGAGCTGGCGCCGACACGCTGATCGGCGGCGCCGGCAACGACCGGATCTTCGGCAATACCGGCAACGACATCGCGCAGATGGGCGGCGGCAACGACACCTTCACCTGGAATCCCGGCGACGGCAGCGACACGGTCGGCGGCGGTGCCGGGAACGACACGCTGCAGTTCAACGGCGCCAACATCGCCGAGCACATCGACATCTCGGCCAATGGCGGCAATGCACGCTTCACCCGCGACATCGCCAACATCGTCATCGGCCTCGACGACGTCGAGCGCATTGCCTTCCGCGCCTTGGGCGGCGCCGATGTGATCACGGTCAACGATCTTGCCGGCACCGACGTGAAGCAGGTCGATATTGACCTGGCGGCTGCGGGTGGCGCCGGGGACGGCGCGGCCAACTCGGTCATCGTCAACGGCAGCCTCGGCAACGACACGGTCACCGTCGCCCTCGCCGGCGGCGTCATCCTGGTCGGCGGCCTGGCGGCCCAGGTGACGATCTCGGGCGCCGAGCCGGCCCTCGACCGTCTCACCGTCAACGGCCTTGGCGGCGACGATGCCATCGACGCCTCGCAGCTGCCGGCGGTCGTCACGCTCCTCGTCGACGGCGGCAGCGGCAACGACACGATCACCGGCAGCCTCGGCGACGACGTCATCATCGGCAATGACGGCAACGACACGGTGGCGGGCGAGGACGGCGCCGACACGGTGCTTCTGGGCGCCGGAGACGACCTCTTCCTGTGGACGCGCGGCGACGGCATCGATGTCGTCGAGGGCCAGGCCGACGGCGATACCGTGCGGGCAACCGGCGGCAAGGATGGGGATTTTTTCGCGGTATCTGCCAATGGTGCCCGGGCGCTGATCCTCGAAGGCCTCGGAGGACTCCTCGACGTCAATGATGTGGAACGGATCGAGCTCAAGACGCTGGCCGGCGCCGATGTGGTTTCGATCGGCGACATGACCGGTACCGATGTCGCCGAGATCGCGGTCGACCTGGCCGCAACGGCGGGCGGCAAGGCCGCCGATGCCGAGGCGGACACTGTGACCGTCAACGGCCCTTTCGGCGGCTCCTTCTCCGTCACCGCCATCGGCGCCCAGATGGTGGTGACCAACGCGGTCTCGGGGCTGACGGTCACGGTGGATCATTGGGGGAAGACCGACGCGTTGGCTCTCTCGGGCAGCGCCGGCGCCGACGTCTTCGATGCCGGTCTCCTGGCCGCAGGCAAGATGGCGCTGCAGATGTTCGGCGGGAGCGGTGTCGACGTCTTCTTCGGCGGCGCCGGCAACGACACCGTCGTCGGCGGCGCCGGCAATGACGTGGCGCTGCTCGGCGCCGGCAACGACCGCTTCGTCTGGAATCCGGGCGACGACAGCGACGTGGTCGAGGGCCAGGGCGGCACCGATACCCTGGCGGTCAACGGCGACGCCGGCGTGCAGCTGTTCTCGCTCCTCGCCAACGGGGCCCGCGCCGAGATGTCCTACGATTTCGGCGCCACTTTCACCGACATGGACGGCATCGAGCGGGTCGAGGTCAAGGCCGGCGGCGGCTCGGATCTGGTCTCGGTCGAGGATCTCTCCGGCACCGCGATCAAGCAGATCGCGATCGATCTCGGCATGCCCGCCGGGATCGGCGACGGGTCCGCGGACAACGTCTACCTGGCCGGGAGCGGCGGCGACGATACGATCAGCGTGACGCTCGGCGCCGCCGGCATCGGCATCGGCGGCCTGCCGGCGCAGGTGACGATCGTCGCGGCCGAGGCCGGCGATTTTCTGGCGCTCCTCGGCGGCGCCGGCAACGACCGGATCAATGCCGGCGCGCTGAAGGCGGGTTCGCCGCAGCTCGAGATCGATGGCGGCGACGGCAACGACCAGCTCACCGGCGGCCTCGGAAACGACAGCCTGTTCGGCGAGAACCAGGCCGACATCCTGCGCGGCGGCGGCGGCAACGACTTCCTCTCGGGCGGCAGCGACAAGGACACGCTCGACGGCGGCGCCGGCGACGACATCCTGGTCGGCGGGGTGGGCGACGATGCCATCACCGGTGGCCTCGGCGCCGACACCATCCGCTACACCAATATCCTCGACGGCCATGACGTGATCACCGCCTTCGACGGCAACCCGGTCGGCGGGCAGGACACCCTCGACCTCGACACGCTGTTCGACAGCCTCGGCGTGCTCGCCGGCGCCCGCGCCGGCCGGGTTTCGATCCTGGACAACGGCGCCACGGTGGATGTCGCGGTCGATGCCGACGGCAATCTCGGCAACGGTTTCGAACTCACCGTCGCCACCTTGAAGACTGCCGACACGATCGCGCTCGGCCAGGACGTGCTGGTCGGAACCTGAGCGCAGCCAGGCCCGATCCGCCTGCCCCTGCCTCGTTTTCCGCTAACCCATTGAAAAGAATGGTGGGCGGTACTGGGATTGAACCAGTGACCCCTACGATGTCAACGTAGTGCTCTCCCGCTGAGCTAACCGCCCGAACCCTGTGCCCGCATCTGCCGGGCCGGCTGTCGATCGTCGGCGAAAGACGGGATTCCTCGGCCGACGGCGGCTGGCGAAATAGCATCCCGACCGGGCGAATGCAAGCGGCCAGCGCCGGGACCGGGAAAAGGCCGCGGTTTACCGGGCTTTCCCCGGGATTTGGCCCGGAATCTAGCCGGGATTTCCCCGGGTTTTCCCCGCTGCGGGCCCGGCCGCGGCCTGGTCCCTACGCGCAGAGCAGCTGGTCGACCTGGCGGACCAGCTGGTTGAGGTGGAACGGCTTGGAGAGCGCCGGCACCGGCTTGGTGCCGGGCAGGCCCTCGGGCCGGCGCTCGCGGCCGAGCGAGACCGCGGCAAAGCCGGTGATGAAGACGATGCGGATCTCCGGCTGGGCCTTCGCCACCCGCTTGGCCAGCTCGACACCGTCCATCCCCGGCATGACCACATCGGCCAGCAGGAGATCGAAGTCGTGGCTCTCCAGCACCGCCGCCGCCGCCAGCCCGTCCTCGACCACGGCCACCATGTGCCCGGCGCGCCGCAGGGCGCGGGCCAGGAAGTCCCGCATGTTGTCGTTGTCCTCGGCGATCAAGATTCGCGCCATGTCCTGCGGCCCGACTTTCACTGCTGCTTGTTCCCCGGGGGGCGCCCGGGCAATCTGCTGTCGAGAAGCAATCTAGGAGCCCGGGCGAGTCGGCGACAAGAAAAGTCTTCGCTGACAGTTGAGCGGGAATTGATTAAATCTGTTGGCGATGAGCGACGGCATGGCGAAAGACGAGAAGCGGGGCGGCCCGGCGCCGGCCGCGATCCCACCCGGTGGTGCCGGGCCGGTCGCCGTGGTGCAGCCGGCGGTGCAGCTGGCGCCGCTGGTTCTCGCCTCGCCTCACAGCGGCGCGGAATATTCCGACGAATTCCTTGCCGCGGCCAAGCTCGACCTCGCCACTCTGCGCCAGTCCGAGGACTGCTATGTCGACGAGCTGATCGCCGGCGGACCCGCCCTCGGCGTGCCGGTCCTGCGCGCCTTGTTCCCGCGGGTCTTCGTCGATGCCAACCGCGAGGCCTTCGAGCTCGACCCGGCGATGTTCGAGGATGCGCTGCCGGCCTCGGCCAATGTCGCCTCGCCGCGGGTCGCCGCCGGGCTCGGCATGATCCCGCGCTACGCCGCCAACGACCGCGAGATCTACCGCCGCAAGCTGAGCTATGCCGAGGCCGAGGCGCGCATCGCCGGCTTCTACCAGCCCTATCACCGCGCGCTGAAGGAACTGATCCGCGCCACCCGCGAGAAGTTCGGCCTCTGCCTGCTGCTGGATTGCCATTCGATGCCCTCGGTCGGCGGCGCTGCCGACCGCGATCGCGGCCGACCGCGGGTGGACTACGTGCTGGGCGATTGCTTCGGCGCCTCCTGCGCCGATGCGGTGACGGCCCTGGCCGAGCGGCATTTCCGCGACGGCGGCGCCAACGTCCGGCGCAACAATCCCTATTCCGGCGGCTACATCACCCAGCATTACGGCCGGCCCGCCGAGGGCGTGCATGTGCTGCAGATCGAGATCAACCGCTCGCTCTACATGGACGAGCGCAGCCTGCGCCGCAGCGACGGCTTCGACGCCGTGAAGCGCGGCATCGACGGCCTGATCGGCCTGCTGACGGCGCAGGCCCTCGAGGTCATGCGCCGAAGATGAGCGGCCGGCGGCGATGAGCGATCGGGGTCTCCTGCTGCGCCCGGCGGCGGACGGCGACATCGCCGGCATCCAGCGGATCTACGCGCAGCATGTCCTGACCGGACTCGCCAGCTTCGAGGAGGTGCCGCCCGCGGCCGACGAGATCCGCCGGCGCTGGCGCGCGATCGCCGATCTCGGCCTTCCCTATATCGTCGCGGTCGCCGACGGCGCCCTCGCCGGCTATGCCTATGCCGGCCCCTACCGGCCGCGCACCGCCTATCGCTTCGCGGTCGAGGATTCGATCTATCTCGATCCCGCCTTCCAGGGGCGCGGCATCGGCCGCAGCCTGCTGGCGGCACTGATCGAGGAGACGACCCGCCTCGGCAAGCGCCAGATGATCGCGGTCATCGGGGATTCCGCCAATGCCGCCTCGATCGGCCTCCACCGCAGCCTGGGCTTCGTCGACAGCGGGGTGTTCAGGGCGGTCGGATTCAAGTTCGGGCGCTGGGTCGACAGCGTGCTGATGCAGCGGGCCCTGGGGCCGGGCGCTGCCTCCTTGCCCGGCTAGCCCGGGGCCAGATAGCTCGGGGCCAAATAGCTTGGGCCCAGAAAAAAAGGCCGTGCACATGGCACGGCCTAAGTTCTGGGAGGAAACGCCCATGAGGGGCGTATACGGCAATGACTGTCAGGGGAGATGTCCTTTGCCGCACTGCAGAAGATGATGCTGCGAGTGCGAAAAGTCAAGCGGATTTCGATAATGCTAAACTGCCATATTATTTGAATAGTTTCAGATATTTAATACATATATTGCGATGCGAAATTCCCCCTACTAAACAGCCGGGAATCCTATTCCTTAATCGCAGCAGAAGGGCCGGGCCGCCGGATCGTTCAGGGCCTCGGCCAGGAACCCTTCGGCCTGACGCGGCGCCGGTGCCGCGGTTTCAGGCGTGGGTGCCACGAGATCGAGGGGACCGGCGGCCCCCGCCGGCGCCTCGGCGAAGCGTCCCTCGGCGGTCCAGGCGCAGGGTCCGAACATCTGCACCAGGCCGGAAATCCGCCCCGCCACCGGGTCGACCGCCTCGATCCGGGCGTCGCGCCGGTCCTTGGTCCTGAGCACCATGCCGGGCCGGCAATGGGCGATGAAATCGAAGCCGGACATGGGCTATCTCCCGGGGTTTGCCGCGGAATTGGACGCAACGGCCGGGCTGCGGTCAAGCGCCGGTCTGTTGCCGATGAGATTGACCGGGTGCATTGACCGGGCATCCCACCACTCGTTAACGTGCCGCGCGCTAGAATGGGGCCGTATTTTCTGTAACCTCGGCCCCGGATCGGGGCCTGCCAGGGTGGATCGATGCCGGAGCTCGTCCTCACCGGACCTGCCAACAGCACCTTCGTCTGCGCCGCCAGGCTGGCGCTGGACGAGAAGGGCGTCGCCTATCGCCTGGAGCAGCCCGATATCCTGAAATCCGGCGGCTTCCGCCTCGGCGACATGCTGCATTACCTGGTCGGCCAGCAGCCGCGCCTCGACCATGGCCGCTTCACGCTGTTCGAGGTGGAATCGATCCTGAGCTATGTCGATGGGGGCTTCGCGGGGCCGGCGCTGCAGCCGGCCGACGCGAAATCCTGTGCGCTGATGGTGGAGACGATCAGCGTCATCCGCGATCACCTGCATCCGGCGGCGATCGGAGCGGTGGTGGCGCAGCGGCTCTTCGTGCCGTTTCTCGGCGGCGTCACCGACTTCACCGCCGTCGCCGATGCCCTGCCGGCCCTGACCGATGCGCTGCTGGTGGTCGAGCAGCTCTCCTTTGCCGCCCATGACGGCGAGAAATCCGAACTCCTGATCGGGCCCGGCCTGTCGCTGGCCGATATCGCGCTGATGCCGATCGCCGCCTATCTGCTGATGACCGACGAGGGCCGCCAGGCCTTCGCGAAATCGAAGCGCCTGGCGCGCTGGTGGCTCGCCGTGTCGCGGCGCCCTAGCCTGGCTCGGGCCTGGCCGCGTCTCGATGGATCAGTGCGATAAAGCGCGTCGAGAGCACCAGCGCCGCCAGGGGCGCCAGGCTTCCCACCCCGAGAACCCAGAGCACCGCATGGGCGACGTCGGCCGGCAGCAGCGCATCGGTGAGGCCGGCGCCGTTGGCGATGACACCGGCTCCGGCGGCGCCGAAGGCGATGCCGAGCGAGCGGATGGTCGGGATCGACGAGGCGGTGATCGACTCCTCGCCGGCCGTCGCGTGGCGCATCGTCGCCGCCACCACATGCAGGTTCGAGCTGCCGAGACCGAGGCCGACCAGGCCGTTCAGCAGCGGCACCACGAAGGTGGGCACGCTCTGGATGCCGAGGGCCAGGGCGCCGAGGCCGAGGCAGCAGCAGACCTGGCCGCCGAGAATGGCGATCGAGGCGGCGCGGCCGTGGAGATGCGCGGTGGCGACCGAGGCCAGGGTCCAGCAGACCGCGAGGCTCGCCGTCATGTACCCGGCGATCAGCGGATCGACGCCGTGCAGCACCTGCAGGGCCAGCGGCAGGAAGACGCCGATCACCGTATGGGTCATCGAGGAGAGGAACATCACCCAGTAGCCGGCGCCGGTGGTGGTGGCGATCGAGAAGGGATGGGTCGGGAACAGCTTCGAAGTGCCGGCATGGTCCAGCAGCAGGGTTCCCCAGACGAAGAGGATGGCCAGCGCGATCAGCCCGGCCTGCAGCCCGACATTGGGCAGGTGGCTGGCGAAGCCGACGGCCAGCACGCCGACGGCCAGCAGGGCCATGCGCCGGTAGGGAAAGGCGTGGCTCGATCCGGCGGCGGCGCGCTCCGGCAGGCGGAACCAGACCGCCAGCAGGAAGGCGACGATGATCGGCGCATTGATCCAGAAGGCGCCGCGCCAGGAGCCCAGTTCCGCGAAGATGCCGCCGACCGCCGGGCCGATCAGCGCCGCAACACCCCAGGTGCTGGAGACCAAAGCGAGGACGCGCTTGCGGAGATGCGGCGGGAAGAGCTCGCTGACCAGGCTCATCGACATCGAGATGATCAGCCCGCCGCCGAAACCCTGCACCGTGCGCGCCACCAGCAGCACGATCATCGTCGGGCTCATCGCGCAGCCGACCGAGCCCGCAAGGAACAGCACGCCGCCCAGGGCATAGGCGCGCCGCGCCCCGAGGCGCGCCTTCAGCGGGCCGCCGGTCGCCGCGCCGATGATCGAGGCCACCATGTAGAGCATGGTGGTCCAGGTGTAGTAGTGCGACCCGCCGATGTCGCGGACCACCGAGGGCATGACGGTGGAGACGATGAAGACGTCGACCGCATGCAGGCCGATCCCGAGATTGAGCATGATGGTGTAGATGCCGAGTCCGCCGCGGAACAGGCTGCTCCATCCGGCGTCGGGCTGCGCGGCTTGCGGCTGGGTCACGGGCGAGGGGCTTTCGTTCATCCGGGGCCGCCACTATAGGCAGCGGCGGCGATGGGGTCAAAGCAGAGGGCGATTTTCCTCGGCCGCCCGGCATGCTATGGATCGCCGGCAATCTCCCCAACTGGACTGAGGACATCATGGCGGCGCGCATCACCCGTTTCGGCGTCAACCCCCCGGCGGTCGAGACCGGCCGGCCCGGCAGCGTCATCGCGGGCGCGCCGGTGACCCGGCTGCAGAACTATTACACCGACGGCACCGGCCAGTTCTTCTCCGGCATCTGGGAAGCGACGCCGGGCAAATGGCCGGTCAGCTACACCGAGGAGGAGTTCTGCGGCATCCTCGAGGGCAAGGTCGTGCTGACCAATGCCGAGGGCATCGCCGAGACCTTCGCGAAGGGCGACGCCTTCATCATCCCCAAGGGCTTCACCGGCACCTGGGAGACCATCGAGCCGGTGAAGAAGTGGTACGTGATCTTCGAGGCGAAGACCCCCGCCTGAGGGGTCGACGGGTGCCGGGGCGGATGCCCTAGGCCGTCACCTGCTGCACGATCGCGTCCAGGGCGGCGAGGGTCGAGGCGCGGAGGTTGTCGTTGAGGAAATCCGGCCAGGAGGAGAGCTTCACCGCGACGATGCGCTCGCGCGGCCGCACATAGATCATCTGGCCGAAGACGCCGGAGGCGCAGTGCAGCCCGCTGGCGCGATCGTAGACCCACCATTGCCGGCTGTAGCAGGAATCCGGGAAGCGCGAGAAGCGCTCGCCGTAGAGCGGCTGGAAGGCTGCGACATCGCCGGTGCGACAGGCGGCGGTCCAGGCCGCCGGCACGATCTGCCGGCCGTTGATGGCGCCGTCGTCGAGGAACATCTGGCCGAAGCGGGCGTAGTCGCGCATGGTCGCGTTGAGCCCGCCATCGGCGAGGCAGGTGCCGGCGCGATCGACGGTGAAGCAGGCCTCGGCCTCTGCCCCCATCGGCTGCCAGAGCTCGCGGCTCATGAGATCGGCGAGGCCCAGCCCGGAGACGCGCTCCAGCACCCAGCCCAGGGTATCGGTCTCGATCGAGCGGTACTCGAAATGGCCGCCATGCGGCCGCGCCTGCTGCAGCGTCAGGATGAGATCGTAGGTGCTGGCGGGCTCGCCGGGCCGCGGGCCCGGTTTCCAGCCGTCGGCGCGGTCGAGCTGGCCCATCTCGCAATTGGGATCGAGATAGTCCTCGCTGAAGCGCACGCCGCTGCGCATGTCGAGCAGCTGCGCGACGGTGGCGCCGGCATAGCCGCAGCCGGCGAGTTCCGGGACGTAATGGCTGAGCGGCGCCTCGAGCTGCAGCTCGCCCCGCCCGGCCAGGATGCCGACGAGCGCGCCGACGAAGGATTTCGCCACCGACTGCGAGAGATGCAGGCTGGCGGGAGTCATGCCGTTCAGATAGTGCTCGGCGATGATCCGGCCGTCCTGCAGCACCATGAAGCCGTCGGTATAGGTGCGCTCCAGCATCGCCGCGACATTGCGGGCGACGCCGTCGATGTCGGTGAAGACGACCGGCAGGATGTCCTGCGGTGCCCGGGCGAAGACGCTGGCGGGTCCGGTGCCGCAGGCGATCGGCCGGGTCGGCAGGACGCTGCGCACGTTCTGGAAGCTCCAGCGGTTGAACGGCGGCCGGTCCCAGTTGTCGAGGGTGATGCGCAGATCCGCCGGCGGCGGAAAGCCCTGCATGATGCCGGGCGACTGGACGGCGGATTCCTGGTGCGTCGGGACGGACGGGAAGTCGGACATGAAGGGAGACTCGCTCAGCTGCGGGGGACCGCCGCCACTATGCTGTGGCGCCGGGGCCGGATCAACCGCGACGGAACGGCCGTTCAGCCATGTTCCGGGCCGCGCTGGGAGGCGTAGATGGCGCCCATGACCGCGCCCTTCACATAGGGCAGCAGCGCCAGGGTCATCAGCAGGGTGACCGGAAGCCAGACCCCCATCTGCACCCAATACGGGGGATGCTCATAGGTCTCCATTGCGAAGAGGCCCGTCACCACGATATGCCCGACGATGAAGATGGTGAAATAGGCCGGCGCGTCGTCGGCGCGGATCGGGTCGAAGGCGAGATTGCAGACCGGGCAGGATTCCCTGATCGACAGATAACCGGCGAACATCCGGCCCTCGCCGCAGCGCGGGCAGGTGCGGCGGAAACCGCGCATCAGGGCGGTGGTCCATTTCGGGTGGGCCGGTTGGCGTTGCTGACTGGGCAAGATGCAAATCCTTCGCAGAGCCGGAGGTCTATGTAGCACTACCGGGGAATTCTGCCCTGTGGCGGGTTGTCGCCGATCAATTCGACGAAAAATACCCTCACGCATCGTCCGGATTCGTGGGCCCGTCCTAGCCCCCCGGGGGGCGGTCTCCTGAAGCCGCCAGGCGCAGGCCGTCCTGGAGGAATTGGCGGTGCTCCTCGCGGGCGTAGGGGCGGAATTCGAAGAACGAGTTGGTGATGTCGGCCTTGCCGAGGCGGGCCAAGGCCAACTCATGGCGCGCTTGTTCCATCTGTCCGGCGCGGGCAAAGGCCGCCGCCAGCAGTCCGTGGGTGAAGAAGTTCTCGATCGGCGCCTTCTGGAAGGCGCTGATCGCTTCGTCATAGCGTTTCAACAGCAGCAGCGTGGTGCCGCGCACTTCCCAGATCCAGGCCGGCGGGAAGGGATCGCGCTGCTGGGCGAGATCCAGATAGCGCAGCGCGTCGTCGAATTGGCCCATATAGGACAGCCAGTTGGCGTAGTCGGCCGTGATGTAGACGTCATTCGGATTGAGGCTCATCGCCCGCTCGAAATGCATGCCGGCCTCTGCCAGTTTGTGCGAATGCAGCGATACGAATCCCATCGCCTGGTGGCTCCAGGCAGCGGATTCGTCCAGCGACAGCGCCTTTTCGGCGCAAGCCAGGGCCTTCTGCAAAGTCTCGGCGTCGTTATCTTGAAAGAACTTGGTGACCAGGGTCGAGGCGCGCCACGCATAGGCATTGACATAGCCGGGATCGAGATCGATCGCCCGCGCCAGGCTGAGGTCGGCTTCGTTTATTCTGTAGCGACTGCTCAATTCGCGGCCCTGCAGGAAGTAGTCGTAGGCCGCCCAGCTGATTGTCGGCTTGCTGCGCACTCGCGCGGCGCCGGCCGCGGCCAGGCGGCCTTCCAGGGTCGAGACGATGGTCTGCACGACCTCGTCCTGGACGGCGAAGACGTCCTCGATGGTGCGGTCGTAGCGTTCCGCCCAGAGATGGCTGCCGGTTGCGGCATCGATCAGCTGCGCGGTGATGCGGATCCGCGACCCTGACTTGCGGACGCTGCCTTCGACAATATAGTTCGCGCCCAGGGCCCGGCGGACTGCGGCGAGATCCACGGCGGGACCCTTGAACTGGAAGGACGAATTGCGCGCGATCACCGCCAGGGAGCGATAGCGCGCCAGTTCGGTGATGATGTCTTCGGTGATGCCGTCGCTGAAGTAGTCCTGCTCCGGATCGCCGCTCATATTGGTGAAGGGCAGGACGACGATCACTGGCTGCTCGTGAGCCCCGCCTGCGGGCCCCGTAACCGGCACCTGGCTTTGCGGCGGTTGGCCGGGACGGGCCATGTAGACCCGGATGGGCTTCTCGATGTTCCGCACCGTATGCTCGCCCAGGTCCGCGAACGCAACCGCCAGCTTGCTGCCGATATGCTCGCGGACGGTGCCCGAGACCGCGATTCCGCCGGGAACCGCCAGGGTCTGGAGGCGCGCCGCGACATTGACCCCGTCGCCATAGATATCCGCCTCGTCGATGATGATGTCGCCAAGATTGATGCCGATCCGGAAGACGATGCGGCGGTCGGCGGGCACCTCGGGCTCGGCTCCGGCCATTCGCTCCTGGATCTCGACGCCGCAGGCCACGGCATCCACCACGCTGGCGAACTCGACCAGGGCGCCGTCGCCCATCAGCTTCACGATCCGGCCGCCATGGGCGGCGATGCTGGGATCGACGATGTCCCGCCGCAGGGCCTTCAGCCGCGCCAGGGCGTCGGCCTCGTCGATCTCCATCAGGCGGCTGTAGCCGACGACATCGGCGGCGAGGATGGCAATCAACCGGCGCGTCATCGGCGGCGACGCCATGATCTTCCCGGCCTCAGGCGATGATGTCGGGGAGCAGCTTGCTCTCCAGCTTGGTCATCTGGTCCTTGAGGGCGAGCTTGCGTTTCTTCAGCCGCTGGATCTGCAGCTGGTTGAAGGGCGAGGTCTCGGTCAGGCGATGGATCACGTCGTCGAGATCGCGGTGCTCCGTACGAAGCTCCTCGAGCTGGACCCGCAATTCGTTCATGCCGATCATCACGGTGGGTTGGCCTCCCGCTTTTTGAGGCCGCAGTCTATCGCAATCGGCGGCCTGCGTCACGGATCGCCTGCGCGGTGCCGCCGGCGTTTCCCGGGAGATGTGGTCGGAAACGGCGATTTCAAGCCCGCCGCCCGCCCGGCTTGCAAGCGGCCCGGCCGGGCTTTAGAGATGGTTCTTCACGCGCCGGATCAAGGCCGGAAGCGGGCATGGCGGAAGGTTCCCGATGAGCGACAGTTTCGACCTGGTTCTGCGCGGCGGCACGGTCTGGACCCCGAACGGACCCGAATCGACCGATATTGCGGTGAAAGCCGGGAAGATCGCCGGATTCGGCGACCTCGGCGCGGCGAAGACGGCCCAGGTCTTCGCCGCCCGGGGCCTCACCGTGCTGCCCGGGGTGATCGATACCCAGGTGCATTTCCGCGATCCGGGCCTGACCCACAAGGAAGACATCGAAAGCGGCACCGCCGGGGCGGCGATGGGCGGGGTGGTCGCCATTTTCGAGATGCCGAACACCAATCCGAATACCCTGACCGCGGCCGACCTCGCAGCCAAGCTCGACCGCGCCAAGGGGCGGGCCTGGGTGGATCACGCCTTCTTCATGGGCGCCTCGGACGAAAATGCGGCCGAGCTCGAAGGGCTGGAACTGCTGCCAGGCTGTGCCGGGGTGAAGATCTTCATGGGTTCCTCGACCGGCAGCCTGCTGGTCGCCGACGACGAGACCCTGGAGGAGGTGCTGCGCCACGGCCGGCGCCGCGTCGCCATCCATGCCGAGGACGAGGCGCGGCTGCGCGAGCGCCTGGCGCTGGTGAAGGACGGGGCCGATCCGAAGATGCATCCGGTCTGGCGCGACGAGGAGACCGCGATCCGCGCCACCCGGAGGATCCTCGCCCTTGCCCGCAAGACCGGGCGGCGGATCCACGTGCTGCATGTCACCACCGGCGAGGAAATGGCGCTGCTCGGCGCCAACAAGGACGTGGCCTCGGTCGAGGCGCTGACCCATCACCTGACCCTGTCGGCGCCGGACTGCTACGAGCGGCTCGGCACCTATGCGCAGATGAACCCGCCGGTGCGCGACAAGAAGCAGCAGGACGCGCTGTGGCAGGCGGTCCGGGACGGCATCGTCGACTGCATCGGCTCGGATCACGCGCCGCATACCCACGAGGAGAAGGCCCGGCCCTATCCGCAGAGCCCCTCCGGCATGCCGGGGGTGCAGACCCTGCTGCCAGTGATGCTGGAGCATGTCCATGCCGGCCGGCTCAGCCTGCAGCGGCTGGTGGATCTGACCAGCGCCGGACCGGCGCGGATCTACAATATCGCCGGCAAGGGCCGGGTCGCCATCGGCTACGACGCGGATTTCTCGGTGGTCGACCTGGCGGCGCAGCGGGAGATCACCAACGCCTGGATGAAGACCAAATGCGGCTGGACCCCCTATGACGGGATGAAGGTCACCGGCTGGCCGAAAGCCACCATCATCCGCGGCCGGGTGGTGATGCGCGACGACGCCCTGCTCGACAGCCCGGCCGGGCAGCCGGTGCGGTTCCAGGAGACTCTGCCGAGGGAGGCCAGATCATGAGCGGAAGCTGCATCGTCGGCTGGGCGCACCTGCCCTTCGGCAAGCGCCCGGATACCGATGTCGAGGGCCTGATCGTCGAGGCCGGCGCCGCGGCGCTGAAGGATGCCGGGATCGGCGCCGGCGACATCGACCAGGTCTTCGTCGGACATTTCAATGCCGGCTTCTCGGCGCAGGACTTTCCCGCCTCGCTCGCCCTCGGCATCGATCCCGCGCTGCGCTTCAAGCCGGCGACCCGGGTGGAGAATGCCTGCGCCACCGGCTCCGCCGCGGTGCACCAGGGGGCGCAGGCGATCGCCGCCCGCCAGGCGCGCCTGGTGCTGGTGATCGGCGTCGAGCAGATGACCACCACCGACGGGCCGGGCATCGGGCGCAACCTGCTGAAGGCCAGCTACGTCAAGGAGGAGGCGGAGATCGAGGGCGGCTTCGCCGGCGTCTTCGGCAAGATCGCGGCGCTGTATTTCCAGCGCTACGGCGACCAGTCGGACGCCCTGGCGCGGATCGCCGCCAAGAACCACAGGAACGGCGTCGGCAATCCCTATGCGCAGATGCGCAAGGACCTCGGCTACGACTTCTGCCGCAACGTCTCGGAGAAGAATCCGCTGGTCGCCGGGCCGCTGAAGCGCACCGATTGCAGCCTGGTCTCCGACGGCGCGGCGGCGCTGGTGCTGGCCGACCTGGAGACCGCGCTGGCGATGAAGAAGGCGATCCTGCTCAGGAGCCTGGCCCAGGCCAACGACTTCCTGCCGATGCGCCAGCGCGACGTCATCGCCTTCGAGGGCTGCACTGCCGCCTGGACCAGGGCGCTGGCCGCGGCGCGGCTCAGCCTCGACGAGCTCTCCTTCGTCGAGACCCATGACTGCTTCACCGTGGCGGAACTCATCGAATACGAGGCGATGGGCCTGACCCCGAAGGGCGAGGGGGCGCGGGCCATCCTCGAGGGCTGGACCGAGAAGGACGGGCGCCTGCCGGTCAATCCCTCCGGCGGGCTGAAGGCCAAGGGCCATCCGATCGGCGCTACCGGCGTCTCCATGCATGTGCTGTCGGCGATGCAGCTTTCGGGCACCGCCGGCGCGATGCAGGTGAAGGGTGCCAAACTCGGCGGGATCTTCAACATGGGCGGCACCGCGGTCGCCAACTATGTCAGCATTCTGGAGCCGTTGCGCTGATCCGCGCCGGCAGGTGAAGGGGACGGCATGTTCAAGGCATTGGTGCTCGAGGAAAAAGACGGCAAGGTCGCGGCCGCGCTGCAGACCCTGGCCGAAGACCGGCTGCCGCCGGGCGACGTCACCGTCGGGGTGCAGTATTCGACGCTGAACTACAAGGACGGCCTGGTGCTCAACGGCCAGGGCCGGCTGGTGCGCAGCTATCCGCATGTGCCGGGCATCGATTTCGCCGGCGCGGTGCTGGAGAGCGGCCATCCCGGCTTCAAGCCCGGCGATCCGGTGATCCTCACCGGCTGGCGGGTCGGCGAGATGCAATGGGGCGGCTATGCCGAGAAGGCGCGGGTGAAAGGCGACTGGCTGGTGCCGCTGCCCCAGGGCCTGACCGGGCGCCAGGCGATGGCGATCGGCACCGCCGGCCTCACCGCCATGCTCTGCATCATCGCCCTGGAGCAGCAGGGGGTCTCGCCGCGGGACGGCGAGGTGCTGGTGACCGGCGCCGCCGGCGGCGTCGGCAGCGTGGCGACGGCGATCCTGGCGAAGCTCGGCTACACCGTGGTCTGCTCGACCGGCCGGGCCGATACCCACGATTATCTCAAGGACCTGGGCGCCGCCACGATCATCGACCGCGCCCTGATCGCCACGCCCTCGGGCAAGCCGCTGGACAGCGAGCGCTGGGCGGGCTGCATCGATTCGGTCGGCGGCTCGACCCTCGCCTGCATCCTGCCGCAGATGAAATATCTCGGCAGCGTCGCCAGCTGCGGCCTCGCCGGGGGCACCAAGCTGGAGACCACGGTGATCCCCTTCCTGCTGCGCGGGGTGAAGCTGCTCGGCATCGATTCCGTGATGTGCTCGCTCGAGCGGCGCAAGGAGGCCTGGGGCCGCCTCGCCCGCGACCTGCCGCTGGCCAAGCTGGAGGCGATGATCCGGCCGGCGCGGCTGGCGGACCTGCCGGAGCTCGGCCGCGCCATCGTCGCCGGCCAGGTGCGCGGCCGCGTCGTGGTGGAGATCGGCGCCTAGGCTGCGTGGATGTCGTGGCGCGGCCGGCGATCGAAGACCGGCCGTCGGTCGGCCGGCAGATCCCCGGGCTGCAGCAGCGGGGCGACGGCGACCGCCCCGGTCCCCGTGATCCGCGCCACCACCAGATGGAGCAGGGCCGCGGCGTCGCCGGTCAGCAGGGTGACGGTGATCTGGTCGCCCGCCCGCAGCAGCTCCTGGGCCGGGGAGAAATAGCCGTTGTCGTTGCCGGCGACGGGCCGGCCGTCCCGGCTTTCCAGCAGCTCGGCCAGGCTGTCGCGGGTGCGGTAGTGCCACAGGGTGAAGCCGTTGGCATAGGCGAGCACGCTGAGGTCGCGGGCGGTGAAGCTCATGTCGGTCCCCTCCGTAAAGGTTGAACGGATCGGAACGTAACAGGAACTTATGCGTGTGTCAACGTAAAAAGCGTTTACTTTACGTAACGACGCCTCAACCGGATTCGGCGGAGCCGGTGATGCGGTAGATCTGCTTCACCTCGCCGGCCTTCAGGTGGATGTCCTTGGGCGGATTGAACTGGCGCAGGACCACCTCGTCGTCGCTGCGGCGGAGGAACTGCTTGATCAGGCCCTGGCCGTCGGAGAGTTCCACCGCGACGAAGCAGTTGCGGGTGAGCGGCCGGTTCGGATTGACGTAGAGCAGCTCGCCGGCGAAATACCGCGGCTCCATGGATTCGCCGTCGACATAGAGGCCGAAGCCGTTGAAGACGCCCTTCAGATTCGACGGACGCTCGACGAATTCCTTGGCTTCACCTTCGTTAAAATAGAATCCCTCGCTGCCGCCCTTGACCGCGCCCATCACCGGCAAATCGCGCTGGCCAGGATTGACGGTCTGATTCTGCCGCGGCGGCACCGGGTCGCGGCGCTGCGAGACGTTCTGCCCGGCCTCGATGCCGGCGAGCTGCATGACCGAGCCGGGCTCGACGCCATGCGGCACGAAGATCGCCTCGAGGTCGCGGGCCAGCTCGAAGGGGAGGAAGCGCCGCTTGAAGCGGTCCTCGTAATGCTGGTAGCGCGTCAGGCTCCAGCCCAGCGCGTCGGAGACGGCGCGCATGGTCAGCCCGGCCTGCTCGCGCAGTTCCTTGAGGCGCCGTGCCGCCTCTGAAATCTCGGTCATCAATCCCGTTCCCGCCGGGGCCGCCCAGATGGATGCAGGGACGCCAGCCGGCTTTGCTCCACTCAACGTGAAAGCCATATTACGCTTTTCCACTTGACATGGGCAGCAATTTTTGCGTATATTATGCGTAATGTTGGATTGGGCGGGTTGGCCCGGCTGGCGGGCCACCGCGCGACAACCAGGTGGAAACGGGGAGGTCGAGATGCAGATCAAGACGCAAACTGGAATCCTTAACCCCTTGCCGGCCAACGACAATGAGCCGCTGCCGCAGGCCCGGCGGCGGTGCCGGACCCGCCGCTGCCTGCACTGCGGCGGCGCGTTCCGCAGCCAGGGCGACTTCCACCGGATCTGCGATGCCTGCAAGAGCGACGAGATCTGGCAGACCGGCCCGGACATGACGCTCGAGCAGCCGCCGCGCGACCAGATCGCCGGGTGAGCCGGATGGGCCAGATCATCGATTTCCCGCCTTCGACCTCGATGCGGCCGGACCAGGCGGTCGGCTCCTGCGCCAAGGTCACCTGGACGCAGTTCATCGGCCTCGGCCTGACCGAGGCCGGCGAGTTCGAGATCGTCAACAGCGACATGACGGCGGAACGCGCCCTCTGGCTGATCGAATGGGCGAAGCGGTGGGCGATGGGTCTCGACGAGGTGGAGGAGGTGCCATGAGGGCCTTCACCGGCGCCGGACGGGCGGGCCGTCCGAAGACCGCGCGCGACACCGCCGATTGCGGCACGCCGGAAATCCAGGCGCGGCGCCGGAAACTGGCGCAAGGCGGCGATCCGGCGCTGAGCGAATATCCGCTGGGACTGCTGCTCGGGCGGGCGCTGGTGAGCGAAGATCAGCATTGGGCGGGATGCCGCTACGGCATGCTCTATCGCCTCTCGGTCGGGCGCACCCAGGTCACCTATAACCGGCTCTATGCCGCCCTCGCGGGCGGCGGTGCGGCACCGGACGGCTTCGAGGCAACGGATCTCGCCGAGGCGCGGGAGAAGTTCCTGGCGGCGAAGCGGCACCTGCTGCAGGCGGGCGCGATCTCGGCACGGACGGTGGAGGACCTCGCGGTGTTCCATGCCTGGCCGGAATTTCTCGATGCGACCCGTGGCACAAGCGGGGCGGCCAACGACAATGGCGGCGCCCCGTCGCCCGGGTATCTGCAGGCGCTGCGGCGCGGCCTCGATGCGCTGCTGCGGGGGTTCAAAAACGGCGCGGGAAAATCGACGCGGGCCGAAAATAGCTGTTGACAGTCTAGGAATTTTTTGCTAGGATTAAATTATACACTGGCCATAGAGCGGCCGGGCAGCACCAGACAGGTCCTTCCATCCATGATCCTCCGGCCACGCGACAGCAAAGGACGCTGGACGCGGGACGCGGCTGCGCCGATACCGCAAAACACCGAGAAGCCCAAGGCGCGGACGCCGAAGCGGCCGGCCAAGGTCGAGGACCTGGCGCAGGCCCATGCGGTGGCGGCGGTGCAGGCGCTGGTCGCGGTGATGCAGGACGACAGCGCCAGCCCGACGGCGCGGATCTCGGCGGCGGCGGCCCTGCTGCAATGGGGTTTCGGCAAGGCCGGCGGGAAGGCCGGTTCGGCCGAGGATCCGGGCGGTCGCAAGGCGCGCCAGCTGGTCCGCCTGAGCTGGGGCGAGCCGGTGCCCGGTGCTGGACCGCACACAGTCGATTGACCACGATATCGGGTGAGGCATGGCGGGCAAGGTGACATCGCGCAAGGCGGCGTCGCGTGATACGCCATCTGGCAAGACGCCATCTGACAAAACGCGGGCGCGGCGCCAGGTGATCGACGTCGCGCTCTACGCGCCGCGGCCGCACCAGGCCCGGCTGCATGCGGGGCTGAAACGCTTCAACGTGCTGGTGGCGCATCGGCGCTTCGGCAAGACGGTATTCTGCATCAACGAGCTGATCGCCAAGGCTGCGGCCAATACCCGGCCCGAGCCGCGCTACGCCTATGTGGCGCCGCTGCTCACCCAGGCGAAGGACGTCGCCTGGGAATACCTGAAGCGCTACACGGCGCCAATCCCCGGGGCGGCGGCGCATGAGAGCGAGCTCCGCGTCGACCTGCCGGGCGGCGGCCGCATCCGCCTCTACGGGGCGGACAATGCCGACCGGCTGCGCGGCCTCTATTTCGACGGCGTGGTGCTGGATGAATACGCTCTTATGCATCCCCGGATCTGGCCGGAGGTGATCCGGCCGGCGCTGACCGACCGCGGCGGCTGGGCGATCTTCATCGGCACGCCGATGGGCCGCAACCAGTTCAGCGCGCTCTATCAGGCGGCGCAGTACCAGCCGGATTGGCTGGCGGTGCGGTTCCGGGCGAGCGAGACCGCGGTGATCCCGGCGGCGGAGCTGGAGACCGCGCGACGCTCGATGTCGGAGGAGCAGTTCGCCCAGGAATTCGAGTGCAGCTTCGATGCCGCGGTGCCCGGCGCCTATTTCGCCCGGCATATCAAATCCGCCGAGCGCAACGGGCGGATCTGCCGGGTGCCGTGGGATCCGCGGCTGCCGGTGCATACCGCCTGGGACCTGGGCATCGACGACGCGACCACGATCTGGTTCTGCCAGCAGGCGGGGCCGGAGATCCGGCTGATCGACTATTTGCGAATCGAGCGGCGTCGGCCTGGCGCATTATGCCAAGCGCCTGGGCGAACCCCCGTATGTCTATGGCCGCCACATCCTGCCGCATGATGCGGCGGTGCGCGAACTCGGCACCGGCGTCAGCCGGGTCGACACCCTGCGCAGCCTGGGGATCCGCGCCCATGTGCTGCGGCCGGGAAAGATCGAGGACGGGATCGAGGCGGCGCGCAACCTGCTGGCGCGCAGCTGGTTCGATGCGGAAAAATGCGCGCGCGGCCTCGAGGCCCTGCGGCAGTACCGCCATGAATACGACGACCGGCTGCGCGCCTTCCGGCCGCGGCCGGTACATGACTGGACCGCCCATGCGGCGGATGCCTTCCGCTACCTGGCGGTCGGGCTGAAGGAGGCGCCGCTCGGCCCCAGCGTCGTCGCGCCCGGACCGTCCTGGGCCTCGATCTTCGATCCCTTCCGCTGGTGAAAGGGCAGGCGCCGATGATCCTGCTGCCGCTGGAACTCGCGCCGGTGCGCGCCGTCGCTGGCGCGCTGCGCGACTCGACCGCGCGGAGATCTTCGCCACGCGCTGGGACGACGATCCCGATCATCTGGCGGCGGACTGCGTCGCCGGCTGCAGCCTGGGGGCGGTGATCGCGGGCCGCGACGGCGCGCCGGTCGCCGTCATCGGCGCCGTGGAGATGTGGCCGACGGTCTGGTCGGTCTGGATGTTCGCGACCGACCGCTGGCGCGAGGTCGCGGTCGATGCGACGCGCTTCGCCAGGCAGCGCCTGGCGCCGGCGCTGCTCGAACGCGGCCTGCGGCGGGCGGAATGCCGCAGCAGCGCCGCGCATGGCACGGCGCATCGCTGGCTGGAACATCTGGGTGCCCGGCGCGAGGCGGAATACCCGGATTACGGCCGCAACGGCGAGACCTTCATCGGATTTTTCTGGAGAGCGGAAGATGTGCGCAAATCCCTTCAAGCAGCCGAAGATCAAGTTTCCCAAGCCGCAGCCGGTGCCGCAGCTGACCGACCGGAAGGCGGATGCTGCGGCGGAGAAGGAACGCCAGAGGCTGCGGCTGATGACGGGCCGGGCCTCGACCATCCTGACCGGCGGCAGCGAGACGCTGGGCAAGGCGCCGGTCGCGGTGAAGACCACGCTCGGCGCCTGAGCGGAACCGCCGCCTGAGAACGCCCGCGTCACCGTCAGCTTCACCGTCACATCCGCGAACCCATGGACAGCACAGCGCAAGACCTGATCCGGCGCCAGGAGGCCCTGGCCGCTTCCCGCGCGACCCTGGACGCCCAGTGGCAGGAGATCGCCGACCTGGTGCGGCCGATGCGCGCCGATTTCGTGCTGCGCCGCGCGCCCGGCGAGAAGCGCCAGCAGAAGGTGTTCGACGGCGTCGCCGGCCTGGCCGCGGACAATCTGGCGGCCGGCCTCTAGGGCATGATCACCAATTCGGCGAACGACTGGTTTGCGCTGCGGGCGCGGCTCGACGAGGCGGAGGAGAGCGCCGAAACCAAGGCCTGGCTCGACGAGGTGACGCGGCGCATGCGCGAGGCCTTCGGCGCCAAGGGCCAGCGCTTCTACAGCCGGGTGATGGAGCTCTATGCCGACCTGGTGACCTTCGGCACCGGGATCTTCTATATCGAGGAGGATCCGGCCTCGGGTCAGGTGCATTATTCCTGCCGGCACCTGGCCGAATACTTCATCGCCGAGAACGACCGGGAGGAAATCGACACGGTGTTCCGGCGCTTCAGCTTCACCGCGCGGCAGGCGCGGCAGAAATGGGGCGAGCGCTGCAGCGACGCGGTGCTCCGGGCGGCGGCGCAAGAGCCGGAGCGGCGCTTCGACTTCCTGCATGCGGTGCTGCCGCGGCCGGAAGCGGCGCCAGGGCGCCCGGACGTGAGATCCCGCGATGCCAGATCACTGGCCTTTGCCAGCTTCCATGTCGATCTCGAGGGGCGCCGGCTGCTGAGCGAGGGCGGCTATGCCGAGTTCCCGTTCCAGGTGCCGCGCTGGTCGACCGCCTCGCGCGGGGTCTATGGCGACAGCCCGGCGATGCTGGCGCTGCCCGACATCAAGATGCTGAACGCGATGTCGAAGACCACGATCATCGCCGCGCAGAAGGCGGTCGACCCGCCGCTGCTGGCGGTCGACGAGACGGCGGTGCGGGGCATCCGCACCCATCCGGGCGGCATCGTCTATGGCGGGCTCGACGAGAACGGACGGCGCCGCTACGAGCCGCTGCAGACCGGCGGCAATGTCGGTCTCGGCCTGGAACTGGAACAGCAGCGCCGCGATACCGTGCGGGAGGCCTTCTACTTCTCGCTGCTGCTGATGGTGCAGCAGCCGAACCAGACGGCGACCGAGGTGCTGGCGCGCCAGGAGGAGAAGCTGCGGCTGATGGGGCCGCATCTCGGGCGGATCCAGAGCGAGTTCCTCGATCCACTGATCCACCGCCAGTTCGGCATCATGCGGCGCGCCGGGCTGCTGCCGCGGCCGCCCCGACAGCTGGCGGAAGCCGGATTGCGGATCGACTACGTCTCGCCGCTGGCCAAGGTGCAAAGGGCGAGCGAGGGCAGCGCCGTGGTGCGGGCGCTGGAGGCGCTGGCGCCGCTGGGCGCCGTGCGACCGGAGATCTTCGACAACCTGGATGCCGATGCGACGGCGCGGATGATCGCCCAGGCCTTCGGCGTGCCCAACCGCCTGCTGCTGGATCCCGCGGCGGTCGCCCGCAAGCGACAGGCCGGCGCGGCGAACAACCTGCAGCAGATGCTGGGCGGCGCGATGGCGGCGCCGTGAAAGCCGGCGTGGCGATGAAGGCGGGTGTGCATTGGCTGCTGCGGCTCAGCGGCGCGGCGCGCGGACGGCGGACGGCCGCGGCCTATCGCGCGCGGCTCGCGCCGGACGATGCGACGGCACGGCTGATTCTCGCCGATCTCGCGACCTATTGCCGGGCGGGGCAGACCAGCTTCGTCCCCGGCGACCCGCACCAGACCGCGTTCAACGAAGGGGCGCGCGACGCCTTCCTGCATATCGCCGAACTCGCCGGGTTGAAGCCGGCGGATTTTCCGGCATTGATCGAAGAGGCCCGGGATGACCGATGAGACGATCGAGGCAGAAATGGTAATGCCGGCGGAAGGTGCGGGATCGACGCCCGACTGGGTGACCGCGCTGGATCCGGATCTGGCAGCGCTGGCCGTCGCCAAGGGCTGGCGCGAACCCGGCGAAGCACTGCGCAGCTATGCGCATCTGGAGCGGCGGATCGGCGGCGAGAAGATCGCGCTGCCGGCGCCGGATGCGCCGGCGGAAGACTGGCACGAAGTCTGGAGCCGGCTCGGCCGGCCGGCATCGCCGGCGGATTACGGCCTTGCGCCGCCGCCGGAGGGTGCCGCCTACGATGCGGCGGCGGCCGACTGGTTCCGCGGCGTCGCCCATGCGATCGGCCTCAGCGACCGGCAGGCGCAGCAGCTGCACGACGCCTTTCTCGACCGCGTCGCCGCCACGACCCAGGCGGCGCAGGCCGAGACCGACGGCGAAGCCAATGTGGACGGGGACGCCAGCGGGGCCGGGATCGAGGCGCAGCTGCGCGCGCTCTGGGGCCGGGACTATCCGGCGCGGGCGGCCGACCTGCGCCGCGCGATCGCTGCCGTCCTGCCCGAGGACGAGGCCGTTTTCGCCCTGGCCGAGGCGGTGGGCGAGGTGCCGCTGCTGCAGCTGCTGGCCAAGGTCGGCGCCGCCTTCGGCGAGGACAGCCTGGTCGGCGGCACCGGTGCAGGCGGCGATCCGCAGGCGGAGATCCGCCGCATCCAGGCGGCGGCGCAGGAGAATCCGCGGCATCCCTATCTCGACCGCAGCCATCCCGAGCATGCGGCGACGGTGCGGCGCATGGCGGCGCTGTTCGAGCGCGCCCAGGCCGGCCCGCCGACAGGCGGCGCCTAGCCGAACGAACCAAGTCCGGACAACCCCCGCCTGGCGACCTGCGCCGGGCGCCGGGCCCGGCTGACCGCCCGAACAGCGGGCCGATGACGGCGCGCGTCAGCGCCGAGGCCACCGGTCCGCCGCGGCGGGCAACCGGGCCGCGTCATCCATCGTCACCCGAAACCGAAGGAGAGGACCATGTCGTCCCAGATCCAGACCGCATTCGCCAACATGTACAGCGCGAATGTCCAGATGCTGGTGCAGCAGAAGGGCAGCCGCTTCCGCGATGCCGTGCGCCAGGAGCATGTGCATGGCGAGATCGCCTATTTCGACCAGGTCGGCGCCGGCACCGCGATCAAGCGGCTGTCGCGCCATGCCGACACGCCCTTCACCGAGACGCCGCATTCCCGCCGCCAGGTGATCCTGGAGGACTACGAGTATTCCGACCTGGTCGACCGGCTGGACCTGGTGAAGACGCTGAACGATCCGACCAGCGCCTACAGCCAAGCGGCGGCCCATGCCATGGGCCGGGCGATGGACGACGTCGTCATCGCCGCCGCCAGCGGCATCGCACGCACCGGCAAGACCGGGCAGAACGCCGTGCCGCTGCCGGTGACGCAGAAGATCGCCGTCGCCGCCTCGGGCCTGACGCTCGGCAAGCTGCTGCAGGCGAAGGAAGTGCTCGACGCGGCGGAGAACGATCCCGACGAGCTGCGCTACGTCGCCTGTCCGGCGAAGGACATCACCGTGCTGCTGAATACCGTGCAGGTGACCTCCAGCGACTACAACACGGTGAAGGCGCTGGCCGCGGGCCAGCTCGACACCTTCCTCGGCTTCCGCTTCATCCGCAGCCAGCGCCTCGGCTTCACCTCCGGCGGCGACCGCGCCTGCCTGGCCTGGCGGGAATCGGCACTGACCCTGGCGCTCGGCCTCAGCCCGACGGTGAAGATCACCGAGCGCGCCGACAAGTCCTATGCGACCCAGGTCTATTACGCGATGTCGATCGGCGCCACCCGCATGGAAGAGGAAGGCGTGGTGGAGATGGCGACGCTCGCCTAGCCGCCCGCGCCGGTCCGCGCGCCAATCCCAGCAAAGGAGAACCAGATGGCCACCCAGTACGGAACGCAGATGGGCAAGCTGCGCAACACCCTGCCGGTCGACCTGCCGGTCGTCGCCGACGTGCACGGCCGCGTGCGCTGCTTCAACGAGAAGATCGTCCTCAACAGCCAGCCCTCGGGCGACACGATCGAGGTCGCCCGCCTGCCGAAGGGGGCCCGGCTGCTGTACGGCCTGCTCAATGCCACGGTCTCGCTCTCGACCGCGACCATCGCCCTCGGCATCGCCGGCAATGCCGGCAAGTACCGCACCGCGGCGGTGTTCACCGCCGTCGACACGCCGACGCTGTTCGGTGCCGCCGCCAATGCCGGCGAGGCGCTGGCGGCCGAGGAGATCGTCGTTCTCGCCATCGGCACCGCCGCGCTGCCGGCAGCCGGCACGCTGCGCGTGCAGCTGTTCTACGCCGTCGACTAGTCCGCGCCGGCGCGGCGCCGGCGGCCCGTCGATCCTCACTGCGGCGGGCCGCCGTCCTCTTTTCATCCCGGGAGCCTCCAGCGTCATGACGGTATCCGTCGTTTCGATCTGCAACCGCGCGCTCGACCTGCTCGGCGCCGATCCGATCACCTCGCTGGAGGACGGATCGAAGCCGGCCAATCTCTGCCTGCGCAACTTCGACGCGGTGCGCGATGCGGTGCTGCGCGCCTATCCCTGGAACGCGGCGATGCGGCGGGCGCGGCTGGCGGCCCTCGCCGCGCCGCCGGCCTGGGGCTTCCGCCACCAGTATCCGCTGCCGACCGGGCCGGAACCGGCGCGCTGCCTGCGCGTCTACCGGGTCGAGGGCTGCGGCGACTACCGGATCGAGGGGCGGCGGCTGCTGAGCGATGCGCCGCCGCCGCTCGACATCCTCTATATCGGCGCGGTCGCCGATCCGGCGGACTTCGATCCGCTGCTCTCCGACGCCATCGCGGCGCGGCTCGCGGTCAGCCTCGCCGGCAACATCACCGAGAGCGCGGCGCGGGTCGAGGCGATGCGGGCGCATTACCAGGATACGCTGGCCCAGGCGCGCAGCGCCGATGCCCAGGAAGGGACGCCGGAGACGCTCGACCCGGACGTCTGGCTGGCGAGCCGGAGCTAGGCCGATGCCGCGCGCCGCGACGCTGCTCAGCACCTTCAATGCCGGCGAATGGTCGCCGGACCTGTTCGGCCGGGTCGATCTCGACAAGTACCGGAATGCCTGCCGGACGGTGGAGAACTTCATCCTGCTGGCGCAGGGGCCGGCGGTGCGGCGGCCGGGGACGCGCTTCGTCGCGCCGACCCGGGAGAACGGCCCGGTGCGGCTGATCCCCTTCGAGTTCTCGACCGAGCAGGCCTATGTGATCGAGGCGGGGGACCACTACTTCCGCTTCTTCAAGGACCGCGGGCAGATCCAGTCGGCGCCGGGGGTGCCGGTCGAGCTCGGCTCGCCCTATGCCGCGGCGGACCTGGCCGGGCTGAAATGGGCGCAGTCGGCGGATGTCCTCTACCTCTGCCATCCGGCGCATCCGCCGCGCAAGCTCTCGCGCAGCAGCCATACGGCGTGGAGCATCGTGCCGCTGGATTTCCTCGACGGCCCCTATCTGGACGAGAACGCGACGCCGGTCACCCTGGCGCCGGCGACGGCCAGCGGCAGCGGCGTCGCGCTGACCGCCTCGGCCGCGCTGTTCGCCGCCTCGGATCTCGGCCGCCTGGTGCGGATCAAGCACAGCAGCACCTGGGGCTGGGCGAAGATCGTCGGCTTCACCAGCCCGACCCTGGTGCAGATCGACATCAAGGCGAATTTCGGCGGCGTCGGGGCGGTGACCACCTGGCGGCTGGGCGCCTGGTCGGCGACCACCGGCTGGCCGTCCTGCGTCATCTTCTACGAGGAGCGGCTGTTCTTCGCCGGGACCAGGCTGCAGCCGCAGACCCTGTGGGGCTCGGCCTCCGGCGCCTATGAGAGCTTTGCCCCGACCGGCAGCGACGGCACGGTGAAGGACGACAATGCGCTGGACTTCACCATCTCCGACGACCGGGTGAACGCGGTGCGCTGGCTCAGCGCCGGCAAGACCCTGGCGATCGGTACGGTCGGCGGCGAGTTCAATGCCGCGGCCAGCAACCTGAACGAGGCGATCACGCCGACCAACATCACGGTGCGCCGCGAGACCACGATCGGCAGCGCCGACAGCCAGGCGATCCGGGTGGGCCGCGCCGTGCTCTATATCCAGCGGGCGCGGCGCAAGCTCTACGAGATGGCCTACAGCTTCGAGGCGGATGCCTTCACCGCGCCGGAGATGTCGCTGCTCGCCCGGCACCTGGCGCGCGACGGGCTCATCGACATCGCCTATCAGCAGGAGCCCTGGTCGATCGTCTGGGCGATCGGCGGCGACGGCGGGCTGCTCGGCCTCACCTATCTGCGCGACCAGGACGTGGTCGGCTGGCATCGCCACAGCATTTCCGGCGTCGAGGCCCGGGTGCTGGCGATGACGACGATCGCCGGCACCCGGCAGGACGAGCTGTGGCTGGTGGTCGAGCGCCGGATCGGCGGCGTGCTCAGGCGCTACGTCGAGTTCCTGGACTACGCCTTCGAGCCGGCGCATCCGGCCGACAAGGCGGATGCCTTCTTCCTCGATGCCGGTCTCACCTTCGACGGCGCCGGGACGAGCGCGCTGCGGGTGACCGGCGCGGCACAGACGGCGGGGGCCATGGCGACGCTGACGGCGGATGACGCCGCCTTCGGCCCCGGCGATGCCGGGCGCGAGGTGCATGTCCGCTTCCGCGACCCGGAGACCGGCCAGTATCGCACCGGCAAGGCGCGCCTGCTGACGGTCGCCGACCCGCAGACGGCGAGCGCCCGGATCACCGTGCCGTTTCCGGCGACCAAGGTCATCGCGGCCCGCGCCTGGGCCTTGGCGGCGACGGTGATTTCCGGCCTGGAGCATCTGGAAGGGGAGACCGTCGCGGTGCTGGCTGACGGGGCGACCCATCCCGACTGCACGGTGGTCGAGGGCAGGGTCGTGCTGGCGCGGCCCGCCGCCAAGGTCCAGGTCGGCCTCGGCTACCGCAGCCGCCTGACGACGATGGATATCGATGCCGGGGCCGCCGACGGCACGGCCCAGGGCAAGCCGAAACGGGTCCATCGCGTCGTCGCACGGTTTCTCGACAGCCTCGGCTGCCGGGTCGGCTGGCGCGGCGGGCAGATGGAGGATGTGATCTTCCGCGACGGGACAATGCCGATGGACCAGAGCCCGGACCTGTTCACCGGCGACAAGGTGGTGAGCTTCCCGAAGGGCTGGGATCGCCAGGCCAGCATCACCGTCGAGCAGGACCAGCCGCTGCCCTGCACGATCGTCGCGCTGATCGCGCAACTGACAACCATGGACGGATAGGGACATGTGCAGCTTCTCAACGCTTCCGCTGGTGCCGGCGGTCTTCGGCACCGGGCTCGACCTCGCGCAGAACGCCGCCGCCGGCAGCCAGGCCGCCAAGACTGCAAGGCAGGCCGCCCGGACGGCACAGGGCCTCGCCGCGCAGGAGCAGCGCCAGACGCTGGACGACGGGCGCCGGCGGATCGCCGGCCAGCAGGTCGCCTTCGCCAAGGGCGGTGTGACCAATGCGGGGACGCCGACCGACGTGCTGATGGATCTCAGCCGCCGCGCCGATGTCGATGCCCGTACCGCCAGGTTCAGGGGCGACGAGGCCGCCGCCGGCCAACTGCGCCAGGCGCGGTATCAGCGCACGCAGAACTTCCTCAACACGCTGCGGTCGGTGAACGGCCTCGGCAGCAACGTCATCAATCTCAGCGACAGCCGGGATTGGTGGAAATCCTCGAGACCCTGACCGATGCAACCGCCGGGAGATGTAGCCATGCTTGAAGAGAAGGTGAAGGCGCACCGATCGCAGCCGCCGCGATCGCTGGACGAGGCCATGCGGCAAGGCATGGAAGAGCGCGGGCTGCCGGCCGACGACGCAGCGGATGCCGTCGAGGCTTGGGATCCGGCGGCGGCGGGTCACCTCGGCCTGCTGCCGCCGGCCGATCCCGACGACTATGTCATCGACCTGCCGCGGGGCGTCGCCCGGGATGCGGCGCTCGAGACCGCGGCGCGCCGGTGGTTCCATGCCGCCGGCCTGCCGCAATGCCTGGTGACGGGCATCACCCGCGAATACTGCCGGCATATCTGCGCGCCGCGGGACAAATCGCGGGCGCTGCGCCAGCATGCGCAGGCGATGGCCGAGCTGCGCCGCGACTGGGGCCAGGACTTCGACCGCAAGCTGGCCGGCGCGCACGGGGTGATTGCGGCCTGCCAGGGCGGCGATGCCCTGGAGGCCGCGCTTTCCAAATCCGGCCTCGCCGACAATGTCTGGCTGCTGCGCATGCTGGCGGCCCTCGGCGAGGCGCGCAACGACCTGCAAGGAGATGGCCGATGAAATCCCGCACCCCGCTCCGCAAGACCGCGAAACCGGCGCCGGCGTCGCTCGACGACTGGCGATTCCTGCTCGCGGATCTGGCCGGCCAGCGCAGCGAGCGCGTGGCCGAGCTCGCGGCGAGTGCAGCGCGGCGCCGCGAACTCGCCTTTGCCGCGGCGATCGGCGAAGACGACGCGATCGCCACCGCCGCCGGCCTGGCGCAGCGCGACCTCGCAATCGAGCAGGAACTGGCGCTGCTGCAGCTGGCGGAAGATCGGGCCCAGGCGGAAATCGCGGAGCTCGAGCGGGAGGCGGCGGCTGGGCGGCGGGCGGCGGAGATCGCCATGCTCGAAGACCGGTTGGCGGCGCGCAGCCGGATTGCGGAGGCACTCGAAGGCCAGCTGCGGGACCTCGCCCGCGACCTGGGCGAGATGGACCGGCTGAGCCAGGAGATCGGCATCGCCTATCTCGCGCTCGGCGGCGAGCGCCTGGTGGTGGCGCCGTTGGATCGCGGTGCGGTCGGGTCCCGGCTGTCGGAGTTCTGCTTCGGGCTTGGCCTTGCCAGCTGGCTGCCGGTGGTCTGCGCCGAGACCAAGGCGCCGCCGGTATCGTTCGCGCAGGGTGAAGCCGCGGCCCAGGCCGCCTATCGGATTGCCCGCTAGCCGCCGGAGAATCCCATGACCATTTCGACCACGACGACCCGGGTTGCCTATGCCGGCGACGGGGCGACGGTTGCCTTCCCTGTTCCGTTCGCCTTCTTCGATGCCGAGGAGCTGGAGGTGATCGAGAAAGTCGCCTCGACCCGTGCCGAGGCCCCGAAGTCGCTCTCGACGGACTACACTGTCGCCGGCGGCAATGGCGGGCCCGGCACGGTGACGGCGGCCGTGGCGCCGCCGGGCGGCGTCACCTGGACGATCCGCCGGCTGACCCGTCGCAGTCAGTTGACGGACTACACCGCCAACGACCCGTTCCCGGCGGAGACCCATGAACGGGCCCTCGACCGGCTACAGGCGCAGATGCAAGAAATCGGCGACGATATCGGCCGGGCTGCGAAGCTGTCCGCCGCGACGACGCTGAGCGTGCTGCGGCCGCTGCCCGATCCGGTGGCTGGCCAGTTCCTGCGCGGCAACGCCGCCGGCGACGGATTCGAGCATGCAAGCATCGCCGGATCCGGCGTGATCGGCATTCCGGTTCCGGTCTCCCAGGGCGGGACCAACGCAGTGACGGCGGTGGCGGCACTGGCCACCCTGGGGGCCGTGGCGAAGGCCGGCGACAGCATGGCGGGCGCCCTGCTGCTGAAGGAATCCGTCGATATCGCCGCCGCAGCCACGGTCAATCTGGCGGGCGCCACGGGCAACGTCGTCGCGGTCACCGGCGGCGGAACGATCAGCAGTCTCGGCAATCCGCAGGACGGGGCGTTCTTCCTTCTGTATTTCGGCGGCGCGGTGACCATCGACCATGGGGCCGCGGTCCCGCAGCCGATCAATCTGCTGGCCGGCGGCGACGAGATCGTCCTACCGGGCACGTGGAAGCAGTTCGTCAAGCGGCAGGGCATGTGGTTCGAAATCGCCGGCAGCGGCAGCGATACCGGCGACGACCTGCAGCTGTTTCAATCCTTCATCTGAGGAGCGCGTTTCATGGCGACCAAACCGGGATTTGCGGCGACGCCGCGCCAGGGCCAGGCATCGATTGCCAGCACCGAACTCAGCCTGACCGCGCCGATCAATATCGGCATCGTCTTCGTGGCGGGGGCAAACGGTTCGCGCGTCGAGCGTCTGCGCGCCGTGGGCTTCGGCGCGACCGTGGCCGGCCTGATCAATGTATTCCTTCACGACGGGACGGCGCATCGCCTGATTCGCTCCATCAGCGTGGGTGCGGCGGCACCTTCGGCGACAACCGCCACTTGGGGTGCCGACGGATCGGGAACGATCTCCTTCGAAGGCGGTTTGATGCTGCCGGCCGGATGGTCGTTGCGGGTGGCGACGACCCAGGCGCAGGGGTTCCACGTGACCGCCGACGGCGCCGATCTCTGATGAACCCGGGCGTCTTCGGATTTTCCTCCGCCAACCAGGGAAAGCTGCTGCGCGAGATTGTCGCCGGCGACTTCCTGCCGGGTCCTTCGAGCCAGATCGTCGTCGCGCACGGCTTCGAGAACCTGCCGTTCGTCCAGTGCCTGGCGGTCTGCGTCGGCGCCCAGGCGGGTTGGCAGCCGGGGGACATCGTCCTGCTGGGCACGTCGGCGCATGACGCCGCGGCGGCCGGGACGGGCATCCAGATCTCCTACGGCGCCGGTCAGGTCAGATTGAGCGTGCCGGCCGGCGCCATCGGCAATCTCGTGAACAAGACGGCACCTGCGGCACCGATTGCGATGACGGCCGGCCTGTGGCGGCTGCGGGTGAGGATGATCGGATGAATGTCGGGATCTATGGCATGCCAGCCGGCCGCGGCTACGCCGACTGGGCCGTATGGCGAACCGAAGAGCTTGCTTTCGCGACGGGCGTGCTCCGGTTCCGCAATCCCCTGGGGCGGCAGCCGGCGGCGATGTCGGTCATTCTCAAGAACCAGACCGCCAGCGCCGGATACAGTCCCGGCGACGAGGTGCATCTGTTGATCGCCAATGCCGGGGCGACGACGACGGGCATGTCGGTGGGCATCAGCGAGCACGACGTCACGCTTTGCATCGGCAGTCCCGGCTGGCTGCCGAGCCCGAAGGCCGGTCCCACCGCGACACCGGCCCTCGTTGCCGCCAGCTGGACGGTGAAGGTGCATCTCGTCGGGCCGCGATCCGCCGGGGTCCTGGGAATGCCCTGGGCGTCGCGTGGCGGCCTGCGCCCGTTCGTCACCGAAGCGCGCCCGCTGTCGAACGTCGCGTCGGTCTATCAGGTCTTCCAGAATCCTACGGGACGCCGCGCCATCATTGCGCGGCCGATGGCACGCTGCCTGGTCGCCAATTCCGGCTATGTCGCGGGCGATGTCATCGCGCTGGGGCAGGTATCCTGCAACCCGTCCGATCCGATCGTGGTGACCGTCGGCAGCGACCTGCGGTTGGAAGTATCCGCCAGCGGCACCGTGCCGATCGTGCCGGGCGGCGGCGGAGCTCCGGTGCCGATTGCCCCGAACCAGTGGCAGCTCTTCGTTCAAGGCCTCGCCTAGAACGTCGACCGCGCGGCCTGCGGTCAGCACGGGAGATGCCGATGCAATGGCTCGATTTCATGCAGATGGTGGAGATCCCCGCCTTCTTCGGTGTTCTCGCGGCTGTCGCCTGGGGTTATGGCGAACTGAAGGGGCAGATCGAGCGCGTGCAACTGCGCCACAACGTGGCGGTCGAGCGACTGGAACGGCAGCGGGACGCCGACCGGCTCTTGCATCAGGAATGGCTCATCGACGTCATCAAGCACTATGTCCCGAAGGAGGATGTGGTGCGGCTGGAAGAGCGGATCCTCGAAGCGATATCCCGGCTCGAATCCAAGATCGATCGGCAACGGCCGGGATCCGACACCTGAGACCGGAGTCTCGGACGCCGCGATACCCATGTCTCAAACCATGAAAGGACAGCCCCATGCGGTGGATCTATGACAGAACTCTCGGAGCGTTCAACCTGGCTCGGCCTGGTCAGCCTGGCTGCCGCCTGCGGACTGGTGCTCTCGCCCGATCAGCAGGCGGCGATCGTCGCAACCGGCCTGACGCTCGGCGGATTGGTGGCGGCCTTCACCGCCGACAAGAAATGAGCACCCTGTCGGTCATGGCGGCGGTGCTTGCGGGTTTCGCCGCCGTCATCGCCATCGCCTATTTCACCGGCCGGCGGAGCGGGATTGCGACGACGGCGAGCGACGGCTATCGGAGCGAAGTCAGGGCGCTGCAGCGGGAGCAGGCGGCGGCAGCGCGGGCGCCGGTGACAAAGGATGCGATTGTCGAGCGCCTGCGGAATGGTGGCGGGCTATGAAAGCTGCCGGATTGATCGTGATCGCCGCCATCCTCGCGGGGTGTTGCGGCATGCCCGTTGCGGAATGCCCGGCCCTGACCCTCTATGACGGCGCATTCAATGCGCAGCTCGCGGACGAAGTCGACATCCTGCCCGAGACAAGCGCATTGCTTCGCGCGGTCCGTGACTACATCTCGTTGCGCGACCAGGTTCGCGCCTGTCGCGACACCGAATAGGCTTACCGAAGCGGTCATTTGCCACGCTGCAGGCGCGCGACCGTTGCATCAGGATGCGTGCGCATTCCGCTCTTTGGCTGCGACGCGGAAAATGCGTTCCATGTGCAACACAAGGAACGACTCGCAGACATCCACCACGTAATTCCCCGGGATTTAGAGTCGTCTCCGAAAATCGGTGCGCGAAGTGATTGTTTTCAAATGTGTTTGTTATAACCTGCCGGGTCTTCGCGAATTTGGATTGCGGGAGATTTTGGCTTGCACCTGCAGTTCGCTCTGCCTATGGTACGGTCAATAATTCGTTAAGATCCAGCAGATCGCCGCGACGTCGGCATCGAGTTGGACGATGTCAGGGTGGCCAAGTCTAACTTGGTGCAAATACGAGTGTGGGCGGACGCGCTGGACTGTCGATAGTGGATGGTCAAGCAGCTAGGCATTTTTCGAATTGCATTAAGGTCGCGGGGATGGGGTCGTGTTGAAATCAATGAGTTCGCAATTGGGCAGCCGCGTGATGCGGCACTTCGTCCCCCGCGAAGTCATCGTTCGCTCCGGCGGCAAGATCAAGTATCTTCGGCTTTCGACCCGGAGCCAGCTGCTCGGCGCGACATTGCTGGCTGGAATCGCCGGCGTATCGCTGGCCACATCGGTCGGCCTTGCGATCCAGCAGTTGACTCTGCACAGCCGCGACATCGAGGTTCGCCAGGCGGAAGACGCCTATTCCGGCCTGCTGGCCGAGGTGACCGTCTATTTCGACCAGTTCAAGGGCAGCACCGAGCGGCTGGACGATGACGAGGCGTTCCTGCTCGGGCTCTCCAAGGAGGACCGGTCGGTCCATGGCGACGTGCGGGCGGCCACGGCCCAGGTGACGGAGCCGGCTTCCACGCCGACCGCCGCGGATCCGCAGCAGGATGCCGAGGATCAGTTGCGCGAGAAGCTGCGGGTCGCCCTGCAGCAGAAGCTGCTCTCCTTTGATTCAGATCTGCAGAAGATCGCCGCGCGCAACCAGTCGCTCAACAGCCAGATCGTCGATCTGAAGCTGCAGATCCGCGATCTCAGCGCCGACCGCCATCGGCTGGCGCAGGCGCGGGACGTCCTGGCCGGCAAGCTGGCCAGGGGCCAGCAGGAGAACGGGGCACTGACGCAGCAGGTCGCGGAACTTACCGGCGCGCTCTCGGACATGCAGGCCAGGCACGATGCGGCGGCGGCAAATGTGGCGTCGCTGAATGCCGCGGTCGCGACGCTGCGCGGCCAGTTGACGGCGACCAATGCCAGCAATCTCGACCTGAGCCGGCAGGTGGCGCAGACCCAGCGTGCGCTGGAGACGGTGATCGCCCAGCGCAACACATTGCAGACGGCGCGCGCCGACATGGCGGGGACGATCGGCGATCTCAAGGAACGCCTCGCCTCGATCCAGGAGACGCAGGCCAATTTCGTCGCCAACGTCACCGAGCGGACCCGGCAGAATCTGGAAGACATGGAGAAGACCGTCGACATGACGGGTCTCAATGTCGACAAGCTGCTGCAGGTCGCCGACCAGACGAACGAGGGGCAGGGCGGTCCCTTCGTCCCGGCCGCGACCGACCTGAAGGATGCCGGCGAACAGAAGCTGCTGGAGAGCGTTGCCAGCCTGGACGACGAGGTCGGGCGCTGGGAACGGCTGCAGGTCATCCTGCGCTCGATCCCGCTGACCGCGCCGGTCGATCAATACTATATCTCCAGCGGCTTTGGCCGCCGCGTCGACCCGATCAACGGGCAGGGCGCCGTGCATGAAGGCCTGGACATGGTCGATACGATCCGGTCCGACGTGATGAGCACGGCCCCGGGAACCGTGGTCTTTGCCGGCTGGCGCGGCAATTACGGCCGGGTGGTCGAGATCGACCATGGGCTCGGCGTCCATACCCTCTATGCCCATCTCAACTCCGTCCAGGTGAAGGAGGGGGATGTGGTGGACTATCGGCAGGTGATCGGTAAACTAGGCAACTCGGGGCGCAGCTCCGGGCCGCATGTGCACTACGAGGTGCGGTTCCAGGACAGGCCGCTCGATCCCATGGGCTTCTTGAGGGCAGGGCGATATGTTTTCAAAGGTTAGCAAGCCGGCGCAATCCTCGGCGAGTTCCGACGGCGTACGCCCGAGCATGAAGGCCAGCGTTCCCTCGATCATCAGCGCCGACCTGCGGATCACCGGAGATCTGGTCTGCAGCGGCGACATCCAGATCGACGGCTGGATCGAAGGCGACGTCCAGAGCCGCAACATCACGGTCGGCGAAGGTGCCACGGTACATGGCGGACTGCAGGCGGAGTCGGTGCGCATTTGCGGATTGGTGAACGGCGAGATCCGGGCCGACAATGTCGTCCTGGAGAAGACCGCGCGGGTCGCCGGCGACGTGCTGCACAAATCGCTCTCGATCGAGCAGGGCGCCTTCCTCGAAGGCATGTGCAAGCGCACTGACGCGCACCCGAATGCCGGCGCCGGCGAGGCGCGTCCGGCCCTGGCGGCGCCGAATGGCGGCAAGGATTCTGTGAAGCCGGCCTTGCTGCAGCCGGAAAAGCTCTCGATCGCCGGCTGAGTTTCGCGGCGGTCAGGACACCGGATCGGCGGCGTCGAGCGCGCGTTTCATCATCTCCGGATCGATATTGCCGCCCGAGGCGACGACCACGATCGTCTTGCCGCGCCAGGCCTGAAGCCGCGCCAGAGCCGCCGCCAGGCCGGCCGCCCCGCCGGGCTCGATGACCAGCTTCAGTCGTTCGAAGGCAAAGCGGATCGCCTCCAGCACTGCCTGATCGTCGACGACAAGACTGCCAGCCAGCAGGCGCCGATGAATCGGAAAGGTGAGTTCGCCCGGGCGCTGCGACATCAGCGCATCGCAGATCGAGCTCGGACCGGGCGCATTCGACAGGCGCTCGCCCGCAGCGAGCGAGCGGGCGAGATCATCGTAGCCGGTGGGCTCGGCGGCGAAGATCTCGGCCGCCGGATAACTGTGCTTGACGGCAGTGGCGACGCCGGCCACCAGGCCGCCGCCGCTGCAGGGCGCGAGCACGATGTCGGGGACCAGACCGGCCCGGCCGCAATCGGCGACGATCTCCAGTCCGGCGGTGCCCTGGCCGGCGATGACGGCGGGATCGTCATAGGGCGGCACCAGGGCCGCACCTTCGGCCTCGGCGATGGCCGCGGCGATCTTCTCGCGGGATTCCGTCTTGCGGTCGTAGAACACGACCGTCGCCCCGAAGCCCCGGGTGTTTGCGATCTTGATCGCCGGCGCGTCCGAGGGCATGACGATCGTCGCCTTGAAGCCGTGAATGGCGGCGGCCGCGGCGACGCCCTGGGCATGGTTGCCGGAGGAGAAGGCGACGACCGCGTTGACCTGCGGCCGGGTCTCGCGCAGGGACATCAGCTTGTTGCAGGCGCCGCGGAACTTGAACGAGCCGGTACGCTGCAGCGTCTCGGCCTTCACCAACAGGCGCAATCCCAGCGGGCCGTCGAGCTCGGGGTAGCGCAGCAGCGGCGTTCGCACCGCGAAGGCCGCGATGCGCGTTGCGGCGCTTTCGATCGCCCGGATGTCCACGGCCAGCCCTGCATCGTCAGGCGTCATCGGTCACTTCCTCATCAGTTTGCGCCGCTGCGGCGCAGATCCTCTTCCAGGGCGAGGCGGGCCCGGCCTTTGTTCAAGCGGCTGCGATAGACTTGGAGGTTCTCCATCACGCGCTGGACATAGTTGCGGGTCTCGTCGAAGGGAATGCTCTCGATCCAGTCCACCACATCGGTGCCGCTCTGGCGCGGATCGCCAAAGGTCGCGATCCAGTCCTGCACCCGGCTCGGCCCGGCATTATATGCCGCAGCGGCCAGGATATAGGAACCCTTGAACCGGCCGACCAGCTTCGCCAGGTAGGTCCGGCCGAGCAGAATGTTGGTCCGCGGCTCCAGCAGCTGCTCGTCCTTGAATTTCCTGATCTTCAGATCCTTGGCGATCGGCCGCGCGGTGGACGGCAGCAGCTGCATCAGGCCGAGTGCGCCGGCCGGGCTGGCGGCCTTGGCATCGAAGGCACTCTCCTGCCGGATGACGCCGAGGATCAATGCTGGCTCGGGCTCGCCGTCGGCCGGAATCTTCATCATCGGGAACAGATAGTCCGTCATCTCGACGCCGCGCTGGCGGGCCTCCTTCGCCACCAGGATGGCGAGGTCGTCGCGGCGGATCTCGCGCGCCAGGGCGGCGATCATGTGCAGTTCGATCGCCTTGCCGGCGGTATTCATGAGCTTCAGCAGGAAGGGCCGGGCTCGATCCTTCTCGCCGAGCATGCCGAGGAGGCGAACGATCTTCACCAGCTCCTTCTTCTCGAATGCGGCCTTGTCAGCCGGTGCCGGTTTCACCGGGCCCTGGAGATGGAGGTCCAGCTTCTCGCCCAGGCGGCCGGCGGCCAGCTGACCGTAAAAGGTGGTCATGTTCTTGGCCGCGGCGCGATACCAGTCCTGGGCCGCCGCCGTATCGCCCTTTTCGTCGGCCGCCCGCCCCGCCCAATAGGCCCCGCGCGCCTGGCTGATTACCGAATCGACCCCGGCATACATGTCGGTGAAATGCTTCGCAGCGGTGCCCGGCTGGGACAGGAAGCGCAGGGCGATCCATCCCGCCAGCCATTCCCCCTCGGCAAAGGCCCGCCCGCTATCCGCCCCGTGGCTCGAGGCCAGCCGGTAGGCGACGGAGAGGTCGCCGCGGGCAAGGGCGTCGCGCGCCGCATTCTCGTATTCATCCCAGATGCGTTCCGGACGCCGCGGATTGGCCGGCGGCGGATCCAGCGCCTTTGCCGCCTTCTCGGAGGCGCCCTGCCGGCGGAAATACCGCGCCACCTCGTAGACCAGGCCCGGCTCGCGCCGCAGCTCCTTGGGCACCTGCGCCAGCAGCGACAGGGCATCGGGCTGCTGGTCGGCGAGCTTCATGCGCGCCCGGGCGGCGATGCGGTGGCCCTCGTCGACGCGCGCCAGCATCTGGCCGGCCTGATCGCGCTCGTTGTCCCAGAGCAGGCGGTCCAGGCGGGCGACGTGGTCGGCCTGGTTCAGCAGGTCGCGGCAGACCGCCAGGAACGCCGTTGCATCGTCGCGGCCGAAATCCTCGTTGATCCAGGCAGCCTCGGCGATGCGCTGGGCGCGATCCTTCTGCCGCGTCGCCCGCAGCGCGGCGACCAGCTGTAGGGCGCCCTCGGCGGTCTGCGGCTCGCGTTCCCGAACCATTTCAGCACCGATGCGGCCGGATAATTCGCCGGCATCGCGCGTTCCGCCTGGCCCTGCAGCGTGTCGCGCAGGGGCCAGCCCGGATTGTCCAGGTAGAACTGGGTCATCTCCTCGAAGGAACGGCCGGGGCCGGGCCGGGTCAGATCCAGCCACTGGATGACCTTACCCGGCAGCTTGTTGTGGGCCCGGCTGGCGAGGCGTCGGGCCTCCTTCCAGCGGTCGCTTGCCGCCGCGGCGAAGGCCTGCACATACAGGGCCTTGTCATTGGCGCTCAGGGTCGCGGTATCGGCCCGGGCGGTGTCCATTCGGACGGTGCCCGCCAGGGCCAGGACCAGAATCAGAAGATAACGCAGCACCTTGTTCCCCAAACCCTTCGACCCGGCTTCCCGCCGGACCGGCACGCCGCCGAAGATATCCGCCCCGATACCTTGCCCGGCCAATTCTTTCGATATTCTAAATGGTTGTGCGCGGCGCCTCAATGCGCAGCCGGTGGCCCTCGGCCGGCCCTGTGCCATCTGATTCGCTTGCCGGGACCAGGATCGGCAGCTATGGTCGCGCCCCATCGGCCCAGAGAGCGGCCGCCACTGCGCGACGACGGGAACAACGAGGCAGGCCATGTTCAAGGGATCCATCACCGCCCTGATCACGCCGTTCAAGAACGGCGCCGTGGACGAGGCCGCCTTCAAGAAATTCGTCGACTGGCAGATCAAGGAGGGGATCGACGGCGTGGTGCCCTGCGGCACGACCGGTGAATCCCCGACGCTGTCGCATGACGAACACAAGCGGGTGGTGGAGCTCTGCATCGAGGTCGCCAAGGGGCGCGTTCCGGTGATCGCCGGGACCGGTTCCAACTCGACCGACGAGGCCATCGACCTGACCCGTCACGCCGCCAAGGCCGGCGCCGATGCCGCGCTGATCGTTCTCCCCTATTACAACAAGCCGACGCCGGAAGGGCAGTACCAGCACTTCAAGGCGATCCACGACGCGGTCGAGATCCCCATCATCATCTACAACGTGCCGCCGCGCAGCGCCGTCGACATGTCGGTCGACACCATGGCCCGGCTGGCCAAGCTGCCGCGCATTGTCGGCGTCAAGGACGCGACTGCCGACCTGGCGCGCCCGATCCGCACCAAGCTGGCGATCGGCGCGGATTTCTGCCAGCTCTCCGGCGAGGATGCGACCGCCCTGCCGTTCCTCGCCCAGGGCGGTCACGGCTGCATCTCGGTGACCGCGAATATCGCGCCGAAGCTCACCGCGCAGATGCACGCGGCCTGGCGGGCCGGCGATCTCAAATCGGCGATGGCGATCAACGACCGGCTGATGCCGATCCACGATGCGATGTTCTGCGAGACCAGCCCGGGCCCGGTGAAATACGCGATGAGCCTGCTGGGCCATGGCACCCCGGAGCTGCGGCTGCCCCTGGCGCCGATTGCCGAGGCCTCGAAGCTGAAGGTCGAAGCGGCGCTGAAAAAGGTCGGCCTGATCGGCCAATAGCGCCCGGTCAGTCCCCAAGCCAGCAGTCGACGCCGATGGCGCGCGATCTCACGACCAACAAGTTCGCCGCGCAGAACCGCAAGGCGCGGCACGATTTCCACATCGACGACACGCTCGAGGCCGGCATGATGCTGACCGGCACCGAGGTGAAGTCGCTGCGCCTCGGCCGGGTCAGCATCAACGAGGCCTTCGCCGCCGAGAAGGACGGCGAATTCTGGCTTTTCAACGCGCATTTCCCCGAATACGAATCCGCCAACCGGTTCAATCACGAGCCGCGCCGGCCGCGCAAGCTGCTGCTGAAGCGGCGCGAGGTCAGCCGCCTGATCGGCCAGACCCAGCGCGACGGCATGACCCTCATTCCGCTCTCGATCTATTTCAATCCGCGCGGCATCGCCAAGCTGCAGCTCGGCCTCGCCCACGGCAAGAAGAAGGTCGACAAGCGCGCGGCGGAGAAGGAGCGGGACTGGAAGCGCGACAAGGCGCGCCTGCTGCGCACCCGCAGCAAGGAATAGGCCTCACCCGGCCGCGGCGCGCGCGGTCGCCACCGCAGCCTCGAACATCGCCGTCGTCAACACGCCGGTATTGGTGTTGTAGCGCGAGCAGTGGTAGCTGTCGATCAGCGCCAGCCCGCCGCCGAGGCGATGGCTGGCATTGTGGGCGAAGCGGTAGTGGCTCTTCCGCTCGCCCAGAGCCGACAGGGCGGCGGCATGGGCGATCGCCCCCAGCGCCAGCATCGCCCGCAGCTTCGGCATGGCGGCGATCTCCGCCTTCAGGAAGCGGTTGCAGGTGTTGATCTCGGCCGGCGTCGGCTTGTTCTCGCGGCGGCACACAGCGCACCGCATTGACGATGCGGCAGCCGACGAGCCGCATCCCGTCATCCGGCCGGCGGCCATAGGTGCCGGCGGCGAGGCCGAATTTCAGCAGGGTCGCATAGAGCAGGTCGCCGGCGAAATCGCCGGTGAAGGGCCGGCCCGTGCGGTTGGCGCCCTGCAGTCCTGGCGCCAGGCCGACGATCAGCAGCGGCGCCTCGCGCGGGCCGAAGCAGGGCACCGGCGCGTTGTGGAAATCCGGCAACTTCTCGCGGTTCTGCAGCCGGAAGCTCTCCAGCCGGGGACAGAGCGGGCAGTCGGAACCGGGCTCGAGATCGACCATTCCTGGACCGGACGACGCGCCGGCCCGCCTACTGCTCGTCCTCGTCGCCCGCCGCCCCGATCGGCGTAGCAACGGCCGGCGCAGCGACGGCCGGCGCCGGGCTCTGCTGCTGCGGCCGCGCGCTGTGCTGGCGGGCGATCAGCGGCGTCAATTCGTCGAGCTCGACGAAGACGTCCGCCTGGCGCCGCAACTCGTCGGCCACCATCGGCGGGGTGGAGCGGGTGGTGCTGACCACGGTCACCCGGACGCCGCGCCGCTGCACCGCCTCGACCAGCCGGCGGAAGTCGCCGTCACCGGAGAACAGCACGACATGATTGAGATGGGCCGACCATCTCCAGCACGTCGATCGCCAGCTCGATGTCCATGTTGCCCTTGATCTTGCGCCGGCCCATGGCGTCGGTGAACTCCTTGGTCGGCTTGGTCACCATGGTGTAGCCGTTATAGTCCAGCCAATCGACCAGCGGGCCGCAGCGGCGAATATTCCTGATCCTCGACCAGCGCGGTGTAGTAGAAGGCGCGGATCAGCTGGCATTGGTCCTGGAAGTGGCGCAGCAGGCGCTTGTAGTCGATGTCGAAGCCGAGCGCGCGGGCGGCGGCATGCAGATTGGCGCCGTCGATGAAAAGGGCCACCCGTTCCTGGGGGTAAAAGCGCGTCGACATTAATTTTGCCCTCTTGGCGGAAATTCATAAGAATATGCGTGCGCATCGGCCGGCTGATGCACGGCCGACGCTCTGTCGCCTTAATAAGACCCGGATATGATACTTTTCAACACCGATTATTGTGGAATGTGGCTGGATGGCTCCTGGCGGCATCTATATCGGACTAGGATCGAACCTGAGCAGCCCGGTGCATGGCCCGCCGCGCGAAGCGGTGGCGGCCGGAATCCGGGCGCTGGAGGTGGCGGGGTTCACGATTATCCTGCGTTCCCCCTGGTATGAGTCAGCGCCGATTCCCGCCTCGGATCAGCCCTGGTTCGTCAATGGCGTCGTCGAGGTCCGTGCCGATCTGACGCCGGCAGAAATGCTCGAAAGCCTGCACCGGGTCGAGCAGGCCTTCGGCCGGATCCGCGGCGCGCCGAACGCCCCCCGGACCCTCGATCTCGACCTCTTGGACTATGCCGGGAAAGTGAGTTCGGGGGAGATCCCACCGATTTTGCCGCATCCCCGGCTGGCCGAGCGGGCCTTCGTCCTGCTCCCGCTCGCCGATATCGCCCCCGGCTGGACCCATCCGGTGACCGGAACGGCCATTGCGGCGCTGATTTCCGCCCTGCCACCTGGCCAGAAGATCCGCCGGGCCTGAAAAAGCCCTCCCCATGCATGGTTTGCATAGCTTGGTCGGGGTCCGCCCGCCTTGCGCCCGATGCAGTGCAACAATATAGTAGGTACAGGCAATTGCCCCTATTTCTGGAGACACTCGAGAATGGCACGCGTAACGGTTGAAGATTGCGTCCTCCAAGTACCGAACCGGTTCGACCTGGTCATGCTGGCTTCGCAGCGGGCCCGGGAGATCGCGGCCGGCGGTCAGCTGACAGTTGAGCGGGACAACGACAAGAATCCGGTCGTGGCGCTGCGCGAGATCGCCGACGTCACGGTCAGCCTGGACGGCCTCGCCAACAGCGTGGTCTCCGGCCTGCAGCGGCACGTCGAGACCGACGAGCCGGAAGAGGAAGGCCAGGGCTTCGGCGCCGGCGCCGGCGATCTGCTCGCGGAAATGCAGCAGGCGCAGATCAGCGAGGAAGAGGCCGACGATGCCGACATGACCATCGACGGCGAGTTCGAAGACGCCTCGGAGGCCGAGGGCACTGAGTAAGGTCAGGATCGCCGCGCTTTGCAGCCGGATGCTGCGGGGCGCGGCGGCTGATGTGTCGCATGGCAAGGCGGAGAGCGAAACGCCGAACGACTTGAACCGGAAGACCGCATGATCCGCCAGTTCGAACTGGTCGAGCGCGTCAAAGCCTATGATCCGAGCGCCGACGAGGACATGCTCAACCGCGCCTATGTTTTTTCGATGAAGGCGCATGGCTCCCAGAAGCGCGCCTCCGGCGATCCCTATTTCTCCCATCCGCTCGAGGTCGCCGAGCATCCTGACCGCGTACTGAAGCTCGATACCGCCTCGATCGTCACCGGCGCTGCTGCACGACACCGTCGAGGACACCGACGCGACGCTGGAGGAGATCGAGCAGCTGCTTCGGCAAGGAGGTCGCGCCGGCTGGTCGACGGCGTCACCAAGCTGACGCGCCTCGAGCTGCAGTCCGACAGCACCAAGCAGGCGGAGAACTTCCGCAAGCTGGTGCTGGCGATGTCGAGGACATCCGCGTGCTGCTGGTCAAGCTGGCCGACCGGCTGCACAACATGCGCACGCTCAACTTCGTCAAGAACCCGGAGAAGCGCCGCCGCATCGCCGCGCGAGACGATGGAGATCTACGCGCCGCTGGCCGAGCGCATCGGCATGGACGCGCTGAAGGCCGAGCTGGAGGACCTGGCCTTCGGCGAGCTCAACCCCGACGCGCGCAGACCTCGATCACCGCGCGCCTGGCCTATCCTGCGCGAGCAGGGCGCCGACCTGATGCCGCAAGATCGTGGCCGAGCTCGAGCAGCGTGCTGACGCGATGGCGGCGTCGACGGCCGAGCGTCTCGGGCCGCGAGAAGACGCCCTATTCGATCTGGCGCAAGATGCAGCGCAAGAAGCGTCGAGTTCGAGCAGCTCTCCGACATCATGGCCTTCCGCGTCATCGTCGACGGACGTCGACGCACTGCTACCCGGCGCTCGGCGTCGCTGCACGCCGCCTATCCGATGGTGCCCGGGCCGCTTCAAGGACTACATCTCGACGCCCAAGCCCAACGGCTACCAGTCGCTGCACACCGGCGTCATCGGCCCGCAGCGCGCAGCGCATCGAGGTGCAGATCCGCACCGCGCGAGATGCACGAGGTCGCCGAATACGGCGTCGCCGCGCACTGGATCTACAAGCAGGGCCAGGCAGCGCACCGACGGGCAGCCAGTACCGCTGGCTGCGCGAGCTGCTCGACATCCTGGAGCATGCCGCCGAGCCCGGAGGAGTTCCTCGAGCACACCAAGCTCGAGATGTTCCAGGACCAGGTGTTCTGCTTCACGCCGAAGGGCGACCTGATCGCCCTGCCGCGCGGCGCGACGCCGGTCGACTTCGCCTATGCGGTGCACAGCCGAGGTCGGCGACACACTGCGTCGGCGCCAAGATCAACGGCCGCATCATGCCGCTGCGCACCGCAGCTCGCAGAACGGCGACCAGGTCGAGATCATCACCTCGCGCGGCGCAGACGCCGTCGCCGACCTGGGAACGCTTCGTCGTCACCGGCAAGGCGCGGGCGCGCATCCGCCGCTTCATCCGCACCCAGCAGCGCGACGCAGTATGTCGAGCTCGGCCGGGCGATGCTGCAGAAGGCGTTCCAGCAGGACGGCTACGAGTTCGCCGAGAAGGCGCTGGACGGCGTGCTGAAGAAGTTCAAGGCCGACGAGCGTCGACGACCTGATCGCGCCAGGTCGGCGAGGGGGTCTTCGGCGCCCGCGAGGTCGTCAATGCGGTATTCCCGGGCAGCCGGGCGACGCCGGCGAACGACAAGGTCGGTGCCGCTGCGCGCGCCAGCGGCAGAAGACCCAGAAGGGCGCCGTCGCGCCGTGCCGATCAGCGGCCTGATCCCCGGCATGGCGGTGCATTTCGCCGGCTGCTGCCATCCGCTGCCGGGCGACCGCATCGTCGGCATCGTCACCACCGGCAAGGGCGTGACCATCCACACCATCGACTGCGACACGCTGGAGAGCTTCGCCGACACGCCGGAGCGCTGGATCGACGTCGCCTGGGACGTGGATCCGGCCGCCGGCGAATGCCCATATCGGCCGGCTGAACGTGGTGATCGCCAATCAGCTCGGCAGCCTGGGCATCGCTGACCACCGTCATCGGCAAGAACGGCGGCAACATCACCAACTGAAGATCGTCAATCGCTCGCACCGATTTCTTCGAGATGCTGATCGACGTCGAGGTGAAGGACGTGAAGCACCTGACCAACATCATCGCCGCGCTGCGGGCGACGCCCGTCGATCAATTCGGTCGAGCGCGGACGCGGTTGAGGCGGCACGGGCGCGGTCCATGATCATCGGCATCGGCAACGACATCATCGACATCCGCCGGATCGAGGCGTCGATCGCGCGCTTCGGCGAGCGCTTCATCGACCGGCTGTTCACCGAGACCGAGCAGCGGAAATCCGACCGGCGCGCCAACCGCGCCGCCACCTATGCCAAGCGCTTCGCCGCCAAGGAGGCGTGCAGCAAGGCGCTGGGCACCGGCTTTCGCGACGGCGTCTTCTGGCGCGACCTGGGGGTGGTGAACCTGCCCTCGGGCAAGCCCACGCTGGCGCTGACCGGCGGCGCCGCGGAGCGCCTGAAGGCGATCACCCCGCAGGGCATGACGGTGCAGATCGACCTCACCATCACCGACGAGTTTCCCTAGGCCCAGGCCATCGTCATCATCTCGGCCAATCCCGCGGCCGGACGGTGATTCCGCCCGGCCGCCGCCGCGGCTTGACTTTCAACAGGTCGAGTGGCTTGATCCGGCCAAATCGGGGGCGGGTCGGCCGGCTCCGGCCAAAACTCAATGGAACCAAATAGTTATGGCGCGCAATACCTCCGGTGATTTCCGCGAGACCTGGGAACTTGTCAAGACCCTGGCCTGGGCCTGTGTGATCGCCATCGGCATTCGCACCTTCGCCTTCGAGCCGTTCAACATCCCCTCGGGCTCGATGATCCCCACCCTGCTGATCGGCGACTACCTCTTCGTCTCGAAGACCGCCTACGGCTATAGCCGCTACTCCTTTCCCTGGGGCCTCGCCCCCTTCGAGGGCCGGATCTGGTCGGGAACGCCGAAGCGCGGCGACGTCATCGTCTTCCGCCCACCCGGCGAGCCGGGGACGGATTTCATCAAGCGCCTGATCGGCCTGCCCGGCGACCGCATCCAGATGATCAACGGCGTGCTCAACATCAACGGCCAGGCGGTCAAGCGCGAGCGCATCGAGGACTATGTCGATCCGGAGCGCCCGGGCGCCCAGCCGGTGCCGCAGTATCTCGAGACCCTGCCCGAGGGCGTCGTCCACCGGATCCGGGAAGAGCACGGCGACGACGGCCAGCTCGACAACACGCCGACCTACGTGATTCCCGCCGGCCACTATTTCATGATGGGCGACAACCGAGACAATTCCAACGACAGCCGGGTGCCGAAATTCGGCGCCGACATCTCGACCAAGGACGAGATCACCGATCCCGCCATGCTGGAGAAGGTCGGCTTTGTTCCCGAGGCCAACCTGATCGGACCGGCGAAGATCCTGTTCTGGTCCTATGACGGCTCGTTCCGCTGGTACAATCCGCTCACCTGGGTCACCGCCCTGCGCTGGCAGCGGCTGCTGAACTTCATCGGCTGACGATGGCCGCGAAGACCGACCTGAAGGAGCTGGTCCAGGTGCTCGGGCACGAATTCGCCCGCTCCGACCTGCTGCGCGTGGCGATCACCCATCCGAGCGCCGTCATCCGCACCAAGGCCCGGCGGGCGAAGAAGAAGGACGACGCCGCGGTGCAGGCCGCCGACAACCAGCGCCTGGAATTCCTCGGCGACCGCGTCCTCGGCCTGGTGGTGGCGGAGATGCTGTTCGCCGCCTTCCCGGAAGAGGACGAGGGGGCGCTGGCGAAGCGGCTCGCATCGCTGGTGCGCCAGGAAGGGCTCTGCCGCGTCGCCCAGGTGATCGGCCTCGGCCGCTACCTGGTGCTGTCGCGCGGCGAGGAGGACAGCGGCGGCCGCGACAACCCGGCGACCCTCGCGGATGCCTGCGAGGCGGTGATCGGTGCGCTCTATCTCGATGCCGGGCTCGAGCCCGCGCGTGCCTTCATCGAGCGCTACTGGCAGCCGATGATGTCGGCCGATGCCCAGCCGCCGCAGGATGCCAAGACGGCGCTGCAGGAATGGGCCCAGGCCGCGGGACTGCCGCTGCCCGCCTACGAGGTGGTGAAAAGCGAGGGTCCGCCGCACGACCCGGTGTTCCAGGTCGCAGTGCGCGTCGCCGGGCACCAGCCGGCGGTGGCCGCCGGGCGCTCGAAGCGCGCCGCCGAACAGGCGGCGGCGACCGCCCTGCTGGCGGCGCTGCGGCCATGACGGAAGCGGCGCGGACGGGCGTCACACGCTGCGGCTTCGTCGCCATCCTCGGGGCGCCGAATGCCGGAAAATCCACACTGGTCAACCGCATCGTCGGGCAGAAGGTCTCGATCGTCAGCCCGAAGGTGCAGACCACGCGCAACCGCGTGCTCGGCATCGCCATGCGCGACCTGACCCAGCTCATCCTGGTCGACACGCCGGGGATCTTCAAGCCGCGCCGCCGGCTCGACCGGGCGATGGTCTCCGCCGCCTGGGCCGGCGCCGGCGATGCCGACCAGGTGGTGCTGCTGGTCGATGCGGCGCGGAAGGGGATCGACGAGGATACCCGCGGCATTGTCGCCGGCCTGAAGGCGAACGGCCGCAAGGCGATCCTGGTGCTCAACAAGGTCGACATCGCACGGCGCGAGAAGCTGCTGGCGCTGACCGCGGAGCTCAACGCCCTCGGCGACTTCACCGACGTCTTCATGATCTCGGCCGAGACCGGCGACGGCGTCGAAGACCTGGTGAAGGCGCTGGCGCTGCGGATGCGCGAAGGCCCGTATCTCTTCCCCGAGGACCAGCTGACCGACGCGCCGATGCGGATGATGTCGGCCGAGATCACCCGCGAGCATCTGTTCCGCCAGCTGCACGACGAGGTGCCCTATGCGCTCACCGTCGAGACCGAGGCCTGGGAGGAGTTCCAGGACGGCAGCGCCAAGGTCTCGCAGGTGGTGTTCGTCGAGCGCGACAGCCAGAAGGCGATCGTGCTCGGCAAGGGCGGGCAGAAGATCAAGGCGGTGCGCGAGGCCGCCCAGGCGGAGCTCGAGCGGATGTTCGAGCGCAGGATCCATCTCTTCCTGTTCGTGAAGGTGCGCGAGAACTGGGGTGAGGAACGCGACCGGTTCCGCGAACTGGGCCTGGACTTCGACGTCTGAGCCGCGATGGACTGGCAAGACGAAGCCATCGTCCTCGGATCGCGCCGGCACGGCGAGGGCGATGCGGTGCTCTCGGCGCTGACCCGCGAACACGGCCGGCACATGGGGCTGGTGAAGGGCGGGGCGAGCCGCCGCCAGCGCCCGGTCCTCGAGATCGGCAACCGGCTCAACCTCACCTGGCGGGCGCGGCTCGCCGAGCAGCTGGGGCAGTTCCAGGTCGAGCAGGCGACCGCGGTCTCGGCCGGCCTGCTCGACGATCCCCTGCGCCTCGCCGGCCTTGCCGCGGCCTGCGCCGTCACCGATCTCGCCTTGCCGGAGCGCGAGCCCCATGCCGAGGTCTTCGCCGATCTTGCGGCCCTGATCGAGGTCATCGTCGCCGGGGCGGCGGGCTGGCCGAAGGCCTATGTCAGCTGGGAGCTGGCGCTGCTCGCCGATCTCGGCTTCGGGCTCGATCTCGGCCAATGCGCCGTCACCGGCGAGACCGAGGGGCTCGCCTTCATCTCGCCGAAGACCGGACGTGCGGTCACCGCGGCGGCGGGAAAGCCCTATGCCGACCGCCTGCTGGTCCTCCCCGCCTTCCTGACCGACCGCGCGGCGCCGGCGGAGCGGGCTGACCTCCTGGCCGGCCTCAGGCTCACCGGGCATTTCCTCGAACTCCACGCCTTCCACCAGTCCGGCCACCCGACCGGCACCGGCAAGCGCTTGGCCGCCCGCGACCGCTTCATCGAGCGCCTGGCGGCGCAAAGCGGTTGATCGCGCCGCCGTCCCATTCCATTCTGCCGCCGCCCCGCAAAGGATAGATCGCCATCATGACCCAGCAGCATTTCATCGTCATCGGCGCCGGCATCGTCGGCGTCTCCACCGCGCTCTACCTGCAGCGCGACGGGCACCGGGTCACCCTGATCGACGAGAACGGGCCGGGCGAGGGCGCGTCAAAGGGCAATGCGAGCGTGGTCGCCACGGAATCCTGCATCCCCGTCGCCACGCCGGGCGTGGTCTGGGACGTGCCGAAATACCTGATGGACCCCCTGGGGCCGCTCGCCATCCGCTGGCCCTATCTGCCGAAGATCGCGCCCTGGCTGCTGCGCTTCGTCGCCGCCAGTTCGGAATCCCGGGTCGAGGCGATCTCGATCGCGCTCCGCTCGATCCTGGTGAAAGCGCTGGATGCGCATCGCGACCTCGCCACGGCGGCGGGGGAGCCGGGGATCATCAACCAGACCGGCTGGCTCGGCATCTTCGAGACCGACGCCAAGTTCAAATCCTACCAGTGGGACCTCGAGTTGCAGCGCCGCCGCGGCGTCGAATTCCAGGTGCTGAAGGCCGAGGAGATCCGCCAGTTCGAGCCCAGCCTGCAGCCGATCTACCGGCATGCGGTCTATTATCCCGAGAACGCCTATGCGCTGAACAACTACCGCCTGGTCACCCTGCTGGCGGCGGATTTCGCCCGCAACGGCGGCAGCATCCTGCGCGAGAAGGTGACCGGCTTCGAGATCGGCGCCAATGGCCCCACCCATGTGGTGACCGCCAACGGCCGCCACGCCATGGACCAGGTGGTGGTGGCCTGCGGCGCCTGGTCGAAGCATCTGACCGAGATGCTCGGGCACAAGGTGCCGCTCGACACCGAGCGCGGCTATCACGTGACCCTGCCGCAGCCCGGCAAGATGCCGCGGATGCCGCTCTACTCCGGCGACTATTCCTTCGCGGTGACGCCGCTTGAGATCGGCCTGCGCTTTGCCGGCACGGTCGAACTCGGCGGCCTCGCGGCACCGCCGAACTATGCCCGCGCCGAGGTGCTGATGAAGCACGGAAGGCGGATGTTCGGCAATCTGAACGAGACCGGCCGCAGCGACTGGATGGGATTCCGTCCGTCGATGCCGGATTCGGTGCCGGTGATCGGCCGCGGCACGCGCTATGCGAATACCTATTTCGGTTTCGGCCACGGCCATGTCGGCCTGACCCTGGGCCCGGTCACCGGAAAGGTGATCGCCGATCTCGCCGCCGGCCGCGATCCTGGCCTCGACATGCAGCCGTTCCGAATCGATCGTTTCTGACTAGTATCTGAGGGGAGGTCCCGAGTTCGCAGCCGCGGCTGGGCCTCGATTCCGGTTGAGGTGACCATGGCCAAGAAAGCTGCCGCGCTGCTCCCCGAGGGCGAGATCCGCATCACCAACCTCGCCGATGCGCTGGGCGAGCGCTATCTCTCCTATGCGCTCTCCACCATCATGTCGCGCTCGCTGCCCGACGTGCGCGACGGGCTGAAGCCGGTGCATCGCCGCATCCTCTTCGCCATGCGCCAGCTGCGCCTCGATCCCGGCTCCGGTTTCAAGAAGTCGGCCCGCGTGGTCGGCGACGTCATGGGCAAGTTCCATCCCCATGGCGACGCCTCGATCTACGATGCGATGGTGCGCCTCGCCCAGGATTTCGCCGTGCGCTATCCGATGGTCGACGGCCAGGGCAATTTCGGCTAGATCGACGGCGATAACCCGGCGGCGATGCGCTACACCGAGGCGCGCCTCACTCAGGCCGCCGCGCTGATGCTGCAGGCGATCGACGAGGACACGGTCGATTTCCGCCCGACCTATGACGGCGAGAACCACGAGCCGGTGGTGCTGCCGGCGGCCTTCCCGAACCTGCTCGCCAACGGCTCCCAGGGCATCGCCGTCGGCATGGCGACCAGCATCCCGCCGCACAACGTCGCCGAGATCTGCGACGCGCTGCAGCGCCTGATCAAGTCGCCGAACGCCCGGATCGAGACCCTGGTCGACCTGATGCCGGGGCCGGATTTCCCGACCGGCGGCATCCTCTGCGAGACCCGCGAGACCGTGGTCGAGGCCTATCGCACCGGGCGCGGCTCGTTCCGCGTGCGGGCGAAATGGACCGAGGAGAAGCTGAAGGGCGGCGGCTATCAGATCCTGGTCACCGAGATTCCCTACCAGGTGGCGAAGTCGAAGCTGATCGAGAAGGTCGCCGAGCTGCTGCAGGAGAAGAAGCTGCCGCTGCTCGAGGACATCCGCGACGAATCCGCCGCCGACATCCGCGTCGTGCTGACCCCGAAGTCGCGCAACGTCGAGGCCGAGCACCTGATGGAACAGCTGTTCCGCCAGACCGATCTCGAGGTGCGCTTCGGCCTCAACATGAACGTGCTGGATGCCAGCCAGACGCCGCGCGTGATGTCGCTGGCCGAGGTGCTGCGCGCCTACCTCGACCATCGCCGCGAGGTGCTGCTGCGCCTTTCCCGGCACCGCCTGGGCGAGATCGAGCGCCGGCTGGAGATCCTCGAGGGCTATCTCGTCGCCTATCTCAATCTCGACGAGGTGATCCGCATCATCCGCTTCGAGGACGAGCCGAAGGCGAAGATGATCCGCAAGTGGAAGCTGACCGACGTCCAGGCCGACGCCATCCTCAACATGCAGCTGAAGGCCCTGCGCAAGCTCGAGGAGATGGAGATCAAGGGCGAGCACAAGGCGCTCTCCGGCGAGAAGAAGGACCTCACCGTCCTGCTGAAGAGCGAGGAGAAGCAGTGGGAGCGGATCGCCGGCGAGATCGCCGAGCTGAAGAAGTTCTACGGGCCGAAGACCGAGCTCGGCCGGCGCCGCACCGAGTTGGGCGAAGCGCCTTCGGCGGTGGTGATCCCGATCGACGTCATGATCGAGCGCGAGCCGATCACCGTCATCTGCTCGGACAAGGGCTGGATCCGCGCCCTCAAGGGCCATGCCGAGGACACCACCGAGATCAAGTTCAAGGAAGGCGACCGCGGCAAGTTCCAGCTCAAGGCCGAGACCACCGACAAGCTGCTGATCTTCGGCACCAACGGCAAGTTCTACACCATCCCCTGTGACAAGCTGCCGGGCGGGCGCGGCCATGGCGAGCCGATCCGCCTGTGGATCGATCTCGGAAACGAGCAGGACATCGTCGAGATGATGATCTACCGGCCCGGCGCCAGGCTGCTGGTCGCCGCCCATGACGGGCGCGGCTTCGTGGTGCCGGCGGACGAGGTGGTGGCGCAGACCAAGAACGGCAGGCAGGTGCTCTCGGTCCCCGAGGGCGGCGAGGCCCAGGTCTGCGTGCCGGCCGAGGGCGACATGCTGGCGGTCATCGGCGAGAACCGGAAGCTGCTGATCTTCCCGCTGGCCGAGGTGCCGGAGATGACCCGCGGCCGCGGCGTCATGCTGCAGCGCTACAAGGACGGCGGGTTGTCCGATGCCCGGGTGTTCCGGAAATCGGAGGGCCTCACCTGGCGCCTCGGCGAGAAGACCCGCACCGAGACGGCGCTCAAGGACTGGATCGGCGAACGCGCCCAGGCCGGCCGCCTGCCGCCGACCGGATTCCCGAAGCACAACAAGTTCGCCTGAGGGATGCATCGTTCCGGCTGAAGCGGGGTTTCGGCGAGGCAGGCGGAGCGCGTCCGGGCGGGGCGCGTCCGGACGGGGCGCGTCCTGACGGGGCGCATCCGGGCGACGCCGGAGCGGGCGCGCATGGGCTCCTCGTCCAAATGTTCGCGTCGCCCCAAGGCTTGGCCTTGGGGCCCACGAATGTCTTCAATGCCGCGCAGAGTCGTGGATCCCCGGGCGGATCCGTCCGGCCGCCGACTTGGCGCTTGGGGATCGGCCGGCCGAATCGCTCTGACTGCGGGCGCGGGCGGTGCCTTCCGCCCTACACTTAGCGTTAAGATTTCCTCGGACCCCATTCTATGGTAGCCATGCGGCCGGGGCGGTTCTGGGGTTAAGCCCTTGGAAACTCGGTGCTTTCCAGGTGGATTCTTTCGCTTGACCCCAATATGTCGAATCAATATAGTCCGCCCGCCTTTAAGGGGGCTGGTGGTAGGCCCGAGTGCGCTAAGAGACTGATTCTCTTGACGTTCAGCGGACTAAACGCTGTCCCCGCTTAAGCACAGAACAACATAGTCGCCCCGGATTCGGGGGGACGGGCGTACTCCGGGACCGCGTCGATAACCCGAGATTTCGGGCGTCGATGGGGTCGTTTTGCGTATGGCTGTTTCAAAGCGCCGATGGACACGGTCCGGACGCGCGTGAGGTGAGGACGAGGAATGCCGACGATCAACCAATTGATCCGTAAGCCGCGTGCGCCCCTGGCGACGCGCAACAAGGTGCCGGCGCTGCAAGCCAGCCCGCAGAAGCGGGGCGTCTGCACCCGCGTCTACACGACGACGCCGAAGAAGCCGAACTCCGCGCTGCGCAAGGTCGCCCGCGTCCGCCTCACCAACGGCTACGAAGTCACCTCCTACATCCCCGGCGAAGGCCACAACCTGCAGGAACACTCGGTTGTGATGATCCGCGGCGGTCGCGTGAAGGATCTGCCCGGCGTTCGCTACCACATCATCCGCGGCACGCTCGACACCCAGGGCGTCAAGGACCGCAAGCAACGCCGTTCGAAGTACGGCGCGAAGCGGCCGAAGTAAGGAGAACCCGCAATGTCCCGTCGTCACGCCGCCGAGAAGCGCGAAGTTCTGCCAGACGCCAAGTTCGGCGACATCGTGCTCACCAAGTTCATGAACAGCCTGATGTATGCCGGCAAGAAGTCGGTCGCCGAAGGCATCGTCTACGGCGCCCTGGCGCTGGTCGAAAAGAAGGCCAAGGGCGATCCGATCAAGTTGTTCCACGAGGCCCTGACCAACGTGAAGCCGCATCTCGAAGTGCGCTCGCGCCGGGTCGGCGGTGCCACCTACCAGGTGCCGGTCGAGGTCCGTCCGGACCGCGCCCAGGCGCTGGCGATCCGCTGGATCATCACCACCGCCCGCGGCCGCTCGGAGCAGACGATGACCGACCGCCTGTCGGCCGAGATCCTCGACGCCGCCAACAACCGCGGCGCCTCGGTGAAGAAGCGCGAAGACACCCATCGCATGGCGGAGGCCAACAAGGCCTTCTCGCATTATCGCTGGTGAGTGGGAAGCCAAGGACCTAAATCATGCCACGCACCACCCCCCTCGAACGCTACCGTAACATCGGCATCATGGCCCACATCGATGCCGGCAAAACCACGACCACGGAGCGCATCCTCTATTACACCGGCCGGTCCTATAAGATCGGCGAAGTCCATGAAGGCACCGCCACCATGGACTGGATGGAGCAGGAGCAAGAGCGCGGCATCACCATCACTTCGGCCGCGACGACCTGTTTCTGGGGTCCGAAGGAGAATCCCTACCGCATCAACATCATCGACACGCCGGGCCACGTCGACTTCACCATCGAGGTCGAGCGCTCCCTGCGCGTGCTCGACGGCGCCGTCACCGTGTTCGACTCGGTCGCCGGCGTCGAGCCGCAGTCCGAGACGGTGTGGCGCCAGGCCGACAAGTACGGCGTGCCGCGCATCTGCTTCGTCAACAAGATGGACCGCATCGGCGCCGACTTCTATCGCTGCGTGCAGATGATCATCGACCGCCTGGGCGCCAAGCCCTGCGTCACCCAGCTGCCGATCGGCTCGGAGAGCGAGTTCGCCGGCCTGGTCGACATCGTCGCGATGAAGAGCGTGATCTGGAAGGACGAGAGCCTGGGCGCCGAGTTCGTCGTCGGCGAGATTCCCGCCGACATGAAGGAAAAGGCCGCCGAGTACCGCCACGCGCTGCTCGAGATGTGCGTCGAGATGGACGACGCGGCGATGGAAGCCTATCTCGAGGGCAAGGAGCCCGACGAGGACACGCTGAAGAAGCTGATCCGCAAGGGCACCATCACCGGCGCCTTCGTGCCGGTGCTCTGCGGCTCCGCCTTCAAGAACAAAGGCGTGCAGCCGATGCTGGACGCCGTGGTCGATTTCCTGCCCTCGCCGGTCGACGTGCCGGACGTGAAGGGCGTCGAGGTCGACGGCGACAAGGAACTGACCCGCAAGAGCTCGGACGACGAGGCCTTCTCCGGCCTCGCCTTCAAGATCATGACCGATCCCTTCGTCGGCTCGCTCACCTTCGTGCGCGTCTATTCCGGCGTGCTGAACACCGCCACCCAGGTGATGAACACGGTGAAGGGCGACAAGGAGCGCGTCGGCCGCATGCTGGCGATGCACGCCAACAGCCGGGAAGACATCAAGGAAGCCCGCGCCGGCGACATCGTCGCCCTGGCCGGCCTGAAGGCGACCACCACCGGCGACACCCTGTGCGATCCCGCGCATCCGATCGTGCTCGAGCGCATGGAATTCCCGGAGCCGGTGATCGAGGTCGCGGTCGAGCCGAAGTCGAAGAGCGACCAGGAGAAGATGGGCGTCGCCCTGCACCGCCTGGCGCAGGAAGACCCGTCGTTCCGCGTCTCGGTCGACCACGAATCCGGCCAGACCATCATCAAGGGCATGGGCGAACTCCACCTCGAAATCATCGTCGACCGCATGCGCCGCGAGTTCAAGGTCGAGGCCAATGTCGGCGCGCCGCAGGTGGCCTATCGCGAGACCATCACCAAGACGGTGGAATACGACTACACCCACAAGAAGCAGACCGGTGGTTCCGGCCAGTTCGCGCGCGTCAAGATCCGCTTCGAGCCGCTGGCCCCCGGCGGCGGCTTCGTCTTCGAGAACGACACGGTCGGCGGCTCGGTGCCACGCGAATACGTGCCCGGCGTGCAGAAGGGCCTCAACCTGGCCAAGGAGACCGGCGTCATCGCCGGCTTCCCGATGATCGACTTCAAGGCGACGCTGATCGACGGCGCCTACCACGACGTCGACTCCAACGTGCTGACCTTCGACATCGCGGCGCGGGCCTGTTTCCGCGAGGGCATCCCCAAGGCCGGGCCGAAGCTGCTCGAGCCGATGATGCGGGTCGAGGTGGTGACGCCCGAGGACTACATGGGCGACGTGATCGGCGACCTGAACAGCCGCCGCGGCCAGGTCCAGGGCATGGACAGCCGGGGCAACGCCCGGGTGATCACCGCCCAGGTGCCGCTGGCCAACATGTTCGGCTATGTGAACACCCTGCGCTCGATGAGCCAGGGCCGGGCGCAATACTCGATGCATTTCGACCACTACGAACAAGTGCCTCAAGCGGTTGCGGACGAAGTCCGCGCCAAGATGGCGTAACCGAGACCGCTTTAGAAAGTACGGAGCAGGATCATGGCGAAGGCGAAGTTTGAGCGGAACAAGCCGCATTGCAATGTCGGGACGATCGGTCACGTTGACCACGGCAAGACGTCGCTGACGGCGGCGATCACCAAGGTTCTGGCGGAGACCGGCGGGGCGACCTACACGGCGTACGACCAGATCGACAAGGCGCCGGAAGAGCGGGCGCGCGGGATCACGATTTCGACGGCGCATGTCGAGTACGAGACCAAGGCGCGGCACTACGCGCATGTCGATTGCCCGGGCCATGCCGACTACGTGAAGAACATGATCACCGGCGCGGCGCAGATGGACGGTGCGATCCTGGTGGTTTCGGCGGCGGACGGCCCGATGCCGCAGACCCGGGAGCACATCCTGCTGGCGCGCCAGGTCGGCGTTCCGGCGCTGGTGGTGTTCATGAACAAGTGCGACATGGTCGACGATCCGGAGCTCCTGGACCTGGTCGAGCTGGAGGTCCGCGAACTGCTGACCTCGTACAAGTTCCCGGGCGACAAGATCCCGGTGATCCGCGGTTCGGCGCTGTGCGCGCTGGAGGACAAGAACCCGGAGCTGGGCAAGCAGGCGATCCTGAAGCTGATGGCGGCGGTTGACGAGTTCGATCCCGCAGCCGGAGCGCCCGAAGGACCGTCCGTTCCTGATGCCGATCGAGGACGTGTTCTCGATCTCGGGGCGCGGCACGGTGGTGACGGGCCGGGTCGAGCGCGGCATCGTGAAGGTCGGCGAGGAAGTGGAGATCATCGGGCTGAAGCCGACGGTGAAGACGGTGGTGACCGGGGTCGAGATGTTCCGCAAGCTGCTGGACAGCGGCGAGGCGGGCGACAACATCGGCGCGCTGCTGCGCGGCACCAAGCGCGAGGAAGTCGAGCGCGGCCAGGTGCTGGCCAAGCCCGGCTCGATCACCCCGCACACCAAGTTCAAGGCCGAGGCCTACATCCTGACCAAGGAAGAGGGCGGGCGGCATACGCCGTTCTTCTCCAACTACCGCCCGCAGTTCTATTTCCGCACCACCGACGTGACCGGGACCGTGGTCCTGCCGGCCGGCACGGAGATGGTGATGCCGGGCGACAACATCTCGATGGAAGTCCACCTGATCGCCCCCATCGCGATGGATGACGGCCTGCGCTTCGCCATCCGCGAGGGCGGCCGCACCGTCGGCGCCGGCGTCGTCGCCAGTATCATCGAGTAAGGATCGGAAAGATGGACAGCCAGAATATCCGTATCCGCCTGAAGGCGTTCGATCATCGCGTGCTCGACCAGTCGATCAGCGAGATCGTCGGTACCGCGAAGCGGACCGGCGCCCAGGTGCGGGGCCCGATCCCGCTGCCGACCCGCATCGAGCGTTTCACCGTGAACCGCTCGCCGCATGTCGACAAGAAGAGCCGTGAACAGTTCGAGATCCGCACCCACAAGCGGCTGCTCGACATCGTCGACCCGACGCCGCAGACCGTGGACGCGCTGATGAAGCTCGACCTCGCCGCCGGTGTCGACGTCGAGATCAAGCTGAAGAATTAAGGAGCGCGAGCCATGCGTACCGGTCTCGTAGCCCAGAAATTGGGCATGACCCGCATCTTCGCCGAGGACGGCAACCACGTGCCGGTGACCGTCCTGAAGGTCGAGGAATGCCAGGTGGTCGCCGTCCGCACCGAGGAGAAGAACGGCTACAACGCCGTGCAGCTCGGCGTCGGCAAGGCCAAGGTGAAGAACGTCTCCAAGGCCCAGCGCGGCCACTACGCCAAGGCCAAGGTGGAGCCGAAGAAGAAGCTCGCCGAGTTCCGCGTCAGCAAGGACGGCCTGCTTGAGGTCGGCGCGGAGATCGCCGCGACGCATTTCGTGCCCGGCCAGTTCGTCGACGTGGTCGGCAGCACCATCGGCAAGGGCTTCGCCGGTGCGATGAAGCGCTGGAACTTCGGCGGCCTGCGCGCGACCCACGGCGTGTCGGTTTCGCACCGCAGCCACGGTTCGACCGGCAACCGGCAGGATCCGGGCCGCACCTTCCCGGGCAAGAAGATGGCCGGCCATCTCGGCGTCGAGCGGGTCACCATGCAGAACCTGAAGGTGGTCCAGGCCGATGCCGAGCAGGGCCTGCTCTACGTCCAGGGCGCGGTGCCTGGCCACGAAGGCAGCTTCGTCCTGGTCAAGGACGCGGTGAAGCGCAAGTTGCCGAAGGACGCGCCGTTCCCGGCCGCGCTCAAGGCCAAGACCGAAGCGGCGGCTTGAGGTAAGGAATTCGGTTATGAAGATCAAGGTTACCGATATCGACAACAAGGCCCAGGGCGAGATCGATCTTGCCGACGAGGTGTTCCAGGACATCTTCGGGCGTCCGATCCGCAAGGACATCCTGGCCCGTGCCGTCAACTGGCAGCTCGCCAAGCGTCGCGCCGGCACCCACAAGACCAAGGAGATCGGCGACGTCTCCGGCACGACCAAGAAGCCCTATGCCCAGAAGGGCACGGGCCGGGCGCGCCAGGGTTCGCTGCGCTCGCCGCAGTTCCGCGGCGGCGCGACGATCTTCGGCCCGGTGGTGCGCAGCCATGCCCACGACCTGCCGAAGAAGGTCCGCACCCTGGCCCTGAAGACGGCGCTGTCGTCGAAGCAGAAGGACGGCAAGCTGCTGGTCTGGAACGAGGCCTCGGCCGCCGGCAAGACCAAGGACCTGAGCGCCAAGCTGAAGAAGCTCGGCCTCGCCTCGGTGCTGTTCATCGACGGCGCCGTGGTCAACGAGAAGTTCGCGCTGGCCGCGCGCAACATCCCCAACGTGGATGTGCTGCCGCAGCAGGGCGCCAACGTGTACGACATCCTGCGCCGCGACACCCTGGTGCTGACCAGGGAAGCCGTGCAGCATTTGGTGGAGCGACTGAAATGAGCCGCGCGCGACCGATGAAGACAGTGGTGGTCAAGCTCGACCAGGCGGAGATGTTCGAGATCATCCGCCGCCCGGTGGTGACCGAGAAGTCGACCCTGGGCTCGCAGCACAACCAGGTCACCTTCAAGGTGCCGCTCGAGGCGACCAAGCCGGAGATCAAGGCCGCCGTCGAAGGCGTGTTCAAGGTCAAGGTCAAGGCCGTCAACACCTTGCGCGGCGAGGGCAAGACCAAGCGGTTCCGCGGCCAGGAAGGCAAGCGGAGCGACTTCAAGAAAGCGGTGGTGACCCTGGCGCAGGGTCAGTCCATCGACGTGACGACAGGGGTCTAAGCCATGGCGTTGAAAACCTTCAAACCGACTTCGCCGGGCCGTCGCCAGCTCGTCATCGTCGACCGTTCGGAACTGCACAAGGGCAAGCCCGTCAAGGCCTTGACCGAGGGCAAGAAGCGCAACGGCGGCCGTAACAACTACGGCCGGATCGTCAACTTCCGCCAGGGCGGCGGCCACAAGCAGCGCTATCGCATCGTCGATTTCAAGCGCCGCAAGTACGACGTGGCGGCGACCGTCGAGCGGCTGGAATACGATCCGAACCGCACCGCCTTCATCGCGCTGGTGAAGTATGCCGACGGCGAGCTCGCCTACATCTTGGCCCCGCAGCGCCTGAAGGCCGGCGACCAGGTGGTCTCCGGCGAGCGCGTCGACGTGAAGCCGGGCAACGCCATGCCGCTGCAGAACATCCCGGTCGGCACCATCGTGCACAACGTCGAGCTGAAGCCCGGCCGCGGCGGCCAGATGGCCCGCGCCGCCGGCACCTACCTGCAGCTGGTCGGCCGCGACCAGGGCAACGCGCTGCTGCGCATGCCCTCGGGCGAGGTCCGCATGGTGAAGGCCGAGTGCATGGCGACGATCGGCGCGGTCTCCAACCCGGACCAGCAGAACACCGCGATGGGCAAGGCCGGCCGCGCCCGCTGGCTCGGCAAGCGCCCGACGGTCCGCGGCATCGTGATGAACCCGGTCGACCATCCGCATGGCGGCCGGACCAACGGCGGCCGCGCCTGGGTGACACCCTGGGGCAAGCCGACCAAGGGCAAGAAGACGCGTCACAACAAGAAGACGGACGGCATGATCCTGCGCCGCCGTCAGTCCGCTAAGAAGTAAGGAGGGCACGAAGATGGCCCGTTCAGTCTGGAAAGGCCCGTTCATCGACGGTTATCTGCTGAAGAAGGCAGAGACCAGCCGGTCGTCGGGTCGCAACGAAGTGATCAAGACCTGGTCGCGGCGCTCGACGATCCTGCCGCAGTTCGTGGGTCTGACCTTTGGCGTCTACAACGGTCACAAGTTCCTGCCGGTGCTGGTCACCGAGAACATGATCGGCCACAAGCTGGGTGAATTTTCGCCGACGCGGACCTTCACCGGTCACACCGCCGCCGACAAGAAGGCGAAGAGGGCCTAAGCGTCATGAGCAAGCAGAAGACACCGCGCGCTTTCAAGGACAACGAGGCATCGGCCTTCGCCCGCGTCGTGCAGACGACGCCGCGTAAGCTGAACCTGATCGCCGGCATGATCCGCGGCCTCGGGGCCCAGCCGGCCCTGGCGGCGCTCACCTTCTCGAAGAAGCGCGCCGCCCTGGACGTGAAGAAGGTCCTGCAGTCGGCGATCGCCAATGCCGAGAACAATCACCAGCTCGACGTCGACCGTCTGTTCGTCGCCGAGGCCTTCGTCGGGAACAGCTTCAAGCTGAAGCGCTTCCACGCCCGCGCCCGCGGCCGTGGCGTCAGCGTCGCCAAGCAGTGGAGCAACCTGACGGTCGTTGTGCGCGAACGCGAAGAGCGCGGGGAGAAGAACTAATGGGCCAGAAAATCAATCCGATCGGGCTTCGCGTCGGGGTCAATCGGACCTGGGACTCGCGCTGGTTCGCCTCCAAGGACTATGCGAACCTGCTGCACGAGGACCTGAAGCTGAAGAAGTACCTGCGCGAGCGGCTGCTGCAGGCCGGCGTGTCGCGGATCGTCATCGAGCGTCCGGCGAAGAAGGCGCGGGTGACCATCCATACCGCGCGGCCGGGCGTGGTGATCGGCAAGAAGGGCGCCGACATCGAGAAGCTGCGCAGCGACCTGTCGAAGATGACCGGCTCGGAAGTCAGCCTGAACATCGTCGAGATCCGCAAGCCCGAGATCGACGCCAAGCTGATCGCCGAGAACATCGGTCAGCAGCTCGAGCGCCGGGTCGCCTTCCGCCGCGCCATGAAGCGCGCCGTCCAGTCGGCGATGCGCCTGGGCGCGCTCGGCATCCGGATCAACTGCTCGGGTCGCCTGGGCGGGGCCGAGATCGCCCGCATGGAATGGTATCGCGAAGGCCGCGTGCCGCTGCACACCCTGCGCGCCGAGATCGATTTCGGCGATGCGACGGCGAAGACGACCTATGGAACCTGCGGCGTCAAGGTCTGGGTGTTCAAGGGCGAGGTGATGACCCACGACCCGATGGCCCAGGACAAGCGGGCGATGGAGCATCAGGCGGCGCGGTAGGCGCGGCCTGGAATAGAACCGAGGAACGACGATCATGCTTTCCCCGAAGCGGACTAAATTTCGCAAGGCCCACAAGGGCCGGATCCACGGCACGGCCAAGGGCGGCACGTCGCTGAGTTTCGGCGCCTTCGGCCTGAAGGCCGTGGAACCGGGCCGGATCACCGCGCGCGAGATCGAAGCGGCGCGCCGTGCCATCACCCGCCACATGAAGCGTGTCGGCAAGGTCTGGATCCGGGTGTTCCCGGACGTGCCGGTCAGCCGCAAGCCGGCCGAAGTCCGCATGGGTTCGGGCAAGGGCAATCCGGAATACTGGGTGGCGCGGATCCATCCGGGCCGGATCATGTTCGAGGTCGACGGAATTCAGAAGCAGATGGCCTTCGAGGCCTTCGCCCTGGCGGCTGCCAAGCTGTCGGTGAAGACCCGCATGGTCAGCCGCATCGGCGACGAGTAAGCGGCGACAGGTTGGGAGATCGGACGATGAAGGCGGAAGAGCTGCGCATTAAGACCGAGGATCAGCTGAAGGCTGATCTGGTCGCCCTGAAGAAGGAGGCCTTCAACCTCCGCTTCCAGCAGGCGAGCGGTCAGTTGGAGAACACGTCCCGGGTGGGCGCCGTGCGGCGCGACATCGCCCGGATCAAGACATTCCTGCAACAGAAGTCCTTGGCCAAGGCCAAGGCTTGATCTGAGCGGGAAGCAGGAGGAACAGGAAATGCCGAGGCGAGTTCTGCAGGGCACCGTGGTAAGCGACAAGAACGCCAAGACCGTGATCGTCTCGGTCGAGCGCCGCGTCATGCACCCGGTCTACAAGAAATTCATCCGCCGGACCAAGCGGTACGCGGCGCATGACGAGCAAAACGTCAGCAAGGTCGGGGACGTGGTCTACATCCGCGAATGCCGCCCGCTGTCGAAGACCAAGCGCTGGGAAGTGGTGAGCGAGTCCGCCGCCACCGCCCCCGCCGGCGCTAACTGAGAAGAAGGAAGGATCAAACCATGATCCAGATGCAGACCAACCTGGATGTCGCCGACAATTCAGGCGCGCGCCGGGTAATGTGCATCAAGGTGCTGGGCGGCTCGAAGCGCCGCACGGCCTCGGTGGGTGACGTGATCGTCGTCTCGATCAAGGAGGCGATTCCGCGCGGCAAGGTGAAGAAGGGCGACGTCCACCAGGCGGTGATCGTGCGCACCGCGAAGGAGATCCGCCGCGCCGACGGCAGCGCGATCCGCTTCGACCGCAATGCGGCGGTGCTGATCAACAAGCAGGGCGAGCCGATCGGCACGCGTATCTTCGGCCCGGTGACCCGCGAGCTCCGTGCCAAGAAGTTCATGAAGATCATCTCGCTCGCGCCGGAAGTGCTCTAGGCGCTGCTGGCAAGAACGAGCGAAGGACGAGGCGTCGATATGGCTAACAAGCTGAAAGTCAAGAAGGGCGACCGGGTGACCGTGATCACCGGCCGCGACAAGGGGAAGACCGGCGAGATCCTGAAGGTGCTCCGCGAGGAGAACCGGGTGATCGTGCAGGGCGTCAACATCGTGAAGCGTCACCAGCGCCAGTCGATGGCGCAGCAGGGCGGCGTGATCGAGAAGGAGGCGTCGATCCACGTCTCCAACGTCGCCCATATCGACCCGAAAACCAGCAAGCCGACCCGCGTCGGCTACCGGATGGAAGGCGAGCGCAAAGTCCGCGTCGCCCGCCGTTCCGGCGAAAAGATCGATTGAGGGAGCTGAAGATGCCAGCCCGTTTGCAAGAGCACTATGAAAAGGTACTCCGGCCTTCGCTGATGAAGGAGCTGGACTACAAGAATGTTCATCAGGTGCCGCGGATCGAGAAGATCGTGATCAACATGGGTGTCGGCGAGGCGACCGCCGACTCCAAGAAGATCAACATCGCGGTCGACGAACTGACGGCGATCTCCGGCCAGAAGCCGGTGGTGACCAAGGCGCGCAAGTCGATCGCGGTGTTCAAGCTGCGCGAGGGCATGGCGATCGGCACCAAGGTGACCCTGCGCCGCCAGCACATGTACGAGTTTCTTGATCGCCTGATCACCATCGCCCTGCCGCGGGTGCGCGATTTTCGCGGCGTCAGCGGCAAGAGCTTTGACGGCCGCGGCAACTACTGCCTTGGCCTCAAGGAGCAGCTGGTGTTCCCCGAGATCGACTACGACAAGGTCGACAAGGTGCGTGGCATGGACATCGTGATCTGCACCACTGCGAAAACAGATGCCGAAGCGAAGGCTCTGCTGAAGGGCTTCCAGATGCCCTTCAACAATTGAGCCGGCGGAAGGAGTTGAGGAATGGCTAAGAAGAGCTCCATCGAGAAGAACAAGAAGCGGGCGCGCATGGCGAAGCAATATGCGGCGCGTCGGGCCCGACTTAAGGCGGTTGCCGTCGACGAGTCGCTGCCGATGGAAGAGCGCTTCTCGGCGCGCCTGAAGCTGGCCGAGCTGCCGCGGAATTCCGCGCCGATCCGGCAGCGCAACCGCTGCGAACTGACCGGCCGCGCACGCGCCGTCTATCGGAAATTCAGGCTGTCGCGCATCGCGTTGCGCGAACTGGCCTCGACCGGCCAGATCCCGGGCATGGTCAAGGCTAGCTGGTAATCGGAGGGCTAGAGATTATGGCAATTAACGATCCATTGGGCGATATGCTGACGCGGATTCGCAACGGCCAGAAGGCCGGCATGCAGTCCGTGCTGAGCCCGGCCTCCAAGCTGCGCGCGAACGTGCTCGACGTGCTGAAGCGGGAAGGCTACATCCGCAACTTCAGCGTCGACGGCGCGAAGCCGGGCGGCGAAATCGTCATCGAGCTGAAGTACCACGAGGGCGAGCCGGTGATCAAAGAGATCAACCGCGTCTCCACCCCCGGGCGCCGGGTCTACTCGAAGATCGCGGACCTGCCGCGCTACTTCAACGGCCTCGGCATCTCGATTCTCTCGACGCCGCGAGGCGTCATGTCGGACAGCGAAGCGCGCAGCCACAATGTTGGCGGCGAAGTGCTTTGCCGCGTGTTCTAAGGAGACGATGCAATGTCTCGCGTTGGTAAAAACCCGGTTGCCCTGCCCCAGGGCGTCACCGTCGACGTCGCGGGCGGCATGGCGACGGTCAAGGGCAAGCTTGGCACGCTGAAGCTGCCGATCTCGAGCCATGTCGACGTCACCGTCGAGGACGGCAAGATCTGGGTGAAGCCGGTCGCCGAGTCGAAGCAGTCGCGGATGAGCTGGGGTGCGACCCGCGCCAACATCCGCAACATGGTCGACGGCGTGTCCAAGGGCTACACCAAGAATCTGGAGATCAACGGCACCGGCTACCGTGCCGCCGTGCAGGGCAAGAACCTGCAGCTGCAGCTCGGCTACAGCCATGACGTCAGCTACGCGATCCCGGAAGGCATCACCATCAAGTGCGAGAAGCCGACGGCAATCTCGGTCACCGGCTTCGACAAGCAGCGCGTCGGCCAGGTTGCGGCCGAGATTCGCGGCTTCCGCGGTCCCGAGCCCTACAAGGGCAAGGGGATCAAGTATGACAACGAGAAGATCCTCCGCAAGGAAGGCAAGAAGAAGTAAGGGCCAAAGTCATGTCTAACGCCAAAGATCTTTTCGCTCGCCGCCGGTCGCGGGTCAGGTCGTCGCTGAAGAAGAAGTCCGACGGCCGGATCCGGCTGTCGGTGCATCGATCCGGGCTGCACATCTATGCGCAGGTCATCGACGACGTGAAGGGCACCACCGTGGCCGCCGCGTCGACCGTCGACAAGGACCTGAAGGGCAAGCTGAAGTCGACCTCGAACATCGAGGCGGCGAAGGCCGTGGGCAAGCTGGTCGCCGAGCGCGCCGTCTCGAAGGGCATCAAGGAAGTGGTGTTCGATCGCGGCGGCTACATGTATCACGGCCGGGTCAAGGCCCTTGCCGAAGCCGCCCGCGAGGGCGGACTGTCGTTCTAAGAAGGAATACGGATTATGGCACGTCCAGCGAAGTCCGACCGTCGCGATCGCGATCGGGAGCGTAACAAGGAAGAAGAGCTGATCGAGAAGCTGGTCGGCATCAACCGCGTCGCCAAGGTGGTGAAAGGCGGCAAGCGCTTCGGGTTCGCCGCTCTGGTGGTGGTCGGCGACGGCAAGGGCCGGGTCGGCCATGGCGCCGGCAAGGCACGCGAGGTGCCGGAGGCGATCCGCAAGGCGACCGAGCATGCCAAGCGCGGCATGATCCGCGTCGCGCTGCGCGAAGGGCGCACGCTGCATCACGATGTGACCGGCCATTTCGGCGCCGGGCGGGTGGTCCTGCGTGCGGCCGAGCCCGGCACCGGCATCATCGCCGGCGGCCCGGTGCGTGCGATTTTCGAGGCGCTCGGAGTCAATGACGTCGTCGCCAAGTCGGTCGGCACGTCCAATCCGCACAACATGATCAAGGCGGCGTTCGATGCCCTGGTGCATTGCAACTCGCCGCGTTCGGTGGCGTCGCGCCGCGGCAAGAAGGTTGGCGACATCATCGGCAAGCGCGGCGGCGAAGCCGAAGCGCGCGAGTAAGAGGAGCCCGACGAATCATGGCTGGCAAAACTGGCAAAGTTAAGGTCACCCAGACGGGCAGCCCGATCGGCCGTCCGAGCGGTCAGCGCGCCACGCTCAAGGCGCTGGGTCTGGACAAGTTGAACCGCTCGCGCGAGCTCGACGATACGCCGTCGATCCGCGGCATGCTGGACAAGGTGAACCACCTGATCCGCGTCGAGCCGGTAAAGTGAATCGCCGCTGCCGCGGCCCCTGCGGCGCGGCGCGCAATTTGAGGACTTTGGGATCATGAAACTCAACCAGCTTTCCGACAATCCGGGCGCCCGCAAGAACCGCATCCGCGTCGGTCGGGGCATCGGCTCCAGCAAGGGCAAGACCGCGGGTCGCGGCGGCAAGGGCCAGACCGCGCGCTCCGGCGTCGCCGTGAAGGGCTTCGAGGGCGGCCAGATGCCGCTGTTCCGCCGCCTGCCCAAGCGCGGCTTCAACAACATCTTCCGCCTGGACTTCGTCGAGGTGAATCTCGGCACGCTGCAGAAGGCGGTCGACGAGAACAAGCTGGATTCGAGCAAGAAGATCACCGGGAAGGTGCTGAAGGCGGCCGGCCTCTTGAATCGCGTCCGTGACGGCGTACGTCTACTGGGCAAGGGCGAGCTGAAGTCGAAGCTGACCATCGAAGTCGTCGGGGCCTCGAAGTCGGCGATCGCCGCGGTCGAGAAGGCCGGCGGTTCGATCGTCATCAAGGCGCCGAAGCCGCCGAAGGTCGAGAAGCCGGCGAAGGTTGCCAAGGCCGCCAAGCCTGCCGAAGCGCCGAAGGCCGAAAAGCCGGCCAAGGCGGAGAAGGCAGCAAAGGCGCCCAAGGCCGAGAAGCCGGCCAAGGCGTAAACCGCAGACCCTAAGGCGTTCAATTCATGGCCTCAGCCGCCGAGCAACTCGCCGCCAACATCAATTTCGGCGCCTTCGCCAAGGCTGAGGAGCTGAAGAAGCGCATCTGGTTCACCCTGGGTGCGCTGATCGTCTCGCGGGTCGGCGCCTATATCCCGCTGCCGGGGATCGATTCGGCAGCCTTCACCCAGATCTTCCAGCAGCATTCCGGCGGCGTGCTGGGCATGGTTGACATGTTCTCCGGCGGCGCCATCAGCCGGATGACCGTCTTCGCCCTGGGCATCATGCCCTACATCTCCGCCTCGATCATCATGCAGCTGCTGACCTCGGTGTCGCCGCAGCTCGAGGCGCTGAAGAAGGAAGGCGAATCCGGCCGCAAGAAGATCAACCAGTATACCCGCATGGGCACCGTGATCCTGGCGCTGGCGCAGTCCTTCGGCATGGCCAACGGCCTGATGAGCCTGGCCGGACCGAGCGGCAGCGCGGTCATCGATCCGGGCATCTATTTCATCGCCGTCACCATGGTCACGCTGACCGGCGGCACCGTCTTCCTGATGTGGCTGGGCGAGCAGATCACCGCCCGCGGCATCGGCAACGGCATCTCGCTGATCATCTTCGCCGGCATCGTCGCGCGCCTGCCGACGGCGGTGAAGCAGATGCTGGAACAGCTGTGGACCGGCAGCATCAGCGGCTTCTTCGTCGCCGTCGTGCTGCTGCTCGTGGTCGGCGTCATCACCGGCATCGTGTTCTTCGAGCGGGCCCAGCGCCGCCTGATCATCCAGTATCCGAAGCGCCAGATGGGCAACCGCATGATGGGCGGCGAGTCCTCGCACCTGCCGCTGAAGCTGAACAGCTCGGGCGTCATCCCGCCGATCTTCGCCTCGTCGCTGCTGCTGCTGCCGCTCACCGTCGCCGGCTTCTACGGCTCCAGCGCCACCGCGCCGGTCTGGCTGCAGGACGTGATGGCCTATCTCGGCCACGGCAAGCCGCTCTACATCGCGCTCTATTGCGCGCTGATCATCTTCTTCGCCTTTTTCTACACGGCGATCGTCTTCAACCCGACCGAGACGGCGGAGAACCTGAAGAAGCACAACGGCTTCATCCCCGGCATCCGGCCCGGCAACAACACCGCGGAATACCTCGACTACGTGCTGACCCGGCTGACGGTCCTCGGCGCGGCCTATCTCTGCATCGTCTGCGCGCTGCCGGAGATCCTGATCGCCAACTACTCGATCCCGTTCTATTTCGGCGGCACCAGCCTGCTGATCGTGGTCTCGGTCACCATGGATACCGTGGCCCAGATCCACTCGCACCTGCTGGCGCACCAGTACGAAGGCCTGATCAAGAAGAGCAAGCTGAAGGGGCGACGCGGGTGAATCTGATTCTGCTGGGTCCTCCGGGGGCGGGCAAGGGGACCCAGGCAAAGCGGCTCACGGACAAGCGCGGGCTGGTGCAGTTGTCGACCGGCGACATGCTGCGCGCCGAGGTCGCCTCCGGCTCGGCGCTCGGCAAGCAGGCGAAGCAGGTGATGGAAGCGGGCCAGCTGATGCCCGACGACATCATCATCGGCATGATCGACAGCCGGATCGACGCGCCGGACTGCTCCAACGGCTTCGTACTGGACGGCTTCCCGCGCACCGAGGCCCAGGCGGCGGCCCTCGACCGGATGCTGGCCCGGAAGGGCAAGGGCATCGACGCGGTGATCGAGCTGGCGGTGGACGAGAACGCGCTGGTCGAGCGCATCTCCGGCCGGTTCGCCTGCTCGAAATGCGGCGCCGGTTACCATGACACCTTCCACCCGACCAAGAAGCCCGGCATCTGTGACGCCTGCGGCGGCGGCGAATTCACCCGCCGCAAGGACGACAATGCCGAGACCGTGAAAGCCAGGCTGGTGGCCTATCGCCAGCAGACGGCGCCGATTCTGCCCTATTACAAAGCCAAAGGCCTGCTGCGCCCCGTGGACGGCATGGCCGAAATGAACCAAGTGAGCCAGGAGATCGACAGCGCACTGAACGGCCTCAAGCAGTAATTGCTTGATCTGTAAGGAAAATCCGGCGTCCGCAGGCTGCGGGCGTGGCGGTTGACGGGCGAGCGAATCTTTCTATAATGCGCGCCTCTCGACACCTAGGGTGACCGGGCGGTTTCGTGTTGCCCAGATCCGAGAACTAAGGAGATCGCAAAGTGGCGCGTATTGCTGGCGTCAACATCCCGACGCAAAAGCGGGCTGTCATCGCTCTGACCTACATCACCGGCATCGGCCCGGCCAAGGCGAAGGAAATCTGCGCCAAGGTCGGCATCCCGGCCGAACGGCGCGTGCATCAGCTGACCGACGCCGAGGTCGTGAAGATCCGCGAGGTCATCGATCAGGATTACACCGTGGAAGGCGATCTGCGGCGCACCACGGCGATGAACATCAAGCGCCTGATGGATCTTGGCTGCTATCGCGGGCTGCGGCACCGCAAGGGCCTGCCGGTCCGCGGCCAGCGCACCCACACCAACGCCCGCACCCGCAAGGGCAAGGCCGTGGCGATCGCCGGCAAGAAGCAGGTCACGAAGTAGCATCGACGCCGCGCGCGGCCTTCCCTCGCGCGGCCTGAAGGAACGGAAACGAGACAATGGCGAAACCAGCAGCAGAAGAAAAACCGGCAGCCGGCGGCAAGGCCCGCGTGCGGCGCCGCGAGCGCAAGAACATCACCTCTGGCATCGCCCACGTGAACGCCAGCTTCAACAACACCATGATCACCATCACCGATGATCAGGGCAACACCGTGGCCTGGGCCTCGGCCGGCGCGCAGGGCTTCAAGGGCTCGCGCAAGTCGACCCCCTACGCCGCGCAGATGGCCGCCGACTCCGCCGCCAAGAAGGCGATGGAGCACGGCGTGAAGACCCTCGAGGTCGAGGTGAAAGGCCCGGGTTCCGGCCGCGAGAGCGCCCTGCGCGCGCTGCAGGCCGCCGGCTTCACCATCACGTCGATCCGCGACGTGACGCCGATCCCGCACAATGGATGCCGGCCGCCGAAGCGTCGCCGCGTCTGATATGGATTTCGCGACCCGGCTCCGCTTGCGGGGCCGGATCGTTGCTGGACGAACGCGGGGTGCCGCCCTTCCGGGAGGCCTCCGCGACAGTCGTTTAGAGAGCTGGGACGATTGGATGGTTCCATGCCTCAGATGAAAGGGCGAATGCCGTGATTCAGAAGAACTGGACCGAGTTGATTAAGCCGAACAAGAAGATCGATGCCGGCGCCGGCAGCGATGCCAAGCGCTTCGGCACCATCGTCGCCGAGCCGCTGGAGCGCGGCTTCGGGCTGACCCTGGGCAATGCCATCCGGCGCGTGCTGCTGTCCTCGCTGCAGGGTGCGGCGGTGACGGCGGTGCATATCGACGGCGTGCTGCACGAGTTCTCGTCGATCCCGGGTGTCCGCGAGGACGTCACCGACATCATCCTGAACATCAAGCAGATCGCGCTGCGCATGGGCGGCGACGGTCCAAAGCGCATGCGCCTGAAGGCGCAGGGCCCGGGCGAAGCCAAGGCCGGCCAGATCGAGACCGGCCATGACATCGAGATCCTCAATCCGGACCTCGTGCTCTGCACCCTCGACCAGGGCGCCAGCCTGAACTTCGAATTCACCGTGGAATCCGGCAAGGGCTACATTGCCGCGACCCAGAACCGCCCGGAAGACGCGCCGATCGGCCTGATCCCGGTCGATGCGCTGTTCTCGCCGGTGCGCAAGGTCACCTACAAGGTGGAGAACAGCCGTGTCGGTCAGGTCACCGACTACGACAAGCTGACCCTCCAGGTGGAGACCAACGGCGCAGTGACGCCCGAGGATTCGGTGGCGATCGCCGCCCGCATCCTGCAGGACCAGCTGCAGCTGTTCATCAACTTCGAGGAACCGACCTCGGTCATCTCGGAAGAGAAGACCTCCGAGCCGCCGTTCAACCGCAACCTGCTGCGCAAGGTCGACGAACTCGAGCTTTCGGTGCGTTCGGCGAACTGCCTGAAGAACGACAACATCGTCTATATCGGCGACCTGGTGCAGAAGACCGAGGCCGAGATGCTGCGGACCCCGAACTTCGGCCGCAAGTCCTTGAACGAGATCAAGGAAGTGCTGGCGCAGATGGGCCTGCATCTGGGCATGGAAATCCCCAACTGGCCGCCCGAGAATATCGAGGAACTGGCCAAACGCCTGGACGAGCCGTACTGAGATTAGCCCAGGCCTGAAGACGGTACGGGCCATCCCGGCCCAGACCGGCGTTCATGACGAAAGTCGCGGCGCCCGGTCAACGCAATCGATCTTGCCCACCCGGAGCGGCGGGAAGATCACTGAGAGAGGAGAGGACCCATGCGTCACGGAATGAGCGGCCGCAAGCTGAACCGCACCAAGGCCCATCGCAAGGCGCTGTTCATGAACCTGGCCCAGGCTTTGATCAAGCACGAGCAGATCAAGACCACCCTGCCCAAGGCGAAGGACCTGCGTCCGGTCGTCGAGAAGCTGGTGACCCTCGGCAAGCGCGGCGGGCTGCATGCGCGCCGCCAGATCCTCTCCCAGCTGCAGGACGAGAAGCTGACCGAGAAGCTGCTGAGCACGCTGGCGACCCGCTACAAGAGCCGTGCCGGCGGCTATACCCGCGTGCTGAAGGCCGGCTTCCGCCACGGCGACATGGCGCCGATGGCGTTCATCGAGTTCGTCGACCGCGACCCCGCCGCCAAGGGCCAGGATTCCGGTCCGAAGCAGAACCAGGGCGAGGCCGAGACGGTCGACGCGTAGAACGCGACGCCTGAAGCCGGGCGGTTCGAGGATGTGCGAAAGGGCGGCATTGAATGCCGCCCTTTTTGCTATCATCTCCGGGCCGGGCCAGGGCTTGCTGGAGCCTGGGCGGGCTGGAATTGGCGGCGGATGTGCCGGGTGCGGCTCCGGGTCGGAGCGCCCCGCGGGATGGTTGGAATGATGCCTAGGATGCTTGGCGGCCTGGCCGCGATCGGGATCGGAATGGCCGCCCTGGCGATGCCGGCGGCGCCGGGGATCGGTGTCGCCCAGGCGCAGACTCCGGCCCCCGCCCAGGAGGCGGTGCCGCAGTCGGAGGCGCAGATCAAGCTGACCTTCGCGCCGCTGGTCAGGCAGGTGGCGCCGGCCGTGGTCAACATCTACACCAAGAAGGTGGTCAAGGACCGCGCTTCGCCGTTCTTCGACGATCCCTTTTTCCAGCAGTTCTTCGGCGACCAGTTCAATCTCGGCAAGCCGCGCGAGCGCATCCAGAACTCGCTGGGCTCCGGCGTCATCGTGCGCGCCGACGGCCTGGTCGTCACCAACAACCACGTGATCGACGGCGCCGACCAGGTCCGCGTGGTGCTGAACGACAACCGGGAGTTCGAGGCCAAGATCGTTGCCGCCGAGGACAAGCTCGATCTCGCGCTGCTCCAACTCGACACCAAAGGCGAGAAGCTGCCGGTCCTGAAGCTGCGGGATTCCGACGACATCCAGGTCGGTGACCTGGTCCTGGCGATCGGCAATCCCTTCGGTGTCGGCCAGACCGTGACCAGCGGCATCATCTCGGCGCTTGCCCGCACCAATACCGGCATCGGCGACTTCGGCTATTTCGTGCAGACCGATGCGGCGATCAATCCTGGCAATTCCGGCGGCGCCCTGGTCGCCATGGACGGTACGCTGATCGGCATCAACACCGCGATCTTCTCCAAGAGCGGCGGCAATGTCGGCATCGGTTTTGCCATCCCCGCCAACATCGTCGCCCGGGTGATCGATGCCGAGGGCAACGGCGGCAAGCTGGTGCAGCCCTGGATCGGCGTCTCGGGCGAGAGCGTCACCGCCGATATCGCCAACAGCATGGGCCTGCCGAAGCCGGGCGGCGTGGTGGTGCAGGCGGTCTATCCCGATGGGCCGGCCGATACCGCTGGACTGAAGGCTGGCGATGTGGTGGTCGGCGTCAATGATCGTGAGGTGCTGGATCCGGGCGGGCTGCGGTTCCGGCTGGCGACCCTGCCGGTCGGCACCACGGCCCGGATCAACGTGGTGCGCAAGGGCGAGAGCCTTGACATCAGCGTGCCGCTGATCGCCCCGCCCGCCGATCCGCCGGCGCAGGAGACCATCCTCGACGGCAAGCAGCCGCTGAACGGCGCGCTCATCGTCAATCTCTCGCCGGCCCTCAGCGAGGAGCTCGGCGTCCAGGAATGGCGCGGCGTCGCCGTCATGAAGATCAGGCGCGGCAGCTATGCCGACCGCTTCGGCCTGCGTCCCGGCGATCTGCTGCTCAAGATCAACGATGCCCGCATCGATGCTGTCGCCGATGCCGTCGCCGCCCTGGCCGTTCCGGCGGACCGCTGGTCGATCACGGTCAGCCGCAATGGCAAGCTGAAGACGATCGAGGTCGACTAGGGCGTGCGCATGGCAACGACCGGATCAGGGATACGCTGACGTGGCTTCCGGCAAGGCGCAGGGAGGCGGCCGATGACCTCGCTTTTCGAGCAGAATGCGCCGCGCCCGCTCGCCGACCGGCTGCGCCCCAAGGTCCTGGAGGACGTCGTCGGCCAGGACCACCTGATCGGCCCCGACGGGCCGCTGGGCCGGATGCTGGCCTCGGGCCAGGTCTCCTCGATGATCCTCTGGGGTCCGCCGGGCTGCGGCAAGACCACTCTCGCACGCCTGATCGCCGATCACGTCAGCCTGCATTTCGAGCTGCTCTCCGCCGTCTTCTCCGGCGTCGCCGACCTCAGGAAAATCTTCGATGCGGCCCGGGAACGCCGGCGGATGGGCGAAGGCACCCTGCTCTTCATCGACGAGATCCACCGCTTCAACCGGGCGCAGCAGGACGGCTTCCTGCCCTATGTCGAGGACGGGACCATCGTCCTGGTCGGCGCCACCACCGAGAATCCCTCCTTCGAGCTGAACGGCGCCTTGCTGTCGCGCTGCCAGGTCTTCGTCCTCAACCGGCTCGACGACACCGCGGCGGAGAAGCTGCTGCAGCGGGCCGAGCAGGCGATGGGTTTCACGCTGCCGGTCGACGCCCAGGCCCGCATCGCCCTGCGGGCCATGGCGGACGGCGACGGGCGCTACCTGCTGAACATGGCCGAGGAGCTGTTCCGCCTGCCGCCCGATCTCACGCTGGACGTCGCCGGCCTCGCCAAGGCGGTGCAGAAGCGGGCGCCGCTCTACGACAAGGCGCAGGAGGGGCACTACAATCTCATCAGCGCCCTGCACAAGTCGCTGCGCGGTTCCGACACCGATGCGGCACTCTACTGGTTTGCACGCATGCTGGACGGCGGCGAGGACCCGCTCTACATCGCGCGGCGTCTGGTGCGCTTTGCGGTCGAGGATATCGGCATGGCCGACCCCAATGCGCTCGGCCAGGCTCTGGCCGCCTGGGATACCTATAAGCGCCTGGGCTCGCCGGAAGGCGAACTGGCGATTGCGCATTGCGTGATCTATCTCGGCACCGCGCCGAAATCCAATGCCGCCTACCGTGCCTATAGTGCGGCGGTTGCAACCGCGAAGAAGACCGGGTCGCTGATGCCGCCCAAGCACATCCTCAATGCCCCAACACGGTTAATGAAGGATCTCGGCTACAGCAAGGGCTACGAGTATGACCATGGCACCGCCGAAGGCTTTTCAGGTCAAGACTACTTCCCTGACGGCATGCGTCGAGAGCGCTTCTACCAGCCGGTCGAGCGCGGCTTCGAGCGCGAGATCCTGAAGCGGATCGAGTATTGGGATCGCCTGCGCGCCAAAAAACAGTCGGGCGAGAACGAGAGTTGAACGACGCCCGCGATATTCCGCGACATCAAGTGGAAAAGCCTTGCGCCGTCGTCGCGCTAGATATGCGTCGGGGGGGCTTGTCGGCATTTTGGGGCGGGGCTAGGGTTTCGCCGGTTGGGGATGGGGGTCGCTCTTAGAATGACTCCAGTGAAGGGAGCCGAGGCGGGATGCACGACTACTTGACACCGGAACGCGACCGGGTGGCACTGCTCACGATCGACGCGCAACGCGACTTCGTGCTGCCGAATGCCCCGGCCTCGGTGAGCGGGTCGACCGCGGCGGTGCCAGCCATGCAGCGCCTCACCCAAGCCTTCCGGGCGGCGCATGCGCCCATCGTCCATATGCTGCGGCTCTACCGATGCAACGGATCGAACGTCGATCTCTGTCATCGGGCATCGATCGAAGCTGGCCAGCGCATCGTGATGCCGGGGACCTCCGGGGCCGAGCTGATCGACGAACTCAAGCCCGACCTCGGCCTGCGCCTGCATCCCGACCAGCTTCTCGACGGCAAGCTCCAGGAAATCGGCAAGAAGGAATGGCTCTGCTACAAACCCCGACTTTCCGCGTTTTTCCAGACCCCGGTTGAGGACCACCTGAAGGCCCTCGGCATCACCACCATCGTCATCTGCGGCACCGACTTCTCCACCTCGCCACGCTCCAGCGTCTACGCCGCCTCCAACCGCGATTTCCGCATCGTCCTCGCCACCGACGCCATCTCCGGCGCCACCGATACCGGCCTCGATGAACTGGCCCAGATCGGCGTCTACCTGATGAGCACGGACAAACTGCTGGACTGGCTGAACCGCAACCGTCAAGCTGCGTAGATCGCCGGTTTTCTCAACCGCCATTGCCGAGGATTCACGACGCATGAGCGGCGTACAGCAGATCACGGTCGAGTCCGCCGAGGCCGACCAGCGGCTCGACCGCTGGTTCAAGCGGCGCTTTCCCGACCTCACCCATGGCCGGCTGGAGAAGCTCCTCCGTACCGGACAGGTGCGCGTCGACGGCAAGCGGGCCAAGGCCAGCGACCGCGTCGCCGCCGGGCAGGTCCTCCGCATTCCGCCGCTCGGGGCATTGCCGGAGGCCGACGGCGATCGCGTCGTCCGGGTGAAGGCCGAGCCGAAAGTGTCCGACAAGGATGCGGCCGCCTTGCGCGCCGCGGTGCTTTACAAGGATCCTGACGTCCTGGTGATCAACAAGCCGGCCGGTCTGGCGGTCCAGGGCGGCACCGGTCTCGACAAGAACCTTGATGCCATGCTCGAGGCCCTGAAATTCGACGCCGCGGAACGGCCGCGCCTGGTGCATCGCCTCGACCGCGATACCAGCGGCTGCCTGGTCCTGGCGCGGTCCGCCAAGGCGGCGCAGGCGCTCACCGCCGCATTCCGCCACAAGGAGGCGCGCAAGGTCTACTGGGCGGTCGTCGTCGGGGCGCCGAAGCTCGACCGCGGCAAGATCGACGCGCCGCTGTCCAAGCAGCCGGCCAAGGGCGGCGAGCGGGTCCAGATCGACGAGGACGAGGGCCGCTTCGCTATCACCCATTTCGCCGTGATCGAGCGCGCCGGCAACAAGGCGGCTTGGCTCGCCCTGATGCCGGTCACCGGCCGCACCCATCAGCTGCGGGCGCATTGCGTCGCCCTGGGCACGCCGATCCTGGGTGACGGCAAGTATGCCGGGCAGGAGGCCTTCGTCGCCCGCGACGAGTTGCCGAACCAGATGCACCTCCATGCCCGGTCGATCCGCATTCCGCACCCGAAGCGCGGCTGGATCGCGGTCGAGGCGCCGCTGCCGCCGCATATGCAGAAGACCTGGAAATTCTTCGGCTTCGCCCCCGAGCCGGATCACGATCCCTTCGCCGGGCTGGAACTCTGACCGATGCCGGATCTCGGCCGTTACCGGCTGGTCATCTTCGACTGCGACGGCACCCTGGTCGACAGCCAGCACAACATCATCGCGGCGATGACCACTGCCTGGCGCGACGCCGGCCTGCCCGCCCCGGATCCCGCGGCGGTGCGCCGGCAGGTCGGCCTGACCCTGGAAATTGCCGTCGCCCGGATGCTGCCCGAAGCGGCGCCCGATCAGGTGCAGAAGCTTGCCGATTCCTATCGACGGATCGTCAATGGCCTGCGGAGCGGCGTCGGCCTCGATGAACCCCTGTTCGATGGCGTCCGCGACCTGATCGATGCGCTTTCGGTGCCGGAGATCTTTCTCGGCGTCGCCACCGGCAAGAATTACCGCGGGCTGGAGCACACGCTGGCGACGCATGGGTTGCGGGAGCGCTTCCATACCCTGCAAACCGGCGACCGCTGCCGCAGCAAGCCCGATCCGGAGATGGTGCTGAAGGCTGCCGAAGAGACCGGGGTCTCGCCCTGGGATTCCGTCGTGATCGGCGACACCAGTTTCGACATGGAGATGGCCCGCGCCGCCGGTGCCACGGCAATCGGGGTCGGCTGGGGCTATCATCCGCCGGAGGAACTGATGGCGGCGGGCGCGCAGGCGGTGATCGACGCCCCGCGGCAACTGATCGACTGTTTGCAATCGCTCTCGGCCCGCCGCTAAAATCGGCCGCTGGCACTGGAGGGCGACCGCGATGCGGATCAAGCATATCCTGACCGGACTGGTCATTCTCGTGGTCGGCGTTATTGCCGCCCTGGTCGCCATCATCAAATCGACCGATTTCAACGCCTACAAGGACATCGTCGCCAGCCAGGTGAAGGCGGCCACCGGCCGCGACCTGGTGCTGGCCGGCAATGTCGAGGCCTCGATCTCGCTCACCCCGCACCTGGTCGTGCATCAGGTGAGCTTCCGCAACGCCGATACCGGCAGCGAGCCGCAGATGCTGACCTTCGAGGCCATTGAGGCGGAGATCGAGCTCATTCCCCTGCTGTCGAACGAGATCCGGATCCGGAGCCTGAAGCTCGCCGGCGCCGATATCCTGCTGGAGACCGACAAGGACGGCAAAGGTAACTGGGTGATGGGTGCCGCGGGTGGCGGCGGCTCCGTCCCGCTGCCGATCATCCAGCAGGTGACGATCGACCGGGCCCGGCTGCGCTACCGCGACGGGCAGACCGGCCAGCTCAGCGTGGTTGCCATCGACCATCTTGTCGCCACCGCACCGGGGCCCGCCGACCCGATCTCCCTCGACCTCACCGGCAAGATCAACCAGGCGCCGGTCGCCCTGAAGGGCTCGATCGGCAACCTGAAACTGTTCGCCCAGGGCCCTCTGCCGGTGGAACTCAGCGGTGAGATCGCCGGCACCGCCGTCGGCGTGCATGGCCAGATCACCGCCCCGGCGACCGCCAGCGGGCTGCAGCTCGACTTGTCGGTGTCGGGCAAGTCGATGGCCGATCTCGGGCCGCTTTTCGAGGTCACCATGCCCGGCTTCGGTCCCTACCAGGCGACCGGACATCTGACCGACCCGGAGGGCAGGTACCGGATCGAGGGTCTCGCCGGCAAGATCGGCGGCACGGACCTGACCGGCAGCGTCGAGATCGATCCGCTCGCCACGCCGGTCAACATCATGGCGCGCCTCGCCTCCAGCCGGCTCGATCTCGCCGATATCGGTGCCGGCCCGGCACCGGCGGCACCTGCCAAGGACGGGCGGCTGTTTTCCGCCGATCCCTGGGATCTCTCGGGCCTGAAGGCGATCGACGGCCAGTTCCGCCTTAATGCCCAGCAGCTGGTTCGCGGCGACACCGCGCTGCAGAACGCCGCGGCGGAGTTTTCCATCGCCGGCGGGCGGCTGCAGCTGGTCAGCCTGACCGCCGGCCTGGGCGAGGGCACGGTCGGCCTCGCGGCGAATGTCGACGCAGCACCCGCCGTGCCCGCCATCCAGGCGCGGATCAAGGCGACCAATGTCGATGGCGGCCCCTTCCTGGCGGCGATGGGCATGGGCGGCGCCCTGCAGGCCGGGCGGGTCAATCTCGAGGCCAGCCTCGAGGGCCCCGGCCAGTCCCTGCGCGGGCTGATGGCCGGGCTCAACGGCGGGTTGCACATGGATATGGGGCGCGGGGCGATCCAGGACCAGTTCGCCAAGCTGCTGTTCGCCGACATCTTCAAGCTCCTGGCCACCGGCGGCACCGATGCCGGCGCCCCGGTGAACTGCGTGGTCGCCAATTTCGACGTCACCGGCGGCATCGCCAAGTCCCGCGGCCTCATTCTCGACACGCCCGGCGCGACCGTGCTCGGCAGCGGCATCGTCGACCTCCGCAACGAGACCTTGAGCCTGCGTCTCGACACCAATTCGAAGCAGGTCAATCTTGCCAATCTCGCCGTGCCGATCCTGGTGACCGGCAGTCTCGGCCATCCCAGCGTGGCGCCGGACCCGGTCGGCGCGGTGGAAAACACCGCGGATTTCGCCGCACGGACGGTGAATCTGGCCACGTTCGGCGTGCTGTCCTCGGTGACCGGCCTGGGCGAGAGCGGCGGCGCGGCGGCAAATCCCTGCCAGAACGCCCTGGAGGCCGGGGCAAAGGCCGGCAAGACCGGATCGGCCGGGGAGAAGATCATCAACGGTCTCGGCACCGCCGCCGACGGCGTCGGCCAGGGTGCGGAGGAGGTCGGCAAAGGCGCGGTCGACGCCACCAAGAAGGCGGGCCAGGGGGTCGGCAAGGCGCTCGAAGACCTCGGCAGCGGCCTCGGCGGCGTGTTCGGCAACTGATCCATGCCTGCCCCCGTCGCCCAGCGCTTCTACCAGACCGCGACCGCCACGGGTCTGCCCGGCGGCTGGGGCATCCGGCTCGATGCGCGGCTGCTGAAGTCCCCGGCGAAGCGGGAATTTATTATGCCGAATCAGTCTCTTGCCGAGGCGATCGCGGCCGAGTGGGCGGCCCAGGGAGCCAAGGTCAATCCGGCCTCGATGCCGCTGATGCAGCTCGCCGCCACGGCGATCGACCGGATCGCTCTCCACCGGGCGGAGATCGAGGCCGAGGTCGCCGGCTACGGGGCGACCGACCTCGTCTGCTACCGCAGCGCCGAGCCCCGGAGCCTGCTGGAGCGCCAGCAGGCGGTCTGGGACCCGTTGCTCGCCTGGCTGCGACAGCGCTTCGACGCCTCCCTGAACGTCACCGAGGGCATCGTCGCCGTCGACCAGCCGCCCCAGGCCCTGGCGATCCTGCGCCGGGCGGTGGCGGCCCAGGACGACTTCCGGCTGGCCGCCCTGGCGGTCCTCGCCAGCACCGCCGGATCGCTGGTGATCGGCCTTGCCGTGGCCGCGGGGCGGCTCTCGGCCGCCGAGGGGACGGCGGCGGCCCAGCTCGAGGAGCTCTACCAGACGGAACGCTGGGGCGCGGATGCCGAGGCGGTCTCCCGGCGCCGCCTGCAGGCCGAGGACATGGCCGGGGCCCGGCGGTTTCTCGACCTCCTGGACCGGCCCTAGACCTGTTGTCGCGGCCCCTGGCTCGCGGCCCGAATTTCATGCTATTTCAGGGGTTCATTTCGCAGGTGCGGAATAAAACGGGTAACCGGTGCGACGCCGGCCGCCCGGGAGATCTGGGATAAGGTAGTCCCGGGAAAGCGGCCCCGCGATCGATCCGGGGCGGCGGAACCCGGGTCGGGGGAGGTCAGATGCAAGAGATCCTGCGCCAGCTCGAGGAAAAACGAGCGGCCGCCCGGGCCGGTGGCGGCGAGAAGCGCGTTTCCGCCCAGCATGCCAAGGGCAGGCTGACCGCCCGCGAGCGCGTCGAGCTGCTGCTCGACACCGATTCCTTCGAGGAATGGGACATGTTCGTCGAGCACCGCTGCAACGATTTCGGCATGGCGACGCAGAAGGTGCCGGGAGACGGCGTCGTCACCGGCTACGGCACGGTCAACGGCCGGCTGGTCTTCGTCTTTTCCCAGGATTTCACCGTCTTCGGCGGCTCGCTGTCCGAGGCCCATGCCGAGAAGATCTGCAAGGTGATGGACCAGGCGATGAAGGTGGGGGCGCCGGTCATCGGCCTCAACGATTCCGGCGGCGCCCGAATCCAGGAGGGCGTTGCTTCGCTCGCCGGCTATGCCGAGGTCTTCCAGCGCAACATCATGGCCTCGGGCGTGGTGCCGCAGATCTCGCTGGTGATGGGGCCCTGCGCCGGCGGCGCGGTCTATTCGCCGGCGATGACCGACTTCATCTTCATGGTGAAGGACAGCTCCTACATGTTCGTCACCGGCCCCGACGTGGTGAAGACGGTGACCCACGAGACCGTCACCCACGAACAGCTCGGCGGCGCCCTGACCCATGCGCAGAAATCCGGGGTCGCCGACCTGGCCTTCGAGAACGACGTCGAGGCGCTGCTCCAACTCCGCCGCTTCATCGATTTCCTGCCGGCCTCGAACCGCGAGAAGGCGCCGATCCTGGAGACTACCGACCCGATCGAGCGCGCCGAGATGTCGCTCGACACCCTGATCCCGGCGAATGCCAACAAGCCCTATGACATGCACGAACTGATCGTGAAGGTCGCCGACGAGGGCGACTTCTTCGAGGTCGCCCCGGATTTCGCCAAGAATATCCTGACCGGCTTCGCCCGGCTCGGCGGCGAGACGGTCGGCATCGTCGCCAACCAGCCGATGGTTCTGGCCGGATGCCTCGATATCGATTCCAGCCGCAAGGCCGCGCGCTTCGTGCGGTTCTGCGACTGCTTCAACATCCCGATCGTGACCTTCGTCGACGTGCCGGGCTTCCTGCCGGGTACCGCGCAGGAATTTGGTGCCATCATCAAGCACGGCGCCAAGCTGCTCTATGCCTATGGCGAGGCGACGGTGCCGAAGATCACCGTGATCACCCGCAAGGCCTATGGCGGGGCCTATGACGTGATGAGCTCGAAGCACCTCCGGGGCGACGTGAACTTCGCCTGGCCCTCGGCCGAGATCGCCGTCATGGGACCGAAGGGTGCGGTGGAGATCATCTTCCGCGCCGATATCGGCGACAAGGAGAAGATTGCCGCCCGCACCGAGGAATACCGGCAGAAATTCGCCAATCCCTTCGTTGCCGGGGCCCGCGGCTTCATCGACGACGTGATCATGCCGCATGCCACCCGCAAGCGCCTGTGCCGCTCGCTCGCCATGCTCAGGGACAAGAAGCTGGAGAATCCCTGGAAGAAGCACGACAACATTCCGCTGTGATGGAGATGACAATATTCGCCAGTTCATACAATCATTCGTCATGCCAAGGATTGGCCTTGGCATTCACGGGTTTGTACGTGTCAAAGATACTCGTGGACCCCAAGGCCAAGCCTTGGGGTGACGCAGTCTAGAATCGCGCGCCGGGAGCGAGCAAAAGCATGTTCAAAAAAATACTGATCGCCAACCGGGGCGAGATCGCCTGCCGCGTCATCCGTACCGCCAGGGCGATGGGCATCAAGACGGTGGCGGTCTATTCCGATGCCGATGCCGATGCCCTGCATGTGCGTGAGGCCGACGAGACGGTGCATATCGGCCCGCCGCCGGCGGCGCAGAGCTACCTGCAGATCGAGAAGATCGTCGCCGCCTGCAAGCAGACCGGCGCCGAGGCGGTGCATCCGGGCTACGGCTTCCTGTCCGAGAACATGAAATTCGCCGAGGCGCTGAAGAAGGCCAAGATCGTCTTCATCGGCCCCGACCCGCATGCCATCCACGCCATGGGCGACAAGATCGAATCGAAGAAGCTCGCCAAGGCCGCCGGCGTCAGCATGGTGCCGGGCCATCTCGAGGTGATCAAGGATGCCGAGGAGGCGGTGAAGATCTCCCGCGAGGTTGGCTATCCGGTGATGATCAAGGCCTCGGCGGGCGGCGGCGGCAAGGGCATGCGCATCGCCCGGAACGACCAGGAGGCGCGCGAGGGCTTCCGCTCGGCGACCAACGAGGCGAAGGCGAGCTTCGCCGACGATCGGGTCTTCATCGAGAAATTCGTCGACGAGCCCCGCCATATCGAGATCCAGATCCTGGCCGACGGCCACGGCACCTGCCTCTATCTCGGCGAGCGCGAATGCTCGATCCAGCGCCGGCACCAGAAGGTGATCGAGGAGGCGCCGAGCCCCTTCCTCGACGAGAAGACCCGCCAAGCGATGGGCGAGCAGGCGGTGGCCCTGGCCAAGGCGGTGAAATACAAGTCCGCCGGCACCGTCGAATTCATCGTCGACGGCAAGCGCAACTTCTACTTCCTGGAAATGAACACCCGCCTGCAGGTGGAACATCCGGTCACCGAGATGGTCACCGGCCTCGACCTGGTCGAGCAGATGATCCGCATCGCCGCCGGTGAGAAGCTGCGGCTGAAACAGTCCGACGTGAAGCTGAAGGGCTGGGCGATCGAATCCCGGGTATATGCCGAGGATCCGGTGCGCGGCTTCCTGCCTTCCACCGGTCGCCTGGTGCGCTATCGGGAACCCGGCGCCGGTGCCGCCGTACGGGTCGATTCCGGCGTCTTCGAGGGCGCCGAGATCGGCATGTTCTACGATCCGATGATCGCCAAGCTGGTGACCTACGGCGCCGACCGGCCGGCCGCAATCGCCGCGATGCGCGAGGCGCTGGACGCCTATTACATCCGCGGCCTCGGCCACAATATCGCCTTCCTCTCGGCGCTGATGGCGCATCCCCGCTTTCATGCGGGGCGCCTCACCACGGGCTTCATCGCCGAGGAGTTTCCCGACGGCTTCCATGGCGTCCATCTCGACGAGCAGGCGCTGGCCGATCTGGTCGCCGTCGCCGCCATCGTGCATCACCAATACGAGCTTCGCGCCCACGGCCGGACGCCGCACTTCCCGGCCAAGGGCAGCCGGGTGAGCGGCGACTGGGTGGTGAAACTCGCCGGAGTCCAGCATCCCGTCGCGGTGGTGCAGACGGCGGCGGGGTACGCCGTGGTGGAAAACAAGCGCAGCCGCGAGGTGATCGGCAGCTGGCAGCTCGGCGAGCCGATCTTCCGCGGGCGGATCGACGACCGTGCCGTCACCGTGCAGATCGAGCGCGCCGGGATCGGCTACCGGCTGAGCTATGCCGGGGCGCAGGTGCGCGGCCTGGTATTCAACCCGCGCGCGGCGGAACTCGACGGCCACATGCTGGAAAAGCAGGCGCCGGACATGTCGCGCTTCCTCCTGTCGCCGATGCCTGGCCTGCTGGTCTCGCTCGCGGTGAAGCCCGAGCAGGAGGTGAAGGCCGGCCAGGAGCTCTGCGTGGTCGAGGCGATGAAGATGGAAAACATCCTGAAGGCCGAGCGCGACGGCAAGGTGGCGAAGCTGCACGCCAAGCCCGGCGACAGCCTGTCGGTCGACCAGGTCATCGTCGAATTCGTCTGATGGCGGGCGCGCCGAGCGATGCCGGAGCGAAGGCGCCGGGGGCGAAAGCCCTGCGGCTCCTGATCACCGGCCGCGTGCAGGGCGTCTGGTATCGCGCCTGGACGATCGAGCAGGCAACGGCGCGCGGCCTGCGCGGCTGGGTGCGCAATCGCCAGGACGGCAGCGTCGAGGCGCTGATCTCCGGCCCCGCGGACAAGGTCGATGACATGGTGCAGGCCTGTCGCAGCGGCCCGAAGCTGGCCAGGGTGGACGGCATCGAGATCTTCGCCGCCGAAGGCAATATCCCCGACGGCTTCCACGAACGGCCAACGGCCTAGGTCAAGGGCCCGGTCTTGGCGCCCGTGCCTTAACAGATGGTAAACGGCCGGCTCCCGAGTGCTTTCGGGCAGGGATTCGCAGCAACCGTGCAACCCGGTGTGCGGAACCGGCCCTGGCGCAGATTGCGGCCATGGTCGACAAGGCACATCATCTTCCTACACGCCGCGTCCTGATCCCCCATCCGGCTCCGCGGCGGAGATCCCTGAAGCTGCGAGAGCGGCCAATACAGCGCCCGGCGATCCCCCCACCGCCGGGCGCTTTTTCGTCTGCGGCTCAGCCTGCGCCGAACACCTCGTCGAAGGCGCCCCTGAGGGCCATGTCCAGTTCCGGCATCGAGACGATCTGGCCCAGTTTGGCGAGCGAGGTGACGCCATAGGGTGCCGCTTCGCTGGGCGCGATGCCGCAGGGCACGATGCCGTCGAAATGTCCGAGCTCGGGCTCGAGATTGATGGCGATGCCGTGATAGCTCACCCAACGCCGGACGCGCACGCCGATCGCCGCGATCTTGTCCTCGCGCCGGCTGCCGACGCTGCCGTCGGCCACCCAGATGCCGACGCGGCCCGCACGCCGTTCGCCCCGGACGTTGAAGCGGGCCAGGGTATGGATCACCCAGTCCTCGAGATCGTATACATAGCGGCGGATATCGCTGCCGCGTGCCTTCAGGTCGAGCATGGCATAGGCAACGCGCTGGCCTGGCCCGTGATAGGTGTATTGCCCGCCGCGCCCGGTGGCGAAGACCGGGAAGCGGTCGGGCGCCAGCAGGTCGCCCGGCTTGGCGCTGGTGCCGGCGGTGTAGAGCGGCGGATGTTCGACCAGCCAGACCATTTCCGGGGCCGTGCCGGCGCGAATGGCGGCAACCCGGGCCTCCATCGCGGCGACGGCTGTCGGATAATCGACCAAATCATCGGAAATGCGCCATTCTACAGGCATTTAGGGGTCGCTTTCTCCGCTTGATCCCGGATCGGCGATTTGCTATTCCCCCGGCTTGGTTCTGGCAAGGGGCAATCCTCAAGCCCCAGTCGCTTTTGTTCGAACCTGTGCGGTCGTGGCGGAACTGGTAGACGCGCAGCGTTGAGGTCGCTGTGGGGCAACCCGTGGAAGTTCGAGTCTTCTCGACCGCACCAGTCTCCCAACATTCCTGATCGGCGCCGATCACGCCTCTGCCCCCCTCTCCCGGCGCGGGAGGGGGCAGGCGCGGGGCGCATTCCGGCATGTGTTCCGGCGCATCCGTCGCGGTGGCTTTGGCCCCGCCAATGGCTATAATCCGCCGCGCGGAATCGGGCGGAAACGAGGGACATATGGCAGACGAGAGCCTGAAAGCGGGCGCGCTGGAATATCACCGTCTGCCGCGCCCCGGCAAGCTGGCGATCGTTGCCACCAAGCCCCTCGCCAACCAGCGCGATCTGGCCCTGGCCTATTCGCCGGGCGTCGCCGCCGCCTGCGAGGAGATCGTCGCCGATCCGGCCACCGCCGCCGATTACACCAGCCGGGCCAACCTGCTCGCCGTGGTCACCAACGGCACCGCCGTGCTCGGCCTGGGCCCGATCGGGCCGCTGGCCGCCAAGCCGGTAATGGAAGGCAAGGCGGTCCTCTTCAAGAAGTTCGCCGATATCGACGTGTTCGACCTCGAGATCAACGAGACCGACCCGGACAAGTTCGTCGCCATCGTCGCCAGTCTGGAACCGACCTTCGGCGGCATCAACCTGGAGGACATCAAGGCGCCGGAATGCTTCGAGATCGAGGCCAAGCTTAAGGCGCGGATGAAGATCCCGGTGATGCACGACGACCAGCACGGCACCGCCATCGTCGTCGCCGCCGCCATGCTGAACGGCCTCGCCGTCACCGGCAAGAAGATCACCGAGGTGAAGCTGGTGAGCTCGGGGGCCGGTGCCGCGGCTTTGGCCTGCCTCGACCTGCTGGTCGCCCTCGGCATGCCGATCGGGAACATCACCGTCACCGACATCGTCGGCGTGGTCTACGAGGGGCGCACGGAGCTGATGGATCCGCGCAAGGCGCGCTATGCCCAGAAGACCAACGCCCGCACCCTGGGCGAGGCGATCAAGGGCGCCGACATCTTCCTCGGCCTGTCCGCGCCCCGGGTGCTGAAGCCGGAGATGGTAAAGGCGATGGGCGACCGGCCGCTGGTCTTCGCCCTGGCCAATCCGACGCCGGAGATCATGCCCGACGAGGTGAAGGCGGTGCGGCCGGACGCGATCACCGCCACCGGCCGGTCCGACTTCTGCAACCAGGTCAACAACGTCCTCTGCTTCCCGTTCATCTTCCGCGGCGCACTCGATGTCGGCGCCACCGCGATCAACGAGCAGATGAAGATCGCCTGCGTGCGCGCCATCGCCAATCTGGCGCGGGCCGAAAGCTCGGACGTGGTCGCCAATGCCTATGGCGGCCAGAGCCTGCAGTTCGGCCCGGAATACCTGATCCCGCGGCCCTTCGACCCGCGGCTCATCGTCGAGATCGCCCCCGCCGTCGCCAAGGCGGCGATGGAAAGTGGCGTCGCCACCCGGCCGATCACCGACTGGGACGCCTATCGCGAGCGGCTGCAGCAGTTCGTCTTCCGCTCCGGCCTGGTGATGAAGCCGATCTTCGATCGCGCCCGCCGCGATCCCCGGCGCGTCGTCTATGCCGAAGGCGAGGAGGAGCGGGTGCTGCAGGCGGCGCAGACGGTGGTCGACGAGGGCATCGCCCGGCCGATCCTGATCGGCCGCCGTGCCGTGGTCGAGAAGCGCATCGAGCGCCTCGGCCTGCGGCTCAAGGAGGGTACCAGCTTCGAGCTCTGCGATCCTGAGGGCGATCCGCGCTACAAGGAATACTGGACGCTCTATCACCGCCTGACCGAGCGCAAGGGCATGACGCCGGACGACGCGCGCGAGATCGTGCGCACCCGCCCGACCGTCATCGCGGCGCTGATGGTCCGCCGCGGCGAGGCCGATGCGATGATCTGCGGCACGCTCGGCCGCTTCCACTGGCATCTCGAGCACGTCACCTCGGTGATCGGCAAGGCGCCGACGGTGCGGCAGTTCGCGGCGATGACCGCAGTTCTGCTGCCGACGGGCACCTTCTTCATCACCGACACCGAGGTCACCAGCGAGCCCAACGATGCGGAAATCGCCGAGATGACGCTGCTGGCGGCGGAAGTGGTGCGGCGCTTCGGCGTGGCGCCGAAGGCGGCGCTGCTGTCGCACTCGAACTTCGGCGCCTCCGCCTCGGATTCCGCCCGCAAGATGCGCCGCGCGCTGGGCCTCATCGTCCAGGCCGGCGCCGATCTCGAGGTCGAGGGCGAGATGCGCGCCGACAGCGCCGTCTCAGAGCAGATCCGCGAGCGGCTGTTCCCGAACTCGCACCTGCAGGGCCGCGCCAACCTGCTGGTGATGCCGAATCTCGATGCGGCGAACATCGCCCTGCACCTGCTGCGCCACCTGGGCGAGGGCCTGTCGATCGGCCCGGTGCTGCTGGGCGCGGCGCAGACCGCGCATATCCTCTCGCCGTCGCATTCGGTGCGCGGCATCGTCAATATGAGCGCGGTGGCGGTGGCCGAGGCCCAGGACCGCGTGCCGAAGGACAAGGCGTCCCATGGCCGCGGCTGAGCAGAACCAGGAACGCGCCTCGACCGTCGAGACGGTCGACGAGGAGGAACTCTACGGCCCCTCCGAGGAGCTGCTGGAGAACATCTCCGCGGCGCTCTCCGAGGGCGACATCGCCCTGGTCGAGACGCTGATCGAGCCGCTGCACCCGGCCGACGTCGCCGATCTCATCGAGCATCTGAAGCCGGAAGAGCGCAAGCTGTTCCTGGAGATCACCCGGCACGTGCTGGAGCCGGAGACCATCTCGCATCTGGAAGAGTCGCTGCGCGAGGAAGTCGTCGACCAGATGCGGCCGGAAGAACTGGCCGAGGTGGTCTCCGAGCTGGACAGCGACGATGCCGTCGACCTGCTCGAGGATCTCGACGAGGCAAAGCAGCAGGAGGTCCTGGACCGGGTTCCCGCCGAGGAACGCGCTGTCCTCGAGGACAGCCTCGCCTATCCCGAGGACAGCGCCGGCCGCCTGATGCAGCGCGAGCTGGTGGCGATCCCGGAGCACTGGACCGTCGGCCAGGCCATCGACTATCTGCGCGCCAGCAGGGACCTGCCGGACGATTTCTACGATCTCTTCATCGTCGATGCGGCGCACAAGCCGATCGGCTCGGTGCCGCTCAGTCGCGCCATCCGCAGCCCGCGCACCACCAAACTCGCCGACATCATGGAGACCGAGCTGCGCGTGGTCCCGGCCGACATGGACCAAGAGGCGGCGGCCTATCTCTTCAAGCAATACGCCCTGGTTTCCGCGCCGGTGGTGAACGGCGCCGGCAAGCTGATCGGCGTGATCACCGTCGACGACGTGGTGCGCGTCATCGAGGACGAGGCGGAGGAGGATCTGCTCAACATCGTCGGCGTCGGCGACACCGACTTCCACGATCCGGCGCATCTGACCGCCTTCCGCCGGGTGCGCTGGCTGGTGGTGACCCTGGTGAATACCCTGATTGCCTCCATGGTCATCTCGCGCTTCGAGGGTACGATCGGCCAGTATCCGGCCCTTGCCGTGCTGATGCCGATCACCGCCGCGATGGGCGGCAATGCCGGCGTGCAGGTGATCACGGTGACGGTGCGCGCTTTGGCCACCAAGGACATCACGCCGACCAGCAATGTCCGGCGGATCATCGGCAAGGAACTGCTGGTCGGGCTGATGAATGCCTGCGTCTTCGCGGCCATCCTCGGCACCCTGGGCGCGCTGTGGTTCGGCCACGTGCAGCTCGGCTTCGTGCTGGCCGGGGCGATGATCTTCAACATGGTCTGGGCCGGGTTTGCCGGCACCATGATCCCGCTGGCCATGGACCGCCTGGGCTTCGATCCGGCGACCGGGGCGGGACCGTTCCTGACCACCACCACAGATTGCCTGGGCTTCTTCTCCTTCCTCGGGCTCGCCTCCTTGTTCCTGACCTGAAGTCCTGGCATCCTCGGCCGAACGACGCGTATTTCTGGGAGAGACAGCATGACAGGGCGCAATTTCCCGGCCCTCGATTTCGATCTCGGCGAGACGGCGGAGATGCTGCGCCGGTCGGTGGCGGATTTCGCCGCCGTGGAGATCGCGCCGCGCGCCGCCGAGATCGACCGCTCGAACGAGTTCCCGATGGATCTCTGGCGCAAGCTCGGCGATCTCGGCCTGCTCGGCATCACCGTCGAGCCCGAGCTGGGCGGTGCCGGCATGGGCTATCTCGAGCATATCGTCGCCATGGAGGAACTCAGCCGGGCCTCGGCCTCGGTGGCGCTGAGCTACGGCGCGCATTCCAATCTCTGCGTCAACCAGATCCGCCGCAACGGCAACCGCGACCAGCAGCAGCGCTACCTGCCGAAGCTGATCTCCGGCGAGCATATCGGCGCCCTGGCGATGAGCGAGCCGGGCTCCGGCTCGGACGTGGTCTCGATGCGGCTGCGGGCGGACAAGGCGCCCGGCGGCTATGTCCTGAACGGCAACAAGATGTGGATCACCAACGGCCCGGATGCGCATGTGCTGGTGGTCTATGCGAAGACCGATCCGGCCGCCGGTGCCAAGGGCATCACCGCCTTCCTGATCGAGGGCGACAGCAAGGGGTTCAGCCGCGCCCAGAAGCTCGACAAGCTCGGCATGCGCGGCTCCAATACCGGCGAGCTGGTCTTCGAGAACTGCTTCGTCCCGGAGGAGCGCGTGCTGGGTGCGGTCAACCAGGGCGTCCGGGTGCTGATGAGCGGCCTCGACTACGAGCGCTCGGTGCTGGCCGGCGGGCCGGTCGGCATCATGCGGGCCTGCCTGGACGTGGTGCTGCCCTATGTGCACGAACGCAAGCAGTTCGGCCAGGCGATCGGCGAGTTCCAGCTGATGCAGGGCAAGATCGCCGACATGTATACGGTGATGAACGCCACCCGCGCCTATGTCTATGCCGTCGGCAAGGCCTGCGACCGCGGCCAGGCGACCCGCAAGGACGCCGCCGGCGCCATCCTGTTCTCCGCCGAGAAGGCCACCTGGATGGCCCTGGAGGCGATCCAGGCCCTGGGCGGCAACGGCTACATCAACGACTATCCGACCGGCCGCCTGCTGCGCGACGCCAAGCTCTACGAGATCGGCGCCGGCACCTCCGAGATCCGCCGCATGCTGATCGGCCGGGAACTGTTCAACGAAACCATGTGAGGACGCAATGACCCGTCGCCTGATTTCCTCCGGCTCCGATTTCGAGAAGGTTGCCGGCTATTCCCGTGCCGTGGTCGACGGCGACTGGGTCTTCGTCTCCGGCACCACCGGCTTCGACTATGCCAGGATGGCGATCTCGGAAGATGTCGTCGAGCAGACCCACCAGGTCTTCCGCAACATCGAGGCGGCGCTGAAGCAGGCGGGGGCCAGCCTGGCCGACGTGGTGCGCGCCCGCTACTTCATCGTCGACGAGCCGGACTGGACCAAGGTCGCGCCGATCTTCGGCCAGTATCTCGGCGACATCCGCCCGGCCTCGACGGCGATCATCTGCAAGCTGGTCGATCCCCGGATGAAGATCGAGATCGAAGTCACCGCGAAGAAACGGAGCTGAACCATGCCGACCGTGCTGATCACCGGGACCAATCGCGGCATCGGCCTGGAATTCGTCCGGCAATACGCGGCGGACGGCTGGTCGGTGATCGCCGGCTGCCGCAAGCCGGGCGAGGCCAAGGCGCTGAAGGCCCTGGCCGGCGATATCCGCATCGAGAAGCTCGACGTCGCCTCCGACGTCTCCATCGGCGCGCTCGCCAAGACCCTGAAGGACCAGGCGATCGACCTGCTGATCAACAATGCCGGCATCTACGGCGGCAAGCAGGATTTCGGCCAGACCGACGCCAAGGACTGGCTGGAAGTGATGCTGGTGAACTGCATCGCCCCGCTGCACATGCTGGAGGCCTTCGCCGGCCATCTGGCGGCGGGGAAGGGCCGGAAGGTGCTCTCGATCACCAGCAAGATGGGCTCGATCGGCGACGGCCCGAGCGGCGGCAGCTACATCTACCGCAGCTCGAAGGCCGCCCTCAACATGACCATGGCCTGCGCCGCCAAGGATCTGAAGCGCCACGGCATCGTCGTCGTCGTCGCCCATCCGGGCTGGGTCGAGACCGACATGGGCGGCAAGGGCGCGCCGGTCGCGCCGAAGGCCAGCGTCGCCGGCCTCCGCAAGCTGGTCGCCGGGCTGAAGCCGGCGGATAGCGGGAAATTCTTCAACTATACCGGCGAGGAACTGCCGTGGTAGCCGGCTTCCAGCTGGCCCAGGTCAACATCGCTCGGGCCGCAGCGCCGCTGGATTCGCCGCAGCTGGCGGATTTCATGGCAGCCCTCGACCGCATCAATGCCCTGGCGGAAACCGCGCCGGGCTTCGTCTGGCGCCTGAAGAGCGATGCTGGCAATGCGACCGACATCGTCGCCTTCGACGATCCGCGCATGATCATCAACATGTCGGTCTGGACCTCGGTCGAGGCACTGTTCGATTTCACCTACAAGACCGGCCATACCGCGATCATGGCCCGGCGCCGCGACTGGTTCGACCGGCTGGAGACGCCGCATCTGGCGCTCTGGTGGTTGCCGGCAGGCCATCTGCCGACGGTGGCGGAGGCCAAGGACCGGCTCGACATCCTGGCGGAGCGCGGCCCCGGCCCCGAGGCCTTCACCTTCAAGCTGCGTTTTCCGCCGGTCGGCGCGGCGGCGCTGAGCGCATGATCCTCAGCCCCGAGCAGGAGGCCATCCGCGGCATGGCCCGGTCCTTCGCCCAGGGCGAGCTGAAGCCGCAGGCGGCGGCCTGGGAGGCGGCCGGCTATCTCCCCGATTCCCTGGTCCTGCAGATGGGCGAACTCGGCCTGATGGGCATGCTGACGCCCGAGGACTGGGGCGGGGCGGGGATCGACTATGTCAGCTACGCCCTGGTGGTCGAGGAACTGGCGGCCGGCGATGCCGCGACCTCGACACTGATGACGGTGCACAATTCGGTCTGCTGCCTCCCCATCCTGCGCTTCGGCAGCCCGGCGCAGAAGGAGCGCTTCCTGCGTCCGATGACCGCCGGCACCATGGTCGGCTGCTTCTGCCTGACCGAACCCGGGACCGGCTCGGATGCGGCGGCGATCCGGCTCAGGGCCCGGCGCGACGGGGATCACTATGTCCTCGACGGCACCAAGCAGTTCATCACCAACGGCAAGCGCGCCGGCGTCGCCATCGTCTTCGCGGTGACCGACCCCGCCGCCGGCAAGCGCGGCACCAGCGCCTTCCTGGTACCGGCCGGCACGCCCGGCTTCGTCTGCGCCAAGACCGAGGACAAGCTCGGCCTGCGGGCGTCGGATACCGCCCAGCTGGTCTTCGAGGACTGTCGCATTCCCGCCGATCTGCGGCTCGGCGCCGAGGGCGAGGGGCTGAAGATCGCCCTCGCCAACCTGGAAGGCGGCCGCATCGGCATCGCCGCCCAGGCGATCGGCATGGCGCGGGCGGCCTTCGAGGCGGCGCTCGCCTATGCCCGGGAACGCAAGACCTTCGGCCGGGCGATCCTCGAGCATCAGGCCGTCGCCTTCCGCCTCGCCGAGATGGCGGCGCGGATCGAGGCGGCGCGGGCGCTTACCCTGCATGCCGCGGCGCTGAAGGATGCCGGGCGCCCGGCGCTGAAGCATGCCGCGATGGCCAAGCTCGTCGCCACCGATATGGCCGAGCAGGTGGTCTCCGAGGCGCTGCAGATCCATGGCGGCTACGGCTATCTCAAGGACTATCCGGTCGAGCGGATCTATCGCGACGTGCGGGTGACGCGGATCTACGAGGGCACCAGCGACATCCAGAAGCTGATCATCGCCCGTGCCTTGCAGGAGGAGGGGTGATTCATGGCCGACCCGATCGAGTTCTACTTCGATTTCTCCTCGCCCTACGGGTATCTTGCCTCCGAGCGCATCGAGGCGATCGGTGCGGAATTCGAACGCACGGTCATCTGGCGGCCGTATCTGCTCGGTGTCGCCTTCAAGGCAACCGGCCAGTCGCCGCTGGTCCAGCAGCCCCTGCGCGGGCCCTATCATCTCCATGACATGCATCGCAGTGCCCGCAAACTGAAGCTGCCCTTCGTCATCCCCGAGGGCTTCCCGATGTCGACCATCGCCGCGGCCCGCGCCTTCTATTGGCTGGAGGGGCAATCCGCCGACCGGGCGAAGGCGCTCGCACACGCGGTCTATCGCGCCGCCTTCGCCGAGGGCCGCAACGTCACGGCCGGCGAGACGGTAGCCGACATCGCCGCCGGGATCGGCCTCGACCGGGCGCAGGTGCTGGAGGGGATCGCGACTCCGACCGTGAAGGATCGGGTGCGGGCCGAGACCGACCACGCGCTGGCCCGCGGCGCCTTCGGCTCGCCCTTCATCTTCATCGGCGAGGAACCGTTTTGGGGCAACGACCGGCTGGAGGATGTCCGCGACTGGCTGCGGACCGGGGGCTGGTAGGGCGCCTAGTCCAGCACGCTGCGGAACAGCGGCGCGTCCACGTTGCCGCCGGAGAGCACCACGCCCACCTTGCGGCCGGCCTGGGCCGCGCCTTCCTTGAGCACCGCGGCCAGGGCCGCCGCGCCGGCACCTTCGGCGACATTGTGGGTGTCGTCGAAATAGGCCCGCATCGCCGCCTTCACCTCGTCGTCGGTCACCTCGACGATGCGCTCGGCGCCGCGCAGCAGGACGGCGAGGGCCTCGGCCACCGGCACCCGGCAGGCCATGCCGTCGGCGATGGTGTCGGCGCTGTTGGTGGCGACCGCCCGGCCGGCCCGGAACGACAGGGCATAGGCGGCGGCATGGGCCGAGACCACCCCTACGATCCGGGTCTTCAGTCCCAGCATGTCGCGGGCGGCGATGGTCGAGCAGATGCCGGAACCGAGGCCGATCGGCACATAGACCGTATCCAGGTCGGGGCAGGCGGTGAAGAGCTCGAGCGGGTAGGTCGCCACGCCCTCGATCAGCCAGGGATGGAACGAGCTCACCATGTGCAGGCCGCGGTCCCGCGCCAGGTCCTGGGCGAATTCATAGGCGGCCTGGAAATCGTGGCCGTGCTCGATGAGTTCGGCCCCCAGGGCCCGCATTGCCGCGTTCTTCGAGCGGCTGTTGCCCAGGGGCACCAGGACGGTCGCCTTCAGTCCCTGTCGCGCCGCGGCGAAGGCGACGCTCTGGCCGTGGTTGCCGCGGGTCGCCGCCACCACGCCGGTCACCTGCGGCTGGTCGCGGCGCAGATTGGCCATATAGGTGAGGCCGCCGCGCACCTTGAAGGCGCCGGTCGGCAGATGGTTCTCGTGCTTCACCCAGAGCTCGGTGCCGGCGCGCGTCGCCAGCAGCGGCCAGCAGATCTGCGGACTGGCGCCGATCTGGCGATGCACCGCATCCGCGGCCGCCGCCATCTTGTCTTTGTCGAGATTAAATGCGCTCATGGGCCGGATTGAAACAGAGCCATCCGCGGGTGACAAGCGGATCAGGGTGGGAAATGGACGCTATATTGTCTCGAGACATTGTCGCCGCCGTCGACGACGGCTTCGACGCCCAGGTGAAACTCACATCGGATGTGACCGCGATCCCGTCGGTCCGCGGCCAGGAGGCGACGGCGCAGGATTTCATGGCGGCGCAGTATCGCGCCCGCGGCCTCGCGGTCGACCGCTGGCGGATCGATGTGGCCGACATCCAGCACCTGCCGGGCTTCTCGCCGGTCACCATCCCCTATGACAATGCCTTCAACGTGGTGGGCATCCACCGACCGCGGACGGTGCAGGGGCGTTCGCTGATCCTGAACGGCCATATCGATGTGGTGCCGACCGGCCCGCTCGATCTCTGGACCCGGCCGCCTTTTGCACCCTGGATCGACGGCGACTGGCTCTACGGCCGCGGTTCCGGCGACATGAAGGCCGGCCTGATCGCCGCGCTCGCCGCCTTCGACGCGCTCGATCGCCTCGGCTACCGTCCGGCGGCCGAGGTCTATCTGCAGTCGGTGATCGAGGAAGAATGCACCGGCAACGGCGCATTGGCCTGCCTGCAGCGCGGCTATCGGGCGGCGGCGGCGCTGATTCCGGAACCGATGCACGAGACCTATTCCACCGCCCAGCTCGGCGTCATGTGGTTCCAGGTCAAGGTGCGCGGCAAGCCCACCCATGTCGGCCATGCCGGGCGCGGGGCCAATGCGATCGAGGCCTGTTTCCCGATCATCCACGCCTTGCATGCGCTGGAGGCGACCTGGAACCAAACCCGTCACCCGATCTGGCACGACCATGCCCATCCGATCAATTTCGTGGTCAGCAAGATCGAGGGCGGCGACTGGACCTCCTCGGTCCCGGCCTGGTGCACCTTCGACATGCGGATCTCCTTCTATCCCGGACAGTCCCTGGCCGAGGTCCGCGGCGCGGTGGAGACCGCGGTGCGCAGCGCCGCCGCCGGCGACAGCTTCCTCGCGAACAACCCGCCGGAGGTGGTCTATCACGGCTTCCAGGCCGAGCCCTATATCGCCGATAGGGCCGGCGAGATCCACGCGGTGCTGGCGGAAAGCCACCAGGCCGCCTTCGGCGAGAAACTGGTCGGCCAACCCGCCACCGCCACCACCGATGCGCGATTCTTCGGCCTCTATGCCGATATCCCGGCCCTGGTGTATGGCCCGAAATCCGAGGATTATCACGGCTTCGACGAGCGGGTGAACCTGACCTCGCTGCGCAAGGTCACACGCACCATCGCCCTCTTCATCGCCGCCTGGTGCGGGTTGGAGAAGACGGCGGCCTAGCCTTCGGATCGCGCGGCTTCAGTCCGGCGCGTCCTCAGTTCGGCACGTCTCAGTTCGGCAGATCTCAGTTCGGGACGACTTCGGGGACCGGGCGGAAGGCCTGGGCGGCGGCAAGGGCGGCGCTCAGCTGTTCCGGGGTGAGACCTTCCTTCAGCCGGTCGCGGAGCCCGGTCACCTTGGCCAGGGCCTCCGGATCCTGTAGCCGGTCGCCGGCGATGGTCAGCCAGGTGAAGGCGGAGACGTGGTCGAGATCGGTGCCGTACTTGCCGGCCGCCATCGTGCCGTAGAGGGCGGCGAGGCCGATCATCGCGTCGGTATTGCCCTGGTGTGCCGCGCGCAGATACCAGGCGCTGGCCTTGGTATAGTCGTTGGCGCCGACATAGCCGTAGTGGTAGAAGCCGCCGAGTTCGTACTGCGCTTCCGGATTGCCCTTCTCCGCCATCGGCTTCAGCATCTCGAAGGCGTCGAACATCCGGTCCGAGGTCATCAGCTTTCTGACCGTGGCGATGTCCGGTTCCGCCACCTTGTGGGTGACGCAGGCGGCGGGCGCGAGCCCGGCGGCGAGCAGCGTCAGGACGCAGGCGAGGGCGGAAAGCCATCGCGGCAACAATCTTCTCGGCATGTGCATGGCGCAGTTCATCCGTTCCAGTCCGCGCCGCCTCGCCCGGCCCGCGATTGCGGGAAACCCGAATCGGGCAGGGGTGGCGGCAGGGGACTATCCCCTCTGCGCCTATTCGACGTCAATTCTCAGGCTTCGGCGGCCGCCGGAGCGGGCCGCCTCCACACGTCAGCCGAGAGCCGGATCAGTTGGCCTTGGACTGGTGCGAAAAGGCGTCCTCGCGCACGCTTTTGCCGAGATCCTCGATGAATTCGGCGGTCGTTTCCTTGCCGTGCTTCGCCACCAGGGCGAACAAAGCCGCGGAAATCGACATCGTCCCGAGGACGTCGAAAGCGACGCCGCGATTGAAGGCGTCTTCCCAATACTGGTTGAACAGGTCGAAGCACAGCTTGCGCTGCTCCTCGTCGGTGAGGCCTGCAGTCATTTCGAGCCTCTGGGCCAGTGCGGTCTCCATAGCCATCTCCTTTAATGTTGACCGAGGCATACTCAGCAAGCTGCGTGCCAGGATCGGACCGTTAAACGGAGCGGCCGCAGCCATTAAAGGCGGGAAAGCGTAAAAACTCGTTAATGAACTGGGCAATTTCGGCCCGGGTCCGCCGCTGCCGGAAATTTCTGCCGCCAGCCGGGGATATATTGCCTGTGGATAAGTCGTCCGTGGGTAGGCGGCCCGGCCTCAGGCGAGAAAGGTGGAATCCTCCCGCACCTCGATCAGGGTGGGGCCGTCGGCGGCGAAGGCCTGCCGGAGCGCAGCTTGCAGCGCCTCCAGGCTGTCCGCTCGGACCGCATGGGCGCCGAAGGAGTGCGCCAGGGCGATATAGTCGGGATTGCGCGGCTTCACCCCGATGGCGCCGATGCCGCGTTCCACCATGTCGCCGAGGATCTGACCCAGGGCGTCATTGTTCCACAGGATGATCGGCAGCGGCAGGCGCTGCTCGACGGCGGTGCCCAGGTCCTGGACGGTGAACAGGAATCCGGCATCGCCGGCGATCGCCACCACCTCGCGGGACGGGCAGGCGATCTTGGCGCCGATCGCGGCCGGGAGGGCATAGCCCAGGGTCCCGAAGCCGCAGGGATGCAGCCAGCAGCGCGGAGTCTCGCTGGGGAAGTGATAGTTGCCGGTATAGGCGATCTGGGTCATGTCGGAGACGACGATCGCATCCCGTGCCGTCGCCGCCTTCAGCGCGTCCAGCACCTTGGCGTGCTTCAGCTGCAGCGGCGCCATCTTGCCGCGGATCTGCCGGCGGATCTCGGCGGCCCGTGCGGTATCGGCCGAGCCGCCGCCCGTGACCAGGACGGTCAGCGCCTCCAGTGTCGCGCCGGCATCCGCCAGCATGCCGATCGCCGGGGGATAGTCCCGGGTGAGCGTATAGGCGTCGAGATCGATCCGGATCAGCTTCCCCGGAATCTTCAGCCGGTCGACCCAGCTGTCGGTCTCGGCCATCTCGGTGCCGGCGGCGATCACCACGTCGGCCTCCGCGACGTAGGTCTGGGTCGGCTTGGTCACCAGCGTGGCCCCGAGGCTGGCCGGATGTCCGTCCGGAAAGACGCCCTTGCCGGCGGTGGTGGTCACGCAGAGCGCGCCGGTCTTCTCGACGAAGCGCCGGACGGTCTCGGCGCAGTCGACGGTGCCGCCGCCGGCGATCACCAGCAGCTTCCGCGCGCCGTCGATCAGGGCCGCAGCAGCCTTCAGGTCCTCCGGCCGGGCCTTCGGCCGCGCCGCCGTCACCCGTTTTGCCTGGCCGCTGTTGGCCGGGGCCGAAAGCACGTCGAGGGGGAATTCCAGCACCACCGGTCGCGGCCGCTGGGTCTCGAACAGGGCGTAGGCATCCGCCATCGCCTGGGGCAGGTCCTTGGTATCCATCACCGTCCGGGAGAAGCCGGTCAGCGGCGCGATGGCGGCGCGCTGGTCGGTGATCTCGTGCAGGCGCCCCCGGCCCTTGCCCATGTCGGCCCTGGCATTGACGCTGCACAACACCAGCACCGGCACCGAATCCGAATAGGCCTCGCCGATCGGCGTCGCGGCGTTCATCAGCCCCGGCCCGGTGATCAGGCAGCAGACGCCCGGCTTGCCCGAGGCCCGCGCATAGCCGTCGGCCATGAAGCCGGCGCCCTGCTCGTGGCGCACCCCGACATGCCGCATCCGCCGGTCGGCGATGCCGCGGTAGAAGTCCAGCGTGTGCACGCCGGGAATGCCGAAAACCGTGTCTACGCCATAGGTTTCGAGGAGGCTGATCGCGGCGTGGCCGCCGATCTCATTCGCCACCATTGCCCTGGATCTTTCCTGTTTGACGCCCCGAGGCCGAGGCTGAGACTCTTGCGCGCAGTCTATAGGATCGGAACCCCTGGCGGCAATATGGCCGCATCCGCTACTAAGATGGGTGCCGCGAGGGTCGGCGCGATCGCGATCGGAATGGGGACCATTGTGCTCAACCAGCTTGCCGCCGTCATCCTGCCGGTGCTGATCTGCGCCGGGCTGGGATTCGTCTGGGCACGGATGCGGCGCCCCTTCGATCATGACTTCGTGACACGTATCGTCTCGCTGGTCGGCACGCCCTGCCTGGTGGCGCATTCGCTGACCAGCCTGCATGTCGACGGCGCCGTGCTGCGCGGCATGGCCGGGGCGACGGCACTGGTCTTCTGCTGCATGTTCGCCATCGGCATCGTCGTGCTGCGGATCCTGCGCCTGCCCAACCATTCCTATCTGCCGGCGGTCGTGTTCTCGAACTCCGGCAACATGGGGCTGCCGTTGGCGCTCTTCGCGTTCGGCGAGTCCGGCCTTGCGCTGGCGGTGGTCTATTTTGCCATCTCCGCCAGCCTGCAGTTCTCGCTCGGCATCTCGATCGCCGCCGGCAGCACGAATTTCAGCCGCCTGCTCAAGGTGCCGGTGCTCTACGCGGTGCTGGGGTCGCTGATCGTATTGACCACCGGCATCCGCCTGCCGCTCTTCGTCGACAACACGCTCACCATCCTCTCCGGCCTCACCATTCCCCTGATGCTGCTGGCGCTCGGCGTATCGCTGGCCGATCTCCGGGTGACCTCGCTGCCGCGAAACCTGTTCCTCGCGCTGGTGCGCCTGACCGGCGGGTTCCTGGTGGCGCTGGCGGTGGCCTGGGCGCTCGGCCTCGACGCCGCGCCGCGCGGCGTGCTGCTGATCCAGGCCTCGATGCCGGTCGCGGTGTTCAATTTCCTGTTCGCCAAGCAGTATCAGCGCCAGCCCGCCGACGTCGCCGCCATGGTGGTGATCTCGACCCTGCTGTCCTTCATCAGCCTGCCGCTGCTGATCTATTCCATTCTGCCCTGAGCCGGTTGCGCCGAGGATTCCCGATGGACGCCACCATCCCGCTGCCGCATCAGATCGAGGCGATCGAGAATCTCTGGATCCCGCTGCCCGACGGCGTCCGTCTCGCCGCACGCGCCTGGATGCCGGTCGATGCCGTGCGCCATCCGGTGCCGGTGATCCTGGAATGCGTGCCCTACCGCAAACGCGACGGCACCCGGGCCTATGACGAGACCCTGCTGCCCTATTTCGTCGGTTCTTCGTCACCGCCCGCATCGACGTCTTCGAGAACGGCCGTCGGATCTATGGCGCCGACGACTGCCTGAACGTTCCGCGCGATTTCATGTGACTGGGTTCCTGCGGGCGGATCCCGCCGGCGGGTCAGGGCGCCGCCGGCTTCACGGTCTTGCCGAGATAGCCGATCAGGGCCGGCACCATGTCGTCGCTGGCCAGGTTGATGTCCATCGAGGAGTCGCTGCGGTCGACCGTGCCGCGCCAGACATAGAGGCCGGACGTGCGGTCGTAGACCGAGACGGTGATGCGGAAGATGCCCTCGGTGGAGGTGATCGGGCGCTGCGGGTTGAGCAGGCTGTTCTGGGTCGAGGAATAGAGCTTGCCCTGGACGATGGCCTCGTTGTTCGTCGCGCTCAGCTCGCCGACCGGGGTGTCCTGGCGCACGCCGCGCACCAGCTGGGTTTCCACCGACATGACCAGATCTGCCTTGGGCTCCAGCCGGTAGCCGGCCTGGGTGACGGCATCGCTGACCCGGCGCAGGGTGTCGTCGGTCAAGGCCGTATTGTCGTTGGCCTGAAGGGTGAAGGCCGCGCCCTCGGCGATCGGGCTGTAGGCGACGGCCTGGACGGTGCCGATCGGCTGTGGCGCCGCGTCCTCTGCACCTGCCTGGGCGCAGAACGCGGCCAAGCCGCAGATGGCGATGGATACGGCGCGGGCAAGCATGATCCTGGTTCCTACCTGTTGGGCCCTTGCGGGCCAGCCAATATATGGGCCAGTATTCGTTAATATGATAGACGCGGGCGCCGGGGCAATGCCACTGATTTGACGCCGGCGCGGCAGGCCCAGAAAAAGGAACCCCCGAATGGCGACATTGGTTGCAGGACGCGAGCCCGCTCCCCGGAATCCGGCCCATGGCGGCAACCCGACTTTGGCCGGCAGCCCGGCTTCGGCTGGCAGCCCGGTCGCGGAAGCTGGTTCCGGGCTCCTCGTCAATCGCATGCACATGCCTTTCGAGCTCGACCGCGGCATCGCCCACCGGGCTCGGATCGGGCTCATCGTGCTGGCGACCGATCACACCCTGGAGTACGAATATCGGAAGATCTTTAACATCGGCGGCGTCGCCCTCTATCAGAGTCGCATCCCGAACGCGCCGGAGATCAACCCGACGACCCTCGCCCGGATGGAGCAGGGGATCACCGCGGCGACGGATGTCCTGCTGCCGGGGGCGAAGTTCGACGTGGTGGCCTATGCCTGCACCTCGGGCACGGTGGTGATCGGCGAGGAGAAGGTATTCCAGCGCATCCGCGAAGCCCGCCCGGGCGTCGCCTGCACCACCCCGATCACCGCGGCCATCGCCGCCTTCAAGGCCCTGGGCGCCCGGCGCATCGCCCTGCTGACGCCCTATATCGACGAGGTCAACCAGACCATGCGCCGCTTCGTCGAGGCCCAGGGCGTCGAGGTGCCGGTGATCGGCTCGTTCAACCACGAGAACGACAACGAGGTGGCGCGGATGAGTCCGGCTTCGGTGAAGGCCGCGGCCCTCGAGCTCGGCCGGCATCCGGCGGTCGACGCGGTCTTCGTCGCCTGCACGAGCCTGCGCGTCGCCGAGATCGTCGAGGACCTGGAACGCGATCTCGGCAAGCCCGCCACCTCGTCCAACCACGCCCTGGCCTGGCACTGCCTGCGCCTCGCCGGCGTCACCGACCCGATCCCCGGCTGGGGCCGGCTGTTCCGCATCTAGGGGGCGATTCCACTTTCGGCTGCGCCCGATCGACGCCCAACTGGTACTCGGCCGGATTCGCCTTGCCGCTCAGTGCCGTTGCTGATCGCATTCCTTGAACGGCTGAAAGGCAGGGTGCTTCTGCAGCTGGGCGGTCGTTGCGCAGTAGGGCAGGGCGGCCTTTCTCCAGCCGTCGAGCCAGAGTGCCCGGTTCACAGCGGCTGCCGGCGCGTATTCGCCGTTTTCCGCAAGAAACAGCTCGGCCGACAGGTCGGGCCGCAAAGCCAGCAACTTGGCTCCCGCTTCCCTGGCCTTGTCCGCCTGGCCGAGTTCGGCATAGTCGAGGGCCAGAAACATCAGATCCCAGAGGCCCGGATCGTCGTGCAAATGGATCTCACTGATCGATTTCTCGAACTGCCTGGCAAAATAGTAGGCAACTTTCGAGTGGTGACTGACCCAGGCGAGATTGCGGGGGTTGAGGCGCATGGCGCGCTCGACCAGGCCGACGGCGCGTCCCGGCGGTTCCAGCCAGGCCAGATTATCGCCGATGATCGCAAGGGCTATCGCATGGTTGGGATTGGCGTCCAGCGCGGCGTTAAATCCCTGCAGCGCACGGTCGAACTCCAGCCCGAACAGGTAGCGCAGCCCAAGCACGGTGTGAGCCATGGCATCGTTCGGGTCGAGCTCCGTCGCCGTCTTTGCCGCTTCGAGCCATTGATCCATGGCGGACGCATAGTCGCCCCAGCCATTGTCGATCCGGTTGTAAAAGAGCAGGGCGAGCTGGACCCATGCCGGCTCAAGGCCGGGGTCCTCCTTCACCGCGCGCCGCAGGATCGCCTCGGCGTTGATATTGTCGTCGCGCGTGAGCTTCAGTCGCGCCGCGGTTCCAACCAGGTACAGGTCATAGGCATCGAGGTTTCTGGGGTTCAGCCGGCGGGCATCCTGGAGCGCCGCTTGTTCGATGGCACCGCGCGCGCTGGCGATCGAGCCGACGACACGCTCCGTGATATCGGATTGTATGGCGAATAGGTCCGTGAGCGGCCGGTCGTAACGCTCGGACCATTGCTGGATGCCCGTCTCGGCATCGATCAGCTGTGTCGATACGTGTATCGCATCGCCGTCCCCGGCCACCGTGCCTTCGAGGACAAAACGCACACCTAGCTCGCGTCCCACCTGGCGAACATCGATCGGCTTGCCTTGATAGGTGAAAGACGAGTTCCGCGCGATGACGAACAGTTCGCTGAAGCGGGACATGTTGTTGATGATATCGGTGACCATTCCGTCCGCGAGGCGTCCGAGCCGCTCATCGCCGGACAGGTTGTCGAACGGCAGCACGGCGATCGAAGGTTTGCCGGGCAGCGGCAGATCGGTGTCGAATGCCTCGACCCATGGTTTTATCCAGGTCAGACCGATCGACAGAACGAGCAGCAGCACCGCCGCCGCTATTCCCATCAAGGTGCAAGTCGAGATCGGTTTCGCGATCTGCGGCGCGGTCGCGGCTCGGCCGGCCTGGCTCTGATCGAGCGAGACCTTGTAAACTCTGACTGGCTCGGCAAGGTTCTTGACGTGCTGTTCGCCAAGGAATGCGAAGCCAAGGCCGGCCTGCTTCTTGACCTGGTCATAGGCGGTGCCCGACAACAGGACACCGCCGAACTCGGCCAGGCCTTCGAGCCGCGCGGCAACGTTGACGCCATCGCCGAAAATATCGTCGCCCGCGACCATGACGTCGCCGAGATTTATGCCGATGCGGAATCGAAGGCGCCGGTCGGCGGGCAGATTGGCGTCGCGTCGATCCTGGCGCCCCTGCAGCGTCACTGCGCAACGCACCGCATCGACCACGCTGTGAAACTCGGCAAGCAGCCCGTCACCCGTGGTTTTCACCAGCCTGCCGCCATTCTCGGCGATGGCGGGTATCACGGCCTCCCGGAAAGAATCCTGCAATCGGCGCAGCGTGTCCTCTTCGTCGACTTCCATCATTCTGGAGTAGCCGACCACATCGGCAGCCAGGATGGCTGCAAGACGCCTCTGGAAACGCTCTTCGGCCATCTGTTTGAGCGACCGTGAGGGATGCCAATACGCTCGATTGTATTGGCGCCCCGTTCCCAAGTCCATCGGGTCTCAGGTTCGCTTCGGGCCAGAATCGGCGGTTGGAGGCGGGTTCACCGGCTTCGGCTCGCAAATCTATGCCCGCGTCACGACCGGCGTGCCGCCGCCTGGCCCGCGCATTTGACGCTGCTGCGGTGCCTGTGCCATCGTTTGCGCATGAGAATAGATCATCTGGTTTGGTATTGCGCCGACCTCGACGAAGGCAGCCGCTTCTTCGCCGAACGCATGGAGTGCCAGCCGGCCTATGGCGGGGTTCATCCCGGCGACGGCACGCGCAACAGCCTCCTCTCACTTGCCGATGACACCTATATCGAGATCCTCGGCCGCGACCCCGCCCAGCCCGGCACCTGCCTCGACCTGGAGCTTCAGGGGCTGACCGGCGCCGGACTCTATCACTGGGCCGCGGGCGGCGTCGATCTTGCGGCGCTGCGGACAAGGGCGATCGCGGCGGGCCTCGATGGCGGCGACCTGGTGACGGGGGGACGCAGGCTGCCCAACGGCGACTGGCTCGGCTGGACGCTCTTCGGCATCCGCAACCACGCCTTCGGGGCGCTCGTTCCCTTCTTCATCGACTGGATGGACAGCGCGCATCCTGCCAGGACGGCGCCGCGCGGCGGAAGCCTCGTGAAGCTCGAGGCCCGTTCGCCCGAGCCCGGGAAGCTCGGCGAGATCTACCGCGTGCTCGGTCTCGAGATCCCGGTCGCCCGGGCGCCGGCACCGGGGCTTTCCGTGACGGTGGAAGGCCGCGGCCGACGCCATGTGCTCGGCATGTTCGATCCGGTGCCGCGCGGTTTCGTCATCTGATCGTCCGATCATTCTGGGGGAGAACGCTGGTGGGCAGACTGGACGGCAAGCGGGTGATCGTCACCGGGGGCACCACCGGAATCGGCGCCGCCGTGGCCCGGCGTTTCCTCGACGAAGGCGCCAGGGTCGCCGTCTGGGGCCGCAACCCGGACCATGTTGCCGAGATCGCATCGGACCTGCCGTCGCTGGCAGATGCCCGAAGCGTCGATGTGGCCGATCCCGCCCAGGTCGATGCGGCCTTCCCGGCGGCACTCGCCGCGCTCGGCGGCCTCGATGTCCTGATCTGCAATGCCGGCATCTCCCTGCGCCACAACTTCCTCGACATCGATCGCGCGGATTTCGACCGCGTCATGCGGGTGAACGTGCACGGCGTCTTCTATCCCAGCCAGCTGGCCGCCCGCCACATGATGCAGGGCGAGGGCGGCGCCATCCTGATGACCGCCTCCACGTCCGGCGTCGTCGGCTACCGCGCCTATGCCGACTACAACGCCAGCAAGGGCGCGCTTCTCGCCATGATGCGGACCATGGCCATCGAACTGGCGCCCAAGGTCAGGGTGAACGCGGTCAATCCCGGCTATACGATGACGCCGATGCAGGAGGCCGAATACAGCCCCGAAATGCTGCGGCAGGTGAACGGCATCATCCCGATGCGCCGCCATGCCCGGCCGGAGGAGATGGCGAGCCTCTACGTCTACCTCGCCTCCGATGAAGCCGCCTATGCCTCGGGCGGGGTCTTCACGCTGGACGGCGCCGAGAGCGTCGGATCGGCCGCGACGATCCTCTGACCGGATCCGGGCGCCGCGGCCTTGCCCCGCGGCATCATCGCTCGCGGCCGGCGCGCCGCTCCTGCCAGCGGATCGCCGCATTGATGCCGAGCCAGGCAAAGGGCTCCGGCGGGATCCGGCTCGGCTTCGGCTGGTTCCGGTAGGCCTCCAGTCCGGCGCCCGGCAGGCCGGCCGCGAGATCGGCGGCCATGAGGCCGGCCAGGGTGCTCTTCACGGTTCCCAGGCCGTTCTCGCAACAGGCGGAATACAAATTCTCCTCGACCTCGCCGAAGGCCGGCACGTGGTTGAGGCTGAGGCAGAAGCGGCCCCCCCAGCTGAATTCCATCGGCACCCGGGCGAGCTGCGGGAAGCGGGCATCGAGCGACGCCCTCTGCTCGGCGGCGATGCCGGTGACCCGCGCCGCCGAGACCTGCAGGCTCGGATCGTAGGTGAAGCGGGTGCGGATCACGATCCGCGCGCCGCCGAGAGCCCGGCAAAACCCGCGCCGATGATCAGCCAGTCGGCGCTGATATCCGTTTCGAACCTGCGGACCGGGGTGTGGCGGGTGCTGATCGCCTCCCATCCGGATCTTCCGGTATCGACCGGCAGCCGTCTCACCTGATGGCCGGTCATGCCATGGTCCCGCGGGCCGGTGCATCGGAGATTCTGCGGCGGATGGCCGTCACCCCGGAACAGCGATCATGCGGGCGAACGGCATGCTTCCCGTCGACCGAAGGCACATTCCTTTTAGGCCCGGCTGCGCGCCTGTCAAGCGACCCGTCGCCCGGCCGCCAGGTCCTCGCGGCCGCTTCCCGCGCTACGGCTGCCTGGGCTCGATGTTCTGGTTCAGGCGGAACAGGTTGGTCGGATCGTAACGCCATTTCAGGGCGGCAAGGCGACGGTATTTCACCTCGCCATAGGCGCTTTGTGCCACGCCCGTATCCGCCTGCTCGTTGACGTAGTTGGCTTTCAGGGAAAGCGCGGCGAGCTCGCCGGCCGTATGACGGCACCAGGCGATTGCCCGCGCGTCATCGTCCGGGCGGTCCCAGACCCCTTGCGATATCCAGTAGAATTCCGCGGCCCTGCCGGAATAGGCCGTCGCATCCTCCGCGACATCCTGGACGGCGCCACCCAGTTGCAGACAATAGACCTCGAGACCCGGCACCACCATGTCCGCTGCCGAGCCCGCGATGACGGCAATTGCCCGATCGTCCATCGCCTCGAGGAAGCCTCCCTTGGAATAGTAGCGGCGCCCCCAGGGCAGGATATCGTCGCTGGCACGCTGCAGCTCCAGGAAGGTCATGTTCGGATTGGGATCCGGGATCGCGCCCGGGAAGCTCCCGAGCCGCTCCATGTACGCCTCCGCTCCGGCCGTCGGCCCGGTCCAGATGGCCCTGAGGGACAGCAGATCCTGCATGAGAATGAAGGCCGTGGTGAGCGCGCGCGGCGACCCCTCCAGAGCGTCCCGGTACCGCGTCAGGATGTCGGTCGCGGCACGGGCCGGATAGGTCCAGCGCCTGATCACCGTCGGTCCCAATGCGTGCATCCGGAACCTGAATGTCGTGACCACGCCGAAATTCCCGCCGCCGCCCCGGATCGCCCAGAACAGGTCCGGTTCGTCCTGCGCGCCGATGTGGCGGAGCCTGCCGTCCGCGGTCACGATGTCGGCCCCGACCAGGCTGTCGATGGTGAGCCCGAAACGCCGGCTGAGATACCCCATGCCGCCGCCGAGGGTCAGGCCGCCGACGCCCGTATGCGACACCACGCCGGCCGGCGTGACCAGGCCATGTTTCAGCCCGGCCCGATCGACATCGCCGAGGAGGGCGCCGCCGCCGACCTCGACCATCCTGGCTTCCGGATCGACGACCACCGCGTTCAGCCGCGACAGATCGCAGACGATCCCCTGGTCGCAGGTGCCAAGGCCGGCGAAGCTGTGGCCGCCGCACCGCACGGCAAGCGGCACACCCAGGTCTGCGGCGATGCGCACGACCTTCTGAACATCGGATGCCGTCGCCGCCTGCACGATCGCCGCCGGTTGCCGCTCGATGACGGCATTGTAGACGCGGCGCAGGCGATCATAGTCGCCGTGCCCTGGATCTACGACCGCGCCATGAAGATCTGCGCGCGCAAGATCTCCCACCACTGGGATGCTAGCCATTGGAGTCCCCCGAATAGCAAACCAAGACGGCTGTACTGGTGATCTGGATAGATACGCTGCCGATCAAGTATGCATCGATCGGCGGTTTTGTCACTAGCCCGCTAGGGGCTAGGAATGACGGGTACTTCGCGCCCCCTGATCGCGCTTTGGGTCAGGCCTGCGCCCGGATCCAGGTGCCGGATCGTCGCCAATGCACCGTTCCGGAACAGCGACTCCAGGTGCCGTACGAGCTCGGATTTCAAGGGCTCGCTCCCTGGCAGGTCGTCGCCGAAGACCTCCTTCACCGCCAGCAGGGACGCTACCAGAACCGCGGGAGAATGCCCGGCCGATTCCGCGATGCGCCTCAGGCGTGCGGCCAGCGGATCCCGGACATCGATCCCGCGCCCCTGCTCGTCGATGCCGGTGACGTAGCGCATCCAGGCGGCGATGCCGAGCGCCGCCCGCGTCACCGGAAGGTTGCGTGCGAGACGATCCCGGATCGTCCCCAGCAGCCGCTGCGGCAGCTTCTGGCTGCCGTCCATCGCGATTTGCCAGGTCCGGTGGCGCAGCGCCGGATTCCGGAACCGTTCGAGCAGCGCGTCGCGATAGGCGGCAAGGTCGCCGACATCCGCCGGCAAGGTGTCCATCACCTCGTCCGTCATGAACCCGTGGATGAGGGCCTGCATCGCAGGGTCGGCGATCGCCTCGCTGACATGGGCGTAACCGCCGAGATAGCCCAGATAGGCGATGATCGAATGGCTGCCGTTGAGCATGCGCAGCTTCATCAGCTCGAAGGGCCGGACGCTTGCCACCAGCCTGGCGCCGGCGGCTTCGAACCGGGGACGGCCCGCCGGGAAGCGGTCCTCGATCACCCATTGGGTGAAGGGCTCGGTGACGACCGGCCAGGCATCCCGCAGTCCCGTCCGGCGCTGGACAAGGTCGCGGTCGGCATCGGTCGTGGCCGGAACGATCCGGTCCACCATCGTCGATGGAAATGCCACCTCGCGGGCGATGTAGTCGGCGAGGGCGGGGTCGCGCAGCGCCGCCATTCCACGAACGACCTGCGCTGTCGTCTCGCCATTTGCCGGCAGGTTGTCGCAGCTCAGCACCGCGAACGGCGCCACGCCGGATGCCCGACGCAGGTCCAGCGCCCGTACGATCAGGCCCGGCGCGCTGATCGGCGCGTCGGGCGTCGCGAGGTCATGGCGGATGTCGGGATGCAGCGGATCCAGCCTGCCGGTCGCGGGGTCGTGGCAATACCCCTTCTCGGTGATGGTCAGGGTGACGATGCGGATGCGCGGATCGGCCATCGCGGCGAGGAGCTGCGGACGCTGTGTCGCAACGTCCAGCACGTCGAGGATGGAGCCGATGACGCGCATCTCCATTCCCTGGCCGCTCGCCTCGACCAGGGTATAGAGAAAGTCCTGCGGCGCCAGGGCGTTCCTGGTATCGGGTCGCCGCAACGAGGCGCCAAGGATAGCCCAGGCGGGATCGGCACCAAGGATCCTGTCGACATAGGCGGCGATATGCGCCCGATGGAAGGCACCGACGCCGAGATGCACGAGTCCCGGGGTCAGCCCTGACCGGTCATATGCCAGCTGCCCGGCAGCCGTTTCCAGGCAAAGTCGCGGGCGCATTTCCTTCGCTACCCGATCTCGATGAGCGCCTTGATCAGGCCGGTCTTCTGGGTCGCCCAGACCGGTATGTCGGCCACCGCACCGGCAAGGCTGGTGCGGTGGGTGATCAGGCGTCCGATGGGGATGTGGCCGTCGCGGATGGCGGCGATGACCCGCTGGAAGTCCTCCGATGTGGCGTTCCGGCTGCCCAGCAGCGTCATTTCCTTGCGGTGGAAGTCCGGATCCGCAAAGGCAATCTCGTCCTTGATCACGCTGACCAGCACATAGCGCCCGCCATGGGCGACGAACTCGAAACCCCTTTCCATGGCCGCCCGGCTTCCGGTCGCATCGAAGACGACGTCGAAGCCGTCTCCGCCGGTAAACGCGTCTGCCGCCGCGGCGATATCGCCATCCGCCGCAAGGGCGGCCGCTCCCGCCAGCGACTGGGCCAGGGCGGCGCGTTCGGGCTCGCGATCGAACACGGCGACGTCGGCGCCGGAGAGGCGCGCGAAGAGCGCCACGCCCAGGCCGATCGGGCCGGCGCCGACAACCAGCACCTTGTCGGCGCTCGACACCGCGCCGCGCCGCACCGCGTGGGCGCCGATCGCCAGAAACTCGACCGAGGCGCATGCGTCGGCGCTCAGGCCCTCTGCGCGAATGACGTTGACGGTCGGCACCGACAGCAATCCGGCGAGGCCGCCATCCTGATGGACGCCGAGGACCGAGATTTTCACGCAGCAGTTCGGCCTGCCGGCGCGGCAGGCGATGCAGTCGCCGCAGTAGAGATAGGGATTGACCACGCAGATCTCGCCCGCCACGAGGCCCGCAGCGGCAGGCGCCTCGACCACCTCGACGGCAAGCTCGTGACCCATGACCCTCGGATACTGCAGATAGGGGTGCTTGCCCTCGAAGATGTGATAGTCCGTGCCGCAGATGCCGACGCATCGCGGGCGGACCAGGACCCGCGCGGGATCGTGCCGCGGACCGGGGCGCCGGGCCAGCTGCAGCCGGCCCGGTTCCGAACAGACGAGGACATCTATCTCCTGCACGTCGCCACCTGACTATCCGTAGAAATGCGATGCCGGCGCCCCTAGGGGCGTCGAGGGCCGGCGCGAAGCCGGCCCTCGTCTCCGCCGATGCTAGAACGCCGACATGTTGTCCTTGGTCACCAGGGCGGCACCCGAGTCGATGAGGGACTCGACCTTCTCGCCGCGGATGGCCTTGACCAGGGCGTCGACGCCGAGTTCCGACATCTTCGCCGGAAACTGCGCCACCGACGCATCCTCGATTCCGGCTTCCAGCGCTTCCTTCTCGCCGCAGCAGAAATCGAAGCCGACGAGGACGATCTTGTCGTTGGCGATGCCCGCGTTCTTGATCGCCTGCGCGGCGCCCGCGGCCGGCGGGCCGCAGGCCGCGATAGATCGCCTTGAGGTCCGGGTTCTTGGTCAGCAGGTCCTCGGCGACGCTGATGCCAAGTTCCTCGGTGCATTTGGTGGCGCCGCGCCCGACGATCTTGACCTCGACGCCCTGCAGGCCGTCGAGCATGCCCTTGACGCGGTCGTCGAGCGAGGGCACGCCGGGAACGCCTTCCAGGATGCCGAGCGTGTCCCCGGCCTTGAGCACGGTTTTCAGGTACGCGCCGGCGATCTTGCCGGCATTGTAGTTGTTCGGTGGTCGCCAGCGCCGTCCGCCCGTTCCAGTCGGGGATGTTGTTGTCCATCAGGACGATCTTCACGCCCGCCGCGATGGCCTTGTCGAGTGCGGGCGCCACCGTCGGATCGACCGGCGTCAGGGCGATCCCCTGCACGCCCTTGAGTCACCATGGATTCGATGAGGGCGATCTGCCCTTCGATGTCCGTGGCGGAAGTGCCCTGGCCGAAGATGATCTCCACGCCGGGATTTGCCGCGGCATAACTCTTGGCGGCATCCTCCATCGTGGCGAAGAACGGCACCGGGAACTTGGTGATGAAGCCGATCTTCACGCCATCATCGGCCGGGACGGGTCCGGCGCTCGCAAGAGCAAGCGCCAGCCCTGCCAGCAGAAGTCTTATTTTCATGCGACGTCTCCTCCCAAATGGGTCGGCCCAATGTGAGCCGCCCTTTATCCGCCGCCTTGCCGGCGGCGAATTCCGCTAGGCCTCCGCGCCGACGATCATGGAGACCAGCTCCTGTCGGTTTCCGCGGTTCGGCCTCAGTTCTCCGACCTTCTGTCCCTGGCGGAGCACGACCGCGCGATCGGCGAGCTCGACGACCTGTTCCATGTTGTGGGTGATGAGGATCACCGCATTGCCCTCGGCGCGCAGCTGCGCGACCAGGTCGAGGACCTTGCGCGACTCCCGCACCCCGAGTGCCGCGGTGGGCTCGTCGAGGATCACCACCTTGCGCGCGAAGACCGTCGCCCGGGCGACGGCGATCGCCTGCCGCTGGCCGCCCGACATCAGCGCCACCGGCGCATCGAACCGCGGCAGCTTGACCCTGAGCCGATCGAGCACCGCCGCCGCCTCCCGGTCCATGGCGCGGGACCGCAGCAGCCGAAGCCCCTGCGGCAGCCAGGACGGAAAGGCGATTTCCCGGCCGCAGAAGAAGTTCTGCGCCGGCGTCAGGTTGTCGAACAGTGCCAGATCCTGGTAGACGGTCTCGATCCCGGCACGACGCGCTTCGGCCGGGGAATCCAGCGCGACCGGCTCGCCGTCGATGAGGATCTCGCCCCGCGTCGAGGGCATGGACGCCGCTGATGCATTTGACCAGCGTCGATTTCCCCGCGCCATTGTCGCCCAGCAGCGCCAGCACTTCCCCGGCATGGGCCTCGAGGCTGACGTTCCTGAGCGCCTGCACCGCGCCGAACCGCTTCTGGACGTTGCGCACGGCGAGGGCCGGCGTGGCGGCTTGTGCGTTCATGGCGCGCCCGCCGCCTGCAGGACGCGCGCGCGGGCTTCCAGGTGGTTGCGCAGGACATCCGCCTCGACCGCGACGACGATGATGAGGCCGATGGCGATCATCTGGAAGAAGACGTCGACGCCGAGCAGATTGAGCGCATTGCGAATGACGCCGATCATGACGGCGCCGACCAGCGCATGTCCGATATGGCCGCGCCCGCCGAGGAAACTGGCGCCGCCGATGATCACCGCGGCGATGGTGTCGAGCTCGAGAAGGTTGCCGTAGAGCGGGGAGCCCGCCTCGGTGCGGCCGGCCAGCACGATGGCGCCGATGCCGGCGCAGATCCCGGAAATCACATAGGTCGAGATCAGCACCCATTTCACAGGGATGCCCATCTTCAATGCCGCTTCCGGCTGGCCGCCGACGGCATAGATCCATCGGCCCCAGACCATTGCCTTGGCCATGAGAACGACCAGCAGGGCGACGCCGAGCACGACGAAGAACGAATTCGGGACACCCAGCGTATCCGCCCCGCCGATGGTGGCGACGGCCTCGGGCATGCCGCGCATCGTGGTATGGCCGACCGCAAGCTCGAGGGCGAGGCCCCGGCAGATGCTCAACGTGGCGAGGGTGATGATGAAGGGATGCGGCAGCCGTCCGAAGACATAGGCCATGCCGTTGACGGCGCCGACGGCGGCGCCGGAAAGGATCATGGCCAGCATCACGATCGGTGCGGAATCCACTTCGCGGAAGGCGAGGCCGCCGATGACGGTCGCCAGCGCGAGGTTGGCGCCGACCGAGAGGTCGATCCCGCGGGTGAGGATGACCAGGTGCTGGCCGATCGCCACGATGGCGATGACCGCGGTCTGGGCGATGATGTTGCTGAGATTGCCGGGTTTCAGGAAGTCGGGGGTCAGCAGGCTGATCACGGCGGCAAGTGCCACGAGAATCAGCAAGGGCCCGATGCCGAGGAGCCGCAGGCCCAGCGAAACGAACGCCGTTCCGGGCGCGCTGCGCTCGGATTCGGGCGCCCTGGGGGCGGTTTCGCGCTCCTCCGTCACGACATTGGCCACAACATTCCCATTCCCGGCATGATGTTTCTTATAGATAAAAACCGCACTATTTAGGATGGTCAAACTGTTTTTTATGGATTAAAAATCATTCTGCGACAAAGGAGCTCGTCATTTGAAAACCGACGCAGTCTTCAAGCGGGCCTTCAACGAGGCCCTGGATCTGATCGCCGCCCTCGGCGACGGCGAGCAGCTGCCCTCGGAGAACCGGTTGAGCCGCCAGCTTCGGGTCAGCCGCACCACGGTCCGCAAGATCCTGTCGGCGCTCGAGACGCAGCACATCGTGAGCGGCACCGGGCGCGACCGCCGCATCGGCTCGGTGGCCGCGATCGAGCGTTTCCCCGAGGCGGAAACGGTGCCGCTCTCCGAACAGGTCGAGAAGCATTTCATGGAGTGGATGCTGCGCGACAATACGCGCCCCGGATCCAGCATCAACGAAACCGATCTGGCGCGGCGGTTCGGCATCGCCACCACCGGAATCCGCGAATTCCTGAACCGCTTTCAGCGCTTCGGCCTGATCGAGAAGCGCCCGAATGCCGGCTGGGTGTTCAAGGGGTTCACCGCGAGCTTTGCGCTCGAGCTGTTCGAGATCCGGGAAATGTTCGAGCTGCGATCGGCCCTGGCCTTCGCGACGATGCCGGAGGATTCGCCGCTATGGCAGAAGCTCGAGGTGCTGCGCGATCAGCATCTCGCGCTGCTGAACGACGTCGAGCAGCGCTATCACGACTTCTCGGAACTCGACAGCCGGTTCCATCGCCTGATCAATTCCGCCGTGCCCAATCGGTTCATCGACGACTTCTTCGATATCATCACCTTGATCTTCCATTACCATTACCAATGGAACAAGCGGGACGAGCGGCAGCGCAACGAGATCGCGATCCGGGAGCATCTCACCTACATGGAGGCCCTGCTGAGCCGCAATCCCTCCCTGGTCGAGCTTTCCTGCCGGGCGCATCTGGCCTCGGCGAAAACCACCCTGATGCGCGCCTCGTCGGGTGCATCTCTGGTTTGAACTGCGGGGTCGCGCAGCGAGGGGATGTCCGCGCCCGATGTTCCCGCCCCCGCTCAGTACCGCGCCAGCGCGAAGGGCTTGTCGTCGATCGCCGGGTCGCGGCCCAGCATGCGGTCGACCACCATGCGGCTGGAGCCGGCCGCCATGGTCCAGCCCATGTGGCCGTGGCCGGTATTGAGCCAGAGGTTGCGGATCGGGCTCGCCCCCATGATCGGCGGACCGTCGGGGGTCATCGGCCGCAGGCAGGACCAGAAATCCGGCTTGTCATAGGCCCCGCCATTGGGGAACAGCTCGCGCGCCACCTTCAGCATCTGGGCGAAATCCGCCGGCTCGAACTCGGTGTCGTAGCCGGCGAAATCGGCGGTGGCGGTGAAGCGCAGCCGGTCGCCGAGCCGGGCGAAGGCCACCAGGTTGCCCTCGTCGACGCCGCCGATCGAGGGCGCCTGGGCGGGATCGAGCAGCGGCACGGTGACCGAGTAGCCCTTCACCGGATAGATCGGCAGGTCGAGCCCCAGCGGCCGGGCGAGGAGCGGGCTGTAGCTGCCCAGCGCCAGCACATAGGCATCGCCGGTGACCACGGCGACGCCGCCGCCCGTCTCGCCGACATGGACGCCGGTGATCTGGTGGGCATTGCGCTCGATGCGCTCGATCGACCGGGCGAAGCGGAAATCGACGCCCTTCAGCCGGCAGACCTCGGCCAGGGCGATGACGAACTTCCGCGCATCGCCGGATTCGTCCTTCGGCGTATGCATGGCGCCGGCCAGCTTGTCCTTGATGCCGGCCAGGGCCGGCTCGATGCCGGCGATTTCATCGGGCTCCAGGGTCTGCATCTCGACGCCATGATCGGCCAGCAGCTTCATGTGCTCGCGGCCCTGGCGGAAATGCGCGCGGTCGCGATAGAGGTAGATGGCGCCCTTGGGCGCGCGTTCCCAGGCGATGTCGGTCGCCTTGGTCAGCCGGTCGGTCTCCTCCAGGCTGTAGATGCAGAGCTTCAGCTTGATCAGGGTGTTCTGCCGGTTCTTCTCCGCCGTGCAGTTGGCGAGGAATTTCAGGCTCCAGGCCCACATCCGGGGATCGAGCTTCAGCCGGTAGCGCAGCGAGGTATCCTTGCGCCACAGGGATTTCAGCAGGATCATCGGCGCCCGCGGGCTGGCCCAGGCCGAGGCATGGCCCGGCGTCAGCAGCCCGGCATTGGCGAAGCTGGTTTCCCGGGCCGGTTCCGGCTGGCGGTCGATCACCGTCACCTGGTGTCCCTCTTCGGCCAGGTAATAGGCCGTGGTCACACCCAGCAACCCGGCGCCCAGAACGACGACGTGCATTGAATCCCCGCGCTAATTCAGAAAGTCCGAAACCCTTGCCCGTTCGGGCTGTTGCTTCCCTGATCCGGCACGACGGCCGGGCGACCCTGTCCTGTCATTTTCGCCGCAAGCTTGCCATAATCGAAGCATTAATGAACACAACCGAGATCACCGCAGAAAGATCCCGATCATGACCCAGAGACTGGCGCCGCGCCGGGTCGCGGCCGTCGCCTGGACGGCCCTGGCGCTCGTCCTCGCCGCTCAATCCGCTTCCCGTGCCGAAGGCCCCGCCTGCCAGCGCGCCCAGCCGGCGCTGCAGCAGCTGGCGCAGAATTCTGGCGCCACCGCCGGAGGTTCCGCCGCCTCCGGCCCGGCGATGACGGTGGAGGAGATCCGCGACTGCCTCTGCATGGAACCCCGGCTGAAATCCGACCGCGACGAGATGACGACACGCCAGAACATGCTGACCGAACGCCAGCAGCAGCTGGCGACCATCGACGAACAGCTGAAGGCCCAGCGCCAGGCCCTCGATCCCAACGACCTCGTCGGCCAGCAGGTTCTGAAAGACCTGATCGACCAGCAGCTTAGCCTGCGCGACCTGATCCAGTCCGATCTCCGGCCCTCCTACAACCAGGCGGTTGGCGCCTATAACGATCTGGTCGGCACCTACAACGCGAAATGCGCCTCGCGGCCGCGTTATGCGATCGACGTGAACGAGGCGGAACGATCGCTGAGCTGCCCGGCCGAATAGACTCCCTAAGAGGCGAGTGATCCGCCGGTTTTCTGCATGGTCCCAGTTGTGACGCCTGTCATAGTTCCTTAATGTCCCGCCTACCACATGGGTAGGGGACATGGCCGATTCCCTCGGCCGCGGGATCTGGAATGGAAATGGCATCATGACTTGGACGGCTGGTCGGCGGGATTTCGTGCGGGGCGTCGCGGTCTTCGGTCTGGCCGCCCCGATGGTCGGGACGCTGGTGTCGCGGGCCCGGGCCGATGTGCCGCCGATCATCGGCGCCACCACCCGGCTCTGGCCCGAGGTCGGCGCCCGGCTGGGCGATGCCGACCGCTCGCTGATCATCGGCGACCATGTCTTCAAGAACGACCTGCTCTGGACCGGCACCGGCGGCAAGCTGCAGGTCACGCTGAAGGACGGCACCGTCCTGCGCCTGGGCGGGAATGCCAAGGTGGCCCTGGACGACTTCGTCTATCAGGAGGACGACAGCACGGTCGCGCTGGCTCTGCGCAGCATCGCCGGCGCCTTCCGCTTCATCGGCGGCGAGATCGACAGGCAGGCGCCCGGCTCGACCCGGATCGCCACGCCGCTCGCCACCCTGACCATCCGCGGCACCGACATCTTCGCCGGCCCGATCGACGGCGCCTATGGCGTCTTCGTCTTCGCCGGCGAGATCCAAGTGGCAACCGATGCCGGCAGTGTTAGTCTCAAGGCCGGCGACGGCACGACGCTGACCGCGCGTCAGGCGGCGCCCGGACCGGTCAAGCGCTGGCCGGAGGCGAAGATCAGGCGGGCGGAGGCCATCACCGGTCTCTGATCCGCAGCAGCAGCGGGGAGACCTGGGATGACGCAGAAACAGCGGGTGGGCCTGATCGGCGTCGGCCTGATGGGCCACGGAATCGGCAAGAACATCGTCGCCAGGGGCTTCCCGCTGAAGATCCTCGGCCATCGCAACCGCAAGCCGATCGAGAGCCTGCTGGCGCTGGGCGCCGTCGAGGCGAAGACCGCCAGCGAACTCGCCGCCGGCAGCGACCTGGTGCTGCTCTGCGTCACCGGCTCGCCGGAAGTCGAGGATGCGATCTACCGCCCCGGCGGCGTGCTCGAGGGCCTGCATCCCGGCCTCGTCGTCGCCGATTGCAGCACCGCCGAGCCGGGCTCGACGCTGCGCATCGCCGCCGACATCGAAGCCAAGGGCGGGCGCTTCGTCGACACGCCGATGACCCGCACCCCGCGCGAGGCCGAGGCCGGCAGGCTCGGGCTGATGACCGGCGGCGATCCGGCGACCCTGGCGGAGATCCGACCGGTGCTGGAGTGCTTCGCCGATACCATCATCCATGCCGGGCCGGTCGGCGCCGCGCACAAGCTGAAGCTGGTCAACAACTTCCTCTCGCTCGGCCATGCGGCGCTGGCGGCCGAGGCGATCACCGCCGCCGCCAAGGCCGGCATCGACATGCAGGCGCTGCACGACATCGTCGTCTCCGGCGGGGCGAATTCGGTGATGTTCGAGCGCCTGATCAAGGTGCCGCTGGCCGATGACGACAGCGCCGCCAAGTTCACCATCCGCAACGCCCGCAAGGACCTGCGCTACTACACCAACATGACCGAGCAGGCGCCGATGACCTCGTTCCTGGCCGAGACCGTGCACCAGACCTATGTCCTCGCCGACAACATGGGCTATGGCGAGCGCTATGTGCCGCGTCTCATCGACCTCCTCGGCCAGGTCAACGGGGTCACTGTCCGGAAGCGCTAGCGGCTTGACAATTTTCTGAACGCGCGTTCAATTCTTGAACGTCCATTCAAGAAAAGGAGCCGGATTTGCCGCGCGTGCCCATGGATCCCACCGCGATTCCCACCGTAAGTCCCACCGTGGATGTCGCGGTCATCGGCGCCGGTCTCGCCGGGGCCGCGGCGGCGGAAAAACTCGCCGAAATCGGGGTACCGGGTCGCCGTCGTCGAGGCCCGCGACCGGCTGGGCGGGCGCGGCTATGCCCGGCCCTTCGCCGGCGGCGGCGACATGCTGGAATTCGGCGGCGCCTGGATCACGCCCTGGCAGGCGCGGATCCGCGACCTCTGCCGCCGGCACGGCATCGCGCTCCGCCCGCGCGCGCCCTTCACCGACCGGCGCTGGTACCGCGACGGCGCGCTCCACCGCGACGGGCCGAGCTCGGCCGCGGACCGCGCCCGGCACGAACGGACGACGGCGCGGATCGCGGCGGATGCCATCGCCCTGAAGCTCGGCCACCGCGCCGACGAGAAGGGCCGGCCGATCGCCGGCATTTCCTTCGCCGACGTATCTCGACCGGCTCGACCCGCCGCAATCGACCCGCGATCTCCTGAGCGCCTGGTGGACGGTCTCCGGCAATGCCGACAAAAGCCGCGCGCCGGCCGCCGACCTGCTGCACAGCTCGGCCTATGCCGACGGCCTGACCGAGGCGATGCCAGAGGTCTGGACGGAAACGCTGGTGGGCGGCGTCGCGCTGCTGGTCGAGCGCATGCTGCAGGCGGCGAAGGTCGAGCTGCTGACCGCGGCGCCGGTCCAGCGCGTGCGGCACGAGGCACCGACGGCGTCGAGGTCGTGCTCGGCGACGGCCGCCGGATCGCGGCCAAGGCGGCGGTGATCGCCACCGGCCTCAACCCGATGCGGGAGATCGCCTTCGCCCCGGCCCTCGGTGCCGCGAAGACCCGGGCGATCGCCACCGGCCATATCGGCCGCGCGGTCAAGATCTGGGCCAAGGTGCGCCATGTCGCGGTGGGTGCCATGGCGACCGGCGGCGGCACCGGCATCGAATGGATGTTCGCCGAGCGCCTGGCCGCCGACGGCGCCACGCTGCTGGTCGGCTTCGGCGTCGCCGCCGACGGCTGGACGCCGGAGATCCCGGGCGATGTCGAACGGGCGGTGGCGCGCTTCTTCCCGGAAGCGACGCTGCTGGCGGTCGACTGGCACGACTGGAACGACGGATCCCTTCGCCCGCGGCACCTGGCTGGGGCCGGTCGTCGGCGCCGATGCGGCCTACGATGCCGCGACCTGGACGCGCGAGGGGCGCCTTGCCTTCGCCACCTCCGATTTCGCCCGCGAGGATGCCGGCTGGTTCGAGGCCGCGATCATCTCCGGCGAGGACGCGGCGGCGGAGATCATCGCCGCGCTCTGAGCTCTATTTGCGCACCGCCAACCCCAGGCGGTCGTGCCAGTCGGAGATGGCCTCCCGCGGATAGCGCCGGAAGCGCTTGTCCTTCGGCTTGAAATCCGGCTTCACCCAGCCTGGCTTGAAATCCAGCATGAGATGGGTGCGTTCCGGCGGCACCGGGAGTTCGGTGTCGATGGCGGAAGCGAAGGGATGGACCAACTCCGGCCATTCCGGGCTGTAGAGCCAGAGCGCCGAGCCGCATTGCCCGCAGAAATGCCGCTCCGCCGTGCTGGTATGGCCGCGCCGGTCCTCGGGGTTGCGGACCTTGGCATGATAGATCCTGGCGTGCTTGCGCCCGGTCACCTTCAGCGTCGCGGCATCGCCGCTCAGGTTGATCGCATAGCCGCCGCCGCCCTGGGTCTTGCGGCAGATGCTGCAATAGCAGAGCTGATAGGGGTAGGGGTTTCGCGTGCGGACGGAGAATTTCACCGCGCCGCAATGGCAGGAGCCTTTCAGGAGCATGGCGGTCTTCCCAGCTGTGGATCGAATCCCGGCCTCAAGCCGCGGCCGCGCGGCGGGCGGCGGGCCTGGATCTGGATTTTGCAGGCTTTGCGATGGTTTCGACGGCCAGCCGCAGCCCCATCGCCTTCAGGATGGTCATCAGGCTCTTCAGTTCGGGATTGCCCTGGGGCGACAAGGTTCGATAGAGCGTCGTCGTATTGAGCGCGGTCGTGCGCGCCAGCTTCGGCACGCCGCCGAAGGCTTCCGTCAGGCGTCGCAACGCCGTCATCACTTCCGGCTGCTCGCCATCCTCGAGGACCGCACTCAAATACCGGGCGGCCAGCGCCGGATCCCGGCGAAACCGCTCGATCAGCGCATCCTCGTGCGAGACATGGGGTTGCCTAGCCATTTCCCGTCCTCCGGTTCCAGTCCTGCCAGAAGCCAATCGCGCACATGATATCCGCCTTCTGCGATTTCCTGGTGCCGCCGGAAAGCAGAACCACGATCTCCAGACCGGCCCTTGCGTAATAGATGCGGTAGCCGGGGCCAATATCAATGCGCAATTGCCAAACACCGTCCCGGATCGGCTTGCAGTCACCGAAATTGCCGGATGCCAGCCGATCGACCCGGCGAAGGCTTATCCCGGTGTCCCAGGGACCACAAGATATAGGACAGGCGGTTTCCGGCTGATCCTTGCGATCCGCGCTCTACCCATGGTAGGCGATCGCTTCTCGTCCGCGGCGCAGTCGGGCAATGCACTGAATGTCCGATTCGCATCTCCAAGCGGATGAAGCTAGGGGGGTGTGCCACTTCCGAGAAGTACCAATCTGAGACATTCGAGTTTCGTTTAAACAAGCTTGTGCTGCGGCCTCTAGCCTAGCGAACCGCCGACCGCAGCATTGGGCGAAAAATTTCGAGGAACCGGCCGCCGCGGGGGATAAAGGCCTGTTGGCGAGATGCAGGATACCGACACGGGCATCGCTGCCGGTCGGCGAAAGCGCAAGTCGCGAGTTGACGTTCGGAAGCCGCTGGCAATGCCGAAAGCGGTACGATTGATACGCCAAGCTATGCGCTACGGAAGTCGAAGAGACGATGTGATCTGGCTGGTTATGATGGCATACCTCAGGGTGATGCCTTCGGCCTGCGCATGCGTATTGATCGTGCGCCGCAATCCTGAATCAACGGGCATTGAGAGCTAATGGCTCGTCGGCAACTTCGGAGAAGCGGACGCTGGTGCGGCTGCTCAGCTTGTGCTTGAGCGGGAGAACTAGCAAACCGCTACCTCGACTACTGACTGGATCACGAATTCGATGCCCCTCGGGCACGGGACTGATGCCGAAATCGACACGCCGCTGCGAACGTGCTCGAGTACGACCGCTGCGCAATTCCCTCCCTGATCTGTATGAACAAACTCCGGGTAGCGCCTACGAAACGCGACCGATGCCGCGGGGACGAGGTGGTGTGCGATTGACATCAGGCTGGCGATGGTGAGTTGACCCGCAGGCGACCGTCCAGCTCGCGGAGCGCTCGCGTCCGCTGCGTGATCTCGCCAGCATGCGCTCGGCAACGGGATGATTCCGTCGCTGCGGTCTGGGAGACTCGACGCGTCGCCCGCTCGAAGAGAGCGAGCCCGAGTTCGCTCTCTGCATGCTGGATCATCCGGCTGAGAGTGGAGTTGAGATACGCCAAGTTCGGCCGCCGCCGCGACGAATTTGCCGCTGCGCGCCAATGCGACAATGGCTCGCAGATGCCTGATTGAGAGGTCAGGAAGCGCTGGTGCCGACATCGAGAACTGACTGCTGTGATACGATAATTGCATTAATATAGTGTATTCATATGTTTTTGACATCCTGCAATCGTGTGCCGATACTTGATGAGAACGATCTGGAATTCGACCTAGAGGGCCGGTATGCCACTGATTGGAAAGCCACTTCCAGAACCCGTCTCCGTGCCGGATCTATTGAGCGCCGGACTTCACGCAAGCGCCCGATGACGTGGCGCTGGTGTCGGCTACGACGTCCTGCACATGGGGAGCGCTCAATCGGGCGAGTGACAATCTGGCCGGCAATCTTCTCGATGTCGGGCTGCGGCCGGGTGACCGGGTGGCGTCCCTCATGCCCAACAGCGCGGCCTTGATAATCCACTACCTCGCTGCATGAAGGCAGGGCTGGTGGGGGTGCCGCTGAACTACCGCTATACAGCTCCAGAGATCGACCACGCGCTGGCGGTGAGCGACGCGTCTATCCTGCTCTCTCATGCGGACCGCGAGGCAGACCTCGCCAACTCCCGCCGGGTTCCGACATTGCAGTGCGGAGTCTATCGTAGATGAGTTTCGGCAAGAAGCCTCTGGCTTACGCTTCGCCGATATGATCGCCACAGCGCCGGTGAGCACGGATCTTCCCACCCCCAAGGTGAGCAATCCCGCCTTCATCTTCTTCACCTCGGGAAGCACGGGACCGGCCGAAGGCATAACTCACCGTATGAATTGATCGGTTGGATACTAGCGAGCATCGTCGCGGCTTTCGAATTGACGGCTCGCGATGTCATGCTACCGGCCTCCTCCCTCTCTCACATTGGCGGGTTCACGTTCTGCCTCGGAACCCTGGCTGTCGGCGGGCGTGTGGTCGTCGTTCCGACCATGGATAGCGGGGTGATTCTGGGGCTGCTTCGCGTACAGCGCCCAACCGTCCTCTGCATTCAGCCATCCACGCTGTTCGGCGTTGTACGTGACCCCGGCGCGAGTCTGGAGGACTTTGGCTCGCTCAGGCTCTGTCGGTCTGGCACCGACAAGGTGCCGATGCAGCTGGCGCATGAGTTCCATGATCTGACCGGCATGGTGCTCAACGAGGGCTACGGTATGACCGAAACTGGTTTCATCACTTTGGGTCTGCTCCGGGGGACAATCAAGGTCGGCTCTGTGGGAATTGCCGTACCTGGCATCCGCCTAGCAATCCGGGATGAGGAAGGCGGAGAAGTCCCGGCCGGGACGGAAGGTCGGCTCTGGATAAACACACCCGCGATGACCATCGGTTACTGGAAACGTCCAGAAGCCACCGCTGCGGCCATTCGCGACGGCGGTTCGATACCGGCGATGTGATGAAGGCCGATTTGGAGGGTTATCTCACTTTCTGCGGCCGCAAGAAGCAACTGATCGTCCACAACGGTTCCAATATCTGCCCGCAAGAGGTCGAGGACGCGTTGCTCGAGCACACCGCCGTGGCGAGCGCCGGCGTCATTGGCGTGCCCGATCTCGTCCATGGCGAGAACGTGCATGCCTATGTCACTCTCGGTGCCAAGTGCCCCGGCGCCAACCGAGTTAGACCTCATCAACTTGAGTCGCGCGAGGGTTGGATACAAGGCGCCGGAAGAAAATCGAGTTCCTGGTGGAGATGCCGTTAAAGGAGGGCAAAATCAACCGCGCTGCCCTAAAGACCTTGGCGATGGCTAAAATCGCAGTGCAGGATCGCGAGATCTCAATCGCATAGCGTCACCGAGGACGTCTGGGCCTCGAACGAGACGATTTGATTCTTCCGCGGATGTGGTCTCGCATCAACAGTGGACATCTCAGCCGAAAGTGACTTGTCGGCTAAGTGCCAATTGCAGACTCGAGGTCGGCAAGAACACGCCCCCGGGCGCTGCGCCTGTGGTAAGCTCAGTCGGAGTGAGCGAGGGTATTGTGCATCAGTTTTTGGCCTTCAGCGCGGCCAAGTGACTGTCGGCGGAGACCGCGAAAGGGACCGCGAGCTTTTTGGAGAAGCGCGAGGCGTGCTGGCATCCGCAGTGAACGATGTCGAGGTCGCAATCGCGGCTGCAAGCGGGAGGAACGTGTCGATGACTGGAGGAAGCAAGGTCGGCGAGGTGAAGGTCAAGGCCGACCGACTAACGGCGCTGGGACGCACGATCTGCGAAATCGACGGAAGTGGCCCCGATGAGGCCCGCCTCGTGGCCGAGAACCTGGTGATGGCCAACCTGCAGGGTCACGACAGTCATGGCATCGGCACGCTGCCGCGCTACATAGAAAATGCGCGCAGCGGCGCGTGCGTGCGCAACACCCACGCCGAGATCGTGCTCGACAACGGCCCGATGATCACCGTCGATGGCCGCAAGGGCTATGGCCAGGTGGTGGCGCGCGAAGCGATGCAGATGGGCATCGAGCGCGCCCGCACGCACGGCGTCTGCATAGTTGCGCTACGGCACTCCCATCACCTCGGCCGCATCGGCGCCTGGGGCGAGCAATGCGCCGAGGCCGGCCTGGTCTCGATGCACTACGTGAACACGCATAGCCACACGTCGCTGGTAACACCGTTCGGCGGCGCTGAGGCGCGCTTCAGCACTAATCCGTACTGCTGCACCATCCCGCGTAGGGGACGTGAGCCAATCGTGCTTGATTTCGCCACCAGCCAGGTGGCGGTAGGCAAGGTGCGCGTCTCCTATAATAAGCGGGAGCAGATGGAGCCGGGCTACCTGATCGACAGCGACGGCAACCCGACGACCGATCCCGGCGTGATGTGGGGCAATGGTCCGTTCGGTGCCCTCCTGCCGTTCGGCCAGCACAAGGGCGGCGGCCTCGCGGTGATCTGCGACCTGCTCGCCGGCGCGTTGACCGGCGGGCTCGCGCATTCGCCCAAAACCATCAGGCTTGACGGTCACGGCATCATCAACAACATGCTGTCGGTGCTGATCGACCCGGCGCGGCTCGGCGGCCACGACGTCTGGCAACAAGACACCGACGACTTCATCGCCTGGGTGAAGTCCTCACGGCCTCAGCCCGGCGTTGCCGAAGTGCTGGTGCCCGGCGATCCGGAACGCGCACGCTGCGCCGATCGGCTGGTCAATGGCGTGCCGGTCGACCAAACGACATGGCAGCAGCTCGTCGACACCGCGCGGCTGGTCGGGTTGCCGGCCGCAGACGTCATAGCGATCTCCGGCGTGGCAGCGCGCGCCGTCGATGGCGGCTAAGGGTCAAACTCAGCCAATCACCCAGACTTCCAGTTAGTCCGTTTTGTCTCCGACAGCGGACCTCTTTTGCAGAGGTAGGTCAGGCGAATTTTGCCGGGCGCCGTCGTTCACAATTTTCTATCGTAAGGCGCGATTCGCATGCAGGTTTCGCGATACCAGATATAGTGGTTACCTGGGACACCAGGATAAGCGTTACCCGGCGGATCAGCGCCACCACTGCTCTGGCATCGCGCATCTGGTCCAGCCAGGCCGCGAAGGTGGATTTCCCCCTGCTGTCGCAGTAATAGAAGATATCGATCGACATCTTCGCTTTAAAGCGAAATTTGTCAAGCGCAGGGGGCGCCGTGAAGGCGGGCCTAGCCGACCTGCTGCCAGAGGCATTTCAGGTTCATCTGGCTGGCGGTGTTGGCCACCGTGGCCATGCAGGCGGCGGCCTTGGGGGCGGGGATCCAGACGGCGAGGCGCAGCACGAAATGCGCGCCGCTGCCGGTGGGCGCGCTTTCGGAGGGAGCGCTTTCCGAATTCAGCCGCACGATATTGGCGCCGAAGGCGCGGAAGGCCTCGGAGAGCCGCGCGATCAGGCCGGGACTGTCGTCGCCGCTGATCTCGATGCGGTGGGTGATGTGGGCGTGCTCGTCATGGGTCGGGCGATAGGCGAAGGGGGCGACGGTGAGCCGGGCGCCCTGCAGGATCTTCAGCGACTTCAGCTCGGATTCCAAGGTCGCCAGGGAGACGCCGCCCAGATGCGCGACCAGGGTGAATTCCGCGCCGCCGCCGAGCACCGCGAAGGTGGTGTCGCCGAGATTGACCCCGAGATCGTACATCCGGCCGGTGACGTCGGCGATCAGGCCGGCATGGTCCTCGCAGAGGATCGAAACCAGGGCAGTGGACATGGCGGCCTCCTTGCAGACGTGATGCTAGACGACGTTCTTCTCGACCATCAATTCGCGCCGCGCCACGCGCTCGAAGGAGAAGCGGCGGAGATCGAGGGTGCGATAGCCGCCGAAGGCGATGAGCTCGCTGAGGGCGCGGCCGATCGCCGGGCTCTGCTGCAGCCCGTGGCCGGAGAAGCCGTTGGCGAAGAACAGGTTGCGCACCTGCGGCGCCGGGCCGATCAGGACGTTCTGGTCGAGCACGTTGTAGTCGTAGTGCCCGGCCCAGGCGCGGACCAGCTTGATCGCCTCGAAGGCGGGCACGCGATGGGCGAGGCTGGGCCAGATGTATTCCTCGAACAGCCGGTAGTCGATCTCGAAATCCAGGCAGTCCGGATCGTCGGTCTCCTCCGGCGAGATGCCGCAGATGAAGTTCGTACCCTCGGGCCGGAACCAGGCGCCGCTCGGATCGATGGTGAGCGGCACGTGCTCGATCTCGTCGCGGCAGTCGAAGACATAGACGAAGCGCTTGCGCGGATGCACCGGCAGGTCGATGCCGGCCATGGCGGCGATGCCGCGGGCATGATAGCCGGCGCAATTGACCGCCGCGCCGCAGGCGATGGTGCCGCCGCTCTTCAGCGCCGACCGATCCCAGGGTGCCGCTGGGGCTGACGCCGAGGCCGACCACCTCGTCCTGCAGATAGGCGACGCCGAGCGCCCGCGCCTTCTTCTTGAAGGCCTGCAGCAGGCTGTAGGGATCGATCCAGCCCTCGTTGACCGGCCCGTAGGTGCCGCCGGCAAGATCGGTGGTGTTCAGCCAGGGAAAGCGCTGCTCCAGTTCCGGCGGCGTCATCAGCTCGGTCATCGCCCCCAGCTCGTGCTGCAGGCGCTGGTTGGAGAGCAGCGTCTTCAGCCCGGCGCCGGTCGCCAGGAACAGATAGCCGCCCTCGCGGAAGTTGATCTCCGGCCTCTCGTTGCCGACGGCGAGATGCTCGCCGACCGACTTGAAGAAGGCGGCGCCGAATTCCGAGATCAGCACGTTCTCGGCGGTGGAGAACTGCTGGCGGATGCCGCCGGCCGAACGCGGCGTCGCCGCCTCGGCATAGGTCGGGTCCTTCTCGATGACGGCGATGCTGCCGTCGAAACCCGGCTGGCTGGCCAGGAAATAGGCGGTCGACGAGCCGATGACCCCGCCGCCGATGATGACGACATCGAACTGCTGCATGATCTAGCCGAGATACTCCACATCGGGAAGGCCGCGCACGCCGGGCTCGAAGAGGAACAGCGAACCGGAGAGCGGCGCCTCCTTCAGCTGCTCGTCGGTCAGGCCGACCGAGGCGCTGGTGATGAACATCTGGTCCATGCGCGAACCGCCGAAGCACATGGCGGTCGGCCGCGGCACCGGCAGCTTCACCACCCGGTCGACCCGGCCGTCCGGCGCGTAGCGGATGACGCTCCAGCCGTCCCACATGGCGTTCCACAGGTAGCCTTCGGAATCCACCGTCATGCCGTCGGGATAGCCGTCCTTGGGATCGGTCTTGGCGAAGGACTTGCGCGCGCTGATCAGGCCGACATGGGGATCGAGGTCGTAGTAGTAGATCTCCTGGGCGAAGCTGTCGGTGAAATACACCCGCTTGCCGTCCGGGCTGAAGGCCGGGCCGTTGGAGCAGATGAAGCCGGTATCGACCTGGCGCACGTTGCGCTGGCCGTCGATCAGATAGAGGCTGCCGCTGGCGCGGGATTCGCCGATATCGGCGCTGCCGGTCCACAGCCGGCCGCGATGGTCGCATTTGGCGTCGTTGAGGCTGTTGCCGGTCATATGCGCCTCGGGATTGACCAGCAGCTGGCGATGGCCGGCCGTGGTCAGCTCGTGGACCCCTTCGAGGTCGCAGACGATCATCCGCCCGTCGCGCGCGAAGACCATGCCGCCGATGGTGCCGGCCAGGGCGGCCGGCAGTTCCCGGTTCTGCTTGGTGATGACGTCGAAGGAATAGATCGCCGGCTTCTTCAGGTCGATCCAGTAGACCGCGTTATCCCGTGGCCGCCAGATCGGTCCTTCGCCCAATATGGACCTGATTTCCAGCAGGCACCGAACTTCGCTCATGCAATCCTCCCCGCAAAACACATATCTTTCGTCCAGGTGCGGCCCGAAAAGCCCGCCCCGCCGGTCGCTTGCTGCCGATCCCCGGTACCGGTCCCCGATCCCCATTCCCGGGGCCGCGCCGCGGCGGAACATTTCCGGGGCCGATATCCTTTGACCTTGACGGCGATTTTGGCAACTCTAAGTCTTAGAGCATAGGTGATAGGCATGAGTCGCGCCTTCGTCAAAGAAAACGAGGACCAGGCCACGGAATTGCCGGAGCGGCCGCAGAGCCCGCATCCGAATTTCGTGACCCCGCATGGCCTCAATCTGCTGAAACAGCAGCTGGCCGACCTCGAGGCGGCGAAGAAGAGCCATGCCTCGGAAGGCGCCTTCCTGGACAAGGAGGCCCTGCTGGTGATCGAACGCGACCTGCGCTACGTCCAGGAGCGCCTGGCCCGCGCCGTCCAGGTCGATCCGGCCGGCCAGCCGCGGGACCGGGTGGAATTCGGCGCGACCGTGGATACGGTCGACGAAAACGACGTGACCCGGCATTTCCAGATCGTCGGCGAGGACGAGGCCGATCCCAATATCGGCAAGCTTTCCTGGGTCTCGCCGCTGGCCCTGGCCCTGAAGGACGCCAAGGTCGGGGACATGGTGGTCTGGAAGCGCCCGGCCGGCGACCTCGAGCTGGAAATCCTCAAGATCGCCTATCCGGCGCATTGAACCCGGCCGGCCCGGCCACTGCGCCGGTCCCGTTCAGGCGCATCCGGCATCGGTATTTCTTCCTATCGCGTCGAAACTGCGAAGAAGATTGACGGACGCGGTGGAAATCCGCTTAGCCTCGTTTCGGGCGATCCGGCAATTCCCGCGCGGAGCTGGTTGCATCGCCCGCGGCAGGAGGTCCGATGGTCCTCAGAACGATCCGTTGGCTCAGTGTCGCCTGGGTCTTGTGCGGGCTCGCGGTCGCGGCGCAGCCCGCCTGTGCCGGTGGCCGTGTGGCCCTGGTGATCGGCAACAGCGCCTATGGCGGCCGGCTCGGCGACCTGCGCAATCCGGCCAACGATGCCGAGCTGATCGCGCAGACGCTGAAGCGCCTCGGCTTCAAGGTCGATCTGGTCCTGAACGCCGACCAGAAGGGCATGAAGCGCGCGGTCAAGGCCTTCGGCGCCGCGCTGCTCGACGCCGGCCACGATACCATCGGCCTGTTCTATTTTGCCGGCCATGGCGTGCAGGTGGCGGGGGAGAACTTCCTGATCCCGGTGAAGGCCGAGATCGCCACGGAAGGCGACGTCAGCATCGAGGCCCTGGCCGCGCGCGATGTGCTGGCGCAGATGCAGTTCGCGGGCAATGCGGTCAACCTGATCTTCCTCGATGCCTGCCGCAACAATCCGCTGGCGCGGGGCTTCCGCTCGGCGGAGACGGGATTGGCGCGGGTCGATGCGCCGCGCGGCAGTTTCGTCGGCTATTCGACGGCGCCCGGCGAGCTGGCGGCCGACGGCGACGGCGCCAATTCGCCCTATGCCACCGCCCTGGCGGAGGAACTTGCCGAGCCGGGCATCTCGATCGAGGTCGCCCATCGCAAGGTGCGCGGCCTCGTCATGCAGATGACCAACGGCGCGCAGACGCCGTGGGATTCCTCCTCGCTCATCGGCGAGGTCGTCCTGGCCGGCAAGGCGCCGCAGGGTGCGCCGGCACCGGCGCCGACGCCCGACAGCGAGACCCTGTTCTGGGAGACGATCAAGGACAGTTCCGACGCCGCCGATTTCAAGGCCTATATCAAGAACTATCCGCACGGCGTCTTCGTCGACCTCGCGCGCAACCGGCTCGAGGCCCTGGCCGGCAGGCCGGCGGATGCGGCCGCGGTGCGATCGACCGCGGATGCCGGCAAGGTGCCGACGGACGCCAGGCTCGCCCGGGCGCTGTCGGAACTGGGCGGCATGACATTCGTGCAGACGACGTTCGACGGGCATCTGCTGATCGCCGTTGCCGAGGAGGCGACATTCCCCGAGGCGCTGGCGACGGCGCGCGAGGTCGGCGGCTACCTCGCCAATATCGGATCGGCGGCGGAGAACGATGCGATTTTCGCGATGATCCGCGATCAGCCGCGGTTCTGGTGGAAATCGACCGACGGAACCGTGGAGCCGGATAACGGCTGGATCCAGGGGCCGTATATCGGACTCTACCAGGAAGCCGGGGCGAAGAAGTCGCGGTCCGGCTGGGTGACCGCCGACGGCGGCAAGCCGGCCTATACCAACTGGTCGAAGGACCAGCCGAACGAGGCCGATCTGGGACAGGGCCCGGGCGCCGCAACCTTCGGCGGCCTCAACGAGAACGTGCCCTTCGCCAAATGGAGCGACCAGAGCATCTCCCAGGGGCACCGCACCCCGGGCTATGTTATCGAGATCGAGTAGGGCGGCGAGGTGCCGGCAAGCCCGCTGTTTTTTGGTTGTGACCCAATAATCCTAAGCGGTATAGTTTTGGCACTCAATTGGTTCAGCCATCTTCCGGCAGGAGCCGCGACGGGGAGGGACATATGACGGTGGTGACGGCGATCCGCCCGCGTGTCCGCGAGCCCGGCCTGCCGCGCCTCGATCCGGGGGTCGAGCGCTACCGGGTGGCGGGGCTGGGCGCGGTGATCCTGCATCTCTTTCCCGGCGACCGGGTCGAGGTGGTGGACCGGGAAGGACGCCAGCCCTGCGACGTCGCCGCCTTCGCCCCGGGCGGCAAGCCCGACTTGGCGGCGCTGGGCCTCAAGCCGGGACCGGCATCGCCCAGCCTCAACCGGCTGCTCCAGGGCGAGGTGGCCGATGCCGGCGGCGCGGACGGCGCGCCGATCGCCGCCGCCTTGCGCCAGCGCGGCATCCCCGCCGGCATCGACCGGGCGGCGCGGATCCTCGAAGGCGATACCCGCCCGGGCGACAGCGTCTCGCTGCAGGCGCAGCGCGCGGTCGATGCGATCTTCCATGCGCCGGGTACTTCGATGGCGGTGGATGCGGCGGATCCGGCGACCGATCTCAGCGTCATCGTGCATCGCGCCAGCATCGTGCCGCAGGCGGCGCCGCCGCTGCCCGCACCGCTCGGCGATCTGGTCGCCGAATACCGGATCGACCGCTGCACCGCGCAGTCCTACGAGGTGAAGGAAGGCCAGTTCGTCCAGGTGATCGACGTCGCCGGGCGGCAGTGCTCGGACTTCATCGCCTTCGATGCGCAGCGGGCGCTGAAGGGCATCGAGCGCGGCCTCGACATGACGACGACGCGCTCGCTCCTCGGCCTGATCTATCCGGGCCCCGGCCTTGCCGCGAAATTCTTCGACACCGACATGCAGCCCCTGGTCGAGGTGATCCGCGATACCTGCGGGCGGCACGACACCTTCGGCCTGGCCTGCACCCCGCGCTTCTACGAGGATGCCGGCTATCCCGGCCATCCCAGCTGCTCGGAGAATTTCAACCTGGCGATGGAGCGCTTCGGCTTTGCCCGGCGGCCAGGCTGGCAGGCGGTCAACCTCTTCTACAATACCGGGGTCAATGCGGCGAATGCGATCTTCCTCGACGATCCCTGGTCGCGGCCCGGCGACTACGTGCTGATGCGGGCGATGACCGACCTGGTCTGCGCCTCCTCCGCCTGCCCGGACGACATCGACGCGACCAATGCCTGGAATCCGACCGACATCCACGTCCGCGTCTACGCGGCCCAGAACACCTTTTCTCGAGCGGTGGCCTATCGCATGACCCCAGACGCAGAACCCCGGTTGACGCGGGAAACCGGCTTCCATTCCCGCACCTCGGCGCTGACCCGGAACTTCACCGAATATCGCGGCTTCTGGCTGCCCACCCGGTTCAACAACGAGGGGGCCGTCGCCGAATACTGGGCGGCGCGGGAGAAGGCGGTGGTGCTCGACCTCTCGGCGCTGCGCAAGTTCGAGGTGCTCGGCGCCGATGCCGAGGACCTGCTGCAGGCCGCCTGCACCCGCAACGTGCGGCGCCTGGCGGAAGGGCAGGTGGTCTATTCCAGCATGTGCTACGAGCACGGCGGCATGCTGGACGACGGCACCCTGTTCCGCCTCGGCCCGGACCGCTTCCGCTGGATCGGCGGCGACGAATACGGCGGCACCTGGCTGCGCGAGCTGGCGCAGAAGCGCGGGCTGAAGCAGGTCTGGGTCAAGTCCTCGACCGACCAGCTGCACAACATCGCGGTGCAGGGGCCGAAGAGCCGGGACATCCTGAAGGAGATCATCTGGACCCCGCCGGCGCGGCCGCGGGTCGACGAGATCCAGTGGTTCCATTTCACCATCGGGCGGATCGGCGGCTATAACGGCGTCGCCGTGGTGGTCTCGCGCACCGGCTATTCCGGCGAGCTCGGCTACGAGATCTTCTGCCACCCGAAGGACGCGCCCGCGGTCTGGGACGCGGTCTGGGAGGCGGGCCGGCCGCATGGCCTGACGCCGCTCGGCCTCGAGGCCCTCGACATGCTGCGCATCGAGGCGGGGCTGGTCTTCGCCAACTACGAGTTCAACGACCAGACCGATCCCTTCGAGGCCGGCGTCGGCTTCACCGTGGCGCTGAAGGGCAACGAGGAGTTCGTCGGGCGCGAGGCGATCCTGCGCCGCAAGGAACATCCCCAGCGCGTCCTGGTCGGACTGGAGATCGACGCCAAGGAGGCTGTCGGCCACGGCGACTGCGTGCATGTCGGGCGCGCCCAGGTCGGCGTCGTCACCAGCAGCTGCCGCTCGCCGCTGCTGAAGAAGAACATCGCGCTCTGCCGGATGGACGTGAACTATGCAGCGCCCGGCACCGAGGTCGAGGTCGGCAAGATCGACGGCCAGCAGAAGCGCCTGGCGGCCCGGGTGGTGCGCTTTCCGTTCTACGATCCGGAGAAGATCAAGCCGCGGAGCTGAGGCGGCCGGCGGCTTAAGCCGCCGTTAACTCCGGCCGTGCTAGGCGCTGGCGTGGGGTCCTTCCCGGCGGAGGCGGTGGCGTGGCGATGGCGGTGAGCAGTCCCGAGACGATCCTGGGCATGGCGATCCTGCTGCTGGTCGCCGTCGGCCTGTGCCTGGCGATCGCCTTCCGGCTGCTGAAGTCCCCGGCGCGACGATTCCCGGTGCAGGATTCCCTGGCCAACGCCTCGCCCTCGCGATCCGCGCAACCGCGTCGCGCCGGCGCGGTGGAGCGGATGGATGCGGCGATCGCGGCGGAAAGCGGCGCGGAATGGAAGCGGCCGCCCGCCGCCCGGACCTCCCGGCCGGGCACGACGCCGCGCACCGACCTGAAGGCGATGCACGATGCCGCGCTCGACGAAGCGCGGCGGGTGGTCCTGCAGCGGAGCCTCGATCCGGCGGTGGGCGACGGCAGGCCAGAACCGGATCCCGCCCGGATGGCGGCCTATTGGAGCGGCGAGGCGATCCAGGCGGCGAAGGCGGACCAGTACGAGGCGGCGTCCTATGCTGGCGAGAAGGCGACGCTCTACAAGCGCCTCGCCAAGCAGGCGGCGAAAGCGGCGGCGGCGGCACGGCGCGCCAAGCGTCTCGCCGAAGCGCCGGTCGCCAATCGGAAGAAGGACTGAAGCGCGATCGCGCCGGATGTCGGGTGGGGCGCCTAGCCGCGCGCGCCGCCGCCGGAGCGCAGGGTCTTCTGCAGTTCCTGCATCAGCCGGGTGATGCGTTCGGCGGATTCGCCGGTCTTGGTCGCCAGATTCTTGATCTCCTGCGCCACCACCGCGAAGCCGAGGCCGTGCTCGCCGGCGCGCGCCGCCTCGATGCGCGCATTGAGCGCCAGCATCTTCAAGGCGCGCAGGACGTCGAGAATGGTGCCGGTATCCTTGACGATCTGGTCGCTCATCGTGGCGACGCTGCCGATCAGTGCCGCGTTCTCGCGCTCGACCGCCTTGCGGTCGTCGATGCTGACGATGAAGCCCTCGAGGAACTGCAGCTGGCCCGCGGCGTCGAACACGCCGCCGCCGATCTCGTGGATCCAGACCGGATGGCCGTCGCGATGCATCAGGCGATAGTCGATGCGCCAGTTGCCGTGGCTCTCCAGCGCCCTGCCGACGGCGGCGTCGACGGCGGCGAGGTCCTCGGGATGGGTGATCGAGGTGAAGGCGCGGACCCGGTTGCCGATGAAGTCGCCGGCCGGATAGCCGAGGATGGTGGCGACGCCCTCGCTCATGTAGAGCATGGTATAGGCGGCGTCGTTCTGGCAGCGGTAGAGGAAGCCGTTCATCCGGCTGGCGATGCTCAGCATCGCCTCGAGACGGCTGTCCATGGGACTTCCCGGAGGCATCGCTCCGCTCTGCATCAGCTCCCCTCCGGCGGCGTCCACGTTTTCCTCCCTGAATGGCGGGAGCAGGCTAGCGAGCGCTAGGTTAATAATCCGCAAACGCGGCCCATGGGGGCGCGTCGCGGTGTCCCGGATGGAAGCGGGGAAGGAGGCCCGCCCGGAGCCGGCTCGGAGCCGGCTCCGGGCGGAACCCGGTCATTTCGCCTTGGCGCGGCTCTTTGCCGTGTCGCCGGCGCCGCCGGACTGGTCGAGATAGCTCTCCAGGGAATCGTCCATCGCCGTCAGCCAGGGCGTGTGGTGCTTGGGCGAGACCTTGCCGGTCATCACCGACCGATAGGAGTTGTTGCGGAAGCCCATGATGTCCTCCGCCTTGTGATGCTCCCATTCCATGAAGGTCTTGTTGACCGTCTCGACGTCGAAGGAGGGGTAGTCGGTGAGGTCGATCAGTTCCTTGACGTAGTCGCCCTGGAACCAGATCGCGTGCTCGGCATTCTCGATCTTCTCCTCCTTGGCGCGCCAGGCGGCGCTGTGCTTGCGCATCTCGGCCTGGCCCGGCAGCTTCTGCCGGCCGAGCACGACGTCGCGGGAATACCAGGCCTGGGCGTCGAACATGTTGAAGGTATAGAACTGGTCCTGCATGCCGATGAAGTGCAGCTTCGGATTGTCCTCCCAGACCACGCCGCGATAGAGATTGAGCGGCCACATGCGGTTCTCGGTCTTCAGCCGCAGCGAATCCGGCAGGAACGGGAAGTGGTGCAGGTAGCCGGTGCAGAGGATGATGGCGTCGACCTCCTTCGAGGTGCCGTCCTTGAAATACGCGGTCCGGTTCTCGACCCGCTGCAGCAGCGGCTTCTCCTCCCAGTTGGCCGGCCACTTGAAGCCCATCGGCCGCGAGCGGTAGCTGTTGGTGATGGATTTCGCGCCGTACTTGTAGCATTGCGAGCCGATGTCCTCGGCCGAGTAGCTGCGGCCGATGATCAGGATGTCCTTGCCCTTGAACTCGACGGCGTCGCGGAAGTCGTGGGAATGCAGGACCCGGCCGTTGAAATTGCGGAAGCCGGGGAACTCCGGCACGTTCGGCGTCGAGAAATGCCCGGAGGCGACGATGACGTGGTCGAACTCCTCGGTGGTGAGGTGGTCCTTCACCAGGTCATGGGCGATGACGGTGAACTTGCCGCTGGTCTCGGAATACTCGACATGGCGCACCGGGGTGCGGAAGCGCACCCAGTTGCGCACGCCGGCCTTCTCGACCCGGCCCTTGATGTAGTCCCAGAGCACGGCGCGCGGTGGATAGGAGGCGATCGGCCGGCCGAAATGCTCCTCGAAGGTGTAGTCGGCGAATTCCAGGCATTCCTTCGGCCCGTTCGACCACAGATAGCGGTACATGCTGCAGTGGACCGGTTCGCCGAACTCGTCGAGCCCGGTGCGCCAAGTGTAGTTCCACAGGCCGCCCCAGTCGTCCTGCTTCTCGAAGCAGACGATCTCGGGAATGGCCTCGCCCTTGGCGGCGGCGGACTGGAAGGCGCGCAAGACGGCGGTGCCCGACGGGCCCGCACCGATGACGGCAATCCTCTTCTTCATGATTCCTCCCTGCTCTCGTCGGTTCGCTTGCGCCGCGCCTTATGGCTCTTGCCGGTTCGCTGAACCGGCCGGCACGCCGTCGCATCAAGCCCGGCGAAAAGACTACCGAAGCGGCACCGGGTTGGCAATATTCGTTGCGACCAAAGCTGTGCAATCTTCGACCAATTCAGGTCCAATAATCCCGGAGCTTGATCAGGGACAAATGGGAATTTGGCCTGTGTGAATAATAGCTTGTTTTGGGTAATGCCACTCAGGCGCAATGTGCCGGCGCAGGGCCAGACGGAGGGCGTTGCGGATTGGTACGGAAATGGCGCGAGCCTCTCAGGGATGGACCTTGCCATAGGTGCCGCGGAAATAGAGCAGCGGCCGCCCGTCGGGATCGTGGATGAAGCGCAGCACCCGGCCGACGAAGATCAGGTGGTCGCCGCCATCGTGGATCGCATGGGTCTTGCAGTCGAAGCTGGCGATGGCGCCGGCGATGATCGGGGCGCCGGTCTCCCAGGTCTCGTAGCTGATGCCGCTCCATTTGTCGTTCAGCGGCTGGGCGAAGATGCGCGAATGGTCGATCTGGTCGTCGCGCAGCACGTTGATGGCGAAGCTGCCGGCCTGCTCGAAGCTCTTCAGGCTGAAGGCCTTGCGGTCGATGCTGAACAGCACCAGCGGCGGGTCCAGCGAGACGGAGTTGAAGGAGTTGGCGGTCATGCCGATGAGGTCGCCGCCGGCGCCGCGGGCGGTGACAATGGTGACGCCGGTCGCGAAATTGCCGAGGGCATTCCGGTAGGCGCGTTGATCGAACTCCATCCGGCGGGTCCTCGACTGCCCGAGTCCTTGCGGACTGCGATTATCCGAAACTATCGGGGATGTGCAGGCGCTTGGCAAGCCGACCGGCCGCCTCCGGCCGACCGAGGCATCGGCCCGGCATCGTCATTTCCCGCTGCCGGCAGCCGCAGAAGCTGCCGGGATTCGCGCCGCCGGCGGGATCGGCTCAGCTATGGTCGTCGCGATGCGACGGGCGACCGCCGCCATACTGGTCGCGGCCGCCGTGATCGCGGCGTTGTCCGCCACCACCGCCCGCGCCGAAGGGTCGCCGGCTCGGCTGGCGCGGCGTCGCCGTGCTGGTGTCCAGCGTAATCACCCGGACCACCTGGATCCCCTTGCGCCCCTGGCCGACCTCGCAATGGATGGTCGATCCTTCCGGCGCATCCTGCAGCCCCGCATCCTTCAGGGCCGAAATATGGAGGAACACGTCCGGCGCCCCATCCGCCGGCGACACGAAACCGAAACCCTTTTCCGGATTGAACCACTTGATCCGGCCCTTCAGCTCGGAGCCACCCTGGTTTTGATCGTTCATGTTGCTCACTCTGGTCGGAAATCACCGCAGCGGCTTATCAGCCGGTCGGCCGCAGCTCCGGACGAGCGCTCCCGATAGCGGCAGATCGTGCTGAACCACCGCATTTAGCTTGCTGGCACGGGATCGGAAATGCAAGCGGGATTGCCCCGTTTCGCCGGCGCGGAAAACCGGTGGGAAAGCCGGCGGAAACGCCGGCGAGAGCGGGCTGTTCCGTCAGATCGGCGCCGGGCCTTTGAGCTGCGCCAGGGCGCCCAGAACCAGCTTGCCGTCGAAGCTTTCGCCGACGGCCACAAACTGCTGCGGTAGGCGCCACCAGGGCAACTGCATATTGTGGTGGTGCACCCGGTGCAGATTCATGTTGAGGAACAGGGCCTGGAGCGGGCGGGGCAGGCTGAGGTTATAGGCGAAGTCGGGCCGGTCGACCGGGGTGCGGAAGTGGTAGACGTTGTCGAGGCAGGACACCAGGGCGCCGCGCCCGACCATGAAGGCCAGGATCAGCGGCCAATGCGCCCCCCAGCACCAGCAGGCAAGGAGCAGCAGACCAAGGCTGGCGGCGGCATCCTGGCGCAGCTCGCGTATGCAGCGCGGCGCGCCGAGGGCCTGCAGGGCGAGGCGCCGCAATTCCGGAATCGGCTGGTCGTCGCCGGCATAGATGCGCTCCAGCAGGGCGTGGATGGTGGCGCTCCGCGACCAGTAGAGCAGCGGCGCCGCCACCTCGATGACATAGAGCCCGCCCAGCGCCTCGGCGAAGAAGCGCAACCGGGCGATCCAGGGACCGGTTTGTGCCGCATCGTAGACATCGGGCCGGTCGAGCCGGTGGCGGTTGAAGCGGTGATGCATGAGATGGCCGAAGCGCAGCAGGCGGAACGACGAGCCGAACAGCCAGGCGAGGCTGCGGCCGAGCCATTGATTGACCTTCGCCTCGCGGTGCAGCTGGCCATGGAAGGCCTCGTGCAGCAGCGCCCAGTACCCATTGCCGACCAGGCCGATCGGCAGCAGCAGCCAGGCCCAGGCGGGATCGACGGCCACCAGCCGGGGCAGGCCGTAGAAGGCGAAAAGCGTGGCCCCGGCATGGGCGAGAAACAGGGCGAAATTGATGCGCCCGTACCGATCCCACTGCCGAGTATAGGTGTCGTCCGTCATCATGCTTACATGACCTATCGGGCGATTCATGGCAAGGCGAAGTCGGCGACGGCTCACCGCAGGTTTGGCCAACTCAGGTTTGGCCACCTCAGGCGCGGCCCAGCCTAGGCGCGGAGGGCGGCGGCGTGGTGCTGCAGGTGGTCCGCCATGAAACTCTGGATGAAATAGTAGCCATGGTCGTACTCGGCGTGGTGGCGCAGGCTGAGGGCCTGGCCCGACTGCCGGCAGGCCTCGGCGAAGATCTCGGGATGCAGCTGCTCGGCGAGGAACTTGTCGCCCAGGCCCTGGTCGACCAGGATCGGATAGGGCAGGGCCCGGCGCCGCACCAGTTCGCTGGCGTCATACTCCCGCCAGCCCGCCCGGTCCGGGCCGAGATAGCCGGTGAAGGCCTTTTCGCCCCAGGGACAGCGCATTGGCGCGGCGATCGGCGCGAAGGCGGAGACCGAGCGGTAGTGCCGGGGGTTCTTCAGCGCCGAGATCAGCGCGCCATGCCCGCCCATGGAATGGCCGAAGATCCCCTGGCGCCCGGCATCGGCCGGGAAATGCGCGGCGATCAGCTGCGGCAGCTCGCGGTTGACATAGCTGTACATGCGCCAGTTCTTCGCCCACGGCGCCTCGGTGGCGTCGACATAGAAGCCGGCGCCGATGCCGAAGTCCCAGGATTCCGCCTGGCCGGGAATATCGGTGCCGCGCGGGCTGGTATCGGGCGCCACCAGCATCAGCCCGAGTTCCGCCGCCAGGCGCTGGGCCCCGGCCTTGATGGCGAAGGTTTCCTCGCTGCAGGTCAGGCCGGCGAGATAGGTGAGCACCGGCACCTTGCCGCGCTCGGCCTGGGGCGGCAGGAAGACCGAGACGCGCATCTCCACGCCGCATTCCGCCGAGGCATGGCTGAGGAACAGCTGCCAGCCGCCATGGCAGCGATGTCGGGAAATCTCCGTCGGTGCCGGCATCAATAGATCACGACGCTGCGGATCGAGGTGCCGGCCTTCATCAGCTCGAAGCCCTTGTTGATGTCCTTCAGCGGCATGGTATGGGTGATCAGGTCGTCGATGTTGATCTTGCCGTCCATGTACCAGTCGACGATCTTCGGCACGTCGGTGCGGCCGCGGGCGCCGCCGAAGGCGGTCCCCTTCCAGACCCGGCCGGTGACCAGCTGGAACGGCCGGGTGGAGATCTCCTGGCCGGCGCCGGCGACGCCGATGATCACCGAGACGCCCCAGCCCTTGTGGCAGCATTCCAGCGCCTGGCGCATGGTGCTGGTGTTGCCGATGCATTCGAAGCTGTAGTCGGCGCCGCCCCGGGTGAGGTTGACGAGATAGGGAACGAGGTCGCCCTCGACCTCCTTCGGATTGACGAAATGCGTCATGCCGAATTTCTCCGCCAGCGCCTTGCGGCCGGGATTGAGGTCGACGCCGATGATCATGTTGGCGCCGACCATGCGCGCGCCCTGGATGACGTTGAGGCCGATGCCGCCGAGGCCGAAGATCACCACATTGGCGCCGGCCTCGACCTTGGCGGTGTTGATGACGGCGCCGATCCCGGTGGTGACGCCGCAGCCGATGTAGCAGACCTTGTCGAAGGGCGCGTCCGGGCGGATCTTGGCCAGGGCGATTTCCGGCACCACGGTGTGGTTGGCGAAGGTCGAGGTGCCCATGTAGTGGAACACCTTCCGGCCGCCGAGCGAGAAGCGGCTGCTGCCGTCGGGCATCAGTCCCTGGCCCTGGGTGGCGCGGATCGCCTGGCAGAGGTTGGTCTTCTGGCTGAGGCAGTATTCGCATTGCCGGCATTCCGGCGTGTAGAGCGGGATCACGTGGTCGCCCTTCTTCAGCGTGGCGACGCCGGGGCCGACATCGACCACGACGCCGGCGCCCTCGTGCCCCAGGATCGCCGGGAACAGGCCCTCGGGATCGGCCCCCGACAGGGTGAACCAGTCGGTATGGCAGATGCCGGTCGCCTTGACCTCGACCAGCACCTCGCCGGCCTTCGGACCTTCAAGATCCACTTCCTCGATGCTCAGGGGTTTGCCGGCCTCGAGGGCGACGGCGGCGCGGGTCTTCATGCGTCTTCTCCTTGGCTGCAGTGGCGCAGTCTACTTGGTCTGGGTCAGCATCATCAATCGCCAGACGCGCAGGGTGCCGTTGAACACCACCGGGGCGGCGGTGAGCTGGTATTCCTTGTGGTCCCAGGCGATCAGCAGCTTCAGCGTCGGATCGCCGCGGGCGTCGGCGAGATAGCTGGCGAAGGGCTCGCCGGGTGCCACGATCCCGCCGCCGGGCCGCCAGGAGGGGTCGGAATCCGCGGCAAGATCGTTGTTGCGGTCGACCAGGATGATGCGGCTTTTCTTCGGCATCGCCTCGGGCCGGAGGCCGGCCAGCACCGAATGCAGCGGGACGTCGAGCGAATAGACGCCGAGCGGCTCCGCCGAGATGCCGGTCGGATCGAGGATCGGCACCGACACCGTCGCCGCCACGAAGACGGTGTCGGCGATGGCGAAGGTATAGGGCTCGCTGACATAGGGCTTGCCCGAGGTCATCGGCGAGAGCCAGGAACTCCGCGCCACCAGCTTGGTGTGGTTGACCTTGGACTGCATCACGCTGCCGTCGGCGGCGCGCGCCCAGTAGACGACGAACTGCCCGGTATCGGGATTCTGCAGGTCGGCGACCGCGAAATCCGCATCGCGCCCGTCATAGGCGTCGGGCTGCCAGACCGCCGAGGCACCGAACACGTCCGGCGAGGCCTCGACGATCTGGCGCAGCATCCCGCTGATCGTCGCGCGATCGGTCTGGCCGGCGCTGCGCAGCTGCTCCAGCGTCGCCGCGGTCGCGCTGGCCTGGCGCAGGGCGGCCGCCAGTTCGTCGCTGATGTTCTGGGCCAGGGCCGCCAGCGGCGTCACCGGCTCGGCGGCGGCATCGCCGAGCGAGGCGTTCCCGGCGGCGGGATCGGCGCTCGGCGCGGCCGCGGCCGGATCCGGCGCCGCGGCGGACTTCGGCGCCACCGTCGGATCCGCCGCCGCACCGCTGAGCGTCGTCGGCGTCACCGCGCGGCTCGAGCAGCCGGCACCGGCGAACAGGGCGGCACAGGCGAACAGGCTGGCCAGCGCCTGGCCGAAACGAGGGGCGAAGCCGGAGCGGCGGGAGAGCGAAGGCGGCAAGCTGTGACCTCAAAGCGGGGCCGATCGGCAGGCGGCCACTATATCCGGCGCCTGGCGCAGTCTCAAGCGGGCCGGCGCCGATGGAGCGATCGAGGCGACCCCGATCGCGGCGGGCCGGGTTTGGCGCTTGCTTCCGGTCGGGGGCCGCGCCAAGCTGAAACCGCGCGGAGTCGAGGAAATCCCATGCGTCTGTCGGTGGCATTGCTCCTGCTGAACCTGATGGCGACTGCCGCAGCCTCGTCCGCCGCGGCCGAGGACAAGTATGACGTGGCGCGGCGCGTCTATCCGGAACTCTTCAAGATCTATTACGATGCCGGCATCCTGGAATATTGCGGCCTGATCAACCAGGAATCCGCCGGCGGCTTCCGGCTGTCGCGCGACGCCGTGCTGGCCCGCGACGCGATGGACGAGGACCAGCATCGCAACGTGCGGATCTCGGCCTATACCGCTGTCGATGTCGAATACGCCAACCGCGGCCTCGGCGGCTACAAGGGCTGGTGCCGGACCGAGGGCCGCGATGCCTATGACCGCTTCGTGGCCTATTTCGGCGCGCATCATGTCGCCCAGCCCTGATCTCCGGCATCGCGCGCGATGCTCCTGAATATCCTCGGCGCCGGCGCCGGCCTCTATGCGCTCTGCCTCTTCGGGCTCTTCATCAAGCAGAGGGACCTCGTCTTCCATCCGCCGGCGGAGCGGGCCGACCTCGCCGCGGCCGGCGCCGCCGGGCTGCTGCAGGAAGTGGCGATCCGCAGCGCCGACGGGCTCGACCTGCAGTCCTGGTGGACGCCGTCGCGCCGCGCCGACGGCCGCACCATCGTCTATTTCCACGGCAATGCCGGGCATCGCGGCGACCGGGTGGTCCGGGTGCGGCCCTATCTGGCTGAGGGATACGGCGTGCTGCTGGTCGGCTATCGCGGCTATGGCGGCAATCCGGGCAGGCCGACCGAGACCGGCTTCTATGCCGATGCCCGGGCCAACCTCGCCTTCCTCGCCGCCCAAGGCGTGGCGCCGGCGCAGACCATTCTCTTCGGCGAATCCCTGGGCACCGCGGTGGCGGTGCAGATGGCGATCGAGGCCCGCTACCTGGCCGTCGTCCTGGAAGCGCCGATCGCCTCGGTCCGCCGCTCCGCCGCGGTGCGCTACCCGCTGTTTGCCGTCGACGCCATCATCCTCGACAAGTTCGATTCCCTCGCCAAGATCGACCGCATCGGCGCGCCGCTGCTGGTGATCCACGGCGAGCAGGACCGGGTGACGCTGGCGAAGTTCGGCCGCATGATCCTCGCCGCGGCCAAGGAGCCGAAGCAGGGCTTCTTCCCGCCCGCCGCCGGCCACGGCGACCTGATGGAGCACGGCATGCCGGAAAAGGTCCTGGCCTTCCTGGCGTCGCTGGACGGATCCCGCGGCCCTGCGGTGCCGCAGGAGGCGGCGCCCCAGGAGACGGTGCCCTAGGAGGCGGCGCCCGAGGAGGCGGCACCCGAGGAGGCAGGGCCCTGGAAGGCGGCGCCGAGGGCCTTGCCGAGGGCTTCGAAGGGGAGAAGGACGCAGTCGCGCCGGCTCTTCGAATGATGCACCGGGGCGAAGACCTCGAGACAGGCGAACTGCGCCGGCGGCGGCGCGCCCTTGCGCATCAGTTCGCCGATTGCCGCCGACATCGCCTGCAATTCGTCGGTCCCCTTGCCGCGGGCGAATTCCGCGATGGTCGCCGCCGCCGCCTCGCAGAGCAGGCAGCCCCGGACGTCGTGCCCCACCGCCGAGACCCGGTCGCCGACGCGGGTGAGGTCCAGGGTCACCCGGTCGCCGCAGAGCGGGTTGTCGACGGTGATGCTGGCGCTGGCCTGCTGCAGGCGGCCCTTGCCGAAGCCGCGCCGGGCGCGCTCCACCATGTCCTGGTGATAGAGTTCGGTGGTCATGTTCTAGGCTCCTGCCAGCAGGCGGTCATAGGCGTCCGGCGTGTCGACATCGGCGAAGACGCCGGCGGTCTCCACCGCGAGGTCGAAGACCAGGTCCTCGTGCAGCCCGATCAGGTGCCGCGCGCCGACATCGCCTTCCAGTTCCAGCATCTCGGGAAAGAACCGCCGGTCGAACAGCACCGGATTGCCGCGCTTGCCCTGGTGGCTGGGCAGCACGACGGCGCGTCCCTCAAGCGGGTTGTAGGCGGCGATCAGCCGCCGGATCAGATCGGGTGCCACCTGGGGCATGTCGCCGAGCAGCACCAAAGCGGCGTCGATGCCGGCGGGCAGGGCGCGGATGCCGGCCTTCAGCGAGGCGCTCATGCCGAGCTGGTAGTCGCGCGCCTCGACGATCTTCAGCTTCCGTCCGGCCAGCGCCGCGCGCACCTTGCCGGCCTGATGGCCGCAGACCACGACGATCTCGTCGATGCCGGCCGCCGCCGTCTGGTCGGCGACATGGGCGAGGATCGGCTTGCCCTGGAAGTCCAGCAGCAGCTTGTTGCGGCCCATGCGGCTCGACTTGCCGGCGGCGAGAATGACGGCGCCGATCTTCGGCCGGGTGGCGAGGTCGGGCAGCGGCAGGCTGCGCGGTTGCGGCCGCGAGGGGATCTCGCTCAGCAGCCCGCCGACGCCCATGTGACGGATGTCGCGGGCACTCACCGCGAGGTCGGCCAGCATCCGCTGCAGCACCCAGTCGAAGCCGTTCAGCTTCGGCGAACGCGCGCAGCCCGGCAGGCCGACGACCGGCCGTCCGGCGATGGCGCCCAGCAGCAGCAGGTTGCCGGGATCGACCGGCATGCCGAAATGGGCGATGCTGCCGCCGGAGGCCTCGATCGCCGCCGGGATGACGTCGCGCCGGTCGGTGATCGCCGAGGCGCCGAGGATCAGGATGAGCTCGGCGCCGCCGGCCTGCGCCTTGGCGATGGCGGCGACCAGCGCCGTCGCGTCATGCGGGCAGCGCAGGTCGGTGGCCGGCGGATTGCCGAGCTGCGCCAGCCGGGCGTCGAGAACGGCGACGGTCTTCTCGAGCACGCTCGGCTTCAGGTTGGGCAGTTGGGTCTGGATGAGGGTTATGGCGCGCGGCCGGTAGGTCGCCACCTTCAGCAGCGCGCCGCCGTCGCGGGCGATGGCGATGCAGGCATCGAGATGCGCGCGCTCGACGGCGAAGGGGATGATCTTCACCGTCGCCACCATCTGCCCGGCCTTCACCGCCGCGAAGGGCGGCAGGGTCGCCAGGGTGATCGCCTCGTCGATCTCGTTGAGGGCATTGATCCGCGCCGGATCCAGCACCAGCACCCCGTCGGCCGCGGCATGCAGGTTGGCCCGCCCGGTGAAGGCGGGATCGATCTCGAGGCCGGGCCCGGCCGTCGCCTGGCCGAGCTCGGCGGCGGCCTGGTCCTCGGGCACATCGCCGGCTTCCGGTCGCGCGATCGGCAGGGTGGTGGCGCCGTCCGCCTGCAGGGCGGCGATATCCGCCGCCGAGAGCCGTCGCCCCTTCTTGAACAGCTGGGCGCCGCAGCGCCGGGCATGCGCCAGCAGCGCACCCTCGCATTGCCCGACTGGGAGCTCGGCGAAGATCATCGTCCGGTCGGCCGGTTGCGCCTGGCGGCGGTCAACTGCGCCAGCACCGAGACGGCGATCTCGGCCGGCGACTTCGCGCCGATATCGAGCCCGGCCGGGCCGTGGATGCGGGCGAAATCGGCTTCGCCGAAGCCGGCCTCGGCCAGGCGCTTCAGGCGCCCGGCATGGGTCTTCCTGCTGCCCAGCGCGCCGATGTAGAAGACCGGGGCACGCAAGGCGGCGATCAGCGCCGGATCGTCGAGCTTGGGATCGTGGGTCAGGGTGACGACGGCGGTGCGCACATCCGGTACCAGTTCCGCCATCGCCTCGTCCGGCCAGTCGTGGCGCAGCTTCACGCCGGGAAACCGGTCGGCGGTGGCGAAGGCGCGGCGCGGATCGACCACGGTGACGTCGAAGCCGGCCATCGCCGCCATCGGCGCCAGGCTCTGCGCGATATGCACGGCGCCGACGATCATCAGCCGCGGCGGCGGGTTCTGCACCAGGACGAAGCAGCGCCTGCCGTCGAGCTCGAGTTCGCAGCTGCGGTCGTCGGCGATTGCCAGCGCGATGGCGTCGCGGGCGCCGGCCGAGAAGCCGAAGGCCGGGGCCTGGGCCTCCTCGGTGAAGACGTCCTGCCTGCCGCCGTCGAGTCGGTGACGAGCGCGGCCGGGACATGGCGCTGCCGCAGCGCCAGCAGCCGGTCGAGATCCGCCAGTTTCATTCGACGCGCTCGAGATAGATCTGCAGCTTGCCGCCGCAGGCGAGGCCGACTTCCCAGGCCTGTTCGTCGCTGACGCCGAAATCGAGCAGCCGCGGCTTGCCGTCGGCGATGACCTCCTGTGCCTCCTTCACGACGGCGCCTTCGATGCAGCCGCCGGAGACCGAGCCCAGCATGGCGCCGCGCTCGTCGACCGCCAGCTGCGAGCCGGCGGGACGCGGCGACGAGCCCCAGGTCGCCGTCACCGTGGCGAGGGCGACGCCCCTGCCGGACCGGCGCCAGGCGGCGGCGGTGGCCAGCACGTTCTCCTCGGTGGACGGGTCTTGCGGCGTCGTCATGCGGCCCTCGCTTCGATCCGGCCGGGGCGCTCGGCGGCGAGCGCGTCAGCCAGATCCCGCAGGCTGTCCAGATTATGCACCGGGCGGAAATCGTCAACATGGGGCATCATCGCCTTGGCACCCTGGGCTTCGGCGCAAGCCGTCGTAGCGCAACAGGGGATTGAGCCAGATCAGGCGCCGGCAGGACTTGTGCAGCCGCTCCATCTCCTCGTGCAGTCCCGCGGCGCCGTCGCGGTCCAGCCCGTCGGTGATCAGCAGCACCACCGCGCCCTGGCCCAGCACGCGGCGCGACCAGTCGTGGTTGAACGCCGCCAGGCAATGGCCGATGCGGGTGCCGCCGGACCAGTCCTCGACCCGTTCGGCCACCTTGTCCAGCGCCACGTCGACATCCTTGGCGCGGAGGTCGCGGGTGACGTTGGTCAGGCGCGTGCCGAACAGGAAGGTGTGCACGCGGTCGCGGTCGTTGGTGACCGCATGCATGAAATGCAGCAGCAGCCGCGCGTAGCGGCTCATCGAGCCGGAGATGTCGCAGAGCACGACCAGCGGCGGGTGGCGGAGCTGGGCCGCTTCAGCTTCAGCGGGATCGCGCCGGCATTCTTCAGGCTGGCCCGCAGGGTGGCGCGCATGTCGACCCGCGGGCCGCGCGCGCTGGGCGGAAGCGCCGCGTCGGCACGTCCATGAGCGGCAGGCGCAGGGTGGCGATCGCCGTCTTCGCCTTCGCCAGCTCGGCCGAGGCATCTTCTCGAAATCCATCTTCTGCAGCAGCTCGCGGTCGGAAAGGTCAGCGCCGCGTCGATGCGGATTTCCTCCTCGTCGGCCTCCTCGGCCCCGCCGCCGTCGGCCGCGGGCGGTCCCTGCAGCGCCTCCGCCAGGCGGGTGGCGATCTCGTCCTGGTCCTCGCCGGGATTGTCGTAGCGCAGGCTGGGCAGCAGCATCGCCATCATGCGCTTGAGGAATTCCGGGTTGCGCCAGAAGATGTGGAAGGCCTGGTCGAAGATCTCGCGCTGGTCGCGGCGGTGCACGAAGACGGCGTGCAGCGTCCAGTAGAAGTCCTCGCGGTCGCCGATGCCGGCCGCCTTCACCGCCTCGACGGCGTCGATCACCTTGCCGGGCCCGATCGGCAGGCCGGCGGCGCGCAGGGTGCGGGCGAAGGACATGATGTTCTCGGCAAGCCGGCTGCGACCGGCCGTGTCCTTCGCCGTGCCCTTGCTGGCGCCGGAATCCGTCATGGTCAGCGGAGCGCGGCGCGGGTCGGGTTCTGCGCCAGCATCTCGGCCCGCACTTCATCGAGGATCGCCGCGGCTTCGGTGCCGCGGATGCGCGCGATGTCGTCCTGGTATTTCAGCAGGGCGCCGAGGCTGCTGTCGATCGCCTGGGGCTCGAGCGCCACCTGGTCGAGCTGCACCAGGGCCTCGGCCCAGTCGATGGTCTCGGCAACGCCGGGCAGCTTGAACAGGTCGCGCTTGCGCAGCTTCTGCACGAAGGCGACGACCTCGCGCGACAGGTCGAGCCCGGCCTGCGGCGATTTCGAGCGCAGGATCGCGAGCTCGCGCGCCGAATCCGGATAGTCCACCCAGTGGTAGAGGCAGCGCCGCTTCATCGCGTCGTGGATCTCGCGCGTGCGGTTCGAGGTGATGACCACGATCGGCGGCTCGGCCGCCTTGATCGTGCCGAGCTCCGGGATCGTCACCTGGAAGTCCGACAGCATCTCCAGCAGGAAGGCCTCGAAGGGCTCGTCGGTGCGGTCGAGCTCGTCGATCAGCAGCACCGGCGCACCGCGGGGATCGGCCTCCAGCGCCTGCAGCAGCGGCCGCTTGATCAGGAAGCGCTCCGAGAAGATGTCGCCGGCGATCTTCTCCTTGCTCGCCTCGTGCGCGGCCTCGGCCAGGCGGATCTCGATCATCTGCCGGGCATAGTTCCACTCATAGACCGCGGCGGCGAGGTCGAGGCCCTCGTAGCATTGCAGCCGCACCAGGCGGCGGCCCAGGGTCTCGGCCAGGACCTTGGCGATCTCGGTCTTGCCGACGCCGGCCTCGCCTTCGAGGAACAGCGGCCGGCTCAGCTTCAGCGCCAGGAACACCGCCGTCGCCAGGCTGCGGTCGGCGACGTAGCTGCCAGTCTTCAGCAGCGATTGCGTCTCATCGATGTTCGCGGGCAGCGCAGCCATGGGTCCCCTTCAGTTCCAGGGCCGGGTCGCGGCCGGCACTCCGGCAGCTACTTCTGCTGCCACTGACCCGAGCTGTCCATGTAGTACCAGCCGGCCTGCAGCCGCTCGTTGATCGTCTTCTCGGCTGCCAGGGCGCCGATCTGCTCGATGGCCACGCCCTTCTCGGCTGCCAGCTTCTCGTAGACCTGGCGGCGCTGGGCGTTGATGTCGGCGACCAGCTTGCGGATGTCGGCGGAGGGGTTGGCGGCGACGATATCGACATAGCCGTCCGGGCGCTCGCCGACGAGGCCGGCGGCGCGCGCGTCGTTCAGCGGATCCGCCAGCGCCGAGGCGGCGGGGAGGGCGATCGCCAGCATCAGGGCGGCGATCAGGGCCTTCAGGGTGGTCACGAGGGGCTTGCGCATAATCCTACTCACTTCCCGTCAGAACAGGTTGGGGTTGTTGTTGACCAGGGTCTCGACATCCTTGTCGACCTTGACCCGGACTTCCTGCTCGATCTTCACGTTCAGATTGATCACGATCGGCTTGTCCGGCGCCTCGACCTTCACGGTCGGGTTGCATCCGGAAAGCGCAAAGGCCATGAAGGCGGCGGCCACGCCGGCCTGGAACTTCGAGTTGGGGGAAAAGGGCACGGGTTCGGCCTTTCAATGATTATAGGATTTGAGCCGTTCTTCGATCATATCCGGCACCTGATACCCGGCCAAGCCCTTGCGCAGGACCTCGTCGAGCCGCCCGCTGATCGTGAGATTCAGCTCCACCGGGTAGCCATTGTAGAAACTGGGATTGCTGCCACCGATGTGCAAGCCCAGGGAGACATCACCTGCGAGTGATCGGTCGAGGTCGAGTTCGAGCTTGGTATAGTGGAAATCCGACAATGCCAGCAACACCATAGCGACACTTTCCCCGGCGCTTTTCAGGGCCAGCGGCGCCTGGTTGGGGTCGTATTTCAGGACCCCGGGTCCGGCGGCGGCCAGTTTGGCGTTGGGGATGGCGAGGCCGGCGGGAAACAGGGTGACCGGCACCGTCCCGGAAATCTCGCCATCCCCGGCGAGGCCGGCGATGCCGAACTGCTTGAAGAGCTCAGCCACCGACAAATTCTCGACCTGGAAGCTCAGCTGCTGGGCCGGTGCGCCCAGGGTCAAGGCCAGGGGGTCCAGCGTCACCTTGCCGCCGATCATCTCCAGCCGGCTCTCGGCGATCGACAGCTGCTTGCCGTCGTCGATCTTGAAGCGCACCAGCCCGTTGGTCAGCGGCAGGCCGACATCGGCAAGCTCGACCGAGAGCACCTGGTCCGGCTTGGTGGAGAGCGGCCAGGGGCGGTCGATCTCCACCACCGTGTTGAGGTTGCGCAGGATGACCGGCCCGACCTTGCCCGAGAGGCGCTCGACCCGGAGCTTCAGGTCGGAGGCGAGGCGGCCATCGGCGATCGAGACGCTGCCCAGGAGATCGACCGAGCCGCTGATGTCCTGCATCCGCGAGCGCAGGGGCGGCAGCAGGTTGTGCGGCTGAAGGCCGCCCTCGGCAAAGACCACCGGGTCGAGGTCGAGATTGACCTTGCCGCTCGCCTTGGCGAGGTTGTAGGTGCCGTCGACGTTGAGCGTCATCTTCGCCGGATCGTTGTGCACCTTGCCCTTCAGCGTCAGCGCCCCGCCGTCGAGACCGGCGGTCCCGTCGATCTCCATCGGCACGAAGCCGGTGACGGAGGTCACCTGCGCCAGGGCGAAACCGACTTCTAGCTTCTGGCCGCTGAGCCTGGCGTCCAGCGTCGCCTTGCGGGTCGAGATGCCGAGTTTCGGCAGCACCGCCTGGGCGCCGGCGACCTTCAGCCCCGCCGCCATCGGCCGGCCCGGCGTGAGGTCGACCTCGAGGGTCGCCGCGGGTACCGCCAGCTGCAGCGAATCCCCAGGCTGGCCGAGCGCAGGCCGAGGGCGAATTTCCCCAGGGCGAGGCCGCCATGGAGCGTGGTGCCGCCGACCAGCCGCGGCTGGACCAGGAGGCTGCTCGCCGGGTCGTGCTTCACCGGCAGGGCGACCGGCTGGGTGATCGCCAGGTCCTTGCCGATCTTCGCCTCGGCGAGGCCGATCCTGCCGTCGCGGGTGGTGGCGACCTTGATCTCGCCGTTGGCATTGGTGACGGCGAGACCGAGATCGAGGCTTGGCTGGCGCAGGCTGACCTCGCCGAATTTCAGGCTCTTCGCCGCCAGCTTCAGGTCGAATGCGGCCGAAGCCTGGAAGGACTGGAGATCGATGATCGCCGGGGCGGTGCCGGCGAGTTCGACGGCGAGATCCGGCGTCCAGCCGCCGGTCGATTTCACCTCCAGCCCCTCGATGGTCACCTGTCCGGCGGCGGCGGTGGCGCTGCCGGCGAGGGCGGCGGTCAGCGGGGCGGGCAATCCCGACCAGGCGAGGCCGTTCAGATTGGCGGTCCAGTCGGCCACCGGGTCGACCGGCGTCGCCGGGGCATCGGCCGGCGGTTCGCGCAGCTTTGCCGCGAGGTCGAGCGAGCCGGCGCTCGGCTGCGGCATGCCGAGAAACTGCCAGAGGCCGGACTCGGCGTCGATATGGCCGGAAACCTTGCCCTGCGGCCGGGTCTGCGACTGCTGCAGGGCGACATTGAGGTCGAGATCGACCTTGGCCCGCTGCTCGGCCTCGGCCAGGGAGAACTGGGCATAGACCACGTTCTGGTCGAAGGTCGCCATGCCCTCGCCGCTGATGGCGCCGAGCGGGGAATCGATGACCGCCACGATGCGGTGGATGATGACGGTGGGCACCGGGGTGTCGCCGGTGCCGGAACCGCCGGCGCGCAGCCGGTCGATCAGCGGGTCGAGGTCGCCGAGGCTGGCGCGGATGCCGTATTTCAGGTGCAGGTCGAGGCGCTCGATCTCGATCCGGTCGATCCGCCCCGCGAGGGCGCCCAGCGGCTGGTAGTCGACGATCGCATTGGTGACGGCAACCTGCCCTTGGCTGCCCAGGGCGAGGCGGGCGATCTTCGCCTGGCCGAGGCCGAGGGCGGTGAGTTCGATCGCGTTCGGCGCGCCGGTTTCCAGGGCGATCAGCCGCCCGGCCAGCCAGGTCGCCGGGGTCTCCGGGAACAGGGCGAGAAGCGCGGTGCCGATCACCAGGAGCGCCAGGATGCGTTTCAGCCAGCGGCGCTTGCGTGGTGGTCGGGCGGCGGTGTCGGTCATGCATGTCCCCAGCGGCGGGGCGAGTTTATAGGCTGGTTCTTGCGCTGGAAAGCGGCCCCCCGCATGATGGGAGAAACCAGGAGATCCACGATGCGGTTGCGCGTTTCCACCGTGATTTTTGCCGTGAGTTCTTGCGCTTTTCACCGGGAAAACCGCGGTTGCCGAGGAGATTTCACCGGCGAATCTGCTGGATATGTACGGTTTCCGCGCGGTGGCGCCCACGGTGGTGACAGCCTGCAGCCGCATCGACAAGGGCGATCTCGCCGAGCTTTCGACCGCCTATCGCTGCTGGACCGAGCCCGAGGGGGCCTTCTGCACCCACCTCCACCAGCGCCTGGCGCTACTTGTATATACAAGTGAGGCGGCGTGCTGGGCGGGGCGGGAGAATTTCCGGTCGACCCCGTGAAATTCCGCGGAAAACCGCCATTCCTGGCGGGCTGCCTGGGGCTCGCCCTCGGCCTTTCCCCCGTCGCCCGGGCGGAACCCCTGGCCCCGGTCGACTGCTGGTTCACCGTGCCGGCCGATTTCAAGGTCGCCTGCTACCGTTTCCAGGTGCCGGAAAGCCGCGCCGGGAAGAGCGCCCTGCAGCTGTCGCTCCCGGTCGCGGTGATCAGCGCGCCGGGGGAGCGGAAATACGAGGATCCGGTGGTCTACCTGGCCGGCGGACCGGGGGACGGGGCCTGGCTGGATGCTGACCGGATCACCTGGTGGTGGGATTTCATCGACGACAATGCCTGGGTGCGCGAGCGCGACCTGGTGCTGGTCGACCAGCGCGGCACCGGCCTCACCGAGCCCCGGATGGACTGCCCGGAACTGCAGGCGGCGGCGGTGACGGAACTCGGCCTCGGCGGCGACTACGCGGCGGCGGCGAAACTCAACCGCGAGGCGACCGCCGCCTGCCTGAAACGGGTGACGGCGGCGGGTCACGACCCCACCGCCTACAACACCAAGGAGAGCGCGGTCGATCTCCACGACCTCTTCCAGGCGCTGCAGCGGCCGAAATGGAACGTCTACGGTCTCTCCTACGGGACCCGCTTCGCACTCACCTACATGCGCGACTTCCCCGGCGACATCCGCAGCGTCATCCTGGATTCGGTGGTGCCGCTGCAGGCGCATTTCTTCGAGGATGGCGCCTGGGTCACCGACCGCGCCTTCCGCACCCTGTTCGCCGGCTGCGCCGCCGACCGCAAATGCCGGCGGGACTACCCCGACCTGCAGTCCGACCTCGAAACCCTGGTCCAGGACCTGAATGCGCGGCCGTTCAAGACGACGCGGCTCAATCCCCTGGGCGACGACATGGCCGGGATCGTGGTCACCGGCGACCTGCTGCTCGGCCATCTCTTCAGCAATCTCTACAACCGCGCCGACATAGAGAACGTGCCGCGGATCATCGAGGCCTTCAAGCAGCGGCGACTGAAGGCGATGGACCAGGAGATCGACTACATGCTCGACGACACCCTGGGCCGCGACGATTTCGGCGAGGGGCTGTGGACCTCGGCGAGCTGCCTCGAGGAGGCCCCGTTCAACGACCTCAAGCGGGCGCGTGCCGCCTATGCCGCCTATCCGATGCTGAAGGGTTTCGCCGCCATTCCCGACGTCACCGATGCCTGCGATCTCTGGGCCCAGGGATCCGTCGATCCGGCGGACGGCAGGGCGGTGGAGAGCGACATCCCGAGCCTGATCCTGAGCGGCGCCTACGATCCGGTGACGCCGCCGCAATATGCCCGGCTGGCGGCGGCCGGCCTGCACCGCAGCTTCTATTTCGAGTTTCCCGGCGCCGGCCACGACGTGCTCGGCAACGAGCCCTGCGCCGATGCGCTGGCCGGGCAGTTCCTCGACAATCCGGAAATCATGCCGACGCATCCCTGTCTCGGCCAGCTGACGGCGCCGGATTTCGCCGCGCCGGAAAAATAGGCCCGCGGGCCCGTCCGTCTAGTTGTTCGCCGGGACGGTGACGATCGGCGGGGTTCCCTGCGCCCCCTTTTCCGAGACGGAGAACAGCAGCATGACGAACGAGAATATGTACTTGGACGCGATCTCGGTATCCGGGATCCAGAACCATTTGCCGTGATACGGGACCGAGATGAATGCGTCGCTGGGACGCGCATTTCCACTCGCAATGTGCAGCAGGGGGGTGGTGGTTGTCGCCTGAACGCTCTCCAGGCTCGGCCATGCCCGGCCCTCCTGGGTGTCGGAGGTCGGCAGGTTGATACCAAAGCCGAGCTCGACCATGATCTGCAGCATCGAGCGCGTCTGCATGGCGATCTCATCGTTCCTTCCCGAGCTGCCGCCATAATAGACGCTGATCTCCTTCGCGTCCGGGGCGAGACCGAGGATCGCCGCGATCTCATTCCTGTCAAACTCGATTTCCGCCTGATTCTCTCTGGGCTTGAACAGAAGTACCGAGGTCTCGGCGGCATCCTTCGGCTGCACGATGCGGATCTCGAGCGCGCCGGCGGCCTGCATTTCACGAATCAATCGGCCAAGCCGGAGAAACCTGGGGTCGGCGGAACGACCGGCATTGATCGGGCGATCCGACTTGTTCTTGATGCCGTTGATCGAGTCGAGGGTGAGCGCCATGACGCTGTCGGCGGCATAGCCGGCCTGCAACAGGAACATGATGGCGCTCGGCGGAATCGGCGTCATCAGCCGGGTCAGGAAGCTCGATCCGACGCTTGGCGTATAGATGATGGTTGGGCTGTCCCTGTAACTGCCCTGCAACAGAACGCTGCCGCCAAGCGCCATGAATGACGGAGACGGATTCTCCATCTGGGTTGTCGAGGCATTGAATCCGGCGGTGGCCGTGCTGTTGAACTGGTATCCTGCAATCACCTGCTGGACGTCGAGGAAGACCGGCAAATCGCCATAGCGCAGCTTTACGATGTTGAGCAGCGTCTGCTGCTTCCAGGAATCGCCGATCGCACTGGCATAGTCGATGCGGTCGCGCGGGACGGATTCCGGTCCGATCGAACCGCAGGCCGCCAGGGTCAGGCCAATGAGAGCAGGTGCCACTCGAACCGACACCCGGCGGCGCAAACCCGGGAATACGGCCAACCCCAGATATGCCAGGCACGTTCTCGGTATGTCCAATACCCGCTTCATGGTCACGGCTATGAATGCCGCGCTGGAATGACCAATCTTCAATCTCGCCATGGCCACCGTCCCCTCAAACATGTTTTCGCCTCCCGGCAGTGCCGGCTGCACATCCCAAGGCGGGGCCCGGGGCGTCGTCTGCCATCGGCGCTACCGGACCGCTCGGACTATTCCTCTAGATGAACGTCGATCTTGCCGGCCCGAACGGCGGCCTTCAGGGCCGCGTGGTCGCGCTCGGTCTGGTCGGCATAGGCCACGGCGAACCTGCCCATGGCGTCGTCGAAATTGTCGGTATTGCCCAGATAGCCGCTGATCTTCTGCTCGACGTTGCCGGCCTTGGCGTGCGCCCTGGCCAGGGCCCATCCGCAGAGCTTGCCGAACTGGGTCAACATGCCGGCATCCATGGTTTCAACCAGCGGTTTGATCTTTGCGTCGCGCAGTTGCCGCACATAACCCTGTATACCGATGTTCGTGGTCGCCCAGCCCATGAAGATATCGGTGGCGGACTGCATCAGCTTCTGCCCCATGACGACGCGCTGGCCCGGATGCGCATAGGCGCTCTTGCCGGCATAGGGTTCGAGCACGGAATGCTTCGCCTGCTTCCACTGCAGGAACAGCGGGCTGTTGTTGGTGGACATCATCAGGAGCACGGCGCAATAGGTTCCGACGCTGCCGATCCCGACGACCTTCATCGCGGCATCCACCACGCGATACTGGTCAAGCAACTCGCGCCGCTCATCGGACAGGGTGTCCCGATAGCACTTCAGCGCCTCGGTGACGCGGGTGAACATCTCGTCCCTGCTCACTTCGGGGGGATGAAAGATCAGCGGCGGCGCATCATGAATCCGGATCTGACCGCTGACCATGCCCGCAAGCTGCGGATAGGCCAGGTCGGACGCACTCGACGCAGTCGCCTTGGCCAGCCGCGCCCGGAACCCCGCCTCGTATTTGTCGCGCACCGGGGCCGGCAGCGCGGCGACCAGATCCTCCATGGTGATACGGGAATACCAGACCTCGAGCGGGCTCATCTCGCAGTATTCGCGGAGGTTCTTGCGATAGCCGCGTGCACAGGCGACAGCCGCGTCGCGTCCATCCGATTCCTTCAGCCCCACGCTCCGTGCGGCGAGGACGAAGGATGTCACCAGGCGCTTGACGTCCCACTCCCATGGCGCCGGCAGCGTCTCGTCGAAGTCGTTGATGTCGAACACGATGTTCCGTTCGGGGGTCGCGAAGCCGCCGAAGTTCAGCAAATGGCAATCGCCGCAGATCTGCAGGCGAAGCCCGGTGGCCGGTGTCCTGGCGAGGTCGGCCGCCATCACCGCCGCGGCGCCGCGGTAGAATGTGAACGGCGACTGCAGCATCCGGCCGTAGCGGATCGGGACCAATTCCTTGCGCCGGTCCTTGTCCTGGCCGCGCAGAATTGCCAGTGCATCGACCTTGTCCCGGTCGCGCTTCCAGGTTCCTTGGGATTGCCGCGGCAGCTTTTCGCGCAGGGCCTTGCCTGCCGCTACCAGTGCGGCGGAGGGCAGGTGGTAATCCGCGGTGCCTTCCGCGGTGGAGCCAGGGCCAGCTTCCTGCCAATTCGTGTCGCCAACCTTTCGGATTGGCCTGGGGGCTGCAGGCTGCTTGCGCTTGGCGCCCGCCCGCTTCGATCCGGGCGCACCGGCGGTAGATTTCTTCTTCGGCGCGGACTTGGGCTGGCCAGTTCCGTCGATGCCTCAGGAGCTTGAGTTGTCCTTGGTATCCTGTTGATCGTTCATTTTGCGTCCCTCTTCGGTCTCGAGAGTCAATTAATGCAAAGTGCTCACTAATTCCGGGAATCCGTCCTGATTCAGATCAACGAGCTTGTTCCCGAACTTCCGCGACTATTCCTTCGCCGGGGCGGTGAACCATTTCTCCTTGGGTACGATCAGCGGCTGGGGCGGCTGCTCGTAGTATTGCGGCGACATGATCTGGACGCCATAGGTATTGAACACGTCCTGGATCTTGCCGTTGAGCGCGGATATCGAAGCCAGTCGCTCGGTCGGCAGCTCCACCACGGCGAACAGCTCGTATTCGATGTAGAAGTCGGTCAGGGCGCGCTGAAAAACGAAGGGCGCCGGTGCCTTGCAGAGGCTGCTCACCTGGTCGGCCGCCATCAGCAGCATGGCATGCACCTGACGCCAGGGCGTGTCGTAGCCGATGGTGATCTTGATCGATATCTGCGAGGCGCTGCCGGCGAAGCTCTGGGAGAAGTTGGTGACGGAGTTCTCGATCAGCACCGAGTTCGGAATGGTGACCTCCTCGTTGCTCATGGTCACCAGCTTGGTGGAGATGGCGCCGACCTCCGAGACCATGCCCTGGACGTCGCCGATGCTGACGAAATCGCCGACATGCAGCGCCCGCGTATAGGCAAGCACGGTGCCGCTCATCATCTGGGAGACGACGCCGGTCGAGCCCAAGCGAGATCATCAGGCCGAACAGCACGCTGAGGCCCTGGAAGGCGAGGCTGTTGGAGCCGGGAATATAGGGATAGGCGATAGCCAGGGCGACGCCCCAGATGATGAAGCGCAGGATCTGGCGGGTCGCCCGGGCGGTATCCGCCTGGACGAAGGGGATCGCCACCCGGTCGACGCTCGATTGCCTCGGCGACATTGGCGATCGCCCGGCTGAAGGCCTGGGCGATCAGGAAGATGATGACGACGGTGACAAGCCGGGAATGGCGCCGACCGCCTTCAGCCCGAGATCCATCACCAGCTCGACGAAGAAGCTGCCGAGCCGCTCGCCCAGCGGACGGGTGACCGGGAACTGGCTGAGCGCGAAAGCCAGCCAGATGTAGATCAACAGCAGGATCGCGAAGCCGGTGATGAGCTGCATCAGGCGGACGGTCAGGACGAAACCGTATTGCCGCCACTGGAAGCGGCCCTTGGCCGCCTTCTCGATACGGGTGGAGATCACCTTGTGGAACCATTCGCGCACCCGCAGGCGCAGGCGCCAGATGATCCAGATCAGGCCGGAAAGCAGCACCGTGGCCGCCGCCGTCATCGCCAGGCCGCGGAGGATCACCGACAGGCGCTGCTGCTCCAGGCGCGCCGCGAAGGCGGCCTCGAGCTGGCTCCGGGCGTCCTCGGCCAGCACGGTGACGCTCATCGGATATTCCGGATCGATGTCGCCGGGGGCGATGCCGAACAGCAGGTTGCCGCCGATGGTGAGAATGATGCCGTTCTGCTCGCCAATGGCAACGGGCTGGAACTCGATCGGCTTCCCGAGAACCTCATCGGGGATATTCACCAGCCGGAGGTGGGAGCGTTCGGCCCGCTCGGCGGGCGTGGTGGTGCCGATGCTGCTGCGGAAGGTGAAGATGGGCCGGTTGAGATAGGTGAGCGTCGCCTCCGGCCCTGCCGCCGCAGCACCGGCCGAGTCGGCCTCTTGCGCCCGCGCCGGGTCCGGGGATCCCAGGAACAGGGCAAAGGCCAGCATGGCGCCCTGGATCAAACGCACCACGATCGATGTCATCTCGCGCTCCTAGCCTTGCCAATTCGGCAATTCCCTAGAGACTGAAGGCTAGGCCGAAGCCCACCGAAAAATCTTGATACAGATCAAATCCCGCGCAGATTGGCCCTAGGGCGAGCCCATTCCCCGCCCGCTCCCCTGGTTCGGGGGAGGGGGCAGGCGCCCGCCGCCGTCACCAGGTGATGGTCATGCCGATGACCGGGCCGTGCAGAATGACGTCCCAGTTGAAGTCGCGGCGACCGGAACCTTCGTCGTAGTCCTGCGACAGCGCCCGATAGCCGGCTCCGGCCTCGGCCGCGGCGCCGAACAGGGTGAAGTTGTAGCCAAGCAGCGCCTGGGTGTTCCAGGTGAATTTCGACCCGACGCCGAAGCCGCCGACATCGCCGCGCAGGGTGAAGCTGGCCGCGTCGGTCAGGCCGAAGCGGACCCGGCCGCCGACGAAGGGGTCGACCCAGTCGCGCGACGTGTCGGCATCCCGCTTGAAGGCGAGCTCGTTGAGGTCGAGGCTCGCATCGACATTGATGCTGATATAGGTGTAGCGGGCGCCGGCAAGGGCATCGAAGGTGATGGTGCCGCCGCCGTATCCGGGGTCGCGGGGCCTGAGCTGATAGTTGTCGACCAGGCGATAGAAGGTGCCGGCCTCGAGGATTGCAATGTGCTGGTCGACATCGACCTTGAGATCGGCGGTCAGGAACCTGCGGTCGGCGGATGCCTTCTCGGTGGCGGTGATGTCGGCATAGGTGCCGTCGAAGAAGACGCCGAACCGCTCTGTACTGCACCTCCGCATGGCCCTGCAGCGCGACCAGGCTGTCGGATTTCTGCAGGATGTCGATGAAATCGGCATCGACCGAGGCCTGATGCTTGCCGTTGCCGATATCGCCGGTGAGGCCGAAGGCCCAGGCATAAGGCGCCGTCGTGAAATGCCAGTCCTTGCCGGCGTCGGGCGATGGTGCTGGCGTCGCATCCTGTGCCTCTGCGGCAGCCGCGCCTGCCAATGCCGCGACCGCGATCAGGCTCGCGGCGATGCCGATATTTCTCCAGCGCATGCTTCCCCCGAGAATTAGTTTCTATCGTTTATCGTTCGACTGGCATTTGGCAGCCGACCCGTTTCCGCCTGCCACTGCTGAAACGGGTCCGTATTCACGCCGTCACGGCCTTGGATCAGGGCGCCTTCGTCAGGTTCAGCGGCAACGCCTCGCCGTGCAGGCCGCTTTGCTTGGTTCCGGACTTGCCCTCCCAGGTGACGACGGGACCGTTGGCGTTGACCCGATAGCAGCTGGCTTCCTTCTTCACTGGCTGCAGCCAGGTGACGCAGACATCGCCCTCGTTGTCGAAGGCCCAGGTGCCGAATTCCTGCTTGCCGGCGGTGTCCTCGTAGGTCACCTCGCCGCCGGGCAGGAAGAAGACGTGGAACTCGGCGCCGTCGGCGGCCTTGCCGTGCAGGGTGTTGCCGTTCATGGCGGTGACGAAGGCGTCGCCATGCAGGACCTCGGCCTGGGCGGCGGAGGCTGCCAAACTTACGGTCGCGATGAACGAAATCGCATTCAGTATCTTCATCCCAGTCTCTCCTTCGTTGGTTCAGCGTTAACTTGGTTTCGAGGACAGTGTTTCCCGTCTGCCGGGTGCTTCATGCCAGTTTTATCGCACGAATCTCAGTGGCACGATCATCGACCGGAATGGTCGGCAATTCGCCTGGCGTCGTGACCGGCAGGCCGCGCAGGTGATCCATGATTGCCTGCCATTCCTTGATCTCGCGAATGCCGCCGGTTCCAGACCCGGTGGCGATGCTGCTGGTGTCCGTCGTGCCCGGCGGCGGCAGCAGATAGGGCGTGTCATCACGTGGGTCGTCGAGCGCTTCCACCCTTGACTTGAGCGGCTCGCCCGCCTTGTTCTTCGGCACCAGCGGGAGCTTGCCCTTGGTATACTTCGGGATCGCCACGAGAATCAACCCGAGCATCAGGGGGCAGGTCAGGCTGTACAGGCGCGCATCCGTTCCGGAGATGTCGATCACGTCATATCCGCGATCGAGGTCGCCGATTTCAATGGCCGTGACCACGTCGAATTTCGGCCGCGTGGCGTCATAGCGGAACCGCATCCCCGAGGCGCGCGGAAAATACTCGCCGGGATGGGCGGGGTTGTCGACCAGCAGGAACTCGAGGATATGCTTGAGCTCCTGGCCGGTGAAATAGGCGGTCACCAGCGCGTTGCCGGCGGTCATATCGACGATGCCATAGCCGAGCGGGGCCACGGCAAATATGTCGTAGACCGTCTGCACCCCCGACTTTCCGCGGGTGATGCCGGCGCGCATCAGCCCGTTGCAGGTGAACCCGATCTGCGCCTGGGTGGCAATCCTGAAGGCATCGGTGATCAGGTTGGCGAGAGGCGTGCTGGCGGCAATATCGGTGAAGGTGTTGGGCAGGTCCTTCGGCGCCACGGCCAGCGGCTCGTCGATGCTGTAGCCATAGGCGGCAAAGACCGCTCCGGTAACGGTCTTCTTGAGGGTCTCGATTTCGGCACTGACGGTCGGGTCGGCGGCAATGGAGTCGTCGATCGGGTAGAGCCGGTATGAGTCGACGGTCAGCTCTCCGCCGTCCAGCGAGATCACCAGTTCGCCGAGGTTCTTCCCTTCCTTGCCGGTCTGAACCACGGGCGCATGACCGTTGACGATGATCGCTTTGCTGAGTTCGGTATGGCTGTGGCCGCCGATCACGACGTCGATGCCCGGCACCGCCCGGGCGAGGCGGACATCGTCGCCGTCGGTGTAGTGCCCGTCCTTGTCCTTCTCGACGCCGCCGTGACTGAGCGCGATGACCACGTCGACCTTCTCGGTCTCGCGCAGGGTCTTCACGACCTCCGCGGCCGCCACATTGGCGTCGGTGAACGAAGCCGCGCCACCATTGGTGTAGATGATGGCCTCCTTGCCCAACACCCCGAAGATACCGAAGCGCAGACCGCCGCGTTCGATCACGACGTAGCGGCGAACGACTTGCTCCTTGGCCAGGCGCTGGAGGTCGGCAAGCGTCGGCTCTTTCGCCGAGAAGTCGGTATTGGCGGCGACCACCGCAGGTATCCGGCCGGCGCCGGCGGCGACGCCGATTGCCTTGCCCAGGCCGTCGGGGCCGTAATCGAACTCATGATTGCCGAAGGTGGTGGCGTCGTATCCCATCAGACCCATCAGCCTGAGCTCGCCGCCGAGTTCACGGGTCGCCGCCCCGAAGGCGGTCCCCATGCTGTAGTCGCCGGCATCGAGCACCAGCACCGGACCCTCATTCCCGCGGGCCGCCTGGCGGCTTGCGATCAGGCCGGCCAGGCGCGCATAGCCGCCCCTGGTGGTATCGTCGTTGAGCGTCTCCGGCGTGTAATCCGCGGCCGGACCCATGCCGATGAAGGCCGAATGCATGTCGTTGGTGTGCAGGATGGTGAAGGTTTTCCGGCTTGCGGCGATGGCCGGTGCAATCTTCAGGGACATGATCGGAATGCCGGCCACAACGCCGGCACCAGCCGTCGCAGCGCCCTTCAGTATGGTCCGCCGGCTGAAACCCATCCTAACACTCCATTCCCTGCAAACCCACCTGCCGACGGGCGGCCCATGCCGAGCCGCCCGTCGATCCGGAGTCCCGGCTACTGCCCCGCCTGCTGCTTCATCGCAGCTTCGATTTGCGCTTTCACCGCTTCGAGGTTGAAACTAGCGCCTTTCTGCATCGGCGGATACTCGATGGCCGTCATGGCGAGCTTCGCCACTTCCTGCTGGACGAATACGAAGCGCCAGAACTCGTACTGGAACCAGCTGAAGTAGTTCTGCGATCCGTTGAGGGTGCCATTCGTCGGATAGCCAAAGCGTTCGAAAGGATCCAGTCGCAAGTTCGTCAGAACCGGCGCATCGACATGCACCTTGCCGCCAACCCAGCCATCCGGCTGCTCGATGAAGCGATACTTGAAGTCATCGATGCGCACTGCGCCGAGCGTGCTTTCGGCGAAGTAGAAGATCTCGTGACGCGCCGACGGCCCCTTGCCGGTGAGCATGTCCAGCTGGTTGTAGCCGTCGAGATGATTCTTGTAGGTGCGATCGCCGATCTGCTTGCCCTTCAACAGCTCATCCCCGATACCCGGATTGCCGGCTGCCGCGACGAACGTGGGGAGCCAGTCGAGTCCAGAGACGATGCCGTTCTGCACCACGCCGGCGGGAACATGGCCGGGCCAGCGGATCATCGCCGGCGCGCGGAAGCCGCCTTCGTAGATCGTGCCCTTCTCCCCCTTGAACGGCGTATTGCCGCCGTCGGGCCAGGTGAAGGCCTCGGTGCCGTTGTCGGTGGTGAACATGACGATCGTGTTATCGTCGACGCCAAGATCCTTCAGCTTCTTCATGACGCTGCCGACGATGTCGTCGAGCTGTGCCATGCCGGCTTCCTGGATGGACCAGCCGTTTTCCGAATTGCGCAAGGCTTCATACTTCGGCGACAGATGCGTGACGATGTGCATGCGGGTCGGGTTGAGCCAGAGGAAGAACGGCTTTCCGTCGGCCTTGGCCTTGTCCACGAACTTCAGCGAAAGATCGAGAATCTCGTCGTCCACCGTTTCCATCCGCTTGGGATAGAGCGTGCCGGCATCCTCGATCTTCTGCTTGCCGACCTTGCCCCAGCGCGGATCGACCGTCGGATCGTCGGTGTCCGTCGCCCAGCTGTGGACCATGTTGCGCGGGCCGACCTTATCCAGCAGCTCCTGCGGATAGGCCGGGTGCGCGGGGTCCTCCATCGCGTCCAGATGATAGAGGTACCCGAAGAATTCGTCGAATCCGTGGACGGTGGGCAGGAACTCATTGAGATCGCCGAGATGATTCTTGCCGAACTGTCCCGTGGCGTAGCCCATGTCCTTCAGCGCCGTTGCGATGGTCATGGCTTCGGCCGGCAGGCCAAGCTTGGCCCCCGCCTGGCCGACCGTGGTCATGCCGGTCCGGATCGGCAGCTCGCCGGTGATGAAGGCGGCGCGTCCCGCGGTGCAACTCGCTTCGGCGTAATAGTCGGTGAACAGCATGCCCTCTGCGGCGATCTTGTCGAGGTTCGGCGTGTGGCCCGCCATCAAGCCACGGTTATAGGCACCGATGTTCCACATGCCGATATCGTCGCCCATGATGACGACGATATTGGGCTTACTGCCGTCGGCGGCCTGGGCGGATCTAGTCAGGCCCCTTGGCATCGCAGCCACGGCCATCGCCACAATTGCCGTGGTCGAGAATAGAAATCTTCTGCGGTCCATATGGGTGTCCTCCCGGTTAAATTGTTGTCGGCTTTTGTAACGTTTGAGCGGCGCCGGTCGTCTGGCGGCGGATGCAGCGGAAGCCGAGATGGCAGATCGCGGTGTCGATCGGCTGGGCCATGCGGGCGGCCGGGCGGTAGCGGCGGCAATAGCTCGGCGCGCAGAGATAGGAGCCGCCCTTGGTAACTTTTCGCGGAATGCGGATCTTCGGCTGGCGCGCATCGATGCTGGCGTCGCGGTCGCCACCCCGAGGGTTGCGCGGCGTGCAGCAGGATTTCTCGATCCTGCCATGCTCCTGGTACCAGTCAACGGTCCATTGCCAGACATTGCCGGCCATGTCGAAGAGGCCGAACCCGTTGGGCGGGTAGGACCCGACCGGGGCGATGCCTGCGAAGCCGTCGGTCGCCAGGTTCTGCCAGGGGAATTCGCCTTGCCAGGTGTTGGCCATCGGTTTGCCGCCGGGGAACATGTCGTCGCCCCAGACGAATTCCGCGCCGTCGAGGCCGCCACGCGCGGCAAATTCCCATTCTGCCTCGGTCGGCAATTCCTTGCCGGCCCATGTCGCATAGGCTTCCGCATCCTCGTAGCCGATCTGCACCACCGGATGGCTGTCCCTGCCCGCGATCGTGCTCTGCGGCCCCTCGGGATGACGCCAGTCGGCACCCGCGACATAGCCCCACCAATTGAAATGGTTGGAGAGGTCGACCGCCTTCGACGGCTGCTGAAAGACCACGGAGGCGGGCATCAGCATCTCCGGCTTCGCACCGGGATAGAGGGCGGGGTCGGGCGGCCGCTCGGCCAGGGTGACGTAGCCGGTGGCGGCGACGAAGCGGGCGAAGTCGGCGTTGGTGACGGTATAGGGATCGATCCAGAAGCCGTCGACGCTGACCGCATGGACCGGCGCTTCCTCCGGGTAATGCCTGTCGGAGCCCATGCGGAACGTCCCGCCGGGAATCCAGATCATGCCGTCGCCGCGGTCAGGGTCAGCTGCCGTGCCGGCAGGGTGCGGCCGCGATGCGTGAAGATCGCTGGACGTCAATCGCCACCTCTATGGCCATCATTGCAATATAGGACAGAAATCGGATGCGAACTTTAATCTGTATCCTGCCGCATTTTCTCTGGAGTATTCGGTAGCAAAACGGTTGCGGCGCCACATTGATCCAGATCAAGGGCGTCGCATCGGGCGCAGACGGTGATCTTCCTCATTATCATGGCGCGGCGAATCCGGTGCGCCCGACGCGGACGCGGGCGGAGAAATCCGGCGCCTGGTCGGCGGCGCGGGCGGCGTCGTTGATGTGGGCCTGCGCCTTCAGCGCCTCGAAGCTCAGGCCGCCGGTGACGATGCGGCCGTACTGATAGGCGAATTCGTCGGACTTGCCATTGAGCAGCAGCCGCCAGTCCCAGGGCGGCAGGGCGCCGGGTGCCGCCGAGGTGTGGAGGCGGATGTTGGTGGTGCAGTTCGAGGTGACGGCATTGTAGAACTGCGCCCGTTCATGGAGGGCGTTCACGCTGCGGAGGTAGTCGAGGAAGATGTCGCGCGCGCCGGTGGGCGTCGCGGTCGAGCGGTAGAGATAGACCTCCTCGCCGGTGCGGTAGTTGGTGCGCAGGCGGATGACGTCGCGTTCGTCGGCCACGGTATAGATCAGCTCGTATTGCCGGAAGAAGCCGCGGAAGGCGGAATAGTCCTGGCCGACGACCTTCCGGGTCTCGACCGAGAAGGCAACGTGCTGGCCGTCGGCGAACTGGAAGCTGACGATCGGATGGGCGATCCAGGGCGAGCCCCAGAAGGTGAGGAAGATGTCGGCGCCCTGGATCTGCCGGAGATCGTAACGCCGCGTCTCCCAGTTCGGCTGGTAGTCGGTCTCGGTGCGGTAGCTGAAGTTGCGCACCTCGTGGATGACGACGTCGTCGCCGGCGATCTCGGCCCAGGCGGTCCGGTCGCCATCGGCCTGCCAGGCCCGATCGTTGGACGGGCTTAGCGACAGCCACCAGGCCAGCACGGCGGCGAACCCGGCCAGGCACAGGCCCATCCGCAGCAGCCGCGCCCGGGCGACGAAGAAGACCGCCACCAGGAAGACCGCGTAGCCGCCGGCGGCCGGCAGGTGCCAGGCCTGCGGCATGTCGATATAGAGCGCCGTCCCGGCCCAGGCGGAGAGGCCGAGCAGGATCAGCCAGGCGAGGACGATGACGGTCCAGCGCCCGATCGCGGCGGCCAGGCCGCGGGGCCGCCGGCTGGGCTCGAAGCGGCTTGCGGAACGGCGCCTCATCGGACGGCGGTCCGCGTCGCGGGCAGTGGTGGGATCATGCGCATCACTGGGGCGAATAGCCGGGCGGCAGGGTCTGCCAGGGAATGCCGGCCAGAGCCATCTTCTCGCCGAAGGCATACTGGTTCTTCATCTCGGCCTGGTTGAACTGCTGTTCGGTGGTGCCGACATAGTCGAGCGGGATGGAGATGAAGCGGAACTCCATCTGGTCGTGGATGGTCGATAGATACAGTCGCCACAGGTCGTTGATGCCGGAGACCTTGAACAGCGAGCCGATGGCGCGGACGGCGATGCTGCCGAGGCCGCGCGGCACCTGCTTTGGATCCGGCGTGATTCGGCCGTTGCGGATGACATAGAGCCGTTGCACCACCTTGCCGGCGTAGTCGGGATGCGCCGCGGCGATCGTCGCCGGGAGGTTGATCAGCGAACCGATCGAGAAGGATTGGAAGAAGACGCCGCCGTCGACATGCATCTCGTCGTATTTCCTGCCGTCGACATTGACATCGAGCATCACTGGCGGAAACACCGCCGGGATCGAGGCCGAGGCGATCAGCACGGTGCGGAACAGCTTCAGGCGATCCGGATTCCGGCTGCTGGCGATGGCGCCCATGTCCCAGATCACCGGTTCCTCGGCATCGAGATTGGTCGAGGCGACGAGCAGGCGCCGGCCCTTGGCGTTTTCCGCGGCGATGGCGTCGAGCACCTTCTCGTCGACGAAGGAGGCGACCATCTCGCGCAGCGGGGCGGTATCGGTCAGCGATTCCGACCACAGGATCGCGAGCAGCGAATGGACGATGAAGATGCGGTCGGCATCGACGGTGGTATAGGACAGCTTCAGCGGCTCGTCATAGGCGGAGCCGAGGAAGGCGAAGGGCGCGATCAGCGCCCCCGTGCTGACCCCGGTGACGATCTTGAATTTCGGCCGGTCGCCGGCCTTGGTCCAGCCGTTCAGCAGCCCGGCACCGAAGGCCCCGTCGGAACCGCCGCCCGAGATCGAGAGGTAGTTGTAGACGCGACTGCCGTCCGGCAGGGTCTCGTAGTTCTCGGCCGTCTCCTGCTTGAAGGCCGCGCGCAGCATCTCGCGGCAGGGCTCGGGATCGGTGAAGGGCAGGTAGCGGATGTTCTCGTAGCCGGTGATCGACGCACGGTCCGCCGAACCCAGGGGTTCGGCCTGACGCGGAATCGAGGAGCAGGCGGCGATGCCGAGACCCAGCACCGCCGTGGCGCAGAATTCTGCGCAGCAACTGGCGCGACGGCCGCCTTATTTTCATCAGCATTTCACCCCCTTCGCAAGGCCTGCGACCCCGGTCCCCGAAGCCCCGAGTATTGACCGCATGGCGGCCGAAGACAACCGCAGCGGTTGGCGCGGAATGATTGCCTATTCTCCTGCCGCGATCTCCGCCGCGATGCCGGTCTGCTCCGGCGCTTTCCCGGTAGCGGCGGCGCGGCCAACAAAAAAGACCGGCGGTTTCCCGCCGGTCTTTTCGTTCGATGCGCCCTCTTCGCGCGGTCGTCGCTATTCGATCAGGCGGCGCCACCAGCCGCGGCGCTTCTGCTGGGCGTCGTCGCCGGCCGCGTCGGCGTCCGTCGGCGCTCCGGCCGGGACGGCCTCGATCACCTGCACCGGCGGCGAGACCTCGGCTTCGGCCGCGGCATGGTTCCGCGGCGTTTCCCTCGCCGGCTCCGCGGCCGGGAAGGTGTTGCGGATCGGTTCTATGCCTGTTGGTTCGACGCCTGTTGGTTCAACTCCTGACGGCTCGGCGCCCGTGCGCGGTTTGCGGCTCCGACGGCGACGGCCGTCATCGCGCTGGCCGCTGCTTGACTCCGCTGCGCCGGTGACGTCGCCAGCCTGGGCCGTGGCTGCCGCGTTCTGCCAATGCGGCGGCAGGGCGCTGGGATCGTCGGGCAGGTCCGGTTGATCGGCCGACGGCTCGATCGCCGCATAAGCGGGACGGGGCGCCTCGTTGTCATAGCCGGTCTGCTGATTGTCGTTCTCGCCGACAGCGCCTTCCGCGCCGCCCTCGGTTCCCCGGCGCGACCGGCGACGGCCGCCGCGACGGCCGCGGCGGCGGCGGCGGCGTGGCTGATCGCCGTCCTGACCCGGTACCGGCGGTCCGTCCTCCTCGCCTTCGGCGTCGCTGTCGAAATCGCCGCTTTGGTCGGTGCCCGAGCCGTCGCCGGCCTGCGAATCGATGCCTCGCGGCTCGTCGGCGGCGTAGCTGATCGGGATCACCCGCGGCGCTTCGCCGGACTGCGCATCGGCCGCGGCTTCGCCATAGTCGCGGGCCGGAGCCTGGCCGGCAGACGGCGCATTGTCGTTCTTCTCGGTGAATTCATCGGCGCTGAAGCGGTTGCCGCGGCCGCGCCGCCGGCGACGCTTGCGCTGGCGACCGCCGCGATCGGCCTCGGCCCCCTCGCGGGCCTCGCCGCCGGCCTCGGTGTCGCCGTCGGCATCGCTTTCGGACTCGCTCTCGCTCTCCGCTTCGCTTTCCTCGGCTTCGAGGGCGGCTGCCTCGTCCTCGGCCTCGGATTCCTCGTCCAGGGGCAGCAGGGCGGGCGGTGGCGGTGGCGGCAATTCCTCGCCGGGCGCCAGTTCGCGGATGCGATCGATGCGGAAATCGGGCGGGATCAGGCTCTCGTCGGCCTGCAGGTAGATGCGAACGCCGCGGCGGATCTCCAGCTGGGACAGCGAAACGCGCTTCTGGTTGAGAATGTAGAGCGCGACCGCCGCCGGCACGAAGACGGTGATACCGGGGCTGAAGCTCTTGGTGATCTCCTCCTCGACCATGCGCAGGACATGCAGGGCGGTCGAATCCACAGAGCGGATGCGGCCGGTTCCGGCGCAATGCGGGCAGAGCTCGGTGCTGGCCTCCTGCAGGCTGGGATGCAGCCGCTGACGCGACATCTCCAGCAGGCCGAAGGAGCTGATCCGGCCGATCTGGATGCGCGCCCGGTCGTTGCGCAGGGCGTCCTTGATCTTGCGTTCCACCGCCGCGTTGTTGCGGTGCTCTTCCATGTCGATGAAATCGATGACGATCAGGCCGGCAAGGTCGCGCAGCCGCAACTGCCGGGCGACTTCCTCCGCCGCCTCGAGATTGGTCCGCAGCGCGGTTTCCTCGATGTTCCGCTCCTTGGTGGAGCGCCCCGAGTTGACGTCGATGGCGACCAGCGCCTCGGTCTGGTTGAGCACGATGTAGCCGCCGGAGCGCAGCTGCACCACCGGGTTGTGGATGGCGGCGATCTGGCTCTCGATCTGGAAGCGCTGGAACAGCGGGATCGAGGTGTCGCGGTAGAGCTGGACCCGCTTGGCATGGCTGGGGGTCAGCATCCGCATGAAGGCCTTGGCCTGCTTGTAGTCCTCGACGCCGGCCACCACGATGTCGCCGATGTCGCGTGTATAGAGGTCGCGGATCGAGCGCTTGATCAGGCTGGCTTCCTCGTAGATCAGCGCCGGGGCGGTGGATTTCAGCGTGGTCTCGCGGATCTCGTCCCAAAGGCGGAACAGGTATTCGAAATCGCGCTTCACTTCCGGCTTGCTGCGCTCGCCGCCGGCGGTGCGGACGATGACGGCCATGCCTTCCGGCGTGTCGAGTTCGTCGAGAATACCCTTCAGGCGCTTGCGGTCGCCGGGATTGGTGATGCGCCGGGAGATGCCGCCGCCGCGATCGGTGTTGGGCATCAGCACGCAATAGCGGCCGGCCAGGGACAGGTAGGTGGTCAGGGCGGCGCCCTTATTGCCGCGCTCTTCCTTGGTCACCTGGACCAGCAGGATCTGCCGGCGCTTGATGACTTCCTGGATCTTGTAGCGGCGCAGGGCGCGCTGGCGGCGGCGGCGGGCGTTCTCCTCGTCGACCTCGGGATCGTCCTGGTTGGCCGGCTCCTCGCCGCCCACCGTGTCGAACACCTCTTCGGAGACGGGGACTTCGACGATCTCGCCATGGGCGGGCGGCGGCAGATCGGAATCCATGCTGCCCGCCGCGGAATCCGCACCGCCCGGCTCGCCAGATTGCGGCGCCGGCGCGTAGCCGTCGGAAGCCCCGGCGTCGTCAACATTGACCGCCGCGGCATCGCCGGCGAAACCGGTGTCGGTAGCGCGCTGGTCGCGCAGGACGTCGTGATGGACCGCAAGCGGAATGGCTGCCGGCTGCCCGTCGTCCGGGTACCCGTCATCCTGGTGCCCGTGATCGTGATGGGCGTGATCGTGATCGGGGTGGTCGTGGTCCTGCGCATGATCCCCGTCATGCCCGACATACTCGTCGCCGGCGTGATCGGGGTGGTCGTGATCGCGATGCGCGTGCTCGTCCGCCTGGCCGGACTGGTCGATCGATGCGGCATTCTCCGCCGAGACGGTGCCGGCGGCGCCCGCACCCGCCTGATCGCGGCCGGCGCGGCCCTCGCGCCCGTCACGCCGGCGTCGCGGCCGGCGGCGTTCCTCGTCGTGATCGTCGGTGTCTTCCTTGGCGGCGCGCAACAGCGCCTCGCGGTCCGCAACCGGAATCCGATAGTAGTCCGGATGGATTTCGCTGAAGGCGAGGAAGCCGTGGCGGTTGCCGCCGTATTCGACGAAGCAAGCCTGCAGCGAGGGTTCGACCCGCGTTACCTTGGCTAGATAGATGTTTCCCTTAAGCGCCCGACGACCGGAAATCTCGACGTCGAATTCTTCAAGCTTCCTTCCGTCCACCACCGCGACCCGAGTTTCCTCCGGGTGGGTGGCGTCGATCAGCATAGTCTTGGCCATGTGCAAATAGCTCCAATGCGCGCCAAGCGTCGTCTGCGGATGTCGCAGGCGGCGGCGCGAAAACGGTTGGTGAATTCCAGGCTTTAATCATGTCTACCTGTGGTGAAAGGCACGGAACCCTTAAATCCGGCAAGTCCATTGGACTTGCCCTGGGATCCGGTTTCCCGCGCCGGCTGGATCGTCACCGAGTGGCGCGCCACAAGCTTCAGTTCCCTGAAGCGGCGCAATCGCGTCAATCAGTCTTAATCCGTGACCAGGGCCGTTTAAACCACTTCGCTCAGTCGAGTTGCGGCTGGCGTTGCATCGAATCCGACACTCAGTCGCTCGCAGAATAATGGCGGGGGAACCGCAATACAATGAGGATTTGACCGATCCCATGGCTTCATCGGTCTGGGTCTCCCGAGTCTTTGACAGATTCTATTGATTCACAGTGGGTTAACAGGTTATATTTGGAGTGACCTATCCGGAGATCATACTAAATGTGGGTGCTGCGTCGTTTTATTGCAGTTCTGGGGCTGATAGGCCTGACCGTCGGACTGCTCTGGACTACCGCGAGCGCGGTGCAGGCCGACAGCAAGCCGGCAGTGACCGACGCCAAGCTCGGGATCGAACCGGATCTGACCCGCGTGGTCCTTAACCTGACGGGCAAGGCCGATTACCGGATATTTGCTCTGCCCGACCCGAGCCGGATTGTCATAGACCTGTCAGAAGTTAACTGGCAGATCCCGGCCGGCCGCAAGCTGCAGGGGCGGGGCCTGGTGGCGGCGATGCGCTATGGCCTGTTCAAGGCGGGGACGTCACGGGTCGTGCTTGATCTCGCCGCGCCGGCCAAGGTGGTGCAGGTGAAATATCTCGACGCCGGCGACGGTCTGCCGCTGCGCTTGCTCATCGATCTCAAGCCGAGCGACGAGACGGCCTTCCGCGCGACGGCGAAGACCACGCTCTTTGCCGGGGTCGAGAGCCATGTGGTGACCGATCCGTCACCCGCTCCGGGCGCCGGCAAGGCGGATCCCGTCGACCCGGGCAACAAGCAAAAGCAGGCCGCCAACGCCCTGCCGCAGACGCCGGATGCCGAGGCGAAGGCGAAAAAGGTCAAGAAGAAGCCGCTCATTGTCATCGATCCCGGCCATGGCGGCATCGATCCCGGCGCCATCGGCATCAATGCGATGGAAAAGAACATCACCTTGGCGGTGGCCAAGTCGCTGAAGAAGCAACTGATGGCGACCGGGCAGTTCCGGGTGGTGCTGACCCGCGGCACCGACGTCTTCATCCCGCTGCGGGACCGGTTCAAGATCGCGCGGGAACAGCAGGCGGATCTCTTCATCTCGCTGCACGCGGATTCCCATCCCAGCGGCAAGGCGCGGGGGGCTTCGGTCTACACCCTGTCCGAGACCGCGTCGGATTCCGAGGCCGAGGCCCTGGCCACCAAGGAGAATAAGTCGGACGTGATCGCGGGTGTCGACCTCTCGAACGAGAGCGAGGTCGTCAGCGGCATTCTGATCGATCTTGCCCAGCGGGAAACCACCAACCTGTCGTCGCGTTTCGCCACGATGCTGGTCAACGAATTGAAGAGCGATACCCTGATGCTGGAGCACAGCCACCGGTTCGCTGGATTTGCCGTGCTGAAGGCGCCCGACGTGCCGTCGATCCTCCTGGAGATGGGGTATATCTCCAGCGACCAGGACGAAAAGCTGCTGACCGACGTCGACTATCAGAAGAAGCTGGCGAAATCGATCTCCCGCGCCATCCAGGACTATTTCGACTGGCACGAGATGGTGCGCCGCACCTGACAGGCCCTCGCCTCGATCCGATCTTAACGGATGGCGGTTCCTGCGGCGCAAATGCCGTAAAATTGCCTTGATCTTGCGATAGCCGTGGCATAGGCCTGAGCCCAGGTGTAAGCGCCGGGATCAACGGCGGGCCGGTATGTGAGAAGTCTCGGATTTTATGGCAAAAAACAGTCACGACCCGTCTGACGATCCGTCTTTCGACGGGGCCGAAAGACCGGCCCGCAGGCGGCGTCCGGCTCGCTGGCCGCGGGTGCTGTCCTTTCTGCTCGGGCTGTTCATGGTCGGCTGCACGGTCAGCGCGATCGCCGTCTGGCTGGTCTACGAGCATTTCTCCGAAGGGCTGCCGGACTACTACCAGCTGGCCAGCTACGATCCGCCGGTGGTGACCCGGGTCTATGCCGGCGACGGGCGGCTGCTGGCGGAATATGCGATCGAGAACCGGGTTTTCGTGCCGATCAAGGCGATCCCGAAGCGGGTGATCAATGCCTTCCTCGCGGCCGAGGACAAGACCTTCTACAGCCATCCCGGCATCGACATCCCCAGCGTCGTCAAGGCGGCCTGGATCAACCTGATCAACTACGGCCGCGACCGGCGCCCGGTCGGTGCCTCGACCATCACCCAGCAGGTGACCAAGAATTTCCTGCTGTCCAACGAGCTTTCCTACGGCCGCAAGGTCAAGGAAGCGATCTTGGCCCTGCGCATCGAGAAGGCCTTTTCAAAGGACCGCATCCTCGAACTCTACCTGAACCAGATCTATCTCGGCTCCGGCAATTACGGCGTCGCCGCGGCGGCCATAAATTATTTCAACAAGTCGCTGGACGAGCTGACGATCGCCGAGGCGGCCTATCTAGGTGCCCTGCCGAAGGCGCCCAACAACTACAACATGAAGCGCAATCCCGCCGCCGCCAAGGAGCGCCGCGACTGGGTGATCGACCGGATGACTGAGGACGGCCATATCAGTCCCGCGGAGGCCGCCGCGGCCAAGGCGGAGCCGCTCGAACAGCGTGCCCGCGGGCAGACCGAGCGGGTCATCGCCGATTATTTCGCCGAGGAAGTGCGGCGCGAGCTCATCCAGCGCTTCGGCGAGGATGGGCTCTACAAGAAGGGTTTGACCGTCCGGTCCACCGTCGATCCGAAGCTGCAGGCCATCGCCGACCGGGTCCTGCGCAAGGGACTTGTCGCCTATGACCGGACCCAGGGTTATCGCGGACCATTGAAGCGCGTCGACCCGCTGGGGGACTGGAAGGCCGCCCTGGCCGCCCTGGAGCCGATGCCCTGGCTGTACGACTGGAGCGCCGCCTATGTGCTGGCGGCGGACAAGGGCGGCGCCCGGATCGGACTGAAGGACGGCAGCGAAGGCCTGATTCCGATGGCGGAACTGACCTGGGCGCGGTTGCGCTCGCCGGAAGGCAGGCTCGGGCCGGCGGTGCGGGCTGCCTCGGACGTCCTGAAGCCGGGCGACATCATTGCGGTCGAGCCGGTGAAGGTCGACAAGGAGGGCAGCGAGTATCCGCCGAACTCCTTTGCCCTGCGCCAGGTACCGGAGATCAGCGGGGCCATCGTCTCTCTGGATCCGCATACCGGCCGCGTCCTGGCCCTGACCGGCGGGTGGTCCTACGAGCAGAGCGAATTCAACCGCGCCACCCAGGCGAACCGGCAACCCGGTTCGGCCTTCAAGCCGATCGTCTATCTTTCGGCGCTGGAGGCCGGCTACACCCCGTCGACGATCATCCTGGACGCACCCATCGTGATCGATCAGGGGCCGGGCCTGCCGTTGTGGAAGCCGGAGAATTTCGAACAGGAGTTCCTCGGGCCGGCCACGATGCGGGAGGGGCTGGAGCATTCGCGCAACCTGATGACAATCCGCATGGCGCAGACCGTCGGCATGGCGAAGGTGGCGGAGATGGCGGGCCGGCTGGGCGTTACCGACAACCTGCAGCAGACATTGGCGATGTCGATCGGTGCCGGCGAGACCACGCTGCTTCGCCTCGCCACGGCCTACGGGATGATCGTCAATGGCGGCAAGCGGATCACGCCGACCTTCGTCGACCGCGTCCAGGACGGGCAGGGGTGGACGGTATATCGCCATGACGAACGCGCCTGCGACGCCTGCCAGGGCCTGACATATGACGGTCAGCCGCCGCCGGATCTGCCGGACAACCGGCAGCAGGTCCTCGATCCCGCCATCGCCTATCAGATGGTGTCGATGATGGAAGGCGTGGTGCAACGCGGCACCGGCTCTGCGGTGAAGGCCGTTGGCAAACCCCTCGCCGGCAAGACCGGTACCACCAATGACGGGCGCGACGTCTGGTTCGTCGGTTTCTCGCCCGATCTGGTGGCCGGGGTCTATCTCGGTTTCGATCAGCCGCGCTCGCTCGGCGACAAGGCGACCGGCGGCAGGCTGTCGGCACCGGTATTCCGCGACTTCATGCTGGAAGCGCTGAAGGACAAGCCCGCGACGCCGTTCCGGGTGCCGCCCGGCATCCGCCTGGTCCGGGTCAGCTACCACAGCGGCGAACGGGCCCAGCCGGGCGACGAGGATGTCATCTGGGAGGCCTTCCGCCCGGGTACGGAGCCCAACGGCCAGCAGCAGATCATCGAGGGATATGCCAATTACGGCCAGGACGCCGGCTACGGTTCGATCATCCCGGTCGGACCCTTCGGCGGCAGCGCCGGCTACGAGGATTCCGGAACCACGATCATCGATTCCACCGGCGCCTACCAGGGACAGCCGGGCATTGCGCCGGCCATCGGCCAGTCGCCCGCCGGCCAGATCCCGGTCGGCGGCCAGCCGGGGACCGTCGGCATCCCGGTGCAGCCTGCGCCGGACGGCGGGCAGGGACCGGTGCCGACGCCGCCCGCCGGAATGCCGGCGCCGGCCGCGGCGCCGGATTCCTCCGGTGGGCTGTATTGATCCGGGCACGGAACGGGGCGCCCACGGGTTGACGTCCCGGCCGCTTTCCCGCATTTTCCCGGCCGACCGGGACTCCAGAAACGTTCGAGGCGGAACATGCGTGCGGAAATTGAAGCGGCGGCGGGGGAGATTCGCTCTTCCTTGGCCTTGCTGAGGAGGCATCTTTGACTGGGACAATGCGCTCCGCAGGCTCGAGGAACTGAACGCGCTTTCCGAGGACCCGACGCTCTGGGACAAGCCGGCGAAGGCGCAGAAGATCATGCGCGAGCGCACGCATCTGGCCGATGCGATCGGCGCCTATCGCTCGCTGGAGCGCGAACTCGAGGATGCCCTGACGCTTGCCGAGCTCGGCGAAGCCGAGAGTGACAGCGCCTCGGTCGACGAGGCCCAGCGCAACCTGATGGACCTGAAGGCGCGTGCCGCCAAGCGCGAGCTGGAATCACTGCTTTCCGGCGAGGCCGACCAGAACGACTGCTATCTCGAGGTTCATGCCGGCGCCGGGGGCACCGAGGCCCAGGACTGGGCGCAGATGCTGCTGCGCATGTATGTCCGCTGGGCCGAGCAGCACGGCTACAAGGTGGAATGGCTGGAGGAAAGCCCCGGCGAGGAGGCCGGCATCAAGTCGGCGACGATCGAGATCAAGGGCCTCAACGCCTATGGCTGGCTGAAATCGGAATCCGGCGTCCATCGGCTGGTGCGCATCTCGCCGTTCGATTCCAACGCCCGCCGGCATACCTCGTTCAGTTCGGTCTGGGTCTATCCGGTCATCGACGACAATATCGAGATCGAGATCCTCGACAAGGACCTGAAGGTGGATACCTTCCGCGCCTCCGGCGCGGGCGGTCAGCACATCAACAAGACCGACAGCGCGATCCGCATCACCCATATTCCGACCGGCATCGTCGTCTCCTGCCAGGCCGACCGCTCGCAGCACCGCAACCGGGCGATGGCGATGGACATGCTGAAGGCGCGGATGTACGAGGCGGAACTGCGCAAGAAGGAAGAGGCCGCCGCCGCGATCGAGGCGCAGAAGACGGATATCGGCTGGGGTCACCAGCTCCGCTCCTATGTGCTGCAGCCCTATCAGATGGTGAAGGATCTGCGGACCGAGGTCGAAACCAGTGATTTACAAGGCGTTCTGGACGGCGACATCGATCGGTTCCTGTCCGCGGCTTTGGCGGCGAAAATCCACGGCGGCAACGAGAAGAAGGCCTAGGCGCGGCCCGGCAGATGGGCAGTCGGCACCGGCCGGGGGAGCGGCCGGTCGCTCGCCGGCGACAGTTGCGCGATCTGGTCGGCGAGGATTTCGCCGAGCCGGCTTTGCCCGATGGGGCGCCGATGGACCCGCTGCAGGAATTCGGTATCCGGATAGGCGTTGGCCTCGACCAGGACCGGACCATCGGGAGTCAGGGCGACATCCCACCCGAGCAGCATGCGGTCGTCGAAGATGCGGTGGCCGGCGACGGCCAGATCACGGATATCGGACCAGTATTGCACGATGCGCCCCTTGACCGGGGCGCCGGTCACCGGGTGGGATTCGTACCAGTCGGTTGGGCCGAACCGCTTGTCGCCACACATCAGGCCGAGTTCGCCGGTGACCAGATCCACCGGCGCGGCATATTCGTCGATGCGGTGCCAGCTGGGTTCCAGCTTGGAGATGGTGCGCAACATCGCATGCGTGGCGATCGGCTGCCCGCAGCGGTCCATGCAGGTGAAGATGCGGAAGACGATGAGCGAGTTGGTCGCCAGATCGGCGAGACTCCAATGGTTCACCAGGCGGGACTGCAGCAGCTGAACCTTTGCCTTCGAGCGATGCGCCACCAGGTCGAGCACCGCATCGAGATCCATTTCCCGGCCCTCGCCGGAGACGTAGTGATCATTGCCGATATGTTTGAACCAGAGCGCGCCGCGCGAACCCCGACTGATCTCCGGTTTCAGAAACAGATCACGGTGCAGGGCCCCGCGTGTGGCGACCCGCCAGGAAAATGACCCGGCTGCGGCGGCGACAAGGATCTCCGGCGTCGGCAGGCCATAGCGATTGCAGAGATCGCCATAGGCCAGCTTGTGGCCGAGGCTCGTCCGCCTTCCATGGGTGCGCGGCCGCGCCTTGTGCAGCGCCCGCAGCAGGCCGTTCTTGATCTCGTACCGCATCAGGCACTGTCCGCCGATACCTTCTTTCCACATCCGGTAGAGTTCCAGGAAATAGTAGATCTTCGGATTGATCCCATCGGCGAAGATCAGCTGCAGCTGTTCGACGATCTGGCGGCGGATCGGAAGGCCGTAATGCTTCTTGACCGAGCGTCCGTAGCGGACGGTGTAGAAGAGCATGACCAGCACCCGCATCGCCGGCCGGAGTACCCAGTGATGCAGGATGGCATTGCAGCGGGCCATCCCGCGCCGCGCGAGAAGACACTGGCGAAACAACCGGCGCGCCTCGGTGCCGACCGCAACCGGGCCTGCAATCGGCTCATTTTGGGGAAAAGATCCGTCCATGGGGTCCAAGTGCCTTCTACATCTGGGCTACCGAGCCGATTAGAACCCAGGGCGCTGACCAAGGGCTGACCATGGCTGTTTGCCAGGAAAGGCAGCGTTTCTGACCATTATTTAGGCGACCAATGATCGGTTGCGCAAAAAATAGGCAACATATCAACCAATCTCTTCGCCAAACCGCCGGAATCCAGGCGTTTTGCAGGTGGCACGGGGGTTGCTCTATCCCTGCTGCAACGCAAAATAACGGAGAGACGGTATGGGTGGCGGGGTTCTGAATCTCGATTTAGGTGGTGGTGTCCTAAACTCTCCCTCCTCGGACAAAGAGGAGATCAATCGGCGGTCCCCGACAGGCGCCGGTCGGAGAGCGGGGTTCCTGAAGCGTCTGCTCGCTCGCCGTTTCTCTGTACCCCTCTCCCGGCCCGTGGGGCCCGACACCCGGCGGCACGGGGGAGGGGACCATTTCCGGATGACCTTGGCGGCGGTCCTTGCTTTCATGGCATTCGCCCTGCCGGCCTCTGCGCAAGATGCGCCACCGGCGGTGAATGCCGGCGACACGGCCTGGATGCTGACTTCGACCGCGCTGGTGCTGATGATGACGATCCCGGGCCTCGCCCTTTTCTATGGCGGCATGGTCCGCAAGATGAACGTGCTGGCAGTGGTGATGCAGTCCTTCGCCATCACCTGCCTTATCACGGTGCTGTGGATGATCGTCGGCTACAGCCTGTCGTTCAAGGGCGACGGCGTCTTCATTGGCGACCTGTCGGCCTTCTTCCTGGCGGGCGTCAGCACCACTTCGGTCACCGCGACCATCCCCGAAACCGTCTTCATGACCTTCCAGATGACCTTTGCGATCATCACCCCGGCGCTCATCGCCGGGGCCTTCGCCGATCGCATGAAATTCAGCGCCATGCTGGTCTTCATGGGCGCCTGGTCGCTGCTGGTCTATGCCCCGATCTGCCACATGGTCTGGACGCCGACAGGGCTGATGTGGGGCTGGGGCGTGCTGGATTTCGCCGGCGGCACCGTCGTCCATATCAATGCCGGTGTCGCCGGACTGGTTGCTGCCCTGGTCCTCGGCAAGCGTCGCGGCTACGGCAAGGTGCCGTTCCCGCCGCACAACCTGGTGCTGAGCGTGATCGGTGCCGGCCTCCTGTGGGTGGGCTGGTTCGGCTTCAATGCCGGCTCCGCCGTGGCCGCCAATGCCACGGCCGGCATGGCGATGGCGGTCACCCAGATCGCGACGGCCGCGGCGGCGCTCGCCTGGATGTTCGCGGAATGGATTTGGAAGAAGAGGCCCTCGGTGCTCGGCATCATCTCGGGCGCCGTCGCCGGCCTGGTGGCGATCACGCCGGCATCGGGTTTCGTCGATCCGACCGGCGCGCTGGCGATCGGCCTCGTCGCCGGCGTCGTCTGCTTCCTCGCCTCGACCACGCTGAAGAATGCCCTGGGCTACGACAATTCGCTCGACGCCTTCGGCGTGCATGGCATCGGCGGCATGGTGGGGGCAATCCTCACCGGCGTCTTCGCCACCAATGTCGTCAACAGTGCGGGCTCCGGCCTGATCGACGGCAACGGCGCCCAGGTGATCACCCAGATCAAGGCGGTGATCTTCACCGTGCTCTACACCGGCATCGTCAGCTTCGTCATCCTCAAGCTGCTCGACAAGACGATCGGCCTGCGCGTCTCCGAGGAGATTGAGCGCGACGGTCTCGACCTCGGCCTGCATGGCGAAGCCGTGCAGTAGGTCCAGTTCCCGGGCGACCTGGAAGCACCGGACCCGGCCAAGGGCAACCTTGGCCGGGTCTCTCCTTGTCCAAGGACGGTTCCTGAACGGGATTGGCAGGTCTAAATGGGCTCGGCGATGCTGTAGAAGGCGGCTGGCATCCCGGCTTCGTCGCGACCGGCGCCGTTGAACGGCGGCTTCAGGACACCCTTGAAGTGCCGGCGCACCAGGGCATGCCAGGCGTCCACCACGCCCAGACCCCGGTCGCGTGCGATCCGCTCGAACCAGCGCATGCCGATGGCGACATGGCCGATCTCGTCGCGATAGATGATCCTCAGGACGGCGGCGCTTTCGGCATCGCCGAAGCGTTCGAGGTCGCGGATCATCTTAGGCGTAACGTCGAGGCCCCGCGCCTCCAGGACCAGCGGCACGATGGCGAGGCGGGCCAGGAGATCATGGGCCGTCTCCTCGGCGGCCTGCCACAGCCCGTCATGGGCCGGGAGGTCGCCATAGGCGGCGCCAAGGGCTGCCAGCCGTGCCGACAGCAATTCGAAATGCCGCGCCTCCTCGTCGCCGACCTTCACCCAATCGTCGAGGAAGGCCTGCGGCAGATCGGCGCTGCCAAACCGCGCGATCATGTCCCAGGCGAGGTCGATGGCATTGAGTTCGATATGGGCAAGGGCATGGAGCAGGGCGATGCGCTTCTCCCTGCCGCCCCCGGCCTTGCGCTTCGGCATGTCCCCCGGCCGCCGGAGTTCCGGCCGCGCGGGGCGGGCCGGACGCATCCCTGGCCGCCCGACGCTGGTCAAATGCGCTTCGCCTGCTCGCCAGGCCGCCGCCAATGCCCGGGCGGCACGAGCCTTGGCGGCAGGATCGGCCGTGGCGAGGATCGACATGGCGCCCTGGGAAAGGTCCTGCATAGGCCCGATCTACTGCCAAACCGGGACCGCGGCAAGACCGGCTATTTCAGCCCCTTGACCGCCTTCAGCACCTCTTCGACATGGCCGGGGACCTTGACTTTCCGCCAGATGCCCCGGATCACGCCCTTGCCGTCGATCAAGAAGGTGGCGCGCTCGATGCCCATGTATTTCCTGCCGTACATGCTCTTCTCCACCCAGACGCCATAATCCTCGGTGACCTTGCCGGCCTCATCGGCGCCGAGCTGGAAATTGAGGTCGTACTTCGTCTTGAACTTGTCGTGGCTGGCGACGCTGTCGCGCGAGACGCCGATGACGACGGCGTCGGCCTTCTTGAAGTTCGGATGGGAATCCCGAAAGCCGCAGGCCTCCGCCGTGCAGCCGCTGGTATCGTCCTTCGGGTAGAAATAGAGGATGACGTTCTTGCCTTTCAACGACGCGGAGGTGACCTTGCCGCCGCCGTCGGTGGCAAGCGAGAAACTGGGGGCCTTGTCGCCGACTTCAAGTGCCATTGCATTCTCCTCAGGGTTTGGTAGACGCGGAAATCAGTCTTTCGAACTGGCCGAGCGCCTGGGCGGCGCGACCGTTCATCAGTTGCTTGAGGCCGGGAAAATCGCCGCAGCCGGCGACCGTCGCCAGGCGCCGCTTGGTGGGTTCCGGCAGTGTGGAGTCGTCGACCTTGCCGGCAACCAGGAGCCGCAGCATCTGCTGCAGCTTCCGCCAGAGCCTCGCCGTCTCGACAAGGCCGTCGGCGATGCCCGGTTCGATCAGGTGGAGGTCGCGAGCCTGGGCCAGAATATCGGTCGGGTTCCGGCGCAGGATGGTGGGATGCGCTTGGGCGTGGCGCAGCAGCAGGAATTGGGCGATGAAATCGATATCCACCTGGCCGCCCCGGAAATGCTTGAGATCCCAGAGGTTATCGCCACGGTGTTGCTGCAGCATGCGCTGTCTCATTCCCAGGATGTCTGCGGCCAGTTTCGCCGGGTCCCGCTGCATCGTCAGGATCCGCGCCAGCATGGCGTCGACCTCACCTACGAGCGCGGCTTCGCCATGGATCACCCTGGCTCGGGTCAGTGCCATATGCTCCCAAGTCCAGGCCTCGCCGGTCTGGTAGCGCTCGAAGGGCGCAAGGCCGCTGGCGATCGGGCCGGAATTTCCGCTGGGACGCAGGCGCATGTCGACATCAAACAGACGCCCTTCGCCGGTCATCGCCGTGATGGCGCCGATCAACCGGTGCGCGAGACGGGCGTAATACTGGATCGGCGCCAGGGGCTTGGGTCCGTCCGATTGAGCGGTATCCCAGTTGTCGATGCCTTCCGGAATGTCGTAGATGAAGATCAGATCAAGATCCGAGGTCACCGTCATCTCGCGGCTGCCGAGCTTGCCCAGGGCGACGACCGCCATGCCGCGCCCGGGCAGGACGCCATGCAAGCGCGCGAATTCGGCGGCGACCAGCGGATAGAGCGCGGCAATGGCACAATCGGCAACGTCGCTCAGCGCGCCGCCGGCGGCGTCGCCGTCCGGCATGCCGTGCAGGAGGCGGACACCGATCTGGAACTGTCGATCCTTGGTCCAGCGCCGGCAGATATCGAGGGCGTCCTGGAAATCGACGGCATAGGACAGTTGGCGGGCGAGATCGGCAGCCATCTCGCCGCGATCCGGTACGTGATCGAAGAAGCCGGCGCTCAGTACACCGTCCAGCAGGGCAGGAGATCGACTGAGGTGCTCGGCGAGCAGTGGCGCGCTGCCCATGACTTCCGCAATCAGGTCGAGCAGGTCGGGATTGGAATGGAGCAGGGCGAAGACCTGCACCCCGGCCGGCAAGGCCTGGAGGAATCCGTCGAACCGGCGAAAGGCCGTATCTGGATCGGCGGTCGTGGACAAGGCCGCGAGCAGTCGCGGCATCAGCTCGGTCAGCAGTTCGCGGGCCCGGGCGCTGCGTGTCGCGCGATACCTGCCATGATGCCAGCTGCGCACCAGGCCGGAAACCAGGCTGCCATCGGGAAACCCCATTTGTTGCAGGGTCTTGACCGTTTCCGGATCGTCTTCCGTGCCGGTAAAAACCAGGCTTCCCGGGCCGCCCAGCGATGGAGCTTCTTCAAAGAGCTCGGCATAGTGATCCTCGACCTTGCCGAGGTGCAGCAGCAGCGTTCGCTGGAATTCGGCGGTATCCGCGTGACCCGCAAAGAGGGCAACCCGATCCAGCCCGGGCCCTTCCGGCGGCAGCGTCTGGGTCTGCTGATCGTCGATCATCTGCAGTCGATGCTCGACATGGCGCAGGTACTTGTAGGCGGCGTTGAGATCGTCGGCGACCTGGCGCCTCGTCTTTCCCTGCGTCACCAGGGCCTCGATCGCATCCAACGTGGCGCGTGGACGCAGGTCGGGATTGCGGCCTCCCCAGATCAGCTGCTGGGTCTGGGCGAAGAACTCGATCTCGCGGATGCCGCCGCGCCCCAGCTTGATGTTGTGCCCGGCAACCGCCACCTCGCGGTGCCCCTTGACCGCATGGATCTGGCGCTTGATCGAGTGGATGTCCTCGATAGCAGCGAAATCGAGATGCTTGCGCCAGATGAACGGGCGCAGGTTCTTCAGGAACTGCTCACCGGCTGCGGCATCGCCGGCGACAACCCGCGCCTTGATCATGGCCGCGCGTTCCCAGTTCTGGCCCATGCCTTCGTAATAGGTCTCCGCCGCCAGCGTCGAGAGGGCGAGCGGGGTCGAACCCGGGTCGGGGCGCAGGCGCAGATCGACCCGGAACACATAGCCGTCGGCGGTCGCGTCCTGGAGGAACTTCACCAGGCTCCGGGCGATCCGGACGAAGAATTCCTGGACCGTCTTGCGTCCGGTATAGGCGACCTTGTCGCGCTCGTAGAGTACGATCAGGTCGATGTCGCTGGAGTAGTTCAATTCGCCGGCGCCGAGCTTGCCGAGCCCGAGGACGATGAGGCCGCTGCCAAATTCTGGGGTCTCCGGGCGGGGCAGGCTGATCTGCCCGCTTTCATGGCCCTGGAGCAGCAGATGGCTCACGGCGGCGCGGAGAGCGGCCTCGGCAAAACCGCTCAGCGCCAAGGTCACCTTTTCCAGCGGCCAGGTGCCGGAAATGTCTGCCAGCGCAATCGCGAGGGCCGCCTGCCTTTTGGCCCGGCGCAGAGCCTGCATGAGTTGGATTTCGTCCCGGCCGGCCGGGGAGTCGAGCAGTTCGGCGGGGTGCAGACGGGCGAGCAATGTGCTAAACACGCTATCGACGTCCTTCGCCAGGATCTCCTGAAAGAAGGCCGGTTCGCTGAGAACGCACCTGCCAAGGAACGGGCTGTTGCCGAATACCGCCGCCAATAAGCGCCGACCCGCCGGATCGTCCACCACCTTGCCCAGCCCTATCTCGCGGCACTGGTCGATGCCGACTTCCTCCTGGCGCCTATCGCTGGGCATTGGCAGGGCTCGATCCGCGATGGCGGCGAGCAGGGGCTGGGCGTCGGATTGCATGGCCAGGGTTCTGGGGGTCGTGGAAATGCCGGATTGGGCACAGACTGCGGGTCCGGTCGCCTGCGGTCAAGGGATGCCTTGCCGGTGATCCGCCGAACCTCGAAATTCCTGCTGGAGGTGATCGGCGCGATGCTGGCCGGGAGCGCCCTGCTGGTCGGCTTCCTCGCCTGGCGGCTGAGCCACGAGGGGCCGATCCATCTGCGCTTCATTTCGCCCTATATCGAGCGCTCGATCGCCCAGGCCGACAAGAATTTCAAGGTCGGCGTCGAAGACACGGTGCTCACCTGGGCCGGCTGGGAGCGTGCACTCGATGTTCGCGCCATCAATCTGCATGTTCGCGACCGCCGCGGGCGCGACATTGCCATCCTTCCGGAGGTGTCGCTGACCTTCAGTGCCCGGGCCATGCTGCGGGGACTGATCGCACCATCCAAGGTCGAGATCATCGCGCCCAATATCGCCCTGCGTCGGCGGTCGGATGGCGTGCTGATGTTCGGTAGCCGCCAGCTCGGGCAGGACAGTGCCGAGCAGGGCGATCCCGGCGTGGCCCTGGCCGAACTCCTGGATGATCTCCTGGAAGGATCGAATCCCGACAGTCCCCGCGGCTACCTGAATGCCATTGCCGTGCTCGACGGCCACGTCACGATCCTCGATCACGCTTTGGGAATCACCTGGGAAGCCTCACATGTGAATTTCGATATCGAGCGCGTGGAGCATCGCGGGCTCTCCGGACGGCTAAGTGCGCAACTGCCGCAGTTTGGCGAGCCGGCCTTGGCGACAGCGACGATCAACTACGATACGCGTGCCAAGACGATCAGCCTGGAGAGCGCATTCCAGGGCTTCGATCTGGCGGCGCTGGGGCTGGTAGAATCACGGCTGGTCGGCCTATCTGCGACGCACGTGACGCTGAGCGGCAGGGTCGCCACAAAATTCAACGTCGACGGGACCATGGGCCCGATCGAGTTCATGGTGAACACCGCAGGGGCCACCCTCGACCTTCCGGAGTTCACCAAGGAGCCCCTGCCGATCACCGTGCTGCAGGCGACCGGCAAGATCGATCGGGCGAAAGATCTGGTTTCGCTGGACAAACTGGACCTGGATGTGGGCGGCCCGACCATCACCGCCAGCGCCACCATCGACGGGGTGTTCGGCGGCAGGGCCGCCGACGGCGGCCAGCCCTTGATCACTGCCCAGCTGGCGGTTGCCAAGTTCCCGGCCAGCTCGATGGACAAGTACTGGCCCAACGGCGTGGCGGCGGACACCCGGGCCTGGCTGGTACCGAACCTGCCCGCGGGCATGATCGAAAAAATCGATACAGCATTGGCCTTGCGCCTGCCGGGCCTTGATCCGGCCGGGGTCGAGGCAAAGATGAAAGTCGAGAAGCTGCAGGGAACCATGTCGACCACGGGGCTCACGGTGCATTATCTGGCGCCGATGCCGCCCATTACGGACGGCGTCGCCACCGCAACCTTCGATGCCCAGACCTTCAAGGCCGACATCACCGCCGGGCGCGTGGGCGACGTGAAGATCGAGAAGGGGCATCTTCTCATCACCGGCCTTGATGTCGAGGACCAGTTCATCAAGGTCGGCGGCGACCTCGCAGCCAACATGCCGGCGGCGCTGCAGCTACTGGATCATCCGCGCCTCGGCTATGCCAGCAAGCTCGGAATCCGTCCCGGCGACAGCGCCGGTGACGCCAAGGCCAGCATCGAGTTCGACCTGCCGGCGGCCAAGAATCTTACCTTCAAGGACGTGACGGTGGCGGTATCCGCGGAAATCGCGCATGTGGGCCTGAAGCAGGCGCGCTTCGGCCAGGACCTGACCGACGGAACCTTGTCGCTGAAGCTGGACAAGAAAGGGATGGAGGTGAAGGGGCCGGTGGTCTTTGCCGGTATGCCGCTGGCGATCACCTGGATAGAATACTTCACCGACGATGCACCGGTGACCCAGAAATTCCGTGCGATCGGGCCGGCTTCGGCGGATCAGCGGGCTCTGCTCGGCTTCGATTTTCGCCCCTGGCTCGACGGACCCTGTGCCTGCGACATCAGTTTCCAGCGCAGCCGGGACGGTGCTGGCCGGCTCGATCTCGGCTTCGATCTCAAGGAGGGGATCATCGATCTGCCGTTCATCAAATGGCGGAAGCCGGCGGGGCAGCCGGGAGAAGGCGCGCTGGTCCTGCAGATGGCCGGCGATAAGCCGGTGGCGATGCCGACCTTCAATCTTCGTGCCGGCGATCTCTCGGCCAGCGGATCGGCAACCTTTGCCGCAGACGGTGACGGCTTTGCCAAGGTCAATCTCGCCGAAGTCAGCTTCGGCAAGACCGCGCTTGCCAACGTGGCCTTCGATCTCACCGGTCCCGCCGTAGACGTCAGCCTCGGCGGCGGCCACATGGATGTCGAGCCCTGGATGGCCGAGCGGGATGCGCCGGTCGATCCGGCGACACTCGACGCCCAGGAACTCAAGCCGCAACGTCCCTATGCCGCGCGCGGTTCGCTGACCGAAGTGCGCCTCGGCGAGGGGCAGAAGCTGAGCAATGTCAGCTTTGAGCTCAGCCACGACCCGATCTGGTGGGATGTGATCGCCTTCCAGGGCACCTTGCCAGGCGGGGCGCCCATCGTGTTTTCCTACCGCCCTGCCGAAGCGGGCGTCCACCGGCTGAGCGTCCAGACGGATGACGGCGGCGGCGCCTTCCAGGCGCTCGGCATCTATGATTCGATCAAGGGCGGGAAGCTGAAGATCGTCGGCAAGGTCAAGGATGCGGCGCCGCATCGGCCGCTGGTCGGCCGCATGAAGATGTCGTCGTTCCGCCTCCTGCACACCCCGTTCGCCATGCGCTTCCTGTCGGTGGCGGCCTTGACCGGGCTGATCGACGCCGCGACCGGAGAGGGCTTCTTTCTCAATGGCGCTTCCGCCCGCTTCACCAAGACCCGCGGAAGGATCGACGTCTCCGATTTCCGTAGTGCAGGTCCCTCGATCGGCCTGACCTCGAGCGGGAATATCGATCTTGACCGCAATACCGTCGACCTCAAGGGGGCGATCGTACCGGCCTATGCGCTCAACAGCTTTATCGGCAACATCCCGGTGATCGGCGAATGGTTGCAGGGCGGTGCCGGCGAGGGAATGTTCTCCGCCACCTACACGATCAACGGCACAATGCCCGAGCCGAAGATCGACGTGAACGGCTGGTCAGCTCTCGCGCCCGGGTTCCTTCGCAACATTTTCTCGGATGACAGCGAGGCGGGCAACGACGACGAGATGCTGCCCGATGACGAGCCGGAGCCGCAGCCCAGGGTCGGACCAAGGGATGAGGACAAGAACAAGGGCGGCAACAACTGACCAAAAGGAAAGGGCGGAGCCGAAGCTCCGCCCTCGCCGGATCAGGTCGGCAATTCGATCTAGCCGGCAGAAGTCACCGCCCGCGACGCCATCACCGAGATCAGACTGGCCCGGTATTCCGGCGCGCCGTGCAGATCGCTGTTGAGGCCGCTGGACGGCACCTTGGCGTTCTTCGCCGCTTCTGCCGAGAAGCTGGATGTCAGCGCGGACTCCACCTCCTTGCAGCGGAACACGCTCGGACCCGCTCCGGTCACCGCAACGCGGACGCCGCCCCTGGTCTTGGCGACGAAGACGCCGGTCAGGGCGAAGAGTGAGGCGGGCTGCCGGAACTTGGCATACCCTGCCTTCTCGGCTTTGGGGAAGTGGACCGCGGTGATGATCTCGCCTTCGCCGAGCGCGGTCTCGAACATGCCTTTGAAGAAGTCGTCCGCCTTGATCTCGCGCTTGTTGGTGCGGATCGTGGCACCAAGGCCGAGGACGGCCGCCGGATAGTCGGCAGCCGGGTCGTTGTTGGCGAGCGAGCCGCCCAGGGTGCCGCGATTGCGCACCTGGTTGTCCCCGATCCCGCCTGCGAGCACGGCGAGGGCAGGGATCGCTCCCTTGACCGCGGCAGAACTCGCGACTTCGGCGTGGGTGGTCATCGCGCCGATGGTGATCCCGTCACCCTCGGCCTTGATGCCCTTGAGCTCCGCGATGCCACCGAGATCGACGAGATCCGAGGGCGACGCCAGGCGCATCTTTAAGGTCGGGAGCAGGGTCTGACCACCGGCGATGATCTTGCTGTCCGAGCTACCGGCGACCGCCTTGGCGGCGTCGGCGACCGAGCTTGGGCGGTGATAGGCGAAATTATGCATGGTTCCCTCCCTTACTCGGCAGCTTTTTTGCCGGACGCGGCCCGGATCGCCTGCCAGACCCGGTGCGGGCTGGCGGGCATGGTGATGTCTTCGACGCCCAGCGGGCGCAGCGCGTCGAGGACGGCGTTGATGACCGCGGGCGGCGAGCCGATCGCACCCACCTCACCCACACCCTTGGCCCCGATCGGGTTGTGGGTGCACATGGTGGCGTGGTTCCCGACCTTGAAGCTCGGCAGGTCGCCGGCACGCGGCATCGTATAGTCCATATAGGACCCGGTCAGCAGCTGGCCGCTGGCAGGATCATAGGCGCAGGCCTCGAGCAAAGCCTGGCCGATACCCTGGGCGACGCCGCCATGGACCTGTCCTTCGACGATCATCGGATTGATCACCCGTCCCACATCATCGACTGCCGTAAAGCTCACCACCTGGGTGACCCCGGTATCCGGATCGATCTCGACCTCACAGATGTGGCATCCGCCCGGATAGGTGAAGTTCAGCGGATCATAGAATGCCGTCTCGTCCAGCCCGGGCTCGAGTTCGGTGATCGGATAATTGTGCGGCACATAGGCCGTCAAAGCCACTTCGCCGAAGGTCTTCGACTTGTCGGTGCCGGCGACGGTAAAGGTGCCGTTCTTGAACTCGACATCCGCCACCGAAGCTTCCATCAGATGCGCGGCGATGCGCTTTGCCTTGGTGATGATCTTGTCCATCGCCTTGACCAGAGCCGATCCGCCGACCGCCAGCGAGCGGGAGCCATAGGTCCCCATGCCGAAGGGGATCTTGTTGGTGTCGCCGTGCGAGACCTCGATGTTCTCGATTGGAATGCCAAGTCCCTCCGAGACAAGCTGGGCGAAGGTCGTCTCATGGCCTTGGCCATGGCTGTGGGTGCCGGTGAAGACGGTCACCGACCCGGTCGGATGTACCCGGATCTGGCCGGTTTCGTAGAGACCGGCCCGGGCGCCGAGGCTGCCTACCACCGCCGAAGGCGCGATGCCGCAGGCCTCGAGGTAGGTCGAAATGCCGATGCCGCGAAGCTTGCCGCGCTTCTTGGCTTCCGCGCGACGGGCCTCGAAGCCTGCCCAGTCGGAGGACTTCAAGGCCATGTCGAGCGTCGAGAAGTAGTCGCCGCTGTCATACTGCAACGCGACCGGCGTCTGATATGGGAAGGCATTCGTCGGGATGAAGTTCTTCCGGCGGAGTTCGACCCGGTCGATGCCGGTTTCGCGCGCCGCCTTCTCCACCAACCGCTCAAGCAGGTAGGTCGCCTCGGGCCGACCCGCGCCGCGATAGGCGTCGACCGGTACGGTATGGGTGAAGACGGCCTTGACCTCCGCGTAGATGACCGGCGTCGTGTAGACTCCGGCCAGCAGCGTCGCATAGAGGTAGGTCGGGACGCAGGGCGCGAAGGTCGAGAGATAGGCCCCCATGTTCGCCTTGGTGCTGACCCGCAATCCGAGGAACTTGCCGTCCTTGTCCAGGGCGAGCTCGGCGTGGCTGACATGGTCGCGGCCATGGGCGTCGGTCATGAAGGATTCGCTGCGCTCCGCGGTCCACTTGATCGGCCGCTGGATCTTGCCGGCCGCCCAGGTGACCAGAGCTTCTTCCGAATAATGGAAGATCTTCGAGCCGAAGCCGCCGCCGACATCCGGGGCGACGACGCGGAGCTTCGATTCCGGGATCTGCAGGACGAAGGCGCCCATCAGCAGGCGGATGACATGGGGGTTCTGGCTGGTGGTGTAGAGCGTGTAGTCGCCGGTCGCCCGGTCGAATTCACCGATCGCGGCGCGTGGTTCCATCGCATTCGGGATCAGGCGCTGGTTCACCAGGTCGATCTTGGTGACATGGTGCGCCTTCGCGAAGGCTGCGTCGGTCGCCGCCTTGTCGCCGATATGCCAGTCATAGCAGGTATTGTTCTTTGCCTCCGGCCAGACCTGCGCAACTCCGGGCTTGTCCGCATCGCCAGTCGAGATGATCGGCTTCTGCTCCTTGTAGGTGACGTCCACGAGCTCGGCCGCGTCCTTCGCCTGGCTGTAGGTCTCCGCGACGATGAGGGCGACCTGGTCGCCGACGTGCCGGACCTTGTCCTTGCAGAGCGGGAAATGCGGCGGCTCGATCATCGCCGAGCCGTCCTTGCTGTGGACCTGCCAGCCGCACGGCACCCCGCCCTTATCGTAGTCTGCTCCGGTCAGCACGGTCACGACACCCGGCGCTGCTTTCGCCTTCGCAGTGTCGATCTTCACGATATCCGCATGCGCATGGGGCGAGCGAAGGATGTAAGCGTAGGTCTGGCCCGGCCGATTGATGTCATCGGTATAGGTGCCGCGGCCGGTCAGAAAGCGGAAATCTTCCTTGCGCTTGACGGAAGCGCCAATTCCGGAATCAGCCATGGCTCATCTCCTCATCGCTTGCGCGCCGGCCTTAACGGCCTTGACGATATTGTGGTAGCCCGTGCAGCGACAGATATTGCCTTCCAGGCCTTCGCGAATTTCCGTTTCAGTCAGGTTGGGATGGTTCTGCACCAGGTCGACGGCGCTCATCACCATGCCGGGCGTACAGAAGCCGCACTGTAGGCCGTGGTTGTCGCGGAACGCCTCCTGCATCGGATGCAGGGTTCCGTCGGCCGCCGCCAGGCCCTCGATCGTCGTTACGGTCCCGCCATTGGCCTGCAGCGCAAGTGTCGAGCAGGATTTCACCGATTTTCCGTTGAGATGCACGACGCATGCGCCGCATTGGCTGGTGTCGCAGCCGACATGGGTTCCGGTCAGCCCCAGTTTGTCGCGCAGAAACTGAACGAGCAACGTGCGTGCTTCGACATCGGCCGAAACTGCCTTGCCGTTCACCGTCATCGATACGGTGGGCATTCAATCCTCCCTGATTTTTCCACGGCCGAACCAGCGACTCGCCCGTACGTACTGGTTCACCCAGTCTCTTTAGACAGAGTAGTTAATGCCGCCCCGGGCCGGACTGTCAAGGCGGCCGACGGTGACATGTCGGGATCGCTCAAACGTCTAGGCAGTATGCCGGTTTAGCGCCGGCGGACGATGTCATAAAACGACGAACCAATACAGAATGGCCGCAATCACGACGACCAGTCCGCCCATCCAGACAAATGGCGGCAGGCCGGCCGGCAATGAAGGTTCGACGCCCGTGGTCCCTGCTGCGGCCTGCGGCGAGGCTGTCGCTTCCTGCTGCTCTGCCGCAACCGCCATTGGCCCGGCTGGCGACTGCGCCTCGACCGCGGCGGCAAAAGCCGCGAAGAACTCCTCGGCCATCTTGCGGGCCGTACCCTCGATCAGCCGGGAGCCGATCTGGGCGAGCTTGCCGCCAATCTGGGCCTCCACCGTGTATTTCAGGAGGGTTCCGCCTTCCGCGGCATCCTCGAGCCGAACTTTCGCACCACCCTTGGCGAAACCTGCCGCGCCGCCCTGGCCTTCGCCGGCGATGGTGTAGCCGTTGGGCGGATCAAGGTCGGAAAGCGTTACCTTGCCGCCGAACTTGGCCTTGACCGGTCCCACCTTGGCGGTCACCTGGGCTCGAAATTCGGTATCCGAGGTCTTCACCAGTTCCTCGCAACCGCCGATCGCCCGCTTCAGGATCACCGGGTCGTTCAGTCCGGCCCATACGGCTTGGCGTGGCGCCTTGATGCGATATTCGCCCGACAGATCCATGGTGCCCTGCTCCTCGAACCGGCGGCTCATCTCCCGCCAGACGGCATCATCCAAACCAAACCGCGCCCGCTGTCAAGCCGCAACCGGTCGAGCCAAGGGCGGTTCCGATCGCCGAAGGCTCGGCTAGAAGATCAGATTCGCGGTGTCGGTTGCCGTGAGGTGGGTGTTTTGCAAGGTCACGAGCGTAGCCACCGCGCCGGCATTGCCCGCGCTGCCGTCTGCGTCGATGATCACCGACGTCGCATTGGTGCCTGCGTCATAGGCGAACGTGATGTACCCCTTGCCTACGGCATCATCGCCGGCGACATAGTCGGTGTCGCTAAGGACGGAATGAATATCGAGAACGTCGCCGCCCGCGCCGACCTTGAAATCGGTAATCGTGTCGCCTGCAGTGCCGGCATCGGCCAGGGAATCGAAATGGAATGTGTCGGTGCCGATGCCGCCGGTGAGAATGTCATCGTCGCCGCCGCCGATCAGGAGATCATTGCCGACGCCGCCGTCGAGTTTGTCCAAACCTTGTTGGCCGTCCAGAAGATCGTTACCGATACCGCCCTTCAGACTGTCGTTTCCGAGGCCGCCGGCCAGATGGTCGTTGCCCGCGCCGCCGTCCAGGAGATTGTCTGTGCCATTGCCGGTGATCTCATTGTCGAGGCCATTGCCGGTCCCCTTGACCGCGCCGCCGTAGAGGCTGAGGTTCTCGACGAATTTCAATGCGGCGAGGCTGAAATCGATATCTGCATTGACCAGGTCAGCAGTCCCCTGGCTGGCGAGTTCGACGATCTTGTCTTTTGCGCTGTCGACGAAGTAGACGTCGTTGCCGTCACCGCCGCTCATCACGTCGATGCCCACGTCGCCATGCAGGAGATCGTCCCCGCCGCCACCGATCAGCGTGTCGTTGCCGGCCCCGCCATGCAGCTCGTCGTTGCCGATGTTGCCGGTGAGGGTGTTGTTCAGCATGTTGCCGGTTATGACGTGGCCTGCGGCATCGGTTATCGTCACGTTCTCGATGTTCGGGTTTGCGAATGACCCGGCGGCAAGATCGATGTCGACCGATGTCCTGACGGTATCCGTACCCTCGCCGGCCAGTTCGACAATCGTGTCCTTGGAGTTATCGATGACATAGATGTCGTTGCCCTTGCCACCGGTCAGGGCATCCTCGCCGGCGCCGCCGTCCAGGGTATCGTTGCCGTCGCCCCCGCTCAGCGTGTCGTTGCCGGTGCCGCCGGAAAGGGAGTTGTTCCCTGCGTCCCCGGCGAAGGTCCAATCGATACCGCCGGTATAGGCGTAGTTCTCCACGTTGGCGGTTGCCGCGGTCACCAGCGTGATGTCATCGGATTGTATCGTGTCGCTGCCTTCATTCTTGTTCTCGAGCACGACATCGCCGGCATCGTCGATCACGTAGAAATCGTCACCCTTGCCGCCGGCCAGTTTGTCCGCGCCGGCGCCGCCATCGAGCCGGTCGTTCCCGGCCCCCCCGTCCAAGGCATTGGCGCCCTCGTTGCCGGTGAGATGATTGTCTTGGGCGTTGCCGGTGCCGCCGATATCGCCGGCGCCGGCATGCAGGATCAGGTTTTCGACATTGGCCAGTGCCGCCAGGCTGAACGTGACCGTGCTGTCGACGGTGTCGATGCCGCCGCCGGCCTTGCTGGCAAGCGTCTCGACCACCTTGTCTCCCGCTGCGTCGACAATATAGGTATCATCGCCCTTGCCGCCTGCCAGGGTGTCATTGCCCGCGCCGCCGTCGAGAATGTTCTTGCCGTCATTGCCGGTCAGAATATTGTCCAGGGCATTGCCCTTGGCGTCGATGTCGCCAATGCCGGCGAGGGTCAGGTTCTCGACAAAGGCGCCATTCGTCGACAGGTCGAATCCGATGGTGCTGGAAATCGTGTCGGTACCTTCGCCGGTAATCTCGGTCACAGTATCCTTGGCATCATCGACGAAATACGTGTCGTTCCCGCCACCGCCCGTCATCTTGTCGAATCCGGTGCCGCCATCCAGGGTGTCGTTCCCAAGCCCGCCGGTCAGGGTGTCGTTGTCGGCCCCGCCGGTCAGCACGTCATTGCCGACGCCGCCTGAGATCGAGTCGTTCCCGGCGCCGCCGCTCAGCTTGTCGTTGCCGTCGGTCGGATCCAGCAGGTTCGGGTTGCTGCCGAAGAGGCTGTCGTCCCCGGCACCGCCGTCGACCGCATCGCTGCCGGCGCTGCCGTAGATCAGATTCGCATTCTCGTCGCCCGAAGCCTTCAGGCCCGCCACGCTGTAGAGATAAAGATTCTCGATGAAATCCCATTTCGAATCGTTGAGGTCGAGGACCAGTGTGGTCAGGATCGTGTCGGCTGTGCCGGTCCCCGCCGCTTCGTTGATGATCTTGTCGCCGATCTGCTCGATTGCATAGAAATCGCTGCCGGTGCCGCCATCCAGCGTATCGTTGCCATTGCCGCCATAGAGCACGTCGACATTGCCCCCGCCGACGAGGATGTCGTTGCCGTCCCTGCCATAGAGTGTGTCGTTGCCGGCGCCACCGTCCAGAGAATCCGCCTTGGCGCCGCCATAAAGCGTGTCGGTGCCGAGGTCGCCTTGCAGCGTGTTTATGCCGGCACCGCCGACGATGGTGTTGTTGCCGACCGATCCGGTGAAGCTCCAGTCGTCCTTGCCGGCATAATAGTAGTTCTCGACGAAATCGGTCAGCTTGATCAGGGACTTGTCCGTCGAGTAGATCTCGTCGAGGCCCTCGGCCGAGAGCTCGGTGACCTTGTCGTCGATGCTGTCGAGAACATAGATGTCATTACCCGCGCCGCCGATGAGATCGTCATTGCCGGTGCCGCCGACCAGGGTATCGTCGCCCTTGCCGCCGACCAGTTTGTCGTCGCCGGCGCCGCCATCGAGATAGTTGTTCCCATCATTGCCGGTAAGCGTGTTGCCGAGCGCATTGCCGAAGCCGCTGATGTTCGCCGTGCCAGTCAGCGTCAGGTTTTCCACGTTCGGCGCGGTCGCGATGCTGAAGGAAATCGAGCTCTCGACGGTGTCGACGCCGCCGGCGGCCGTCGAATCGGTCTCGTTGACCTTGTCCTTCCCGCTGTCCACGACATAGGTGTCATTGCCGCCGCCGCCGGTCATCGTGTCATTGCCCAGGCCGCCGTCGAGCCGGTCGTTGCCTTCGCCGCCGATCAGCGCATCGTTGCCTTTGCCACCCGAGAGGACATCGTCACCATTGCCGCCGTCGAGCGTGTCGTTGCCGTCGCCGCCGTCGAGCTTGTCCGCGCCGCCGCCGCCGACCAGTGCATTGTTCAAGGCGTTGCCAGTCACCGAATGCCCAGCGGCATCGGTGACGGTCACGTTCTCGATATCCTGGTCTTTGAAGGAGGCGCCGGTGAGGTCGATGTCGATCACAGTCTGGATCGTATCGGTGCCTTCGCCCTTCAGTTCCGCGACCGTGTCGCCGGCATCGTCGATCACAAAGGTGTCGTTCCCCTTGCCGCCGGTCATGGCATCCGCGCCGATGCCGCCGTCAAGGAAGTCGTTGCCGGCAAGGCCGCTGAGCTTGTCGCTGCCTTCCAGGCCCTCGATCGTATCGTTGCCGGCGCCGCCGGTGAGGTCGTTGTCCTTGTCGTCGCCCGTTATGGGTGCCAAAGGCAGCATCGCATGCCTGCCCAGGTTGAGTGGCTGGGTCGGGTCGAATTCCGAGGTCGAGCCGATTGCGGTCGACGCGGCGCGGCGTGTGGTGAGGGCCATGTGCTATATCTCTGGGGCTTGCTCTGGGCTGGATTTAGGATTTGTTTACCATCCGACGCCGGAATTTACCGGCCCGTTCGCTGACCGGCAATCCATCAATGGGGCAAATATCACACAATATTGTATCAATTCTGGAATAAACGGCTTGAATCCGGGAAACGATGGTTCAGCAGATCCGTCGCCCGCCGGATTGACGAAGGACCACTGTATCGGTGAGGGTGCCGACGGCGGTGGAATCGCGCGATTCCGCGGGCAGACGACGGACTTGGTGACATGACTTTGCGGCCCCGGCGCATCGCCCATCTCTGCACCTTGTTGCTGGCCCTCATGGCCGGCACGTCGGCCGCCGCCGATCCGCTGACCATCAAGTCGCAGTCCAGCGAATTCAGGTTCGAGGTGGAGATTGCCGACAATCCGGTGGCGCGCGAGAAGGGCCTGATGTTTCGGCAGATGCTGGCGCCGAACGCGGGAATGCTGTTCCTCTATCCGAGCGAGCAGAACGTCGCCTTCTGGATGAAGAATACGCTTATTCCGCTCGACATGCTGTTCATCGCCGGCGACGGCCATATTCTGCGGATCGAAAAATCGGCGGCCCCGCTTTCGGAGACGCCAATTCCGTCTGGCGGTCCGGTGAAGGCGGTGCTCGAGGTCAATGGCGGCCTCACCGATCAGCTCGGCGTTCGCCAGGGCGATCGGATCGCCTTTCCCGGGCTCGGGTCGGAATGATTGTACGCTTCCGCCTCCTCGTGCATGGTGCGCCGCGCCGCGCGGCCCTATGCTGTGGGCCTCGTCCATGTATCGCCATCAATTCGGCAGGAACCTGATGTACCGGTCAATTCACGGATTCTCTCTGCTCCTGGGCCTGGGGCTGTCGGCCCTGGGCCTGGCATCCCGGCCGGCGGAGGCGGGTGTCGATACGGCAGCGCAGTTCGTGGCCGAGTTCAAAGCGATCTGCGTCGACAACGTCGAGCAGCTGGTCAAGGTGCAGTCCATGGCCGGCACGCAAGCTTGGCAGGTGCTCGGTAAGAACATGGCGATCCTGCCGCCGCCGGCCGAAAAGGACGCCCTCTACAAGGCCTGGCGCAAGCCGGAGCCGGACGGAACCTATATCCTCATCGGCATTGCCGCCTATCAGCAGAAGGGGAAGTCGTCCCAGGCCTGTTCGGTTGCGGCGATCGACCTGATCTACGACCGTGCGCTCGAAAGCATCGTCAAGTCGATGAAGCTGAAGGAAGTCCATGATTCGGTGATCGGCGGGGATCACGTGCACGAATGGACGATGCAGGCGCCAGGCGGGGAACTCACCATCGATTACGTGACGCCGCAGGGTGAGAAGCGCGGACCCGCCAAGCTCTACATCTTCACCACGGCGAAATAGCCCGGCGGCCTAGCGCTTCCGGGCAATGGTGAGGCCGTCGCCGATCGGCACCAGGCTCAGGCTGACCCGCTTGTCGCCTCGCACATGCTCGTTCAACAGGCGGATCGCGACGGTGTCGCTGTCGTTGTCGTCCGGATCGGCGACGGCACCGCTCCAGAGGACGTTGTCGATCAGCACTGCGCCACCGGGGCGCAGCAGCTTCAGCACCCGTTCGTAATAGGCAAGGTAGTTGCCCTTGTCGGCGTCGATGAAGGCCAGATCGAACCGGCCGGCCTCGGTCTGGGCCAGGAGATCCAGGGTTTCGACCGCCGGCGCCAGTTTCAGGTCGATCTTGCCGGCCAGTCCGGCCCGGGCCCAATAGCGCCGGGCGATGGCGGTGAACTCCTCGCTGACGTCGCAGCAGGTCAGGCGGCCTCCCGCCGGCATGGCGCCGGCGATGCAGAGGCTTGAATAACCGGTGAAGGTGCCGACCTCGACCGCCCGGGTGACGCCCAGAAGTTCCACCAGCAGAGCCATGAACTGGCCCTGTTCCGGCGAGATCTGCATCCCGGCGGTCGGCAGCTTGGCGGTTTCGTCCCTGAGCTCGCGCAGCAGGTCGTTCTCCCGCAGGCTCACCTTCAGGAGATAGTCGTAGAGGCGATCGTCGAGGGTGATGGAGCGGTTGCTCATCTGCTCAGGCCCGGGCGCTCGGCGCGTCTGGCTCAGCCCGCGGACGAATCCGGCAGGCGGACGTACTGGTTGCCGGCTTCCAGAGCGCTCTGGGCGACGGTCTTGCGCCGGCTGGTGTCGTTCACGCAGAAGATATGGGCATAGGGGGTCCCGTCGATGCCATTGAACACCGAGGCCACTTCCCAGAGGATCAGCGACGTGTCGCCCGCGTGATATCTGGCGCCCACCATCACCCGTGCCGGCTTCCTGGACTTGAAAAAACCCAACTTCCACTCCCTGGTCCCTGGCGCAATCCCGCGGCTAGATTCGGGATTCCTGCATGCAGGGATTTGATTCCACGCGAAATTACCACGACCCCCGGGCGGCCACAAGCGCCGCGCCGGGCCGCCAGCCGGGTGCCGGTCAGGCGTTGCGCAGGTACCAGTCGTAGTCCAGTTCTGTCACCTGGCCGAAGAAGCGGTCCTGCTCGGCACGCTTGATGGCGGTAAAAACGTGGTGGCAACGGGTCCCGAGATAGTCCTTCATGTGGGCGGATTGCGAAAACAGGTCAAGTGCATGGAACCAGTTCTTCGGCAGGCTGGATCCCAGCGCCGCCGCCTGCTCGTAGCCGTTGCCCTCGATCGCCGGGCCGGGATCCAGGCGATGCTTCAGCCCGTGATGGATCGCCGCCAGCAGCGCCGCCACGGCCAGGTAGGGATTGGCATCGGCGCCGCAGATGCGGTGCTCGACATGGCGAGACTTGGCCGGGCCGGCGGGCACTCGGAAACCCACGGTACGGTTGTTGATCCCCCAGGTGGGAGCAACCGGCGCATAGGTGTTGGCACGGAAGCGGCGGTAGGAATTGGCATTCGGGGCGAAGATCGCCATCGAATCGTTGAGCAGCGCCTGCATGCCGCCGATGGCGAAGCGTAGCAGCTCCGTGCCGGCCGGATCGTCGCTGGCGAAGGCATTGTTGCCGTGGCGATCCACCAGGCTCACATGCAGATGCATGCCGCTACCGGCGACCTCGGTATGAGGCTTGGCCATGAAGGTGGCTTCGAAGCCGTGGCGCAGGGCGGTGCCCTTGACCAGGCGCTTGTAGAGGATGGCTTCGTCGCAGGCCTGCAGCGCATCGGCGCGATGCCGGAGCCCCAGTTCCATCTGCCCGGGAGCATATTCGGAGATCGAGGATTCGAGCGGCAGGCCGATCGCTTCGCCGAACCTGTAGACGTCGCTGAAGAACGGCTGGAAATCGTCGAGTTCGCGCAGGCCATAGACCTGGATGTCGCGCTGCCGGTGGCCGGTCACCGGCGCCACCGGCGCCCAGCGCCCCCCGCCCGGGGCGGGGGCCCGTTCCATCAGGAAGAACTCCATCTCGCAGGCGATGACCGGCGTGAGGTCGAATTCCTTGAACCGGTCGATCACCCGCTGCAGCGCGTGCCGGGGATCAACGTCGCAGGGCGAACCGTCCAGTTCGTAGACCGACAGCATCACCTGGGCGAAGTCCTCGCCGAGCCAGGGCGCCCGGCCCAGGCTGTTCGGCACCGGCTTGCCCAGGCGATCGGCGTCGCCGTCGCTCCAGACCAGGCCGGTCTCGTCGACATCCGCCCCGGTGATGTCCAGGCCCAGCATGGTGCCGGGCAGGAAGCGGGCATATTCGTAGATCGGACGCAGGTCGGGAATCCGCAGGTTTTTGCCGCGCGGCACGCCGGAGAGGTTGGTGAAGAAGATCTGGACGTTCTTCAGGTCCGGATTCAGCTTCAGGAAATCGTCACAGGTGCCGATGTCGGCGATCTTGTTGCTCATGATGGTCTGGACTCACTGCAGAAGTTCGTCGAGGCAGGCGCCGACCGCTGCGATCAGCCGGTCGACCTGCGCCGTCGTCGTCGCCGGGGATACCAGCGTCATGTTGTGGAAGGGTGCGATCAGCAGCCCGTGATTCAGCAGGTAGAGATGCAGCGCCAGTTCGACCCGCGCATGCATCGCGGCCTTCGCCTCGGTGCCGTTCCGCGGCCGCTGCGGCGCGCAGACGAATTCGGCGCGGGCACCGACATTCGATACGTGCCACGGCACGTTGCGCCGCCGGATCTCCGCCTCGATGCCGCGGGCCAGATGCTCCGACAGCGGCAGCATGTGGTCATAGGCGGCCGGCGTCATCACCTGCTCCAGATTGGCGCGCATCACGTGCAGTTGCATGGCATTGGCGCTGAGGGTGGTGCCGATGCCGCTGTAGCCCGGCCCGGCCTCGGCCTCCGCCTCGCGCATCCGGGCGGCAATCTCGGCGGTGCAGCCGAAGACCGAGCAGGGAATGCCGCCGGCCACCGGCTTGCCCAGGGTCAGGAAATCCGGCTGCAGCCCGTGGCTGCGGGTATAGCCGCCGTACCCGGTCGAAATCGTATGGGTCTCGTCGATGATCAACAGCGTGCCGTAGTGCCGGCACAGCTTCTGGACGCCATCGAGGTAGCCCGGCTGGGGCAGCACCATGCCGATATTGGTCAGCGCCGGCTCGGTCAGGACGCAGGCGACGTCGCCCTGCTTCAGGGCCGCTTCCAGGCCGGCGAGGTCGTTGAATTCGACGACCACGGTACCCTGGGTGAGATCGTAGACCTGGCCGATCAGGCCGGCCCGGTTGACCGGTTTGCCCTTCTCCAGCCGGAGGAAACTGTCGTCGATCGAGCCATGGTAGCAGCCGTTCATCACCAGCACCTTCGGTCGCCGGGTGATTCCGCGGCACCAGCGCACGACGAAGCGGTTGGCGTCCGTCGCGGTGGTTGCCACCTGCCAGAACGGCAGGCCGAACATCTCGGCCAGAAGGCGACCGACGGCCAGGGCATCCTCGGTCGGCAGCATGTAGGTGAGGCCGTGCGCCGCCTGCTCGGCGATCGCGCGGGCAACCGGTTCCGGCGAATGCCCGAACATCGAGCCGGTGTCGCCGAGGCAGAAATCATCGTAGTGGTGCCCGTCGACGTCGGTCAGCGTGGCGCCCTTGGCATCGGCGACGAACAGCGCGAACGGCGTCGACCAGTCCAGCATCCAGTGCATCGGTACGCCGTTCAGCCAATGCTTCTTCGCCTCTGCGGCGAGCGTCTGCGATGTCGGATTCGATTGGACGAAGCGATCCGTCTCACGCTTCAGCATCGCCTCGACCGCCCGGGTCGAAACGCCGGCTTCCATATCCTGCATTTGAACGCACCCCCATGCCCGGCATCGCTGACTGGCGCTGAAGGCGGAGGACAGCGCGACCGGGCATTACATAATGAATATGTACCGCATGCACGGCGCGACGGGCGTCTGGGTCGAGGCGCGGCAAAGGCGCTCCCGGGACGACCGATGGCGCCATTGATAGCGGCTGGCGGTCGGTTCGGCAAGGGGGTGGTAAGTTCCCGGCCGGCAAAGCATGATCCCGGCTGAAATCGCCGGTGGCGCAGTCGCGGGGAGGTTTTTCATGTCGGGTGTTGTGGATCGGGTGGCCTTGGTGACCGGTGCGGGCAGTGCCGACGGCATCGGCTTTGCCACGGCGGCGGCCCTGGCCGGCGCCGGTGCGCGGGTCGTCATCACCTCGACGACGCGCCGCATCTTCGATCGCCTCGCCGGGCTGCCGTCATCGAAGGACGACCGCAAGGCGGCCTTCGTCGCCGATCTCACGGATGCAAAGGCGGCCAAGCGTCTGGTTGCCGACGTGGTGAAGCGCTTCGGCCGCATCGACATCCTGGTGAACAATGCCGGCATGATCCAGACGGGGAAGCGCGCGAAGAGCTCCCTGGTGCACCAGATCGACGATGCCGAATGGCGCCGGACCTTCGAGATCAACATGGATACCTGCTTCTATGTTACGCGGGCCGCAATACCCCACATGCTGAAGCGGAAGTACGGCCGCATCGTCAACATCTCCTCGGTTTCCGGACCGCTGGTGATATTTCCCCGCGGCGGCGCCTATGGCGCGGCGAAAGCGGCGATGACCGGTCTCACCCGCGCCCTGGCCCATGAGCTTGCCGGCAAGGGGATCACCGCCAATGCGGTCGCGCCGGGCTGGATCGCGACGGCGTCTTCTTCGGCCTGGGAAATCAAGGCGGGCCGCAATACCCCGACCGGGCGTTCCGGCCGGCCGGAAGAGGTCGCTGCATTGGCCCTGTTTCTTGCCGGCGAGGAAGCAAGCTATGTCAACGGCCAGATGATCGTGGTCGACGGCGGCAACACGATCCAGGAATACAAGGGGGCGGAGTAGGCCACATGGGTGCCAGCGAAGGCGGCGAGTGCCAGGGTAAAGTCATCCTCATCACCGGCGGAGCGGGTGGCATGGGCCGCGCCATCGCCGGCCGTTTCCTGGCGGCCGGGGGCGCGGTCGCGATCGCCGATCTTGACCGGCAACGGGGCCGGGCCGCGGCTGACGAACTGGCGGCCGGCGGCGGCCAGACGCTCGCCGTCGCCGTGGATGTCACGAAGGTCGCCGATTGTGCGCGAATGGTGGACGAGACGCTTGCCCGGTTCGGGCGGCTCGACGTGCTGATCTGCGCGGCCGGAATCTGGACCGAGGGCGCGACCGCCGAGGCGACCGAGGCCGAGTGGGACCGGGTGATCGGCGTCAATCTCAAGGGCACTTTCTTCGCGTGCCGCTACGCGATCCCCGCCCTGGAGAAGACCGGCGGCGTCATCGTCAACATCAGTTCGGATGCGGGAATCATCGGCAATGCCGGCGCGGCGATCTACTGCGCCTCGAAGGGCGGTGTCTCGATCATGACCAAGGCCCTTGCGCTCGAACTCGCGCCGCGCGGCGTGCGGGCGGTCGCCGTCTGCCCTGGCGACGTTGACACGCCGATGATCGACTATCAGGCGAACACCTTCGGTGGAGGCGACCCGGCCGGCTACAAGCGGGCGCTGGTGGCGAAATATCCGCAGGGTCCACGCGCCCGCTTCATCCGTGCGGACGAGGTCGCGGAACTGGTCTTCGCGGTGTCGTCGCCGAAGCTGGCGGCCCTGACGGGTGCCTGCGTCCTGTTCGACTTCGGCATATCGGCCGGCGTCTAGGTGGGGGGCGAGGCATCATGGCCTTCAACCTCCCCATCGTCGAGCAGATGATCCAGGATGTCGGCCCCGCCACGTTCTGTCGCCTCGCGCGGATGTTCATCGAGGAGGCCGCCGGCGAGCTCGCTGCTGTCGAGGCGCTGGCGGCGTCGCTGCGGGCGGGGGCGCCGGAGTGCCGCGAACTCGGCCGTCGGGCGCATTCCCTGAAGAATGCCGCCGGCAGTTTCGGGCTTGACGCGCTGGCCTTGGCGGCACGCCGGCTTGAACAGGCCTGCGACAATGCCGACCCGGCGGCGGCGTTGCCGGCGGCAGCCGGATTGCGGGCCGCCGGTGATGCCGAGATGCCAGATCTCCTGGAACTGATCGCGCGAATCTCGGCCGAGACGAACGCTCAGGAGTGATGCTTGATCTGCCCTTGCCCAGGCGGCGTCAGGGTTTCCCACGTCACCCGCTTGCGGTAGATGGTCGAGGGGCTGACCTCCAGCATCGCCGCGGCACGGACGATGTTGCCCCCGCAGATGTCGATCGCCCGCTCGATGGCTTCGCGCTCGACCTGATAGAGCGGCCGGATGCCGAGACTGGCCGCGGGACCGCCGATCTCTGAGCCGGAGGGCGCCGCACCCTGCAGGGTGTCGCCGGCCAGACTCTCCACCATGCTGGTGAGCCGCTTGCGCTCCAGCACGTTGCGCAGGGTGATCAGCAGGCGATCGGCATTGAACGGCTTCACCAGGAAATCCAGCGCGCCGTCGCGCATCGCCTCGACGGCACGATTGAGCGAGCCGTCGGCAGTGATCACGACAACGGCGCAATCGAGCCCTTGCGCCTTGATGTGCCGCAGCACATCCAGGCCGTCCATGTCGGGCAGGCGAAGATCCAGCAGGACGGCCTCCGGTGCCCGGCGGTCGATTTCGGTAATCGCGTCCCGGCCGGTGATGCTGTGCCGCACGCTGTAGGGGCCGCGCCGGAGATATTCGAGATAGACCCGGGCCATCGACATCGTGTCTTCGATGAGCAGCAGGTCGGCCGGCGCCTCCCCACCCTTCGATGACCTGATCTGCGCTCCAGGATCCATGGTCATAGCCACGCGCCTCTCATTGAGGATGCCGAACGACAGTCGACTGCATGTGCCATCGGTCCAACACCACCCATCCGGGAATACCGTTGTTCGGTGCCATTTACGATATATACACCATGTTTGCTCATTGCGAAACAATTCGCAGAAAGAATATCATCGGTTCCGGCCGTTACTCGTCTGGCGAACGCGCTCGTCACGAGCGGGCCCGTATTCGTGGTGGCTTCATGGACCTTCGACGGTATCCCCGTTTTGATTTCGGCGGAACGGCCATGCTGGTCTTCGACGATGTGGAACATCGCCGCACGCTCGCGATCACAAACTTCCGCAATATTTCCCAAGCCGGGGCCTGTGTTCTGACGCCGGAGGCCAATGGGTTCAGCATTGGCGACCAGCTTTTCCTGATGCCTGACAAGTCTCGCCAGAAGCGCGAAGCCATGGTGATCAATCTTGGAACCGGACGACTGCATCTCGAGCTTCCGCGGTCGCAGGAACTGTCGGAGTTCGAAGTGGCTCAACTGCTTCAGGCGTTGCGCACAGGGTCATAATCCCAAATGCGGCGGACCGGTTCCCGGAAAATTTCTCAACTCTTGCGGGGCGATCTGGTGCCGCGCGCCGCTAGTCTTTTGGCGTTCCGTCCTTCGCCAGCAGGCTGCTGATGACGACGGCGCCCGGAAACGACATGGCGATATGGGACGGCGTGATGCGCACGACGGTGGCGATCGTCGGTCCGATATTTGGGATGTCCAGGGAAACCTTGTCCCCGGCCTTCACCGGACCGCTCGACTCGATGAGCGCACCGCCCTCCGATATGTCGATCAGCCGGCAGACGACCTTCTGACCGCGGATAGATACCTGGGTCGGCAGATTCACGACATGCCGCGGCGCGGTACGGCGATCCCGCATCGCCTGTTCTTTCTCGTCTTCAGTCATAGGACCCCAGGACCATTATCCGAGCCGGTCGGTGAACCTCTATCGTGCCATGCTCACCCCGGCGCGCCAAGCGGATTAATCTTGGCAATTTAGGCGGATAGGCGACAAATCGGCCGGCCTGAGCCCGCGATCCGCCAGATCGGCCGGCAGGCGATCATGCCGTATGAGATCGCTTGCGGCGCGCCCCAAAGGCCCGCTCATCATGATCCCGAAGCCTCCCTGGCCCGCCAGCCAGAAGAAGCCGGGCTGGCCGGCGTCGAATCCGACGACCGGGATGTCATCGGCGACGAAGCTGCGCAATCCCGCCCAGCTATGCCCGATCCGCCGGATCTCGATCCGGGTATAGCGCTGCAGCCAGTCGGCCAATTCGGCAATAACCATATCGTCAGGCTGGGCATCCTGTGGTGCTACCGGCGTGGCATCGGCGGGCGAGGCCATGATCCGGCCGCCGTCGGGCTTGAAATAGGCCTCGGTGCCGACGTCATCCACCATCGGCATGTCGGCGCGGTAGAATTCGGCCGGTGCTTCCACGATCATTCCGGTGCGACGCTTCGGCGTGAGCCCGATGGGCCGGCAGCCGGCCAATTGACCGACCTGGTCGGCCCAGGCACCCGCCGCATTGACGACGACCGGCGCCCGGAAGGTGCCGGAGCGGGCCTGCACCTGCCACTTGCCGTCGACTCGCTCGATGCCGATCGCCTCCTGCGACGGCGCCACGATGCCGCCGTGGCTTTTCAGCCCCCTGAGGAATCCCTGGTGCATTGCGGCCACGTCCATGTCCATGACGCCCGGCTCGTAGATCGCGCGGCTCGGCGTTTCCGGTCGCAGCAGGGGGCAGATTTCCATGGTCCGGGCGAGACTGATTTCCTCGATCGGATGCGCCGTCAGGGAATTCGCCAGCAACCCGTCGAGCTTGTGCTCGTCGCCGCGGGTCGCCACGGTCAGCGCGCCGCGCTGCGTCAGCAGCGGATGATCGGCGAATCCCGCCGGTGGCTCCCGCAGGAAGGGATAGGCGGCTTGGGAGATGCGGCGTACCGGCTCCGGACCGTAATTCGGCGTGTAGAGCGCCGCGGATCGCCCGGTGCTGTGATAGCCGGGTCGCTCCTCCATCTCGATCAGGAGAAGCTTGCCGTGCTTGGCAAGCTCGTAGCCGGCGGCGGCACCCGATATGCCGGCGCCGATGACGAGGAAATCGTATTCGTCTGTCATGCTGGATTCAACGCGCGATGTTTCGAGATATGATAGAATCGCCAAGCAAGGCCCAGCAATGCGACAACTAGCGCAATGATCAGCGCCAGGATCAGTGCCGGAACCCCGGCGCCGAGGCGATAAGCCCAGACATAGGCGACCGGTACGCCGATCGCCCAGAAACTGACGCCGTAGACCATCGTCGGCCATTTTCCGTCGGCGGCACCGCGCAGGGCGCCCATCAGCACGCCCTGCAGCCCGTCGATCACCAGCAGGGCGGCGGTGATCGTCAGGGCCTGGCGCAGGAGCGTCACCACGGCCGGGTCGGCGGAGTATAGCGCGGTGATCTCGTCGACGAACACCGCCGTGATCGTCGCGACGGCCAGCATCACCGCCAGCTCCAGGGCGACCGCGATCCACCCGGCGCGCCGCAGATCCGTGGGATTCTCCCGGCCGACCGCATTGCCGACCCTGACCGCGGCCGCGGTGGAGAGCCCGATCGTCAGCATGTAGACGAAGCTGGTATAGTTGATCGCGTAGTTCATCGTCGCCAGCGACGCGCTGGAGATCCAGCCGCCGATCGCGATCATCGCCGTGAAGCAGCTGGTCTCGAGCCCGATGCCGAGGGCCAACGGCATGCCGATGCGCAGTTGCCGCTTAAGGCCGTCCGGCGGGTGGATCCCGGTGCCGCGGAAGCCGAAGCTGCCGCGATCGCGCATGCAGAGCAGATAGGAGAGGATCGCCGCGAACATCAGCCACCGGGTGACGGTGATCGCCAGCACCGCCCCGGCTTGGCCGAGTTCGGGGAAGCCCCATCTGCCATTGACCAGGGCCCAGCCGAGGCCGGCATTCACCAGATTGGCGGAAAGGGTGACGACCATGCCGGGCAGCGGCCGGTTGATGCCCTCGAGGAAGAAGGAGCAGGCGGCGAACAGCAGCAAGCCGGGCAGGCCGAGGCCGAACAATCGCATCGAGGCGCCACCGCCGACGATGGCATCGGCCGGCTGGCCGAGCAGTCGCAGGATGGTCTCGCCCGGCCAGAGCATGAGCGCATAGATGACGCCGAGGCAGACGGCGATGCCGAGCGAGCGCCGCCAGATGGCGAAGCCGTACAGGTGCCGACCGCCGCCGATCGCCTGCGCAGTCATCACCGTCGTGCTGATCAGCAGGCCGACGCCGATCGTCTGCAGCACGGTCTGGGGAAACAGTGCCGCGGCGAAGGCGCCCTGCTCCTGGGCGCCGCGTTCGCGCAGCAGCACGTTGCTGACGAAGAACAGGATCACCAGGCCGGCCCGCGAGACCATCACCGGAAAAGCCAGGGCGATGGTCCGGCGGATATGCCGGCCGATGGGCATCGGCGAGGATTTGGTCGCGGCGGGGGAAGGTCCGGGCATCTGGAGGGAAATCCGACAGTTGCGCAGGCTCCTGCGGCCCGCAGGCGGCGACGCGCTGCTTGTTTAGGGTGGCCTGTGACGCTATTCTTAATTACTGGACTTGCCGGGTTGGAACAATGGCGCTTTTCGGGGCCAAGGGCCCTGCAGACGGAGCAAAGGCCGGGATAAAGGACCGCTTCCGCGCCTGGTGGGAAGGCTACGAGCTTGACCCGGTAGCCGCACCCAAGGCGAACGGCGCTGCCGTTGCCAAGCCCGCCGCGCCACCGCCCAATATCGTGCCGCTCTTTCCTTGGGAGTCGCCGCAGATCAGGATCGAACAGCAGATCTGGGGGGCCGGCTACCACAAGCCCGGCGGCGATGACTACATCCTGATGCTGGTCAAGCCCTTCGCCCTCAACCCGAGCATGAGCGTCATGGAACTCGGCGCCGGACTGGGCGGCGGCACCCGGGTCGTCGCCTCGGAATTCGGCGTCTGGGTCACCGGCTACGAGCCCGGCGACGCGCTCGCCAAGGCCGGCAAGGAATTGTCGATCATGGCCGGGCTCGAGAAGAAGGCGGAGATCATCTACTACGATGACGAGAATTTCGCCCCGCGCGACGGTGCCTATGACTGCGTGCTGTCCAGCGAGACCCTGTTCCTGATCCCGGACAAGGATCGCCTGCTGGTCAAGCTGGAGCGGTCGCTGAAGACCCGCGGCCAGATGGTGATCACCGATTTCGTCCGTGCCGACGACGTCGCCGAGACCGATCCGCGCCTGCAGGGCCTGGAGAGCCTGGACGGCGGGCGCAACGTCTTCTGGTCCGCGGCTGACTACGTGCGCCGCTTCCGCGAGCTCAACTTCGACCTGCGCGTCAACGAGGACATGACCGCGAACTACCGGCGGATGGTGATGGAGGGCTGGGTGAACTTCACCCAGGGCGGCGGCGAGAAATCCGCCAATGCGCGCGCCTTTCCCGAGGCGGTGGTCGCCGAGGTCGAGCTCTGGACCAAGCGGGTCGCGGCGATGGATTCCGGCGCCATCAAGGTGATGCGGTTCTATGCCATCAAGCTCGGCAGCAACAAGCTGATGTCGAACTGGTGAGCGGGGCGCGATGAACCGGCAGGATCTCGAGGCGGCGCAGGCAGCCGGCATCATCACCCGCGACCAGGTCGACCGGCTGGTCGCCTTCCTGCACTCCCGCCCCGCCGCCAGCAGTGCGGCGACGCCGGCGAAGCGCTTCGATTTCTCGCATGTGCTCTGGTATGCCGGCGCCCTGATCGTCATCGGTGCGCTCGGTCTGTTCTCGACCCTCGCCTTCGACCGGATGGGCGGGCAGGGGCTGACGGCGACCGCCGTCGTCTATGCCGCGGGCTTCATGCTGGTTGCCCACCGGCTCTGGGACCGGCCGGGCCTGCGCGTCCCCGCCGGGCTGCTCGTGGCCTGCGCCGTGAACATGGCGCCGATGGCGATCTTCGGCCTGCAATCCGCCTACGGCCTCTGGCCCGAGCCGTTCAGCGATCCGGGCCCGTATGGCGATTTCTTCGACTGGGTGAATGGCAGCTGGGTCTACATGGACGTCGGCACCGTGCTGGTCGCGGCGCTTGCGCTCCGGACCTATCCCTTCCCCTTCATCGCCGCCATCATGGCCTATGCTTTGTGGTTCTTGTCGATGGACCTGACGCCGTGGGTGTTCCGCACCGAGAGCTACGACTGGTCGATGCGCGATACGGTCTCGATGTATTTCGGCCTCGCCTTGATGCTGGTCGCCGGCGCCGTCGACCTCAGGACATGGCCGGCCGGCGACTTCGCCTTCTGGCTGCATCTCTGCGGCGTCGTCGCCTTCTGGGGCGGGCTCTCGCTGCAGGACAGCGACAGCGAGCTCGCCAAGGCCGCCTACTGCCTGATCAATATCGGCCTGGTCGGCCTCGCCGTCTTCCTGATGCGCCGGGCCTATGCGGTGTTCGGCGCCTTCGGCGTCGCCGCCTATCTCGGCCATCTGGCCGACGACGTCTTCGCCGATTCGCTGCTGTTCCCGATCGCGCTCTCGGCGATCGGCCTCGGCGTGATCGGCGCCGGCATCTGGTATTTCCGCCGCCGCGCCGCGATCGCCGCCTGGATGCGCGACAGCCTGCCGCCGGCCCTGCAGCGGCTCCGTCCGCCACATGCCCGCGCGGCCGGCGCCTAGGCTCCCGGTCGGATTCCGGCTCAGCGCAGCGCGAGATCGGCTTCCGCCAGCTCCTTCGGCAACCCGCCGAGGTGCCGGTACCAGCGCTGCTCGACCCGCTTGAAGCCCCAAAGCATCAGGTAGGTGAGGCCGAGATAGATCAGGCCGATGGTGATGAACAGCTCGTAGGGCGCGAAGGTGCGGGCGATGATGATGCGGGCGACGCCGGTCAGATCGAGCACCGTCACCAGGCTGGCCAGCGAGGTCGACTGCAGCACGAAGATCACCTCGTTGGTATAGGCCGGCAGCAGGATGCGGAAGGCGACCGGCAGGGTGATCCGCCGCATCGTCAGCCAGGGCGACATGCCCATCGCCTTCGCCGTCTCGATGTCCTCGCGCGGCACGTTGCGGATGGCGCCGGCGATGATCTCGATGGTATAGGCGGCGGTGTTGAGGGTGAAGGCGAGCAGGCAGCACCAGTAGCCCTCGCGCAGGAACGGCCACAGCGCCGAGGCGCGGATGCTCTTGAATTCCGACAGCCCGTAATAGATCAGGAACAGCTGGATCAGCATCGGCGTGCCGCGGAAGAAATAGGTATAGGCCCAGATCGCCCGCGAGGCCCAGGCGATGCGCGAGGCGCGCAGGATGCCGAGCGGCACCGCCAGCAGCAGGCCGCAGAGCACGGTGACGACGGTGAGCTGGATGGTCAGCACCAGCCCCTGGCCGAGTTCCGGCAGGCTGCGCCAGACCAGGGCGAAATCGGCGATCTCCTGCATCAGCCGGCGCTCCGGAAGCCGGCGGCGGCGCGCAGGGCGAGGCGGTGCCGGACCAGGTCGGAGACCGCGGTGATCGCCAGGTAGATCAGCGAGGCGAAGAAGAAGGTGGTGAAGGGCTTGTGGGTCGGCGCCTTGATCAGGTCGGCCTGGCGGGCGAGCTCGGTCAGGCCGATCACCGAGGTGATCGAGGTCGCCTTGAACAGGGTGAGCCAGAGATTGCCGAGGCCGGGCAGGGCGAAGCGCCAGGCCTGCGGCAGGCGGATGCGGAAGAACACCCGCATCGGCGTCATGCCGAAGGCGAAGCCGGCATCGATCTGGCCCTTGGGGATGGCGAGGAAGGCGCCGCGGAAGATCTCGGTCGCATAGGCGCCGTAGACGAAGCCGAGCACGATGGTGCCGGCGAGGAAGGCGTCGATGTCGACCAGCACCTCGTGGCCGGACAGCGCCAGCAGCGCCTGCAGCAGGGTGGTGCCGCCGTAATAGATCAGCAGCATCAGCACCAGCTCGGGGATGCCGCGGACGATGACGGTATAGGCGGTGCCGATCCGCTGCAGCCAGCGCCGCGGCGAGAGCTTGGCCAGCGCCGCCAGGATGCCGAGCGCCAGCGCCACCACCATCGCCGCGATGCCGACGGTGACGGTGATCCAGGCGCCGGACAGCAGCAGGTGGCCGTAGCCCTTGAGGTCGAGGAAGTCAGGCAGGGTCATCGCGCGCCGGGCCGGGGGAAATGCCGGGAGGAAGGCCGGCGGATCCGCGTGGCAGCACCGCGCGGATCCGCCGCCGCCATCTACTGGCCGTAGATGTCGAAGTCGAAGTACTTGTCGTTGATCGCCTTGTAGGTGCCGTCGGCGCGCATGTCGAGGATCGCCTTGTTGATCGCGGCCTTCAGTTCGTCGTTGCCCTTGCGCATCGAGATGCCTTCGCCCTTCGACCCCATCGCGGTCTCGGTGTAGATCTTGCCGACCAGCTCGTACTGGTCGCCGCCGTCGGCATGCAGCAGGCTCTGGCTCTCGACGATGTAGTCGTCGAAGCGCGCGTCGAGCCGGCCGTTCTGCATGTCGAGATCGGCGCTCTGGGCGCTGTCGTAGATCACGATCTCGGCCTTCGGCCAGGCCTGGCGCGCCCAGCTCTCATAGGCGGTGGCGCGCTGCACGCCGACCTTCTTCCCGGCCAGGCTCTCGCCGTCCGGATAGCCGTCGGCGCCGGCCTTGATGCCGGCGGTCTTCAGCGCGATCAGCGCGGTCGGCGCCTGGTAGTAGGGGATGGTGAAGTCGATCTTCTCCTCGCGCTCCGGCAGGATGCCCATCGACGAGATGATGACGTCGAACTTCTTCGCCAGCAGGCCGGGGATCATGCCGTCCCAGTCCTGCTTCACATAGGAGCACTCGGCATTGATCTTCTTGCAGACCTCGTGGGCGATATCGACGTCGAAGCCCTGCAGGTTGCCGTCGGGCCCGACCTCGTTATAGGGCGGGAAGGCGCCTTCGACGGCGACGATGAGCTTGAGCGGCTCGGCCGCGGCGCCGCCGGCGCCCAGCCCGAGGACCGCGCCGAGGGACAGGGTCGCCGCCAGCAGTGCTTTCGCGAGTTTCATGAAACCTCCAATGTCGCCAATGAACGTCAAGGATCCTGGGAACTTCAAATATTCTGGGAACGTCGATGAACGTGACCGCCCCAGACTAGGAGGCCGAACCCGCGACCTGTCAATCGCGGAATCGTTAAACGCCGGTGTCGCGCAGGGTATAGGCTATAGAAAACCGGCCTCAGGCCTTCTTCAGGAAGCAGGTCTTCAGCACCAGGCCCTTCACCTTCTCGACCCGGCACTCGATCTCCTCCGGGTCGCCGGTCAGGCGGATGCCCTTCACCAGGGTGCCGCGCTTCAGCGTGGTCGAGGTCCCCTTGACCTTCAGGTCCTTGATCAGCGTGACGTTGTCGCCGTCCTTGAGGACGGTGCCGTTGCTGTCCTTGCTCTCGTCCATGCTGCCGTCCCGCCCTGCTGGTTGGACCCGCCTTATAGGGGGGATCGGCCCCGGTCACAACAGGCGAGGGATGTATTCCGCGCCGGGCCTGCTAGGATCGGCGGCAGATATTCCTGGACCGCCGGAGGATGCATCATGGGCAGCCACGTCACCCTCACCGCCGCCGACGGCTTCCGCCTCGCCGGCTATCGCGCCGATCCGCCGGCACCTGCAAGGCCCAAGGGCGGCATCGTCGTGCTGCAGGAGATCTTCGGCGTCAACCACCACATGCGGGCGGTGACCGACCGCTTCGCCGCCCTCGGCTATGCCGCCCTGGCGCCGGCCCTGTTCGACCGCGCCGAAACCGGCATCGACATCGGCTACGACCAGCTGGCGATGGAGCGGGGCGTGAAGCTCCGCGCCGCCATCCGCCTCGAGGACACGCTGCAGGATGTCGCCGCCGCCATCGCCGCCCTGCAGGCCTCGGGGAAGGTCGCCGTGGTCGGCTATTGCTGGGGCGGCTCGCTGGCCTTCCTGGCGGCGACGCGGCTCTCCGGCCTCGCCTGCGCCGTCGGCTATTACGGCGGCATGATCGCCGGCCATGCGGCGGAGCGGCCGAAAGTGCCGGTGCAGCTGCATTTCGGCGAACAGGACGGCGGCATCCCGATGAGCGACGTCGCCAAGGTCAGGGCGGCCCGCCCCGAGATCGAGATCCACACCTATCCCGCCGGCCACGGCTTCAGCTGCGACGAGCGCCCGAGCTTCGACCGCGCCAGCGCCGACCAGGCCCTGGCCCGCACCATCGCCTTCCTCCAGGCGCATATGGTCTAGGCGCAGCCGGCCCCCAACCTCGCGCGCGTCACCTCGACCGTGCGCGTCACCCCAAGGCTTGGCCTTGGGGTCGGCGAGTTGCCTTCAGGAGTATGACCGGAACAGGCCCGTCCGCCTGCGGCCCTCAGAACGACGTCCGCGTCGCGCCGCCGTCGATCCGGTAGAAGGCGCCGGTGATATAGGCCGCCTGCCGGCTGCAGAGGAAGGCCACCAGCGCCGCCAGCTCGCCGGGTTCGCCGTAGCGCGAAGCCGGGATCGAGGCCGCACCTTCCGCCGCGATCTCCTCGATCTTGCGCCCGGTCCTTGCCGCCTCGCGCTCGTCGAAGCCCCGGGTGCGCTCGGTGGCGAAGGCGCCCGGCGCCACCGTGTTCACCGTGACTCCCCCTGCTGCCAGCTCGCCGGCCAGGGTCTTCAGCCAGCCCTGCAGCCCGGCCCGGAGCGCGTTGGAATAGACCAGGCCGGCGATCGGCTCCTGGATGCTGGTCGAGGCGATGGCGACGATGCGGCCCCAGTGCCTGGCCGCCATGCCGCGCCCGAGATGCGCCGCCAGCTCCGCCTGGTTGAGGAACAGGGCATCGAACTGCGCCGCCCAGGCCTTGCGGTCGACCGCGCCCGCCGTCACCGGCGGCGGCGGCGGCGCGTTCAGCACCAGGATGTCATAGCCGCGCGTGTCGTCGAACAGGTCCTGCATCGCCGCCCGGTCACCGAGGTCGATCGCCAGGGACGCCGCCGTGCCGCCGGACGCCGCGATCTCGCCGACCCGTTCCTGCAGCCGCGCGGCGCTGCGCGCCAGCAGCGTCACCGCCACGCCTTCCGCCGCCAGGGTCGCCGCCGAGGCCGCACCCAGCCCCTGGCTCGCCCCCAGCACCAGTGCGCGTTTGCCCTTCAGTCCCAGATCCATGTCCAAGCTCCATTGCTGAATGTGGGGCGCAGCATAATCCGCGACCCGCCGCCCAGCCAGTGCCGACGGCCGGCCCGGTGTCGACAACCCCAATTGAAATGCGGTCTTGTCGAAGCCACGCTTCGCCCGCAATATCCGGATCGAGCCGGCAGCCGCGGCGCTTTTTCAACCGAGAGGAATTACTATGTCCAGCGAACAGCTCCATGCCCCGCGCGAACGCCTCAGCAAGCAGACCATCGCCCTCCACCAGGCCATCGTCTCGCTGATGGAGGAGCTGGAGGCCGCCGACTGGTACCGCCAGCGCGCCGACGATTGCGACGACAAGAAGCTGAAGGACATCCTGCTCCACAACATGCGCGAGGAGATCGAGCACGCCTCGATGCTGATCGAATGGCTCCGTCGCAATAGCCCGGATTTCCAGAGCCAGCTGAAGGAATACCTCTTCACCACCAAGGACCTCGTCGCCGCGGAGAAGACGAAGATGGGAAGGAAGTAGCGGGCGCTGGCGCGCGGACCTTTCGCTCGAAGCTGCTGCGCTGTGATTCTGAGATTTTTTTACGTTGTCTTTTGTATTTTATAAGATACAATCGATGCCATGTTCGAAATCCGCCAGACGGAGAAATTTGCCCGCTGGATTTCGCGCCTGAAGGATCGATCCGGGCGTCTTTCGATTGCGAAACGGATCGATCGGCTGTCGGCAGGCCATTTCGGCGACGCGCGGTCGGTTGGCGGCGGGGTGCAGGAACTTCGAATTCACTTCGGACCGGGCTACCGGGTCTATTTCGTACTGCGTCGGGAAGTGGTGATCATCCTGCTCTGCGGCGGCGACAAGAAGACGCAACAGCGGGACATCGAAGCCGCCAAGATGATGGCGCGCGATTTGGAGGATTGAGGCCATGGCATTGAGGACGCGTAAGTTCGACGTCGCCGCTTTTCTCGACACCGATGCGGATATGGCCCTTTATCTCTCGGAGGCCCTGGGGACGGGCGACGCCGCCTACGTTGCGCATGCGCTTGGCACGGTCGCACGCAAGCGCGGGATGAGCGCCCTTGCAAAGGCCACCGGTCTCGGCCGCGAGAGCCTCTACAAGACCCTCAGCAGCGACGGGAATCCGGAACTTGCAACGGTTCTCCGCGTCTTCCGTGCTCTCGGTCTCAAGCTCTCGGCCGATCCGGACAAGCCCGGCGCAAGGCGGCGGCGCGCCCCGACCGGTGACAGATCCAGTCCACGGCGTGCGGCCTGAGCGACACGCCGCCAATCCCATGTGCGCCCAGTACGAACGCATCAAGGGCTACCGCCGCTATCTCGAGGAATTCAGCATGCTGAAGCTGCCGCTGAAATTCCCCGAGCCGCAGCATGCGCCCAATCTCGAGCCGCAGCCGGTGATGCGGCCGACCGATCCCGGCGTGGTGTTCCGCCAGCGCGGCGACGGCGTCGAGCTGGTGCAGCTGCGCTGGTGGCTGATCCCGGCCTGGCATCACGGCAAGCTGAAGGATTTCAAGTTCCCCACCTTCAATGCCCGGGCCGAAGGCCTCGCCACCACGAAATCCTTCAAGGAGCCGTTCCGCCGCCGCCGCTGCCTGGTGGCCGCGGATGCCTGGGTGGAATGGACCGGCAAGCCCAAGCAGAAGACCAAGTGGCGGATCGCGCCGCGCCACGACGCGCCCATCTGCTTTGCCGGGCTCTGGGACCGGGCGGAGACCGCCGATGCCGGTCCGGTGGAGAGCTTCACCATCGTCACCCAGCCGGCCGGCGCGCCCCTCGACAAGGTGCATGACCGCGCGCCCGTGGTGCTGCGCCAGGAGGAATGGATGACCTGGCTCGACCTCGAGGCCGATGTCGCCCCGCTGCTCGGCCCGGCCAGCCGCGACCTCTTCGAGGTCACCTACGTCTCCGGCCCCGATCCAACGCTGCTGCCCGCGTGAGCCCGCGGGAGTCGCCATCCCCCGCCTCGGAAACCGGGGAGGGCCGGGGCGGGGGTTTCCCGGCGGGCCCTGGACGTCCCCCGGAAGTCGATATATAAGTCATTTATTCCAGATACTTACGGTGTCCTCCCTAGGTGTTGACACCGCCGGCCCGGGCAACTATGTTCCGCCCCGCATTTGCCTTTATAAGGACCGGACCATGAAAGTCGTTCATTCGTTGAAGTCGGCCAAGGCGCGGCACAAGGATTGCCGCATCGTGCGCCGCCGCGGTCGGGTCTATGTGATCAACAAGACCAACCCGCGTTACAAGGCGCGCCAGGGCTGATCGCCCCGGCCGGGCGCCGTTCCAGGCGCCCGTTGCACTGAGACCGAAAAACCGCGCGGGGCTTCCCCCGCGCGGTTTTGTTTTGCGCCGGCGAGCCCGCCACTGCCGGCCGCTTCAATTGAGTTCTAGTGCGTGTGACGATGATGCAGGTCCGGGTAGTGGGCATGCCGGTGAATCAGTCTGGCATGCTGGTGCGGATGGACATGCGGCTCCGGCGGGGTGCCGGCCGAATGCTCGTGCTGGTGATGCTCGTCATGCACATGGGCATGTTCGTGCTCCAGCGCCTCATGCTCATGCTGGTGTTGATGCTGCTCGGTCAGGTGCAGCCATAGGCCGATCGCCATCAATGCGCCGCCGCCGATGAAATTGACGGTGACCGGCTCACCCAGAAGCAGGATTGCGGTTCCGGCGCCGATGAATGGCGCCAAGGAATAATAGGCACCGGTCCGTGCTGTGCCCAGGTGCCGGAGCGCCAGGACGAAGAGCGTCAGCGAAACGCCATAGCTGAAAAATCCCAGGAGTGCCGCCTGTCCAAGAACCTGAGCCGCGGGCCAGGATGCGCCGGCCAGGAGCGCGATGGCGACATTCGCGCAACCCGCCACCAGTCCTTTGACCATGGCAATCTGCATCGGGTCGGCCGCCGATATTTTTCGCGTCAGGTTGTTGTCGATTGCCCAGGCCAGGCATGCCGCGGCAATGAGCAGGGGGCCCCAGCTCAAATCCGGGCTGGCGTGCTCTGGCCAGGACAGCACCACGGCGCCGGCCACGATCGCGACAACGCCGATCATCAGCCGGCGATCCACGTTCTCCTTGAAGACCAACCAGGCGATGATCAGCGTCGAGACGCTCTCGAGGTTGAGCAGCAGCGATGCTTCCGATGCAGAGGTCCACGCCAGGCCGAAGAGCAGAAAAACCGGTCCGATAACGCCGCCCGAGAGAACGGCCGCGCCAAGCCACGGCAGGTCTCTCCGGCTGAGGCCGGCTTCTCGCGACCGCCAAACCAGGCGCGCAACGGCCAAACCCAGCCCTGAGCCGAGATATATGACGCCCGCCAGCATCCAGGGCGACACCTCGCCAAGCAGGATCTTCGCCAGCGGCGCGCTTAATCCGAAAAGGATTGCCGAAGAAAGCGCATAGAGAACGCCAGTCACGTCCCGCCGGTCCTAGGGCAGTTTGTAATGCAGTTCGCGGAAGTACAGGATGCCGCCGACGGTGCCCGGCGCCATCCCCATCGGCCCCATTCCCATCGACATGCCGCCCAATGGCATACCCGCCATGGGCATACCGGCCATCGGCGCGGTGCCGTTCATCATCTGCCCATCGCCCATCGACTGCCCATTCATCATCTGGCCATTCATCATCTGGCCATTCGGCATCTGCCCGTTCATCCACTGGCCATTCATGCCGGTGCCGCCGGGGCCGCCGGCGAGATCGCTGCGGATGGTGAAGCTGCCGTCGCCGGTGACGCCGGTGAACCGGCCGGTGCCGCCGGTCAGCGTCGCCTTGCCCGAGCACCCGACCATGTAGACGCCGGTGCAGCTGAGATCGAGGAAGACCTGGGCGCCGTCCTTGCCGGTGACGGCGCAGATCGCCGTGCCGCTCTGGGTCCGGTCCGGCTTGATGTGCAGGGTCGCCGGGCAGGACAGCATGCCGGCATCCACCGGCCCCTGTTCGGTGTCGATATAGAACCTGCCGATCAGCGTGGCGGAGAAGATGCTCTCCTCGGGGCCGGCGACAAAGGTGGCGCCATGGCTGTCCCAGACCGAGAAGGCGCGGACCGTCTCGTCGGTTTCCGCCGCGGCCGGCAGTGCCGCCAGGCACAGGGCGAAAGCGAGGCCGGCGATCGGCAGCATGTGGTTCCTAGGCATGTGTCTCATCCTTCCGTCGCGCGCTCAGTCGAAATTGATGTAGATGGCATCGCCGCCGAGCGAGAGCGCCAGGCCCTGGCGCTCGGCCTTCAGGCTCAGCGCCACGCCGTTGGCGTTCTTCAGCCAGAGCTCCCCGGCGCTCAGCTCGCCGATCGCGAGACCGTAGCGCGCCTGGAGATAGGCGCCGGGAAAATCCTGCAGCCGATTCAGGTCATAGACGGTGCCGACCGCCTGCATCCGGGAGATGCCGAAGCCGCCGATGCCGAGGCCGCCGATGGTGAAGTTGTAGGCCTTGCCGCCGAACTGCAGCTGGCCGCCGCCGAGATTGCCGCTGCCGATGAAGGCGATCTGCACCTGCTCGATGGTGATCTTGCCGGTGGCCTTCGGCTCGGCCGCCGCCGCGGCTGTCGCGCCGGCGAAAGAGAAAGCGAGGCCCGCGAGGACCGTCTGGCGCCGGCTGAAGACGCCGCGCGCCTCCGCTGCGTCCGGTGCGGGCGTCAAGCCGATTTCCGGCGTCGGGCGGATGATGCTGTTTTTCATGGATGGGCTCCGTCTTCGCCGCGGGGTGGGATGCCGGATTGCCATGCCGGCTCGGGTGCCTGCATGCGGCTGGGCCATGAGAGGCCCAAACGATCGCCTTGGCAATGCGGAATTGCTGCCGGGATCGCGGCCGAGGCCTATTGTCACACGCGATGCGCCCCGGTGCCGTTCACCCGCCCGTTCCTCGCCGGTCAGCCGCCCGTAAGGGACTTCCCCGCGCCTGGAGGATTTGGGATAAGACAGCACCATGCACATGCCGGAACCCGATTCGACCGCCATCGCCGCCAAGCCGAGGCTGGCGGCGGAGCTCGGTCGGCTGATCGATCCCGCGGCGGTGATTGCCGAGCCCGATGCCTTGCGCCCCTATGAAAGCGACGGCCTCACCGCCTATCGCCAGGCGCCGCTGATCGCCGTACTGCCCTCGACCACCGCCGAGGTCGCGGCGGTGCTGAAATATTGCGCCGCCAACAACCTGAAGGTGGTGCCGCGCGGGGCGGGGACCTCGCTCTCCGGCGGCGCGCTGCCTTTGGCCGACGGCATCCTGCTCGGCCTCGGCAAGTTCAACCGCATCCTGGAGATCGATCTCGACAACCGCTGCGCCGTGGTCCAGCCCGGCGTCACCAATCTTGCGATCAGCCATGCCGTGGCCGGCGACGGCTTCTATTACGCGCCGGATCCCTCGAGCCAGATCGCCTGTTCGATCGGCGGCAACGTCGCCGAGAATTCCGGCGGCGTGCATTGCCTGAAATACGGCCTCACCACCAACAATCTCCTCGGCCTCGAGGTGGTGCTGATGTCGGGCGAGATCCTCAGGCTGGGCGGCAAGCATCTCGATGCCGCCGGCTACGACCTGATGGGCATCCTCACCGGCTCCGAGGGCCTGCTCGGCGTCATCACCGAGGTCACCGTGCGCCTGCTGCGCAAGCCCGAGACCGCGCGCGCCCTGCTCGCCGGCTTTCCCAGCAACGAGCAGGCGGGGGCCGCGGTCGCCGCCGTCATCGGCGCCGGCATCATCCCCGCCGGCATGGAGATGATGGACCGGCCGGCCATTCACGCGGTCGAGGACTTCGTCCATGCCGGCTATCCGCTCGATGCGGAATCGATCCTGATCGTCGAGCTCGACGGGCCGGAGGTCGAGGTCGACCATCTCCTCGGCCTGGTGCGCGGCATCGCCCGCCAGCACGGCGCCACCTCGCTGCGGGTCAGCGAAAGCGAGGCCGAACGCCTGCTGATCTGGGCCGGGCGCAAGGCGGCCTTCCCGGCGGTCGGCCGGATCTCGCCGGACTACTACTGCATGGACGGCACCATCCCGCGCCATCGCCTGCCGGAGGTGCTGGCGCGGATGAACCAGCTCTCGGCGCAATACGGGCTCCGCGTCGCCAATGTCTTCCATGCCGGCGACGGCAACCTGCATCCGCTCATCATGTACGATGCCAACCGCCCGGGCGAGCTGCAGGCCGCCGAGGATTTCGGCGCCGACATCCTGCGCCTCTGCGTCGAAGTTGGGCGGCGTGCTGACCGGCGAGCACGGCGTCGGCGTCGAGAAGCGCGACCTGATGCCGGCGATGTTCGATGCGACCGATCTGAAGCAGCAGCAGCGGCTGAAATGCGCCTTCGATCCCGACTCGCTGCTCAATCCCGGCAAGGTCTTCCCGCAGCTCCACCGCTGCGCCGAGCTCGGCCGCGTCCATATCAGCGGCGGCCGGCTGCCGCATCCGGACCTGCCGCGCTTCTAGCGATGGAAACCATCCTCCCGCAGTCGACCGAGGAAGCCGCCGATGCGGTGCGCGCGGCGCTTGCCGCCGGCGCCCCGCTGGAGATCGTCGGGCGCGGCACCAAGCGCGGCTGGGGCCGGCCGGTCGAGGCCGACCACGCGATCTCGCTGCAGGGCCTCTCCGGCATCATCGCCTATCAGCCCGAGGAACTGGTGCTCACCGCCTATGCCGGGACGCCGCTCGCCGAGATCGAGGCGGCCTTGGCGGCGCGCAACCAGCATCTCGCCTTCGAGCCCGCCGATCTCGGCCCGTTCTACGGCGCCGGCGCCGGCCTCGCCACCATCGGCGGCGTGCTCGGCTGCAATCTCTCCGGCCCGCGCCGCATTTCCGCTGGCGCGGCGCGCGACCATTTCCTCGGCTTCACCGCGATCAACGGCCGCGGCGAGATCTTCAAGGCCGGCGGCAAGGTGGTGAAGAACGTCACCGGCTACGATCTCCCCAAGCTGCTCGCCGGCTCCTTCGGCACTCTGGCCCTGCTCACCGAGGTCACCGTGAAGGTGCTGCCGCGTCCCGAGGCGACCTGCACCCTGCTGCTCGAGGATCTCGACGCCGCCGCCGCCAACCGCATCATGACCCAGGCGCTGGGCTCGACCCATGACGTCAGCGGCGCCGCCTATCTCGCCGATGCCCGGGTCCTCGGCCTGCGGCTCGAAGGCTCCGGACCCTCGGTCGCCCACCGTGCCGCCGCCCTGCGGCGCCGGTGGGAAAACACGGTGAATCGCCTGGTGGAATCTGAACCGTCATTCAAGTTTTGGATGGACGTTCAAAAAATCACGCCGCTTCTGGAGCGCGCCGACTCGCCGATCTGGCGACTTTCGGTGCCGCCGGCGACGGGGGCTTCGACGCTGGCCGCCTTGGGCGCGACCCGCTACCTGATGGACTGGGGCGGTGGGCTGATCTGGGCGGAGCTGGCGGAACGGCCGGCGCTGGCCCAGGGTCACGCCACCCTGATGCGGGCGCCGGATCCGCTCCGCCGGCGCGAGAAAACCTTCACCATCGACGGCTCGGCGGCGCTCCAGGCCGGTGTCAAGCAGGCCTTTGATCCGATGCGGATCTTCAACCGCGGCCGGATGCTGGAGACGATCTGATGCAGACGCATTTTTCCCTGGCGCAGCTGGCCGATCCGAAGACCGCCGAGGCGGAGCGGATCCTGCGCGCCTGCGTGCATTGCGGCTTCTGCACCGCCACCTGCCCGACCTATCTCCTCACCGGCGACGAGCTCGACAGCCCGCGCGGCCGGATCTACCTGATCAAGGACATGCTCGAGGGCGACAAGGCGGCCTCGGAGACCGTCGTCACCCATATCGACCGCTGCCTCTCCTGCCTCAGCTGCATGACCACCTGCCCCTCCGGCGTGCACTACATGCATCTCGTCGACTACGCCCGCCAACGCATTGAAGAAACACATGAAAGACCGGTCGAGGCGCGGCGGCTGCGGCGCCTGCTGGGGCTGGTCCTGACCCGGCCCTGGCTGTTCCGCCTGGCGCTGATCGGGGCGAAGATCGGCGCCGGCCTCGGCGCCCGCCGCTGGCTGCCGGAGAAGCTCGCGGCGCTGCTCGCCTTCGTCCCCGCGCGGATCCCGCCGCCCGGCCCCGGCGACCGGCCGCAAGTCCTTGCCGCGACGGGAAAAAAGCGCGGCCGCGTGGCCCTGCTCGCCGGCTGCGCCCAGCCCGTACTGCGCCCCGAGATCAATGCCGCGGCGATCCGTCTCCTCAACCGCTGCGGCATCGAGGTGGTGGTCGCCAGGGGCGCCGGCTGCTGCGGCGCACTCACCCATCACCTCGGCGAGAGCCGGTCCGCGCACGGCTTCGCCCGCCGCAACATCGCCGCCTGGCGCCGCGAAATGACCGGCCCGGGCCTCGACGGCATCGTCATCACCGCCTCCGGCTGCGGCACGACGGTGAAGGACTACGGCTTCATGTTCCGCGAGGAGCTTGGCCTGCGCGACGACGCGGAACAGGTGAGCGCCATCGCCTTCGACATAACCGAGTATGTGGCCGCGCTCGGCCCGCTGCCGGCGCCCAGGGTCCGGCGGCTGCGGGTCGCCTATCATTCCGCCTGCTCGATGCAGCACGGGCAGAAGATCACGGCGCTGCCCAAGGAGCTGCTGGCCCGCGCCGGCTTCGAGGTCGTCGACGTGCCGGAGGGGCATATCTGCTGCGGCTCGGCGGGGACCTACAACCTGCTGCAGCCGGACTTCGCCGGCCGGCTCAAGGCCCGCAAGGTGCAGAACATCAATGCCACCGCGCCGGACGTGATCGCCACCGGCAACATCGGCTGCCTGCAGCAGCTGCAGGGCGCCACCCTGGCGCCGATCGTGCATACGGTGGAGCTCCTCGACTGGGCCTATGGCGGGCCGCCGCCGCGGGAGCTCGCCGGCCGCTTTGCCGACTAGGACTGGGTGAGGCCCTTCATCGCCCGGCCGAGCACGTCGTCGGCGCGCGCGATGATCATCTTCTTCCAGTCGTCGCGGTCCTGGAAGAAGGCGTTGCGGATCTGCGCCTTGATCGCGCGGCCCTTGGCGCTGGCCGGATCGCCGTGGACATAGAGCCAGTTGTCGGCGCGCACCGCGGTCATCATCTCCTCGAGCGGGCAGGTGCCGTATTCCAGGGTGATGCCGGTGACGTCGGTCCGCGGCAAGGCGCGCTCGACGCCGACGCTGGTGTCGCCGTAGGAAATGGCGGCGCTCGACGAGCCGTTGTCGATCGAGGTCGCCTCGGCGCCGTACCAGTCGCGGACCCGCCGGTCGCCGGGCGCGTCGAAGGCGTGGCTGGAGATGATCTCGCCGTAGCCGTAGGGGCCGAGGCCGGTATGGAGATCGATGAAGGCGGCGGCGCGCACATGCGCGGCATGGGCGGCGAGCACCTGATGCAGCAGGCGGTTCGACCAGGCCGGGCCGGTGCCGCCATAGAAGACGCCGTCCTTGTCGAAATACTGGCCCTGCATGATCGCCGATTGCAGCGCGGGGAGGCCATGCGCCTTGGCATAGGCGACCAGGACCGGGTCGCGCTCGACGGTGGAGTCCTCGGTCCACGCCACCGGGCAGATCGAATCGCGCAGCTGGCGGTAGCCCGGATTGTCCGGGTAGGGCCGGTCGTGATCGACGAAGTTGCGGTTGAGATCGATGTTGTCCTCGGTGACGCGGCGCACCCAGGCGAAGCCATAGGGGTTGAGGGCATGGATCAGGATGACCGCGGTGTCGCCCGGCAGCCGGGCGAAGCGCTTCGCGGTGAGCCAGGCGGTCTGGATGGCGGAGCCGGAAAAGGTCTCGGCGCCGTGGGTGCCGGAGAGCCCGATCACCAGGCGCGATGCATCCGGGGGCCCGATCCAGACCACGTCGGCGGTGAGCTCCTCGCCCTCGGGTCCCTTGGCCGGATTGAGATGCGCCGTGAACCGTAGGCCGGCGGCTGCGACGGCGTCGCGGAACTTGCCCCGGGCCTCGGCGTAGTTCTTTGAAAAATATGCGCTTTCCGACATGGTTCGAATGCGGCTCCCGGCCTTCACGGAAACGAGAGCGGCACTTTACGGGCTGGGGCTGCCTGGCGCCAGATGCTATAAGTTCCGCCATGCGCAAGGTCATGACGGCCCTCGTCCTGCTGCTCATGAGCGCCGTCGTGACGGTTCCGGCGACGGCCGACCAGCACGATTCCCGCCTGAAGTCGCTGTTCGACGCCCTGAAGACGGCGACCTCGCCGGCCCGGGCGACCTATGCCGAGATGATCATCTGGCAGATCTGGTCGGACAGCGGCAACCCGGCGCTCGACCAGCTGCTGCACGAGGGTTCCGACGCGATGGCGAAGGACGACTATCCGACCGCGCTCAGGAAGTTCAGCGAGCTGGTCGGGAAGAAGCCGGATTTCGCCGAAGGCTGGAACCGGCGCGCCACGCTCTACTACCTGATGGGGGACTACAAGGCGTCGATCGCGGATATCGACCGGGTGCTCGAATTGGAGCCCCGGCATTTCGGCGCCCTGGCCGGGCTCGGCCTGATCAACATCCAGCTCGAGCGCGACGAGGCGGCAAAGGACGCCTTCGAGCGCGTGCTCGACGTCTATCCGCTGAATGCCAGCGCCAAGGCCAATCTCGAATTCGTCCAGAAGAAGCTCGACGGCAAGTCGATCTAGCCGCATCCGGCCGGCGGCGGGATTTCCGCGCCGCGGCGATTTCATCACTGGAGAAAGTCGTGGGTCCCGGGCCAAGCCCGGGGATGACGGGGTGAATTGGAGTTGAAAATTATCCGTCATGGCCGGGCTTGGCCCGGCCACCCATGAATTTGCCGGCGGGCGAGCGCGACAGACCGGGCTCAGAGCCGGTCGTAGACCGCATCGACAAGCCGCTGGCGCCGCGGGTCGAGGGAGTCGCCGAAGCCGAGCATGGTGTTGGTGACATAGGCGAAGCCGAGGCGGGCTTCGGGATCGGCGAAGGCGAAGGTGCCGCCCCAGCCGGTATGCCCATAGCTGCGCGCAGAGGCGCGGCGGCCATAGTCCGGATCGCGCAGGCAGAAGCCGGCACCAAAGGCGGTGGGGGTACCGGTATTGGCCTCCAGGCCCTCGAACCGCAGCCGTGTCGCCTCGTCGATCGCCGCGCGCGGGAGCAGCGGCGTCGGATCGGCGGCGAGGGTGCCGTAGATCGTCGCCATCGCCCGGGCATCGGCATGGCCGTTGACGCCGGGCATTTCCGCCGCGCGCCAGGCGCGGTCGTTGGGCTGGGTCGCCACCAGATCCGGGTTGCGGCAGGAATGCGGATAGGGGCTGGCGAGGTTGAAGGTCACCCAGTCGGACGAACCCGGCCCGGCGATCAGTTCGGCGACCCGGTGATCCTCGGAGTCCGGCAGGCCGATATAGAAGGGGACGCCGAGAGGCCCGGCGATCTCCTCGGCGACATAGCGCCCGACCGAGCGGCCGTCGACCCGGCGCAGGGGTTCTCCGGCGAGATGGCCGAAGCTGAGGGCGTGATACATGAAGCGGCTGCCCGGCTCCCAGAGCGGCGCCATCGCCGCCAGGGCATCGACATAGGGCGTCCAGGCATAGACCTGTTCGATGGTCATCGGGACGGAGAGCCCGTCCAGCCCGGACCGGTGCGAGAGGACGAGATCGAGGGTGATCGCCGCCTTGCCGCCGGCGGCGAATTCCGGCCAGGCCGCGGCGACCGGCCGGTCGTAATGCAGCTTGCCGCGCGCCACCAGCTGGGCCATGGCGAGCGACACGATGCCCTTGGTCGATGACCAGACATTGACCAGGGTATCGCGTGCCCAGGGTCGCGTGCCGGCGGCATCGGCATGGCCGCCCCAGAGATCGGCGACGATGCGGCCGTCGAGCATGACGGCGACGGCGCCGCCCTGCTGGAGGCCGTCGGTGAAGCAGCTGGCGAAGGCATCGCGCACAGCGGCGAAACGCGGATCGGTGGTACCGTCGATCATGGTCGCTCCCGGAAATGCTCCCGCCCACCATAGCGAATTCGGCGGGTCGCGGCCAAGCCCCGCCGCGGCGGATGGTCTTTCGAAGGTCGATTGTATCGGGACATCTCTGCTGTCGCCTCCGGCCGGTTACTTCCCCTAGGATTGCGCCAATTCACCGACAGCCATTTCCGGAGCCTGCCATGCCGCCCGTCGTCGAGACCTCGACCCCGCCCAACACGCCGATACCGATCGGCCCCTATAACCATGTCGCCAAGGTCGGCAGCTTCATCACCATCGGCGGCACGGCCGGCGTCGACCCGGCGACCGGGCAGCTGGCCGGGCCGGATGTCGGCGCCCAGACCCGGCGGATCCTGGCCTCGTTCCGCACCATGCTGCGCTCGGTCGGATCGGATCTCGACCGGGTCGTGCATATCAACATCTTCCTGCTGGAGATGGTGGATTTCGAGGCGATGAACGCCGCCTATGTGGAGGCGATGGGTGACCATCGTCCGGCCCGCACGGTCATCGGCGTCGCCGAGTTGCCGAAGCCGGGGGTTCGTCTCACCATGAACCTGACGGCGGTGACGAAAGAGTAGCGCCCTCAGTCCGGCACCCCGCGGCGCGGGCGGAGATAGGCCAGCCAATAGACCAGGGCCACCAGCGCCGCGCCGCCGGCAAGATTGCCGAGGATGACCAGCGCCTGGATCGGGACGGTATCGCCGAGATCGAGGAGGGCGATCTGCTCCGGCGTCACCCCGGCCGCAATCCAGAACTCCGCTGGCGAGTAACGCGTCAGCAGCGCGGCCAGGCCGAGATAATAGAAATTCGCCACCGAATGCTCGAAGCCGGCGGCGACGAAGGCGGCGACCGGCGGCACGATGACCAGGATCTTGTCGGTGACGCTGCGGGCGGCGAGGGAGGCCCAGACCGCGAGGCAGACCAGCACGTTGCACATCACCCCGAGGAAGAAGGCATGCACGAGGCCGAGGCTCGACTTGGCGACGGCGATCTTCACCGCGGCGACGGCGACGCCGCCCGCTGCCGCAAAGGGATGGCCGGAGAGGAAGACCAGAAGCGCGGTGCCCACGGCGCCCAGGAGATTGCCGGCCAGCACGATGGCCCAGACCCGCAGCATCCGCCCGGTGGCGAGGCGGCCGCCGGCCCAGGCGATGGTCATCAGCACGTCGCCGGTGAACAGCTCGGCGCCGCAGACCACGACCAGGATCAGGCCGAGTGCGAAGACCGTGCCGATGGCCAGCCGGCCGAGGCCATAGGGCAGCAGATCGCCGATGCCGACCGAGACCAGGGTGGCGAACATCGCGCCCAGCGCGATGAAGGCGCCGGCAAGGACGGCCAAAGTGAACAGGGTCAGCGTGTCGCGGGCGGCCTTGGCGATGCCGGTCGCCTCAGCCTTCTTCGCGACGTCTTCCGGCAGCAGGGCGTCAAGATTGATCGGGGCGGGGGTCATGGCGGTCCTTGTCCGGAGGAAGGCTTCTGCAGGCGGTGTCCGAGAACGTAGGATAGGGGGAACGATGGCCGCTGGATACCCGCCGGGTGTCGCACTTTCCGGCAACTCGGGGCGAGGCCGTAGACTGTGCCATCGAGCCGCGCATCGGGCGCGGCGGCGTTCCTTGGGAGATCATCATGCCAGCCGAAATGTCGACCGAACTTCATCTCCTCGTCTGGTCGGTGGCGCTCTGCATCGTCCAGATGCTGGTCGCCGTGCTGACTGCCTTGCCCCAGGTCGGGCTGCCGGCCCTGGCGGGCAACCGCGATCCTGGCCTGGCCCTCACCGGCGCCGCCGGCCGGGCGCAACGGGCGCATCGCAACATGCTGGAGAACCTGGTGCTGTTCGCCGCTTTGGTGCTGGTGGCCCAGGCCACCGGCCGTACCAACGACATGACGGCGATGGGCGCGCAGTTGTTCTTCTGGGCGCGCCTGGTCTATGCCGCGATCTATCTCGCCGGCCTGCCCTGGCTGCGCACCGGTGCCTGGGCGGTGTCGATGATCGGCATCGTGCTGATCTTCCTGCAGGTGATCTGAGCGGAGCGACGGGCGAAACATGAGCAAGCGCGCGTCATCGGCTGATGCCGACGGGATCTATGTGCCGTTCCCCGCGGAGGAGCCGCCCCTGGAAAGCTTCGATCAAGGGAAATACGGCAGCCGCTACCGGGTGCTGAGCAAGTTCGGCGGCGGCTCCCATGTCGGCGTCGTGCACGAGGAACTGCCGCCGGGCAAGCAGTCGAACCAGCAGCACTACCACATGCTGGAGGAGGAGCACGTCTATATCCTGGAAGGCGCGCTCACCCTGCTGCTCGGCGCCAAGCGCCACCTGATGCAGGCCGGCGACTATGTCTGCTTTCCGGCCGGGCAGAAGGTGGGGCACGCCTTGTTCAATCATACCGACGCGCCCTGCCGCTACATCCTGATCGGCGAGAACAACCCGAACGACGTCTCGGTCTATCCGGAAACCGGGCGCGTCGGCGTCCGGCTGATGGGCGAGGGCTACCGCAAGTCGGCGGTGATGGACTACTGGGAAGGCTCGGAATAGTCGCTGAAGGTCGCTTGATCCCCTCCCCCAAGGCGGGGGAGGGGAAAGCGGTGCGAGGTTCAGACGTTGGCGGGCATGCCGGTCAGATAGCCGACGGCAGCACCGAGCTTGCCGGTCTTGTCGGCGTAGTTGGCTTTGATCAGCGGGTCCAGGGTCTGGTAGACCTTGACATGGAGGCCGCCGGTGACGTTGCCGGCCTCGTCCTTCTTCAATTCCCAGTCCCCCGCATGCTGGAAGTTGCTCATCACATAGGTGAAGCCATTGATGTCGTCGACCGCATGCAGGCCGGTCGATTCCGCCCCGGCCGGCGTGGAGAGCAGGCGCGAGAGCTTGCGGCTGTCGACGTTGTAGGCCCAGAGGAAGTTGTTGACGTGGGTGCCGCTGTCCTCGCCGATGAAGAGGGTGCGGAGTTGCTCGGAGAACTTGATGTTGTCCGGATTGGCGATCTTCTCCGGATTGGCGAGATTGCCCAGCCCGTCCGCCGGGTCGAGATCCTCGCCGAGGAGGTCGGGCACCGCCGCCATGTGCACCGGGACCCAGAGGCTGTCGATGGCGGCACCGGTATCGTCGGTCTGGCCGCCGTCAAGGTTGTGGGCATAGACTCCACCGGCATAGGGCCCCTTGACCGAGATGCCACCCGAGCCGTTGGTCATCTCCTTGCGGATGTAGCTCATCGCCGAATAGGCGATCCTGTCCTTCACGTTGACCGTGGTGCCTTCCATCTTGGTGAAGCCGAGGCTGCCGCCCTTCAGCGCCGCATAGCGGTGGGTCTCGAGGAAGGCGGCCGCGAGCTCCTGGCCGGGGACCAGTTTCACCCAGTTCGGCTTGCCGCCATAGGGGATCTGGGTATAGCTCGGATCCTTCGGATCCTCGTACTTCACGTCCATGATGTCGGCGGCCTTCAGCCTGTCGGCCAGGGCCTTGATCTCGTCACTGGTGGCATGGCCGAGCCGGATCCAGGCGAGGTCGGCGGAGCCGCCGTTTTCCTCGGTCTTCTGGTTCCACTTGGCGACATAGAGGGTGCCGGCGCTGAAGTCGCGGGCGGTATCCGCGACGAACAGGAAGAGCCCGCCATTGGTCACGTCGTCGCCCATCAGCGCGGTACGCTCGTCAGGCATGATCTGCACCAGCTCATGCGAGATGCGGCCCAGGCAGTAGTGCTTCACCACGCTGCCGGTGCCGTCGGGATGGACGGTGACCTCCGGCATGTGGCCGTAGTGATAGGGATTGGCCTTGGCCGGATCGCCGAACAGGCTGCTGCTGAAGCCGGCGAATTCCTTGTTGTCGGCGATCTTTGCCGCATCCGGCTCGTATTCTTCGCTGGAGAAATGCGTGCCCCAGGGGCTGAGGCTGGCGCCGCAGGTGATCCAGAGGCCGTTGGCCGGACTGGTATCGACCGGCGAATACTTCACCAGCTTCAGCTGGCCGGTGGTCTTGTTCTGGTCGAGGGTGAGCACGGCGATCGGCGAGGGCAGCTGGGCATACATGCTCTCGCCCGCGGCATTGAGGCTGGTGTATTCGAACTGCACCACGGCAAAGACGGTGTTGCCGGCGACGCCGGGCACCGCCGCGCCGTCGAGCTTGATGAGACTGGTGCCGTCGGGCGAATCCGAGAAGAACTGCGGCTTCTCCGGCGCCGTCGCGGAGGCATCGAGGATCGGCTTGCCGGCGATGTCGTAGTAGCCGCCGGCGACGAGCATGCCGCCCTTGCCGTCGGGAACCTGGGCGCCGGTCACGAAGAAGGGCTCGTAGGCCAGCTTGAAATCCTGCGTCGTGCCGTCGCTGTACGTGACTGCGAGGCTGGAGGCGACGGTGGTGGTGGCCATCGCCGCGGCGTCGGCCAATCCGGGCGCGCTCATGCCGATGAAATCCGCCGCGGTGACGGTGCCTGCGGCCGCGGCCCGTCCGCTGCCGGCGAGGAGGCCGGCGGTGCCGCCCGCGAAGCCCGCGGCCAGCGGCAGCAGCGGCGCGCCGGCCAGGAGCTTCAGCGTCCGGCGGCGCGTAAGGCCGATGGGTTCCGGCTGGGCGAGCGGGGACGCGCTGAAATCGACGGTGTGGGGATGTGTCATGGGCTCTGGCTCCTGGGAAGCAAGGGTAAGGGGCTGGAAAGCCGGTCGATGCCGCCGCGGATGACCCAATTCTGCCCGCAGACGGCGACGGCCGCAATGGCGACCCTAAAGGCGCCCCGTGGCGATCGTGTTATCGAGCCGTGACAGGCGCGTGTCAGTGGACGGCGGGTGCCAGGGGGATGGGGGTGCCAGGGGGATGGGGGTGCCAGGGGGATGGGCGTGCCGGCGGCGTTTGCGCGGGCGGGCTTTCGCGCTAGGTTGCCGGTCGGGGACGAGATCCGGACGGGTCTCCGCATTTGGGGGTGGCATTGAAAATACTCGTGGTCTTCGATCATCCGCGGCGGGATTCGTTCTGCGGCGCGGTGCTGGACAGCTTCCTGGCCGGACTGGCCGCCGCCGGGCATGCCGCCGAGGTGGCGGATCTCCGCGCCGAGGGCTTCGACCCCCGCCTGCCTGTGGCGGACGAGCCCGACTGGAACGATCCGAAGAAGGTCTACAGCGCCGAGGTCCTGAGGGAACAGGCGCGGATCTCCCGCAACGACGCTTTGGCCTTCGTCTTTCCGGTCTGGTGGTGGTCCTTTCCGGCGACGACCAAGGGCTGGATCGACCGGGTCTGGAACAACGGCTGGGCCTATGACGCGGGCCGGCTCCACCACCAGAAGGCGCTGCTGATCGGCACCGCCTCGGGGACCGCCGCCAGCTACGAGAAGCGCGGCTATGACGGGGCGATGCGGGTGCAGCTGCTGACCGGGATCATGGACTATTGCGGCATCCCGCAATCGGATCTGCATCTGCTCTACGACGTCATGGACGGCGATGCGACCCGGCAGCGGCTGCTGGCATCGGCGCGCGATCTCGGCGCCGGCTATTTCGCCTAGGTGCCGAAAAGAAAGGGAAGCCGCGGCGCTGCCGGGCTTCCCTGAGGTGCCGGTGCAACGACCGGTCTACAAGTCCGCAAGCGGCATGGCGGGAACGCCGCTCAGTTCGTCGGCTCCTGGGCGTATTTGCCGTCGTGCCAGAGGAACCAGGAATACTTGATCTTCTTCAGGTCGCCCTTCTCGTCCCAGCCGAGATCGCCGATCACCGTCGGGATGGTATTGGCGCGCAGGGCCTCGGCGACCTTCACGGCGTCGGTGGTGCCGGCGATGGTCGCGGCGGCCGCCCAAGCCTGGATCGCTGCATAGGAGCTCAGGGTATAGCCCTCGGGCTCGTAGCCCTCGGCGCGGAATTCGGCGACCGCGGTCTTGGCGGAATCGAGGTCGATCGCCGAGGAGGCATCTGAGAAGCGCATGCCTTCGCCGGCTGGTCCGGAGATCGACCAGAACTCGGCGGAATTTGTCGCATCCGCCGAGATGAAATCCGCCTTGAAGCCCTGTTCGCGCGACTGGCGCATCATCAGGGCGGAATCGTTGTGGTAGCCGCCGATATAGACCACGTCGATCCTGGCATCCTTCATCTTCGAGATCAGGGCGGAGAAATCCGGCTCCTTGGCGACATAGGATTCGCGCATCGCCGGTTTCATCCCGCTGGCGATCATGTTCTTCTCGGTCTCGTTGGCGAGACCCTGGCCATAGGCCGAGCGGTCGTCGAGCACGGCGACGTTCCGGCCGGCATAGGTCTTGGCGATCCAGGGGCCGGCGAAGGATCCCTGCTTGTCGTCGCGCCCGCAGGTGCGGAACACCGTGGTGATGCCCTTGGCGGCACTGTCCTCGGTATAGGCCGGGTTGGTCGAGGCCGGGGTGATCTGCAGCACGCCTTCTTCGGCATAGACGGCGGACGCCGGGATCGACGAGCCCGAACAGAAGTGGCCGGCGACGAAGACGACACCCTTCTGCACCAGGTCGTTGGCGACCTGGACCGCCTGTTTCGGGTCGCACTGGTCGTCGCCGATCTCGAGCTTCAGCTGCTTGCCGAGCACGCCGCCGGCGGCGTTGATGTCCTTGACCGCCAGTTCCGAGCCGCGGCGCAACTGCTCGCCGAAGGCGGCGAGTTCCGCGGTCATCGGACCGGCGACGGCGATGGCGATCTCGTCGGCCCTGGCCGAGGCGGCGAAGGATGACGTTCCGGCCGCGAGCGCGACAGCGAGCGCGGCTGCGGGGGCGAGGTGTTTCAGCATCGGGTCCTCCCAGAAGGCCCGGGCTTGGCCGGGCCGGATTGCGACAAGCCTGCCCGCAGGCCGGTCGCGGCCGCATGGCCTTGATCCGGCTTTGTCGGGTATGGGACCATCACTTCGGCCGGTCCGGCGGTTGCCGGGATTTGGGCCCCGCCGGGTCGATCGAATTCTAATGGTCTAAATTGATTTAGATCGTTAGACGATGAAGGCGCGCGTGTCAATACGGTGCGGAAAGGCAGAGCCGAGATGGGTGTCGTCCTCGAAACCGGCCATGACTGGGGGGCGATGGATTTCGCCGGCGGCGCCCTCTGCCTGAATTTCACCAACACCATGGGCGGACACGGCAAGTCCCGCGACTTCGAGCGGATTCCGACCTATGCCGACCTGCTGCGCTGGGCGCAGGCGGCGGGTGTGCTGGATGCGGCGGAAGCGGCGGCGCTGCAGAAGCAGCAGCGCGCGGCGCCGGCGGAAGCCGAGCAGCGGCTCAAGGAAGCGCAGGCGTTCCGCGAGGCGCTCTACGGCGTGCTGGCGGCGCTGGTGGTCCGCGGCAAGGCCGGCGCGGAACCGGCGGCGGCGGATCTCGCCCGGGTGCGGACGACCATCGCCAGGGCGCTGGGCGCGGCACATCTCGGTCTGCAGGACGGCACCTTCGCCTGGACGCTCGCGCCGCCGGCGCCGGGGCTGGATCTCGTCCTCGCCCGGGTCGCCCTCGCCACCCAGCGGTTCCTCAGCCAGGAACAGCCGGCCCATGTCCGCCAATGCGAGCGCTGCAACTGGTTCTTCCTGGATACCTCGAAGAACCAGCGCCGGCGCTGGTGCACGCCGGATGTCTGCGGCAACCGCAGCCGGGCCGACCGCCACTACCGCAAGGCGAAGGCAGCGGCGGGCTGACGCCGGCCGGCTTCGTTACATCTTGAATTCGAGGGCGACGGTTCCGGAGCTGCCCTCGAGCTGCGTCGCCTGGGTGCCGCCGACGCCCGGCAGCGGTCCCACCGTTTCGGGCAGCGCGGTGCCGGCGAGGAGCGGGATCTGGCGCTGGCCGGCGCCCTGGCGCGTGCTCTGGCTGGGGATGACGACCGGCGGCGGTGCCATCAGGCGATAGCGGGTGGTGCCGGCGATCAAGTCGGTCTCCATCATCAGGCCGTGCCAGTCCGGGTGGATGGCGCCGGAGCCGTTGACGGTGATGGTGTCGGTATAGGCCCCGTCGCCGCCCTCGCCGCCGGGATCGCTGTCGACATAGACGTCGTCGGCGGCAAGCGTGCCGCTGCACGACTTCGGCATCCACTGCTGATAGCGCACCGGCCCGAGATCCGGGGTGGCGGCCTTGACGGCGGCCTGGGCCCCGGCGGCCGCCTGGGCGGTCGCCATGAATTCCGGGTTGTTCTGCAGCTTGGCGGCCATTTCCATCATGCAGGCCTCGTCGTCGCCGCATTTCGCCGCCTCGGCCTCCAGGGAAGCCACCATTTCCTCGCTCGGCATGTTCGGCGCCATCTGCTGGCTGAGCGCCTCGGCCTTGGCGCCGGCGACCTTCATCGCCGCCTCCTGTTCCGGGGTCGGGCCGTCCATGCCGATCTGCATCGGCGGGCCGGCCTGCATCATGCACTGGGCGTTCAGCACGCGTTCGATGGTGGAACTGGCGAAATCGGACTTGGCGCTGTCCTTGACGGTGACCTTGATACTGACACTGGCGGTGGCGCCCTCGGCCACCGGATCGGCGGCGAGGCCTGGTCCGGCGGCGAAAGGGGCGCTGAGCAGGGTGAGGGCCGTCGCCAGTCGGAACCGCATCGATCTCGTCCTTCGCTTTGCCGCGCCCAAAGTAGGTCAAGACTAGCCGCCGCGGCGCGATTCGGCCAGCCAGGCCTGCGTGAGGCCGATCACAGATATGCAATTTGATCTGCGGCAAGCCGATTGCGGCGTCGCCGCGGTTGGGATACCAACGGGGCACGGATCGCGTGCACCTGCAGGAAGATCGTCCCCCATGCCCAACGGCCCCACGACCGACAGCGCCTATGCCTGGTGGCGCCTCGCCGCCTCGCTGGCGATCAGTACGATCGGCGGCATCGGCCTGTGGTCGGCGGTGGTGGTGCTGCCCACCATCGAGACCGAGTTCGGCGTCGGCCGGGCCGGCGCCTCGATCCCCTATACCGCGACCATGGTGGGCTTCGCCGCCGGCGGCGTGCTGATGGGCCGCCTCGCCGACCGCTTCGGCATCATGGTGCCGCTGATGCTCGGCACGCTGATGCTGGGCGTCGGTTTTGCCGCAGCCGCCTTCGCCGGCGGCTACTGGCAGTTCGTGCTGGCCCAGGCCGTGCTGATCGGCATGTTCGGCAGCTCGACCACCTTCGGGCCGATGGTGGCCGACGTCTCGCACTGGTTCCTGCGCCAGCGCGGCATCGCCGTCGCCATCGTCGCCAGCGGCAACTACCTGGCCGGCACCATCTGGCCGCCGCTGCTGCAGCATGCTGTCGAAGCTTTCGGCTGGCGCCACGCCTATCTGGCGATCGGCGCCATCTGCGTCGTCACCATGCTGCCGCTGGCGCTGCTGCTGCGCCGCCGGGCGGCGATCGACGACGGTGCCCATCCGGTGAGCGCCCAGGCGGCGCGGCCCGCCGCCGGCAGCGCCACGCCGGCTCCCGGCTACCTGCAGCCGATCCTGGTCATCGCCGGCATCGCCTGCTGCATCGCCATGTCGATGCCGCAGGTGCACATGATCGCCTATTGCGGCGATCTCGGTTATGGCGCGGCGCGTGGCGCCGAGATGCTCTCGATCATGCTCGGCATGGGGGTGGTGAGCCGGCTCGCCTCCGGCTTCATCGCCGACCGGATCGGCGGGCTCGGCACGCTGATCCTGGGCTCGACCCTGCAATGCCTGGCGCTGTTCTTCTACCTGCCCTTCGATGGACTGATGTCGCTCTACCTGGTGTCGGCGCTGTTCGGCCTGTCGCAGGGCGGCATCGTGCCGAGCTACGCCCTCATCGTGCGGCAGTATTTCCCGGCGCGCGAAGCCGGCGTGCGGGTGAGCCTGGTGCTGATGGCGACCGTGGTCGGCATGGCGATCGGCGGCTGGATGTCCGGCGAGATCTACGACCGCACCGGCTCCTACCAGGCGGCCTTCCTCAACGGCATCGCCTGGAACCTGCTGAACATGGCGATCGCCTTCTGGCTGCTGATGCGCCAGCTGCGGATGAAATCCGCCGTGCCCGCCTAGCTGTCACCAGATCTGGTCCGGCGACAGCGGCTCCGCCGCGGTGGCGATGCCGAAGAGGGCGCGGCTGCGCGCCTCGAGGCTCCGCGCCATGATCTCGCCGAGATCGAGCGCCGCCCGCAGTTCCGTTCCGGTGTAGAAGGTGAGGTATTCCGCGGCCAGCCCGGCCTTGCCAGCGGCAAGCAGGGTAGCGGCGGTCTCCTCCACATGGGGCTGTGCGGCGATCAGCCGGCTCTCGACGGCTTCCCAGAGCGCGGTGATCTCCGGCAGGAACAGCTCGCTGTGCTGGGAGATCAGGTAGAGCAGCCGCTTGAAGACCGCGACGGCGGCGCGGGTGGATTCGATTCCCTGCGGGATGCGCGAGAGGGAATCGACATTGCCCTTGCGGAAATGCCGCAGGTCGAGGAAGCGCTGGTCCTCGCCGGCGCTCAGGTAGCGGTGCTGGCGGAACTCCTCGGGCACCGACTGGACGGCCATGTAGACCGGCGAGAACGGCGCGGCGATCGGCCCGATCGGCGCATGCCAGAGCATCCGCAAGGCGTCGTGGACGGGCCTGCCGAGCGGCACCACCTGGCCATAGCCGGCGGTATCGCCGGTCAGCTTCTCGGTGCGGACCGCCCATATGACGTCGGCGATGCCGATCTTCTGCGGCCGCGCGGCGCGGGCCTGCATCTCGGCCTCGATCCATTGCACGCCATCCCAGCGCCCCTTGCCGTCGCCGTAGATGGCATTGACGTTGAACGGGCGACCGGCCGCCGGATCGTACCAGCCCTGCGTCGTGGCGAAGGAGACCAGGTTGGGGGCGTAGCGATAATCCGGATGCGCGGGCTCATTCACCGGGATCTCGCCGATGAAGCCCGGGCGCGAGGCGCGGATGCTGTCGGCCCCCAGGCGCTCGGCCGCCCACAGCTTCTGCCCGCCGGAGAATTCGATCACCACCCAGGCCTCGTCGGCATCGGCGATCAGATGCGAGTTGCCGCCGTAGTCGGCATAGCCATGCGCGGCGATCAGCGCGCCGATGAGCGCGACGCCCTCGCGCGCGCTGCGGGCGCGCTCCAGCACCAGCCGGGCGAGATCGCTGTAGTTCGGACCGGTCTGGTCGGCGGGCGTCATCGCCACCAGTTCCGGACGCGAGGACGACCAGATGTCCCGTACGGCGACGCCATGTTCGTTCAGCCCGCCATTGGTGAGCGGCGCCGGCACGCCCTTGTAGTAGCTGTAGCTGACCCGGATATGCCGCGCCGTCTCCGCCACCTGGGGAATCTCCGAGAGCCGGCCGGGAAGGTCCGCCGCCGGCGTCACGCCGACGGTGACGCTGGCGCCGGCGGGATGGGCCTGCCGCGGCACGATCTCCAGCCAGTGGCTGGAGGGCTCGTCGCCATAGCCGGCGAGATAGGCGATCCCGTCCGCGGTATGGTTCCGGCCGATATAGAGTCCATAGCTCATGCGTTCTCCGTCCGGTGCAAGGCGGTTCAGCCGATGGCGCCCGTCGCCAGGATCCAGTCCCTGACTGCGATCACCTCCGGTGCCGGGGACATCGTCTTCGGCGTGATGACGAAGAATTGCTGCCCGGTTTTCCAGCTGCGGTCCAGCGCCTTCACCAGCAGGCCCTGGCGCAGCGCGAAATCGACGATATGCGACCAGCCCATGGCGATGCCCTGGCCGCCGATCGCCGCCTGCACCACCAGCGCATAATCGTTCAGTCGCAGGCCCTCGCCGTCGTCGTGGAAGTCGTGGCCCTGCGACTGGAACCAGTCGCGCCAGCTCGGCCGCGGCCGGAACGGCTCTTCGAGATGGATGAGCTTGCGCCCGGCCATCGCCCGCAGGTCGCGGATCGGCCCGTTCGCCGCGAGATAGGCGGGGCTGCAGACCGGGAACAGGTCCTCGTCGGCGAAGAAGACCGCGTCATAAAGCGGCGTCTGCGCGACAAAGGACCTGGGCGCCCGGCGGATCGCCAGCATCGCCGCCTCCGGATCGAGCTCGGTGTCCCGGTCCGAGGTCTGCAGCCGCAGATCGATCCCGGGATGCAGCGCGCGGAACCCGGGCAGGCGCGGGATCATCCAATGGCTGGCGAAGGCGGTCGAGGTCGAGAGCGTGACATGGCGGTCGCCGGCAAGCTGGCGGATCGCCTCCGCCGATCGGCTGATATGGCCGAGCCCGATCGAAACATCGCTGTAGAAGCGCTTGCCGGCCTCGCTGAGTTCGATCCGCTTGTGGCTGCGATGGAACAGGGAGACGCCGAGTGCGGCTTCCAGCCCCTTGATGGCGGCGCTGATTGCGGCTTGACTGACATTGAGTTCCCGGGCGGCGCGGGTGAAACTTTCCTGGCGCGCTGCCGCCTCGAAGGAGAACAGGGCGCTGGGGCTGGAAATCAGGCTGCGCAGGCTATGCATAAATCATACTTTCGCAAGACATCAGATTAATTGCGGTTTACAGCCAATGAGTGTCAATTAGATTTATACATCAGCGCGCGTCCGGAGGCCAGAATGAGCGTCGACAATCCAGCGACTTCCGCCCCCGGCAGCGCCAAGCCCCGCAGCGGCCGCGCGGCGCGCCAGGCGCAGCGCGGCGCCGGCGCTCCGGTCAGGATCATCCCCGGCATCCGGCGCCGGGTGCCGACCTACGATCTGCTCACCGAAGCGGGGCTGGTCTCAATCGAGGACCATGCCGACCGTCTGTTGCAGGAAGTCGGGATCGAGTTCCGCGAGGACCCGGAGGCGTTGCGGCTCTGGAAGGTGGCCGGCGCGGAGATCACCGGCGAACTGGTCAAGTTCCCCAAGGGCCTGCTGCGGCAGATCCTGAAATCCGCGCCCGCCAGCTTCGTGCAGCATGCCCGCAATCCCGCGCGTTCGGTCACCATCGGCGGCGACCATGTGATCTTCGCCCCGGCCTATGGCTCGCCCTTCGTCCGCGATCTCGAGGGCGGGCGGCGCTATGGCACCCTGGTCGATTTCGAGAACTTCGTGAAGCTGGCCTATGCCAGCCCCTGGATCCATCATTCCGGCGGCACGGTCTGCGAGCCGGTCGACATCGCCGTCAACAAGCGGCACCTCGACATGGTGGCGGCGCATCTGCGCTTTTCCGACAAGCCGTTCATGGGATCGGTCACCGCCCAGTCTCGCGCCGAGGATTCGATTGAGATGGCGCGCATCGTCTTCGGCCGCGACTTCGTCGACCGGAACTGCGTCATCCTCGGCAACATCAACGCCAATTCGCCGCTGGTCTTCGACGCGACGATGACCAATGCGCTTCGCGCCTACGCCGCGGCCAACCAGGCGGCGGTGATCGTGCCCTTCATCCTCGGCGGCGCCATGGGGCCGGTGACCACGGCCGGCGCCATCGCCCAGTCGCTGGCCGAGACCATGGCGGGCTGCGCCCTCACGCAGCTGGTGCGGCCGGGCGCGCCGGTGATCTTCGGGAATTTCCTCTCCTCGATGGCCCTGCGCTCGGGGGCGCCGACCTTCGGCACGCCGGAACCGGCGCTGGGCTCGCTGGTCGTCGGGCAGCTCGCCCGGCGCCTCAATCTGCCCTTGCGCTGTTCCGGCGCCTTCACCTCGTCGAAGATCGCCGATGCCCAGGCGATGACCGAGAGTACGGTCTCGATGGCGGCTGCGGTGCAATGCGGCGCCAATTTCATCCTGCATGCGGCGGGCTGGCTGGAAGGCGGGCTGGTGATGGGCTACGAGAAGTTCATCCTCGACGTCGACTACTGCTCGGCACTGCATACCTGGCTCAGTGGCATTCCACTCGACGAGAACCAGTTCGCCATGGACGCCTTCCACGAGGTCGGTCCCGGCAAGCATTTCTTCGGCTGCAGCCACACCCTGGCGAATTACGAGACCGCCTTCTGGGACAGCGACACCGCCGACAACAATTCCTTCGAGCAGTGGCGCGATGCCGGTGAGCAGGACGCGACCCGGCGCGCCAACGGCCGCTGGAAGAAGATGCTGGCCGCCTACGAGAAGCCGCCGATCGATCCGGCGGTCGAGGAGGAGCTCCTCGCCTTCGTCGCCCGGCGCAAGGCCGCGCAGAGCGACCAGTGGTACTAGGACCGGATTTCGGGGAGCACGTCTGATCATGGAAACCCACGCGAAGGTGGTCGTCATCGGGGGCGGCGTCGTCGGCTGCTCGATCCTGTTCCACTTGGCCAAGCTCGGCTGCAAGGACGCGGTGCTGCTGGAGCGCAAGGAGCTGACTTCGGGATCCTCCTGGCACGCCGCCGGTGTCATCCACACCATCAACGCGGACCCGAACATCGCGCGGTTGCAGGGCTATACCATCAAGCTCTACCAGGAGCTCGAGGACCTGACCGGCCAGTCCTGCGGCATCCACCGTCCGGGCGGGATCTATCTCGCCTCGACGCCGGAGCGCCTGGACTACCTCAAGCAGGAGCGCGCCAAGGCCCGCTACATGGGGCTGGATACCGATTTCATCTCGCTGGCACATGCCCGCGAGCTCAATCCGCTGATCGATCCCACGAAATATCTCGGCGCCCTGTTCGAACCGGTCGACGGCCATGTCGATCCCTCGGGCGTCACCCATGCCTATGCCAAGGGTGCCCGGCACTACGGTGCCAAGGTCCATCGCGACTGCCCGGTCATCGAGACCAATCCGCGCCCCGACGGCGGCTGGGACGTGGTGACGCCGCAGGGCACGATCCATGCCGAGGTCGTCGTCAATGCCGCGGGCCTCTGGGCCCGCGAGGTCGGCCATCTGGCGGGACTGCAGCTGCCGGTGCAGCCGATGGAACACCACTACCTGATCACCGAAATGATTCCCGAGGTGCGCGACCACGGCAAGGAAGTCGCGGTCACCGTCGACTACGAAGGCAACACCTATACCCGGCAGGAGCATGATGGCCTGCTGTTCGGCACCTACGAGACCCATTGCGTGCCCTGGGCGGTCGGCGGCACGCCGCTGGATTTCGGCCACGAGCTGCTGCCGGACGACCTGTCGCGCGTCTCCGAGCGGCTGGAACTCGCCTTCGAGCGGATGCCAGCGCTGGGGCGGGCAGGGGTGAAGAAGGTCATCAACGGGCCCTTCACCTTCGGTCCCGACGGCAATCCGCTGATCGGCCCGGTGCCGGGTCTCAGGAACTACTGGACCGCGGTGGGCGTGATGGCGGGATTCTGCCAGGGCGGCGGCGTCGGCCTCTGCATGGCGGAATGGATCGTCAATGGCGAGCCGCCGATCGACGTCTGGGGCATGGACGTGGCGCGCTTCGGCGATTTCGCGACGCGCGACTGGGGCACCATCAAGTCGGCCGAGAACTACTCGCGCCGCTTCATCCTGACCTATCCCAACGAGACGTTGCCCGCCGGCCGCAGGCAGAAGACGACGGCGCTCTACGACCGGCTGATCGGGCGCGGCGCGGTGATGGGCGTCACCTTCGGTCTCGAGCATGCGCTCTGGTTCGCCGGCACGCCGGACAAGGCCACGGAGACGCCGACCTTCAGGCGCTCCAATGCCTTCGCCCATGTCGCCGAGGAGGTGCGGGCGGTGCGGGAAGGTGTCGGCATGATCGAAATCGCCAACTATGCCAAGCACGAGATTTCCGGTCCCGGCGCCGAGGCCTTCCTCGACCGGATGCTGGCGAACCGCCTGCCGAAGGAGGGCCGGCTCGCCTTGACGCCGATGCTGACGCCGAAGGGCAGGCTCTATGGCGATCTCACCGTCGCCCGTCTCGGCAAGGACCGGTTCTACCTCTTCGGCTCGAGCGCGGCGCAGGAGATGCATCGCCGCTGGTTCGAGCGGCACCTGCCGGAAAGCGGCGTTGCGTACCACAACCGCACCGATGCCCTGCATGGTCTCGGTATCGCCGGGCCGCGCAGCCGCGAGCTCCTGGCGCGCCTGACGCGCGACGATGTCTCGGCCCGGGCCTTCAGGTTCCGCGACATCCGCCGGGCCGTGGTCGGCGACGTGCCGGTGATCGTCGCCCGCGTCTCCTTCTCGGGCGAACTCGGCTATGAGATCTACTGTGCGCCGCAGTATCAGCTGCGCCTGTTCGAGGCCATCGAGGGTGCCGGCAGGGATTTCGGCCTGCGGCTGTATGGCGGGCGCGCGCTGATGTCGATGCGCCTCGAGAAGAACTGGGGTGTCTGGACCCTCGACTACCGTCCGGATTTTACCGCGGCGGAATCCGGGCTCGACGCCTTCGTCGCTTTCGACAAGCCGGCGGATTTCATCGGCAAGGCGGCGGCCCTGGCGGAACGCAAGGCTGGGCCGAAGCGGAAACTGGTCACGCTCGTGGTCGAGACCAGGGACGTGGATTGCGCGGCGGACGAGCCGGTGTTCCACGACAAAGCCTGCATCGGCTACGTGACCTCGGGCGGCTATGCCCATTGGACGAAGCAGAGTGTAGCCCTGGCCTACGTGCCGGCCGAGCTCGCCAAGGACGGCGAGAAGTTCGAGGTCGAGATCCTCGGCAACTTCTACCCCGCCACCCTCACCGCAAAACCGCTCTATGATCCCGATGGTCTGAAGATGCGGGGCTAGCCGGGTCCTTCGCGGCGCTCATTTTCTTTTGTCCTCGACGGGTCACGAGGATCCGATATCCCCGGGCTTGGCCCGGGGACCTACGAGTCGGCCCGGCAAGCCTCAGGCGCTGCGCGCAACGCCCATCTTGGCGCCCGAGGACTTGATGAAGAGGTTGGAGAGCGCATCCTCGATATTGTCCTTGGTGAACTGCGGCTTGGCGCCCTCGAACTTGCAGGTCGCCAGCACCTGCTCGACGATGAATTTCGGCTGGAAATAGGCCAGAGGCGCACCATTGGCGCGGATGCTGTCGACCACCAACTTGTAGATCTCGTCCGTCAGGTCCAGCCCCTGCCGCTTCGCCATGCCCTCGAAGACCCGGCGGAACAGGGCCTCCTCCGGCTCGATGGTTTCCAGCTTGTAGTTGATGCGGCGCTGGAAGGCCGGATCCATCAGGTCGTTGGGATGCAGGTTGGTCGAAAAGATGACGATCTCGTCGAAGGGCAGCTTCACGCTCTTGCCCGAATGCAGGGTCAGGTAGTCGAACTTGCTGTTCAGCGGCACGATCCAGCGGTTGAGGATGTCTTCCGGCTTGGCGCGCTGGCGCCCGAAATCGTCGATCAGGAAGACGCCGTTGATCGCCTTGACGTGGAGCGGCGCCTCGTAGAATTTCGACAGCGGATTGAATTTGAGATCGAGCATCTCGATGGTCAATTCGCCGCCGGTGACCACCAGGGGCCGGTAGCAGGGAACCCAGCGCCGATCGATCGGGCCCAGTCGCACGGCCGGGCCGTTCTCGCTGCCGGCGGAACCGATCACCGAGCGGTGCACGGTCGGATCGTAGATGCGGATGATCTCGCCGCCGACCTCGACGCAATAGGGGATGTAGATCACGTTCTGGAAGATGCCGCCGACGATCTCGGCCACCGTCGTCTTGCCGTTGCCGGCCGGGCCGTAGATCAGGATCGGATGCCCGGAATTCACCGCCGGCCCGAGCCGGGCGAGGAAACGGTCAGGCACCACCAGGCTGGCGAAAGCGAGCTTCAGCATCTCCGGGGTGATGCGCTCGTTGGTGATCCGCTGGCGCTCGATCCGCTGCTGATAGGCGGCGAGGGACACCGGCGCCGGGCCGAAATACTGGCTGTTCTCCATGGCTTCGGCGACGAGTGTCCGGCCGGACTGGCTGAGGGTATAGCGGATCTCACCCACCATGCCGGTCGGGTTGGCGACGGAGCCCATCGGCTCCACCAGCTTGCGGTCCTTGGCGTCGCCGAGCAGCTTGTTCACCATGGTGCCCGACAGTTTCAGGGCCTCGGCAAGTGCCGACGGGGTTTCCAGCCGTTCGAGCTGGATGCCCTTCAGCACGAGCTGCAGGAGGAATCCGTGGTCGATGCCGGTGTCTTCGATCGTCACCGGTGCTGGCGGCGCCTCGCTGATGACTTCGGCGACCTGCTCCTTGCTCAGGATTCCCAGGGCCACCATGCAATCGCCGAGCCGCCCGCCATTGGCCTTCTGATGATCGAGGGCGCGGGTCACGTCTTCTTCCGCCACCAGTCCCTTGGCTACCAGGATATCGCCGATATTCATCGCTTGCTCTCTTCCGGGGTTCTGCCGTGCGCCGGCACAGCCGACGCTGCCATTCTCAACGTTAAAAGTGAATGAAAGGTAGCCGAGGCATCGAAGCGGGCATATCTGGTTTTTTGCTTGTGCCGGAACACCTTAGGCCCGGGACAGCCGGATTTCGACGCTGTGGACGGCTGAGCTTTCGGCCATGTCCGTCTTCCGCCCCGGGTTGAGGGCATTCACATTGGCGTGCTGTTTCGCAAGCTTCGGCCAGCGGCTCTTATGGGCCAGCGCAACGCCGCGCGGCACGGTATCGGCCACGCTGAGGCGAAACTGCAACTGCCCGGTCGGGTTGCTGGCCAGGACGAGATCGCCGCCGGCAAGTCCCAGTCTGGCGGCGTCGTCGGGATGCAGGACAACGGTCTCCGGCCCGAGCTTCTCGCCGATCTTGGGGTCGTTGTCATAGCTGCTGTTCATCAGCCAGGCGGAAGCCGGGGTGAGCAGGCGGAACAGGCCTTCCCCGGGGCGCGGATCGGCGCTGGCCTGGGGCAGGCGCGGATGGCCGTCGGCGGCGGCTGCGGCGCTGGCGATCTCGATCTTGCCGCTGGGCGTCGGGAAGGCGAAGTCGGCAAACTGCAGGACCGGTTCCGGCCAGAGATCGATGGTGCCGCGCGCCGCCAGGGTGGCGAAATCCGGCAGGCCGACCTGGCGGCACAGGGTGTCGAGCAGGGCGGGATCTTCCTCGAACAGCTCGCTTTCGGTGAAGCCCATGGCCTTGGCCAGGCGGCGGAAGATCTCCTGGTTGGGCAGCGCCGATCCCATCGGTTCCAGCGCCTTCACCTGGGGCGAGACCGAGAGGTGGAAATAGGGCGAAACCAGGTCGTCGAACTCCAGGAACCCGGCCGCCGGCAGGACGAAATCGGCGAAGTCCGTGGTGTCGGTGGGGAAGGCATCGATGGCGATATGGAACAGCCGCTCGTCGCGCAGGACCCGATGCAGCCGGGCCTGGTCCGGGTTCGAGGCGGCGATGTTGATGTTCCAGGTGATCAGCGCCTGGGCCCTGGCAGGATCGCTCAGCGTCGCCACCAGATCCATGTGGCTGACCGTCTGCTTGGGGGAGCGGCGCAGGTGGTCGGCTTCCAGATAGGTGCCGTCGAAGCCGCGCCGGGCGCCGCCGTTCAGGTAGAGGAAGCCGGTGCCGGGCTTGCCGATATTGCCGGTAACCGCCGGGAGCAGGCCGACGGCGCGGAACACGTTGCCACCCATCGGCTGGCGTTGCAGTCCCTGCCCCAGCCACAGCAGGGACGGGCCGCGCCCGTAGATTTCCGCCGCCTCCTGGATCTTTGCCGGGGGAATGCCGGTGATCTGCGCGGCCCAGTCCGGCGTGCAGCGGTCGATTTCCGGTTCCAGCTCGGTCCAGCCGAGGGTGTGCTCGGCCAGGAACTTGCGGTCGATGCGGCCGGAGCGCTTCAGCACATGCAGCATGGCGAAAGCCAGCGCCGCATCGCTTCCTGGGAAGGGTTGCAGGTGGAGATCGGCCTCGGCAGCGGTCGCATGACGCACCGGATCGACGACGATCTTCTTGGCGGCGGATTCCTTCAGCCAGTGCTTGTGCTGATGCGGTGCCGAGGCGGACGGGTTGGCGCCCCAGACCAGTATGCAGCGCGCGTCCCTGGCGGTCCTGGGGTCGAAGCCGAGGGCGCTGTCGCCATAGAGGTATTTCAACGCCGCATGGCCAGCGGCGTTGCAGATCGAATCCGGATCGATCTCGCTGGCGCCGAGCCGGTTGAGGAAGCGCTGCGGAAACCCGCCGGCGAGCAGGGAACAGGTGCCGGTATAATGGCCATGCCAGATCGTGGCGGCGCCGGGGCCGTCGACGATGCCCTGCAGCCGGCGCGCGATCTCGGCCGTGGCCGCGTCCCAACCGACTGGCTCGAAACGGCCTTCGCCCTTCGGCCCGGTGCGTTTCAGGGGCTGGGTCAGCCGCGCCTTCGGGTCCAGCCAGACGCCGTTATAGGCGATCGCGCATTTGCCACAGAGCGCGCCGCGGGAGACCGGATGGTCGGGATCGCCGAGCACCTTCACCAACCCGTCAGCGCGCTTCACCACGGCGATGCCGCAGGCGTCGTAGCAGTCCCGCGGGCAGGTGGTGCGGATCACTGTCTTGGCTTCAGCCATGAATTCGGTCTCGTTGCTGGTGGCGGCCCTGTCTCGCTTCGCGCGGGCAGTCTAGTCGTTCGGCGCCGCTTGCGGAAGCGGACAGGCGGGCCGACCGCGGGGCCGACCCTCTATATCGTGAAATTTCCATGACTTAGAAGCGGTTCCCGGATGCGCATTTCGATTTTGGCACGCAGCGTTTCCTGCTATGCATCGATCGGGGACTGAACCGCCACGCGAACGAGGTGCGCCGAGATGCAGGATCGAAGCTACCTCCGCTTGCTGCGCGATCCCGGTTTTGCCTGGATGCTGGTGACCCAGTTCCTCGGCGCGCTGAACGACAACGTGTTCAAGATCAGCATCAGCTATTACGCCATCGCCCTGGTGGCGCGGAATCCGGGCGGCGGCAACAGCAGTGACTACCTGGCATTGGCCAGCGCCCTGTTCATCCTGCCGTTCCTGCTGTTCTCCAGCTATGCCGGGCAGCTGGCCGACCGCTTCCCGAAGCGCAGCGTGCTCATCGTCACCAAGAGCTTCGAAATCGTCGCCGTCGGCACCGGCATGATCGCCTTCTGGATGGATGACATCGACCTGATGCTGGTCACCCTGTTCCTGATGGCGACCCATTCGACCTTCTTCAGCCCGGCGAAATACGGCTCGCTGCCGGAACTGCTGCCCGATCGCGACCTGTCGCGGGGCAACGCCCTGATCGAGATGACGACCTTCCTGGCGATCATCCTGGGAACGGTCGCCGCCGGCTATCTGTTCAAGGCGACCGCCGGCGACCTCAAGGTGATCGGCGTGGTGATGCTCGGGATCGCCGTTCTCGGCACCTTGGCGAGCTTCGGTATCGGCCGGACGCCGCGGCCGCACAAGACGATGCCATTCACCTGGAACCCGTTCAGCGACGTCACCCTTGGCATCCGCCAGCTGCGGGCCGACCGCCGTTTGTGGCTGACCGTGCTCGGCATCAGCTGGTTCTTCTTCCTGGGCGCGTGGCTGCAGCTGGTCACCCTGCAATTCGCCCGCGAACTGATGGGACTGACCGAGGACGACGCCAGCCTGCTCCAGGCGGCGATCGCCATCGGCATCGGCCTCGGCAGCCTCGCCGCCGGCCGGCTGTCCGGCCACAAGGTCGAACTTGGACTGGTGCCGATCGGCTCGGTCGGCCTGGGGATATCGGCCCTGCTGCTGGCGACCGCGGCCTCGAGCTTCGTCTGGGCGGCCACCTGCCTCGCCCTGCTCGGCTTCTTTGGTGGCTTGTTCGTGGTGCCGCTCAACGCCTTGCTGCAGCAGAAGGCGGAGAGCGCCAGCCGCGGGCGCCTGATCGCCGCCAACAACGTCCTGAACACGGTTGGCATTCTCGGCGCATCGGGGGCGATCTGGCTGCTGGGCAGCGTGCTGCATCTGCGCCCGGACGTCGTCGTCCTGATCGCCGGTCTCGCCACCTTCGGCGCCACGGCCTACATGCTGCTGCTGCTGCCCGATTTCCTGATCCGCTTTTCCCTCTGGCTGCTGACCCATACGATCTACCGGATCAGGATCGTCGGACCGGAGAACGTGCCGCTGACGGGACCGGCCCTGCTGGTTTGCAACCACCTGTCTTTCGTCGACGGGCTGCTGGTCGGCTCCTGCGTGCAGCGCTTCGTCCGCTTCATGGTCTATGCACCCTTCTTCAAGGTGCCGGCGCTGGGTTGGCTGTTCCGCAAGATGCACTGCATCCCCACCGGCGGCGGCCGCGAGGCGGTGGCGGCGATCCTGAAGGCGCGTGCCGAGCTCCAGGCCGGGCACGTGGTCTGCATCTTCGCCGAGGGCGCGATCAGCCGGACCGGCAACCTGCTGCCGTTCAAGCGCGGCTTCGAGAAGATCGTCCAGGGTCTCGACGTGCCGATCGTTCCGGTCCATCTCGACCAGGTCTGGGGCTCGATCTTCAGCTTCAAGAACGGCAAGTTCTTCTGGAAGTGGCCGCGTCGCTTCTTCTATCCGGTGACCGTCACCTTCGGCGAGAAGCTGCCGGCGCAGGTGCGCGCCTGGGACGTTCGCGGCCGCCTGCTGGAGATGGGCGGCGAGGCCTTCCGTCACCGGCGCACCAACGACGACATCGTCCCGGTGCGCTTCCTGAAGACGGCGAAGCGGGTATGGTTCCGCTTCGCGATGGCGGACTCGCTCGGGCGCGAGCTCAATTTCGGATCCGCCCTGGTCGCCGCGCTGATGCTGGGGCGCTGGTTCCGGCGCGAGCGGGCGGCGGAGAAGATGGTCGGCGTCCTGCTGCCGGCCTCGGTCGCGGCGGCGCTGGTCAACATGGGCCTGATGCTGGCCGGCAAGACCCCGGTCAATCTCAATTTCAGCATCGGCGCCGAGGCGATGGCGGCGGCGATCCGGCAATGCGAAATCAAGACCGTGGTGACCGCGAAGCCATTTCTCGCGAAGGCGAAGATCGCCGAAATGCCGGGCAGCCTCTTCATCGAGGAGGTGCTGCCGAAATTCGGCAAGCTCGAGCAGGCGCTGACCTACCTGTCGGCGCTGCTGCTGCCGACCCGCTGGCTGATCGCGCTCGCCGCGCCGCGGGACCGGCATTTCGACGACCTCTGCACCGTGATGTTCTCGTCGGGTTCGACCGGCGAGCCGAAGGGCGTCATGCTCTCGCATCACAACATCGTCTCCAATCTCGAGGCGATCGCCCAGATCCTCTGGGTGCAGCGCGACGATCGGATCATGGGCGTGCTGCCGTTCTTCCACTCCTTCGGATTCACCGGCACCCTCTGCCTGCCGCTGACCTGCGGCATCGGCGCCGTCTATCACGCCAATCCGCTGGACGCGAAGACCATCGGCGGGCTGATCAGGAAATACCGGACCACCATCCTGATCTCGACCCCGACCTTCTGCCAGGCCTACTACCGGGCCTGCGCCGCGGAGGACCTGAATTCCCTGCGCCACGTCGTGGTCGGCGCCGAACGCCTGCGCCCGGAATTCGCTGCCCAGTTCAAGGAGAAGTTCGGCCTCGACATCATGGAGGGCTATGGCAGCACGGAGATGGGGCCGGTGGTCTCGGTGAACGTGCCGAACGTGCTGGAAGGACCGGACAGGCAGACCGGCCACAAGCCGGGAACCGTCGGGCATCCGGTCCCCGGCGTCGCCGCCCGGATCGTCGATCCGGAGACCGGCGCGGAGCTGAAGGAGGGGCAGGAGGGTCTGCTGCTGCTGAAGGGACCGGGCCGCATGGTCGGCTATCTCGCCAATCCGCAGAAGACCGAGGAGGTCCTGCGCGACGGCTGGTATGTCACCGGCGATATCGCCGTGCTCGACGAAGACGGCTTCATCCGCATCACCGACCGGCTGTCGCGCTTCTCGAAGATCGGCGGCGAGATGGTGCCGCATCTGAAGGTGGAGGAGGCGATGCTGCGGATTCCCGGCGTCAGCGCCGCCTGCGTCACCGCGATCCCGGATGCGCAGAAGGGCGAGAAGCTGGTCGCCTTCTTCGTGGCGGACGAGAGCATGGCGCCGGAACTGGTCTGGAAGGCCCTGGGCGAAACCGATCTGCCGAAGATCTGGCTCCCGAAGTCGGCCGACCTGCACCGGATCGAGGAACTGCCGCTGCTCGGCACCGGCAAGACCGATCTCAAGCAGCTGAAGCAGATGGCCCTGAGCTTTGCGGCGTAGGATCTCCGGCGGGCGAAAGCCTCAGGCGGCGAGGCGGGCGAGCAGCCGGCCGACGAAGGCCTCGCAGAGGGCGATCTGCTCCAGGGCGACGAATTCGTCGGGCTTGTGCGCCTGCTCGATGCTGCCGGGCCCGCAGATCACCGTCGGGATGTCGATCTCCTGGATCAGGCCGCCTTCGGTGCCGAAGGCGATCTTGGTGGTGCCGTTGGCCTGGGCGAGCGCCTTCGCCAGGGTGGTGACCTCGGCATCCTCCGGCGTGTCCAGTCCGGGGAAGGCCGAGATCGGCGACCAGGAGATGCCGGTCTCGCCGGCGATGCGGCGCATTTCCGGCGTCAGGCGCTCGTCGACGAAGGCCTGGACCTCGGCGAACAGCGCCTGCGGGATCCTGGGCCGGGAGGTAGCGGAACTCGAAATCGAAGCTGCAATCCTTCGGCACGATGTTGAGGGCGGTGCCTCCCTTGATCACGCCGGTATGTACGGTGGTATGCGGGACATCATAGTCGGGATCGAAGGGACCGTTGGCGGCGAATCGGCGACCCATGGATTTCAGATAGGCGATCACCTCGGCGGCATATTCGATCGCGTTGACCCCCTTCGGGGCCAATGAGGAATGGCATTCGTGCCCGTGCACGTGGCAGCGCAGGCTCTTCTTGCCCTTGTGCGCGATGGCGACCTTCATCAGCGTCGGCTCGCCGATGATGCATCCCTTCGGCCTCAGCGGCATGTCCTTCATCACCGCGAGCGCCCGGCGGACGCCGAGGCAGCCGACCTCTTCGTCATAGGAGAACAGCAGGTGCAGCGGGGTCTGCAGCTTGCGTCGGGCGAAGTGCGGCACCGCGGTGAGGACCACACCGAGGAAGCCCTTCATGTCGCAGGTGCCGCGACCATAGAGCTGGCCGTCCCGTTCGGCGATCGACCAGGGGTCGCTGGACCAGTCCTGGCCGTCGATCGGCACCACGTCGGTATGGCCGGAGAGCGCGATGCCGGCCCGATCGTCCGGGCCGACCGTCGCATAGAGATTGGCCTTCTTGCCGCTCTCGTCCGGCATCAGGGTGCTGGCGATCCCGAAGCCGGCGAGGTAGTCGCGGATGAAGTCGATGATCTCGAGATTGGAGTTGCGGCTGGTGGTGTCGAAACCGACCAGGCGGCGGATCATCTCGAGACTTTGGGGCTGGGGCGCCAAGATATGTCGCTTTCAGTTGACGTTTCAGCGTTAGGATCAAGAATAGTCGCTTCGGTCAGAATGACAAGCCGACGAAAGCCGATAGATGCCGCCCGAGGTCAAGCGCAGCCGCCATTTGCCGGGAATCCTGGCCCGCTACGATCCGCTGGAGCCGTCGGCGGCGCGGCCGGTGGTGCTGGATTTACCCCATAGCGGCCGGGCCTACCCGGCGGATTTCGGCCACCGGGCACCCCTGGAACTGCTGCGCCGGGCGGAGGACGCCTTTGTCGACGACCTCTACGAGGATGCGCCCCGCTTCGGCGCCGCCTTCCTCAAAGCCTTGTTTCCCCGCAGCTATATCGATCCCAACCGGCATGCCGACGAGGTCGATCCCGAATTGCTTGCCGAACCCTGGCCGCGGCCGATGCAGGCCAGCGAGAAGGCGGAGATGGGGCTCGGGCTGATCCGCCGGCTGATCCGTGGCAATGTCGACATCTACGACCGCCGGCTGTCGGTGGCGGAGATCGAAGGCAGGATCGACGGCTATCACAAACCCTATCACGACGAGCTCGAGGCGATGCTGGACGAGATGCACGGGCGGTTCGGCGCGGTCTGGCATGTCAATTGCCATTCGATGAAGGCGATGGGCCGGGTGCAGGGGGCCAAGATCCCGCGCGACGACTTCGTGCTGGGCGACCTCGACGGGGCGAGCTGCGATCCGGACTTCACCGATTTCGTCGCCGGCACACTGCGGAGCCTGGGCTACAGCGTGCGCCTCAACCATCCCTTCAAGGGGGCGGAACTGGTCGGGCGCTTCGGCCGGCCGCTGGCGGGGCGCCACAGCCTGCAGATCGAGGTGAATCGCGGGCTCTACATGGACGAGGAGAAGATCGAGCCGATCGACGGCTTCGCCGCGCTGAAGCGCAATCTGAACAGGATGATCGAGGCGATCGCCGGCTATGCCGCTGATCAGGCTGGCATCAAGCCAGGAACTGCTCCCGGAGAATCCGCTCCTCGAGGTGGTGCTCGGGGTCGAACAGCAGATTGAGGGTGATCGACTGGTCCTCGCGGACCTGGACCTCGACGACGTCGCGGATCTCGTTGAAATCGGCGGTAGCACTCACCGGACGCCGTTCGCCTTCATGGATCGACAGCCTGACCTTGGCGCGATGCGGCAGGACCGCGCCGCGCCAGCGCCGCGGTCGGAAAGAGCTGATCGGCGTCAGCGCCAGAGTGCCGGAGCCGATCGGCAGGATCGGGCCGTGAACCGATAGATTATAGGCCGTGCTGCCGGCTGGCGTAGCGACGATCACGCCATCGCAGACCAACTCGCTGATCCGCTCGACGCCGTCGACGAAGATGCCGATCTTCGCCGTCTGCGCGGTCTGGCGCAGCAGCGAGACTTCGTTGATCGCCAGGGCGACGCGTTCCGAGCCGTCGGCAGATTTCGCCCGCATCTCGAGCGGATGCAAGGTGACAAGCTGGGCCTTCTTCAGTCGCTCGGTCAGGCCCTCGACGCCATAGCGGTTCATCAGGAACCCGACCGTGCCGCAGTTCATCCCGAAGATGCGGACCGGGCGGCCCATATTGGCATGCAGCGCCCGCAGCATGGTGCCGTCGCCGCCCAGCACGACCAGGACATCCGCATGCACCGGATCGGCAGACCCGTATTGCGCGGTCAATTCCGCCAGAGCGGATTTGGCCTCGGCGCTATTGCCGGCGATGAAGGCGAATGACGGATCGGACAAGCGGGCCCTCGACTGGGCAGCGAATCACCGCGGGACAATCCCGGCGGCGGCGAGGGCGGCAGTATAGCGGCAGTCGACCCGGGCGGGAATAGAGGTCGATTCCGCCGCCTGCCGGCATTCCCACCCTTGTCAAAACCGGGTCATGGCCGCACTCTGCCGGGACGGGCGAAACAAGGAGGGGATCGATGCGTAGGGTTTTTCGGGCGGCGGCATTCCTGGCCTTGCTGGCGTCCATGGCGGTTGCCGGGACGGTGCAGGCGCAGGAGACCGTGTCGCTGATCCAGCCGGAGGAATCGAGCCAGCACGAGGGCTACTACTATCCCAAGCCGCAGACCGTCGAAAAATACGTGTCGAACGTCGTGACGCTGCCGGAAAGCGACCGGGTGCGGCGCCAGGCCTTCGTCATCGGCATGACCAAGCAGCTGCTGGGCGGCCAGTACCAGCCGGCCTATGCGATCTTCGCCAAGGGCAACGATTCGCAGAAGCTGATCATCGTCGGCCTGATCGACGGCCAGCTCGATACGGTCTATCGCGCACGCGCCCTGCTCGCGACCTTCACCGCCGTCGCCCGCACCACGCCGTTCTTCCAGCAGAACGTCCAGCCGGATACCTCCACCTTCTTCGATTTCATGAAGCTTCTGGGCTTCACGCAGGTGACGATCAGCGACGGCAAGACGTTCTCGCATCAGGTCATCGTCGACTAGCTGCAAGCAATGCGTCTCGAAATCCGGCGCGCCCGGGTCGACGAGGCTCGGTCAATTGGCATCCTGTTTCGCGATACCGTGCGGACGATCAGCCGGCGTGACTACAGCCAGGCGCAGGTCGATGCCTGGGCGCCGGAGTTGGTCGACCTCGACCACTGGGTCGCCCGAATCCGCCAGCTCTATTTCATCGTCGCCGAGCAGGATGGCGAGATCGCCGGTTTTGCCGGGCTACTCGGCGCGGACGATCTTGATCTCCTCTATGTCAGCAAGGACCACCAGAAGCAGGGCATCGCCAGCGCCTTGCTGCGAGATATCGAGCGGGAAGCGCGGTCGCGCGGCGCCAGGCGCCTGTCGACCGAGGCCAGCCTGACCGCGCGCCACTTCATGGAGCGCCGCGGCTTCAAGGTCGTGGCACAGCAGGAGGTTCCCTTTAATGGCCAGAGATTCATCAACTTCGTCATGGAGAAGGCGCTGGTGGATGTCGTGGCGCCGCGATCGTGAGGTGCGGGTCGTGAGTTGTAGAGCAAGACAGTTAGACCCCATTGCTCAGGAATCGGCCGACGGTCCTATTGAAGGCGGCAGGCTCAATCATCGGGGCGAAGTGCCCGCCATAATCCAACACTGCAAGCTCGGCGCCAGGGATTTTCGCCGCCAGCTCTTCGGCTAAGTACTGCGGTGTGACCATGTCGTCCTGGGCGACCACGACGAGGGTAGGCGATTTAATCCGGGTGAGTCCTGCTCGCCGATCAAAGCGGATGATAGCGTCGATCCGACGTTGCAGGATATCGGCATCTGGCGCTCCTGCCAGGATCGTCGCCTCCTCCTCCCTGAGTGCCGCCTCATGGGCGTGGATCCACGCCGGCGGGCGCTGCAACAGGATCGAAACGCGCCAATAGCTCAGCACGCCGCCGGTGCGCAATAGCTCCTTGCGCACCTCGAAGCTGCGGCGGAAGAACGCATCCTCCCCAGCCCAGGTGGCACTTAGCACCAGTCGCTTTAGTCGCTCCGGTCGGTCCTGAGCGATGATCTGGCCGATCGCCCCGCCCGTGGAGTGGCCGACGTAATGCGCCGCGTCGATCTTCAAGGCATCCATCAGCCGCAGAACATCATCGGCCATCTGGTCCACCGAATAGCTGATTCGCGAACGCGAACTCTGGCCGGTGCCGCGGTGGTCATGGGTGATGACACGGTAATGTCGTGCGAATTCGCTGACCTGATGCTTCCAGAAGCTGCCGAGGCCGCCCAGGCCAGACACCAGCATCAGCGGCGGCCCGTCGCCCGTAACCTCATAATAGAGTTCAGCTTCACCAATCAAAATTCGGGGTATGGTCAGGCCACCGTATCGTTCATGCCCATCTCGCGCTCTACTGCCACGACATCAGCTGGACGTTGGAATGGAGGCGGAGCGGGCTCGCCCGCAACCCGCTTGCGGCCGATGGCGCCAAAGAAATCCTCCAGCCCCGGCGGCGAGATGACCCATATCATCACTAACTCGTCATCGCCGTCGTTGATGATTTCGTGTTTGACGTCATAGCCAAGAAAACAGGCGGTGCCCGGTACCAGCGGATGGGCGGTGCCATCGACCATCACCCGACCGCGTCCGCGGAAGCAGATTTGCAGTTCGATTTGGCCCCCATGGGAATGCTCACGGATACGGCTCTTGGGCGCGACGGTCTGGAAGCCCATGGACAGGTTCTCGAAGCCGGTGTTAGCCGGGAACAGGGCTGGATCGGCATGGCCATTTGCCGGCATTGGTTGCCAGTAGGAGGGGCCGGTGCCCGGCTGCATCACCACGGCTTGGCCACGAACCGCTGCATGATCCATGAGAACCTCCCTGAATCCCTTGAAAAGGCTAACACATTTCCCTCCCGGCGGCCACCCGGGGTCCAAATCGCCAACCTTTCCGTTCAAGGCCGCATTCCTCATAACCTTGAGGCCTTGAATCAAGAGGCAAATCTGCTTTGAAGTGTTGTCAGGCCAACCTAACCCCCAGTGACGCTCATATGCCGGGCGACGCTGGGGCCAGTGTGCCGGCGGTCGATGATGAAATCGTGGCCCTTCGGCTTGCGGGCGATCGCCGCGCGGATGGCGGCGATGAGATCCTGGTCGGACTCGCTGGCTCGCAAGGGCGCACGCAGATCGGCGGAATCATCCTGGCCGAGGCACATGTAAAGCATGCCGGTGCAGGTCAGGCGGACGCGGTTGCAGGCTTCGCAGAAATTGTGGGTGAGCGGCGTGATGAAGCCCACGCGATGGCCGGTCTCGGCAACCTGGACATAGCGCGCGGGTCCGCCGGTCCGGTAGTCGATCTCGTTCAGGGTCCAGCGTTTCGCCAGCTGCGCGCGCAGCAGCGAGATCGGCAGATACTGTTCGAGCCGGTTCTCGCCGCCGATATCGCCCATCGGCATCACCTCGATGAAAGTCAGATCATGGCCTTCGGCGCCGCACCAGGCGACCAGATCGTGGAACTCATCGTCGTTGACGCCCTTCAGCGCCACGGTGTTGATCTTGACGGCGATCCCCGCCTGCTTCGCGGCGCGGACGCCATCCAGCACCGGGGCGAGCCTGCCCCAGCGGGTGATTTCGGCGAATTTTTCCGGCTTCAGGGTGTCGATCGAGACGTTGATCCGCCGGATACCCAGGGTGGCCAGGGCATCGGCATGCTTCGCCAGCTGGCTGCCGTTGGTGGTCAGGGTGAGTTCATCGAGATCGCCGCTGCGAAGATGCCGCGACAGGCTGCGGATCAGCTCCATGATGTTCTTGCGGACCAGGGGTTCACCACCGGTCAGGCGCAGCTTGCGGACCCCGAGCCCGACGAAGGCGCTGCACAACCGATCCAGTTCCTCCAGGCTGAGGATCTCGGCCTTGGGCAGGAAGGTCATGTTCTCGGCCATGCAATAGACGCAGCGGAAGTCGCAGCGGTCGGTGACCGAGACCCGCAGGTAGCTGATGCGGCGGCCAAAGGGATCGATCATCTGCGAGGCGATATCTTGCATGACGGACCTACTATAGGGATCGTCGGACGCGATTTCCTCCCCAAATTCGGTGTGGTTTTGTCGCAGCGGGGTGAAAAACGCGCATTTCCCTTGATAACCGGCAAAAGCCGCGCAAAATCGCCGCCGATCTGAACAATTCGGCGTGACCCATGGCCTCCCAACGTCTGATCGAAGTCGGTGACATTGCCCCCGGGTTCCGGCTGGCGATCAAGGGCGGAGAGACCTTCGACCCCGGGGCGGACCACATCGCCGGCAAGCCGGTCCTTCTGGCGTTTCGGCCCGCCGGTACCGCCTTGCCGGAGGCGCTCGCCGCATTCGGTGTCCGCCTGCGCGGCATGGGCGGCCGCAGCCTGCTGATCGCCCGCGATGGCGCCGAGGCTCCGGTGGGGTGGGATCTCGCGCCGGATCCAGAGGGGAAGACCGCCGCCAGCTACGGGGCCGACGGCCAGGCCCAGGCCGTGCTACTGGCGCCCAACCGGCACGTGGCCGCCGTCGGCAGCGATGCGGCGGCGCTGGCCGCGGCGCTCGATCGGATCGCCGCGCGTCACGGCTCGATCGCCACTCATCCGCCGATCCTGATCCTGCCGGACGTCTTCTCGCGCAGCGACTGCCAGCGGCTGATCAATGTCTTCGCCATGCAGGGCCAGACCTTCCTGGAGCCCGGTCATGGTGCGCCACCGGCAGAGATCGGCGACTACAAGATGCGGATCCCGGAATACGGCCGCAAGGACCGCATCGATCACTGGATCATGCAGTCCGACACCAACGCCTTCATCGATGACCGGCTGAAGCGGCGACTGTTCCCCGAGATCCAGAAATGCTTCCAGTACCGGATCACCCGGCGCGAAGGCTATCGCATCGGCTGCTACGAGGGCGAGCGCGGCGGCGAGCTGCACGGGCATCGCGACAACACCAAGCCCAACGTGGCACACCGGCGCTTCGCCTGCTCGATCAACCTCAACACCGAGCAGTTCGAGGGTGGCGGCATCCGCTTCCCGGAATTCGGCGACCAGGACTACCGGCCGGAAACCGGGGCCGCCATCGTGTTCTCGAGCTCACTGCTGCACGAGCCGTTGCATGTGACCAAGGGCAAGCGCTTCGTGCTGCTCGCCTTCATCTACGGCGACCACTAGGGGCGACCACTAGGCGTCTTCATCCTCGACGATGGTCAGCCAGGGCCAGCGCGCCCGATAGCTTTCCGCCTTGGCGCGGAAGGCGCCGCCGGTGGGCGACAGCGGGTTAGGCCGCAGGATTCCGGTGGCGATCTCGCCGGTGCCGTAGGTCGCGTGCAGGCCGATCGAGCCGTCGCCGCGCGGGGTGACGCCGAGGCAGGTGCCGCGGACCTGGAACCGGTCGATGCCTTCGGCGGCCGAGCGCAGCTGCGGATAGTCAGCGCCGAAGTGCTGCTTATACCAGAGATGCACGCGGGCCTGGTTCTTGATGTCGATCAGCACGTCGAGGTCGGCGAACAGCGCCGCGGCACGCCGGACCACGGCGTCCTCGGCTTCATAGCTCAGATCCGAACTCGTCGAAATAGAAGATGTCGTAGTCCTTGATGCCTTCGCGCACCGGACGCGCCGATTTCAGGTTCCACAGAGACTGGAAGACGCAGCCGGCGACCAGACAGGCCTGATCGACGCCGAGCGCCGGCAGGCGCTGCAGGATGGCCCGGTTGGTCGGATTGGTGAGGGCGGCGGAGACGAGATCCATGGCCCTTTCTAGCGCAGGCGAAAAGGGCGGAAAAGACCCCTCCCGCCTCTCGGCGGAAGGGGTTGAGTGAGCGTCGATGTGCGACGCCGTCAGGAAATCTGCGCCGCCTCGGCCGGGCGGGGACCCGGCCGAGGCGGCGTTCTGATGATGGTCTCGGCTTAGAACGGGAACAAGATGTCGTAGACCTGCTGCCCGTAGCGCGGCTGCTGGATATCGCTGATCGTGCCCTTGCCGCCATAGGCGATGCGGGCTTCGGCGATCTTGTCGTAGTCGACCTCATTGGCGGTCGAGATGTCCTCGGGGCGGATGATGCCGGTGACCTCCAGCTCGCGCATCTCGAAGTTGACCCGGACCTGCTGGGAGCCCTTCAGCACCAGATTGCCGTTGGGCAGGACCTGGGTGATGATGGCGGCGACGCGGAGCTTGATGTCGTCCTTGCGGTTGATGGCGCCGCTGCCCGAGGTGTCGGTCTTGCTGTCGGAATTCACCAGGTTCTGCGGATCGATGCCATTGGGGAAGACGTGGTCGAGCAGGCCCTCGTAGCCGAGGAAGTTGTCGAGGCCGGCGCTGTTGTCGCCGTCGCGCGCCTGGGTGGTCTGGTTGTTCAGCTTTGCCTCGTCGGAGATGTCGATGGCGACGGTGAGGATGTCGCCGACCTTGCCGGCGCGCTGGTCGGCGAAGAAGGCGCGGCTGCCCTGGCGCCACAGCGAATTCGCCTGGCGCGTCTCGGTCATCGGCTTGGGCATCGGCATGCTGACCGGCTGGTAGCCCGGCTGCGCATTCGGGTTCTCGATGGCGGTGAAAGACGGCTCCTTGCCGGCCTCCGCGATGCGGTCGATCATGTTGCCGCAGGCGGCCAGGGGCAGGACGGACGCTGCCAGGGCAGCAGCACGCAGGCGTTTGGGCGTCATGGAAGCCTCCTTCAGTTCAGGGCAAGCTTGCCGGCCGCGGTGATGACGACGGTGGCGGCGTCCTTCACGATACCGGTCAGCTGCTTGTTGCTGGCGATGTTGACGACACGGATCGGCTGGCCGACGGCGGCGTCCTCGAGCGCCCGGCCCGGCGTGGTCAGGCTCATGTTGTCGGTCTGGACGCTCAGCACGATGGCCGTGTTCTTCTTGATCGTGGCCGCCATCAAGACGTCGGTCAGCCGCAGCGTCTGCCCGACGCGCAGGGGACGGCGGGCGGTCATGCCGACCAGCTGCTTGGGGTCGGTCACGGCGTTGACCGCGACCCTGTCGATGCGAATGGACTGCCAGTCGATGTCGGCGAGCTGGATGACGTCGCCAGGCGCGATGGCGCGCGCCAGGACGGGGATCTGCAGGGTCTCGAATATGGCGCCGGAGATCTTGCGACTGACGGCGGTCGGGCCGTCGGCTGGCACCACCAGTAGGGCGGCGAAGCGCTGGCTGGACGGATCGAAGCGGATATCCTGCACGGCCATCGTGGGTTCGACGCTGGTCGGCAACACGAATTCAATCTCGCCGCCGTCGAAGGCGAGATCAACGTCGTTGTCGATGCCGAGATGGGCACGCATCGCGTCCTTCACCTGCGCCAGGACCGCGGCGCCGTCGATGCGGTGGCTGACCCGTCCGACGAGCACCCGCTGATACTTGGAGGCCGGTTGCCAGTCGAGGCCATAGGCGCGCGCCACGGAGCGCAGGACACGATTATCGAGGACGATCGTCTGGCCGGGATTCGGCGCCTGAGCGATCGGCGCGTCGCCGTTGGAGATCGGTTCCGCGAAGAGATCGCCGAGGCGAACGACATCGTCGTTCACCATGACATTCTCCCTGATGGTGAGCCCGAGCGGCTGCGCGTCCGGCGCGGCGAGCGGGTCGGTTCCGGCGTCCTGGGCTGCGGCCGGAATCGGGCCAAGGATCAGCGCCAGCGCGAGGGCCTGGGCGAGAATCCAATCGAGCCATCGTGTTTGGCGCAGGGTTGACGTCATGGCGAAGCGCCTCCTCAGCGGATCTGGGTGATGGTGCCGAGCATGTCATCGGTGGCCTGGATCACCTTGGAATTGATCTCATAGGCGCGCTGCGCGGTGATGAGATCGGTCATCTCGCTGACCATGTTGACATTGGACTGCTCGAGGAAATTCTGCTGCAACAGGCCAAAACCGATATCGCCTGGATTGCCGACGGTCGGCGCGCCGGATGCCTCGGTCTCCAGCAATAGATTGTCGCCAGTCTGCTGCATGCCGGCCTCGTTCACGAAGTTCGCCAATTGGAACTGCCCGAGCAGCGACGGGGTTACCTGGCCGGGGATCGTCGCCTCTACCTGGCCGGTGCCGTTGATGGTGATGGCGGTGGCGTTGGTCGGAATAGTGATCGAGGGCTGGATGATGAAGCCGTCGGAGGTGACGATGGTGCCGTCATTGGAGATCTGGAGGGCGCCGTCGCGGGTATAGGCGGTGGAGCCGTCGGGCAAGGTCACCTGGAAATAGCCGCGCCCCTTGATGGCGACGTCCATCTGATTACTCGTCGAGACCAGCGGGCCCTGCTCGGAGACCCGGTAGGTGGAGATTGGCTTTACGCCGCAGCCGATCTGCACACCGGACGGCACGATGGTGCCGGTGTCGGAAGACTGCGTCCCGACGCGGCGATAGTCCTGGTAGAGCAGGTCGGCGAACTCGGTCTTGCTGCGTTTGAAGCCGTTGGTGGTGACGTTCGCGATGTTGTTGGCGATGACGTCGATGTTGATCTGCTGCGCGAACATGCCCGTCGCGGCGGTGTTGAGCGAATGAGACGTCATGATGCGGGTCCTTAGTTCGAGGGAATGATGTAGTTGACGGCCCGGCGCATCCGGTCGTTCTCGGCTTCAATGAACTTCTGCACCGCCTGGTAGTTGCGCTGCACCCAGATCATCGAGGTGAGTTCCTTGACCGGCTGGACATTCGACTGCTCCAGCATGCGCTGCAGGATCGCCGGGTTGGCGACGGCCGTCGGGGTCTGGTCGGTGGAGAACATGACGCCTGGCTCCGGCTTCAGTTTCTCCCGGTCGGCGAAATCGACGACGTCGAGCTTGCCATAGACGATCTGGGCATTTCCCTGCTGGGTGCGGTCGGCGGAAACCGTCCCGTCGCTGGCCACCTGTACCGGCCCGTCGTCGGGATCGAGGGTCAGCGGCGCCCCGCCCGCCATGACCGGGAAGCCCTCCTTGTTCACGACCTGGCCGGCGGCATTCAGGGTGAAATGCCCGAGCCGGGTGTAGCGCGGGCCGGCCGGCGTCTGGATGGTGAAGAAGCCGTTGCCCTGGATGGCAATGTCGAGATCGTTGCCGGTCGGCGTCATCGGGCCGGCGGAGAAGTCGCGGGCGGTGGCGAAGTCCTGCACGTAGGACAGCTTCGTCGGCCGCTCCGCCTTGATCAGGTATTCGCTGAACACAGTGGCCTCGGCCTTGAAGCCCGGCGTTGCGGTATTCGCCAGATTGTTCGCGACGACATCCATCTGGCGCATGAGCGCCGTCTGTCGCGACAAGGCGATGTAAGTCGGTGTTTCCATGACGGCGCCCTTTCAGGGTTCGTTTCGCGCCAGCTCTTTGGCCGGTGCTGTCGAGTAATGCATGCGCCGTGCCAGCGGAAAGCGGCCTGTTTTCAAGCCTGTAGTCGTGATTGTCGCCGGACGTGACCGGTTGGAGGCGGCGTCGGGCGCCGCCGGGGCCGGCAGATTTTGCCCGGATCGTCCCCACCAGAGTCCGCAGGGTGGCGTCGCGCAGCGTCGGACGTCGAAGCATTTGACTTCACGAGATATTAACCATCCAGCCTCTAACGTCGCGCTACTTGAATGGCGGTCCGACGATGCCTCCGGGATTGGGGCGCAGGGACGCCCGGCAGCTGGGATCACCGAAGGCTTGGGACGGCATCATGGCGGAAAAAGAAGAGAAACCCGAAGGCGAAGCTCCGCCGAAGAAAAAGAAGATGAGCGGCAAGAAGCTCGTCATGTTCATCATCCTGCCAATCCTCCTGCTCGGCGGTGGTGGCGCGGCGGCATACTTCTTGCTTTTCAAAGGCGAAGACCCGGCAGTTGAGGGCGAAGGTGCCGCGGGTGGCGCAGAAGCGGAAGCCGAGCCGATCTATTTCGAAATGCCGAAATTGACGGTCAACCTGACGCAGACCGGCAAGAAAGGGAATTTTCTCAACCTGACGGTCTGGCTGGAACTCTCGACGCCCGAGGATCCGCCGAAGATGGAAGGTGTGCTGCCGCGGGTCGTGGATCAGTTCCAGACCTACCTGCGCAGCCTTCGGCTGGAGGATCTGCAGGGTGCCGAGGGGGTGCAGCGAATGCGGGACGAATTGCTGATGCGCGCGCGAACCGCGGCAAAGCCGGTCGAGGTCAAGGACGTGCTGATCAAGGAAATGCTGGCGCAATGATGCCGGCGGCGCGTCTCCCGGCGGAGAAGCGGGATGGGGTAGATAGTGATGATTGACAAGGAAGAAGAACTTTCCGAAGAGGAAAAGGCCGCGGCGGCCGAATGGGAAGCCATGGCCGGCGGCGACGGCGCCGAGGCGGAAGGCGACCAGCCCCAGGCCACCGGCCCGATGTCCAACCGCGTCCTCGACCAGGACGAGATCGACAGCCTGCTGGGCATTGGCGGACGCGGCGGGGGCGGTGGCGAGGACCAGCCGTCGGGCATCCAGGCGATCCTCAACAGCGCACTGGTCTCCTATGAGCGCTTGCCGATGCTCGAGATCGTGTTCGACCGGTTGGTCCGGATGCTCTCGACCTCTTTGCGCAACTTCACGTCGGACAATGTCGAGGTGTCGCTCGACAACATCACGGCGATCCGCTTCGGCGACTACCTCAATTCGATTCCGCTTCCGGCCATGCTCGGCGTGTTCAAGGCCGAGGAATGGGATAATTTCGGCTTGGTCATGGTCGACAGCTCCCTGACCTATTCGATCGTCGACGTGCTTCTCGGTGGCCGGCGGGGTACCGCGGCAATGCGGATCGAGGGCCGGCCCTATACCACGATCGAGCGCAACCTGGTCGAGCGGCTGATCGCCGTCGTCCTCAACGACCTGACCTCGACCTTCGATCCGCTGTCGCCGGTGACCTTCCGTTTCGAGCGGCTGGAGACCAATCCGCGCTTCGCCGCGATCGCCAGACCGGCGAATGCGGCGGTGCTGGCGCGGCTGCGCGTCGACATGGAGGATCGCGGCGGCAAACTCGAGCTGCTCATTCCCTATGCCACCCTCGAGCCGGTGCGCGAGCTGCTGCTGCAGATGTTCATGGGCGAGAAATTCGGCCGTGATTCGATCTGGGAAACCCATCTCTCCGGCGAGCTCTGGCAGACCGAGGTCGAGATCAATGCCGTGCTCGACGAACTGCCGGTATCGCTGGGCGACGTCCTCAACTGGAAGCCGGGGACCAGGCTGGAACTGGACTGCACGCCGGAGTCGACCGTCGAGCTGCGATGCGGCGAAGTGCATCTGTTCCGTGGCCAGATGGGTCGCCGCGGCGGACATATTGCCGTGAAGATACAAGACCGGCTGATGAAATAGGCAGGTGGGCGTGACCGTTTCGACGCTCTTGGGCCCCATGGCCGATGTCGTCCTGATCGTCCTGCTGGCGATCACGCTGATCCATGTCTACCGCCTGCATCGTCGCCTCGGCGAGTTGCGCGGCGACCGCGCGGCGTTCGAGAAGTTGATCGGCGATTTCTCCCAATCCACCCAACAGGCAACACTGGGAATGGCGGCGATGCGCCAGGCGGCTGAAAGCGCCGGCAAGGAGCTGCAGGACCGGATCGCGCACGGCCAACAGGTGATGGCCGAGAATCGGAAGGCAAGCGATGATCTGAAGATGCTGATCGGCCGGGCGACGACTGCCGCCGATCAACTGGAGGCAGCCATTGGCAGAACCCGTCCGGTCGTCGCGATGCGACCTGAGCCGAAACCCATCGCGACAACCACGGCACCCGGCAGCGCCGCGCAAGCGAAGCTTGCCCCCGAGGCTGAAGCCGTTTTGTCAGCGCTCACGGGAATCCGATAAATGACCGAGCCAAAGCCCATGCCGCGGAGATCCTTTCCCGGTGCACCCCGGATCAGCCTGTTGGCACTGCTGATGGGCGTCCTTGCCCTGTTGATCACGGTCCGGGTCGGTCATGTCTGGCAGGATCTGTCGGTTTCGGTCGGTTCCCGCACCGAGGCCCAGGCCCAACCCGCCACTCCGGCGGCAGCGCAACCGGCCACTCAACCAGCGGCGACTGGGTCGGCGATGCCGGCCGCCCCAACCCCCGCAGCGCCGGCTACACCGGCCGCGACAGCCGCCGCACCGGCACCAAGCACGGGCACCGCGCCGGCAGCGGCTCCGACACCGGCGGCGCCCGGTGGGGCGGCAGCGGCTCCAGTGACTCCCCCAGTCGATGCCGCAGCCGACCAGACGGCTGCCAAGACACCCACCGATCCCCTGGATTATACCGACGAGGAGGTGGATGTCCTGCAGCAGCTGGCCAAGCGGCGTGAGGAACTCGACCTGAGGGCAACCCAGCTCGACGAGCGGGAGGCCCTGGTGGCGGCCGCGGAGCAGCGGATGGACCAGAAGCTGGCCGAACTGAAGGCCGTCGAGTCCACTCTGAAGGATCTCTTGAAGCAGCGCAGCGATCTTGAGGAACAGCAGCTGAAGAGCCTCGTCAAGATGTACGAGAACATGAAACCGAAGGCGGCCGCGCTGGTCTTCGAGGAGCTGGACATGGACATCCTGCTCGAGGTGGTCTCGCGGATGAACGAGCGGAAGATGGCGCCGATCATGGCGCAGATGACGCCGCCGCGCGCAAAGGAACTGACCTTCGAATTGGCACAGCGCCGACAGTTGCCGATCGCCCAATAGGAACTCTTAGCGGCAGGGGATCAATTGCAGGCATTTCGCAGAATGCGCTTTCATTTCCGCCGTTTAACGGCAACTTAACCTATTCCCGCTACTACGGTCAAAATGCCTCAGAGGACCAGGCTAGCGGAGAGGAAGTACCAATGCCCGTCGATATGAACATGAATATCTTGATCGTCGACGACTACAAGACGATGCTGCGCATCATCCGCAACCTCCTGAAGCAGCTCGGATTCAACAACGTCGACGAAGCCACCGACGGCAGCATGGCGCTGCAGAAGCTGCGGGACCGCGAGTATGGCCTGGTCATTTCCGACTGGAACATGGAGCCGATGACCGGCATTCAGCTGTTGCGCGAAGTGCGTGCGGATGCGCGCTTGAAGGCGATGCCCTTCATCATGATTACGGCGGAGAGCAAGACGGAGAACGTCGTGGCGGCGAAGGAAGCGGGCGTGAACAACTACATCGTGAAGCCCTTCAACGCGGCAACCCTGAAAACCAAGCTGATAACCGTTCTCGGCAATTTCTAGCCCACCGAGATGGGGAGAACGATGATGGTTGGCGCAATTCCTGCGGAACTGGTAGCCCGACTGAGCTCGCTGCAATCGCATGGCGATGCGCGCAATCGCGAGGAGATCACCGAAGTGGTGACGGCGCTGCTGGCGACCATGGAAGGCGACCTGTCGGGCGCGAACATCAAGCTGTACTCCGAGCTGGAAGCGCTCTCGCAGTATATCCTGTCGGCGAAGACCGAGATCGCCGCCCTCCGGCCGGACGAAATCAAGGACGAGCACCTGCCCAACGCGACCGACGAACTCGACGCAATCGTCGGCGCGACGGAAGTCGCGACCAATGGCATTCTGCAAGCCATGGAGACCCTCGAAGGCCTGACCGGAGAGATGACGCCGGAAATCGCGGAAAAAGTGACCGAGGCGGTCACCCAGGTCTACGAATCGTGCAATTTCCAGGACATTACCGGCCAGCGCATCACGAAAGTGGTCAAGGCGCTCAAGCACATCGAGCAAAAAGTCGACGATTTGGTGGCGGCGTTCGGTGACGAGATATCGAAGTTCAAGGAACTGACGCCGAAGAGCAAGGCGAAGCCGGAACGAACCGGCGATGCAGCGCTGCTCAACGGACCGCAAATGCCGGACGAGGCGTCGAAGCAGGCGGAAATCGACGCGCTGCTCGCCAGCTTCGACTGATGCCGGCCGGAGGCGCGTAGTGTGAGCCCGGGTGCGCCAAGGTTGAACGGCACGGCCGGCCTGTCCGGTGCCAAGCTGCAGGCACCGGAAAAACCCTCAATCGCCAAGAATCCCAGCCTGCCGACCTTCGTCGGGCTGCTGCTGATGATCCTGGCGTTCTTCGTCGTGCTGACCAGCATCTCGCTGCGCGACAGCCACAAGGCGAATGCCGTCACGGTCAGCCTGCAGCAGACGTTCTCGGGTGGCGCCAACATGCCGCGGGATGCCGTGTCGGAGGCTGTCGATGACGTCGATCAGACCTATGTCCAGTCCCTGGCCAAGCAGTTCCAGTCCTATGTGCCGATGCAAGCCGGTGCGAAGTCGTCGGCCGGGTATGAGCAGCATCTGGCCCTGCCGATGGACCAGGTCTTCGATCCCGAAGCGACCGACGCCAAGCCGGTCCTGCAAGCCATGCTCGGTCAGCTGATGACCGCCCTGCAGCGCCGCCCGGCGGATATGGACTACGAACTGGAAATCCGCTTGGCCGAGGCCGAACTCAGCGATCTGCATGTGGATCGTGCCGCCGGGATCGCCGCAACCCTGGCAAGACTCCGCGCGCCGGCGGAGAAATTTACGATTGGCGTGATCCGCAGCACTCCGCCGACGCTCGAAGTCATTGTGCGACTCCGGCCGAATGTGAGACCGATTGGGACCGGCGGAGCTGGCGCTCCGGCGGGGAACTGAGCGTCTCATGGATCAGACAGGTCGACCATCATGAAGCTCGATGACGATTTCCTGAAATCGGTCTATCCTGCGCCCTACGAGGCAGGGCAGCCGCCCTGGCTTCTCAGCTTCGCCGACTTCGTCGGCTGCCTTCTGGCCTGCTTTGTGTTGTTGTTCTCGATGGTATCGATCGATCGGGCGAAATTGAACCAGATGTTGGCGGCGGTTCCCGGCAGGCAATTCGTCAATCTGGACGCCGTCCAGCCGAGCGAGCAGGCGCTGCCGCCGATGGCCACGGAGGATGCCCGGGATCCCAGCTATCTGGTCGCCCTGCTGAAGTCCAAGCTCGACGAGGATCCAGCCTTGCGCGACCTGGAGGTGGACGGCTTTGCCGATCGTGTCGTCGTCCGTCTGACCCCGGAGCGTCTGGCTGCCGATCTTGAACTCGGGCCGACCGGCAAGTCCGGGGCGCTGGTCTATGCGCTGGGCGGTGCCCTGAGGTCGCTGCCGAACGAGATTGTTATTGATGGAGCTTGGCCGGCCGCCGATTCCGCCGGCGGGGACGACAGCGCCAACTGGCGAAAGTCCCTCCTGCTCGCCTATCGGGTCGCCGCCGGGCTGGAGAATGTCGGCGTCGCCGGACCGATCCTGGCGCGCGCCCACGTCGCGGGTGCCGCCCGCGGCAAGCCCGGGGTGCAGATCATCATCATGGACGAAACCGCGGCGCTGGATCGGGACGCCGGGGCTTCCCGGCAATGATTGCTCATGCGCGCGCGCTGCTGGCGATCCTCCTGATCGCGTTCGCCGCGATTCCAGGTAGTGTCGCGGATGAGGCTGTGCCGGCCCGTGGCTGGACCCATCCGGAATATGGCCGCCTGGTGCTCGACTGGTCGAAATCGGTCAAGGCCGGCGCTAGTTCCGACGGCAAGCGGCTGGTGATCAGCTTTGATCGCGCTGCGAACATCGATCCGGCACGCGCCCTCGCCAATCTCAAGCCCTACGTATCGTCCGCCGAGCGCGGCCGTGACGGCAAGTCGCTGACGCTGGTTCTCAAAGCGCCGGTGACCTGGCGCCTGTTCGAAGACGGCACCAAGATCGTCGTCGACATGGCCTTCGTCGGACAGCGGAAGTTTGCCAATGGACCTGGCAAGGCGGCGGATACGAAGGCCGCCACCCAGGATTCCACTCCCCCGCAAGCCAAGCCTTCGCCCTCGCCGGCATCCGGCGACAAGGCCTCCGGGCAGCCGAAGCAGGCTGCGGCGCCCAAGCCTGTCGAGGCCGGGCCTGCGCCGTCATCCGGGCCGAAGGTCACGCTCCGCAACGGCGAGCATGCTGGCTTTTCCCGTCTCGCCTTCGACTGGCCGAAGGATGTCGCCTATGACCTGAAGCAGTCCGGCGATCGCGTCGAAATCCATTTCGCCAGCCCGGGAACGATCGATACTGCCCGCATTTCGAAGGACCTGCCGCCGCGCCTGCACGGAATCGAAGTTCATCCGGCCGGCAATGGCGTCGTGGTGGCCTTGACCCTGCCACGTGGCGTCCTCCTGCGCGACTTCCGCAGTGGCAAGTCCGTCGTGGTGGATATCTACGACAGTGACCCGGGCAAGCTGCAGGAGTTCGTGGTGCCGCCCCTGATCGCGGCGGCCCCGGAACCGGTGCCGGCCGCAGGACCGGCGCCAGATGCGGGCGCATCGACGGCCGCCGTCGCATCGCCGCCCCTGCTGGTCGCGTTGCCGGAACCGGCGATGCCGAAAGCCGTCGCCAGTCTGCCGGAGCCCGGCGCTGCATCCGCGGCCGCCGAGCCGGCAATGCCGGCACCGCTCATTGCCCAGCCGGGTGGGCAGAAAGCAATGCCACCCGAGCCGGTCGAGGTGGCGATTGCCGCCGCTGCCGACACGGCCGGTGGCGCGACACTGACATTTGGCTGGCCGAAACCGACTGGCCTGGCGGCGTTCCAGCGCGGTGACGCCGTCTGGCTGGTCTTCGGCATGCCGGGCAAGGGCGATCTCGCGCCCCTGAGTGGAATCGCCGGCGTCATCGGCCAGGCCCAGCAGGTGAACTCGCCGTTCGCCTATGTCCTGCGCCTGACCGGCGGATCTGCGAAGGCGATCGCGATCGCGGCCGAGGGCAATCGCTGGTCCGTTGCGCTGAAGTCGGGTGCGCCCCGTGCCGGCGAGCCGATTCAGCAGCGTCGCGAAGCCCTGGCGAACGGCGGCGCCAGCCTGCTGCTGCAGGCGATCGGTGCAAGCGATGCCGTGGCGCTCATGGATCCGGAAATCGGCGACCAGCTTGTGGTCACGCCGCTTGACGTTGCCGGCCTTGGGGTGGCCGAGCCCGCTTCCTGGCCGGATTTCAAGCTGCTGCCCAGCGCGCAAGGCGTCGTCGTCGCACCGCTCAGCGACCGGGTCTCGGTTCAGGTCCTGCCGAACGGCGTCGTCATCACCACGCAGGCACCACAAGTGGCGGCGGTCACGCCTGCGGGCGCTCCGGCCGATGTACCGCCTGCCGACGCGGCGCCGGGCATGCCGCCGGAGGTAAAGCCGGCAGGCGAGCAGGGGCCGCCGACCCTGCCGACGGTCCCCGGTCTTTTCGCGGTCGATACCTGGCGCCTGGGCGGCGAAGCGACGCTGCTGGCCGATCTCGGCCAATTGAAATCGTTGGCCATCGACTCCGCCCTGTCCCCGACCGAGCACAAGGCCGCCCAGCTGCAGCTGGCCGAGTTCTATTTTGCCAACGGTTTCGCCGCCGAGGCCCAGGGCATTCTTGGTGCGATGCGCAGTGCCGACAAGGCGGCTGAAGACGACAAACTGATCATGGCGCTGTCGGCAGCCTCGGCCGCGCTCAACGGTGAAATGGACAAGGCGAATGCCGACCTGGCGAGCAAGACGCTGCAAGGCGTTCCTGAAGCCGATCTATTCCAAGCGATGCTGTATGCCAGTCGCGGCGACTGGCCGAAGGCGGCCAAGCTGTTCGCCGAACCGCTGCCCGATATCAGCGCCTACCCAAAGCCTTTCCGGACGCGCCTGCGCCTGATGGCAGCCGAATCGCAGATCGGCTACGGCGATCCGCTGATTGCCGAAGCCTATCTCGAGCTGATTCGTGCGGATGCGCCGGATCCGGAATTCGCGGCACGGCTTGCCTATCTCGACGGGCTGCGCCTTCTGAAGTCCGATGAGAAGGAAAAGGCGCTGGTGGCGCTGGAAGGCCTCGCGGAAAGCCCGATCGATGAGATCAAGGCCAAATCCCAACTGACCCTGATCAACCTGAAGCTGGCCGACGGGGAAATGCTCCCGAAGGACGCCATTGCACCCCTGGAGAGCCTGCGTTTCCTGTGGCGCGGCGACAATTTCGAGTTCGACCTGCTCTACAAGCTCGGCCAGCTGTACCTTGCCGACAACCAGGCGCGGAAGGGTCTGACGACCTTGCGACAGGCGGCCACGCATTTCCCGGACCATCCCCTGGCGAAGCAGGCGGCGGCGGAAATGACCGGCGCCTTCCGCAAACTCTATCTCGAAGGCGGCGCCGACAAGCTCTCGCCACTGACTGCCGTCGCCCTCTACGACGAATTCCGCGAGCTGACGCCGGCCGGTGCCGATGGCGACCGCATGATCGCGGGCCTGGCGGACCGCCTGGTGAAGGTCGATCTGCTGGATGGGGCGGCGACGCTGCTCGAGCGGCAGGTAAAGTATCGACTCTCCGGAACCGAGAAGGTTGCCGCCGGTACGCGCCTGGCAGCCGTACGCATGCTGGACCGGAAGCCGGATCTGGCGCTGCAGGCCTTGACGGAAAGCGAAGGGGCGGGAATGACGCCGGCGCTTGCCGCCGACCGGCAGCGCCTCCGCGCCCGCGCGCTCTTCGACACCGGCGATACCCTGCAGGGTCTGGGGCTCCTGCGCGACGACAACAGCCGCGACGCCCTCTGGCTGAAGGCGGATATGATGTGGCGCATCCGGGAGTGGCCGGCGGCGGCCGAGGCGCTGGACAAGCTGATTGCCGCGGAACAGGCGGAAATCGCCGGGTTGAAGACCGTCGACCAGAAGACCAAGACGACCGTCGCGCAGGATCCATCGATCGTGCTGACGAACCAGGCGGGTGCCGACGCGGCCAACACCGATCTGTCGGGCGAAATGAGCCAGGCGTTCAACGCGAAGCTCGCACGCCTGGTGCTCAATCGTGCCGTCGCCCTGTCGCTCGCCGGCGATCGCCGGCAGTTGAAGGCACTCGGCAGGAGCTATGGCAAGCCGATGGCAGCAAGCCCCTTTGCCAAGCAATTCGAGATGCTGACATCGCCGGACAACGGGCTGTCGGATTCGATCACTGCGGAGCTGGCCAGCATCGGCCAGATGGAGACTTTCGTCGACGAGTACCGCAAACAGCTCCAGGCCAAGAGCCTGACGCCGACGCCATAGACCTGCCGGCGCACGGCTTCCGGTCCGGGTGCCGGCCTTCCGCGTGCCTATCCGACGCCGAAGCTCCTGACGAGACTGCCGGCGATCAGGTACCAGCCGTCGACCATCACGAAGAAAATGAGCTTGAATGGCAAGGCGATCATCACCGGCGGCAGCATCATCATGCCCATCGACATGAGGACCGAGGCGACGACGAGATCGATGATCAGAAAGGGCAGGAACAGGAGAAACCCGATCTCGAAGGCGCGCCTCAGTTCGCTGATCATGAAGGCCGGTATCAGGACCTGTAATGGCGTATCCTCGGGCGCCGCGACCTTGTCGACCTTGGCCATGTTCATGAACAGGACGAGATCCTTCTCCCGCACCTGCGACATCATGAAGTCATGGAACGGGGCGGCAACCTGGGTGAACGCGGTCTTCTCGTCGATCTTCTGCTCGATCAGCGGGGCGATGCCCTGTTCGTAGGCCCGCTCGAAAGTCGGCGCCATGACGAAGGCGGTCAGGAACATCGCAAGGCTGACCAGCACCATGTTCGGCGGTGCCTGCTGCGCGCCCAGCGCCGCCCGCAGCACCGACAGGACCACGACGATGCGGGTGAACGATGTGACCATGATCAGGATGCCGGGCGCGAGGCTCAGCACCGTCATCAGGGCGACCAGCTGGACGATCCGCCCGGTGGTTCCGCCGCCACCTTCGTCGCCAAGGTTAAGCGTGAAGCTCTGTGCCAATGCGGGGTTACTGCTGACCCAGAGCAGGGCTGCGGCTGCGGCACCGATCGCGAAGGCGCGCCTCATGCCGGTTCTCCGGTGTGGGCCTGGTTCATATTGGCGTCCAGCATGGGAGCAAAGGCCGCTGGTCCGGCGGTCGGCGAAGACGCGGGCGGGGTGATCGAGGATTTCGACTACCGCCTCGTGACTCGGGCCCAAGACCAGCAGGTGTTCGACGTTGTCGCGCCGAACCAGGACCAGGCGATGTTTCGGCCCCAGCAGGGCGGTTTCGACGATGCGGAGCCGACGGCTCTGGGGTTTGCCGATGGCCCCACCATAGCCGAACCGACGCAACACCCATGCCAGCAGGAAGACCAGCCCAAGAACGAAGACGAGGACGAGGATGAATCGGAGATAGGTGGAGAATTCCATGAAAGGCCAATTGTCCGACAGGGTTGAAGTCTATTTGTCGCCCTTGCCTCTGGGCGGCGCGGCATAGGCAAGCTGGGCGCGCAACCGCTTGTCGGCCTGCTCGAGGTCGAGCGTCAGATTGACCTTCTGCTTGCGCAAACTGTATTCGAGACGATTTAATCCATCGACCAGCGCTTCGAGCCGGGGGCGAATCGGCCTGGCCGCTGCGGGCTTCAGGTCGTTGATGGCGTCGCTGAGCACCGCGATGCGCATGGCCAGCAGGTCGAGCTCGACCACCTGGCCGGAATCGGCAAGCTTGCGCGCGCCGTCGATCATGGCCGCGAGCTGGGTGGCCGAATCCGCCAGTTCGTCATGCATCGCTGTCATCCGCTGCATCCTCCGGTTCTTCGGGATTGTCGGGTGCCGGCTTGGCATTGGCGCGGTACAGGTAGGAGAGGATCTCTGCAACGGCCGACAGGGCATCCACGGGAATCTCGCTGTCGACGTCGACGGTCGCCAGAATCTCCGCCAGATCCGGATCCTCGCGGACCGGAATGCCTCTGGCGAAGGCGATTTCCAGGATCTGCTCGGCCACGGCGCCCTTGCCGCTTGCGGTCACCCGCGGCGCGCGCCTCGGGTCGGCAACGCCCTGCTGGTTCTTGTAGTTCAGCGCCACGGCGATCGCCGGCTTCACCCGCTGCTGCGGCCAGCGAGGTCGACGTACGCCGATCTCGTCCTCGTCCCGCTCCGCCATCTGCTGCTTCCGCCTCTTCGGACCCATCGGGATCAGCCGGGCCAAGACCCGTCGCTCACCGGACGAAGATCGCAGGGTTTGCTTAAGGAACGCTTAAGGACGCCCGGGCCGCGCCAATAAACCGCGTGGAATCAAGGTCCTGCGCCTAGTGCGCTGATTTTGCGCGAATTTATCCGGCATTTTAGCCAATTTAACGTGGTCTTAAGACTTGCGGTCCACGATCGCTTCCAAGCTTGGTCGGTCGGAGCGAACGACGGGACAAGCGCCATCGCACAAGATCGAGCGCAGCGAATGGACCTATCAAGTCTACCCCTGTTCCAGCGCCTCAATGAGCGCATCGGTTGGCTGAATGCGCGGCAGAAGGTCTTGGCGCAGAACATCGCCAATTCCGATACGCCGGGCTATGTGCCGAACGACGTGGTGCCGATGGATTTCGGCGATCACCTGAAGAAACTGGCCGCGGTTCAGCCCGATCGCACCGACCCCAAGCATCTCGCCGGCACCATGCCTGAAGCCGGGCCGGTCGATGAGAAGCGCACGAAGAAGCAGTACGAGACGGCCCCGGTCGGAAACTCCGTCGTGCTGGAAGAGCAGATGATGAAGCTCTCCCAGACGCAGATGGACTACAACACCGTCATCAATCTCTACCGCAAGCACGTCGATCTCATCAAGACGGCGATCGGCCGCAACGGCTGATCCGGCGCGTGAAGGAGGACTGACATGGACCTGACCGACTCGCTCATGATTTCCGCCGCCGGCCTCCGCGTGCAGGGACAGCGGCTCCGCGTCATCTCCGAGAACGTCGCCAACGCCAATTCCGTCTCCGAGAGGCCGGGCGGCGACCCCTATCGCCGCAAGACCATCAGCTTCAAGAACATGCTCGATCGCGACGCCGGGATGGAACTGGTGACGGTCGACAAGGTTCGCACGGATCCGTCGGATTTCGGCCGCAAGTACGATCCAAACAACCCGGCGGCGGACCAGACCGGATATGTCAAGCTGCCCAATGTCAACGCCCTCATCGAACTCACGGACATGCGCGAGGCGCAGCGATCCTACGAGGCCAATCTCAAGGTCATCGAGGTGGCGCGCGGCATGCTTTCCAAGACCATAGACCTGTTGCGCTGAATATTTGTAGCGCCGCCGAAGGAGACCTATTGAATGGCCAGCACCCCGATCTCCAGCGCTGTTGCAGCCTACAACGCCGCGACCAAGGCGATGGGCGCGCCCGGCATTGAAGCGAATGCGGGCGATCCGAGCTTCAGCCAGCTGCTGCAGAAGGCCGGCGACGAGGCCCTGAAGACCGGTGCGACTGACGAAAAGCAGTCGTTGCTGGCGACATCCGGCCAGGGCAACATCGCCGACATCGTCACCGCGGTGTCGGATGCGGAAGTGACGCTGCAGACGGTGACCGCCGTGCGCGACCGCGTGGTCGCCGCATACCAGGAAATCCTCCGGATGCCGATCTGATCCGGGCCGGGGCAGTAAACGATGGATGAGGCGTCGCTCCTCGAGGTCAGCCGCGAGGCGGTGATCGTGATGCTGAAGATCGGCGCGCCGGTCATGCTGATCTCGCTCATCGTCGGCCTGATCATCTCCCTGTTCCAGGCCTTGACCCAGATCCAGGAGGTCACCTTGACCTTCGTGCCCAAGATTCTCCTGGTTTTCGCCTCCCTGCTGCTCCTGGCGCCGTTCATGCTGCATGTACTGACCGACTTCATGGAGCACCTGATGGACCGCGTGGCCGGATGACGGCAGTGGGACGGGGCTGCTGCGGATGACGCTCGAGCAGATACTCTCCGGCAGTATCTTCCAGTTCATGATGGTGTTCGCGCGCCTGGGCTCGGCGGTGATGCTGATGCCGGGCTTCGGCGAGGCCTATGTACCGCCGCGCATCCGCCTGGTCGCGGCCCTGATGATATCCTTCGCCCTGATGCCGATGGTGGGCGAGCGGGTCCCGTCGATGCCGGCGGACCTGCCGCGCTTCGTCGTGCTGCTCGGCGGCGAGATCGGCATCGGACTGTTCTTCGGGACGATCACCCGGCTGATCCTCATGGCGCTGCAATCCGCGGGCATGGTCGTTGCGCTCCAGGTCGGCATCGCCAATGCCCTCTCGGTCGATCCGACGACGGCGCAGCAGGGCGCGGTCAGCGGCAACTTCCTGCTTGCAGTCGGCCTGGTGCTGATCTTCTCCACGGGGCTCGACCATATGACGATCAGGGCGCTGGTGGGCACCTATGACGTCTTCGTCCCCGGGCAGCTGCCGCCGATGCAGGACATCGCCAATTTCATCGCCCGCAGCTCCGCGACCAGTTTCGAGCTGGGCCTGCAGCTGGCGGCGCCCTTCCTGGTCTACGGCATCGTCTTCACCGTCGGTCTCGGCCTGCTGGCGCGCCTGATGCCGACGCTGCAGGTGTTCTTCATCGCCATGCCGCTGCAGATCATGGCGGGCATCGGGCTGCTCGCGGTCAGCGTAACCTCGATGATGATCTGGTTCCTGGACGCCTACGAGCGCCAGATGGCGCCGTTCCTCGGCAACTAGGAGCACCGGGCCGCGATGTCGGACGACAGCAATTCCTCGCAAAAAACCGAAGACCCCAGCGGCAAGAAGCTGGAGGACGCGCATGAGAGCGGACAGGTAGCCAACTCGCGCGAGGTCAACAACCTGTTCATGATCCTGGCCCTGACGCTGACGGTGATCCTCTTTGCCGGCGGCATGGCGCGGGACATCGTCAACATGTCGATGCCGTTCATCGAGAACCCCGACCAGATCCCGACCGACCTCGGGCACCTGACGACCCTGGCCTGGAAGATGTTCGGCATGATCCTGGTCGCCGGCGTCGTCCCCATCGTGCTGGCGCTGTTTGCCGCCTTCGGCGCCGGCTACCTGCAGTTCGGCCTGCTGTGGTCCGGCGAGCAGCTGACCCCAAAATTGGACAAGATCTCGCCGCTGGCCGGCCTGAAGCGGATGTTCTCGCTGCGCGCGCTCAGCGAGTTTCTGAAGGGGATCCTGAAGATCGTCGTCGTGGCCTCGGTCGCCTGGTTCCTGCTGTCCCCGTCGATTGCCGGGTTGCACAAGCTGATCGGCATGGAGATGGTCCAGCTTGTCGGCGAGGTTCAGGATCTGGTGCGCCGGCTCCTCATCGGCGTGTTCTCGGTGATGGCGGCAATTGCCGTCTTCGACGTCATCTACCAGCGCTACGAGCACACCAAGCAACTCCGGATGTCGCGCCAGGAGCTGAAGGACGAGATGAAGGAAACCGAGGGCGACCCGATGATCAAGGGGCGCCTGCGGCAGCTGCGCATCGAGCGCGCCCGCAAGCGCATGATGGCGGAAGTGCCCAAGGCCGACGTGGTGGTGACGAACCCGACCCACTACGCGGTGGCGCTGCGCTACGATCAGGCGGAAATGTCCGCACCGCGGGTGGTCGCCAAGGGTGTCGACAAGGTCGCGCAGAAGATCAGGGCGGTCGCCGAGGAGCACAAGGTCCCGATCGTCGAGAACCCGCCGCTGGCCCGCGGGCTCTTCGCCTCGGTGGAGGTCGACCAGGAAATTCCCGCCGAGTACTACAAGGCCGTCGCCGAGCTGATCGGCTACATCTACCGCCTGAAACGCAAGCGGCTCTGATGCGCCCGGCGCGAATCTCGGCTAGAGTGTAGGAACGAGGGGAACTGGGCGGGGCGTTTTCGGGCATGCCATGGACTGATCTGACCCTGCCGATCGGCCTGATTGTCCTGGCGCTGGTGTCGCTGGGCGCCATTTTCGCCGTGCTCCGGCTGCGCCAGGTGACCCATTCGCGGGATCTCCTTGCCCAGAGCTTCGATGCCGCCAGCCGGGCCCGCCAGCTGGTCGACCCCCGCGGCAAGGTGGTATTCACCAACAGCGCCTATCGCCAGGTGTTTCAGCAGCCCGACATCGCCCTGATCGATACCCTGGAGGCGCGGGTGGCGCCGGGTTCCGACTCGGCGGAATTGCTGCGGCAGATCCGGGCGACGATCGCCGATGGCGGACGGGTCCGGGCGGATATCGAGATCCTGACTCCCGGCGGCGAGCGGGAATGGCTCGACGTCTCGGCCCAGCATCTGGCCGGCTTCAAGGACCACGTCTTTTGGGGCGTCGAGGTGGTGACCACCCAGCGGCAGATCGAGGAATACATCCGCAGCGACCACGAGAAGTTCGCCGATCTGATCGAGCACGCGCCGATCGGCTTCTACTCGGTGGACGAAGCCGGCGAATTCCTGTTCGTGAATTCCACCCTGGCGAATTGGCTGGGATTCCGTCCCTCCGCCGGCGGACACTACGACCTCAAGCTGCACGGCATCCTCGCCGAGCCGCCGGAAGCCCAGGGCGGCGTGCCTCCCGCCCCCTACAGCCCGTTTGCCGATCCCGTCGCCCGCAGCGGCGAGGTGCTGCTCAAGGGCCCGAATGGCAGGCAGATCCAGGCCTATATCCGCCACGAGGTGGAAGCGGTTCAGCCGGCCGGCCCGGAGGCCGGCGCCAAGCTCCGCTTGCGCACCAGGTCCGTGGTCCACGACCTGACGCGCGAGCGCGAACTCGAAGGCGCGCTGCAGGCCTCGGAGCAGTATTTCAAGCGGTTCTTCGAGGAGGCGCCGACGGGCATCGCCCTGATCGATTCGAGCGGTCGGATCGAGCAGGCGAACGAGGCGCTGATCGCCCTGCTTGGCGGCGGCGATTGGCGGCGCCAGCCGCTCGCCGAGCTCATCCACCCGGAGGACAGCGCCGACTTCAAGCAGCATTTCGACGAGGTCGTGCGGCGCGGCAAGGCGCCGCCCCTCACCATCCGCTTCCGCGGCGAACGCCCGCGATCGGTGACGATCTTCGCCTCGCGCCGCGAGGACAAGGCGGGCGGCCCCGGCTGCATCGCGCATTTCGTCGATTCGACCGAGCAGAAACGCCTCGAGGCGCAGTTCACCCAGTCCCAGAAGATGCAGGCGGTCGGCCTCCTGGCGGGCGGCATCGCGCACGATTTCAACAATCTGCTGACGGCGATGATCGGCTTCTGCGATCTGCTCCTGCTGCGCCACCGCCCCGGCGACCAGTCATTCGCCGACATCATGCAGATCAAGCAGAACGCCAACCGCGCCGCAAACCTTGTCCGACAGCTGCTGGCCTTCTCGCGCCAGCAGACATTGCAGCCGCGCGTTCTCGACATTACCGACGTGCTCAGCGAATTGTCGCACCTGCTGCGCCGGCTGATCGGCGAGAATATCGAACTCAACATGATTCACGGTCGCGAATTGCGCACCGTGCGGGCCGATGCCGGGCAGCTCGAACAGGTGATCATCAATCTTGCGGTGAATGCCAGGGATGCAATGCCGAACGGCGGCCGCCTGACGATTCGGACCGGCAATGTCCGGACGACCGAGCCGATGCAGCGCGGCGCCGATATCATGCCGCCGGGCAACTATGTGCTGGTCGAGATCATCGATACCGGGACCGGCATACCGTCGGAGATTCTCGACCGGATCTTCGAGCCGTTCTTCTCGACCAAGGCGGTCGGGTCCGGAACCGGTCTCGGCCTGTCGACCGTCTACGGCATCGTCCGGCAGACCGGGGGCTTCGTCTTCGTCGACAGCACCATGGGGGCCGGCACCACCTTCCGCGTGTATCTGCCGGAGAACGACCAGCCCGTGGGCGCAGGTCCCCGGCATGACGGCGGCGATGACGACCGCAAGGATCTCACCGGCATCGGCACCATCCTGCTGGTCGAAGACGAGGATGCCGTGCGCCTGTTCAGCGCCCGGGCGCTACGCAACAAGGGTTACAAGGTGCTGGAGGCGCGGAGCGGGGATGCGGCGCTGGAGATCATCCACGAGCACCTGGCCGAGATCGACCTGGTGATTAGTGACGTGGTGATGCCGCGCATGGACGGACCGACCCTGGTCAAGGAAGTGCGTCTGCTGAAGCCCAACATGCGGGTCATCTTCATTTCCGGCTATGCGGAGGATGCGTTCCGGCGACGCATCGACACCGGCGAGGAAATGCACTTCCTGCTGAAGCCGTTCACCCTGAAGCAGCTCGCGGCCAAGGTGAAGGACGTGATGGAATAGTCGGCGGCCGTACGGCGCGATCAGGACGCCGTGCCGGCCGCCGGTGTCGGCGGGGTTTTCCGTGCAACCGCTACTTCGTGACCGTGAAGGCGCCGACCATGCCGGCCATGTAATGGCCCTTCAGATTGCAGAACAGCAGGTAGTCTCCGGCGTCGAGCGCCACTTTTAGCTTCCCGTCGGTGCCGGGCTTCAGGTCGGACACTTCACCCATCGACGCCAGCTTTTCCTCGTCGACCCGATGGCCGTCGGTCATCATCGGAATGGGGTCGGACTTGCTCTTCAGCTTGACGACGACCATCTCGTGATCCGTCATCATCGCATCGTTCTTGACGGTGAATTCGACGCTGCCCGCGGGCACGCTTGCGGTATCGAGGACGAGGCCCATCTTCTCGCCGCCATCGCCGGTAAGGGTGACATGGACGACGGCGTCGCCGGCCCAGGCGGCCGATGCGACGACGAGCAGGGTCGAGGCTGCGGCGCCCAGCAGCGTGCCGCGCAATTTGGTGAACATGATCGGGAGACTCCATTGATGCATTGGGGAATCGGCTGCCGGTCGAACCGCGCATCGGCCGGCGGCGCCATCTGCCGGGACCCCGCTGACATGTAGCTGACAGAATCTCCCTCCCGCCGTTTTGCCGCAGTTGGGGAATTCTTGTCAGGTTCCCGTCGTCTATCAGGTTGCGCTAAGGTTCGCCTGCGATAGGGAGGCGGGCGACGGGTACCTGACCAACCCGGACACGGCATCTCGGAAGGACGACAGAATGCGGAAGTTTCTTGCCCTCGTGGCGGCGGCGGGGCTCGTTGGACTGTGTGTCTTCGTCTGGGCCTCGGCCCCGCAGACCCTTGATGCCGCGAGCCTGCCGAGCCATGCCGGCGACCGGGCGAACGGCGAGCTCCTCTATCATGTCGGTGGCTGCATTGCCTGCCATCGGCCGGCTGCCGCGGATGCTGGCAGGGATCCGCTGCTGCCCTCCGGCGGTGCGCCGCTGAAGACGCCGATCGGGACCTTCTATCCGCCCAACCTGACCTCGGACCCGGAGACCGGCATCGGGAACTGGACCGAAATCCAGTTCGTCAACGCCATGCAGCGCGGTGTCTCGCCGGATGGCGAGAACCTGATCCCGGCATTTCCCTACACCTCGTATACCCGGATGAAGGTCGAGGATATTCTTGATATCCGCGCTTACCTGATGAGCCTGCCGCCGGTGAAGGCCGAGGAGAAGCCCGCCGACCTGCCCCTGGCATGGCTGGTGCGGCGCGGCGTCGGCGTCTGGAAGCGGCTGGCCCTGCAGCCGCCGATCGTCCCCGACGACAGCCAGAACGCCACCTGGAATCGCGGTGCCTATCTGGTGAACGGCCCCGGCCACTGCGCAGAATGCCATACGCCGCGCAACATCCTGATGATCGGCGACGGCAGCCGGGCCTTTGCCGGCGGGCCGCATCCGGAGGGGAAGGGCAAGGTGCCGAGCCTGCGTGATCTGATCGGGCGCGGCGTCTATACCGACGTTGCCGACATGGCCAGCGCGCTTCAGGAAGGCGAGATGGGCGGCTACGACAACATGTCGAGCGGCGGCATGGGTGACGTCCAGGAGAATCTGGCGAAGCTGCCCGAGGTCGAGGTACAGGCGATTGCCGAGTACCTGAGCACGCTGAAATAGGCTGCGGCTAGCCCTGCTGGATCAGGGCCGCCGCCCGTTCGGCGATCATCACGACGGCGGCGTTGATATTGCCGGTGACCATGTCGGGCATGACCGAGGCATCGACCACGCGCAGCCCATCGATGCCGCGCACCCTGAGTTCGGTATCGACCACGGCCATGGCGTCGGTTTCCAGGCCCATCTTGCAGGTGCCGAGGGGATGGTGGACAGTGATCGAGGTGTTGCGGATATGGGCGTCTATATCCGCATCCGCGGTCTTCGCCAGGCCCGGTGCGATCTCGGCGGCGACATAGGGCCGCATGGCGGGCTGCGCGGCGATCTCCCGGGCCATCCGCATCCCGGCGCGCAGGCTTTTCCAGTCCTGATCTGTCGAGAGGAAATTCTGCTTGATCCGGGGCGCGGCTGTCGGGTCGTCGGATCTTAAAGTCACGGTGCCGCGGCTTTCCGGATGCAGCATGACGATGCGGCAGGCAAAGCCGTCCTTGAACGGCGCCTTGAACGGCTCGAAATAGGGCCAGGCGCCCAAAGGTGCGGCCGTCAGCAGGAACTGGATATCCGGGAGGGCGAGGTCGGCGCGGCTCTTCAGGAAGGCCGTGACACCGCCGGGCACGTCGGCGGCAAATCCCTTGCCGAACAGGTATGCCTTCGGCAATTCCCGCGCGATCCGGTCGTAGCGCATCATGTGGAAGAACGGCCCCGGCTCCTTGCGGTGATACATCAGGATGACCGAGACGTGATCCTGCAGGTTCTTGCCGACGCCGGGAAGATCGGCGCGCACCGGCACCGCAATCCTGTTCAATTCCGCGGGATCGCCGATCCCCGAGAGCATCAGCACCTGTGGCGTATTGATGACCCCGCCCGCCAGGATGACCTCGCGCTCGGCATGCACGACCCGCTTGATCCCGTCCTCGACGTATTCGATGCCGACCGCGCGCCTTCCCTGGAACAGGATCCGGGTCACCAGGGCCCGCACCGCCACGATGAGATTGGGCCGCCGCAATGCGGGACGCAGATAGGCGGTGGCGGCACTGGAGCGACGCCCCTTGCCGATGGTCATCTGCAGCCGCCCGAAGCCGTCCTGCCTGGCGCCGTTGTAGTCCTCGGTCCAGCCATGCCCCAGGGACGTCGCGGCCTCGGCATAGGCGTCGATCAAAGTATCCTGGTACTTGCAGGTTTGGGTCAGGAGCGGGCCGTCGCCGCCGCGAAAGGCATCGGCCCCGCCTTCCCATCGCTCCTGCTTCTTGAAATAGGGGAGCACCGCATCGAAACCCCAGCCCTTGAGGCCCGCCGATTGCCAACGGTCGTAATCCCCCCGATTGCCGCGGACATAGGCCATGGCATTGGTCGAGGAGCAGCCGCCGACGACCTTGCCCCGGGCGCATTCGACGCTGCGCCCGCCGACATTCGGCTCCGGCTCGCAGAAATACATCCAGTCATGCAGCCGCTTCTGCAGGATCTTGCCCCAGCCCAGCGGTATATGGATCCAGGGATCTCGGTCCCAGCCGCCGGCTTCGAGCACCAGGACCCGTGCGTTCGGGTCCGCCGACAGGCGGTTGGCCAGGGTGCAGCCGGCCGAACCGGCGCCCACGATGATGAAATCGAAGGAATTGGCCTTGCTCATCCGGCTATTCGTAAAGTTGCGGGCCCGGGGTTTCAAACATAAACCACTTCCGGCCCGATGGTTCGGCGTGGTTCATGGCCCGGCGGTTCTTTCAGGCCAGTGGACGCCGGCCGCGCAATCGGTCACGCTGAGACTTCAACCGACTGGGGTGCACCCGGCATGGACAGTCGTTTCAGTTTCATCGACCGCGAGCACGTGGCCTCGGCGAAGGTCGAGCAGTTTCTCGCTTATTGGCAGAGCAAATGCGTCGGCGACTGTCCGCCGCCGCGGTCCGCGATCCAGCCGTACGATGTGCCGAAGCTGTTGCCCTATCTTGTTCTGGTCGATATCGAACCGGCGGGAATGCGCATCCGCTATCGGCTGGTGGGAACGCATGAGGTCGATGCGAACGGGTCGGACTTCACCGGCAGATACCTGGATGAATGCGATTTCACCATCGCGGCGTCGCTGGCCGAATGCTATCGGCGGCTGGTGATGACCCGACGCCCGGTCTTCACCACCTATGAATGGCATCGCGAGGATCTGCGCGGCGCCCGCGGCAGCGTCGGGGCCAGCGAAACCGGGTTCTTCCCTTTGAGCAGCGACGGCATCGTCGTCGACGGTGCCATCAGCATCGCGGATTCCGATATCCGGCTCCATAAGCGGGGTGCGTCGCCCGTCGCGGGCCAGGGAGATGCCAGATAGAGGTCGTGCCCGGCCGCGGTGCAAGGTGGATGTCCTGCCGGATTTTGGTAAACGTTAAGGTTGTATAATTGTATATTGTCATCAATCTTAAGGTATAGCCGAGTCGGTCGATTTAGGTGCCGCGTCGCTGTTCCGACCCTGACCGCGGATCCCCGTCTGGCGTTGCCTGCCGTACAATTCACGTGCCAATTAATAACATATTGATATATAATATGAATTATCTACATTGTTCTACTTTCGATCTTTTCACTTTACACCCGGAACAAATCATGACCTAATGCCTCATCACTGGGGCGCGTTGTCAGCGTCCGGGTCGTGGTCTAAGAGGAGGGGCTTAAGAGATGGCGCAGAACGTCGTTCGCATTCCGGACAGGGACACAATGGACAGATCAAAAGCTTTGGACGCGGCCTTGAGCCAGATCGAACGCGCCTTCGGCAAGGGCTCGATCATGAAGCTCGGCAGCAAGGAACAGGCGGTCGAGACCGAGGTGATTTCCACCGGATCGCTGGGGCTCGATATCGCGCTCGGTATTGGCGGTTTGCCGCGTGGCCGGGTGATCGAGATCTATGGCCCGGAATCCTCCGGCAAGACGACCCTGGCGCTGCAGGTCATTGCCGAGGCCCAGAAGATGAATGGCGCTTGCGCCTTTGTCGATGCGGAGCATGCCCTGGACCCCTCATATGCGCGCAAGCTCGGGGTCAATCTCGATGAACTGCTGATTTCCCAGCCGGATGCCGGTGAGCAAGCCCTGGAAATCGCCGATACCCTGGTGCGCTCGGGCGCCATCGATGTGCTGGTGGTGGATTCCGTCGCCGCCCTGGTGCCGCGCGCCGAGCTGGAAGGCGAGATGGGCGATACCCATGTCGGCCTCCAGGCACGACTGATGAGCCAAGCCCTGCGCAAGCTTACGGGTTCGATCTCGCGATCGCGCTGCATGGTGATCTTCATCAACCAGATCCGGATGAAGATCGGCGTGATGTTCGGCAATCCGGAGACGACGACCGGCGGCAATGCTTTGAAGTTCTATGCCTCGGTGCGGCTCGACATACGCCGTATCGGTGCCATCAAGGACAAGGAGACCGTCACCGGCAATCAGACCCGGGTGAAGGTCGTCAAAAACAAGCTGGCGCCGCCGTTTCGCGTGGTCGAGTTCGACATCATGTATGGCGAGGGTATTTCCAAGACCGGCGAGTTGATCGACCTGGGGCTGGCCGCCAATGTGGTGGAGAAATCGGGTTCCTGGTTCTCCTATGGCGGGCAGCGGATCGGCCAGGGGCGCGAGAATGCCAAGCTGTTCCTGAAGGAAAATCCGCAGGTTGCGGCCGAACTCGAGAACAAGATCCGCAGCAATGCGGGGCTGGTTGCCGGCGCGATGATGGAAAAGTCCTCAGGTGTCGAGGAAGCCGCCGAAGAATAGGCCCGATCCCGCCGGCATCTCACCGGCAGAATAGAGTTCTCTCCTGCAACCCTCTCCCGCCTGTCGGGGGAGGGTTGTGCTTGTCTGGGCCATGCGAGGGGACAGTCCTCGCCCGGACTGGGCCCGAAGACTGGGCCCGAAGACTGGGCCCATACCTGCAGCTTATGCCCGCTGCTCAGTATCCTTGCCACCCCAACCGGCATCGACGCGTAACGAAGTTAGAATTTTCCGGCCTGATAGTCGGCAATCGCCTGGTGAATTTCCTGCGGCGTGTTCATCACGAAAGGGCCGTATTTTGCGACCGGCTCGCGGAGCGGCCGTCCGGCGACCAGGATCATCCGGGCCGGGATTTCCGCGGCCCGGACCTCGACACGCTCGCCCTGGCCGAGCACCGCCAGCTGGCCGCGTTCCACCCGTGTGCCGTCCACCAGCGCGGCGCCCTCGAAGACGCTCAGGAAGGCATTGTGCGCTTTCGGCAGGGCATGGCCATAGCCGGCACCCGGCTGCAGGCCGATGTCGAGATAGGTGGGATCGGTCGCCACGGCGCTGATCGGGCCGGCAATGCCGTCGACCTCGCCGGCGATGACCTTGATGGTTACGCCTGTGGCCGGGGTGACGGTCGGGATCTTCTCCGGCGCGAATTCCTGATAGCGCGGCGCGGTCATCTTGTCCCTGGCCGGCAGATTGACCCAGAGCTGGAAGCCCTGCATCAGGCCTTCTTCCTGTTCCGGCATCTCGGAATGGACGATGCCGCGCCCGGCGGTCATCCACTGCACGCTGCCGGGGGTCAGCAGGCCGGAATGGCCCTTGTTGTCGGCGTGCCGCATCCGCCCGGCCAGCATGTAGGTCACGGTTTCGAAGCCGCGATGCGGATGATCCGGGAAGCCGGCCAGATAGTCGCCGGGACGGTCCGAGCCGAATTCATCGAGCATCAGGAAGGGATCGAGGTCCGGCAGGTCACCGGTGCCGATCATCCGGGTCAGCCGCACGCCGGCGCCGTCGCTGGTCGCCACGCCGCGGACGACCGTCACGACCCGCCTTGCGGTGCCGGAAACCGGCCTCGCGTCGCCATGAATCATGCTCATCACTCGGCTCCTTTATCCATAATCCCCTATAGATGCCCGCCGCGGCGGGCTTTGGCCAGGGGCCGGCGCAGGAATGCGCTGTTCGCCGAACTTGAACAATCCTCGATTTCCACGCCTTTCAGCTAACTGCCGGTGACTGCAACGGAAAACCCGAATGTGGGTGGCCGAAATCCGCTTCCCGCGCTTGTCTCGGCTGGAAAAACCGGAAATACTGGCTTTTCGCGCCGCAGCAGAAGCCTGTCGGCCCGTTGCGTGGGAAGGTCTCCCGGGCGGCGTGGCGGGGCAGGCGAGGGCGGCCAGATCCCCGACACCCCTGACCGGACAACGCCCGATTATGAACACCGCCAACGACATCCGCAGCCTGTTCCTGGACTATTTCAAGCGCGAGGGCCACGAGGTGGTCGGGTCCTCGCCCCTGGTGCCGCGCAATGATCCGACGCTGATGTTCACCAATGCCGGCATGGTGCAGTTCAAGAACGTCTTCACCGGCCAGGAAAAGCGCCCCTATGTCCGGGCCGCGACGGCGCAGAAATGCGTCCGCGCCGGCGGCAAGCACAACGACCTGGAGAATGTCGGCTACACCGCCCGGCACCACACCTTCTTTGAAATGCTGGGCAATTTCTCCTTCGGCGACTATTTCAAGGACCGCGCGATCGAACTGGCCTGGAAGCTGATCACCGAGGAATACGGCCTTGCCAGGGACAAGCTGCTGGTCACCGTCTTCCACGAGGACGACGAGGCCTTCCGCCTCTGGCAGAAGATTGCCGGCCTGCCCGACCGGCGCATCATCCGCATCCCGACCGCGGATAATTTCTGGGCGATGGGCGATACCGGCCCCTGCGGGCCGTGCTCGGAAATCTTTTATGATCATGGGGATGGGATCCCCGGCGGACCTCCCGGCTCAGCCGATCAGGATGGCGACCGGTTCATCGAGATCTGGAATCTCGTGTTCATGCAGTTCGAGCAGGTGACCAAGGACCAGCGCGTCAGCCTGCCCAAGCCATCGATCGATACCGGAATGGGGCTGGAACGGCTTGCGGCGGTGCTGCAGGGCAAGCACGACAACTACGACATCGACCTGATGCGGGCGCTCATCGAAGCCTCGGCCGACGCGTCGAAGACTGGGGCCGACGGCCCGCACAAGGTCAGTCACCGGGTAATTGCCGACCACCTGCGCTCCTGCTCATTCCTGATCGCCGACGGAGTCCTGCCGTCCAACGAGGGGCGGGGCTATGTGCTGCGCCGGATCATGCGCCGCGCCATGCGCCACGCCCATAGGCTGGGCTGCCAGGAGCCGTTGATGTGGCGCCTGGTCCCGGCGCTGGTCACCCAGATGGGCCAGGCCTATCCGGAACTGATCCGTGGTCAGGCGAGCATCACCGAGGCCTTCCGCCTCGAGGAAACCCGCTTCAAGCAGATGCTCGACCGGGGCCTACGGCTGCTCGATGACGAGATGGAAAAACTCAACCCCGGCAAACCATTATCCGGCGAGGTTGCGTTCAAGCTTTACGATACGTTCGGCTTCCCGCTGGATCTCACCGAAGACATCCTCCGCGGCCAGCAGAGGGCCGTGGACAAGACCGGCTTCGAAGCCGCGATGGAACGCCAGCGCGAGACCGCGCGCCGCGCCTGGGCGGGGTCCGGCGAAGCCGCGACCGAAGCGGTCTGGTTCGACCTCCGCCAGCGCCTGGGGGCTACCGAGTTCCTCGGCTATTCGACCGAACGGGCCGAGGGGGTCGTCACCGCGATCCTGAAGGACGGCAAGGAAGTCGCCGAGGCGAAAGCCGGCGACGAGGTGGCGATCATCACCAACCAGACGCCCTTCTACGGCGAATCCGGCGGCCAGATGGGCGACAGCGGCCGGCTGATCGGGGCCAATGGCGCCGATTTCCTGGTCGCCGATACCCAGAAGAAACTGGGCGATTTCCATGTCCATATCGGCCGGGTCACCAGGGGGACGGTGAAGACGGGCGAGGCGGTGGAGATGCGGGTCGATGGCGAGCGCCGGGCCGGCCTCCGGGCCCATCATTCGGCGACCCATCTGCTGCACGAGGCCCTGCGCCGCCGGCTCGGCGACCATGTGACCCAGAAGGGCTCGCTGGTCGCCCCCGACCGCCTGCGCTTCGATTTCAGCCACAACAAGGGCCTGCTGGCCGACGACATCGCCTGGATCGAGAGCGAGGTGAACACCCGCATCCGCCTCAATGCCGATGTGGGAACCCGGCTGATGACGCCGGAAGCGGCAATCGAGGCCGGGGCCATGGCCCTGTTCGGCGAGAAATACGGCGAAGAGGTCCGGGTCGTCTCCATGGGAGGCCAGACCGAGGACGAGGCCAAGACTTTCTCCACCGAACTCTGCGGCGGCACCCATGTGCGCCGGACCGGCGATATCGGCTTCTTCAAGGTGATCTCGGAGGGCGCCGTCGGCGCCGGCCTCCGGCGCATCGAGGCGGTGACCGGCGCTGCCGCCGAGCACTACGTGGCCGAGCAGCAGAAGCTGCTGGCCGAAGCCGCGGCGGCGCTGCGGGCCCTGCCGCAGGACCTTCCGGTGCGGATCGCCGCCCTGGTCGACGACCGCAAGAAGCTGGAACGCGATCTCACCGAGGCACGCAAGCAGGCGGCGACCGGCGGCGCAGGTGGCGGCGGGGCCGCGGCGGCCAAAGACGTCAATGGCATCAGGCTGGCGTCCCGGGTGATGGACGGCGTTCCCGCCAAGGAGCTCAAGGGCATGGCCGATGCCCTGAAGAAGCAGCTCGGCTCCGGCGTGGTTGTTCTGATCGCGACCGAGGACGGCAAGGCATCCCTCGTCGTCGGCGTCACCGAAGATCTGACGGCGAAGGTGAGTGCCGTCGATCTGGTGAAGGCCGGGAGCGCCGCCCTCGGCGGCCAGGGCGGCGGCGGCCGTCCCGACCTCGCCCAGGCGGGCGGGCCGAACGCGGCCAGCGCCAACGAGGCCATTGCGGCCATCGAAGCGGCGATCCGCAACCGGACGAAAGCTGCGGAGTGAACCCCGGTCCCGAAATCGCCGGCGCGAGGTAGGATGACCCTCACCACAATTCCGTCGCTGCTGGCGATCCTGTTCTGCGCCACCCTCTTCATCCTGCTCTATCAGTATCTCTTTCCGCGCCCGGCGCCCTGGAAGGTGGTGGCGGCGGCGCTGGCAAGCGGGATCCTCTGCACCCTGCTGCTGGTGGCGGCGATGACCTACCTGGTGCCCGGCGGGCAGGAGGAGCTCATCGCGGTGTCGAACCTCGGCGAGGCACTGCCGGTGGCGATATTCCGTGCCGGCCTGCCCGAGGAAACGGTCAAGATACTGGCGGCGCTGGCGGCGCTCGTCCTGTTCCGCCGCAACCTGACCGCCGCCGCTGCATTTCAGATCCCGCTCTTCGTGGCGGTCGGCTTCGCCATCGTCGAGAACAACGGCTATTCCGAGACGTTCGCCGAGTTCCGCATGGTCATCGCCTTCGGCCGCGGCTTCATGGCGACCTTCGTCCATTCGCTGCTGGCGATGATCCAGGGTGTCTTCCTGATGCGCCTCGTCGTCGAACGCCAGGCGTCGGTCGGCGCCGAGGCCGACATCGCCGGCAACATCGAAGCGCCAAGCGGGGCCGTCGACTGGGCGCGCTGGTATTTCATCCCGCTCGGCCTGCTGGCCGCCGCCGCCTGCCATTCGCTCTACGACTGGGGTTTCCTGCCGGTGCTGGGCGAGTTCCTGCGGACCGGCAAGGCGGAGCCGGCGACCGCAGCCTTGCCGATCCTGGTCGGGCTCTGCGGCATCATCCTGCTCTTCTTCTGCGGTTTGCGGGCGCTGCGCACGGCACTCCGCCGGGCCGCGGCAAGCGATCCCGTGACCCTCCAGCCCGGGCACCGGACAACCGTGGCCCGCTGGCGGCGGACCGGGGCGATCGTCATGCTGCTGGGAGCGATCGTCTTTCTGGGCGCCATCGCCTATGGCATATCGGCCTTGGACTTCACGGCGCCCGCGGCGGCGGAATCCAGCGAGGCGATGGCATCCCTGCTGCCGGCCCTGGTCGGCCTTGGCGGCATCCTGGGCGGCCTTTTCCTGATCATCATCGGCTGGGTCCTGCGCCAGAAACAGTGACCTGCATCTAACTGAAATCACTCGGGAAAGACCGGGTGATCCAGCCCCGACCGGCGGCCGTAACAAGCCAGTGCCAGAATCGGGGATAACGCCATGAACGCTCCTTGCCCGAAATTCGTCGAAGCCCTCAACCGCGAGCGCCTGGAATCCGCGGCGCGCCGCCCCGGCAAGGCGGAGGCCGAAGCGGCCATCCGCACCTTGATCGCCTATGCCGGCGACGACCCCACCAGAGAGGGCCTGCTCGGCACGCCCGACCGGGTCGTGCGCGCGTTCGACGAGTTTTACGGCGGCTATTTCCAGGACCCGGTCGAGTTGCTGCAGCGCACCTTCGAGGAGATCGAGGGCTATGACGAGGTCGTGCTCCTGAAGGACATCCCCTTCACCAGCCATTGCGAACACCACATCGCGCCGATCGTCGGACGCGCCCATGTCGGCTATCTTCCGCAGCGGCGCGTGGTCGGGATCAGCAAGCTCGCCCGCGTCGTCGATGTCTTCGCCCGCCGCCTGCAGATCCAGGAGAAGATGACGGCCCAGATCGCCAACGTGATCAAGCAGGTGCTGGATCCGATCGGCGTCGGTGTCGTGATCGAGGCCGAGCATCACTGCATGACCACCCGAGGTGTCCACAAGCAGGGGGTCAGCATGACCACCAGCACCCTGCTCGGCGCCTTCCGCGACAACCCCGATACCCGCCGGGAATTCCTCCGCCTCATCGGCAAGGCCTGATCCGCCGGCGGATCAAAGGCGGCTTGCCAGGTCGGCCTTCCGCGGCGAGACTTCCTGTCTCCTGGCGGGGTTTCGGGGAAGAGGCGCACATTGCCGCTCTACAGCCTGATCTTCATGACGGCGATCCTGCCGTGTCTGCTGCTCACCGGCTTTTTCCTGGCGCATTTCCGCCGTCGGCTGGGACGTCGACTGGGCATCTGGGCATTCCTGCTCGGCGTCGTTTCGGCCGCCATCGCGATCGCGCTGGCGATGTTCCTGCTGCGGGTGACGCCGGTGCCGGGGATCGTCTTGATGGGCGGTCCGCGCGCGGCCCTGTTCGCCGCCGCCGTCGAATCCGCCCTCGGTGCCGCGATCCCCGAGGAATTCGCCAAGTTTCTCGTGCTCTGGTTTGTGATCCGGCGCTTCAAGACCTGCGATTCCGGCGGCGATCTGTTCTGCAGCGCCATTCTCGTCGGCCTCGGCTTTGCCGCCATCGAGAACGTGCTCTACCTGTTCGATGCGGGGTCGGGCTGGCTCGTCATCGGTGTCATCCGCGGCCTGATGTCGGTGCCGGGGCATACCATCGACGGGATGTTCATGGGCTATTTCCTGGCGCTGTGGTGGCGCCGGACGCTGTCGACGCCGGTCGCGCTGGCACTCGCCCTCGTTCTGCCCATGCTGGCTCACGGGCTCTATGATTTCCCGCTGATGGCGATCCAGGGCCTGCGCGAGACCGCGGGCGGCGACGTCATCGATCTCTATGTTTTCCTGCGCTACCTGCAGCTCGGCGTGCTGGCCTTCTCCGGCCTCGCCGCGATCTGGGTGGCGCGGCAGGAACTCGTCCTGGTCTTCAGCGATGCGACGCCGGATGGCGATCTCTATCGCGCCGACGAGAGACTGCTGGGGCGCTGGCGCTGGGCGGGTCGGGCACTGTCGCTCGGCGGCGCCCTGTCGCTTGGCCTCGGTGTGCTGGCCTGGTCGCAGGGCGAGCCGGACGGCTATTTCCTGGTGGGTCTCGCCATGTTCCCGCTGGCCTTCGGCCGGATCATGCGCCTCAGGCTGCCGGAGCGGGTCACCAACCCCTATGCCCTGCACCCCACCGCCCTGGCGCGGGACTAGGCGGGATCCTCGCGGACCTATTGCGCGTCGGCGGCGACCTGCATCTTCACGATCTTGTCCGGCAGCATGACCGATCCGTTGTCATTGGGATCGCCCTGCTTGATCTGTTCGACGAACTGCATGCCGTCGGTCACCTTGCCGAAGACGGTGTATTGCCCGAAGAGATGCGGGGCCGGCGCGAGGCAGATGAAGAACTGGCTGTCGGCGCTGTCGACGCTGGCGGCGCGGGCCATGGCGACGGTGCCGCGCTCGAACTGCTGGCCGCTGAACTCGGCCGGCAGGTGATGTCCCGATCCGCCGCGGCCGGTGCCGGTGGGATCGCCGGTCTGCGCCATGAAGCCGGCGATCACCCGGTGAAACACCAGTCCGTCGTAGAATCCCTGGCGCGTCAGGTCCTTGACCCGCGCCACCGTCTTCGGTGCCACCTGGGGCATCAGTTCGATCACGACCCGGCCCTGCTTCAGGTCGAGATAGAGGGTGTTTTCCAGATCCTGCGCCTGGGCCCGGGTGGTCGCGCCGCCGGCGGCGAAGCCGGCGGCCAGCAGCAGTGCCAGAGCAATCTTCTTCAGCATCGTCCTACCCCATCGCCTTCTTGAGATTCTCATCGAGCTTGTCGAGGAACTGGGTGGTGGTCAGCCACTTCTGGTCGGGGCTGATCAGCAACGCGAGATCCTTGGTCATGAAGCCGGATTCCACCGTGTCGACGCAGACCCGCTCCAGCGTTTCGGCGAACTTCTGCACCTCGGGCGTACCGTCGAACTTGCCGCGATACCAGAGGCCGCGGGTCCAGGCATAGATCGAGGCGATCGGATTGGTCGAGGTCTCCTTGCCCTTCTGGTGCTCGCGGAAATGCCGGGTCACCGTGCCATGGGCGGCTTCCGCCTCGACCACGCTGCCGTCGGGGGACAGCAGCACGGACGTCATCAGGCCGAGCGACCCGAAGCCCTGGGCCACGGTGTCGGACTGCACGTCGCCGTCGTAGTTCTTGCAGGCCCAGACGAAGGCGCCGGACCATTTCAGGGCGCTGGCCACCATGTCGTCGATCAGGCGGTGCTCGTAGACGATCTTCTTGGCCTGGAACTCCGCCTTGAACTCCGCCTCGAAGACCTCCTGGAAGATGTCCTTGAAGCGCCCGTCATAGGCTTTGAGAATGGTGTTCTTGGTCGACAGATAGACCGGCCAGCCGAGCGTCAGCCCGTAGTTGAAGCAGGCCCGGGCGAAGCCGCGGATCGATTCGTCCAGGTTGTACATCGCCATGGCCACGCCGGCGCCGGGGAACTTGTAGACCTCGCGTTCGATCGCCTCGCCGCCGCCCTCCGGCTCGAAGCGGATGGTGAGCCTGCCCTTGCCGGGCACCACGAAGTCGGTCGCCCGGTACTGGTCGCCGAAGGCGTGGCGGCCCACCACGATCGGCTGGGTCCAGCCCGGTACCAGGCGCGGCACGTTCTGGCAGATGATCGGCTGGCGGAACACCGTGCCGTCGAGGATGTTGCGGATCGTGCCATTGGGCGATTTCCACATCTGCTTCAGGCTGAATTCCTTCACCCGCGCCTCGTCGGGGGTGATGGTCGCGCATTTCACGCCGACCCGGTACTGCCTGATCGCATTCGCCGCATCGATGGTGATCTGGTCGTTGGTCTCGTCGCGCTTCTGGATGCCGAGGTCGTAGTATTTGATGTCGACGTCGAGATAGGGGAGGATCAGCTTGTTCTTGATGAAGCTCCAGATGATGCGCGTCATCTCGTCGCCATCGAGATCGACGATCGGGTTCTTCACCTTGATCTTGGCCATCGCTCACTTCCTCCGTATCAAAGAACTGTCCAGCGCGTGGAAACCGTCATATCCGTTCCGGGAAATCCCGCTCGGCCGTGTCGGACGGCGCCGCCAGGATGTCGAACAGCCGGCCGATCGAGTTTACCACCGAATAATGCTGCCGAATGGTGTCGCGGGCAAAGCCCCGTCCGATCACCTGGTCGACCAGCCCCAGCAGCGGATCCCAATAGCCGTCAATATTGACCAGCGCCACCGGCTTGTCATGCAAGGCCAGCTGGCGCCAGGTCAGGATCTCGAAGAACTCGTCGAGCGTGCCCAGGCCGCCGGGCAGGACGGCGAAGGCGTCGGAAATGTCGAACATCAGCTTCTTCCGGGTATGCATGCTGTCGACCACCTTCAGCTCTGTGATCCCGTGATGGCCGACCTCGCTCTCCTGGAGATGCTGCGGAATGACCCCGATGGCCCGGCCGCCGTTGCGCATCACCGCATCCGCGACCTCGCCCATGATGCCGATGCGGGCGCCGCCATAGACCAGGCCGATGTCGCGTTCGGCCATGGAACGTCCGAGTTCCTGGGCGGCGGCTGCGAATTTCGGTGAATTGCCTCGGGCTGACCCGCAATAGACGCAGAGAGACTTGATAATCGGCATTCCTGAAGGAAACTCCTGAAACCTGTCGATTTTCTTAACGCTTATCGGTTCTTTTTGCGAGGTAAACCGAGGCAGGTCAACCGCATATTGGCGCCGGCCCACCCACCCGGCGGCCGGTCCGGAATCCCGGCTGGAGGGTCCCGCGGCGGCGGCGCATTGAACCCGTTCCCATCCAGGTCTAGGTTGGGGCGCAATCAACCGCGCGGAGTCGGCACCTGACATGACGAGATTAGCCCTGATCGGCACCATCGGCGCCGTGATAATCGCGGCAATCCTGGGGCTGATTTATGCCATTTCTCAGCAGGATGTCGATGACCCCGGCGTGCCGCCCGCGGCCAGCGCGCCGGTCGTCCCGCCGGCGCCGGCCAGCGCGCCGGCCGGTCCGGCAGCGTCGGACGCTGCATCGGCGACGCCGCCGGCCGCGACAACAGGCACGACGGCGACGGACGAAGGCGCTGCCCCCCAGGTGGCGGCAAATCCCGCGGCGCAGGCTCCGGCCGCTGCCCCTCTGGTGACCCCCAGTTTCGACGTGGTGCGGGTCAATCCCAACGGCGATGCGGTGGTGGCGGGCCGTGCGGCCCCCGGCTCGAAGATCACCCTGCTCGACGGCGACAAGGCGATCGGCACCGCCGATACCGACGATCGCGGCGAATGGGTGCTGCTGCCGGATTCGGCCATCGCGCCCGGCGAGCACCGGTTCTCGGTCCAGGCAAAGACCGACACCGGGCCGGTCGTTCCCTCCGACAAGATGGTGATCGTGGTGGTGCCGAAGCCGGCCGAGAACATCGCCGGACAGCCGGTCACCGAGCCCAGCGGTGCCCTGGCGATCGAGGTGCCGAAATCCGGCGAAGGGGCGACCCGGCTGCTGAACGCGCCGGAAGGCGGCAAAGGCGACGGGGCGCCCAGCGCCAAGTCCGACCTGGCGCTCGATGCCATCGATTACACGCCCAATGGCCATGTGGTGCTGAGCGGCCGCGCGAAATCCTCCGGCGACCTCATCATCTACCTGGACAACCAGCCCATGGGCTCGGCCAAGGCGGATGCCGGCGGACTCTGGGCCTTCACCGCGACGGCGCAGGTTTCGCCCGGCGATCACGAGTTGCGCATCGACCTGGTAGGCGAGGGGGCGAAGGTGGAGACCCGGCTGAAGACTCCGTTCGCCCAGCCGGACTTCGCCGATCTCAAGCTCGACGGACGCAACATCGTCGTGCAGCCCGGCAACAGCCTCTGGCGGCTGGCTAGGCGCAGCTACGGCAACGGGGTGATGTATACGGTGATCTTCGAGGCGAACAAGGATCGCATCGCCGACCCGGATCTCATCTATCCGGGGCAGATCTTTACCGTTCCCGCCGGCCAGAACTAGGTCCGGCCCGCGCCGCGGCTACCGGCGGCGCGATGCGCGGTTCGGCAATACTTCCATCAGGGCGTGGAGGAACGGCTGGATCTCGAGCATGATGCTGGTGGCTCCCGTGATCAGTTCGACCGGGGTCCAGGGTTGCGCCACCGGGATCTTGCCGATGCAGCAGATCTGTTTCGTCTTGGTGATCACCAGGCGTGCATGGCGCAGCGCCTGGCTGGCGCTGATGATCGCGATGGCGGCGCGGCGGGCGCCGATCCCTTCGGCCGAATAGGGGACCGGGGCGATCTCGCCCGACAGTTGCAGGATCGTTCCCGCCTGCGTCATGCGGGTGCCGGCGATGAAGCGCCGACCCAGATAGGTGAAGCCGAACTCGACCACTTCCCCGGCGCGGCCGAGGCGCACCGTGCCATCCGTTTCGATCCGCAGGTGGCCCACCTCCGGAGGCACGGCTTGCTTGGTCAGTAGGGGCAGGGCTTCCATCCGCACCGTCGCGCCTTATTCAGCACCGCTTGCCCGCTGGATTGCGGCGCGACGCTGGGCGAACCATATCCCGCGCCCGCTTAAGGATTTGTAAACCGGGTTTGGCGCCCCATTTGTTCCAGATGTGGATGCGGTGCGTCGCGGAACCTGCCGTGGGAAAAGGGATGACCCTTTCGGCAAACTGTGGCAAATCAAGTCATTAACCCCTGACCCCGCTTCGGCATCCGCCGGGCGAGCGGGTTGGGGAAGCAGTTCGAAGAGGCATTGTGCTCAGCTCCGTCTTGACGCCGATTCACCGGGCCGGTTGGCCTTTCATCGCCCTGTTCGCCGCGGCGACCTTGCTGTTCTGGTGGCTGGCGACGCCGCTGGGCCTGCTGGGACTGGTGCTCACCGCCTGGTGTGTCTATTTCTTCCGCGACCCCGCGCGGGTGACGCCGGATCGCGCCGGGCTGGTGATCAGTCCCGCCGACGGGGTCGTGCAGATGATCCAGCCGGCGGTGCCGCCGGCCGAACTCGGTCTCGACCAGCGGCCGCTGAACCGGGTCAGCATCTTCATGAACGTCTTCAACGTTCATGTGAACCGCTGCCCGGTCGATGCCGAAGTCGTCGCACTGGCCTATCGCCCGGGCAAGTTCTTCAATGCGGCGCTCGACAAGGCGAGCGAGCACAATGAACGACAGTCCGTGCATTTCCGCACCGCCGAGGGTGTGAACTTCTGCGTGGTGCAGATCGCCGGCCTGGTGGCGCGACGGATCAAGTGCGATCTCACGGCGGGAAAGAAAGTGCGGGCCGGCGAGAGATTCGGTATCATTCGCTTCGGCAGCCGGGTCGACGTCTATCTGCCGGAAGGCGTGCAGCCCCAGGTTTGCGTCGGTCAGACGACGGTCGCCGGCGAGACCGTGCTGGCCGATACCAGGTCCGAGGAGGCGGCGCGCCTCGGGATCACGCGCTGAGCGGTCCAAGGCGACGGCCGACGATCGGATACCGATGGCGATACGGAGAGGCCCGATGATGATGCGACGCAACCGTTTGCGGGATCATTCGATCAACCGGCTGATCCCGAACATGTTGACGCTGTTCGCGCTTTGCGCCGGCATCACCAGCATCCGTTTCGCCCTGATCGGCAAATGGGAATATGCCGTGGTCGCGATCCTGTTCTCGGCGGTGTTCGATGCGCTGGACGGGCGCATCGCACGCCTGCTGGACACCTCCTCGAAGTTCGGCGCCGAACTGGATTCGCTCAGCGACTTCGTCAGCTTCGGCGTCTCGCCGGCCGTGGTGATGTTTCTCTGGACCATGCAGGACGTGAAGGGCATCGGCTGGGCCCTGGTGCTGGTGTTCAGCTCCTGCATGGCGCTGCGCCTGGCGCGGTTCAATACCAAGCTGGACAATGCCGATCTCCCGGCCTGGCACAGCCGCTTCTTCACCGGCGTTCCGGCGCCGGCCGGGGCGGGGCTCCTGCTGCTGCCGATGATCGCCTGGCTCGAGCTCGGCGGCGAATTCCTGCACAGCCCGGTGGTCGTCGGCCCCTGGATGCTGATCGTCGCCGGGCTGCTGGTCAGCCGGCTGCCGACCTTTTCCTTCAAGCGCCTGAAGGTCACCCAGGCCTGGGTGCTGCCGACGATGATTTCCGTTGTGGTCTTCACGGCCTTGATCGTGACCGAACCCTGGATGACCATGACCCTGGCGCTTCTCGCCTATATCTGCTCGCTGCCGCTGAGCCAGGCTGCCTATCGCAAGCTCGAGCGCCAGCGCCCGGTCAGTCCCGCGCCGACCGTCCCGGTCAAGGGAGCCGACCAGCACTGACGCCAAGGCCAGCCGATGCTTGATCGCGTCGCGCGGCGCCTGGTCGATCCGGCGCTGGACCGTCTGGCCGCCGGACTGGCGCGTCGTCAGGTGACGGCCAATGCCATCACCCTGGCGGGCTTCGGTTTCGGTCTTCTCGCCATGGGACTGGTCGCGGCCCAGGCCTATCTTCCCGCCCTGCTGGCCTTCCTGCTCAATCGGCTGGCCGACGGGCTGGATGGTGCCCTCGCCCGGCATGGCCGGCCCACCGATCTCGGCGGCTATCTCGACGTCGTGCTCGACTTCATCTTCTATGCCGGCTTCGTCTTCGCCTTCGCGGTGGCGGACCCGGCCCGCGGTCTGGCCGCCGCCTTTCTGATCTTCGCCTTCGTTGGCACCGGCACGTCGTTCCTCGCCTTCGCCATCTTCCAGGCGAAGCGCGGCGGCAGCCACGGCGGCAAGGCCTTCCATTATCTCGGCGGCCTGACCGAGGGCACCGAGACGATCCTGGCCTTCGCCTTTCTCTGCCTGTTCCCGGCGGCCTTCGTGCCGGCGGCCTGGGTCTTCGGGGCGCTGTGCTGGCTGACGACGCTCGGGCGTCTGCTGGCCGCGGTGGACCGGCTGCGCTGAGCGGCGGACCGGCGGTGCGCTACTCCGCGTGGCCGGCTTGCCGCCGCCGTCGTGCGAGCTTCGCCGCGACCCGGCCGAAGAATTCGCCGGCACGCTCCTGCAGCATCAGCGCGCAGGGCGTGAAGACCAGGGTCAGCGGCGAGGCGAAGAGCACGCCGAAGGCGATGGCGGTAGCCAGCTGCGTCCACCACTGGGTGGCGGGTGCGCCGATGGTGACCTCGCGGGTGAAGAAGTCGATGTTCAGCTTGAAGATCATCGGCAGCAGGCCGAGGACGGTGGTCAGCTTGGTCAGGATCACCGGCCGCAGGCGCTGAACACCCGTCAGCATCAGGGCCTCGGCGCGAGATGCGGTGGTCTTCCGGAGGTGATGATAGGTATCGATCAGCACGATGTTGTTGTTGACGATGATGCCGGAGAGCGCGATGACGCCGATCCCGGTCATCACGATGCCGAAGGGCTGCTGCAGGATCATCAACCCGGCCATCACGCCGATCGTCGACATCACCACCGCCGACAGCACCAGCACCATGCTGAAGAAGCTGTTGAATTGCAGCAGCAGGATGATGGCGATCAGGAATACCGTCACCAGGAAGGCGGTGGTCAGGAAGGCCTGGGATTCCGCCTGGTCCTCGTCCTCGCCGCGGAACGTCACGTCGACGCCGGGATCGAGGCCGGCGGTCGGCAGCCAGGCCCGCAGCTCCTTGATTTTGTCGTCGGCGAGCACGCCCGGTGCCACGTCGGCCTTCACGTTCACGATGCGGTCGCCGTCGACCCGCCGGACCAGGCCGAGCTTGGCGACCGCCTGGCGCTTGACGAAATTGCTGATCGGCACCACGCCCTTCTCGGTCGGGACGCGCAGCTGATCGATCTCGGTGACGTTGCGGATCGCCGTCGGATAGCGGGCGACGATGTCGATCTCGTCGTCGGAATAGTCGGGCCGGTAGTCGCCGAATTTCAGCCCGCGGGTGACCAGCTGGATGGCGTCGCCGACGCCGGTGACGTCGATGCCGAATTTTGCTGCCTGGGCGCGATCGACGTTGATCCGCCATTCGATGCCCGGGATCGGCAGCGAATCCTCGATATCGACCAGGCCCTGCATCTGCTCCAGATGCGCCCGCAGCAGCTTTGCCGTCGGCGCCAGCAAGGCGTAGTCGCGGGTGGCGATCTGCAGGTGGATCGGCTTGCCGCTGCCCGGCCCGCCGTCCTGCTTGCGCGCCTCGACCATGATTTCCGGCAGCCCCGCCGCCCGCTGGCGCACGTCGGCCAGGATGGCGTTGGCGCCGCGCCGCGCCTTCCAGTCGGCGAATTCCAGGGTGATGGTGCCGATCACGTCGTCGCCCATCTCCTCGCCGAGCGATTCGCCGCCGTCGCCGGCGAAGGCGACCGAATAGATGCTCTTGAACTCCGGGCGCTCCTTCTGCATCGCCAGGACGATGCTCTCGACCTCGCGGACCAGGGCGTCGCGCTCGTCGATCGACATGTTGCCGCGGGCGTGGATCTGCAGTTGCGCGCTGTTGGGCTCGACGTCGGGGAAGAACTCGACCCCGGCGTTCAGCTGGCTGTAGAGCAGGATGGTGGCGGCCAGCAGGGCGAAGCCGCCGCCGACCACCAGGCCGGGAAACCGCAGGGCGCCGCGCAGGACGCCGAGATAGAGCCGGTCGAGGCCGCGGGCGCGCGCCAGCTGCTCGGCCGGGGTGAGCTGCTCCGCCCGATGCGCGTCCAGCGCCTCGCCGTTCGGCTTGCCGATCAGCGCGCCGATGCAGGGGATGAACACCATGGCCATGGCCAGCGACGCGGTCAGGGTCGCGGTCAGGGTCATCGGCAGGTACTTCATGAACCCGCCGACCACGCCCGGCCAAAAGGCCATCGGCAGGAAGGCGGCGATAATCGTGGCGATCGAGGAGAAGATCGGCCAGGCCATCATGCGGGTGGCATCGGCATAGGCCCGGCGGCGGTCCAGCCCCTCCAGCATCCGGCGGTCGGCATACTCGACCAGGATGATGGCGCCGTCGACCAGCATGCCGGTCGCCAGGATCAGGCTGAACAGCACCACGATGTTGATGGTGATGCCGAAGAAGGCGAGGGCGAGGATGCCGATCAGGAACGAGCCCGGAACCGCGGTGCCGACGATCAGCCCGCCGCGCAGCCCCAGGCTGAAGACGATGACGATCATCACCAGCAGCACGGCGGCGATCAGGTTGTTCTGCAGATCGCGCAGCATGCTGCGGATCTCCTCGGAACTGTCCTGGGAATAGGTGATCCTGACCTGCGGCGGCCAGCTGGCGCGCTCGGTCTCCACCACCTGGCGCACCCGCTCGATGGTATCGATGATGTTGGTGCCGGTGCGCTTCGAGACCTCGAGGCCGATCGCCGGCAGGCCGTCGATGCGGGCGATCGAGTCCGCGTCCTTGAAGGTCTGCTTCAGGGTGGCGATGTCCTTCACCCGGACCACGGCGTCGCCGTTCACCTTGACCGGCATGTTGAGAATGTCGTCCGAGGTCTCGAACAGGCCGGGCACCTTGATCGAGAACCGGCCCTGGCCGGTGTCCAGCGTGCCGGCCGCGACCAGCCGGTTGCTGCGTCCGACCAGGGTGCCGAGGTCGTTCAGCACCAGGCCGTAGCTCTCCATCCGCAGCGGATCGATCACCAGCTCGACCAGTTCCTCGCGCTTGCCGGAGAGCTTCGCCTCGAGCACCGTCGGCACGCCTTCGATCTTGTGCTGCAGCTTCTCGGCGAGGCGCATCAGGCTGCGCTCGGGGATGTCGCCGGAGAGGGTCACCACCACCACCGGGAACAGGCTGAGGTTGACCTCGTGCACCGTCGGCTCGTCGGCATCCTCCGGCAGATCGGCCTTGGCGAGATCGACCTTGTCGCGGACGTCGGTCAGCGCCTTGTCGATGTCGAAGCCGGAATGGAACTCGAGGATGGTGCTGGCACCGCCGAGATAGGTGAGGGAGCGCATCTCCTTGACGCCTTCGATCGAGCGCAGCTGCTGCTCCATCGGCCGCGCCAGCAGGCGCTCGGCGTCATCCGGCGAGATGCCCTCCAGGGTCATCTGCACGTAGACCGTGGGGATCTGGATGTCCGGCGTGGATTCCTTCGGCAGGTCCCGGTAGGCGACGTAGCCGGCGATCACCAGCAGCACCAGGAGCGAGAGCACCACCCGGCTGTTGTTCAGCACCGCATCGACGAAGGCGCGCATCGGCGGCGCCCGCTAGGGTGCCGCGGGCGCGGCAACCGGCGCCAGGACCGGCATCGGCATCGGCACTGGATCGACGACCTGGCCGACCGAGACGAAGTCCTGGCCGACGGTGACGATGCGCGCCCGATCGGGCAGGCCGGTGATCCAGACGCCGTTCTGGTCCTCGCCGACGATCTCGACCGGTGCGAAGGCGACCGCATTGTCGGCACCGACCAGTTTCACCCCGACCGCGCCGCTGGAATCCAGCGTCAGCACCGCCGGCGAGACCGCATGCGCCGGCTGCGCGGCACCCGGCACCCGGATCTCGGCGGAGATGCCCTGGCGGATGGCGTATTCGGCGTTCGGCGCCGCGATCTCGATGCGGAAGGTGCGGGTCACCTCGTCGGCGGCGCTGGCGATGAAGCGGATCGTGCCGGCGACGGTCTGGCCGGTGATCAGCCGCGCCGTGGCCGGACCGCCGAGCCTGATGCCGTCGATCTCGAGCTCGGAGACGCTGCCGACGATGATGATCGGATCGAGGTCGACGATGGTCGCCACCGGATCGCCTTCCTTCAGGTACTTGCCGATCTCGACCGGGCGGTCCTCCAGCACGCCGTCGATCGGCGCCTTGATGCTGAGATAGCCGATCTCCACCTCCATGCTGGTGACGGCGGCGCGGGAGAGGGCGAGCTTCGCCTTCAGGTCGGGCAGGCTCAGCTTCGGGCTGAAGCCCTTGGCGCTCAGCTGCGAGGTGGCGGTCCATTCCTCCTCGCGCTGCTGCAGCAGGGCCCGCGCCTCGGCCAGCTTGGCGAGGCGGTCGGCACCGTCGATCTCGGCGATCACCTGGCCGGCGGCGATGCGGGCACCTTCCTCGGCCAGGATCCTATCGACCTTGCCGACGGTCTCGGCGCTGACCTCGACCACCCGGTCGGCGTCGGTGCGGCCGCGCAGCACGATGTTCTTCTCCCGCGGCTGGGCGACGGAATCCATCACCTGCACCCGCATCGGTGCCGCGGCGGTCATCGCTGTCGCGTCCCCCTGGGCGCCCGCATCGACCGCCGTTTCTGGCGGGGCGCCGGCCGGCGTGGAACCCGGTGTCTCGGGCGTGACCGCGGCCACGGCGTTCTGCGCCGGGTCGCCGCCGAACTGGCCCGAGGCGATCCACAGGGTCGCCCCGAGGGCGATCGCGCCGGCAATGATGAAGGATGATCTCATGGTCCTCAGATAGGTGCCAAACCGCTCGGCGCAAAGACAAGTTTTCGCGATACCGGCGCCGGCGGCCGGCATTATCCATGGCCGCCTTGCGGGCGCAAGCGCGGCTTCGGATGACAGCGCCTGCAGGCCCGCATTTCGCCGGCCGGCAGACGTTCTGCCTGATTGGTTAACGCCGGCCGGTCAGCTTTCGGCGCGCCGCTTCAAATTCGCCAGGCCTGCGGCGAAATCCGCCCCGATCATCTTGTCCAGGTCGCAGATCACTCCCATCACCTTGGTGATGAAGGGGCTCGGTCCGTCCATCGCCCAGGTGACCTCGGTCTCGGCGCCCCTGGGTTCCAGGGTGAAGGTCGCGGTGTTGTGGGCCTCGAAGGGCTTCAGGAAATCCAGCTTGATGCGGATCAAAGCCGGTGTCTGCGCCTCGACGATCTCCATCCGGCCCTCGCCGACCTGGCTGTTGCCCGCCCACGCATAGGTGGCGCCGCGCCCGGCGGTGACCGCGCTCATCTCGCGCCTCATCGCCGGGTCCTTGGTCTCGTAGGGCGACCAGTCCGGCCACCGGGCGAAGTCGGCGATCAGTCCGAAGATCTTCTCCGGCGGGGCGGCGATGACGATGCTGCGCTGGACCCGGAAGCTGTCCGGCCGGGTCGCCGCATAGATCAGCAGCCCGGCCAGCAGCACGAAAGCGACGACGGCAATGATGCCGATGATCTTCAACATGATGTCCTCGGATCGATTGGGGAAGAGAGCATCAGCGCTGCGGCACGATCACCATCCAGCCGACGCCGAACCTGTCGGCCACCATGCCGAAGCGCGGCGAGAAGAAGGTCTTGCCGAGCGGCATCCGCACCTGGCCGCCCTCGGCCAGCGCGCCGAACAGCCGGTCGGCCTCGGCCGGATCGGCTGCCGCCAGCGACAGGCAGAAGCCCTCGAATTTCGGGTTCCCCTCGCCGCGCCCGTCCGAGAGCATGATCTCGGTGGCGCCGATCCTGATGCAGCTGTGCATCACGTTGTTCTCCAAACCGGGTGCGCACATGCCGGCCGGCATCGGATCCGGGTTCTCCTTGAATCGCATCAGCATCTCGATCTTGGCGCCCAGTGCCTTCCGGTAGAAATCGATCGCCTCCTCGCAGCGGCCGTCGAAGAACAGATAGGGTTGGACCTGCATCGCCTCTCTCCTGTACAGTCTGTTTGTGTACGCTGTCCACAAACCCATAGCAGATCAAATGGACACTGTCCACATAGGAAAAGGTACAGCGGATATGGATTGCCGATGACCGTCAAATCCAGCGCGACGCCGAAGGTTCCGCCGCGTCGCGCGAATTACCGCCACGGCGATCTCCACCATGCCCTGCTCGAGGCCGGGATCGCGCTGGCCCGCGCCGGCGGTCCGGAGGCGGTGGTGTTGCGCGAGGCGACGCGCCGCGCCGGCGTGGTGCCGAACGCCGCCTATCGGCATTTCGCCGGCCGCGAGGACCTGCTGCTGGCGGTGCGGGGCGCGGCGCTTGGGGCCCTGGCCGAGGCGATCGAGGCGAAGTTCGCCGGCCTCCGCCGCGCCCGGGATCCTGCCGCCCATGCCCGGGCCAGCCTGCGCGCGGTCGGCACCGCCTATATCGATTTCGCGCTGACCGAGACCGGCCTGTTCCGCACCGCCTTCGCCGCCTGCGACGACAACCGCGACGTCGGCGACCTGGCGAAGTCCCGCAGCGGCGGAATGAACCCGTTCCAGCTGCTCGGCCTCGCCCTCGATCGCATGGTGGAGGCCGGCCTGCTGCCGTCCGAACGCCGCGCCGGCGCCGAATACCTCGCCTGGTCGGCGGTGCACGGCCTCGCCATGCTGGTGATCGACGGCCCGATGCGCGGCCATCCCCGGGCCCAGACCGAGGCGATCGGACAGCGCCTCCTGGACATGGTAGAGAAGGGCCTCTAGCGGCGCGCGCCGCGCGACCCTCACCGGCGCGCCGCCGAGGCCGGGGCAGAATCCGGCAGGGCGGGATGCCGGGAGTCGATTCCCGGTTCTCAGCGGCGGTCTTGCGACCTATCCTGTCGCCTTCGCCAGCAGATGGACGGAAATGGCCGACGCCATGATCAGGGACGCCACCGACTACATCGACCTCGAGCGCTACCCGCTTGCCGCGGACGGGGCTGCGCGCGCGGCGCTGATCGCCGGGTCCCGCGCCGCCCTGGCGGCGGATGGCTGCGTCGTGCTGAAGGGCTTCATCCGGCCGGACCGCCTGGGCGAACTGGTGGCGGAAAGCGACCGCACCGCCGTCCACGGCCACCGCAACTTCAGCCGCACCAATCCCTATTTCACCAATGACCGCCCCGATCTCCCGGCCAGCCACCCGTTGCGGCGCTTCTACGACCGCTCGAACGCCTTCGTGCCCGCCGACAATTTCGGTGCCGACAGCATCCTGCGGGCGATCTACGAATGGCCGGCCTTCGCGCCGTTCATCCGGGACTGCCTCGGCGAGACGCGGTTCTATCGCTATGCCGATCCCCTGGCCGACGTGATCGTCAACCTGGCGGAAGCCGGCAACGGCTTTCCGTGGCATTTCGACACCAACAACTACACCGTCACCCTGGCGATCCAGAATGCGGAATCCGGCGGCGATTTCGAATACAGCCCGCATCTTCGCACCCCGACCGACGAGAACTATGCCGGTGTCGAGCGGGTCCTCGACGGCGACAGCCGCCTCATCCGCCGTCTCCGCCTGGAACCGGGCGACCTGCAGATCTTCAAGGGCCGCTATGCGCTGCACCGCGTGACGCCGCTGGGCGGATCGAAGCCGCGCTACGTCGCGATCTTCAGCTTCGCCGAGGAGCCGAACATGGTCGGCAGCCCGGAGCGGACCCGCCAGCTCTACGGTCGCGTGCTGCCGGTGCATGTCGAGCGCGCCGGCCTGCGCCGTGACGCCCTGGTCGACTGACCCGAACCCTTCTGCGACACCGCAAGGCAGCCCCCGGCACGGAGAGCAGGCATTCATGACAGGCGATCGCTTCGATCTCTCCGCCGGCGGACCGCGGATGAAGGCCGTCGTCACCACCGGCAACGGCGGCTACGACAAGCTGGTCTATCGCGACGTGCCGCGACCGGAGATCGGTCCCGGCGAGGTCCTGGTCCAGGTCCTCGCCGCCGGCGTCAACAACACCGAGATCAATACCCGCGTCGGCTGGTATTCGAAATCCGTCGCCGTGGATACTGCGCGCGCGGCCCAGGCCGAGGAGAGCATGGCCGTCGCCAAGGCTGATGGCGGCTGGAGTGCGGCGACGCCGTTTCCCTTCATCCAGGGGACCGATTGCTGCGGCCGGGTCGTGGCGGTCGCGCCCGGCAGCGACAGCAGCCTGGTCGGGCGGCGCGTTCTCCTGCGCTCCTGCATGCGGGTTGCGGGCTTTGCGTCGATGGACACCGTCTGGCTCGGATCGGATTTCGACGGCGCCTTCGCGCAGTTCGTCAGGGCCCCGGCCGGCGAGGTCTTTCCCGTCGACTGCGACTGGAGCAATGCGGAACTGGGCACGATCCCCTGTGCCTATGGCACCGCTGAGAACATGCTGCACCGTGCCAGGGTATCGGCCGGCGAACATGTGCTGGTCGCCGGGGCCTCGGGCGGCGTCGGCTCCGCCGTGCTGCAGCTCGCGAAGCGTCGCGGCGCGCGGGTGACGGCAATCGCCGCCCGCGCCAAGATGGAGGCGGTGCACGCCCTCGGCTGCGATGCCGTGATCGATCGCGACGACGACGTCGTGGCCCGCCTCGGCGCGGGATCCGTCGACGTCGCGGTCGACAATGTCGCCGGGCCGACTTTCGGCCGCATGCTGCAGGTGCTGAAGCGCGGCGGCCGCTACGTGTCCTCGGGCGCCATCGGTGGCCCGCTGGTCGAACTCGACATGCGGACTTTCTATCTCAACGATCTGACGCTGATCGGCACCACAGCCTGGGATGCCCCGGTCTTCCCCGCGCTGGTTTCCTACATCGAGCGCGGCGAGATCCGGCCCCTGGTTGCCAAGACCTTCCCCCTCGAGCGCATCGCCGAGGCGCAGCGCGAATTCCTCGAGAAGAGACATGTCGGAAATTTCGTCCTGATCCCGCCGCCGGTCGGCTGACACTCCCACCCACCACCGGTCATCTCCGGCAAAAAAACTGTCATCCACGCCCACCACCCGTCATCCCCGGGCTTGGCCCGGGGACCTACGAGTTTGCGCGCCATTAAAGAAATTCGTGGGTGGCCGGGCCAAGCCCGGCCATGACGAAGGAGGTAACACCACAAATTCTGCTCCGTCATCCAAGGGCTTGGCTTGGGGACCTACGAATTCATCTGCGGATGAAGGCAGGGAACGCATGGGTGGCTGGGCACGAAGGCGCCGGTACTTGCCCTATTTCCCGCTGTGATGCGCCGCCAGGCTCTGGACGATGTCTTCCAGCTTGGCCTTGTCCATCAGGTAGAGGTTGCGGCCCTTGCGTTTCAGCAGGCCAACCGGATAGAGCTGGCTGATTGCCCGGTTGACGGTTTCCCGCGTCGTGCTGGTCATGCTGGCGATCTCGTGCATCGGCGGCAGGGGCCGTACCACCCAGAGGCCGGGCACCGCTGGTTCCGGCTCCGCCATCCGCAGCAGCTCCGAGTAGACCCGTTGCGCCGCCTGCAGGGTGGAGAGTTCCATGATCCTGAGGCCGCTTGCCCGCACCGTCTTTGCCATGCGCAGCAGCAGCTGGAAGGAAACCTCGGCGCGGCTGCGGATGAGGTCGGTGAAGACCTCGGGCGGCATCATCGCGAGATCGGTCTTCTCGATCGCGGTCACGCTGGCCGAACGCGGCTGGCCGTCGATCGCCGCCAGTTCGCCGAAGAAGTCGCCGACCTTCACGGTTGCCAGCGTCACTTCGCGCCCGGCCGGCGAGAAGGTTACCACCGCCACCGAGCCGCGCAGCACGAAGAACACGTCGCGGGTGCTGGATCCCTTGTCGAGGATGGTCTCGCCGCGGCTGAACGAACGCCAGCGGCATTTCGGCTCGACCGCCTTCAGCTCGGCATCGCTCAGGCATTGCAGCAGGTTGAACCCGCGCAAGGTTTTCTCGGCCGTCGATGTCGCTGGCTGTGCCATGGCGGGCAGCATAGAGGAAACCAGTCCGGTTTCCAAATTTGCGTTGATTAGAGCGGGTTAGCCGGGTGAAAAGTCACCGGATTGTCACAGGCCGAGTCGTCGGTCTCTCGCCGCCCTGAATTTATGCCGCCCTGAATTTATGCCGCCCTGAATTTATGCCGCCCTGACCTCAAGCCGCCCTGTTGTCCAGCCGCCCGGTCGCATACCACAGGATCGTGCCGAGCTGCAGGACCAGTAGCAGGCCGAAGGCCCATTCGTAACCCGCCGCCGTGCCGCTCCCCGGTTCTGCCCCGGGAAAGAGATCCAGCACCCAGCCGATGCCGGACTGGAATACCGCCGAGGCGAGGAACAGCAGCATGTTGGCGCTGGATTGCGCCCGGCCCGCCATTTCGCGGCCGAAATGTGCCGCCAGCGTCGCATAGCCGAGATTGCTGGTCTGCGCGGTGAGGCCGAAGACGATCCAGGGGAGCGCAATCGGCAAGGCGAGGTTGAGAAGGATCGTCGCCTGGGCGCAGGCGAAGATCGCGAAGCCGGCGATCACCACGGTCTTCAGGGCGATGCCGCGCCGTCCGGCCCAGTCGGCGATGACGCCGGTCGACAGCGATCCCAGGACGAAGGCGATCGCCATCGCCATCAGCACATTGGCGGCGTCGCCGCGATCGAGACCGCGGATGTCCACCATCCAGCGCGCCGCCCAGAGGGTCTGGATTGCGATCGAACTTCCCGAGACCGCCGCCACCATGGGGGCGATTCGCCAGAACACCGGGTCGAGCAGGATCCGCTTCAGGCCATGGAGCTGCACCGCAAGGCGGGCCGGGCCGATCTGGCCGGTCTGCTGGCGCTCGCTGTCCCTGGGCACCGCGAAGCAGACAAAGAGGGCGACGGCAAAGGTGAGCGCGGCCAGGCCGAAGAACAGGCCGCGCCAGCCGATTGTCTGTGCCAGCAGGTCGGCCGGTGCCGTCGCCGCGACGATGCCGAGGCCGCCGCAGGCGACGACGACCGAATTCGCCAGGGGCACCCGGGCCAGAGGCAGCCACGATACATTGGCCTTGAAGGCCGACATCAGGCAGCCGCAGAGGCCGATCCCGATCACCGCTCGCGCCAGAGTGAGTTCGACCGTCGTCGTGCCCCAGCCGAACAGGCCGGCGCCGACCGCAGCCAGGGTCAGCAGCACGGTCTGCACCCGGCGCGGCCCGAAGCGGTCCAGCGCCAGGCCCAAGGGCAGCTGGAAGATCATGAAGGCATAGAGATAGGCCGAGGTCAGCAGGCCGAGATCGGTCTTGGTGAGGCCGAGTTCCGCCATCAGGTCCGGCGCGATCACCGAATTCACCGCACGGAACAGGTAGGACATGAAATAGCCGCAGGCGAACGGCAGCAGCGCCCGCAGGACGAGGCGGGCGCCGGCGGCCGGCGGGACATGGGCCGTTTGCACCGAGGCCGTCATTGCGCCCGATCGGCGCTCATACCGCGTTCACCGGCGGCGGTGTCCGGCGGGCATCGTAGAGCGTATTGGCGATCACCGCCGCCAGCACCAGCGCGCCGCCGATGAGGGCGTATTTCCCGGGGTTTTCCGCCAGGAAGATCCAGACCCAGAGCGGCGCGAGCACCAATTCCAGCAGGCCGAGCAGAGAGGCCTCCACTGCCGGCACCAGGCGGGCACCGGTGGTGAAGCAGATGAGGCCGAGCGCCAGTTGCCCGGCGCCGAACAGGAACAGCAGGCCGACATCCGCGGCACCGACCGGCAATCCCCAGTCGCGCATCAGCAGGCCGGCCGTGGCGAGCAGTGCCGTGGCGACGCAGCCGGCCGGCGTCATCCGGATGTTCTGGTATCGCCGCACGACGACGGTCGCGCCGGCGATCCCGAACGGGATGATCATCGAGAGCACGATGCCGAGGACGTCGCCGCCCGAGCCGCCGTCCGGATTGCCGCCCACCACCATCAGCGTCACGCCGCCCAGGGCGACCAGCATCGCGACGCAGCGCACCCAGCCGATCGCCTCCCGAAGCCAGATCCAGGCGATGAGGCCCGCCAGCAGGGGTGCCGTGCTCTGGATGATCAGGATGGTGGCGACGGTGGTATGGCGCAGGGCGATGACGAAACACAAGGACGCGGTCGCGAAACAGACCCCGACCGCGATCCCGGGCAGACCCAGGTTGCGGAACAGGGTCCAGGTCTGCCGCCCGTCGCGGATCAGCATGAAGGTCAGCAAGGCGAGGCAGCCGAACAGGCCGCGTCCCGCCGCCTGGGTCCAGACATCGGCCGAGATGAAGCGGGCGATCAGGCCGCCGCTGCTCCAGAAGACCGCTGCGCCGCAGATCAGGAGCGCCCCCCGGTGATGCGCCGCCGCCGTGTGATGCGACGCGCCTGCGCCTGCCGACATGAATCGAACCCCCTGCTTGGTGCTGTCTACCATACCCGGAGCCGCCCGGTTCCGCGCAAGAGCGACAATGGCCTGTCGCCGGCATGGCAGATATGCGGCCCGGCATCGCGGCAGCCACGGCAGAGGGACAAGTCCGGTGTTTAGATTTGCATCATTTGCGGCGCATTGTTTCTCACCGCCAGCAGCCAGTCGCTGAAGGCGCGAAAGGCGGCGTCCTCCCGCGCGGTCGTCTGGTAGATGAGGTGCCAGCCCCGGCTGGAATCGGTGAAGGCCAGGGGGAAGGGGCGCACCAGCCGTCCGGCCGCCAGATCGTCCGCCACATAGGGCTCCCGGGCTAGGGCGACGCCAAGCCAGTCTAGCCAATCCCGTCAATCCCGCAGCGCAGACCGGGAGCGGTGCGCTGCTGCACAGCCGGCCGCCGGGGCGCCCTGCTCGCTGCCGGTATCTAGCGGGAAGTGCTGACTTTTCGCCGCCCGCAGCTTATCCTGCAGCCCAACTCCAGAATCGAGGATCGGGTGCGATGCGGGTAGCGGTGAAATCGGGCGGGACCAGGGCCGGGGCACGGATCGGCCGGCTGGCGGCGGTGCTGGCGATCACCGTCATGGCCGGCTGCGCCACCGCCACCAAGCCCGCGGCCAATGCGGCCGGCGGCGCGACGCCGGCACCGGCACCGGCCGGCACCGGCCGCCGGTGCCTCCAACAGCCAGCCGGCGGCGGTGGATTTCACCAAGCTCGACCAGAAGAGCTGCCCGAAGACCGCCGACAGCTTCCCGGACTGGGTCGGGCGCTTCGAGGCCTTCGCCCTGCATCGCGGCGAGAAGCGGGACCTGATCGCCAGCGCCTTTGCCTCGGTGCGCGAGAACCCGGACATCGCCGAGAAGGCCGGCAAGCAGCCGGAATTCGTCACCCCGGTCTGGGGATATCTCGCCAAGGCGGTTTCCGACGAGCGAGTGAAGCTCGGCCAGGAGAAATACCTCGAGACCGAAAGCGCGGTGAAAGCTGCCGCCCGGCAATATGGCGTCGATGTCGGCACGCTGATGGGAATCTGGGGCATCGAGACCAATTTCGGCAGCAATTTCGGGGACGTGAACGTGTTCGAGGCGCTGAGCAATGTCGGCTACGGCGCGAAGCGCGCGGATTTCGCCTGCGAGCAGCTGCTGGCGGCGCTGAAGATCGCCAGCAGCGGCCAGATTCCGATCGACGAGATGGTCGGGTCCTGGGCCGGCGCCATGGGCCACAGCCAGTTCCTGCCGTCGAAATACCTCGAGCTTGCCGTCGATGCCGACGGCTCCGGTGCGCCGGATCTCTGGACTTCGATGCCGGACGTCTTCGCCTCCACCGCCAATCACCTGGTGCATGGCGGCTGGAAGCCCGGTCTGGTCTGGGGCCTCGAGGTCAAGCTGCCGGAGAAATTCCCCTATGCCCAGGCCGAGCTCGACATCAAGAATCCGGTCGAGCACTGGCGCAAGCTGGGCGTGAAGACGGTGGACGGCCAGCCCCTGCCGGCCCTGCCCGGCGATACCTCGATCATCGTGCTGGCCGGATGGAAGGGGCCGGCCTTCCTGATCACCGACAATTTCCGCGCCATCCTGCGGTACAACTACTCGACCAGCTACGCGCTGTCGGTGTCCTATCTCGGCCAAAGGGTGATGGGTGGGCCGGGGATCAAGGGCAGCTGGCCGGTCGACGAGCCACAGCTCAGCCTCGAGGAGCGCGAGGAGCTGCAGAACCTGCTGGCCGCGCGCGGCTACGACGTCGGTACCGTCGACGGCGTGCTCGGGCTGAAGTCGCGCAAGGCGGCGCGGCAGTTCCAGAAGCTGATCGGCTGGCCGCAGGACGGGTTCCTGAACAAGGCGCTGCTCGACGCGCTGCGCCAGCGCAGCGCGAGCTAGGCGGAACGCCGCTGCCATGATGTCCCATGCCGCCACCGTCGAGAAGATCAAGGAACGGGTCGGGCACCGGCTGCCGAAGATCGCCATCGTCCTGGGCAGCGGCCTGCAGGCGGTCGCCGGCGACGTGCAGGAGGCGGTCACCTTCGCCTACGCCGAGCTGGCCGGCTTTCCCAAGACCTCGGTTGCCAGCCATCGCGGCCGCCTGGTGATCGGCAAGATGCAGGGGCACAGCGTCGCCGTCATGCAGGGGCGCGGACACTACTACGAGTACGGCAAGCCCGACATCATGCGCACCCCGCTGGAAGTGCTGGCGGAACTCGGCTGCACCCAGGTCGTCCTGACCGCCGCGGCGCAGTCGCTGCGACCGGAAATGGGACCGGGCCAACTGGTGCTGGTCGAGGATCACATCAATTTCGCCGGGGTCAATCCGCTGATCGGGCAGCTTGGCGACAACCGCTTCGTCAACATGGGTGCCGCCTACGACCGGCTGCTCTGCGGGCGCATGCGCGGCGCGGCGGAGCGCCTCGGCATCCCGCTGCCGGGCGGCGTTTTCACCTGGTTCGCGGGTCCGAGCTCCGAGACGCCGGCCGAGATCCGTGCCGCCCGGGGACTGGGCGGCGACATGGTCGGGAAATCGCTGGTGCCGGAAGTGATCCTGGCGCGGTTCCTGGGGCTGCGCGTGGTGGCGCTGGCCAATGTGACCGACTGGGCGGTCGGCGCCGGACCGGCCGATGCCGATCCCAATCTCGCCCAGCAGCGCGCCGATTTCGGCGCGGTTCATCTGCGCCAGATCCTGGCCGACTATCTGAGCCACGGCGGCGCGGACTGACGGCCGCGCGGGATGGAACTTCCTCCCGCCTTGCGCCAGGCCGTCGACCGGGCCCTGGAGGGCGTCGGCCTTCCCGATCTTGCCAGGGCCGCCGAGGTCCTCTCGCGCCGCTATCGCGGCGATACTGCCGCCGAAGGCTTCCACATCGCCGATGATCTTGCGGCCCGCGCCTATCTGGCGACGCGGCTCCCGGCGACCTTCGCGGCGGTCCGTTCGGCTCTCGCCATGGTCAAGGCGGTCCGGCCGGATTTCGCCCCGGCCAGCCTGCTCGATGCCGGCGCCGGTCCCGGCACGGCCCTCTGGGCGGCGGCCGATTGCTGGCCCAGCATCGATCGCGCTCTGCTGCTCGAGGGGGCGCCGCCGATCCGCGCCTGGGGCGAGCGGCTGGCGCCGGCGAGCGGCGTCGCCGACATCGCCTGGCAGTCGGCGAACATCGGCGCCGAAGCGGTGGCGCCGGTGCCCCACGATCTGGTGACCCTCGCCTATGTGCTGAACGAGATCCCGCCGATGCAGCGGCCCGGCCTCGTCGGGCGGCTCTGGGCGGCGACCGCCGATATGCTGCTGATCGTCGAACCCGGCACCCCCGCCGGCTGGTCGCGGATCCTGGATGCCCGCACCCAGTTGCTGGCGGTGGGAGCGCGGCTGCTCGCCCCCTGTCCCCATGCCGGCGCCTGTCCGATCGCGGCGCCGGACTGGTGCCACTTCTCCCGCCGCGTGGCGCGGTCCCGGCTGCATCGCCAGGCCAAGGGCGGCGAGGTGCCTTGGGAGGACGAGAAATACATCTTCCTCGCCGTTTCCAGGACCGCCGGAACCCCACCCCCGGCACGGGTGATTGCGCCGCCGCAGACCGCATCTGGGCAGGTCGCGCTGAAACTCTGCACCGCGGAAGGGGCGGTGGTGGAACGCCGGTGGAGCCGGCGCGACGGCGCCGCGTTCAGGTCGGCCCGGCGGCTGGGCTGGGGGGATGCGGTCGAAACCTGAGGTGGCTTGCAGCCGGGGCCAAAGGTTAACGGAATCTGTCAATCGCGTTGCTTTTCAGTGCGTGATGGGTATAGTCCCGGCGACTTTTGGCCGGCGGGATATCAACGGAACCGGCGTGGGACAGGGAGAGATTCATGTTTATTTCCGAGGCCTTGGCACAGGCGGCGGGCGACGCCAGCGCAGGCGGCGGGATGGCCGGGCTGATGCAGCTCGCCCCGCTGCTCCTGATCTTCGTGGTGTTCTATTTCCTCCTGATCCGGCCGCAGCAGAAGAAGGTGAAGCAGCACCAGGCGATGACCCAGGCGCTGAAGCGTGGGGACAAGGTGGTGACCAGCGGCGGAATCCTCGGGGTGATCACCAAGGCGGTCGACGGCGACGGCGAACTCGAGGTCGAGATCGCCCAGGGCGTGAAGGTCCGGATGCTGCGCAGCGCCGTCAGCGACATCGCCACCCGCATGCCGGACTCCCGTGCCGACAAGGCGGCGGACAAGGCCGCGGCAGGGAAGCCGGGATCCAAGGAAGGGGCGAACGACGCCTGATGCCCGAACCGGGCCCCGGCATCGCCGCATAGATCAACCGCATCATGTTGCAGTTCTCGAAACTCAAAGTCGCAGTCATCGCCGGCATCATCCTGCTGGGCTGCATCTTCGCGGCGCCGAACCTGGTTCCGCAGGCCACGCTCGACCGCCTGCCGGGCTGGATGCCGAAGACCGTCGTCAGCCTCGGTCTCGACCTGCAGGGCGGCTCGCATCTGCTGTTCGAGGTCGATACCAATGCGCTGATCAAGGAACGCCTGACCAACGTCGCCGACGAAATCCGCGACAAGTTCACCAAGGGCCAGACCCGGATCGGCTATGTCGATCTCGGCGTCGTCGACGGCGAGGTCCGGGTCAAGCTGCGCAATCCCGCTGATGCCGAGGCGGCGCGCCCGCTGCTGAAGGAAGCCGTCGGCGACATGGATCTCGAGATCGCGGCGGACGGCCAGGTGACGGCGCGGTTCAGCGAGGCGGGGCTGAAGCTGCTGAAGACCCATGCCATCGACCAGTCGATCGAGATCGTGCGCCGCCGCGTCGACGAGACCGGGACCAAGGAGCCGACGATCGTCCGCCAGGGCGACGACCGCATCGTCGTGCAGCTGCCGGGCGTCAAGGACCCGCAGCGGGTCAAGGAACTGATCGGCACCACCGCGAAAATGACCTTCCGCATGGTCGACGAGGCCGCCGAGATGAGCGGCCAGATCCCGCCGACCTCGGAAAAACTGGTGGTGGTCGATCCGCGCAGCGACGGCGCCCAGACGCTGGCGGTGCAGAAGCGGGTGATGGTCTCGGGCGAGAACCTGATCGACGCGCAGCAGTCCTTCGAGCAGGGCGGCCGGGCCGCGGTCTCCTTCAAGTTCGACAATATCGGCGGGCGAAAGTTCGGCCAGGCGACGGCGGAGAATGTCGGCCGCCGCTTCGCCATCGTGCTCGACGGCAAGATCATCAGCGCGCCGGTGATCAAGGACGCGATCCTCGGCGGCAGCGGCATCATCACCGGCAATTTCACCCCGCAGAGCGCCAACGACCTGGCGCTGCTGCTGCGCGCCGGCGCCCTGCCGGCGCCGCTGACGGTGATCGAGGAGCGCACGGTCGGCGCCGATCTCGGTGCGGATTCGATCGCCGCCGGCAAGCTCGCCTGCATCATCGCCATCGTCTTCATCGTCGTGGCGATGCTGGTGCTCTACGGCCTGTTCGGCATCTTCGCCAATATCGCGCTACTGCTGAACGCGATCCTGATCCTCGGCGCGCTCAGCCTGCTGGGCGCCACGCTGACCTTCCCCGGCATCGCCGGCATGGTGCTGACCCTCGGCATGGCGGTGGACGCCAACGTGCTGATCCTGGAGCGGGTGCGCGAGGAGATGCGCAACGGGCGCTCGGCGGTGACGGCGATGGAGACCGGCTATCGCGAGGCGCAGGCGACCATTCTCGACGCCAACATCACCCACCTGATCTCGACCGTGTTCCTGTTCTGGTTCGGCTCCGGGCCGATCAAGGGCTTCGCCATCACGCTGATCATCGGCATCGTGACCTCGGTATTCACCGCGGTGGTGGTGTCGCGGCTGATGACCGCGATCTGGCTGCGCCGGGCGCGTCCCAAGGTCTTGCCGTTATAGGATGCGCGCAGATGTATAAGCCGATCCATATCGTTCCCGCCAATACGCGCATCGACTTCATGCGCTACCACAAGCCGGCATTCCTGATCTCGCTGGTCATGGTCGTGGGCACCTTCGCGCTGCTGTTCACCAAGGGGCTGAATTTCGGCATCGATTTCGCCGGCGGTCTCCTGATGGAGGTGCAGAGCGAGCAGCCGGCCGATCTCAGCGCGATGCGCAGCCAGCTGGACGGCCTCGGCCTCGGCGAGGTGGCACTGCAGGAATTCGGCTCGCCGAACGACATCCTCATCCGCCTGCCGAAGCAGGCCGGCGACGCCGCGACCCAGGAGGCAGTATCGAAAGTGCGGGCCGCGCTGGGCGATCAATGGCAGTACCGCCGCACCGAAACCGTCGGCCCGAAGGTCGGCGAGGAGCTGAAATCCAGCGCGCTCTGGGCCTCGATCTGCGCCATGCTCGGCATCATGGCCTATGTCTGGTTCCGCTATGAATGGCAGTTCGGCATCAATGCGCTGCTGGCGCTGTTCCACGACTGCGTCACCACCGTCGGCCTGTTCTCGCTGACCGGCATGGAGTTCAACCTGACCACGGTGGCCGCGGTGCTGACCATCGCCGGTTATTCGGTCAACGACACGGTGGTGATCTACGACCGCATCCGCTACGACCTGCGGCGCTACAAGACGATGCCGCTCGGCGATCTTATCAACCAGTCCCTGAACACCACGCTGAGCCGGACGACGGTGACCAGCGGCCTGACCCTGCTGTCGGTGATCGCCCTGGCGATCTGGGGCGGCGAGGCGATCCGCGGTTTTGCCATCGCCATGACCTGGGGCATCGTCATCGGCACCTATTCGACGATCTGCGTTGCGACGCCGCTGCTGCTCTACATGCATCTGCACCGCATCAGCCGCAGCAAGGACGACGCCGCGAAGGATGCGGCGGGAGCCAAGGCGGCGCAGCGTCCCTGAGCGTCCGCCACCCGACCATGCGCGGCCGCGTCGGACGATGCGGCCGCCCAGGAGCCTAGGCCATGGATCTCACTCCGCTGGTTCCGGCCGGCCGGCAGATCATCGAAAGCTACGGCGACCTGCGGTTTCGCGTCACCGGCGTCCTGCACCAGGGGTCGATCCTGGTCTTTCCCGACAGGACGGAAATCTGGAACCTGGCGGCATTCGAGGCCGTCTCGACGGGCAGCCTCGTCGCGGTCCGCGACGCCGGCCTGGCCGGTACGGTCGACCTGCTTCTGGTCGGCTGCGGGCCGCGCATGGCCTTGATTCCCAAGGATCTGCGCGCGGCCTTGCGGGCCGCCGGCGTGGTCGTCGAGGCGATGGATACCGGCGCCGCCTGCCGGACCTACAATGTGCTGGCGGCCGAGGGGCGGCGGGTGGCGGCGGCGCTGATCGCCGTTTGATGCGAAATCAACTCCGGCCCGGCAAGCCGTTGGCCCGGGTCCGGCCGCGCTTTGCGCCCCTCCGGATATTCTGCCAATATTTGTCGGGAAACGGGTTGGAGCGGTTTCGGATGGGTGTTTCAGCATGATGGAACGCTTGCCCGATCCGGCGCGGGACGCCGCCGGACCGGCAAGGTTCTATAGGATCCTCGAGGCGCTGGCGCGCGGCGACACGCTGTCCAGCGTGCTGGACGCCCTCGCCCGTGCGCTCGAGGACGACATCCCCGGGGCGATGGCCTCGATCCTGCTGCTGGACGAGGACGGTCAACATGTGATCGACGGTGCCGGGCCCAGCCTGCCCAACAGCTACCGCCAGGCGATCAACGGATTGGCGATCGGACCCGAAGTCGGATCCTGCGGCACGGCCGCCTATACCGGACGGGCCGTGGTGGTCGAGGATATTGCCGTCAGTCCGCTCTGGACAGGATACCGCGACCTCGCCTTGCCGCTCGGACTCCGGGCCTGCTGGTCCAGCCCGGTGAAGAGCCCCGATGGCAAGGTGCTGGGAACCTTCGCCATCTATTTCGGCCAGCCGCGGCAGCCGACGCCCGGCGAGATGGACCAGATCGTGCGCGCCGGCTACGTGGCCGGTCTCGCCATCCAGCGCGAGCGCAGCGAACGCGCCTTGCGCACCACCCGGGCCCAGGCGGAACAGGCGCATCAGCGCCTGCTGGATGCGGTCAACAGCCTGACCGAGGGCTTCTGGCTGCACGACGCCGAGGACCGGCTGGTGCTGGTGAACAAGGTGGTCGAGCACCGCTTCGCCAATCGCGGGCTGCATATCGAGATCGGCCGGACCGGACGCGAGATCATCGTCGAGCAGGTGGAGAACGGCCTCTTCGCCGACATCAAGGATACCGCCGATCCGCGCCTGGAGGAGATGATCCAGGCGATGCTGCTGGGCGACGGGCGGGACATCCTCTTCCAGCTCAAGGGCGACCACTGGATCCGCATGATCAGCCATCGTACCGCCGACGGCGGCCGCGCCTGCCTGACCATCGATATTTCCAGCGAAGTCCGCCGCGAGCGGGACCTGCGCGCGGCCAAGGAGCGGGCCGAGGCGGCGAATTTCGCAAAATCGCGCTTCCTCGCCAATATGAGCCACGAATTCCGCACGCCGCTGAACGCCATCCTGGGATTCTCCGAGGTGATCGCCGAGCGCATCATGAAGGGCCAGGTCGACGACCCCTACGTGAACTATGCGCGCTACATCCATTCCAGCGGCATGCATCTGAAATCGCTGATCGACAACATCCTCGATCTCTCGAAGGTCGAGGCCGGCGAGGACCATCTGATCGAGAGCGAGGTCGATGTCGCCGCGGTCTTCGCCGCGGCGCGGCTCTGGCAGGAGGAGCAGGCGCAGGCCGCCGGCATCGAGATCGAGGTGCTGGTGCATCCGGAGGATCTGCGGATCTGGGCCGACGAGCGCAAGATCCGGCAGATCGCCATCAACCTGCTGTCTAATGCCATCAAGTTCTCGGATCGCGCCACCACGGTGAAGCTGCAGGCCGGATGTCGGGCAGGAGGCGAGATCGTCATCGAGGTGATCGACCAGGGGATCGGCATCGCCGCCGCGGAAATCCCCGAGGTGATGCGGCCCTTCGGCCGGATCAACAATCCGCTGCAGGCCAGCCTCAACCAGGAGGGCGTCGGGCTCGGCCTGCCGCTGGTGAAGTCGATGGTCGAGGCGCATGGCGGACGGCTGGAGATCGACAGCCAGCCGGGGCAGGGGACGACGGTGCGGGTGCTGCTGCCGGGCCATCGCCTGCGCTGAGCCCCGCTGCGGAAATCTGCCAAAACGAAACGGGGCCCCGCAGGGCCCCGTTGTCGCATTGGCCGGACGGACCGGCTGGTCAGCTATGACCGATCAGCTAGGCCCGATCAGGCGAGACCCTGCTGCTGCGCCACCATGCAATACAGCATGGGGATCGAGAGCATGGTGTTGGTGCGCGAGGCCAGCATGGCGAGACGGCCGGCGGCCTTCTTGGCATCGGCATCGACGGTGACGATGCCCAGGGCCTTCTTCTGGTTCGGCCAGATCACGAACCAGACATTGGCGGCCATGATCAGCGCCAGCCACATGCCGATGCCGATCGCGGCGAAGCCGGTCTGGAAGGTCAGTGCCTGCACCAGGTAGCCGTTCAGATGCGCGGTGATCAGGCCGAACAGCACGGTGCCGGCGGCGGCCCAGCGGAAGTAGAACAGGGCGGCCGGCGCGATCACCTTGCCGATCGCCGGCTTCTGCTCGTCGGGGATCTTCGGCATCGAGGGGATCTGCACGAAATTGAAGTAGTAGAGCAGCCCGATCCAGAGGATGCCGAACCAGACATGGATCCAGCGGAACAGGAAGGGGAAGTAGGCGGCGGGGTCGAAGCCCGCGGCGTGCAGAATGACGAAAACGACGACCGCCAGGATCAGCCCGGCGAGCAGCGTGCGATGCAGATTCTCCAGAATTTTACCCATGATCATCCCCGTAATCACACATGTTCAAGATGGCGACATTCTACAGGATGCGGTAGGACAGACAACGGAATTCCGGGAATTCCATACAATATCTAGGGGTATGCGCGGGAGGGTGCGGGTTGGCTTCCGACCTGGAATATTGCGTCGACCAGCTGCGCCAACTCGACCGCGACCGCTTCCTGGCGGCGCTGGCGGCGCCGGCCGACCTGCGCGCCGACCTGATGGTGCTCTATGCCTTCAACAGCGAAGTGGCGCGGGTGCGCGAGGCGGTGAGCGAGCCGATGCTGGGGCTGATCCGGCTGCAATGGTGGCTCGAGGCGATCGACGAGATCTTCGCCGGCAAGCCGCGGCGCCATGCGGTGGTGACGCCGCTGGCCGAGCTGGTGCGGCGGCGCGGCCTCTCCCCGGCGCCGTTCCACCGGCTGATCGCGGCGCGCGAGCGCGATCTCGACGCCGACCCGCCCCAGGCGATCGCCGATCTCGAGGCCTATGCCGCGGCGACCTCGGGCAGCCTGGTCGAGCTGGCGCTGGAGATCTGCGGCATCGGCCTGCGCCCGCGCGAGACGGCGATGGCGCAGCATGTCGGCACCGCCTATGCCCTGACCGGGCTGCTGCGGGCGACGCTCTTCCACGCCCGGGAGAAGCGGCTGATGCTGCCGCAGGCGGTGCTGAGCGAGGCCGGCGTCGCCACCGCCCAGCTCTTCGACCTGAAGGACCAGCCCGGCCTGCGCGCCGCGGTGAAGCAGATGGCGGAAACTGCCCAGGGCCACCTCGCCGCGGCCCGCAAGCTCGATCCGCCGCGCCGCGCCATCCCGGCCCTGCTGGTCGGGCGCCTCGCCGCCGGCCAGCTTGAGCGGCTGCGCCGGCGCGGCTACGATCTCTTCGACTATCGCAGCATCGAGGCCTCGCCGCTGGATCTCTGGCGGCTGGGGCTTGCCCGCGTGCTGGGCAGAATCTGAAGCGAAACGGGAACCCCATGACCAGTCCAGCCATCATCTCCGTCGCCATCACCGGCAGCCAGCCGACCAAGCAGCAGAACCCGGCGGTGCCGATCCATCCGGCCGAGCAGGTCGAGAGCACCCAGGCGGCCTACGAGGCGGGCGCCGCCCTGGTGCATATCCATGTCCGCGACGACGCCGGCCGGTCCTCCTCCGACGTCGAGCGCTTCGCCCAGGTGCAGGAGGGCGTGCGCAAGCACTGCCCGGGCATGATCGTGCAGTTCTCCACGGGCGGGCGCGGGCGCGACCCGGCGGCGCGCGGCGGCCCGATCCGGCTGAAGCCGGACATGGCGTCGCTGGCGACGGGCTCGGTCAATTTCCCCAACATGATCTACGAGAATCCGCCGTCGCTGATCGACGATCTGGCCGGCGAGATGCAGAAGCATGCGGTGAAGCCGGAATGCGAGATCTTCGACCTCGCCATGCTCTACAACGCCAAGGCGCTGATCGAGCGCGGCCTGCTGCAGGCGCCGGCGCATGTGCAGTTCGTCATGGGCATTCCCGGCGCACTGCCGGTGCGCGAGAAGGTGCTGGATTTCCTGATCGCCGAGCTCGGCGAGGTGATGCCCGGGGCGACCTGGACCGCGGCCGCCATCGGCCGGATGCAGCTCGAGGTCAACCACTGGGCGCTGAAGCGCGGCGGCCATGTGCGCACCGGGCTCGAGGACAACATCTATTTCGAGAAGGGGCGGCTGGCGGCCAGCAATGCCGAACTGGTGGCGCGCCTCGCCGGGATCTGCGCCGTCCATGACCGGCATCCGGCGAGCTGCGCCGAGGCGCGCCGGCTGCTGGGTCTCGCCTAGCCTCGAGGTCAATCGGCGGCGCCGACCTGCCGGGTCGCCGCATAGGCCCGGGCGGCGTCGATCCGCCCCCAGCCGAAATCCGGGTCCTTCTTCGGCGCGCCGAGATCCTGCGCCGTCGCCTCCAGCATCTTGCGCAGGGTGACCGCGTTCAGCGCCGGCGACTGCGCCAGCAGGATGGCGGCGAGGCCGGCGACATAGCCGGTCGCCATCGAGGTGCCGGTGAAATAGCCGTAGGCAGCGCCGGGTCGGGGCGCGACGATGTCCACGCCGGGTGCCGCCACCGCGACGTAGCGGCCGCGCGTCGCATGGCTGTAGAGGCGGTCCTTGGCGTCGGTCGCGGTGACCGCGATCACCCCGTCCTGGGCGGCCGGATAGACCGGCTCGCCGTCGGGGCCGGTATTGCCGGCGGCGGCGACCACGACGGCGCCCTCCATCAGCGCCTCGCCGATCGCCTCGCCGACCAGGCGGTCCTTGGGGCCGCCGAGGCTGAGGCTGATGACGCGGGCGCTTTTCTCCAGGGCGCTGTTCACCCCCAGCGACAGCAGGAACGAGGTGCTCTCGGCGGCGCCGAACTCGGGATCCACTTCGGCGAAGGCGCGCAGGGCCAGCAGAGTCACCCCCGGCGCAACGCCCCGCAGCGGACCGGAACCGGCGATGATGCCCGCCATCACCGTGCCGTGGGTCTCGGCCGGGGGCTTGCCGCCCGCGACGATCAGGTCGATCGCGGTGATCGCGGTATGGCGCAGGGCCGGGTGGCCGGCATCGACGCCGCTGTCGATCAGGGCGACGGTGACGCCATGACCATCGGCGGCCGGCGGCAGGTCCGCGGCATGGATCCGGTCGAGGGCGTATTGCCGCCCGGAACCGCCGCCGGGACTCCCGACCAGGCCGGCGGTGTCCTGCAGGCTCAGGAACCGGTAGTTGCGCTGCACCCAGAGCTGCCGCGCATCCGCGCCGGCGCGCTCCAGGGTGGCTTCGAGTTCCGCCGGGTTCTTCACCCGGAACAGCACCACCTGGAGATCGAGCCCGCGCATCCGGTAGCCGCCGAGCGGCTCGAGGCCGAAATCCGCGGCAAAGCTGCGCTCGGCGCCGTCGGGCTGGCCGGGCTGGAACACCACGCAGATCTGGTCGGGGATCGCATCGGCCGCATCGGCCTTGCGCTTCTTGCGGTCGCCCTGCTGCTTGTCGGTCTGCTTCAGGATGTCGGTGATGCCGTCGGCCGGCAGGTCCGGCGAGATCGGTGCGTCCATGGTGCCGCCACCGCCGCCTCCGCCGCCGCTCGAACTCGGGCGTGGCGGCAGCGGCACGCCGGTCGGTGAACTATTGGCGCCGGCACCCGCCGCGCCGGCCAGGGTTGCGGCCAGGGTCGCGGCCAGGAAGGCGGCGGCAAAGGCGAGCCGTCGCCGCATGCTCAGCCGCCCTTCGCGACGCCGGCGACCAGCTCGCTGCGGGCCTGCAGCCGGTCGATCGCGGCGGCGACATCGGCGCCTTCCGGAAGCGCGATGACATAGCCGCCGTCGGGCATCGGCCCCTTGACGATGGTGGCATCGATCTCGCCGAGCATGGCCTGCACCGCGGTCATGGTCGCCGTCGGCTGGAAGCTCACGATGAGGCGGGGGCCGGCGGCGGTTTCCGCGACGCCGGCAGCGGTGCTGTAGTTGGCCCGGTCATCGCCGGCGATGCGGTAAAGCGCCACGCCTTCGACGACGATCGCGAGGCAGGCCGCCGCCAAGGCGAGTTGCAGGATCGGGCGCGGCACCAGCGGACCTGCGAAGATCCGGCCGAGCAGGCCCGCGCCGGCCGCATGGGCGGTGGGCAGTTGCCGGGTGGTGCCCAGCTGCTTCAGCAGGCGCTGCAGGTTTTCCGGGCTTGGCGCGCCAGCGGCATCGATGGAATCGATGGTGGCCGCGCGCTCGCGGCGGACCGCATCGAGCTGTGCGCGCAAGGCCGAGGAGGTCTTCAGCGCCGCCTCGATGGCGCGCGCCTCGGCATGGCTGGTGCGCCCGTTCGCATACCAGGGCAGCAGGGCCTCGGCATCCTGCTCGGTCATCGGCTCGGGCTTGGGCTCGGGCTTGGGTTGCGGGTTCTGTATCGTCATGCGACGGCTCCTTCGACCCCGGCGGCCTCGAGCAGCACCTTCAGGCGCTGGCGGGCATAGAACATCCGGGTCTTCACGGTATTCTCGGGCAGGTCCAGGACCTCGGCGATCTCCTGCACCGAGAATTCCTGGTAATAGGCGAGCTGGATCACCTCGCGGTGATCGAAACTCAGCTTGTCCAGCGTCCGCTTCAGCAGGCGCGCCATGTCGTCTTCTTCGACCCGTACGTCCGCCGTCGGCGCAGGGTCCTCGATCCGCTCGGCGGCGCCTTCCTCCAGGCTGTGCTCGCGGATCCGGCGCAGGCGGCTGACCGCCTTGTGATGGGCGATCGAGTAGATCCAGGTCGAAACCGAGGACTTGCCCTCGAAGCGCCCGGCCTGGCGCCAGACGTCGAGCAGGGTCTCGTTCAGGACCTCCTCGGCCATTTCCCGCTCGCGCACCAGCTTCACCAGGAACCCGAACAGCGGCCGCTGCAGGCGCTGATAGAGTTCGGTGAAGGCGTCCTGATCGCCGGCAGCGATGCGCTGCAGCAGCTTGCCGTCGCCGGACTGGAGTCTGCTGGTCGCCGCGCCGGCATCCGCTTTCATCCCGCTATTCAACTTTCATACAGGTTAAGTCGGCTGTTCCCTTGATTCGGTTCACGCCAGCCACCATTTGCTCGCCCCCGAAACGCCTGCCCAGCTTGCTGCGTATTCACAGGATTGAACTCTAATCGGCTGATTCAATTCAGAAGTCAGCCGCAGCCTGGTGCCTGCCGCGCCCTGTAAAGGGTAGTCCAGCTCGAATGGGATGTATAGGGCGGCTGCGGGTCTCGTTGCCGGGGACCCTCACCCGGATCGGTGGTGCCCCCGCGCCGCGCCGGTGCCTGCAGGGCGTGATCTCCGGCCCAATCTCCTGCGGCTTTGTCTGCTATTGCAATTCGCAATCTGGGTTGAGTTCGGCGACTGCGCGAGCTGCCGACTTAAGGAGAATATTACTCCGCCGCCGTAGCGTGAACGCCTCGATTCCAGGAGGTTGAACTGCCGTGATGGCGAGTGATGCAGGCAAGGATCGTGCCCAGATGACGGTCGTACCCGGTCGGCCGCAGCATGCCGCGCGCATCGGCAGACTGCGGCATCGGCGGTGATCAGGTCGGCGCACAGCCAATTCATTCTGCGGACGGTGAGCGCCTATGGGGCGCTGGCGACGGCCTGGATATTTCTCTCCGATCGAATCCTCGGCCTCGTGGTCAAGCCCCAACTGATCACCGCCTTCGGCACGACGAAAGGCATAGCCTTCGTCATCGTGACCTCGGCCTTTCTCGTCCTGGCCCTGCGCCGCGCGCCGCGCATCCCGGCAAGGCCGCTGGCGGAGGCAAAGGCCTGGCCCTGGCCGCATACCGCGCCGCCGGATCTGGCGGAAAATGCGGGTAGTTTGTCATTGCTGCCAAACCTGGCCGTGGCATAGTGTCCGCATGCGCCAGGTATCGACCAGTTCTCCCAGCCATTCCGGCCCCGCCCGCAGCGGACCATCCGGCCCGCGCGCCCGCCCGCGCAGGGTGGCGATGCTGATCTTCCCGCATGCGCATCTGGTCGATATCGCCGGCCCGATGGCGCTGTTCGCCTCGGCTGCACGGAGGCTGGCGGCCGACGGGCGGTTCTCCGGAACGGCCTACGAACTCATTCTGGTGGCGGAGAGGGCCGGGCCGGTCGTCACCAGCTGCGGCCTGGAGATCGTCGCGACGGCGGGATTCAAGTCGCATCTGGCGGGCATCGACACCTTGCTGGTCGCCGGCGGCAACGGGGTCTACACGGCGGTCAGCGACCGCCCGATGATCGCCTGGCTGCGCCGCGCCGCGCGGAAGGCCCGCCGGGTCGCCTCGACCTGTTCCGGCGCCCTGCTGCTTGCCGAGGCGGGTCTGCTCGACGGGCGGCGGGCCACCACCCATTGGTCGGACTGCGCGCGGCTCGCTGCGGGCTATCCCGCGGTGCGGGTGGAAACCGACCCGATCTTCATCCGCGATGGTCGGATCTATACCTCGGCCGGGGTCACTGCCGGCATGGACCTGACCCTGGCGCTGATCGAGGAGGATTGGGGTCCGGAACTCAGCTTCGAGCTGTCGCGCGACTACGTGCTCTATCTGAAGCGGGCGGGGGGACAGGCGCAGTTCAGCGCCGTCCTGGCGGGCCAGCGCGAACTCGGCGGCCGGCTCAAGGACATCGTCGGGTGGATGCTCGAGAACCTGCATCGCCCGCTGACCGTGCCGATCCTCGCCGAGCGGGCCGGGATGACCGAGCGCAGTTTCGCCCGGCACTTCGCCGCCGAGCTGGGGGAGACCCCGGCTGCCTTCGTGGCGGCGGCCCGGCTGGATGCGGCGCGGCGGGCCCTGATCGAGCAGGACCTGCCGATCGATCTCGTGGCCCGGCGCTGCGGCTTCGGCGGGGCCGAAAGGCTGCGCCGGACCTTTCTCCGCCGGCTCAAGGTGACCCCCAGCCAGTTTCGCCGGCATTTCTCCCGCCACGGCGCCGAACTGACCGCCGGCGCGTGAGCGTTCCGATCCTGCGCCGCGGCCGGCGATCGGGCTTGCCGGGTATCCGGCCTTGGGCTAAGGCCTAGGGCGGAAATCCCGCTGGCCGAACTGGGGTGGAGTATGGGTGTCGTCGTCAATTGCGCAGCTTACGAGAACGGCCGCCGGGTGGTCGATCTCGATATCGACGACGCTCAGCAGATGAAGATCCAGCCGGGCCGGGTGATCTGGATCGGCCTGCACGAACCCAGCCAGGAACTGATGCTGAAGCTGCAGCGCTATTTCGGGCTGCACGACCTGGCGGTGGAAGACGCCTACAAGGCGCATCAGCGCCCGAAGCTGGAAATCTACGGCGACATGCTGTTCGTGGTGATGAAGACCGCGCAGTTCGTCGGCGAACACGTGTCGATGGGCGAGACCTGCTTCTTCATCGGCCGGGGCTACGTGATCTCGGTGCGGCACGGGCCGTCGCTGAGCTATGCCGATGTCCGGGCCCGCTGCGAGAACGCCCCGGAACGGCTGAAGAAGGGCGAGGATTTCGTCCTCTATGCCCTGATGGATTTCATCGTCGACAACTATTTCCCGATCTTCGACCATATCGAGGAGATGGTGGAGGATCTCGAGGAACGGGTCTTCGCCGGCAAGGAGGAGCGCGACGCGCTGGAGGAGATCGCCGAGTTGCGGCGCGACCTCCTGGAGATGCGCCATGCCGTGGCGCCGCTGCCGGATATCTGCCAGCGGCTGATGCGCTACGACGTGCCGATGATCGACGCCAACACCCATCCCTATTTCCGCGACGTCTTCGACCATACCCATATCATGCTGGAGCGCGTTGATTCCCTTCGGGAAACGCTGAAGACCGTGGTCGAATCCAAGATGCTGCTGACCTCGATGAAGCAGAACGAGGTGACCCGCAAGCTGGCCGCCTGGGCCGCCATGCTGGCGGTGCCGACGGCGGTTGCGGGCATCTACGGGATGAATTTCCAGTACATGCCGGAACTCAACTGGCGTTACGGCTATCCCCTGACCCTGGCGATCATCATCGGGGTCTGCGGCGTGCTCTACTGGCGCTTCAAGAAGTCGGGCTGGCTGTAGCCGGCCGGACCCGGTGCTTGCGGATCAGGCGGCGGAACTGGTGGTAGCCGAGCCCGAGGGCCTGCGCGGCATCGGCCTGGTTTCCGCCGCTGCCGGCCAGGGCCCGCCGGAGCAGATCCACCTCCAGACCGGCGACCGCCGCGGTGAAGTCCGGTGGAATTGCCGGTGAATTCCCGGTGACGGATGGTGGATGTGCCGGTCGCCCACCCGGTCTCCAGGGGCTTTCGAAGGGATCGATCTGGACCTCCCCGATCGGCGTCTCGCCCGGCCCGGCGCGGTAGACCGCGCGTTCGACGACGTTGCGCAGCTCGCGGACATTGCCCGGCCAGGCATGCTCCAGCAGCCGCCGCTCGGCAGTTGGCGAGAAGCCGGGAAAGACCGGATATTCCAAGGTCTTGGCCATGGCAAGGCCGAAGGCCGCGGCGAGGTCCAGGATGTCCGCCGGCCGGGCCCGCAAGGGCGGCAGGGTGATGACGTCGAAGGCCAGGCGATCGAGAAGGTCGGCGCGAAAACCGCCTTCGGCCGCCAGCGCCGCCAGGTCGACATTGGCGGCGGCGACGATCCGGACATCGACCCGCAGCACCTGTTCGCCGCCGACCCGTTCGAATTCGCCATACTCGATCACCCTGAGGACCTGTTCCTGGACCCGCGGCGAGGCGGTGGCGATCTCGTCGAGGAAGAGGGTACCCCGGTCGGCACGCTCGAACCGCCCGCGATGGCGGGTGCGGGCACCGGTGAAGGCGCCAGGCTCGTGGCCGAAGAGCTCGGTCTCGAGCAGGGTCTCGCTCAGGGCGGCGCAGTTCACCTTCACGAAGGGCCCGGACCAGCGGCGGGAGAGGTAATGCAGGCGCTCGGCGATGAGCTCCTTGCCGGTGCCGCGTTCGCCGATCACCAGCGCTGGGCGGTCGAGCGGCGCAAGCCCGGATATCCGCTCGAGCACCTCCAGGAATGCCGGATCGGATCCCAGCAAGGGGGGCGGGGATGGTGGGTCGTCGTTCATGGAATTCATATGGCGAATATCGCTAAATCTATCGAATCAGTCTAGCTATTTTCGCTATTTGATATGGGGAGGCTAAGTTAACGCATTGATATACATGAATATCTCTCCTGGCACGGGGCATGCTGAATAGGCTGAGTTGTTCATGCCAAGGAGCGTTCGATGACCGACGACAGTGCACCGTATTACCGCCAGGGATTTGCCGCCGAGGCCGACCGCTGGATCGACCGGATCAAGACCTATCTCGGCCAGCGCCGCGCCGCCGACTGGGGATTTTTCGCCGCCGGCGTGCTGCTCGGCGCCTGGTTCTTCTGATTTTGCCGCCGGATTGAAAGGGCCCCCCATGGGTATTTTTTCGCGTCTCACCGACATCGTGAATGCCAACCTCAACGCCTTGATCGAGCGGGCGGAAGACCCCGAGAAGATGATCAAGCTGATGATCCAGGAGATGGAGGATACGCTGGTCGAAGTGCGGTCCGCCGCCGTCCGCACCATCACCGACAAGAAGGAGGCGCAGCGCCGCCTGGAGCAGCTGGCCGCGGCCGAAGCCGATTGGGGCCAGAAGGCGGAATTCGCCATCTCCAAGGGCCGCGACGACCTTGCCAAGGGCGCGCTTCTCGCCAAGCGGAAACTGGCGGAAAGCGCGAAGGTTCTCGCCCATGAACTGGCCACCATCGACAATTCCCTCGCCCGGCATGACGAGGACCTGGCCCGCCTGCAGGCCAAGCTGGACGAGGCGAAGGCCAAGCAGAAGGCGCTTGCCATCCGCATGGCCACCGCGCAGAAGCGGGTGCAGATCCGGCGCACCCTGGCCGACGGGCGGATCGACGACGCCATGGCGCGCTACGAGGCGCTGCATCGCCGGATCGACGAGCTTGAAGGTCAGGCCGAAGTCTACGATATGGGTAAGGCGAAGACCCTGGAGCAGGAATTCGCCACGCTTGAGGCCGAGACCGGCCTCGATGCAGAGTTGAGCGCGCTCAAGGAAAAGCTGGGCGGCAAGGCAGGCGGCGGCGCCTGACCGCGCTCAAGCTGGCAGGTAAGGATTACCCATGAGTCTTCTGCAATTCCTCTCGGTGCCGGCCATCCTGTTCACCGTGGTGGTGGCGCCGCTGTGGCTGATCTTCCACTACGTGACCCGGTGGAAGACCCAGCGGCAGGTCGGCCGGATCGACGAGAAGACCCTGAACGAGATGTGGGGCATTGCGCATCGGCTGGAAACCCGGGTCGCGGCGCTGGAGAAGCTGCTGGATGCCGAGGCGCCCGGCTGGAGGGATGTACGAAAATGAGAGGCCGGTATGGAAATGGATGCCACGGCAACGGCTGGCAGGGCCACGGGCGGGACTATCGGATCCTGAGCGGGTTGAAGCGCGACCCGGCCCGCGGCAAGGTCAGTGGCGTCTGCGCCGGCATCGCCGGCTACTATGGCATCAGCACCTGGGCGGTGCGGGCGGCGGCGCTGATCGGGCTGGTGATCAACCCGATCCTCGCCCTCATCGTCTATGGCATCGCCACGCTGATGCTGCAGCCGCTGGAGCGGCCGGCGCCCGAAACCGCCGTGGCGGGCGGCCCGGGCGGGACCGAGGCGCCGGAGTCCGATCTGCCGCCGGAACTGCGTTTCGCCGCCTTGCGCGAGAAATTTCGCGAGATGGAGGCCCGCACCGGCGGCATGGAAGCCGAAGTCACCTCCAAGGAGTTCCATCTCCGGCGCGATTTTCGCCGCATGGGCGAGGCCTAGAGCAGTTTTCCCTCGAACGGATTGGTGCCCCTGCGGTCCTCGATCTCGACCACCCAGAGATCGGGATCGCGCTTCACCTGGCGTTCGATGTAGGCATCGGCCTCGCTCTCGGGCATCGGCGTGCCGCCATTGGCCTGCAGCCAGGCGACACGGCCTTCGAGGTCGCGGGTCTGCGACAGGATGCGAAATCCGGGTCCGAGCAGGTTGAGTTTGAGGATGACCGCGCCGCCCCAGGCGTCGCCCTTGTGGGCGATGGTGGCGACGATTCCCTGGGCGATGCACTGCCGGACATGGCCCATGACCCAGAGCTCGGTCGAAAGGCGGCCGTCGGTGGTCATGGCGCGGACAGGCGCCCGCTCATTTCTTCTGGTTCTTCAGCGCCTGGGCGCGCATCTCGCTCAGGGTCGCCTTCGGCGTGATGGCGTCGGGGTCGAGCTGCATCTCGATCAGGGCCGGCTTGCCGGCGCCGAGTGCCCGCTCGAAGGCCGGGGCGAACTCCGCCGTGGTCCGCACGGTCTCGCCATGGGCGCCGTAGGCGCGGGCCAGGGCGGCAAAATCCGGATTGTGCAGTTCGGTGCCGGAGACGCGACCCGGATAGGTCCGCTCCTGGTGCATGCGGATGGTGCCGTACATGCCGTTGTTGATCACCAGGAAGACCACATTGGCACCGTATTGCACCGCCGTGGCCAGTTCCTGGCCGTTCATCATGAAGCAGCCGTCGCCATTGAAGGAAACCACCGTCCGGTGCGGTGCGGCGAGCTTCGCCGCCACGCCCGCAGGGACCCCGTATCCCATCGACCCGTTGGTCGGGCCGAGCTGGGTGCGATAGCGGCGATACTGGTAGAACCGGTGCGCCCAGGAAGCGTAGTTGCCGGCGCCGTTGGTGATGATCGTGTCCGGCGGGAGCTTGTCCCGGAGATAGGCCATGACCTCGCCCATCTGCAGCGGGCCGGGGATCGGGCCGTGCTTCAGGTTTTCGAGGTAGTCGGCATGGGCGGCAGCGGTCCAGGCGTCCCAGGCGGTGTGATCGAGGGGCAGCAGGGTGCGCGCCATTTCCGCAAACGCCGCCATGCCGGAATTGATCGGCAGGGTCGCCTGATAGACCCGGCCCAGTTCCTCGACACCCGCATGGACATGGATCAACGGCTGTTTCGGCGTCGGGATGTCGACAAGGGTATAGCCGGAGGTCGTCATTTCGCCCAGCCTGGCGCCCACCACCAGCAGCAGATCCGAGGTCCGGACCCGCTCCGCCAGCTTCGGATTGATGCCGATGCCGACATCGCCGGCATAATTGGGATGGCCGTTGTCGAACAGGTCCTGGCAGCGGAAGGAGCAGCCGACCGGCAGGTTCATGGTTTCGGCGAAGGCGCGGATGTCGTCGACCGCCTTGGCATCCCAGCCGCCGCCGCCCAGAATCATCAGGGGGCGCCTGGCATGGCTCAGGCGCTCGCGCAGTTCCGCCATTTCCGCGGCGCCGGGATGCGGCCGCACGGTCTTGAAATGACCGGCATCGGCCACATCCACATGGTCGGTCAGCATGTCTTCGGGGAGGGCAAGGACGACCGGGCCCGGCCGACCGCTCATCGCGCGATGAAACGCCTGGCTGACCAGTTCGGGAATGCGGGCGGCATCGTCAATCTGCGCCACCCATTTCGCCATCGGGCCGTACATCCGCCGGAAGTCGATCTCCTGGAAGGCCTCGCGCTCGACCTGGTCGCGCGCGACCTGGCCAATGAACAGGATCATCGGCGTCGAATCCTGGTAGGCCGTATGGACGCCGACCGAGGCGTTGGTGGCCCCCGGTCCGCGGGTGACGAAGCAGATGCCGGGCTTGCCGGTCAGCTTGCCATAGGCCTCCGCCATATAGGCGGCGCCGCCTTCCTGGCGGCAGACGATGAGGCGGATCTGGTCCCGGGCGTCATGCAGGGCGTCGAGGGCGGCAAGATAGCTTTCCCCCGGGACGCAGAATGCCAGATCGACGCCGTGCTTCTTCAGCGCGTCGATCAGGACCTTTCCGCCGTTCCGCAAATTCCCGCCGCTCGCCATCGCCGATCTCCCATTCTTCCGCTCGAGGGTGGCTTAGCCCAGCGCCGGACGCCAGGCAACCCGTCAATTCGCCGGCGTCAGACGGGAGGCCGTTTTGCGGCCCAAGGCTGGTGTTTCTCCAAGGCGGCGCCGATCGTCAGGGCCCCGAGATCGTCAAAGCGCCGGCCGACCACCTGCAGACCGATGGGCAGCCCGTCGCTTGTGAAGCCGCAGGGCACCGAAAGTGCCGGGCACTGGCTGACGAAATTGAAGACCGAGGTGCAGTCCAGCGCCAGATAGTCGCCCTTGTCGTCAAGGCGCCAGAAATCCTGGTCCGAGCGTCCATGGTTGACAGCGGGCTGTGCCATGGTCGGGCACAGCAGGGCGTCGCAGCGCTGGAGGATCGGCGTGAGCTGCTTCCACATCTCCGTGCGTCCGAATTCCAGGCGCTTGAAGTCCACCGCGGACATGGCCAGGCCGCGCTCGATGATGTTGACCACGTTGCGGTCCATCTTGGCGCGAAACTCGGGCAGGACATGGCCGAAGAAGGCGGCAATGTAGACTGCCCAATGGGCGGACCAGAGCTCGTCCTGCTCGATACCCCAGTCGAGGCGCACTTCCTCGATCTCGGCACCGGCGCTCTGCAGAACCCCTGCGGCCTTGCGCACCGAGGCTTCGACATCCGGATGCCAGAGCCGTCGCCCGAAATCCAGGCAGAGCGCCAGGCGCTTTCCGGCCAGGTTCGTATCCAGCGGCCGGGCGAAATCCAGGGCCGGTTTCAGCGACTGGATGTCCCGCTCGTCCGGTCCCTGGGTGATCTGAAGAAACAGGCAGACGTCGCCGATGGTGCGGGCAAGCGGGCCGAAATGGCTGAGCTGATCGAATTGGCTGGGCAGGATGGTGAAAGGGATGCGTCCGAAGCTCGGCTTCAACCCGGCGATGCCGCAGAAACTCGCCGGAATGCGCACCGAGCCGCCCATGTCCGAGCCTTCGGCCAGGGGCACGCAGCCGGAGGCCACCGCCGCGCCCGATCCGCCCGAGGAACCGCCCGACGTGCGATCCGGGTTCCAGGGATTTCGGGTGATCCCCCAGAGCGGGCTTTCGGTGAAACTGGAATAGGCGAATTCCGGGGTCGTGGTCTTGCCGACCATGATGCCGCCGGCATTCTTCAACGCCTCGACGATCGGCGCATCGGCGTCCGGGACCCAGTGCTCGTAAGCATAGGAGCCAAGTGTCGTGCGCTTGCCTTTGGTCGGCGTCAGATCCTTGATGGCAAAGGGGACGCCGTGCAGCGGCCCGCGAAAGCTTCCCGCCTTGGCCTCGGTGTCCAGCTGGCGGGCGAGTACCAGGGATTCCTCCGGGTAGACGAAGCAGAAGCAGTTCAGCTTCGGGTTTATCTCGGCGATACGCGCCAGGGTGTTTTCGACCAAATGGATTGGTGACAGCGTCCCCGCGCGGATGCGTGCGGCAAGCTCGGTTGCAGGCGTATAGCAGAGATCGAGGTCGGCCATATTGATTGTCCCATCGACGTGCACAGCAGCCGCTCGATGACCAAGATCCTCGAAACGACGATCTGGGCAAAATACAAGGGAGACTGGCCCATGGCGAGGCCGGAAAGGACGGAGTCGGACGGAGTCGGACTGGGTCGGACTGGGTCGGACTGGGTCGGCGTGACGCCAGGCCGGCTGCCCCTGAGACAAAAATCCGCCGGTGCCCACAGGATACAAATAACCCTGAACCGGCATGAAACGCGCCGCGAGCGACCAAAAGGCCGCGGGGCGCGAGCGCTGCAACCAGGTTGCGGGGTATGCACAGCCGGCAAGTGACGAGGACCGACAGGCTTGCCGGGGCCGATCACCTGGCTGGCCGACATGCGGAAGATCAATGCCAGCGAGGCCGCCGCCGAAGTCGCTTGTCCCCCGGCCGGGGATTGGCAAAGATGCCAAGATCGGTTGGCGACGGCGCTGCGGTGGAGTGGCTGCATGATTGAGAGTTTGAGCGACGAGCAGGTCAGGCAGTTCCGGGCCGACGGCATGCTGATCCTTCCCCAGCTGATCGAGCCGGGAGCAGCCGCGCGGGTGGCGGCGCGCTATGAAGCGCTGTTCCGCGGCTCCTTCGAGACCGGCCTCTATCCCGACGAGTGGAACTGGCAGGAGGGTCGCGACCGGCCGGACCGCAGCCGGCAGATCTGCAACGGCTGGAAATCCGACTTCACGATTGCCAGTCTGGTGCTGCGCCCGGAGATTGGTCGGCTCTGTGCCCAGCTCGCCGGCTGGCCCGGGGCGCGGATCGCCCAGGACAACGTGATCTGGAAGCCGTCGGGCGCGAAGTCGCTCGGCTATCACCAGGACAACAGCTACAACGACTGGATCGTGCCGGGCGAAATGCTGTCATGTTGGGTGGCGCTTGACCGGACGACGGCCGCGGGCGGCACCATCGAATATGTCCGCGGCTCGCATCTCTGGGTCGATTCCCTCCGGCCAAGCAATTCCACGCGCCCGAGGACTACCGGGCGGAGATGATTGCCGCGGCACGGTCGCTCGGCCACGAGCCGGAGATCGTCTTTGTCGAGGTGCCGCCCGGCGGATGCGCCTTCCATCACGGCTGGACCTGGCACGGGTCGGGCCCGAACCTGTCGGATCATCCGCGGCGTTCGGCCGTCGCGCATTGCATGTCGTCTTCGGCGCACTATCACCCGACGAAGATCAGCTACATCTACAATCGCTACAAGCGCCATGGCGATACGTCGATGGACGAAAGCTTCTTCCCGGTCCTGTGGCGGCAGGATGGCTATCGGACGCCCTGGCTGGACGACTACCTGCGCCAGGGGTCGGCGGCCGCGGCGGCTCAATAGGCGGCGAGATCGGTATCGGCGGCGTAGGTCTGGTTCGGCACGTCCTTGGTGATGGCCTGGCCGCAGATCGTGCGCTTCTGTTCCGCGTCATAGGTCAGCGTCGGCGGGCCATACAGCAGCCAGCCGCGATTGAGCGCCGCCGTCACCCGGTGGCAGAAGGCGGCATCGTCGGGTCCGGTCAGGTAGCGGTAGAGAAACATGGCGCGGTGTCCTAGTGATGGTGGGCGGCGTGCAGGATCTGGTCGCGCAGGCCGGTCTCGTAACCGGCGCCTGCCGGCGTCAGGATGCAGGCCATCGGAAACATCGACCGGATCAGGCCGCGGCGTTCCAGCGCGACCCAGGCCGCCTCGTTGCCGAGGCCGGTCGCGTCGCGCGAGGCAAGCACATAGGGCCCGAGATGGAAATGGTCGCCGTGCGGCCGCGGCATGCCAGTGATCATCACATGGCCGGGCTCCTCGGCGGGCTTGGCGTATTCGCCGAGCTTCGCGAGCTCCTGCAACAGGGTGAGGGTCTTCAGCTGCAGGGCGTTGAGGTTGAGTGGGTTCTTCTTCGCCATGGTTCCTAGTCTCTGAAATTCACGTATTGCAGCGGCTGCTCGATCTTCAGGCCGCGGACGAACTGGATTGCCGTCTGCAGGTCGTCCTTTTTCTTGCCCGAGACGCGCAGCTCGTCGCCCTGGATCGAGACCTGGACCTTGAGCTTGTTGTCCTTGATCTCCTTGACGATCTTCTTCGCCAGCACCTGGTCGATGCCCTGCTTGACGATGACTTCCTGGCGCAACGCATTGCCGGAGGCCTTCTGCGGGTCCTTGAACTCCAGCGCGCCGGCGTCGAGCTTGCGGCGGGTGATATAGCCCTTCAGCAGCTCCTGGATCTGCTTCAGCTTCATGTCGTCGTCGGCCAGGATGTTGATCTGCGCCTCCTTGCGCTCGACCGTGCAGTGCGATCCCTTGAAGTCGAAGCGGGTGCCGATCTCGCGAACCACGCCCTGGACGGCGTTGTCGACCTCGGCGAGTTCGGTCTTGGAGACGATGTCGAATGACGGCATGGGACGGTCCTTATCGGAATGCGACGGAGTTTGCCATGGCGGCGCCTACCTGGCCAGGGCCCGCGGGATGCGCGGATACCACAGGACCAGGACGGTGCCGCGCAGGATATAGAACAGGGTCAAGGCTGCCCAGATCCCGTGATTGCCGAGGAAATACATCAGCAGGTGCATGGCGATCAGCGTGGTTCCCGCCGCCAGCAGCATGCCGTTGCGGATCTCGCGGCCGCGGGTGGCGCCGATGTAGACGCCGTCCATCAGGAAGCAGGTGACGGCGGCGAGCGGCGTGACGATCAGCCAGGGCAGATAGGTGGCGGCGGCCGCCAGGACGTCCGGATTGGCGTTGAACCAGGGCAGGAGGCCGGGGCCGAGCTGCCAGAAGATCGCCGACAGGGCCAAGGCGAGCGCCAGGGCCCAGATGGCACTGCCGCCGACCGCCCGGCGCAGGGCCGCGGGGTCGCGGGCGCCGATCGCCTGACCGGTCAGGGTCTCGGCGGACTGGGCGAAGCCGTCGAGCGCATTGGCGATGAAGGCCATGAAGCCGAGCAGGATCTGGTTGGCGGCCAGGGTCGTCTCGTCGAGACCGGCGCTGAGATGGATGAAATAGGTAAAGATGAAGGTCAGGGCCAGGGTGCGGATGAAGATGTCGGTGTTGACCGACATCAGCTCGACCAGCTTTTCGACGTCGAGCAGCTGATTGTCGCTGCGCGGCTCGGCGATCCCGCGGGCGATGCGCCGGACGACGACGAGACCGGCGATCGCGGTGAGGAACTGGGCGAGCGATGTCGAGATCGCGACGCCGTCGACGCCGAGATTGTAGTGCATCACCGCCACATAGCAGAACAGCACGTTGAGGCCGTTCAGCAGGGCCTGGAGGGCAAACGCGGTCTTCGGCCGCTCCAGGCCGAGCAGCCAGCCCAGCACGACATAGAGCGTGAGGTCGAAGGGCGCGCTGAACATGCGGAAGTGGTAGTAGCGCGCCGCGAAATCCAGCTGCTGGTCGCCGCCGCCATAGAGCGGCAGGACGATCTCGCCCAGCGGCACCATCAGCAGCAGCAGGATGAAGCCGAAGAACCAGGCGAGGCCCAGGGCCCGGCGCAGGGTGCCGCGGATCTCGCCACTCTCGCCGGCGCCAAAGGCCTGGGCGGTGAAGCCGGCGGTGCCGGTGCGCAGGAAGCTGAAGGCCCAGAGGATGAGGCTGCAGAAGGTGGTCCCGATCGCCACCCCGCCGAGCTGTGCGGCGACGCCGCCCCGGCCGATGAAGGCGGTATCGACCAGGCCGGGCAGAACCGTAGTGAGATTTGCCAGGATCGCCGGCAGCGCGACCGCCAGAATGCGGCGATGCACCGAACGCACGTTCGCTGCCGCCAGGAAAGCCATGATATTGTCCCGCGTGTGATCCCGGCGGCACTATAGGGGCGGCGCCCGGAGCGGCGCAAGCGAGCGATCCTGGCAAGACAAGTTTGGCGATCTTGGCTAGACTCCGGACCTTGATTTGGCGTCAGGCGCAAGCGGGACAAATGTTGATCAGGCATCCCTATCTGATGTTCCTGGGTAATGCCCGGGACCAGTTGGCGGCCAAGACCGCCCAAGGAATCGTGCATTGGCGCCGCGACTGGTGTGCCGGGCAATGGCGCCTGGAGGGCTGCCAGGCCGATCTGAAGATCCCGGACATGAGCCTTGCCGCCGCCGCCGGGGCGGGGGTGAAGACGGTCATCGTCGGGGTGGCGAATCGCGGCGGGATCCTGTCGCCGGACTGGGTGGACATGCTGTCGGAGGCGCTCGATCGCGGCATGGATCTCGCCAGCGGCCTGCATCAGCGGCTGAGCGACTATCCGAAGCTGGTGGCGATCGCCAAGCAGCAGGGGCGCCAGCTGTTCGATGTACGGCATCCGACCCGGGGCTTCGACGTCGGCACCGGCGCCAAGCGCCCCGGCAAGAGGCTGCTCGCGGTCGGCACCGATTGTTCGGTCGGCAAGATGTATACGACGCTGGCGCTGGAGCAGGAGATGCAGCGCCGCGGCATGAAGGCGGATTTCCGCGCCACCGGCCAGACCGGGATCTTCATTGCCGGTGCCGGCGTCTCGATCGACGCGGTGGTGGCGGATTTCATCTCCGGCGCGGTCGAATGGCTGTCGCCGGACAACGATCCCGACCATTGGGACCTGATCGAGGGCCAGGGGTCCCTGTTCCATGCCTCCTATGCCGGCGTCAGCCTGGGGCTGCTGCACGGCGCCCAGCCGGATGCGCTGGTGCTGTGCCACGAGCCGACGCGCCGGCATATGCGGGGACTGCCGCATTACCCGCTGCCCGATCTGGCAACCTGCATGGCGGCGAATCTCGCGGCGGCCCGCCTCACCAATCCGGCGGCGCGGTTCGTCGGCATCAGCATCAACACCGCCGACCTGCCGAAAGATCGGGCCGAAGCCCTGCTGGCGGAGACCGAACAGCAATTCCATCTGCCGACCGTTGATCCGTTCCGGACCGGCGTCGGCCGTATTGTGGAGCAGATGACATGACGCGACGCTTGACCGTAAAGCACGAAAGCTGGCCGATCGCCGGGGAATTCACCATCGCCCGCGGCAGCAAGATCGCCGCCGATGTCGTGGTCGTGGAACTCGAGGAAGGCGGCAAGGTCGGCCGCGGCGAATGCGTGCCGTACAGCCGGTATTCCGAGGCCATCGACGGCGTCATGGCGGCGATCGAGGACCTCCGCGGTCCGCTGGAATCGGGGGTCGGTCGCCAGCGCCTGCGCGCGCTGCTGCGGCCCGGCGCCGCGCGGAATGCGGTCGACTGCGCATTGTGGGACCTGGAGGCCAAGCTGGGCGGCGTCCCGGTCTGGAAGCTGGCCGGCCTGACTCAGCCGAAGGACCTGGTGACGGCCTTTACCATCAGCCTCGACACGCCGGAGAAGATGGCCGCTGCCGCGGCGGCGAATGCGCATCGGCCGGTGCTGAAGGTGAAGCTCGGCGGCAGCCAGGACCTGGGACGTGTCCAGGCGGTGCGACAGGCGGCGGCGCAGACCGCCCTGATCATCGATGCCAACGAAAGCTGGAGCGTCGACGAATACAACGCGGTCACGCCGAAATTGGCGGAACTCGGCGTCATTCTGATCGAACAGCCGTTTCCCGCCACCCAGGATTCGGCGCTGCTCGAGGTGCATAAGCCGATCCCGGTCTGCGCCGACGAATCCTGCCACGATGTCTCGACCATCAAGACGCTGATCGGCAAGTACCAGGCGGTCAACATCAAGCTGGACAAGACCGGCGGGCTGACCGAGGCGCTGGCGCTGGTTGCCGAGGCAAAGCGGCTCAACCTGGAGATCATGGTCGGCTGCATGGTCGGGACATCGCTGGCGATGGCACCGGCCTTTCTTCTGGCCCAGCAGGCGAAATATGTCGATCTCGACGGCCCGCTGCTGCTGAGCCAGGACCGGCCCGGCGGCTTCGCCTTCACCGGCAGCCTGATGCACCCCAACAGCCCCGCGCTCTGGGGCTAGCCTGCGGCGGCCCGACTCCGGCGCAGGCGCTGGCTAGGATCCGGGCAGGCGCCGCCGATTAGGCACGGAATCCGCGGGCTTGTTCTCGAATTCCCACCTTGCGAGCCCATTGCCGGCGGGTCAGCAGGTGAAAACCCCGGTCTATTCAATGGGTAAGGAGGCCAAGCCGGCGGGGCTGCCGCCAGCCAGTAAGACAACTTTAATCAATCCCCTATAGTTTTTGCTTCAGTCTTGGGATTAGGAAGCGGCTGGATGGTGACGCCGGTGAGGCTTGTCAGCAGGGGCATCGTGCGCGGCGCCGGGATCATTGCGCCGCAAGGGTCCCGCCTGGATCGGGACCGCGCATGACCGCGGCACATATCCTTTGCGTCGATGACAGCGACGACACCCTGCAGTCGCTGGCGCACCAGATCGAGCGCGCCGGCTACCGGGTGACGGCGGTAAAATCCGGCGAGGCCGCGCTGGCCCAGATCGACCGCGAGAAGCCCGACCTGGTCCTGCTCGACCTCAGCATGCCGGACATCGACGGCATGGAAGTGCTGCGGCGACTCCGCCGGGCGCTGCAGTCGGAAGAGCTCCCGATCATCATGATCGCCGATTCCTCAGAGGAAGATCAGATCGCCGGGGCCTTCGAACTCGGTGCCGACGACTACATCGTGCGCCCGGTCCATGCCCCGGTTGCCCTCGCGCGGTTGCGCTCGCAGCTGGCGCGCTGCGCCGCGATTGCCGCCGGCCGCAGCGAACGCGAGCGGTTCGCCCTGGCGGTTGCCGGATCGAGCGACGGCATCTGGGACTGGATCATCAAGACCGACCAGCTGTATTTCTCGCCGCGCTGCCTCGAGCTGTTCGGGCTGGAGCGGAATGCGCCGCTGCATCACCTGGGCGACTGGGTTGCGCTGCTGCACCCTGACGACGTCGATGTCTTCCAGCTCGGCCTGCGCAATCATCTGGAGGGCATCTCGCTCTCGTTCCAGGTCGAATGCCGGCTGCAGCATCAGAACCAGTCCTACCGCTGGTTCCTCATCCGCGGCACCTCGCTGCGCGACGAATTCGGCAAGGGCTGGCGCATCGCCGGGTCGATCAGCGACATCAGCGAGCGCAAGCTCACCGACGCCATGACCGGGCTGCCCAACCGGATCGTGCTCTACGACCGCCTGAACCAGTCGATCATCAAGAACAAGCGCCGGCAATCGGGCAGCTTCGGCATCATTCTGCTGCAGATCGACCGCTACGAGACGATGCGCGAGGCCTATGGCCAGGCCTTCTGCGACATGGTCGGCAAGGGCGTGGCGCAGCGGTTGATGACCACCCTGCGCACCACGGACACGCTCACCATCATGGCCGAGAACACCATGTGCATCCTGGTCGATGCGATGCGCGACGATACCGATCTGGTGCGGGTCGCGCGCCGCGTAAGGCAGGCCGCCGAGGAACCGCTCAGCATGGGCGAGGAATCCGTCGTGCTGACCCTGTCCATCGGCATGGCACAGGCGCAGCCGCACCACGATGGCGCCGACGAGCTGATCAAGGATGCCACCGCCGCGCTCAACAAGGCGCGGATCGAAGGCGGCGGCCATGAGGTCGTCTTCGATCCGGAAATGCAGCGCCGCGCCCGGGATCGCCTGCGGATCGAGGCCGACCTCCACCTCGCCCTGCGCCGCGAGGAGCTGCTGCTGCTCTACCAGCCGATCGTCGATCTTGCCACCGGCGGGCTGGCCGGATTCGAGGCGCTGGTGCGCTGGCAGCATCCGACGCGGGGAATGGTATCGCCGCTCGACTTCATTCCGATGGCCGAGGAGACCGAACTCATCGTTCCGATCGGCACCTGGGTGTTGCAGGAATCCTGCCGCCAGCTGAAGAGCTGGGTGAAGGACGGCGCGGATCCCGAGATCTTCGTCAGTGTCAACGTTTCCAGCCGCCAGCTGGACGGTCCGGCGCTGCCGGATATCGTCCGGGCGGCACTGGAACTGAACCGGCTCGAGCCGAGGCGGATCAAGCTCGAGATTACCGAGAGCGCGGTGATGCGCGACTTCGAAATGACGCTCGGTCTGCTCAATCGGCTGCGCGAGATCGGCGTCGGCCTGTCGCTGGACGATTTCGGCACCGGCTATTCCTCGCTGAGCCTGCTGCGGCGCATGCCGATCGACACCATCAAGATCGATCGCTCCTTCGTCTCGGCGATGAAGGTTGACGAATCCGGCGTCCGCATGGTGGAGGCCATCGTTCAGCTCGCCCGGCTGTTCCGCATGAAGGTCGTCGCGGAAGGCATCGAGCAGGAGGAGGAGGCCAGCCTGCTGCGCAATCTCGCCTGTGAATTCGGGCAAGGATGGCGCTTCGGCCGGCCGATCGCGCCGGATGCCTGCCTCGATCTCCTGCTCAAGCAGCGCGCCCTGCCGCAGGTCGCGGCAAGCTGACCGATGCCGGCCGCCGGCTAGAGCCGCGGCATCTGGAACGGCCGCGCCGCCTCGAATGCCGCGGCGGCCCGCAACACGCGCTGATCGTCATAGGCGGCACCGATGATCTGCAGGCCGATCGGCAGGCCGGCCCGGGTCAGGCCGCAGGGAATGCTGATCGCCGGCTGCCGCGTCAGGTTGAACGGATAGGTGAACGGCGTCCAGTCCGACCACTGCGCCTGGGTGCCGTCCGGCGGGAAGTCGCAGCCGGCGGCGAAAGCCGGCCCCGGCATGGTCGGCGTCAGCAGCAGATCCCAGCGCTGGTGGAAGGCCGACATCCTCTGTCCCATCGCCTCGCGCAGCTTGACCGCGGCGAGATAGTCCATCAGCGGCAGGGCCGCGCCCTGTTCCGCCACATAGGCGAGGCCGGGATCTATCCGGCGACGCTGCTCGGCGGTGAAGGCACGCAGGGCATTGGCCGCACCGGGGAACCAGTGGTCCTGGAACACCTTCAGGCTGTCCTCGAGGACCACGCCGACGTCTTCCACCTCGGCACCGAGATCGGCGAACAGTCGTACCGCCTCGGCGACGCTCTCGGCGATCTCGGGTTGAACCGCGGCGCCGGACAGGCTCGGCGAGAAGGCGAGACGAAGCCCCTTCACCCCGCCCGACAGATGGTGGTGGTAGGCGGCGTGCTCCGGCGGCAGGGCGTACCAGTCGCGCAGGTCCGGTTGCGCGATCACGCTCAGCATCAGGGCGGCATCGGCCACCGTCCGCGTCATCGGCCCGACGTTCGCCAGCGTGCCGAAGGGCGAGAGCGGATAGGCCGGCACGCGTCCGAAGCTCTGCTTCAAGCCGACGATGCCGGTGAAGCTTGCCGGAATGCGGACGGAACCGCCGCCATCGGTGCCGATATGGAGGGCGCCCATGCCGGTCGCCGCGGCGACCGCGGCACCGCCGCTGCTGCCGCCAGGCGTCATGTCGGCATCCCAGGGATTGCGCGTGATGCCGGTCAACAGGCTGTCGGTGACGCCCTTCCAGCCGAATTCCGGGGTCGTCGTCTTGCCGAGCAGCACGGCACCGCTTTCACGCAGGCGGGCGACGCAGGGCGCGTCTTCGGTCCAGGGTTGATCGGGGTCGATCAACAGCGATCCGCGCCGGGTCGGCCAGCCATTTGTCAGCACCAGATCCTTGATCGAAGTCGGGACGCCGTCGACCGGCCCGAGCGGTTCGCCTTTGACCCAGCGCCCTTCGCTGGCCCGCGCCGACTGAAGCGCAGCCTCCGGGTCGACCAGGCAGAAGGCGTTCAGTCGCGGATTATGTCGCTCGATCGCCGCCAGGGCCGCCCGGGTCGCTTCGACCGGAGACAGTCGCTTCGCGCGATAGGCGGCAACCAGGTCGGTCGCGCTGGTCAGTTCCAAGGGCTGGGTCATCGGGCCTCGCTCGGGTGGAGAATCTGCGGCGCATGTTGCCTGGAACCGGCGCACAATCCAAGCTGCGCCGGCGTGCTGGCCAGAGGATCGACGCGGCCCGGCCCAGGCCAGCATCCGCGCAGATTTGTCGCAGCGCGCCGCCGCCCTGCCGTTAACGCGCAATTAATGCCAAGTCCACATCATCGCGGACATCGCCGGACTCGGATCGCAGCGGGAAGGCTTATGATGCAAGAGTTCCTGGGACATGTCGTTTCTGGTCGATGAATCGGCCAAGGTCATCGAGGCCCGCGGCCAGTGCCGCGAGCATATCGGCGATACCGTCCAGCAGGTCGTCGGCGCGTCCTTTCTCGGCTATTTGGCGCCCGAGGAACGTCTGCATTTCCGCAAGTTCCTCGCCCAGCTTTCGAGGCCCAATGCCAAGCGGGCGGCCCTGATCAACGTCTTCACCCCGGCCTTCGGCATCCGCGGCTACGCCATGGAGGCGCAGATCGGGCGTGCCGCCGGCCAGCATTGGATCCTGCTCGCCCGCGCCAGGGCCGGGCAGGCCGTGGGCGGCGTGGCGGATCTCGATCTGCAGAATGTCTTCGCCAGCGAACAGCAGTTCATCGAGTTGATCGAGCAGGCGGCATCGACGGCCCGCGAGGCGATGGATCTCACCGTGGTCGAGGTCGGTGGCCTTCAGGACAGATCCCGGCTGGCACAACTCGACGACGCGGCAACCGAGCGGCTCGTGCTCGACGTCGAAGGCACCCTGGCAGCCAATGCCCATGAGGAAATCGTCAGCAAGGCGGCGCCCGGCCGCTACAGTCTGCTGCATGTACCCACCACCAGGACGACGAAGATCGAGGACGACATCCGTGATGCCGCGGGCCGCCGCGGCATCGCCGATGATGCCCTCAGCCTCGTCACCGCGACGATCTCGGTTGCGCCGGCCACCCGCGCCGATCAGCTCCGCGCCCTGCTGCAGCAGGCCGTCGCCAAATTGCCGAAGCCCGTCGGTCCTGGCGCCAAGGTCAGCTGGCTGAAGCAGGCGATCGAACGTCTGGCGGGTCGCGGCAGATAGCTGCCCGGCTCACCCTCACGCCTGGTTCAGCATCTCCTGGAATTTCTTGGTGGCGAGATCGTAGTTGTCGGCCCACCAGCCGGTATCGGAAACGATCTGCTGCGCCAGGGCCTCGGGCTGGGTCGGATCGATCGGGCGCAGATTGCCCGGCATGCTCGCCGTGGCGGCCGGATTGCCGGGTCCAACGCCTTGGATGGCCGAGAAGGCGACCTGCCGGCCGGGATCCTGCATCGAGGCGATGAAGTTGAAGGCATCAGCGCCGGCCGGATTGTTCTTCGGCACGACCCAGCAGCCGGGATAGAGAATCCCCTGCGCCCAGGTCCAGGCGATGCGGCCCTCGGTTTCCGTGGCGAGTTGCGCTGCCCGGCTGTGCCAGATGCAGGCCATCGACACGGTCTTGTCGATCAGCATCTGCTTCGACTGCGCACCGCTCTCCCAGGTTAACAGGTTCGGCTTCAGGCGCCGGATGCGCTCCACCACATTCGGAATGTCGATCGGGTAGATTTCATGCGGCTTGGCGCCGGCGGCGATCATCGCCGCTTCGAAGCCGCCGTTCATCCATTTCCAGAGGGCCCGGCGGCCGGGGAATTTCTTCTGGTTCCAGAAGTCTGCCCAGCTGGTCGGCGGCTGGTTCTTGTAGAGCTCCGCGTCATAGGCGAGGACGTAGGAGTAGGTATATCCGCAGACGCCATGATCGAAGGCGAAGGGCGGCAACACTGCCTGCCGGTCGATGACCGAATAGTCGATGGCGCTGAGGGCGCCGGCGCGGCCCAGGCGCAAAGCCGAGAAGCCGTCGGCATCGCAGACGTCCCAGCTCACGTCGCCGCTGTCGACCATGGTCTTGATCGCGCCCTCGGTCGGGCCGGTACCGTCGAAGATGACGTTGGTGCCGGTCGTGCCGGTGTAGGGCTTGGCATAGACCTTGGTGAGGTTCTTGATCTCTTCCCCGCCCCAGGTGGCAAAGACGATTTCGCTGGCCTTGGCTGCGGCGGCCCGGGGCAGCAGCGTACCGGCGGCGGCGGCGGCGATGAATTGCCGGCGCGACAGCCGCGTCTCCACCGCAATATGCGCCAGGTCGGACAGGTAGCCAGAGCGGGTCACGACTCGATCCCTGAAAATGCAACGGCCGGATCGGTCTAGCCGATCCGGCCGTTGCCGGAAAGACGTTCGATCCGTTGGCCTACTTCATCGTCGGCATGACGAATTCCGCGCCGGCGCGAATGCCGGTCGGCCAGCGCGAGGTGATGGTCTTCAGCTTGGTATAGAAGCGGATGCCTTCCGGCCCATGCATATGGTGGTCCCCGAACAGCGACCGTTTCCAGCCGCCGAAGCTGTTGAACGCCATCGGCACCGGAATCGGCACATTGATGCCGACCATGCCGACCTTGATCTTCGAGGCGAATTCCCGGGCGGCATCGCCGTCCCGGGTGAAGATGGCGGTACCGTTGCCGTATTCATGGTCGTTGACCAGGTTCACGGCGGTCTGGTAGTCGGGCACTCGCACCACCGACAGCACCGGCCCGAAGATCTCTTCCTGATAGATCTTCATGTTCGGCTTCACCTGATCGAACAGGCAGCCGCCGAGGAAGAAGCCGTTCTCGTAGCCCTGAAGCTTCAGCCCGCGGCCGTCGACCACCAGCTTGGCGCCTTCCCTGACGCCGTGATCGACATAGCCGCGCACCTTGTCGAGGTGCTGCTTCGTCACCAGCGGGCCCATCTCCGCTTCCGGATCGGTGCCGGGTGCCACCTTCAAGGAGCGCACCCGCGGGGCCAGCTTCTCAATCAGCGTATCGCCGACCTTGTCGCCGACCGCGACGGCGACCGAGATCGCCATGCAGCGCTCGCCGGCCGAGCCGTAGCCGGCGCCCATCAGGGCATCGCTGGCCAGGTCCATGTCGGCATCGGGCATGACGATCATGTGGTTCTTGGCGCCGCCCAGGGCCTGGACCCGCTTATTGTGCGCGGTACCCGTGTGATAGATGTATTCGGCGATCGGGGTCGAGCCGACGAAGCTCACCGCCTGAATGTCGGGATGCGCGAGAATGGCATCGACGGCCTCCTTGTCCCCATGCACCACGTTGAAGACGCCGTCCGGCAGGCCGGCCATCTTCAGATACGCGGCGATCAGCATCGAGGCGCCGGGATCGCGTTCCGACGGCTTCAGCACGAAGGTATTGCCGGCGATCAGCGCGGTCGGGAACATCCACATCGGCACCATCGACGGGAAGTTGAACGGCGTGATGCCGGCCACGACGCCCAGGGGCTGCCGGATGGCCCAGGAATCCACGTTGGTGCCGACATTTTCGCAGAATTCGCCCTTCAGCAGCTGCGGCGCGCCGCAGGCGAATTCGACGACCTCCAGACCGCGGATCATCTCGCCCTTGGCGTCGGACAGCACCTTGCCGTGCTCGCTGGTGATCGCCATCGCCAGCGTGTCGGCATTGTCCTCGCAGATCTGCTTGAACTTGAACATGATGCGGGCCCGGGTCAGCGGCGGGGTGTTGGCCCAGCCCGGGAAGGCCGCCAGCGCGGTCTTCACCGCTGCATCGAGTTCCGCCTTGCTGGCGAGCGCCACCTTGGCCTGGACCTCGCCGGTCGCCGGATTGAAGACATCGGCAAAACGGCCGCTGGTGCCGGCGACTTCCTTGCCGCCGACGAAATGACTGATGGTTCTCATCTCAGGCTCTCCAAAGGGTGACTTCGTCGGCCGTTCTTGGCATTGGCGCGGCGACCGGGGAAGACGGCATATAAGGGCGAATCACCCCGGATGGTCAAGATACTAATCATCTTGATCGATATATTTAACAGATATCGCGTTCTACCTGACGACCAGGGACGCGCCGGTCCTCGCCTTGAACTGGTGGGAGTACGAATAGACCAGAACCATGTTCACCTGCTCGCCATCGTCGGACAGCGGCAGATAGACCACGTCCTCATGTTCCTGCCAGCCGTCCGGGGTGACATAGGGATCGCAGCAGCAGAACGGCCGTTTCTCGCGTACGACATATTCGTAGGTGCCAAGCGCAGCCTCCTGGCTCTCGGCATAGAAGGAATCCCGTACCGCAAGGCCGGTCGGATCCATGCCGCGCCCGGCGACTTCGTGGGTCCCGACCAGACGATAGACGAAGCGCCGCTCGTCGGGGACCACGTCGACCAGAATGACGGCCGACAGGTAGGGCTTGATCTCGGCAGGGTCGATGTCGCGCCGGCCCGGCATCGGCCGCGTTCCGGCCTTCTGGCGCCAATACGCAACGACCGCCCGGACGCTCTCGTGGCTCGTGGCGATGCGGCGCTCGACTTCGCTCTCGGGTATTTGCGCGTACATCGGACTGTCCTGATCTGCCGGACGACTATTGGAACGCGACTTCGGCGAAGCTGCGCAGCTTGCGGCTGTGCAATTGCTCCAATCCCAGCTCGCGCAGCCGTTCCATGGCGCGGATGCCGATCTTCAGATGCTGCCCGACCTGCTGCTTGTAGAAGGCGTCCGCCATGCCGGGGAGCTTCAGTTCGCCGTGCAGCGGCTTGTCGGAAACGCAGAGCAGCGTCCCGTAGGGGACCCGGAAGCGGAATCCGTTGGCGGCGATGGTGGCGCTCTCCATGTCGAGGGCGATCGCCCGGCTCTGGCTGAAGCGCTGCACCGGTTCGCGGTGATCGCGCAGTTCCCAGTTCCGATTGTCGATGGTGGCGACCGTGCCGGTGCGCATCACGCTCTTTAGGGCATAGCCGGAAAGCCCGGTGATCTCGCCCACGGCCCGCTCCAGAGCCACCTGGATCTCGGCCAACGCCGGCACCGGCACCCAGACGGGCAAGTCCGCATCCAGCACGTGGTCTTCGCGAACGTAGCCATGGGCAAGCACATAGTCGCCGAGCTTCTGGGTATTCCGCAATCCGGCGCAATGCCCGAGCATCAGCCAGGCATGCGGCCGCAAGACGGCGATATGGTCGGTGATGGTCTTCGAATTGGACGGCCCGATACCGATATTGACCATGGTGATGCCGGAATGATTGCGCCGGGTCAGATGGTAAGCCGGCATCTGCGGCATCCGTGCCATCGCGGGCGACACCTGTGAGTCCGGGGTTCCCGGCAGGGTGATCCGGTCGCCCGGCTCGACGAATGCATCATAGCCGCCGCCGTCGCTTCGCATCAGGTCCTGGGCGTGGCGTATGAATTCGTCGATATAGAACTGGTAGTTGGTGAACAGCACGTAGTTCTGGAAATGCTCGGCGGAGGTCGCCGTATAGTGTTTCAGGCGGAACAGCGAATAGTCCACCCGCGGCGCGGTAAAGAGCGCCAGGGGGTCGGGCGCCCCCGGGGGAGTCACCGCCGATCCGTTGACGATGCTGTCATCCATCAAGGCGAGATCCGGCAGGTCGAAGACACTGCGCATGTCGCGGATCCGCTCGCGGGTCAACTCGCCCTCGACATGGATCTCGTCGGAAAAAGCGAAATGAATCGGGATCGGCGTCTTGCTGACGCCGATTTCCACCGGCACGCGATGATTCTGGATCAATTGCCCGATCTGCTCGAGACAATAGCGCCGGAACAGGGTCGGCCGCGTGATCGTGGTCGCGAAGGTGCCGGGACGGTCGACAAACCCGTAGGCCAGCCGTGTATCCGCCCGACTGAAATCCTTTACCGTGATCGCAGCATAGGGGTAGCAGGCACGAACCCGTGCGGTCGGGGTCTTGCCCCCGACATAGGCGCGAAAGCTTTCGCGCAGGAGGCTGGTATTGGCGTCGTAGATCGCCTGCAGTCGGGCCACCGCTTCGGCGGCATCATCAAAGCGTGCCGGCGGAAAGGCTTCCGGCGAGAGCACCTGGTTCATGGCCAATCTCATATCATAGGCCGCCGGTTCTGACACCCCCCGCGTCTCGGCGTGTTAACGGATGGCCGGTGCTCCAGCCGCCCCGCGCACGCAATCGTGACTGGGTCGCGATCGATTGTCGCGGTAGGTGAATCGGCCTAGATCGACTGGACGTCGCGGTTCTCCTGCCGGCCGCGGCCAGTCAGAAAAGCAACCAGGAAATTTCATGCCCCTGACATCCGACCGCCGCGCCTTGGGCGCCTTTTGCGAACATGTCGTCGTCGAAATCGCCGGTAGGGCAGGCGGCCCGCTGTCCGGCTTCACCTTTGCGGCCAAGGACATCTTTGCGGTTGCGGGCCAGTCCGCCTGCTGCGGCAATCCGGACTGGCTGGAAAGCCACCCGCCGGCCGACGTTACGGCTCCCGCGGTCCAGCAGCTCGTCGATGCCGGCGCGACCCTGGTCGGCATGACGATCCCGGATGAACTCGCCTTCAGCCTGAATGGGCAGAATTTCCACTATGGCACGCCGGTGAACGCCGCGGCGCCGGACCGGATTCCCGGCGGGTCCTCCAGCGGCTCGGCGGCGGCCGTGAGCGGCGCCGCGGTGGATTTCGCCCTGGGCAGCGATACCGGCGGATCGGTCCGCATTCCGGCGGCGCTGCAGGGAATCTTCGGCATTCGCCCCAGCCATGGGGTGGTCGACGACAGCGGCGTCATGCCGTTGGCCCCCAGCTTCGATACCGTGGGATGGTTTGCCCGCTCGGCCGAAGTCCTGCGGCGGGTCGGCGACATCCTGCTGCCGCCCCAGGCCAAGCGGCTGGGGCGGACTCTGCTGGTCGGACGCGATGCCCTGGCCCTGGCCGACAGCGACATTGCCGCGGCAACTCTGCAGGCGGTGGATCGCATTGCGCCGCTCTTCGCGGATCGCCGCGAGGTGACGGTTGCCCAGAATGATGGCGGCCTCCGGGAATGGCTGACGCGTTTCCGCCGCCTCCAGCCGAGGGAGATCTGGGCGACCCATGGAGATTGGATCAAGCGCCAAAGGCCCGGTTTCGGGCCCGAGATCGCCGAGCGCTTCGCCCTGGCCGAGCGTGTTGCGGCGACGCCGGATGTCGACCACGATACCGCCTTTCGCCGTCAGGTGACCATCCTGATGGAGCAGATGTTCGTGATCGATTCAGGCGTTCTGGCGATTCCGACCGCGTCGACCATCGCGCCGCTGAAAACGGCGGGGGCCGCGGAACTGGCGGAATTCCGCGATCGCACCTTGAGCCTCACCAGCATCGCCGGGCTGGCCCGGCTGCCGCAGGTCCAGATCCCGATCGGGCGGGTCCGCGGCGCACCGATCGGCCTGTCGCTGATCGGGCCTGCCGGAACGGACACTGCACTGCTCGGCCTGGCCGAAAGGGCCGCGTCAGCTCTCGTATGAGAGCAGGGCGTTGAAGGGCACGTCGAGCCTGGCACGTCCGGCCAGGAACGTCAGCTCGATGATGCAGGCGGCTGCAGCCACGTCGGCCCCCACCTTGCGCAACAGGGCGATGGCGGCGGAGAGCGTTCCGCCGGTCGCCAGCAGGTCGTCGAGGACGATCACCCGCTCTCCCGGCGCGATGGCTTCCGCCTGGATTTCGACCACGTCCTGGCCGTATTCCAGATCATAATGGTGGCGGATGACCTCGCCGGGCAGCTTGCCGCGCTTGCGGACCATGACGAAGCCGCAACCGAGGACATAGGCGAGCGGCGCCGCCACCAGGAATCCCCGGGATTCGATGCCGACCAGCTTCTGCGGCCGGTAGGGCTCCAGCATCACCCGCAGCCGGTCCACGCATTCCTTCCAGGCCTCGGCATGCTCCAGCAGCGTCGAGATGTCGTAGAACAGTATCCCTGGTTTGGGAAAATCCGGGACGTGTCGGATGTGCTGCTTGAGGTCCATCTCAGGCTTCATGGGTCGGTCCAATGCTGGCTGCGTTCCGAAGTCGGCAAATGTGCGGCCGGCGTCAGCATTGCTGGCGGTTTGAGGCCGGCTGGCTGTATAAGCCATTTGCCCGGGGGCGGGAAGGGCCGAGCGCGGCCGGGGCGGGTCTGGAGCGGAGGGAACAAGCATGGCAAAGGCGCAAAAGGTGGATCGGACGGATCTGAAGATCCTCGCCGCATTGCAGGCGGACGGGCGGATGAGCAACCTGGATCTCGCGGCCAAGGCCGGGCTGTCGCCGAGCCCCTGCCATAGCCGCCACCGCCAGCTCGAGAAACAGAAGATCATCCAGGGCTACCGGGCGGATATCGATCTGGCGAAGCTGACCGACCATGTCGAGATCCTGAGTTTCGTGACCCTGCACAAGCATGGCCGGGCCCAGCAGGGCGCCTTCGAGCGGCTGATCGAGGCCACGCCCCAGGCCATCGCCTGCTATCAGATTTCGGGAAATTTCGACTATATCGTCCACTTCGTCTGCCGCAGCGTCGGCGACTATGTCGAGCTTCATCACCAGCTGATCGAGACCGAACCCAACATCGCTTCGGTGACGACCAATGTCATCATGTCGGAAACCAAGAAGTTTGCCGGCTACCCGCTCAAGGAGTTGATCGATCCGGCGGCGGCGAAACCGGAATAGGCGCCCGCGGAAAAATTCACCGATTTGCCGCCTCCGGCTTCACAAATATTTCGCATTCGACTCCAACTACAGGGACATATCCCTGTGAATCCGCACTATATTTTCCCTGCCTAGACAGGCTTCGCCGCGTCGGAAGCAACCCTTCAGGGGTTTCATCCAGCGCGGCGATTTCATTTTGAACCGCGGTTCATGGTTTACGGAAGGTTTACCGGCATGAAGCACATCGCCCTGGAGAAAGCCGAAGCCCGCGTCCCGGCACCCGCCCGCCGCGCCGCGCCCCGGCGCGCCCCCCTGGCCAAGCAGCTGCAGCCGGCGAGTGCCGTCCTGCCGGTGGCCAAACCGGCGAACAGCTATGCGGCCGAGCCGGATTTCAGCAAGGCGGTGGCCTATCTGGAGCAGCATCGACCGGCAACGCCCTGCCTGATCGTCGATCTCGATGTCGTGGCGCGGAAATACCGGGACCTCACCCAGGCTTTGCCGCGTGCCGAGGTGTTCTATGCAGTAAAAGCCAATCCCGCGCCGGAGATTCTGGCGCGTTTGGCCCGGCTGGGCTCAAGTTTCGACACGGCATCGGCCGGTGAAATCCGCCAGTCGCTGGCCGCCGGCGCGGTGCCGGAGCGGATCTCCTTCGGCAATACGATCAAGAAATCGGCCGACATCGCCTGGGCCCACGCCCAGGGCGTCAGCCTGTTCGCCTTCGATTCCGAGGCCGAGCTGCGGAAGATCGCCGAAGCGGCCCCGGGCGCGCGCGTGTTCTGCCGGATCCTGGTCCAGGGCGAGGGTGCCCTCTGGCCGCTGAACCGCAAGTTCGGCTGCGAGCCGGATATGGCGGCGGATCTGCTGGTCGCCGCACGCGGGCTTGGCCTCGATCCCTATGGCGTCTCGTTCCATGTCGGCTCCCAGCAACTCGATCCCAGCCAGTGGCAGGGGGCGATCAACGGCGCGAAATCGGTGTTCGACCGCTGTCTCGCGGCAGGCGTGGCGCTGAAGATGGTCGATCTCGGCGGCGGCTTCCCGGCGACCTACACGCCGGACGTCGCCCCGATCGCCGAATACGGCCGGGCGATCATGCAGGCGGTGGCGGCGGCCTTCGGTGCCGATCTGCCGGCGCTGATCGTCGAGCCCGGCCGCTACATGGTCGGCGATGCCGGCGTCCTCGAGACCGAGGTCGTGCTGGTCTCGCGCAAGGCCTATGGCGACGACAAGCGCTGGGTCTATCTCGATATCGGCCGCTTCGGCGGCCTGGCCGAGACCGAGGGCGAGGCGATCCGCTACCGCATCCGGCCGACCCGCGACCTGGGCGGCGCCGCAACGCCGGTGGTGCTGGCTGGGCCGACCTGCGATTCCGCCGACATTCTCTACGACAAGGCGGGCTATACCCTGCCGGAAGGCTTGGCATCCGGCGACCGGCTGCGGGTTTTCTCCACCGGCGCCTATACCACCACCTATTCTGCCATCAATTTCAATGGCTTCGAGCCGCTGACGGCGTATTACATCTAGCCCTGAAGACGGCCGGCCGCATGGTTGCCCCGCTTCGGGGGGCTGCTATGCTGCCGGCCGTTTACCATTGGGGCGAAGATGGCTGAGGCCGGCTGGATCAAGGCGGGACGGGAAGGGGATGCCATTGTCTGGACATTCGGCGGCGCCTGGACGATCGATTACGCGCCCGCCCTCGATACCGAGGTGGCACAGCTCCCCGCCGTCGCCGGCCCTCTCCGCATGGATCTGGGTGCCGTTGAGTTCCTGGATACCGCCGGGGCCTGGCTCATCGTCCGGGCCGGCAGCGCCGCCGAGGCGCGCGGCGCGAAGATCGACTGGCGGGCGCCCCGGCCCAATCTCCAGGCCCTGCTCGACCGCGTCATCGCCGCCCGGCCCGAGGGCAAGCCGGAACGGCCGCGGCACCGGACCTTCCTCGACTGGGTCTCCGATATCGGGCGGGCGGCCGAGGAAATCGCCAGCGAATCCCTGGACCTGCTGGCGTTCTTCGGGGCCCTGGTCTCGACCTTCGGGCGCCTGGCGCTGCGGCCGCACAAGCTGCGCTGGAACGCGCTGATCTTCCATATCGAGCAGACCGGTCTCAACGCCCTGCCGATCGTCGGCATGATCTCCTTCCTGGTCGGCGTGGTCCTCGCCTTCCAGGGCGCCGACCAGCTTGCCCGCTTCGGCGCCCAAGTCTTCACCATCAACATGGTCGGGGTTTCGGTCCTGCGCGAGATGGGCATACTGCTGACGGCGATCGTGGTTGCCGGCCGCTCCGGTTCCGCCTTCACCGCCCAGATCGGCACCATGCAGGTGAACGAGGAGGTCGACGCCCTGCGCACCATCGGCCTCGACCCGATGGAAGTGCTGGTGGTGCCGCGGGTCCTGGCGCTGATGATCGCCCTGCCGCTGCTCGCCTTCTTCGCCGATCTCATGGGCCTGCTCGGCGGCGGGATCATGAGCGTGGTCCTGGTGGATGTCAGCTTCGGCCAGTACTGGCGCCTGCTCAACCAGGCGGTGTCGCTGAACACCTTCACCGTCGGCATCGTCAAGGCGCCGGTCTTTGCCATGCTGATCGCCCTGGTCGGCTGCTTCGAGGGCCTGCGGGTCTCCGGCAGCGCGGAAAGCGTCGGCAAGCTGACCACCCGCGCCGTGGTCGAAGGCATCTTCCTGGTGATCATCTTCGATGCGATCTTCTCCGTCCTCTTCTCCTATCTCGGGATTTGAGGCGATGGCCGAGACCGAAATCGCCATCAAGCTCCGCGGCATCGTCAACCGCTTCGGCAAGCAGGTCGTGCACGAGAATCTCGACCTCGACGTGCGGCGCGGCGAGGTCCTCGGCATCGTCGGCGGCTCCGGCTCGGGCAAGTCCGTCCTGCTGCGGACCATCATCGGCCTCAACACCCCGGCGGCCGGTACCATCGAGGTTCTCGGCCAGCAGGCGGCGGCGCTGTCCCGCGAAGACCGGGCGCGGCTCGAGCAGCGCTGGGGTGTCCTGTTCCAGAACGGTGCGCTGTTCAGCTCGCTGACCGTCGCCGAGAACATCCAGGCGCCGATGCGCGAACACACCGATCTCTCGCAGGGCCTGATGGACGAGCTTGCCGCCCTCAAGATCCGCCTGGTCGGCCTGCCGGCCGATGCCGGAGCCAAGTTCCCTTCGCAGCTCTCCGGCGGGATGCGGAAGCGGGTCGGACTCGCCCGCGCCCTGGCCCTCGACGCCGAGATCCTGTTCCTCGACGAGCCGACCGCGGGTCTCGATCCGATCGGCGCGGCGGAATTCGACGAGCTGATCCGCAGCCTGCAGCGCAGCCTTGGCCTTACCGTCGTGATGATCACGCATGATCTGGACAGTCTGGTGGCGATCTGCGACCGTATCGCGGTGCTGATCGACAAGCGGGTCAGGATCGGCACGCTGGCGGAACTGCTGCAGGACGATCATCCCTGGATCCGCGCCTATTTTCACGGCCCGCGGGCCCGCGCCGCCCGGATCGGCGGCGACGCGCCGGAAGCCGATCAACACGCCAGTCAGTCGGAGCTGCAGAACTAGATGGAAACCCGGGCCAGACATATCGCGGTCGGCGCCTTCGTGCTGGCGCTTTGCCTTGGCATCGGCCTGTTCTCGATCTGGATCGCCAAGTTCCAGGGGCAGGTGACCTATGTGCCCTATTTCACCCGTTTCGGCGGCTCGGTGGCGCAGCTCCGGGTCGACAGCACGGTGACCTTCGGCGGCATCCCGGTCGGCCGGGTCACCGACATCCGCATCGACCCGGAGAATTCGGAACTGGCGCGCGTCGACTTCGTCGTCCGCTTCGGCACGCCGATCCGCACCGATTCCCAGGCGACGCTCGAACTGCAGAGCATTGCCGGCGGAATCGGCATGCAGATCAGCCGCGGCAAGTCCGACCTGGAGATCCTGCCCCCGGGCAGCGAGGTGCGGGCGGGATCCTCCACCATGGAGAAGCTGGTCAAGCAGGCACCCGACCTGCTGGCGAAGCTCACCGAGATCGCCGACAATTTCAATCGCATGCTGAGCGTGGAGAATCGCGCCGCCCTGACCGAGACCCTGGCCAATCTCCGCGACCTCTCCACCGATCTCAAATCCCGTACCGTGCAGATCGATTCCCTCATGGATAACGGCGAGGCGGCGGTGAAGTCCTTTACCGCCGCCGGCGACGAGTTTCGCATGCTGGCAATCGAACTGCGCAAGAACGCCGGCCAGGTAACCGGCGATGCATCCCGCGCCGTCGACACCGTCGACCAGATGTCGAAATCCTTCCAGGCCACCGCGGAGCAGCTCAACGCCCTGGTGGCGGAGAATCGCGAGCCGCTGCGGCAGTTCACCGGCACGACGCTGTACGAGGCCGGCGATCTGGTGGCCCAGCTGCGCCAGCTTGCCGCCTCGATGGCGCGCATCTCGCAGGAAATCGAGCGCGATCCGGCACGCTTCTTCCTCAGCGACCGCAACAAGGGATACCAGCCGTAGTGGGACCGATCATGCTTTCTCGTCGTCGCCTTCTGCAAACCGCCGCCGCCGGCGGCACGCTGGGCCTTTCCGGCTGCAACCTCATTCCGAATGTCAACCAGCCGCTCGATCTCTATACCCTGAAGCCGCAGGTGACCTTCGACCAGCCGCTGCCCAAGGTGACCTGGCAGCTGGTGGTGGCCGAGCCGGTGGCCGAGCGCGACATCAATACCACGCGGATCGCGCTGACCCGGGCGCCGAATTCGATCGAGTATTTCGCCAAGGGCAACTGGACCGATACCGCGCCCGCCCTGGTCCAGGCGAAAATGATCGAGGCCTTCGAGGCAACCGGCAGCATCGTCGCCATCGGCCGCGATGCCGCCGGACTGCGGCCGGATTTCATCCTGCAGTCCGACCTGCGCGATTTCCAGGCGGAGTTCCCCGGCACCGGCGGATCCACCGGCGCAGCCCCGGGTGCGCCTTCGGTCCATGTGCGGCTGATGGCCAAGCTGGTGCGGATGCCGGACCGCCGCATCGTCCGTTCCGTCGGCGCCGAACAGAGCGTCGTCGCATCGAGCACCGCGGTTCCCGCGGTTGTCGTTGCCTTCGAACAGGCCCTGAGCGCGGTCCTCAAGACCGTCGTCCAGGGCACGCTGTTGCAATCCTAGCCTGCCGGGATCCGATCCATCATGACCCATGTTCTGCACCGCGATCTGCGGACCACCCTGCCGGAAGCCGTGCGCGGCGAGGGCGCCTATATCGTCGACAAGTCGGGCAAGCGCTATCTCGACGCGTCCGGCGGCCCGGCCGTCTCCTGCCTCGGCCATTCGCATCCGAAAGTGATCGCCGCGGTGCAGAAGCAGGTGGCCGAGATGGCATATGCCTATACCCTGTTCTTCACCAGCGCCGCGATGGAGCAGCTGGCGGACCGGCTGGTTGCCCAGGCGCCGGCCGACATGGACCGCGCCTTCTTCTGCTCGGGCGGCGCCGAGGCGGTCGAGGGTGCGATCAAGCTGGCACGGCAGTATTTCCTGGAGATCGGCCAGCCCAGCCGGCGCCTCTACATCGCCCGGCAGCGTAGCTACCATGGCAACACCGTCGGCACCCTCTCGCTGGGAACCGATGCCGTGCGCCGCGCTGCCTACGAGGCGATGCTGATGCCGGTCGAACACATCGTGCCCTGCTACGAATACCGCCATCGTCGCGCCGACGAGACGGCCGAGGCCTATGGGCTGCGGGCCGCTGAGGATCTGGAGGCGACGATCCAGCGCCTGGGGGCGGAGAATGTCGCCGCCTTCATCTGCGAGCCGGTGGTGGGGGCGACCCTGGGCTGCGTGCCGCCGACGCCGGGCTATCTCCGCCGCATCCGCGAGATCTGCGACCGGCACGGGATCCTGCTGATCTTCGACGAGGTGATGTGCGGCATGGGCCGGACCGGGCACATGTATGCCTGCAACGAGGACGGCGTTGCCCCGGACATCCTCACCATGGCGAAGGGTCTCGGCGCCGGCTATGCGCCGATCGGCGGCTTCCTGGTCGCCCGCAAGATCCGCGAGGCGATCGAGCGCGGCTCCGGGGCGCTGAAGCACGGCCATACCTATGCCGGCCACACCCTGGCCTGCGCGACGGCGCTGGCGGTGCAGGAGGCAATCGCGGAAGAGGGGCTGCTGGAGAATACCCGAAGGATGGGGGCGCAGCTGCGCCGGCGCCTGGAGGAGCAGTTCGGCCAGCATCCGCATGTCGGCGACATCCGCGGACGCGGACTTTTTCTGGGCATGGAACTGGTCGCCGATCGCGAGACCAAGCGCCCCTTCGATCCGGCGCGCAAGACCTGGCTGAGGCTGCGCCAGGCGGCCATGGAACAGGGGCTGATCTGCTATCCCTCGGGCGGCTGCATCGACGGCACCCACGGCGATCACGTGGTTCTGGCGCCGCCCTACAATGTGACTGAATTCCAGCTCGACGAAGCGGTGGAAAAGCTAGGGCGTGCAATGGCTTCGGTACTCGCCTGAGCGGGTCGCGCGGCGGTAGCTAAATCTTAACGGTCGACGGTATAGGTGTTGAAGGTTATTTTTGGCCGATGGACTGTCCGGCGTGACCGGATGGCCGGATCGGCGGGGCGGCTTGGAGTGATTTGAATGGCTGGAATGCTGACCGAGGCGGATGTCCAACGCTTGTTGGCGAGCCCATCGGGAGATGTCCGTGCCGATACCGCCGAGAAGGTGGCCAAGGCCTTCGAGGCCGGCGGCCTGACCCAGCAGGAACGGGCCCTGGCCGAGGAAATCTTCCGGCTCATGGTCAAGGATGCCGAGGTCATGGTGCGCGAGGCCCTGTCGCGCAACCTGAAATCCAGCGCCAGCCTGCCCAAGGACGTGGCGGTCAGCCTCGCCAGGGACGTCGAATCCGTCGCCCTGCCGGTGCTCGAATTCTCCAGCGTGCTCAGCGACGCCGATCTGGTGGAGATCGTGCGCCTGGCCGGTGTCGAGAAGCAGACCGCCATCGCCCGGCGCCTCGAGGTTTCCAACCTGGTCGCCAACGCGCTCATCGATCACGGCAAGGCCGGCTCGGTGGTGGCGGCGCTGGTGGCCAATCCGGGCGCGGTCCTCGGCGAGGCCGAGCTGCAGAAGGTGGTCGAGAAGCACGGCGGCAATGCCGCGGTCGCCAATACCCTGGTGCAGCGCGCCAACCTGCCGATGACGATTTCCGAGCGCCTCGTCGCCATGGTGTCCGAAAGCCTGCGCGACTATCTGGTGACGCAGAAGGAGATCTCCTCCGAGCTGGCGACCGATCTGGTGTTGCAGGCGCGCGAGAAGGCCACGGTCAATCTCATGCCGGCGGGGGTCAAGAGCGCCGACATCGTCGATCTGGTGAAGCAGCTGCGCGATCACCGCCGCCTGACGCCTTCGCTGATCCTGCGGGCGCTGTGCACCGGCGACGTGAACTTCTTCGAGGCCAGCCTGGCGGTGCTCTCCGATACGCCGATCATCAATGCCCAGACCCTGATCCACGATCAGGGCAAGCTCGGCCTCCAGTCGATCTATCAGCGCACCAGCCTGCCGAGCAATCTCTTCCCCGCCTATCGGGTGGCGCTGGATGTCGCCATGCAGACCGATTACGATGGCGGCGACAAGGATCGCGAGCGCTTCACCGCCAAGGTGATCGAGCGGGTCCTGACCCAGTACGAGGATCTGGGGCCGGAAAACCTGGACTACCTGCTGAACAAGCTGAAGGGTCTCGCCGCCTAGGCGTCCCTGCCGTCAAATCGGACACTCGGGAGGAATATCGATGATCGGTCGCCTGCTCGCCGGCCTGGGTATCGCCATCTGCCTGTCCGGCCCGGCCTTCGCCGGCTGCGACCAGGCCCAGGCGATCGACAAGATGACCAGGCTGACCACCGCCCTGGGCGAGAAGGCCGGCCAGGCCGCCACGGCCGAGGAGTCGCAGAAGGTCGTCGCCGCCAACGAGAAGGTCAATCAGGGCGGCGAGGCCTTGGCCAAGGGCGATTTCGACAAGGCTTGCGCGATCTACGATGCCGTCGCCCAGGAAAACGGCATCCCGCTGCAATAGAGCGTGGTCCGCCGCGAAGTCGATTTGCTGGAAGATTGGTCGGAGTGAGAGGATTCGAACCTCCGGCCCCCACGTCCCGAACGTGGTGCTCTACCAGGCTGAGCTACACTCCGACACATCTGGAAAACCCGTTCAAGCCATTGATCTGGCATGAAACCGGCCTGCGGGCGCCTGGACCCGAAGCGCCCGGGTTATAGCGCCTGGCCTGGGAAGGTGCAAGGGCCGAGATTGCCCTCATTCGAATACTGGCGGCCCCTCGGGGCCAACAGCGATCTTATGCTCGATACGCTGGCGGAACAGGATATCCGCACTTGCCGATGCCGCGCGCCGCCATGCGCTGGCGGCGTCCTGGCATCGCCATGCCGCCCATAGAATGTCGCCGTAATGATCCAGGATGATCGGGTGAGGGTTCAAGGCGACGGCACGTTCGGTCGCCGCCAGCGCGTCGTCAATGCGGCCCAAGCGGTAGAGGACGAGTCCTCGGGTGTCGTGAAAGGAGGCAACGTCTGGGCGGGACGCGACAGCGCTGTCGGCATATGAGATTGCGCGCTCGAGATGGATGTTCAACTCGGCCCAGTGGTAGGCGAGTGCGTTGCGGGACAGATCGTCGCCGGCCACGGCGAGATCGATCAGCAGCGCCTCGGAGTCCGCGTAACGACCGGCCTTCTGGAGGATCGTCGCCAGTGAGACACGCGCTGCGCTGTCGTTTGTGAGTTCCAGCCTGCGAGACAGGGCGGCTATCGTCTCCTCAAGATAGAGATCAAGGACCCCGTCTAGTCGATTCTCGTCCAGATCCTCGACGGGGTGGGGGCCTGCCAGAACCGGTCGGCATGTCGTCCACCGATCTGGGGCGTCCGTTTGCAGCCGCGCTTCCTCGCAATACGCCAAGGCGGCCCGCACCGCATCCCTGGGCGTGTCGTAATTGAAGGCGTAACGAACCAGGAGCGTATCGCGCGAAATAGGAATGCTCACGGCCAGCGCCTTGAAATTCGACGCATCGCCGTAAGCGCTCGAGTCCGCCTCCGAAATCTTCACCCCGTCGGCAGCGGCGCCATTGAGGCCGATAGCAAGCACCGCAGCCGCCACCCAGCCACCCAGTCGTATGACAACGCCCGATGGTTTAAGTGTCATCCCGCCGTCTCAGCATCATGCCTCGCCATTTCGGGCAAGCACCCTCAGGACCCCGGGAGCCTCGGCTTGAGACTGAATACGCCGACCAGTGTCGCGGTCCGTCGGGGTTGGCCCATCTCCCGCCCGGGCGTAAAAACGGCCTTGGCGTACAGATCCGGATGGCGAGCGAGATCCAGTGTGCCGCGGAGGACAGTGAGTCCCCAGTTGCTGATCAACGTACGCGCCGCACCCGCATCATAGCCGTCGGCGCCCGCCGCTTTCGACGATACAAGGAGGTCAAGCTTCGCAGTGGAAGAAATCGGGTCCAGGCTGCTCAGCACAATGAAGTACTCGGCCTGGCTTGGCGGCACTTCGTCCGGACTCAGGGCATACTGCGACAGGACCTGCGCCAGATCGGCATAAGTGCTGACGGACGGAAATGCTCCTCCCGGCAGGGCGGCGGTGGGGATCAGTGCCAAATGGACCCTGGGCCGCGGCTCGAAGGCTGGCGCGATCTCCAGCTGCTCGATGGTGCGGGTCGTCCCGGTTACCCGGTGATCTGCTGCCCACAGGAAGCCGGCGCTGCGACCCAGGCTGTCGGTATAGTCGAGACGCCCGGCGCTTTGCGATACGCCGGCGGCGCCAACGTCATGATGGCGATACAAGCTCGAACCCGTGAGGACGAACCCTTCGCTCTGGAGCCAGGGCAGAATATTGCTCTGTCCTGCCTGACTTGAAAATGCAATGCCGGCGACCTGAGTGGCGGGTTGAGAGGCAATATGCCCATCGATAGCCGCACTGATCCTGCGGGCGATTTCCGGCATCTCATCGTACGGGATCGCAACGAAAGCGGCCGCGGCTTGGGGAGCGACGGTTTGGGGGGCAGCGGTGAAGGTGCCGGCGCCACCCTGACCAGCCTGGCAGGCGGTAAGCAGCGATGTGGCCAGGACGCAGGCCGTCAACGCGGGCAACAGTTTGTCGGGCGTCATTGCGCTTGCTCCTGCGGTACTTACCGCGGCATGTATTGGTTGGGATAGCTCTTCGCCATGAACTCTTTGCCCACTGCCGAAAGGACCGGCGCGGGCGGCAGGCCGGGTAGCGGCGGTCCTTCCACGGGCGCCACGGCAACGGCCGGCACGCTGGTTGAGTAGCGGTTGGAAAACATCATCAGGATGCGCGCTTTGCCCGCCGGGCCCTCCGGCCGGTAGACGATCGGAAAATATCTTCCGCCCTGACCGTTCATTGCGAACGTCAAAGGCATATTGGCCACAACCCATCCGTTCTCGCGGCGGGTTTCGGACTTGGCGATCTCCCTGCCCGTGGTCGCATCAACGGCCGTGAAGCCAAGGTCTGCCTGCTCGGAAAGACGATCCATCGCGACCACGAAAATGCGGTATTCTCGAGCAGCCGGGTCGCCGTTCGCCGGATCGATCGCATTGCGGCGGATCGTATCCAGCATCGCATAGGGCGACAGGCCGGTCAGGCCTCCGGGGCCGAACGCCGCGAAGGGCACCACATAGGCCTCGATCCGGGGCGAGTCGGGGTACACCTCATTGATGGCAACCGCATTAACCCGGTAAGTCCCGTCCGCCACGACATCATACTCGGTCTCGAACCGCGCCAGGACGCGATGGTCCATCTTGTCCGCCAGTTCGATGACTCCGGCGAGCCCGCGGCGGTTCGGCTCACTCTTGGGCGTCGCGTAGTCAAGCAGCATGACCTTATGGGTAAACATGGTCCCTGTCGCGATGGGCTTGGGCATGGCGCCGGGCGTAAAGGCCACCGGCAACGCCTCCGCAGCGGAAACCGGCCCTTGCAAGGACCAGCCGATGGCTTGCGATACCAGGACGGCGTCTCGCGTCATCAGCCGCTTCAGATCGGCGGCGTCCTGCGCTCTGACCGAGCCCGCGCTGAGGCAAAGCAGGCCAAGTGCCAGGCCGACCAGGCCATTGCGAATGCTACCATCTCGAATCATCATCCACCTCATTGCGGGAAACCGGTTCGACGGCGCGGGGAAGTCGATGCCCTATTTCTTGCCATTGTTGTGCGCGTCTTCGCGCGCCACCAAATCGTCAAGGACGGCTTGCACGCCGGCAGCAGCAAAGGCGCCACGGGTAGCCTTGATAGCCTCTTTGGTCGGCCCGAGCTTCTGCTCGAGAACTTCTTCCGCAAGGCCGACAGCGAGCGAGGACAACGAGTTGGTTACCACCGCCCGGTTTCCGGCTTGAGGGGTGGTCGTTCCGCTCTGAAACTGCGCCTGGCCGTAGTTCAGGATTCCGCCGACGGTAAGATCCGTCGCGACGCCGGCGATCCCGCCGCCAACGGCGGACCCGGCATAGCCCGACACCAAATTCGTCATGACGCTGACCGTTAGCCCGCCAACAAAGGTGTTCGCCTGCCGCTGGGCCGAGGCTGCGGCCTGGGCATCGGTGCGTGCGCCGGCGAATGCTCCGGCAATCCGGGTTTGCGGGATCGCAACGGCGGCGTTGGATCCATTCAAGGCAAACTGCAGCGCGTGTACCATGATCGGGTCCGGGTTCGGTCTGGCAAGCTCGGCACGAAGGGCGGAGGCAGTGGCTTCCCTCTGCTTGACGATGTCGTTCCTGGCCTGGATCTGTTGGGCAAGGCGGTTCAACTCGACATTCGACATAATCGTTCGGAAATCGTCCGTGCCGGCCACGCCTGCTACATTCGGCACGGCTCCCCGCACATTGTTCACGAACTCCTGACCTTCGGGGACTCGCGCAGCCAATTCACGATATTCTCGAGTTCCTGATCTCGTAATTCAACTGGTAGTTCCGGCGCGGAAATCGGAATATCCGCGATCTCCTGGTTTACCCGCGTCGTACAATCGCCGGCGGGAAAGTCGGGTGGAATGCGAACCCCCATGAAGCTAAAGCCTGCCAACAGCTGGGCTGATCCGCCTTGGCGGGTCGTAGCTGTAAATCCGTCGGGAGCGGTCAACAGGAAGAGATCCTGCAAGTCGCCCGGCGCGGTTCCGCCGCCGACGCGCTTATCGTCCTTGCCCCCATCGTGGTCCCGGCCGCCACTATTGCCGCCACCGTGGCCGCCGCCGCCGCCACCGCCACCTCCGCCGCCACCTCCGTTGCAGGCAAAGCTTGTGGAGACCGAGGTTCCGGCAATGGCCAAGGCCAGTATGAAAACCCTCATCGCCCCAAAGATGCAGGACCGGGCGACAGGCTGAGTTAGACTTGTCATGAGGGGCGCCAATGCTCTGGTTTCGGAAGCATACTCGATTATTCTACGCGCTTCACGATCACCGCATTGATTTGTGTCAAAGGTGGCGCTCATCGTGATTCCCGGCAATTCCAGAGGAATGCTGTCTCGCGCCGAGCGCAAAGTTGCCAAGGCCTGGTCCGATAGCTACGATACTCAACAAGACCGGGGTCATCTGGAGAGTTCCGGTTCGACAGTGGAATCTGCGAATTTGGCATGACGGTGCCGCGGGCGAGCGTCCGACGCCGGACCGAGGTATCGCGGGTTTTGGAGGAAGCCATGTATCGTGGATGGACCGGCCTTTTGGTCATCTTGGCGCTCACTTGCGGAATAGGTTCCCCAAGTGCCGCCGACTGCAATGAGGGACCCAGGCCGGGCGTCGACTGGACGGGCTGCACCAAGATGAACCGCCTGATGGCCGGTGACGATTTCCACGGCGCCAATCTGGCGGATGCCAATCTCTCCAACAGCGATCTCGGCGGCGCGGATTTCACCGGCGCCGCCATGGCCGGAGCCATCATGATCCGGACGCAGCTTCCGGGAGCCAAGTTGCAGCGCGCCAATCTTACGAAGGCGAATCTGGATCGCGCCAATCTGCGCGGCGCCGATCTCAGCGGCGCCGACCTGACGAAAGTCGAAATGTCGCGCGCGGACCTCAGCAAGGCGAACCTGGCCGGCAGTAATATGGAAGGTGCGGAACTGGGCCGGGCCGTGCTGGCGAATGCCAGTCTTGGGAATGCCAATTTGCAGCGCGCCTATATGGCGCGGGCGGACCTCACCGATGCCGACTTTACTGGCGCCGACCTGAGTGATGCCGATCTCTATCTGGCCCGTGTCGAGGGCGCCGATCTGCGCCTTGCCAGGGGAATGCTACAGGCCCAGCTCGCCGAGGCCTGCGGCGACCGCACGACTAGGCTGCCCCCTGACCTTGCGCCGCCGCCGTCCTGGCCCTGCCCGGTCATCGATGAGGAGGAGAACTGACCGGCGCCTGGCGGGCTTTACGCACCGTCGAACCCGCTTCGTACCAGCTGCGGCTGGCATTTGCGATCTTCACCACCGAGAGCATCACCGGGACCTCGATCAGCACGCCGACGACCGTGGCCAATGCGGCCCCCGAATTGAAGCCGAACAGGCTGATCGCTGCGGCAACCGCCAGCTCGAAGAAGTTGCTGGCGCCGATCAGGGCCGATGGCGCCGCCACGCAATGGGCTTCGCCGCTGAGGCGGTTCAGCAGATAGGCAAGGCCGGCATTGAAATAGACCTGGATCAGGATCGGCACGGCGAGCAGCGCGATGATCGCCGGCTGGGCGATGATCTGGCTGCCCTGAAAGCCGAACAGCAGGACCAGGGTGGTCAGCAGCGCCACCAGGGACAGCGGCTGGATCCGGCCAAGGACCCGCTGGAATCCGGCATTGCCGCCGGCCAGCAGCCCACGACGCAGGATCTGGGCGATGATCACCGGCACGACGATGTAGAGCAGGACCGAGAGCAGCAATGTCGCCCAGGGCACCGAGATCGCGGAAAGCCCCAGCAGCAGCCCGACGATCGGCGCGAAGGCGAATACCATGATGACGTCGTTGAGCGCCACCTGGCTGAGGGTGAAATGCGGCTCGCCGTCGGAGAGATTGCTCCAGACGAACACCATCGCCGTGCAGGGAGCCGCCGCCAGCAGGATCAGGCCAGCGACATAGGAGTCGATCTGGTCGGCGGGCAGGTAGGGTCGGAACAGCACGGCAATGAACAGCCAGCCCAGGGCCGCCATGGAGAACGGCTTCACCGCCCAATTGATGAACAGGGTGACGCAGATGCCGCGCCAATGCTCCTTGACCCGGCCCAAGGCGGCGAAATCGATCTTCATCAGCATCGGTATGATCATCAGCCAGATCAGCAAGGCGACCGGCAGGTTGACCTGGGCCACTTCCGCGCCACCGATGGCCTGGAACAATCCTGGAGCGACCTGCCCGAGACCGATGCCGGCCAGGATGCAGAGCGCCACCCAGAGGGTGAGGTACCGTTCGAACCTGGACATGACGGATCAGGCCGGTTCGGCGTGCCTGGCGCCGATCGCGTCCAGGCGTTTCTGCAGATTCAGCCGGTCGAGTGAGCGCAGCGGCAGGTTGACGAAGATGCCGATGCGATTCGAAAGCATGCGATAGCTGTCGGCGAAGGCGAGGCGCCGCTCGGCTTCGGTGCCCTCGGCCGCCGCCGGATCCGGCACGCCCCAATGGGCGGTCATCGGCTGGCCGGGCCAGACGGGACAGACTTCGCCGGCTGCGCTGTCGCAGACGGTGAAGACGAAATCCAGCTGCGGTGCCGCGGCGGCGGCGAATTCCTCCCACCCTTTGGAGCGCAGCTCCGCGACCGGGTGGTTGAGCTTCCGCAGGAGGTCCAAGGCGAAGGGGTGCACCTGGCCCTTGGGATGGCTCCCGGCGCTGAAGGCATGAAACCGGCCGGCACCGTCTCGGTTGAGGATGCTTTCGGCCAGGATGCTGCGGGCGGAGTTGCCGGTGCAGAGGAAGAGCACGTTGAGTTTGGCTTCGATCAAGATTGGGTCCTCGGCGAGAATTCGGTCAGGTGCAACGGGGCGATTCGCAACGGGGTCAGGGGCAGCATGCCGGCAGGGCGGTGCGCAGCAGCTTGGCGCAGGCATCCGGCCTGCCACGGCAGCAATCCCTCACCAGGTAGTCGAGCAGGCTGCCGATTCCGCCCTGATCCGCGCGATAGACGATGGTCCGGCCGTCGCGCACCGGATCGACCAGGCCGGCATGGGCAAGGATCGAGAGATGGGCCGACAAGGTGCTCGGCGGCACGTCGAGGGCGGCCGCAAGCTCGCCGGCACTGATACCGCCTGGCAGTGCGCGCATCAGCCGCCGGAACACGTCGAGCCGCGTATCCTGCGCCAGCGCGGACAGGGCGGCGATCGCCTTTTTCGTTTCCATGCTTCCAGAATTGTCGCATCTTCGACGCGAGGTCAATGCGGCAAGCATGAATGTTTTGTGACGGGTGGCGCCCTATCACGGCCACCGAGGCGCGATCAGAAGCGCGGCTTCTCCTTGGAGCGCTGCTCGATATAGAGCGCATGCGAGACCGTCGTCCCGTCGGAGCTCAGCGGAAAGAACGCCCATTCGAAGGTGCGCCGGCGATTGCTGCCGATCTCCAGCTCGGTGATGCCGTAGATCGGCGTCTTCTCCACCACCAGGCGCTGGTAGTTCTTCATCGCCTCGTCGCGCAGCTGCGGATTGTCCGTCCGATCGTCGAGAAAGGTGCCGGTGAGTTCGCCATAGAGCGCCACCAGCGAGGTGCCGAAGACGCGATAATGGATGCGCAGCGGCGCCGTGGTGATCTCCATCAGGGCCAGGAGCGGCAGCAGCGGCTTGATCTCCCCCGGATCGAGTTCCGCCTTCGACAGGAACGGCTTGCGGCCCCGGGCCTTGTCGACATAGGCCTGCAGGCTGAGCACCTCGGGCGAGGCGATTTCGTCGAACGGCACCGTGCGCGAGATGACCTTGGCACCCGGCCCGCGATTGAGATAATCGGTCCCGGGCATCCCGGCCCGGCCTCAGTGGCCGCGCTGGATGCAGAACTCGACGGCGTCGATCAGCGCGCGCTTCTCGGGAGATTCCGGGAAGATGCCGAGGGCGTCCCTGGCGATGGCACCGTAATGTGCCGCCCGGGCGACGGTGTCTTTGAGGGCGCCGTGTTTCGCCATGGTGGCGATGGCGCTGGCGAGGTCGGCGTCGGTCTGTTCCTGGCGCTCAAGCGTGCGGCGCCAAAAGTCGCGCTCCGTCGCGTCGCCGCGCAGGAAGGCGAGGAGGACGGGCAGGGTGATCTTGCCTTCGCGGAAATCGTCGCCGACGGTCTTGCCCAGGGCTTCCTGCTCGGCGGAATAGTCGAGCGCGTCGTCGATCAGCTGGAAGGCGATGCCGAGGTTGAGGCCGTAGCTTGCCAGCGCGTCCTGTTCGGTCTTCGGCCGCTCGGCGACGACGGCGCCGACTTCGCAGGCCGCCGCGAACAGGGCCGCGGTCTTGCCCTCGATCACCTCGAGATAGCTCTGCTCGCTGGTCTCGGTGTCGTTCTGGTGATCAGCTGCAGCACCTCGCCCTCGGCGATCACCGCCGAGGCGTTGGAGAGGATCGCGAGCACCCGCAACGATCCCGGCTCCACCATCAGCTGGAAGGCGCGGCTGAACAGGAAATCGCCGACCAGCACGCTGGCCTTGTTGCCCCAGAGCATGTTGGCCGAGGCCTGGCCGCGGCGCAGCGCACTCTCGTCGACCACGTCGTCATGCAGCAGGGTCGCGGTATGGATGAACTCGACGCAGGCGGCCAAGGCCTGGTGATGCCGGCCCTGGTAGCCGCACATCCGGGCCGAGGCCAAGGTCAGCATCGGCCGCAGGCGCTTGCCGCCGGCGGCGATGATATGCGCGGCCAGCTGCGGGATCAGCGCCACCGGGCTCTGCATATGCTTGATGATCAGCTGGTTGACCTGGGTCAGGTCGTCCTTCACCAGCGCCGCCAGATGCTCCAGCGCATCCGCGTCCGCCTTCTTGCGTTCCGCCTCGAAATTGACGACCACTGCCACGTGTTTGACCCTGCAGATGCTCAGGTTTCAGTATGCTCGGCGGCAGCATAGAAGCATAATATCGGCGGTCAAGGGTGCCGGGTTTCGCGCCGGCCGGGCGGCCGATCACATTCCGGCGATCCGCGGCATAAGGGCGCGCCGGGTAAGGAGAAATGGCTTGGTCGAGCTGCTGCGATCCAACGATGCCGTCAGGTTGTCCTACGTGCTGGCCCTGCTGGACGATGCCGGGATCGAGGCGGTCATGCTGGATTTTCACAACAGCATCCTGCAGGGCAGCCTCGGCATCCTGCCGCGCCGGCTGATGGTGATCGGTGAGGATTTCGAAGCCGCCCGTCGCTTGCTGATTGAGGCCGGCGAATGGGATGGCGATGTCGGTTGAAGTGACGCGGAATGCAAATTCCGATCTGCCGCCGGATCTGCCGCCGGCGACGGTCAACCGCGTCCTCGACGGTCGCGTGGCCATCGCCCAGCCCGCCGCAGGCTATCGCGTCGCCATCGACCCGGTGCTGCTGGCGGCGGCGGTCGATGCGGCGCCGGGCGAGCGCATCCTCGATCTCGGCTGCGGCGTCGGCACGGCGGCCCTGTGCCTGGTCGCGCGTCTGCCCGGCGTCGCGGTCGTCGGCCTCGAGAAGGAGCCGGTCTTCGCCGCCTTCGCCATGGCGAATGCCAGGCGAAATTCCGCCGCCGGGCGGGTCGACATTTTCTGCGGCGATCTGCTCGCCCCGCCGGAGGCGCTGCAGCCCGCCGGCTTCGACCAGGTGATGGCCAATCCGCCCTATCTGAAGCGGGGCACGGCGACGGTCTCCGGCCATCCGCTGAAGGCGGCGGCGACGATGGAGGGCAGGGCCGGGCTCGGCGACTGGGTGGACTGCGCCGCCCGCTTCCTGCGCGCGGGCGGGCGGCTGACCCTCATCCACCGCGCCGACCGCCTCCCGGACCTGCTGGCGGCCCTGGCCGGCGGTTTCGGCGACATCCGGGTACTGCCGCTGCTGCCCAAGGCCGGCGCCGCGCCGAAGCGGATCCTCATCCGCGCCGTCCGCGCTGCGGCGGCCGGGCTGGTCGAGGTTCCCGGACTCGTCCTGCATGACGCGGCCGGGACCTTCACCCCGGAGGCGGCGGCGATCCTGCGGGCGGGACGGGGGCTAAGTATCTGAGGATGCTCGACCGGCGCCCTTGACCCGGGCGGCGGGCAACCGCTAAATGGCCCGATGTTCGGCATTCCCTCGTCGCCCAAGCTCATCCTGATCCTGCTGGTGGTGGGTGTGGTCTGGTGGCTGATCCGGCGCTCGTCCGGCCGCAGCCAGGCCAATCCCGGCGATTCCACCGGTTCCGCACGGCCAAACGCCCGGTCCGGCACGGCGGAATCGCGGCCGGTGGAGGATATGCTGCCCTGCCCGAAATGCGGCGCCTACGTGGCCAAGAACGCGTCCCATGACTGCGTCAAGGCCAATACCGGCCGCTGACCGCCAAGCCCCGGCAAATCAACGGAAATCGCCACCGCGCCGGCTTGCTTGATTATTGGGGGTCGGGCCAGTATTTTGCGCTGCACCATGACTGGAGTCCCGCCTTTCATGGCCGTCGGGGGACCACAAGCGGGCAGCGGTGGCGTAGATGGCGGCGAAAGCCCCGAATCCGGAAACCTGTTTCCAGGCGCTGATCCTGAAGCTGCAGGCCTATTGGGCGCGGCAGGGTTGCGTCATCCTGCAGCCCTATGACATCGAGGTCGGCGCCGGCACCTTCCACTGGGCGACCACGTTGCGCGCCCTCGGGCCCGAAACCCTGGCGCGCCGCCTATGTCCAGGCCTCGCGCCGGCCGAAGGACGGGCGCTACGGCGAGAATCCCAACCGGCTGCAGCACTACTACCAGTTCCAGGTGATCCTGAAGCCCTCGCCGGCGGAGAGCCAGCAGCTCTACCTGGGCTCGCTGGCGGCGATCGGCATCGATCCCCTGCTGCACGACATCCGCTTCGTCGAGGACGACTGGGAGAGCCCGACCCTGGGCGCCTGGGGTCTCGGCTGGGAGGTCTGGCTGGACGGCATGGAGGTGAGCCAGTTCACCTATTTCCAGCAGGTCGGCGGCCTGGAATGCAACCCGGTCTCGACCGAACTCACCTATGGGCTGGAGCGCCTGGCCATGTACGTCCAGGGGGTCGAGAGCATCTTCGACCTCGACTACAACGGCGCCGGCATGAGTTATCGCGACGTCCATTTCCAGGCCGAGCAGGAATACTCCGCCTTCAATTTCGAACGCGCCGATACGGAACTTCTGTTCCGGCATTTCCAGGATGCGGAACAGGAATGCCAGGCCCTGCTGGGCGAAAAATCCCTGCCGCTGCCGGCCTATGACCAGTGCCTGAAAGCCAGCCATTTGTTCAACCTGCTGGATGCCCGCGGCGTCATCTCGGTGACCGAGCGCCAGGCCTATATCGGCCGGGTGCGGGCCCTGGCCAAAGGCTGCTGCGAGGCCTGGGAAGCGACGCAACATGGCTGAGCTGCTGCTGGAGCTGTTCTCGGAGGAGATCCCGGCCCGCATGCAAGCGCGCGCCGCCGAGGACCTGCAGCGCCTGGTATGCGAGAAACTGAAGGCCGCCGGACTTGTATATACAAGTGCCCGCGCCTTCGTGACGCCGCGCCGCCTGGCGCTGGTGGTCGACGGCCTGCCGGCCCATTCCGCCGACGAGCGCAAGGAGGAGAAGGGGCCCAAGGTCGGTGCGCCGCAGCCGGCGATCGACGGCTTCCTGAAGAAATACGGCCTCGCCTCCCTCGCGCAATGCGAGCAGCGCGACACCGGCAAGGGCGTGTTCTACGTGGCGCTGATCGAGAAGAAGGGCGCACCGACGGCAGAGATCATCGATCGCATGATCGATTCAGTGCTCATGGATTTTGCCTGGCCAAAATCGATGAAGTGGGCATCGAATGATTTTCGGTGGGTGCGCCCATTGCACAGCGTAATCGCTATTTTCGACGGCAAAGCAATCGCCCGATCTGAGTTCGAGTTGGGCGTCACCGGCAATGCGGCACGTGGAAGAATACCAATCGGCGCCACCACTTTCGGCCACCGTTTCCATGCCCCGGGCCCGATAGCGGTCACCGGTTTCGCCGACTACCAGGCGAAATTGCGCGCGGCCTTCGTGATCCTCGACCCGGCCGAGCGGCGCGCACTCATCGCCGAGGCTTCGGAAGCGGCGGCGGCGAAGCTCGGCCTCGCGGTGAAGCCCGACCCGGCGCTGCTCGACGAGGTCACCGGCCTGGTCGAATGGCCGGTGGTGCTGACCGGCCGGATCGATGCGGAGTTCATGTCGGTGCCGGCCGAAGTGCTGACCACCACCATGCGGGTGAACCAGAAGTACTTCGCCCTGGCCGATGCCGCCGGCCGGCTCGCGCCGCATTTCCTGCTGGTCGCCAATCTCGCGGCCAAGGACGGGGGCGCGGCGATCGTCGCCGGCAACGAGCGGGTCCTGCGCGCCCGACTCTCGGACGCCAAGTTCTTCTGGGAGCAGGACCAGAAGGTCCGTCTCGCCGAACGGCTGCCGGCGCTCGACGGCATCACCTATCACGCCAGGCTGGGCTCGGTCGGCGCCAAGGTGCAGCGGGTCCGGGCGCTGGCGGCGATGCTCTCGGAAAAGATCGCCGGCGGCGATGCCGGTCTCGCCGACAAGGCGGCGCAGCTGGCGAAGGCCGACCTCGTTTCCGGCATGGTCGGCGAGTTTCCGGAACTCCAGGGGGTGATGGGGCGTTACTATGCGAGGTTGGAGGGGCTGCCGGAGGCGGTCGCCGATGCCATTGCCGATCACTACAAGCCCCTGGGGCCGAACGACGCCTGCCCGACGGCGCCGGTGAGCGTCGCCGTGGCGCTCGCCGACAAGCTCGACAGCCTGGTCGGCTTCTTCGCCATCGACGAGCGGCCGACCGGCTCGAAGGATCCCTTCGCCCTGCGCCGCGCGGCCCTGGGCGTCATCCGGCTGATCCTGGAGAACCGGCTGCGGCTGCATCTCCGCGACGTGCTGGCCTTCGCCCATAGCGGCTTTTACGACCACGGCGGCGGCTTCGCGCAGAACCAGCCGAAGGCGGTGATCGCGCTGCTGATGGATTTCTTCGCCGACCGGTTGAAGGTGGCGCTGAAGGAGCAGGGTGTCCGCCACGATCTCGTCGCCGCGGTCTTCGCGCTCGGCGACGAGGACGATCTCACCCGCCTGCTGGCGCGGGTCGATGCGCTGAAGGGCTTCGTCGAGAGCGCCGACGGCACCAACCTGCTGGCCGCCTACAAGCGCGCCAACAACATCGTGCGGATCGAGGAGAAGAAGGATAATGCCGTCTATAGCGGCGGTATCGACGCCGCGGCCCTGGCGCAGGACGAGGAGAAGGCCCTGTTTGCCGCCATTGAGCGGGCGCAGGCGGAGTCGAAGACGGCTTTGGCAGGGGAGTCCTACGGCACGCTGATGACGGCGCTCGCCGCCTTGCGCCGGCCGGTCGACGCCTTCTTCGACAAGGTGACGGTGAACGCCGAGGACCCGAAGCTGCGCGCCAATCGCCTGCGCATGCTTGCAGCGATCAACGCCACCCTGTCCTCGGTGGCGGATTTTTCGAAGATCGAAGGATAGACACGTGGCAGTCGTCAATTTGGATAGGAATGCGACCATGACCAAGTGGGTGTATCATTTCGGGGGCGGGGCGGCGGAAGGCGGCGCGGAGATGCGCAACCTGCTGGGCGGCAAGGGCGCCAACCTCGCCGAGATGAGCGCATTGGGGCTGCCGGTGCCGCCGGGCTTCACCATCACCACCGAGGTCTGCACCTATTTCTATGCCAACCAGCACCAGTATCCGGCCGAGCTGAAGGCGGCGGTCGCCGCCGGCGTCGCCCATATCGAGAAGATCGTCGGCATGAGGTTCGGCGACCCGGCCGATCCGCTGCTGGTCTCGGTGCGCTCCGGCGCCCGGGTCTCGATGCCGGGCATGATGGACACCGTGCTCAATCTCGGCCTCAACGACGAGACCGCCAAGGGCCTGGCGAAGAAGTCCGGCGATCCGCGCTTCGCCTACGATTCCTACCGCCGCTTCATCCAGATGTACGGCGACGTCGTGCTCGGCGTCGAGCACCACAATTTCGAGGACATCCTCGACTTCCACAAGCAGGACAAGGGCGTCAGCCTCGACACCGATCTCACCGCCGAGCATTGGATGGCGGTGATCGCCGACTACAAGGCCAAGGTCGAGGAGGAACTGGGCAAGCCGTTCCCGCAGGATCCGCTGGAGCAGCTCTGGGGCGCCATCGGCGCGGTGTTCGGCTCCTGGAACATCCATCGCGCGATCACCTATCGCCGCCTCAACAACATTCCCGAGGACTGGGGCACCGCGGTCAACGTCCAGGCCATGGTCTTCGGCAACATGGGCGACGATTGCGCCACCGGCGTCGCCTTCACCCGCAATCCCTCGACCGGCGCCAACGAGTTCTACGGCGAATACCTGGTCAACGCCCAGGGCGAGGACGTGGTGGCCGGCATCCGCACGCCGCAGCACCTCACCATTGCCGGCAAGAAGGCGAACAACTCGACGCTGCCCGCGATGGAAGAGGTGATGCCGGCAGTCTTCAAGCAGCTCGATGCGGTGCGCGCCCAGCTCGAGCGGCACTACCGCGACATGCAGGACATCGAGTTCACGGTGCAGAGCGGCAAGCTCTACATGCTGCAGACCCGCAACGGCAAGCGCACCGCCCAGGCGGCGCTGAAGATCGCCGTCGACCTCTGCCAGACGGGCTGATCGACCGCAGGACCGCGGTGGCCCGGGTCGATCCGGCTTCGCTCGACCAGCTGCTGCACCCGACCCTCGATCCCAAGGCGAAGAAGGACGTCATGGCGCGCGGCCTGCCGGCCAGTCCCGGCGCCGCCTCCGGCAAGGCGGTGTTCACCGCCGACGAGGCCGAGGACCGCGCCGCCAAGGGCGAGCAGGTGATCCTGGTCCGCGTCGAGACCAGCCCCGAGGACATCCACGGCATGCATGCCGCCGTCGGCATCCTGACCACCCGCGGCGGCATGACCAGCCACGCGGCGGTGGTGGCCCGCGGCATGGGCAGGCCCTGCGTCTCCGGCGCCGGCGATCTCCGCATCGACGCGGCGCAGAAGCTGATCACGGTGCGCGGCCACAAGGTGCAGGACGGCGACGTCATCACCATCGACGGCGGCACCGGCGAGGTGATGCTGGGCGAGGTGCCGACCATCGAGCCGGTGTTGAGCGGGGATTTCGCAACGCTGATGGGCTGGGCGGACGAGGTGCGGATACTGCGCATCCGCGCCAATGCCGAGACACCGCTGGATGCCCGCACCGCGCGGCAGTTCGGCGCCGAGGGCATCGGCCTCTGCCGCACCGAGCACATGTTCTTCGAGGGCAACCGCATCGTCGCCATGCGCGAGATGATCATGGCCGAGGATGTCGAGGGACGGAAGAAGGCCCTGGCGAAGATCCTGCCCATGCAGCGCCAGGATTTCGTCGAGCTCTTCCACATCATGAAGGGCCTGCCGGTCACCATCCGCCTGCTCGATCCGCCGCTGCACGAGTTCCTGCCGCATACCCGGGCCGAGCTCGCCGAGGTCGCCGCCGCCTCCGGTCTCTCGGTCGACGTGGTGGCGCACCGCGCCGCCAACCTGCAGGAATCCAACCCGATGCTCGGGCATCGCGGCTGCCGCCTCGGCATCTCCTATCCGGAGATCTACGAGATGCAGGCGCGCGCCATCTTCGAGGCCGCCGCCGAGATCAAGCGCAAGTTCGGCGAGACCGCCGAGGCCGAGATCATGATCCCGCTGGTCAGCATCCCCAAGGAGCTGACGCTGATGAAGGCGATCATCGACCGGGTGGCCGGCGAGGTGCAGAAGGAGACCGGCACCGACCTGCCGTATTCGGTCGGCACCATGATCGAGCTGCCGCGCGCCGCCCTGCTGGCCGGCGAGATCGCCAAGGACGCCGCCTTCTTCAGCTTCGGCACCAACGACCTCACCCAGACCACCTACGGCCTCAGCCGCGACGATGCCGGGCGCTTTCTCCAGGCCTATGAGCGCCAGGGCATCATCAAGCAGGACCCCTTCATCAGCCTCGATCCCGACGGCGTCGGCGAGCTGGTGAAGATCGCCAGCGAGCGCGGCCGCAAGACGCGGCCCGACATCAAGCTCGGCATCTGCGGCGAGCACGGCGGCGATCCGGCCTCGATCCATTTCTGCGCCCAGGTCGGCCTCGGCTACGTCTCCTGCTCGCCCTACCGCGTGCCCATCGCCAAGCTCGCTGCCGCCCAGGCCGCGCTCAGCGGTGACCAGAGCGGCCGCAAGGGCGAAGGGTGAGGATTGCTTCAGGCGCGACGCGCATTCACGTCCCTCTCCCCCGCAAGGGGGGAGAGGATGGGCAGCACACGGCGCATCTCGCGTCATGGCAAGGCATGACGGCGCGATGAACGGGGAGCCCGTCGGCGATCTCGCCGCGTTGAGATCCGGCGGCAAGCCTGCCTTGGCGAGGGCCCTGGCGGCAATGGAGGCCCGACCCGATGCGCCGGAGGTCCTGGCGCTTCTCGATGCGGCCTACGCCCATCCGACGGCACAGGTGATCGGCCTCACCGGGCCGCCCGGCGTCGGCAAGTCGACTTTGGCCGGCGCGCTGGTTTCCGCCTATCGCAGGCAAGGCCGGACGGTGGGCGTGATCGCGGTCGATCCCTCGTCGCGGCGCAGCGGCGGCGCGTTGCTGGGCGACCGGGTGCGGCTGCGCACCAATCCCGAGGACACCGGCACCTTCGTGCGTTCCATGGCCGCGCGCGACCAGCTGGGCGGGCTGGCGGAAGAGACCTATGCGGCGATGATCCTGATGCGCGCGGTCTTCGATCTGGTGCTGGTCGAGACGGTGGGGGTCGGCCAGTCGGAGACCGACATCGCGCTCGCGGCCGATACCGTGGTGTTCTGCGTGCAGCCGGGCTCGGGCGACAGCCTGCAGTTCATGAAGGCCGGCATCGTCGAGATCCCCGACGTCATCGTCGTCACCAAGGGCGACATGGGCAAGGCGGCGATCCGCGCCCGCGCCGACGTGAAGGGCGCCCTGGGTCTTGCGGCGGAGCACGGCGAATGGTGGCGGGTGCCGGTGCAGATCGTCTCCGCCGCCGCCGCCGAGGGGCTGGCGGAGCTGATGGATGAACTCGCCGCCCATTGGCACTGGCTGAATGCCGGCAGCCGATTGTCGGAGAAGAGACGCCTCCAGGCCGAGGCCTGGCTGAAGCAGGCGATCAAGGAGCGCTGGGGCCGGGAAGGGCTGAAACGCCTCGGCCAATTGTCCCTGGCGACGGCAACCTCGCCTTTTGGTAAGCTGGCGCCGCGAACGGCGGACGACTGAGAAAAGCCGGTGAATCTGGAAGGAATCTCGGGGCATGGCGAGCGTCTATGATCTGAAACCGCGTTTCGTCGCGGCGTTGCGGCCGGTCGCCGGGCGCCTGGCTGCGGCCGGGATCAGCGCCAACCAGGTGACCCTGGCGGCGGCAGCCTTGTCATGCGGCCTCGGCCTGTTGCTCGCCCTGTTCCCGGAGGTGCGGGCGCTCTGGCTGGCGGTGCCGGCCTTCCTGTTCCTGCGGATGGCGCTGAACGCGATCGACGGCATCCTCGCCCGCGAGCATGCGATGAAGTCGCCTTTGGGGGCGATTCTCAACGAGCTCGGCGACGTGATCTCGGATACGGCGCTCTACCTGCCCTTCGCCCTGTTGCCGGAGGCCAGCGGCATCTGGGTGGTCCTGGCGGTCATCCTGGCGGCGATCTCGGAGATGGCCGGTGTGGTCGCGATCCAGATCGGCGCGGCGCGGCGCTATGACGGGCCGATGGGCAAGAGCGACCGGGCGCTGACCTTCGGCTGCCTCGCTTTGCTGGTCGGCATCGGCTATCGCATGGACTACTGGTTCGACGTCACCATCGTCGTCACCATCGTCATGCTGGTGGCGACCATCGCCAACCGCTGCCGCCATGCGCTGCGCGCGGCGGCGGCCGGCGAAACCGGAGCGGTATGAGCCTCGACATCGCGCCGCATGCGCAGAATGCGCTGATCGCCGTCGTCGCCGTGCTGATCCTGGCGACGGCGATCTGCTGGCCGATCGCCCGGCGGCGCGACAATCGCGAGCTCTGGCTGCGGGTGCGCACCTGGTGGGTGATCGTCGGGCTGTTCGCGGTGTCGCTGCTGCTGCAGCCGGTCGTCACCATCGCCCTGCTCGGCTTCATCAGCTTCCTCGCCTTCAAGGAATATCTCACCCTGATCCCGACCCGCCGCGCCGATCACCGCGTGCTGCTCTGGGCCTATCTGGCGATTCCGCTGCAGTACTATTGGGCCTCGGCCGGCTGGTACGGGATGTTCATCGTCTTCATCCCGGTCTACATGTTCCTGCTGCTGCCGCTGCGCATGGTGCTGATCGGCGAGACCCAGGGCTTCATCCGCGCCGCCGGCACCCTGCATTGGGGCCTGATGACCACGGTCTTCAGCCTCAGCCACGCCGCCTTCCTGCTGGCGCTGCCGGTCGCCGGCAATCCGGCCGCCGGCGGCGACGGCCTGCTGCTCTACCTGCTAATCCTCACCGAGTTCAACGATGTCGCGCAATATGTCAGCGGCAAGACGCTCGGGCGCCACAAGGCGATCCCCAAGGTGAGCCCGAAGAAGACCATCGAGGGCGTGATCGGCGGCGTCATCGCCACCACGCTCCTGGCGGTCCTCGCCGCGCCCTATCTGACACCGCTGACGCCGGCGGAATCGGTGCTGCTCGGGCTGCTGCTGGGCTTTGCCGGCTTCTTCGGCGACGTCACCATCTCGGCGGTGAAGCGCGACATCGGCATCAAGGACAGCGGCAGCATCCTGCCCGGCCATGGCGGCATCCTCGACCGCGTCGACAGCCTCACCTTCACCGCGCCGCTGTTCTTCCACGCGGTCTATTACCTGCACTACTAGGCGATGGACCGGATCCTGCGCCGGCTGTTCTACTGCCTGGTGCTCTGGCCGGTGGCGCTGGTCGTCCTCGGGCTCAACCTGCGGCACCGCGAGCGGCTGCCGCGAAGCGGCCCGGCGGTTGTCGCCGCGAACCACAACAGCCACCTCGATACCCTGGTCCTGCTCTCGCTCTTCCCGCTCTCCGTCATCGACCGGGTGCGGCCGGTGGCGGCGGCCGACTATTTCCTGCGCAACCGCGTCCTCGCCTGGTTCTCCATCCACCTCCTGAACATCCTGCCGCTCGCCCGCGACGGCGTCGCGCGCGGCGAGGATCCGCTGGCCGGCAGCATCGCGGCGCTGGAACGCGGCGAGATCCTGGTGGTGTTTCCGGAGGGCAGCCGCGGCGATCCGGAGGTACTGGCGCGCTTCAAGGGTGGCGTCGCGCGGCTGAAGGAGCGGGTGCCGCAGGCGCCGGTGGTTCCGGTCTTCCTCCACGGCCTGGGCAAGGCCCTGCCGAAGGGGGAGATCGTCCTGGTGCCGTTCTTCGTCGACATCTGCGTCGGCGAGCCGGTGCACTGGACCGGCAGCCGCGCCACCTTCACCGTCGCCCTCGAAGGTGCGGTCCGGCAGCTGGCCGCCGAATGCGGGCGCCTGGATTAGCCGTCGCGATCGGTCGCCCCGATCTGGAGCCCGGATCAGCTCCCCGCCGATGCCGGCGGAAAGTGCCGGGGAACCGCCGGAATCCGCGCAGATTGACGCTTTGGTTGTGAGCTTGGCCTGTGCTACGCTTAGTTCCGTCGAATCGCCGGCATTTGCGGCGGGAACGTTACGTTTCGTGAGCAGAATCACGCATGCGACCAGGGTCTGACAACAGCAGCCAGGCGGATCTGCGGCTGCCGCAGCTGAACGAGACGCGGTTCATCAGCTTCGAGAAGGATGCGCTGCTCGAGGCGCTGAAGCTCTATCTGGCGGCGACCAAGAAGCCGCTGCCGCCGGGCATGCTGAAATCCTTCGAGGTGCAGAAGGAGCCGGATATCGGCGTCGTCATCAAGGTCACCGAAGATTCCACCGGCGCGGAGAAGGTCGTCAACCTGGCGGCCGGCACCATCGGCGCCGCGATGATCGCCTATTGCCAGCGCCTGCGGGTGCCGCTGCCGCGCAATGCGGAGAAATCGCTGCTGATCTCCAACGGCGTGCTGCAGCTCCGGGTCGACGTGCGCGGCCGCGAGCCGAAGTTCGACTAGCCGCCTCCGGGATCCGATCCCGTGACGGTCCTCGCGCCTGGCGCTTGACGTTGCCACAGCAAGGGCGCAGGAATTCGGCAGAGGCTGAATCGGATATGCTGCTCCAGGCAGCGAGGATGAGCGCGGATGTTCATCCCGACCATCCTGATGGCGCATCACCCGATCGTCGGCCGTGGAGGCTGCCGAGGAGGAGGTGACGATGGCCGGATACTTTGGCACGGAACAGCAGCGGTCGCTGCAGGCCAAGGTCGAGGCTGCCAGCAGCTGGATGAAAGAGACGCCCGGCGCCTGCAACCCGGCACGACTTCTCGGCACCGACGATCCGGATCGGCTGGGCTGGAAGACAATCCTCGAAATCCTCGCCCGGGACGGCGTTATTGGCTTTCGCCTGATATCCGGCGCGCAAGCCGATCAGGCAATGAAGCTGCTTGCCGGGCATGGCTATCGCATCGATTTCTGGGACGTGTTCATGGCCGATCGTCCGGCGGCGGAACGCGCCACATCCGCCGTCCTTGCCAAGGGTCTGCCGGATGGAGTCCGCGAGCTGCCGCCGTTGGCGGGCGCGGATCCTGCCGAAATGGAGAAACTTCAATCCTTCATGGCATCGAACGGCATTGCCCCGTTCTCGGGATCGATGCTGCTTGGAGAGTTCGGCCCGGCCATTACGGTGCGGCTCGCCGGTGCCGATGGCGAACTGGTCGCTGCAGCCCACGGGTACTTCCCGCACAACGGTCATAGCCGCCACCACCGGAGTGCCTGGGGCGGGCTGGTCGCCGTATCCCCGGACCATCGGGGAAAGGGGCTGGGCAATCTCGCCAACGCGCGGATGATCGCCAGCTGCCTCGCCGATCTCGGCGCAGAGACGGTTCATGAACTGGTTTCCGCGACGAACATAGCCTCCCGCAGGATGGTCGAGGCCTCGGGATTGCGCCTCGATCCGGATCTGAAAAGTGGCATCGCCCTCTCCGGCGGAGAGCGGTTTACGAGGTAACCGGTCCACGGCGCGGCCGCTTGACCATGCTTCGCCCTCTGGCACAAACGGGTATGGGCGGATGCCCGGCCGCGCATCACCCTCGAATCCAGCCCGTCGGCTGCAAAGAACCCCGCTAGAGGCTGAAATCCCCGTCGATGAAGGTCTGGATCCCGACGATCATGATGGAGAAATCCGCCGTGCCGTTGCCGCAGCCGCAGAGGCCGGACTCGCAGCAGTAAATGTCTGCCTCCCTCAGATTTACTGAGCCGTTGCCGCCTCGACCGGAATGACCAGCCTCCCTAGACTTCAGAGGTATCCACTTGGGACCGGGAGGCCGGACGATGCCACGGCGCAAAATGACACTGTCGCCAAAGGCGGCGCGCAAACTGATCTTCGATGCGCTGACCGGCGCCGGAACACGACCGGCAAATGCGGGCTATTTCGCCGACGCGATCCTCGATACCGAGCTGAGCGGGATGGACGGCCACGGGTTCTATTGGCTGCAGTACTACTGCGAGCATGTGCAGAGTGGCAAGGTGGACGGTAAGGCCGTCCCCAAGGTGACGCGGCAATCGCCGGTCGCGTTCCGGGTCGATGCGCAGCGCGGCTTTGCTCATCCGGCGATCGAGAAGGGATTCGCCAAACTCGTTCCGGCGGTGAAGCGGTATGGCATCGCCGGACTGGCGGTGTACAATTCCTATAATGCGGCGACCCTCGGCTATCATACCGGCTTTCTGGCGAAACAAGGGCTGGTCGCCTTCGGCTTCACCAATACCACCCCGGCGATTGCGCCGGTGGGTGGCCGCAAGCCGGTGGTCGGCACAAACCCGATCTCGTTCGCGGTTCCCGCGGCGCGCGGAAAGATCGCGTTCCTGATCGACCAGTCCGCCTCGGCGGTGGCCTGGACGGCGGTCAAGTTGGCCGCGGATGAAGGGCGCGCCATCCCCTTGGGTTGGGCGATCGACGCCGAGGGGCGGCCGACGACAGATCCCGTACGCGGTCTCGCAGGCTCGATGGCGCCGGCCGGCGGATACAAGGGCTTCGGCATAGGTCTGGTGGTCGAAGTGATGTGCGCCGCACTCGCCGGCGCCAGGCGCGGACCGGAGATGGGCTCTTTCATGGCCAATGACGGCAAGCCGATCGGCTGCGGCCAGTTCTTCATTGCCCTGGACCCGGCTGCCTTCTCGGGCGGGCGGTTTTCGGGACAGATCGCTGCGCTCTCGCGCTCGATTACCGCGCAGCCCGGCGCGCGCCTGCCGAATGCGAAGCGCAGCGCGAGCCAGAAACGTCTGGCGAAGCAAGGCTTGTCGCTCGACCGCGCGCTCTACGACCGGCTGAAGGGTTTTGCCGCCGGCCCGCGGCGCTAGAAGTCGGTGGCTTCGCCGCCTTCGGCCTTGCGCCGGGCTACAAAGGCGTCGACCGCCTCCGATGCGCCGGGATCGAAGGTGGGTTCGCGGTACTCGGCAAGCGCCCGCTTCCAAAGGGCATTCGCCTTCTGCGGCGCCTCCGGCGAGCCTGCGGCTTGCCACTGATCAAAATTCCTCCAGTCGGAGATCAGCGGCTGATAGAAGGCCGTGGCGTAACGCTCCAACGTATGCTTCGCGCCGAAGAAATGGCCGCCGGGACCGACCTCCAGCATGGCGTCGAGCGCCATCGCATTCTCGTCCACGATCACCGGCTTCAGGAATTCCTGAACCATCTGCAAGAGGTCGACGTCGAGGGCGAATTTCTCGTAGGAGGCGGTCAATCCGCCCTCCATCCAGCCGGCGGCGTGAACGATCAGATTGCCCCCGCCCATGATCGCTCCCCAGAGCGAGAACACGGTTTCGTATGCTGCCTGCGCGTCGACCGTATTGGCGGCGTTGGTGCTCGAGGTCCGGTAGGGCAGGCGGTATCGCCGGGCCAGCTGACCGGCCGCGATGCAGGCCTTCATGTATTCCGGCGTACCGAAAGCCGGCGCGCCGGATTTCATATCGACGTTGGAAGTGAAAGCACCGTAGACGAAGGGCGCGCCGGGCTGTACCAGCTGCGACAGCGCCAGGCAGGCAAGCGCCTCGGCGTTCTGCTCCACCAGCGCGCCGGCGAGCGTCACCGGCGCCATCGCCCCGGCCAGGGTGAACGGCGTCACCACGCAGACTTGGTTGCGATGCGCCATCTCGATGATGCCCATCGCCATCGGCCGGTCGAGCCTGAAAGGCGAATTGGTGTTGATGACGGTGTAGGCGGACGGCTCGAGCCGGAACTGCTCTTCCGTGATGCCGCGCGACAACCGGACTATCTCCAGGCTGTCGAGAAGTCGCACGCGACTGGTCGAATAGACGAACGGCACTTTGTCGGAAAACCGGGCCTTGTTGCGCATGACGTCGAGGTGGCGGATCGAAGCGTGGATGTCGAGTGCGTCGACCGAGCCGTCGCCGACGGTATGTATGCAGTTGAAGAACTGGCAGAGTTTCATGAAGTTGCCGTTGTCCTCGGCGGTGCCCGGTCGTCGGCCACGGTCGAGGTCCGAGCAGTTGGGCGGACCGCCCACCGGTGCAAAGGCGATCCATCTCCCGCCGAGCCGCATATCGTGCTCGGGATTGCGCGCGCGGATGGTGAACTCAGCGGGCGGGCTCGTCAGCGAATGCTCGATGATGTCGCGGCCGATCCGCACCCGCTCACCATCGATGAGGGCACCGGCGCGGCCGAGAATCTCGCGAGCCTCGGGAAGAAGGATCTCCATGCCGATCGTCTCCAGGACCCGCAACGACTGCTGGTGGATCGTCTCGATCTGGTCGTCGGAAAGGATCCGCGCCGGTTCCATGGTGAGCTGCGGCTGCGCCCAGGGAAGCTGCCCGATCGGCTGGTTGGCACCGCCGGGACGGCGCCCACGACGTTCGGTATTCATGCTGGCGCGCCAGTCATGGCTTATTCGGTGCGCATTGCTGCGCTCATCCGGCGGTTCAGGTATTTGTAGAAATCCCAGGTCGGCCCCTCGAGATCTGCGCGCGCAAGTGGCCCTGGCCGCTGGTGGCGCGAATTCAATCCCTGCATGAGATCGACCAGAACCGCCTTGTCCTCCGCCATGGTGCGCTGGAAAAGGTCGACCGCCCAGTCGACGCGGTCCTGCGGCCAGTCCGTGCCGAAGAAGATCAAACCCATCTTCACCCGCACGCGATCGATGTCTTCAGGCTGTATGCAGAGAAACGAGCTGTAATCGCCGGCACAACCGACGACGAGACCGGGCGGGACGGCATACATGACGCAGTTTGCGGCTTCCGCATCGGTGAGATCGGGGTGGCCGCCTTGGGAGCGCGGGAGACTGGGGTCGAAGCCGGCATTGTAACCGAAATAGGCTTCGCCGGGCGGGAAGTGCCGGCACAATCGGCTGGGATTGACCGGGTGCAGCGTCTCACGGTGCAGCGGCGTGAGGTGGTAGCCCTCCATGAAATTCTCGACCAGGCACTTCCAGTTCACCGACCAGACTTCATCAGCGAGATAGCGAAGCTTCATCTCCTCCAAGTGATAGGGCGCGACCAGTGCCTCGAGCCCGGTCAGCATCGGCGCCAGTGGCGCGGGATTGTCCGCAAGCGAGACGAAGACAAAGCCCTGCCAGACCGTGCAGGCGAACTCCGGCAATCGGCAATCGTCGCGGCTGAAGTCCTCGCGCGGGTCCAAGCCTGGCGTGGAAACAAGGCGGCCGAGCGTGTCATAGGACCAGTTGTGATATGGGCAGAGCAGGACATTGCGGTTGCCGCGCCCGCTCGCAATCAATGCGCCGCGATGCCGGCAGACATTGGAAAAGGCGCGCAAAGTGCCGTCCTTGCCGCGCATGGTGACGACGGATTCGTTCCAAATGCGGAAGACGAAGTAGTCGCCTGGCTTGGCCACCTCTTCCTCGCGCCCGACACAGATCCATTCGCGCAGAAACAACGCTTCCGCTTCGAGCCTGAGTACGCTTGGATCGGTATAGAAGCCTTTTGGCATGGACCAGGCGCGCTCATAGGGTAGCGTGCTGTATCGGGCAAGCGTGTCGCCGAGTTCCTTGATTGTTGCGTCGTTCATCGCGCCTCTCCCTCGGAACATGGCATCGCCCTAAGTTATGCAGATTACTGCGAGCTTTTCTCGGTGTATATCTAAGCCAATCTTCGATACATTAAGTTTTTCTATCAGGATGGAGGTGCCCTTGGCTGCCAGACTCCCACCCCTGAACGCCGTGAAGGCCTTTGAGGCGAGCGCTCGGCTGGGCGGGTTCAGTCAGGCCGCGCGCGAACTCGGAGTGACACCTGGCGCGGTCAGCCAGCAAGTTAAGCTGCTTGAGGAATTCTTCGCCAAGCAGCTTTTCACCCGCCGCAACAACCAGTTGCAACTCACCGATGCCGGCTTTGCGGTTTACGCCGACAGCGCGCAGGTCATCGAGCGCCTGACGGACATGACCCGTCGCCTCCTCGAGGGCAAGGTGCGCTCGCGGTTCGTGATCAGCACCCTTGCTTCTGTCGCCGTGCATTGGCTGAACCGTCGTCTGCCCGAGTTCCTGGCGGCGGAGCCCGACGTACGTTGCGTGATCCGGGTCGAGGACGATCCGGTCGATTTCGCGCGGCACCACATCGATCTAAGGATCTGCTATGGGCAGCACCTCTACCCGGAAATGGTAACGCGCCCTTTGCTGCGCGATATGGTGACGCCGCTCTGCGCCCCCAAATATCTCGCGCAACGGGCGAATCCGCTCAAGGATCCGCAGGAGATCCAGGACAGCGAGCTCATCCACATTGATTGGGGCGGCAGCTTCGCCTCCTATCCCAGCTGGGCCGAGTGGTTTGCAGCGGCCGGGGCCCCCCGCACGCTCCAGATCGAGCTCGGCCACACCACCGCCATGTCCAGCCTCGCGGTCGACCTCGCCCTCGCCGGGCGTGGCATCGCGCTCGGACAGCGCTTGCTGGCGCGCGATGAGCTTGCCAGCGGCAGCCTGGTGGCGCCCTTTGAACTCAGCTTGGCGCTCGGCCACGACTACTGCACCGTTCATCCGCATTCCCGGACCGACAAGCGCGTTGTGCGGGCGTTTCTCGACTGGGCCGGCAAGGGCTTATAGAAAAACTATAGGATAATTACTTTTTATCTCATTCTAATATAGATTTTCTGGAAATACACTGCTCTCATTCTCCGAGAGGATCGAATGCGGGACATTCTAGATCTTGATCGCTATCCGGTGGATCGCCTGGGCACCGCCGCAGGGGATGACTTGGTGGCGGCTTGCCAAGCGGAACTGGCGGCGGAGGGCATGTTCAACCTCCCGGGCTTCGTCCGTCGGGAGCAGATCGATCTGGCGGCGACTCAATTGCGCCCCCTGATCGATACCGTGGCCTTTACCCATCGCCGCAGCCACAACGTCTATTTCCGCCGCGAGGTCCCTGGGCTATCGCCCGGCCACCCGGCATTGCGCACCTTCGACACGATCAGCCAGACGCTTTGCGGCGATCAGGTCGCGGCGACCATTGTCGGGCGAATCTACGATTGGACGCCGCTGGCCGATTTCCTGGCGGCGGTGATGGAGAGGCCAAGGCTCTATCTCATGGAGGATCCGCTTGCCCGCGTGAACGTGATGGGCTATCGCCATGGCGAGGCGTTGAACTGGCACTTTGATCGCTCGCAATTCACCACCACTCTGTTGGTCCAGGCGCCCAAGGCTGGGGGCGAATTCCAGTACCGGACGGACCTGCGCTCCGACGACGATCCGAACTATGACGGGGTCGTCAAGTTCATCGACGGCATGGATCCGCAGGTGAGATCTATGCCGCAGGAGGCAGGCACGCTCAACGTGTTCAAAGGCAAGAACACCATTCACCGCGTGACCCCGGTGGAGGGGGATCGCGACCGCATCGTTGCGGTCTTCTCCTACTATGAAAAACCTGGAGTCTTGTTCACCGCCGAAGAGCGCATCGGATTCTACGGTCGCCCCGGATAAATCCGGAGACGCGACCGATCTCGGGGGAGATCATTGGATCGAAGCATAGGGTCTGGCATCGCGGAGAAGCGTCGCTTCCTCAACCCGCTCGGGGCGGACAAGCCGCTCAAGAGCCCGTTGCCGCGCGAGACGTTGGACCGTGCCCGGATCTACCGCTTGCAGCGCATTCGGCAGCAGCTCGCGCAACATGATTGCTGCGCCATTCTGCTCTACAACCCGGTCAATATCCGCTACGCGCTCGATACGCCGAACATGCAGCTCTGGACCATGCATGAGACGGTGCGATACGCGCTGATCTTCCTCGACGGACCGGCGATCATCTTCGAATTCAAGGGGTGCGAGCATCTCTGCCGTGACCTGCCGGACGTCGACGAGATCCGCAATTCCCGCTCCTGGCACTACATGTCTCACGGCTACCGGCTGGAAGAGCGCGTCGAGCAGTGGGCGGACGAGATCGCGGATCTGGTGCGGGCTCATGGCGGCGGCAATATGCGCGTCGCCATGGACCGGATCGAGCCGCCGGCGCTCTGGGCGCTGGAGCGGCGCGGCATCCGCTACGTAGAGGGCCAGGAGCTGACCGAGCGCGCGCGCTCGATCAAAAGCCCAGACGAGATGGAACTTATGCGCTGGGCGATCCGCGTCGCTGAGGCTGCGATGGCACGGATGCATGAGCACTCTGTGCCCGGCCGGACCGAGCAGGAGATCTGGGCCGAGCTGCACTACGAGAACATCCGCTCCGGCGGCGAGTGGTTCGAGACCCGGCTGCTCTCCTGCGGTGCACGCACGAACCCGTGGTACCAAGAGGCGTCGGATTATGTCTGCAAGGCGGGGGAGATGATTTCCTTCGATATAGACATGATCGGCCCCTACGGCTACTGTACCGACTTGTCGCGCTCCTGGACCTGTGGCCACACGCCCATGACAGACACCCAGCGCCGTCTCTATGCGACCGCACGCGAGCAGATCGAGCATAATATCTCTGTCCTGAAGGCGGGGATTTCCTTCCGTGAGTTCACCGAGAAATCCTGGCGGATACCGGAGAAGCACCAACCCTACCGCTACACCTTGGCCCTGCACGGCGTGGGCATGGCGGACGAATGGCCTCTGGTGCCGTTCCACACCGATCCCGAGGCCGCCTACGAGGGCGTATTCGAAGAGAACATGGTGCTGTGCGTCGAGAGCCTGATTGCGGAGGCGGGAACGGAGTCGATCAAACTCGAGACCCAGGTCCTGCTGACGGAAAAGGGCGCGGAAAGGCTCGATATCTTTCCGTGGGAGGAGGACTAATCGCCAGCTTGCCTCCCGTCGCCGACGCGGATGCACGTGCAATTGAGAACCATAACAACAAGCCAAACAGGGAGCATCAACATGGCCATCGACTATAAGTTCTTTGACGCGCTGCGCCGCCAACTGCGACCGCATGAACGCCATCTGATCGAAGGCTTCGTCGCCGGTCGGGTGAGCCGGCGGGACTTCCTGCGGCACGGCAGCGTCCTCGGGCTGTCGCTGCCGGTGTTGGGCGGCGTCGCCGGCATGATGGGTGTCGGCTTCCGTCCGAAGGCGGCGCGGGCCGCGACGCCGGGCGGCAAGCTGCGCATGGGTCAGATCGTGCCGGCCGGTGCTATCGATCCGGTGACGATTGCGGACAATGGCGGCATCGTCACTGCATCGCAGGTCGGCGAATATCTCTGCCTCAGCGACAAGGACTTGAATCTGGAGCCGATGCTGGCCGAGAGCTGGTCCTCGAACAACGATGGCACGGTCTGGACCTTCAAGATACGAAAGGGCGTCAAATTCCATAACGGCAACGAAATGAAGGCCGACGACGTGGTGGCCAGCCTCGAGCGGATTGCCGATCCGAAAAACGGATCTAACGCCTTGTCGGCCTTGACGGGCTACCTCGGCGCCGGCGGCACAAAGAAGGTCGACGATTACACCGTCGAGTTCCGTCTCGATGCGGCCAACGGCAACTTCCCGTATCTGGTGTCGTCGGACAATTACAATGCGATTATCATTCCCGCCGACTACAAGGGCGATTTCGAGAAAAATATGATCGCCACGGGCGCGTTCAAGCTTGAGAGCTATACGCCAAAGGTCGGTGCCACCTTCGTGCGCAACCCCGACTACTGGGGCGGTCCCGCGCTGCTGGACCGGGTCGAGATCACCTTCTATACCGACTACCAGCCGCAGATCCTGGCGCTCCAGGCCGGGGAACTCGACATCATGGAGCAGGCGCCGGTTCTCCAGGCGGTCGGCATTCTCAACGATCCGAATATCAATGTCATTTCGCTGCCCTCGATTGCGCATCAGCAGGTCCATATGCGGACTGACAAGCCGCAATTCGCCGATCCGCGGGTGCGCCGCGCGATCGCTCTCTGTCTTGATCGTGACGCCCTGGTGAAAGGACTGATGAAGGGGCGTGCGCAGAAGGGCAACGACAGCCCGTTCGCCGCGGCCTATCCTTCCACTGATCCCGGCGTGCCACAGCGCGAAAAGAATATCGCCGAGGCGAAGCAATTGATGGAAGCTGCGGGCGTCAAGGGTTTCGACGTCACGCTGACGACCGAGACCTATCTGGAAATCCCGCAATATGCGCAGCTGATCCAGAACGCGGTGAAGGAGATCGGCGGCAACATCACGCTCAACATCCTCGATCAAGGCGCATATTACGGCGATGCGGTCTACGGGAAATCGCCTTGGCTCGATTCCGATATGGGCATCACCGACTACGGCCATCGTGGCGTGCCGAACGTCTACCTTTCCGCACCGCTGCGCAGCGACGGCACCTGGAACTCGGCGCATTTCAAGAATCCGGACTACGATCAACTGGTTTCGACCTATATAGCTGCGCTGGATATTGAGGCGCAGCGCGCAACCGCGGGGAAGATTCAGAGCCTCCTTCTGGACCAGACCCCGGTCATTTTCGGCTACTTCTACGACTTCCTGGTGCCGACCCTGAAGACCGTGACGGGTGCGCGGCCGACTGCGATGGGCCATATGTTCCTGAGCAAGGCGTCGATCGGAGCCTAGCGGCGGTGGGGAGACGCGGGCCGCATGGAGCGGCTCGCGGCCTCGGCCTTCCCGTCGTATGATCGCCACATGGCGAGGTTCCTGCTCAAGCGTCTGGTCCTGCTGCTGGTGACGATCTGGCTGCTGAGCTTGATTGTCTTCGCCGCGGGCCAGGTGCTGCCCGGAAACCTGGGGCGGGCCATGCTCGGCCCGTTCGCCGACCAGCGCGCAGTCGATACGCTCAACCATCAAATGGGCACGGACCGACCGCTGCTCGTTCAATACACCGACTGGGTGAGCAGGTTCGTCCAGGGCGACATGGGCCAATCCTACGCCTACCGTGCGCCGGTCGCAGGGTTCGTCGGGACGGCCCTGGTCCATTCGGCCAAGCTGGCCTTCGTCGCCTTCCTGCTGGTTGTTCCGCTGAGTCTCCTGGGCGGCGTCGTGGCGGCGCTGTATGTCGGACGGCCGCTCGACCGGGTCATCACCATCGTCGGCATGTCGGCGACGATCGTGCCGGAGTTCGTCTCCGGCATCGCCTTCATCATCGTGTTCGGGCTTTGGCTGCGCTGGCTGCCGATCTCGGCGACCTGGCCGAAGGATGCCGGCCTCGCGACACAGTTCAAGTACCTGCTGATGCCGTCGCTGCCACTGGTCCTGATCCTGTTCGGATACATTGCCCGGATGGCGCGGGCCGGCATGGTCGAGGCCCTCGAGTCCGATTACGCGCGCACCGCCGTTCTCAAAGGGCTGCCACAGCATCTCGTCATCTGGCGGCACCTCCTGCGCAACGCCTTGCTGCCAACCATCAGCGTCATCGCCACCCAGACCGCATATCTGATCGGTGGATTGGTGGTCATCGAGACGCTGTTCCACTACCAGGGGATCGGCAGCCTGATATTCACCGCGGCGAACAAGAAGGATTTTCCGGTGCTGGAGGCGGGAATCCTGGTGGTAGGGTGCGTCTTCGCGCTCGCCTCGCTGCTCGCCGACCTGCTGTTTGCCTGGTTGAATCCGCGGATCCGGTTCGGAGCGATGGCGCAATGACCGATGGGGCGCTGCCGATCGGGGACGCTGCCACCGGCGCCGCCATCAGCGAGCGGCGTCAACGCCTGCGCCAGATCCTGCGATCGGGGGCTTTCCTGTCCGGCTTCGCCATGCTGGCATTCTGGGTCTTCAGCGCCGTCTTCGGCCCGTGGATCGTGCCCTACGATCCCTTTGCCGCCGATCCCCTGAACGCGCTGCTGCCGCCGTCGGCGGAACACTGGTTCGGCACCGAGCAGCTTGGGCGCGATGTCTTCTCCCGGGTGATCGTCGGTGCGCGCGATATCCTGACCATCGCTCCCTTGGCGACCTTGCTGGGCACCATCGGCGGAACCATCCTCGGACTCGTCATGGGCTATTTCCAGGGGTGGCTGGATGAGGCGATCAGCCGCATCGTCGACGCCCTCCTGGCCCTGCCGACGGTGCTGATTGCGCTGCTGGCGCTGGTCGCACTGGGTCCGTCGAACGTGACGGTCGTGCTGGTCATCGCCTTCACCTTCGCGCCATTAATCGCCCGAACCGTGCGGGCGGCGGTGCTGGCCGAACGCGGGCTCGACTATGTTGCCGCGGCGGAACTTCGCCGCGAAGGCGCGTTCTACGTGATGTTCGTGGAGATCCTTCCGAACATCATGCCGCCGATCCTGGTGGAGACGACAGTGCGATTGGGCTACGCCGTATTCACCGTCGCCACATTGAGCTTCATCGGTTTCGGCATCCAACCCCCGTCACCGGACTGGGGCCTGTCGATCTCGACCAATTACGGGATGATCAGCGCCGGAGCCTGGTGGACGGTGGCCTTCGATGGGCTTGCGATCGCCTCGCTGGTGGTGGCCGTCAATCTGGTCGCCGACGCAATCCAGGGTGCCTTCGATGGCTGACGGCGGCGCCAGCAACCCCTCCGCCGATCAGGCCGGGCCTGCGCTGGCATTCGAGGCGGTCGATGTCTCGTACCGGGTGCGCGGCATATCGCAGCGCATCCTGCACGGGGTCTCGTTCGCCATCGGGCGCGGCGAAGCCTACGGCCTGGTCGGCGAGTCCGGCTGCGGGAAGTCGACGGCGGCTCTCTCGGCGGTGCGCTACCTGCCACGCAACGGCACGGTCTCCGCCGGCACCATAAAGGTCGGCGGCCGCGACATCGTGGCCATGGAGAAGCGGGAGTTGCGCGACCTTCGCCGCAAGAGCGTATCGATGGTCTATCAGGATCCGGGAAGGGCGCTCAATCCCTCCTTGCCGATCGGGCGCCAGGTGGCGGAGGTCTTCGAGATCAACGGTGAGGACGCCGCCCGTGCTGCGGCACGGACGCTCGAGATCATGGACCGCGTCCAGATCTCCGATCCGCGCCGCGTGGCCGAGCGCTACCCGCATCAGCTCTCGGGCGGGATGCAGCAGCGGATCGGAATCGCCATGGCCCTGGCGCGGAACCCGACGCTGCTGATCCTCGATGAACCGACCACCGGGCTCGATGTAACCGTGGAGGCCGAGGTTCTCGACCTCATCGAGAAGCTCAGGCGCGAGTTTTCGACCTCAATTCTGTTCATCAGCCATAACCTGGCGGTGGTCGCGCAAGTCTGCGAGCGGGTTGGCGTCCTCTACGCCGGACGGCTGATCGAGGAAGGTCCCACCGCGGCGATCTTCGCGGCGCCGCGGCATCCCTACACGGTTGGCCTCCTGCGTTGCCTGCCGAAGGGCGGACGGGTGAAGGCCCAGGGCCCCCTGGACACGATTCCGGGCTTTCCGCCGTCTCCGGGCACGGCCCTGCGGGGCTGTATTTTCGCCGGCCGATGCCTGCTCGCCGATGCCCGGTGCCACGCGGATGAACCGCCGTTGACCGATCTCGGCGGCCGGCTGACCCGCTGCCACCATCATGCGCTGGCGGCGAGCATGCCCTTCGCTCCCGCCGGCGAGGCCGTCCCGGTCGATGGCGCTGCCGAGAGCGAAACCCAGCGCGAGGCGGCGGGTATGGAGGGCAGCGCGCCGCTCCTCGTGGCGACCAACCTCTCGAAAACCTTCGGATTCGGCGGTCATCGCCTGATGGCGCTGCGGGACGTGTCGTTCGAACTCCGCCGCGGCGAAACCCTGGGCCTGGTCGGCGAGTTCGGGAAGCGGGAAGACGACGCTGGCGCGGGCGTTGCTTGGGCTGATCGCGGCCGACGATACGGGCCGGCTCGACTTCGCAGGCCGCCGGCTGCCGGCGCGGGCAAAGGATCGGAGCCTGGAGGACGCCAAGGCGCTGCAGATCGTGTTCCAGAATCCGGATTCGGCGCTGAACCGTTCGCACACCGTGCGTCGTCTGATCGGACGGGCCATCGGCCGTCTGGCGCGAGTGACCGGGGCGGAGCGGGACGCCCGCCTCCTCGCCCTCACCCGCGCGGTACACTTGGCCGATCGCTATCTCGGCGTCCGCCCGCGCCAGCTTTCGGGCGGGCTCAAGCAGCGTGTGGCGATCGCGCGCGCCTTCGCCGGCAATCCGCAGGTCGTTGTCTGTGACGAGCCGACCTCGGCGCTCGACGTCTCGGTCCAGGCGGCGATTCTCAACCTTCTGGCCGGCCTGCAGGCGAAGCACCGGGTCAGCTTCATCCTGATCTCGCACGATCTGGGCGTGGTGCGCTATCTGTCGGATCGCATTGCCGTCCTCTATCTCGGCAGGCTGATGCAGATCGGGCGCGCGGACCGTGTCTTCGACGGACCGCACCATCCCTATACCGAGGCCCTGCTCTCGGCGATTCCCGACATCGGCGGCCGGCCGAAACCGCGGGTGCAGCTGCAGGGGGAGATCCCGAGCGCCGTCAATCCGCCGCCCGGCTGCGCCTTCCAGACACGCTGCCCACGCAAGCTCGGCGCGATCTGCGAACTGCAGGAACCGCCGCTGGCCGAGATCGCCCCGGGCGAGCTTATCCGCTGCCATATCCCCGCGGGGGAGCTGAATCGGACAGCGGGCTAGGGGAATTTGGCTGCCATCCGGCCGCTAATCGGCCGGAGATGGGGCAGGGAGCATGGCGCCTGTCGCATTGGGCTTCGAGCGCGGCCTGACCAGCGCCAGCGCAGCCATCATGGCCGCCAGCGACAGCCAAATCCACGCCGAATGTTGTTCGCCGAAGATCACGATGCCCCAGAACACCCCGAACAGCGTCACGAGATTCGTCGTCATGCTGGTGAATACCGGCCCTGCCGCATCGATCAGATGGAACTTCAGCGAGTAGCCGATGGCGTTGATGACGCCGAGCCCGAACAATGCCCATTCCACGTCTCCCCAGGGCCAGGTGAACGCCACGAATGTATCGGTCGCATGCATGACCGGAACCATGATCAGCGAAGCCGCCAGGAACATGCCGGCCGTTGCGCTGAAGGGCGTTACGCCGAGCGGCTTCCACTTCGCCATCATCACGTTGAGTGCGCCGTAGGGGACTGCCGCGGCCAGGCTGAACAGCAGCCAGGGAAGCTGCGCCGGATCGGGCAGGCTCTGCTGCGGAACGACCAGAAGGACAATCGACAAGGTGCCCAGGGCGACGCCAAGGAGGCGCGTCGGTGCCAGGGTGTCCAGGCCGATGGAAGCCGAGATGATGAAGGTGAGAACCGGGGTGAATGCCAGCGATATGGAGAGCACGCCCGCCGCTACATGTGCCGCCGCATAGAAGAAGATCACGCAAGGCAGGACCATCCCGAGCACCCCGGCCGCCAGATAGAGCAGCACGAGGTCCCGGCTGATGCGAATGAACCGGCGGCGCGTGGCGCCGATCGCGACGACGATGGCGCCGGCGCCGGCGGCTTCCCAGAATGTTATGCTGAGCGGGTGGACGCCGCCAACGGCAGCGATTCTGGCGAGGGAGAAGGAGAGTCCCCAGCTCGCACCCATGATGAGCAATACTAGCCAGGCCCATAGCCGCTTGTTCATGGAATCCCCCGCCCTCGAAGTTATGACATTCGACCGATCGGGAACGGATTGTGGCGACCGGCTGTGATATCGGCGTTCCCGCTGCGTCCTGGCCGCCGGCTGCCAGTGTGATAAATTCGTGAAAACGCCGGATCCAGCCGGCATCGCCGGGTCCTACGCCGGTACCGGGCAGGCGTGGTAGGCTGGATCCGGGATTCCCAGGTCGGTCGCGGCGGGGGGCAACGAATGACGGCACTAACCATCCGATTGCTCGGCGGCTTCGAGGTGCTGCGGGCGGCGGGCGCGCCGGTGGCTTTTCCGACGCGGAAGGCACGCGCGCTGCTGGCCTATCTTGCCCTCCGCCCCGGGCAGTCGCACACGCGCGACGAACTCGCCGATCTGCTCTGGGCCAATGGCGGCGACCAGGCGCGTGGCAGCCTTCGCCGGACGCTTTCCGACCTGCGCAAGGCCATGGGCGATTCCGCTGCGCTGACCAGCGAGGGGGATGTGGTGGCCCTGGCGCCCGGCGGACTTGAGGTCGATGTCGAAATCTTCGAGCGATTGGCAGCTGGCGAACTGGCGGCCCAGGAACAGGCCGTGATGCTCTACCGGGGAGAGCTGCTCGCCGGCTTCGGTCTGCGCGAGCAAGCATTCGAGGCGTGGCTGAGAGCCGAGCGCGATCGATGTCGCGCTCTGGCCCTCCAGACGCTGGGCAAATTGATTACACAGCACGCCGCTGCGAATGCGCTGGACCGGGGCATCGATGCGGCAAGGCGGCTCCTGGCGATCGACCCGACGAGCGAGCCCACGCATCGGGCGCTGATGTCGCTTTATGCCCGGCAGGGCAATCGCAGCGAAGCGCTCAAGCAGTTCCGGACTTGCTGTGATGCGCTGATGCGCGAGCTCGGCGTCAAGCCGGATCCGGCAACGGAACGCCTGCATCGCGACCTGCAGAAGCCCGACATCCTTGTTTCGCCGCCTCAAGTTCCGGCTGACGACTTGGTCGGCGAGGCGCCCCCGCTTCCCGGCAAGCCGTCGATCGCCGTGCTGCCCTTCGCGAATATGAGCGACGAGGCGGAACAGGAGTTTTTCGCCGATGGCCTGACCGAGGATATCATCGCGGCGTTATCGCGCATCAGCGCCCTGTGGGTGATCGCGCGCGCATCGACTTTCACCTACAAGGGCAAGCCGACCGATGTCAAACAGGTGGCCAGAGAACTGGGCGTCCGCTACGTCATGGAGGGCAGCGTCCGTCGGTCCGGAGGCCGCCTTCGGGTGGCGGCGCAGCTGGCCGATGCCAGCACCGGTCGCGAGGTATGGGCGGAACGCTACGATCGTCCGCTGGCCGATCTCTTCGATATTCAGGACGAGATCACCCGCAGCGTCGCCGCCAGCACCGAGACGCAAGTCGTGCTGGCGGAGGCTCAATTTGCCGAATCGATGCCGCCTAAGGACCAGAAGGCCAGAGATCTCATCGCGCGTGCCCTGAGTCGGCGCTATGACCAGACCCCGGAGGCCGAGGCCGAGGCGTACGATCTCGCCGAGGAAGCGCTTCGCCTCGATCCGTCCTATCCTATTGCTCATCGTGTGCGCGCGGGGGTGGTTCTCGGCCGGTTGTGGTCCGGCGAGCTGCCCCACACCGCCGAGAACAAGGCACGGGCCATGGAGCTGGCGCAAACTGCCCTGAGGCTCGCCCCACGCGATGAGCTGGCGCATCTCGTCATGGCCTGGGCATGGGCCTATGCCGCGTCAGGGCGGCTTGAGGACGCGCTTGCCGAATGCGACCGCGGCCTGGAGATAAACCCGAATTGCTCGCTCATCATGGCGAACAAGGGCGTCTATCTGGCGGCACTGGGACGGTCGCAGGAAGCGATCGACATGAGCCATCTGGCCCTGCGCCTCAATCCGCGTGACCCATCGAATTTCTGGCGTCACTACGGGATCGCGGTGGCGCGTTTTGCAGCCGGCGACTACGTGGCGTCGCTCGATGGAAGCCGGAAGATCGCGCGGTCCCGGTCACATTTGCCGAGCGGCATCATATGGGCGGCGGCTGCTGCTGCCCTGGAGAATGAGGACGAGGCACGCGCCGCCGTCGAGTATTGCCTGTCCCTGAAACCCGGGATGCGCCTTGCGCGCGTTGCCCCCGATTGCATGCTGCGCTTTGCACGCCCGGAAGATCATGAACGTCTGCTGGCGATGCTGCGCAAGGCGGGCCTGCCGGAGTGATGGGCGGTGTTTGGAGCAGTTGTCCGGGGGTGCGCAGGGATCAGGCGCGGCATTTGACGGACCTGATTTCCGCCTTCACCATCGCCCCATGCGGGGCCGCGAGCTGCGCCGATCGACCTCCGGTCAGGATGGCCTTGGCCTAGGTCCTTGCTAGCGCAGGGCTTGAACGGGAACCTGATGGCGGAGCACATATTCCCGCCAGAAGGTGAAGATGCCGGCGCCGACCACGATCGCCGAGCCGGCCACGATGTTCCAGGTGAGCGTCTCGCCGTAAAGCAGGACGCCGAACAATGACGCGTAGACCAGGCCGAGATAGCTGATCGGCTGCACTGCGGAGGCGTCGAGCAGGTCATAGGCGCGGATCACCAGGTAGTGGCCGGTCATGCCGGAGATGCACAGGAGACCCATCCAGGCCCGGTCCCACCCCTGGAGGTTGTCCCAGAAGAACGGCCCGACCAGGGTTGCCGTCACGGCACCGACCACGCCGATGTAGAAGAAGCTCGTCGTCGGCGCGTCGGTGCGGCTGACCAGTCGGGTCGCGATCAGGTAGATCGCATACATCACGCAACAGACGACCGGCAGCAGCAGCCACGGATCGAGAAAGCCGCCTGCATCGGGCTTGAGGATCAGCAGCACACCGACGAGGCCGGCGACGATCGCCGTCCAGCGCCGCCATCCCACGTGCTCGCCGAGCAGCGGGATCGAGAGCAGGGTGACCAGGATCGGCGTCGCCGACAGGACGGCGGTCGAATGCGCCAGGCCCGCATGGGCGAAGGCGGCGATGACGACCATGATCTCCACGGCGAGCAGGACGCCGCGGATGATCTGGAGCACCGGCCGTGTCGTGCGGGCCGCCGCGCGCAGGCCGCCCCGCTTGCGCGAGGCCAGCAGGATGCAGAACGCACCGAACGCCCAGTAGCGGATCATCGTGACGAAGATCGGCGAGTAGTGATCGCCGAGATGCTTCGAGACCGCGTCCTGGAGGGAGAAGATCGTCGTGGCGCCGAGGGCGAAGAGATAGCCGTGTGCTTTGGACTTCATCCGCGCTTTTTACCCGCGAAACCGCGACTTGACCACACCCGTGACCGCGCACCGGCCATGTCGAAACGGCGATCGGTTGCCCTGCGCCGGGCCCTGGCGCGAAAGCGGCCGCGCCGGCGCATGTCGGGTCGATCTTCCGGCGGACGCGAGCCTCTCCGTCGTCTTGCGGCCCGGGCGTCCCGGATTGACAGCCCGGCTAGCGCCATGATTCTTGGGATGCAGCTGGCGGAACATAGGATGCCGCCGCCGCGTTCTAAGGTCGTCATGTGCGATGGGGCGGGCCGTGATCAGCCCCGCCGGCATGCGAAGCCGGATCTGAATTGGCCGCAAAAGCAAAGGGATAGACAATGGCAAACGCCAAGAACACGATCTGCCTCTGGTACGACAAGGATGCCGAGGCCGCCGCCCGCTTCTATGCCGCGACCTTTCCCGACAGCGCGGTCGGTGCCGTCCACCACGCGCCCGGCGACTATCCCTCCGGCAAGGCGGGCGATGTGCTGACGGTCGAATTCACCGTCGCCGGCATTCCCTGTCTCGGCCTCAATGGCGGGCCGATGTTCAAGCACAACGAGGCCTTCTCGTTCCAGATCGCCACCGACGACCAGCAGGAGACCGACCGCTACTGGAACGCCATCGTCGGCAATGGCGGCCAGGAAAGCGCCTGCGGCTGGTGCAAGGACCGATGGGGCATCTCCTGGCAGATCACGCCGCGCGTGCTGATGGAGGCAATTGCCGCCGGCGGTGCCGAGGCAAAGCGCGCCTTCGACGCGATGATGCAAATGCGGAAGATCGACGTCGCCGCGATCGTGGCGGCGCGGCGCGGCTGACGCTCCTTCCTCCTGCGCGACAGCCGCCGGCTTCGATCAGGGGGCTATGACCAGCCGATAGCCGGCGTCATATTCCTCGCGGGTCAGGAGCTCCGGATACCGGCGCTGCCATGCGCCGGTCTCGAGGTCCTCGGCCAGGCGGCGCAGACCGGTCTCGGCGGCGTCGCCGATCGCCCAGAAGGACGAGCTGCCCGACCGGATGCGCGCATCCATATAGGCTGAGGGCCTGCGCCAGTAGGCATAGAGGAAACCGTCCGTGCAATCCTGCGGCACCGGCACCTGCGAGATCCGCACGTCGCCCAGCCAGCGCCGGTAGGCGGACATCTGCGGCATCTGCGCCGCGTCCAGCGCCGCCAGCTGCGGCAGGTAGTCGGTCAGCCAGGGCCGGTGCGACGGATCGAAGGTCAGCAGCACGATGGGCCCGCGCGTCACTCGGCGCATTTCGCGCAGGCCTGCCGCCTGGTCGGGCCAGTGATGCAGGGTCAGAATCGCCATCGCGGCTTCAAAGCGGCCGTCCGCGAAGGGAAGCGCCTCGGCCGAGGCCTGGATCGCCGGGGCCGCGGACGGGCGGCGCTTGCGGATCATCTCGATCGAACGCTCGACTGCGACCAGATGCCGGCCCTCCGGTTCGTAGGAGCCGGTTCCGGCGCCGACATTGAGAATCGTCCTGGCCGTCCCCAGCGCCCGCTCGATGATCGTCGCGATGCGCGGATCGGGCCGTCGGAGGTCCGCGTAGTTGATCCCGATGCGGTCGTATAGGGCGCTCATCCTGTCGGAGCCTGCAGTGGGTCCCGGAACCGATCCCGGGAGCGATCTCAGTCCCGACGCTGGTAGCCTGCCACCGCCAACTGCATTAACGGCATGCGGTCGTCGATCCTCAGCCGGCGGGCATCAGCCTCGATAACACTGGCGTCCACCGCCGGATTGCATGTCAGAGCCATCCCTGCCTTTGGGCGGCTTCAATCAACTGCTCCGATATCTGGTCCGCGGTTCTCCTGGCCGCACCTTCAATGGTGGTTGTCCCGGTCGCTTCCCCGGCCAGTTTCAGTGTCCCGCCGACGGCAAGCCCGATGGGATTTGCCGTGGCTGCCATGACTGCCAGCGGTAGGATCATGCCCGGCGTCTTGTTGCCCTCGGAGCTGACCGTGCCGCTGCCAAGCAGACGGGCTCCCTGCGACGTCATCTGGAATCCTTCAACTGCGGTGGTCAATTCCGCACTGCCGGATCCGAATCCAACCAAGAGGCGCTTCGCGGCACTACCCGAGTCTGCCGAAACGAAATAGCCCCTGATCATGACGTCATCGATTTGGGGCCCTGGCTGGCCCGCGGCCTGGATGGCGGGCAGGCCCGCATCGCGGAGTTGCGCCGCCACCTGCTTCGCGATCTCGGCGCCCAGCGTGGCAGTCAATTCGAGTTCCTGCGCGGTCGGGGCGTTCTGCGCGACGGCATTCTCAGCCGTGAAGGCCGACTCGGGCGGCACGTCCGTCGGATTGGCGGTGAAGTCATAGATCAGGATGCGACCGGGCCGCGCAAGCGCCTCGCCCTGGTATTGCTGGCGCTCGGTCATCGTGGTCGACGAGCAGCCGGATGCAACGAAAAGTACGAACACCCATGCAGCGGAAAAACGAAGCACGCTCATAGCGAGTCTCCCTTGGTGATAACCCATGCAAATCACACTATCGCCTGGCTCAACTCGACGCAATGTTTCGTCGCGCGTAGCGTGCCGCAGCCGCCAGCAGCTTGTCATGCGGGATCGCATGGGCGGTATGGCCCTCGAAGCCGGTCATCGTCTCGGCGGCGATCATCGCATTCCAGATCGCCTCCTCGGTCGCCTCCGCCGCCGCCTGGAACAGCGGCGTGCAGTCGTCGATGCCCAGCATGCGGACATTGGCCATGCCGGACTTCATCGGCACCTCGTTGCCGGTGGAGAAGGCGAGGAAGATGTCACCGCTGCCGTTCGAGCCGAAGCCGCCGACCCAGGCGAGGCCGGTGGTCGCGCGCCGCGCCAGGCGCTGGCACTGGATCGGCAGCAGCGGCGCATCGGTCGCCAGGATGACGATGATCGAGCCCTGCTCGCCGGGCGTCACATCCGTCGGCTTCGCCGCCGGGGGCGGGACGTGATGGGCGCTGGGAACGACGTCGCTGCCGATCTCCAGGCCGACGGGGATGGTGCCGCAGCGCAGCAGTTCGCGGCTGCCGTAGTTCGCCTGGACCAGGGCGCCGACGGTCCAGCCGCCTTGCGCCGCGGTCAGCCGGCGCGAGGCGGTGCCGGTGCCGCCCTTGAACTCATGGGCGATCATCCCGGTGCCGCCGCCGACATTGCCCTCGGCGACCGGGCCGGTCTTCGCGCCGGCGAGCGCCTGCAGCGCCATCTCCTGGGTGACCGGGAAGCTCTCGGCGTCGCTCAGCCAGCCGTCCCAGGTCTCCGCCGCCACCGGCAGATGCCAGGCCTGGTGGATGCCCTGCTTCGACGCATGGACGCAAATCGCGTCGCGGGCCACGCCCACGGCATGGGTATTGGTGATGCAGATCGGCGAGGCCAGCATGCCCTGTTCGGCGAGCCAGATGGTGCCGGTCATCTCGCCGTTGCCGTTGAAGCTGTGGAAGCCGGCGAAGCGGAAATTGCCGTAGATGTCGTCCGCCGGCCAGATCGCGGTGACGCCGGTGCGCACCACATGCGGCCGGTCGGCGATCAGGGTGGAGAATCCGACCTTGACGCCGGCCACGTCGGTGATGGCGTTGAGCGGGCCGGGGGCGATCTGGCCCAATTGGATGCCAAGGTCTCGAAGACGCGGTTTAGCCATGATGCCCCCTGGTGATTCGGTCGGGCGCAGCTTAGGCCGGCCGGCCCCCGGGCGACAAGGCGGCGGGGACGGCGGCGGCGTCAGCCGGCCGGTTCTGGCAGCTTCACCCAGTCGGGAAGGCGCGGCGTCAGGCGGGTGGCGCCGGCCCGCAGGCCCTCGGCGCAGGCGCGGGCCAGATGCTCGACGCGGATCATGGCAAGGCCCTGGCTGCCGTCGGCGGCGGCGCTGCGCATCTCGCCCGCCTCCTGGTCGCCCAGCATCAGCGGCGTGCCGAATTCCGGGGCGGCGCCGTCGATCGCCACCGGCAGCAGGCGCTTGCGCACCAGGCCGCGATACTTGGTCCGGGCGGTCAGCTCCTGGCCGAGATAGCAGCCCTTCTGCCAGTCGATGCCGTTCAGCTCGTCAAAGCCGTTTTCCAGCAGGATGGCCTTCTCCGGCAGGAGATCGCGGCTGCCGTCGGCGACGCCGAGCGACAGCCGCAGCCGGTCATAGGTCTCGGCCGAGCCGGGCGCGAACCCGGCCTCGGCCAGGCGGGTTGCGGCCGCGGCCCGCGGCAGGATGGCCCGGGCCCCCAGAGCGGCGAGGCGCGGATCGACGAAGACGCTGCCGCCGCCGAAGGCCGCCGCCTGGCCGGGCCGGGCGGCGAGGCCGAGCCGGGCAAGAGCATCGGCGCCATAGAGCACGGCGCTGGTCCAGCCGGCACCGGCATCGGCGATCGTCACCTTGGAGCGCAGCTTGAACATCGACAGGCGCTTCAGCAGGTCGGCGCGCCGCGCCGCTTCGCAGTCGATGGCGAGGACGCCGTCGATCTCGGCGATGAAGAGGTCGTGCAGGAACTTGCCCTGCGGCGTCAGGAAGGCGGCGTAGATCGCCTGGTCCGGGGCGGCCCGGCGCACGTCGTTGCTGACCAGGCCCTGCAGGAAGGCCTGGCGGTCCTCGCCGGCGACGGTGAGGATGGCGCGGGACGCCGCCAGGTGAAAAAAAGCCTCAGTCATCATGTGGTTATGGTGCTTCGTTAATTGATCTGTGCTAATAGTTGGAAAGCCGGACCGAAAAGGCAAGGTCGCAGTTCGGTGGGGCGGGGAACCGGGAGCGCATGGGGCAAATCAGGACCATCGGCTTGCTGACCAGCGGCGGCGACTGCGCCGGGCTGAATGCGGTGATTCGGGCGGTCTATGCGCAAGCCTATCACGGCAACGGCTGGCAGGTGGTCGGCATCCGCAACGGCACCGCCGGGCTGATGGCGCGCCCGGTCGAGGCCCAGGCCCTGGACGAGCGGGTGATGTCGAGCGAGATGCTGCGCCTGGGCGGCACCATCCTCGGCACCACCAACAAGGGCGATCCCTTCCGCTTCCCGGCCGAGGACGGCAAGCTGGTCGACCGCTCGGCCGAGGTGATCGACGGCTATCGCCGGCTCGGCCTCGATGCCCTGATCATGATCGGCGGCGACGGCTCGATGGACATCCTGCGCCGCCTCTCCATCCAGGGCGGCATCCCGCTGGTCGCCATCCCGAAGACCATCGACAACGACATCGGCCTCACCGAGGCCTCGATCGGCTTCGAGACTGCGGTGCAGACGGCGACCGCGGCGCTCGACCACCTGCAGCCGACGGCCGCCTCCCATAGCCGGGTGATGGTGCTCGAGGTGATGGGCCGCGATGCCGGGCATATCGCGCTCAATGCGGGTATCGCCGGCGGCGCCGACGTGATCCTGATCCCGGAAATTCCCTACAGGCTTGCCGCGATCGGGGCGCATCTCGACCGGCTGAAGCAGAGCGGGCGGAATTTCGCCCTGGTCATCGTCGCCGAGGCGGTGAAGACCGAGGACGGCAGGGCGGTGACCGCGGTGCATGGCGCCGCCGGCGGCGCGGCCAGCCAGACCTATGGCGGAATCGGCCACTATATCGGCGCGGAGATCGCGCAGCTGACCGGCGCCGAGACCCGGGTGACGGTGCTCGGCCATGTCCAGCGCGGCGGCTCGCCGGAGCCCCGCGACCGGGTGCTGGCCTCGGCCCTCGGCGTACATGCGGTTGACTTGATCGCCGCGGGCAAGTTTGATCGCATGGTGGCCTGGAGCAATCGCCGGGTGATCGACGTTTCGATCGACGCGGCGATCCAGCAGTATCAGGCGGTCGATCCGGGGGGCACGCTGGTGTCGACGGCGCGGGGATTGGGGATCAGCTTCGGTGATTAGATTAAACGCAGAGCAGTTCTGGGAATTCAGCCTGGCGATCTACTGCAAGCAGCCGGTGGCCAATGCCTGCCATTCGCTGCAGGACCGGCACAAGGCGGATGTCAACATCCTGCTCTTCGCCTGCTGGCTGGCGACCCAGGGCTGCCGGCTGAACGAGAACGGCTTCAAGGCGGCGATGGCGGCGGTGGCGGATCTCCGCGCCGAAGTGCTGGAGCCGCTGCGCCGGGTGCGGCGCCGGCTGAAGAAGCGCTTTCCCGAGGTCGGCAAGATCGACAAGCAGTCGATCAACCACGCGATCATGTCGGCCGAACTCGAATGCGAGCGCCTGGCCCAGGGCAAGATCCTGTTCGCCGCCCACAGCCACCTGGTGACGACCGAGGCCGCCTTGAGCGTCCGCGCCCTGGCCGAGCAATCGCTGCAGGCCTATCTGGGCCTCATCATCCCGGCGCCGCAGGACCAGGACGTCGCCGACATGGAGGCTCTCCTCACCAATCTCTGAGGGTGGATTCCGGGGTTCGGGCGGCCACCGTGTTTCTGCCGGCGAAAACCGCGCATTTCCGCCATTTCCACCGGAGACTTGCCGGTCGCCGCACGGTGAAAACACGGTGCAAGCACGGTGCCGGCACGGTGGTTCTGCGGTGCCGGGCCGGGCCGACAGACCCCGATTCCGCCGCTTTCGGCGTTAACTTGTATATACAAGTTGGCCGCGGCGCCCGACCGCGGCCAATTCCGGGCCGGTTTGCCTCCAAACGGCCGTTAACTTGTATATACAAGCTGAAAACCGCCCCTCGATCACTTGCGGAAATGGGTCTCGTGGCGTTCGACGCCGGCGGGAATATCGGACCAACCGCGGGCCGAGCGGACGAAGACGTGGCGGAAGGGGGTCATGTCGGGACGGATCCAGGCGGGGTCGTCGAAGGTGCCGGCGGCTATGGTCCGGACCTCCGGAACGGCTTCCAGGGTGATGCCGATATTGGTGCCGCAGCTGCTGCAGAATTGCTGGTCGAGCCATCGCCCCAATTCATCGGAGACATGCCGGAAGCTGCGCAGGGATTCGCCGGCGACCGTCACATTCCCGTGCCTGAATACCGCTTCGACCCCGAAGGCCGAACCGGTCCGGCGCTGGCACCAGCTGCAGTGGCAAATCGTGACGCGTTCCGGGAGGCCCTGGGTGACGTAGCGCACCGCGCCGCAGACACAGCCGCCCTCGTGTCGTTCCGCCATTCAAGTGCTCCTGCGTTTCGGAAAATATCGCATGATTCCAGCCCCGCTGTGAGTTCTTTGTAACAAACGCGCGGCCTCAGGCCGGCCGGCGGGGCGGGGCGGCGCGATATCCGTGCCTATTCTAAATCCGCGCCCTGAGGCGTTGCGGAACATTTCCCGGGCTGCGTAGTTTCCCCAAAGCCCGGCGACGACAGCGCCGATCGCGCCGCCGCCGGCCGTGGCGCGTGGGCGTTCGCCGCCGCACCGTCCCGTCCCGATCCGAAAGGCAAGCCCCTGACCGCGCGAGGAATGACCGCCAATCTCAACCTGGGAGTCATCGGCAACTGCGCCATCGCCGCGCTTGTCGACGAGGATGCGCGGGTGGTCTGGGCCTGCCTGCCGCGGATCGATTCCGAGCCGGTGTTCTGCGCCCTGCTGACGACGCCGAACGGCGAGAATGCGGCCGACGGGGCCTGCGCCATCGAGATGCGCGACCGGGTCGAGGTCGAGCAGGCCTATGTGGAGAATTCCGCCGTGCTGCGCTCGGTGATCACCGACGTGTCGGGGAGCGCGGTCGAGGTGCTGGATTTCGTACCGCGCTTCGAGAAGGACCGCCAGGTCGAGCGGCCGCCGATCATCGTGCGCTGCCTGACACCCCTGCGCGGACGGCCGATGGTGCGTGCGGTAATACGCCCGCTGCTCGATCACGGCGCCAGCAAGCCCAGCATGACCCGCGGCAGCCATCACATCCGCTATGCCGGCGACCGGCAGAACCACAGGCTGACCACGACGATCCCGATCAGCTATGTCGTCGAGGAGCGCTTCTTCCGCCTCGATCGCCAGCACTGGCTGCTGTTCGGCTCGGAGGAGGGCATCGCCTCGGACATCGCCGAGGTCGGGCGCGGCTGGCTGGAGGATACCCTGGTGCATTGGCGGGGCTGGGTGCGCGGCCTGTCGATTCCCTTCGAATGGCAGGAGGCGGTGATCCGCTCGGCGATCACCCTGAAGCTCTGCCAATACGAGGAGACCGGCGCCATCGTCGCCGCCCTCACCACCTCGATCCCGGAGGCCAGCGGCTCGCAGCGCAACTGGGACTACCGCTACTGCTGGATCCGCGATTCCTACTTCGTCATCCGCGCCCTCAACCGCCTGGGCGTCACCCGGACGATGGAGCAGTATATCGGCTTCATCACCAACGTGGTCGACGAGGTGCGGCCAAGCGAGCTGCAGCCGGTCTATGGAATCTCGCGCGATGCCGATCTCACCGAGACCGTCGCCCCGGCGCTGCAGGGCTATCGCGGCATGGGCCCGGTGCGGATCGGCAACCAGGCCTTCGCCCAGGTGCAGCACGACGTCTATGGCAGCGTGATCCTGGCGGCGGTGCATCTGTTCTTCGACCAGCGGCTGCTGCGAAGACCGGCCAACGAGGAGCTGTTCGAACAGCTGGAGCAGCTCGGCCACCGGGCGATCGCCTGTTTCGACCAGCCGGATGCGGGACCCTGGGAACTCAGGACCCTGTCGGCGGTGCACACCTTCTCCAGCGTCATGTGCTGGGCGGCCTGCGACCGGCTGGCGCGGATCGCCAGGGCTCTGGGGCGCGGCGACCGCACGGCCTTCTGGACGGCGCAGGCGGTGCGGCTGCGTGCCGAGATCCTGCGCGCCACCTGGAACCCGAAGGCCGGGAGCTTCGTCTCGACCTTCGACGGCGACGAGCTCGACGCCTCGCTGCTGCTGCTGCCGCAGCTTGGCTTCGTCAAGGCCGCCGATCCGCGCTTCGTCGCCACGGTGGAGCGGATCGGCGTCGATCTCCGCCGCGGTGACTTCATCTACCGCTACGTCGCGGCCGACGATTTCGGCCGGCCGGAGACCGCCTTCACCATCTGCACCTTCTGGTATGTCGAGGCCCTGGCGGCGGTGGGCAAGGCGGCCGAGGCGCGCGCCCTGTTCGAGCGCATGCTGGCAAGGCGGAACCCGCTCGGCATGCTGTCGGAGGACATCGCCCCGGCGACCGGCGAGCTCTGGGGGAATTTCCCGCAGACCTATTCGATGGTGGGCCTGATCAACTGCGCGGTCAATCTCAGCGTCAGCTGGGAGGAGGCGTCATGAGCCGGCTGGTGGTGGTGTCCAACCGGGTGGCGATGCCGCGGGATCGCGCCACCCAGGCCGGCGGCCTGGCGGTGGCGCTGCGCGATGCACTGAAACGCAGCGACGGATTGTGGTTCGGCTGGAGCGGCGAGATCTCCGAGGCGACCGATGTCGGGCCGCATCTGAGCAAGGCCGGCCGCGTGCAGTATGCGACGATGGATCTCGGCGCCGGGATCTTCGACCTCTATTACAACAGCTATTGCAACAGCACGCTCTGGCCGCTGTTCCACTACCGGCTCGGCCTGGTGGAGATCTCGCGGCCGGCCTTCGACGCCTATCTGCAGGTCAATGCCCGCTTCGCCGACCACCTGACGAAACTGCTGAAGCCGGACGACGTGGTCTGGATCCACGACTACCAGCTGCTGGCCCTGCCCGGGGAGCTGCGCCGGCGCGGCATCTGCAACCGCATCGGCTTCTTCCTGCATATCCCGATGCCCGGGCCGGACGTGCTGGCGGTGCTGCCCGGGCATCGCCGGCTGATGGACTCGCTGGCGCAATGCGACCTGGTCGGCTTCCAGACCGCCAACGACCTGCGCGGATTCCGCGACTACGCGATCCACGAGGCGGGCGGCCGCGTCACCGAAGACGGCGACGTCGAGATGTTTGGCCACCGCACCAGGGCCGGGGTGTTCCCGATCGGAATCGATGTCGAGGATTTCGCGGCGACCGCGGCGGAGGCGGAGAACGAGGCGGAGACCCAGCGGCTGGTCGAGAGTCTCGGCCGCCGGGCGCTGGCGATCGGCGTCGACCGCCTCGATTACAGCAAGGGGATCATCAACCGGATCGAGGCGATCGACGAGCTGCTCAGCCGGCACCCGGAACGGCGCGGCGCCATCACCTTCGTGCAGATCGCGGCGCCGTCGCGGATCGACGTCAAGCGCTACCGCAACCTGAAGCGCGAGATCGAGGGCGCGGCGGGGCGGGTGAACGGCCGGCATGCCGAGATCGACTGGGCGCCGATCCGCTATCTCAACCGCACCATCGCGCGGCGCCAGCTGGCCGGCTTCTTCCGCGTGGCGCGGGTCGGGCTGGTGACGCCGCTGCGCGACGGGATGAACCTGGTGGCGAAGGAATACGTCGCGGCGCAGCGCGGCCACGATCCGGGCGTGCTGGTGCTGTCGCGTTTCGCCGGGGCGGCGCGGCAGCTCGACGGGGCGCTGATCGTCAACCCCTTCGACGCGGCGGAGGTGGCCGGCGCCCTCGACCGGGCCCTCGACATGCCGCTGGAAGAACGCAAGGCACGCTGGACCGGGATGATGGCGGGGTTGCGCACGGCCGATCTCGCCAGCTGGCGCGACGGATTCCTCGCCGCCCTGGCGGCGACACGGCTTTCAGGGGGCGGCGATCTCGTCGAGCCTCTGCGCGGCAAGGTGGCCTAGCCAGCGGCGCGCCGCTGCCGGCGTCGCCAGGCGCCATTGCGCGCCGGGGCTCGCCCGTGGGCCGACGGCGATGGCCGTGCCGCCGAGATCGCAGGCGGCGGCGAAGCCGGCCTCGTCGGTGGTGTCGTCGCCGAGGAAGACCGGCCGGCGGCCGGCAAAGGGGCTGCGCCGCATCAGGGCGCGGAGCGCCGTGCCCTTGCTGAAGGCGCGCGGCTTCACCTCGTAGACCGCGGCGCCGGGCAGGATCTCATGGGCGGGGGCCAGCGCCGCGACCAGGGGCTGCAGGGCGGCTGCCACCTCGGCGGCGGCTTCGGGAATGCGGCGGACATGGAGCGCGATGGCGCTGCCCTTGTCCTCGATCAGCAGGCCGGGCCAGCGCCCGGCCAATGGCCGGATCGCGTCCCGGAGGCCGGCCGGGAAAGGCGGTGCCGCGATGTCGCCGGGGTCGCCCAGAGCCTTCAGCTCGGCGCCGTGGATGCCGCTCAGGGTGACCGGCGTGGCGCCCAGCAGGGATTCCAGAGCCCCGACCGGGCGTCCCGAGACGATGGCGATGGCGCCGCCGAGCTGTGCCGCCAGGTCCATGAGGAGCTGCGGCAGGTCGGCAGGCACGGTCACAGCGTCCGGCGTCGCCGCGAAATCGAGCAGCGTGCCGTCGAGATCGAGGAACAGCGCCAGATTGCGCAGGCGCCAGAGCGGCGGCGCGGGGGAAGGAGGGTGCATGGAATCGGCCATAGGCGGGAAACCCCGCACTGGGGCCAAGCGTTCCCGGAGGCTGCGGCGAAATTCGCGCCGCTAGCCCAATCTTCGGCCCCGTTTACCGCGAGATCAGCTCGTGGCGGAGACTCCCTTGCGCCTGGTCCGGCGTCGGATGGCGCCGAGGCCCAGAAGGGCTGTCCCGAACAGGGGAAGGGCGGCTGGAATCGGAACCGCGGAAACATCATTGCTGATGCCTTCGCTCAGGATGATCGAGTAGAGCCCCCGATCAGCGAAGTTCGGGTCGATCATGATGAACGGGTCGATGAAGGCGCTCGCGGTTCCGGCCCCAAAAACTACAGCGGTAACACTCATCCTGACATGGATGAAGCTGTTCGCCCTTATCGAATAAGGCCCGGTATCGGCATAGCTGGAACCGCTGAATGGCGTCGCAAAGCCGCTGACGGTATGAAGCGAGCTGTTAAAAGCTCCAACGGACACATCGTAGGCATCCGCGAAGTCGGTCCCGGCAATACTGAAATGCGATCCCGCGCCGAAATTGCTGCCGCTCTGGGTGACGCTCGCGCCGCCATTGAACTTGACGATGGTGGGGATGAAGGTGTCGGCAGGCCCTACAATAGTGAAGTAATAATCCAGCGTTCCGCCAACGTTTGCCCCGCCGCCGCCGGTGGCCGTAGCAAAGGCACTAATGCTTGGGAACGGCTTAACAAGCAGGTTCAGGATGCCGGTGGCCGTACCTGGATGAGCGATTGGGTCGATCGACCCAACGCTCGCCGAGATCGAGGCTGGTGCGTTTGGCCCCGAGAAGTAATTGGAACCATAGGAGGTAAGGTAAACACTATCGGTTATGCTTGGCAGGGCCAGTGCCTGAGATTGATGCGGCTGCATCAACAGAATCGTGGCCACGATGCCGAACAGGTAACGAAGTTTCATGTTAGCCCCCCAATAGATACTGGCGCGATCTCTTTTCTCATCCAGCCAGATTCCCGAATTTTGCGCCTCAACCAGTTGATGTAGCTTTCTGAAACTAACCTTGTACCCGATCGGATGAGACAAGGGGCAAAGTCAGTACGATGACCGCGTAGTTCGGCAGCCGCGCGTACCTGCAGTTGGCTGCAGGGGCCCGTAGAACCGGCAAGGGCCGAGCAGGGATAGGAATCAGGGTAGAACGGCGTGGGCGACAAACTGCAAGATAGGTGACGGCGATATCGTCATTGCAGCCGATTTTCCGTGAGAGCGGCAGCATCGCTTACGCAGGTTGGCAGAACCTTTGCCCCAGACCAACATGCCTAACAATTCTCTAATTGCCATCGACCCTACACAGGGAACGTGGCATTGACAAGCTCGGACCTGCGACGAAGAAGCAAGCGGATTGGTTCGGCTCATGCACCGCCCAAGGAAGGGGCTCAATGGCCAGTTCTATTTCCGCCCGCGCTTCTTGGCGCCGCCCCAGCGCATGACCTTGTCGGTGTTGATGCCGAAGAGATCGAGGGCGCGGCCGAGGCTGTGATCAACCATCTCGTCGATCGATTTCGGCAGGGCATACATCGCCGGGACCGGCGGGGCGATCACGGCGCCCATCTCGGTCGCCGCCAGCATGTTCTTGATGTGGCCGGCATGGAGCGGCGTCTCGCGCACCATGAGGACGAGGCGGCGGCGCTCCTTCAGGGTGACATCGGCGGCGCGGGAGATCAGCGTGGTGGTGACGCCGCTGGCAATCTCGGCCAGGGTCTTCACCGAACAGGGCGCCACGATCATGCCGAGGGTCTGGAAGGAGCCGCTGGAGATGGCCGCCGCCATGTCGTCGGGGGCATAGACCTTGTCGGCCAGAGTCTTAACCGCGGCCAGCTTCATGTCGGTTTCGTAGGCCAGGGTGAGTTCGGCGGTTTTCGATAGGACAAGATGCGTCTCGATCATCGTCGACTTCAGAATTTCCAGCAGCCGAATGCCGTAAATGACGCCCGAGGCACCGGAAATGCCGATCACGAGTCGGGCGGGGTGGACGTCGCGGGCGAGGGGCATGGGTCAGCCTTATTGATGCATCTGAGCGGACGAATTGGGCAGGGCGATGCGACAGGTTGAAACGCGGAAGCGATCTCTCATTTACTATGAAGACCGGTTGGGATTACCATTCTGTGGCAAACTTCCGACCGATGCAAATCGAGCCGGGCACCGAGCTGACGACACCAACCGAGTTGAAGGACAACCGCAAACTGGGAGAGTGGGCATGGCAACAGCGCAGCACCTTGAATCGCTGAAAATGAAGCATGCGGACCTCGAGGCGAAGATCGCCGATGAAGAGGGCCGCCCCCACCCGGACGACGAGATCATTCACGAATTGAAAAAGCAGAAATTACGGATCAAGGATCAATTGGCGGGCATGGAGCGGGTACACGCCTGATCGCCGCCTGAAATTCACTGCATCGATAGAGTTCGACCTTCCCCCGGCGTCCCGGGCCGCTGGTCCGGCACCGGCGGGAAACGGTCTCGCGGCTGCCGGGGCCAAGCGGGGCGGGAAGTCGCCCCTTGACCCGGTATCGGGCGGCTGTCTAATCTCGGCCCCATGACCGCGACCGCTTTCAAACTGGCTCTGCTGCTTCGACTTACCAGCCCGGCGTGCTGATCGCGCCGGCGCGGGACCCGTTCGGGTCCGCCTTTTCGTCGAAATAGCCAGTTATTGAAAGGGGTTACCGATGTCCCCCCGAGCCATTTTCAGCCTCGTTGGACGGCCGCCGAAGCGGCGGCCTTGCGCTTGGACCGGCATCCGCGGATCCCGTTTCGCAGCCAAGGATATCCATCATGCACGTTGACCCGTCGAAGAAATACCGGCCGTTCCAGCCGATCGACCTGCCCGACCGGAAATGGCCGGGCCGCACGATCACCCAGCCGCCGATCTGGTGCAGCGTCGATCTGCGCGACGGCAACCAGGCGCTGGTCGAGCCGATGGGGCCGGAGCGCAAGCTCCGCATGTTCAAGACCCTGGTGAAGATGGGCTACAAGGAGATCGAGGTCGGCTTCCCCTCGGCCTCGCAGACCGATTTCGATTTCGTCCGCGAGCTGATCGAGAAGGACCTGATCCCCGACGACGTCACCATCCAGGTGCTGACCCAGGCGCGCGACCACCTGATCAAGCGCACCTATGAGAGCCTGATCGGCGCCAAGCGGGCGATCGTGCATGTCTACAACTCGACCTCGACGCTGCAGCGCCGGGTGGTCTTCGGCCAGGACATGGCGGGGATCAAGGAGATCGCCGTGACCGGCGCCAAGCTGGTGCGGGAATTCGCCGAGGCCCAGCCCGGCAAGACCCGGTTCATCTACCAGTATTCGCCGGAGAGCTTCACCGGCACCGAGATCGACTATGCGATCGAGGTCTGCGAGGCGGTGATGGACGTCTGGCAGCCGACGCCGCAGAACCGCTGCATCTTCAACCTGCCGGCGACGGTCGAGATGTCGACGCCGAACATCTATGCCGACCAGATCGAGTATTTCTGCCGGCACATGCGCGGCCGCGAGAAGACCATCATCTCGCTGCATCCGCATAACGACCGCGGCACCGGCGTGGCGGCGGCGGAACTCGGCGTGCTGGCCGGCGCCGACCGCATCGAGGGCACCCTGTTCGGCAACGGCGAGCGCACCGGCAATGTCGACCTGGTGACTTTGGGGCTGAACCTGTTCACCCAGGGGGTCGACCCGGGGATCGATTTCGGCGACATCAACGACCTGGTGCGCACGGCGGAATACTGCAACCAGCTGCCGGTGCATCCCCGCCATCCCTATGCCGGCGACCTGGTGTTCACCGCCTTCTCCGGCTCGCACCAGGACGCGATCAAGAAGGGCTTCGCGGCGATGAAGCAGGCGAACAGCGAGGAATGGGCGGTGCCCTACCTGCCGATCGACCCGCAGGACGTCGGGCGCGACTACGAGGCGGTGATCCGCATCAACAGCCAGTCGGGCAAGGGCGGCGTCGCCTATCTGATGGAGAAGGACCACGGGCTGCAGCTGCCGCGCAAGCTGCAGGTCGAGTTCAGCCAGGTGGTGCAGGAGATCGCCGACGGCACCGGCAAGGAGATCTCGGCCGATACCATCTGGAAGGCGTTCAACGACGAGTACCTGTCGATCGGCAAGCCCTATGTCTTCGTCAACCACCACACCACGACCGACAGCCATGCCAGCGAGATCCGCAACCTGACCGCGACGCTGAAGCAGGACGGCAAGGAGGTGACGCTGAGCGGCCGCGGCAACGGCCCGATCGACGCCTTCATGGACGCCCTGAAGAAGCAGACCGGGATCAACCTGAAGGTGATCGACTACCGCGAGCATTCGGTCGGCCTCGGCAGCGATGCGACCGCGGTCGCCTATCTCGAGACCAAGCTCGCCGACGGGCGCTCGGTCTACGGCGTCGGCATGGATCCCAACATCGTCACCGCCAGCCTGAAGGCGGTGGTCTCCGCCGCCAACCGGGCGGCCTTGGGCAAGGTGCGCGACCCGCAGGGGTGAAGCAGCCGGCCCGCGGCGACGGCGCAACGGAAAACGCCCCGGCTTGAACCGGGGCGTTTCTTTTCGTCGGTGCGGCTTTGGGCCAGATCCGGGTTCTTAACCCCGGGGCTTAACCCTGGCGCTGGCCGCCGCCGTGGCTTCGGCCACCCCCACCATGGGCGCCACCGTGGGCGCCACCATGACTGCGGCCGCCGGGCTTGCCCTGGCCGCCGCCGAAGCTGCGCTTCTGACTGTCGCGGCCCTGGCCGTCGCGCTGCTGGCGCGGCTGGCCGTCACGCCCCTGGCCGTCGCGGGCCTTGGGATCGTGGCTGCGATGTTCGTGGGTGCGATGCTCGCCCGCACGGTGTTCCCCCGCACGATGCTCGGGTGAACGGGTCTCCTGCGGCCGGCCTTCGGCGCCGCCAGTTTCCTCGCGGCCGCGGCGGCGGGCATTCTGTCCCGGACGCTGCGGGCCGGGGCGACGGTCGCCGCGGCCATGGCCGTTATTCGCCTGGTCGCCGCCGCCGCGTCCCATGTTGCGGCTGCGGAAGTTGCGCCCGTCGACGTCGCCGACGGGGGCGGCATCGCCCGGCTGCGGCGCGAAGGGATGATCGGTGACCACCTGCAGCTTGTTGCGGATGACGCGCTCGATGTCGCGCAGCAGGCCGCGCTCCTCGCGGTCGCAGAGGCTGTAGGCGATGCCGGCGGCGCCGGCCCGCGCGGTGCGGCCGATGCGGTGGACGTAGCTCTCCGGCTCCATCGGCAGGTCGTAGTTGACGACATGGCTGATGTCGTCGACATCGATGCCGCGGGCGGCGATGTCGGTGGCGACCAGCACCTTGATGCCGCCCTTGCGGAAGCTGTTCAGCGCCTGCTGGCGGGCGCTCTGGCTCTTGTTGCCGTGGATGGCGGCGGCCTGGAAGCCGGCCTTCTCCAGCTGCTCGGTGAGCCGGTCGGCGCCGTGCTTGGTGCGGGTGAAGACGATGGCGCGGGTCATCTTCGGATCGGACAGCAGATGCGAGATCAGGTTGCGCTTCTTCGCCTTGTCGACGAAGAACAGGCGCTGCTCGATGCGCTCGGCGGTGGTCGCCTGCGGCACCACTTCGACCCGGACCGGGTTGGAGAGCAGGCCCTTCGCCAGGTCGGCGACGTCGTTCGGCATGGTGGCCGAGAACAGCAGGGTCTGCCGCTTCGCCGGCACCAGGGCGACGATCTTGCGGATGTCGCGGATGAAGCCCATGTCGAGCATCCGGTCGGCCTCGTCGAGAACGAAGACGTCGACGCTGTCGAGGGTGACATGGCGCTGGTTGATGAGGTCGAGCAGGCGGCCCGGCGTCGCCACGACGACGTCGATGCCCTTGCGCATGGTGTTGACCTGCGGGTTCTGCCCGACGCCGCCGAAGATCAGCGTCGAGCGGATCGGCAGGTGGCGGCCGTAGGTGCGGATGCTGTCGCCGATCTGCACCGCCAGCTCGCGGGTCGGGGTGAGGATCAGGGCGCGCGCCGATTTCGGCAGGGCGCGCTTGCGGTCCGCCATCAGGCGCTGCAGCATCGGCAGCACGAAGGCCGCGGTCTTGCCGGTGCCGGTCTGGGCGAGGCCGAGCAGGTCGCGCCCGGCCAGCAGGTAGGGGATGGCCTGCGCCTGGATCGGCGTCGGCGTCTCGTAGCCGGCATCCTTCACCGCCTGCATCAGCGGCTCGGTGAGCGCGAGCTCGGCGAACCGGGTGATCGGCGCCTGGGCGCCGGGGGTGTGGGTATGGGTAGTCTGGGTATGGGTGTTCTGGGTCGTCGTCGTCAAAGCCGTATTTCCTTTCGGCGTGTGAGTCGTCATGCCGAAAAGACGCAACGCGCAAGGATGGCGCGCGGCGAAACGCCGGCTGGGTAAACCCAAGGCGCGCCGCTCAGGATTTTATGACGGGATTTATGGATCTCAGGACGGACGCCGGGGAGGGATCGAGGATCGATCAATCGTTGGCGTAAGCGCGCAGTCGCGAGAAATGCGAGGCTGATATGGACGCCGGCTTAACGATTGTCAAGCGCAATCGGCGCCGGGGTCAGTCCGGCTTCACCCGGTAGATCGTCGCCGTCCACTTCATCTGCTGAATAAAGTCAGCATAGCCAATGAGATACTGGCCGTTTACGTCGCGCTTGGCGCCGCCGGCATCGGTATAAGGGTCGTAGCCGAAGTCGTAGAGCTTCGGGTCGTTGACGATGATCTTCAGGTCGTCCGGCCCGCCCACGAAGCCGACGATGAGGGCGACCTGCTTGGTGTCCTTGTCGGCATCGGAGACCTTGGGCGGCTGGATGGCGACGACGATCGGGCGCTCCAGCATCATCTCGTGGATGACTTCGGCGGCGGTCAGGACCTTGCCCTCCTGGTAGCGCAGCTTGTCCGGCCCCTGCAGGGTCAGGCTGTTGACATGGTGCGCATAGCCCTGCAGCGCCTTCAGCGTCGCCTGGTAGGCGCCGAGATTGGCCGGCGCGCTGCAGTCGGCGCGGCCGGTGACGAAGTTGGCGATGGCGCATTGGGAATCGCCGGAGTTGTCGGCGGCGGGGACGTCGTAGTAGTCCATGATCATCTGCGCCACCGCGGCCCAGCTCCAGCCCGGCTGGTCCTGCGCCGTCGGCGTCACCGGCAGCAGCGTGTCGGCCTCGGCCGCGGTGCCGGCGGAGAGGGCAAGCGCCAGAAGCGGGGCTGCGAAGCGTCGGGCAAGGGGGCGATTTATCGGCGTTTCGTTCCTTCCGTTAGGCATAATGCATGGTGCCCGAGGCGGAGCGCCGGTGCAAGCCGTGGCAAGTTGACAGGCTGGCGATTTCTGGCGCATCCATAGGCCGCGGACCCGCAGACTCAACGATTTTCCGGAGCGATCTGACCATGCGACTCAACAAGGTTCTGAAGGCGGTCGGCCTCGACCCCAAGGACGTCAAGGACGGTGACATGATCGCCCGGAGCCCGATCGACGGCTCCGAGATCGGCCGCGTCTTCACCGACAACAAGGCGAGCACGGCGAAGAAGATCGCCCGGGCCGAGGCGGCGTTCCGGGACTGGCGCGCGGTGCCGGCGCCGAAGCGCGGCGAGCTGATCCGGCTGTTCGGCGAGGAGCTGCGCAACCACAAGGCGGCGCTGGGCGAGCTGGTCTCGATCGAGGCCGGCAAGATCGGCACCGAGGGGCTCGGCGAGGTGCAGGAGATGATCGACATCTGCGACTTCGCCGTCGGCCTGTCGCGCCAGCTCTACGGCCTGACCATCGCCTCGGAGCGGCCCGGCCACCGGATGGCCGAGACCTGGCATCCGCTCGGCGTCGTCGGCATCATCAGCGCCTTCAACTTCCCGGTCGCGGTCTGGTCCTGGAACTTCGCGCTGGCGATCGTCTGCGGCAATGCCGCGGTCTGGAAGCCGAGCGAGAAGTCCTCGATGACGGCACTGGCCTGCCAGCGGATCTTCGAGAAGGCGGTGAAGCGGTTCGGCGCGGCGCCCAAGGGGCTTTGCGAGGTCGCGATCGGCGCCAAGGATGTCGGCGAGGCGCTGACCGAGGATGCCCGCGTGGCACTGATCAGCGCCACCGGATCGACCCGCATGGGCCGCGAAGTCTCGCCGCGGGTGGCGGCGCGCTTCGGGCGGGTGCTGCTGGAACTCGGCGGGAACAACGGCATGATCGTCTGCCCCACCGCCGATCTCGAGCTTGCGGTGCGGGCCATCCTGTTCAGCGCGGTCGGCACCGCCGGCCAGCGCTGCACCAGCCTGCGCCGCCTGATCGTGCACGAGAAGATCTATGACACACTGGTGCCGCGGCTGCGCAAGCTCTACGGCCAGGTCAAGGTCGGCAATCCGCTGGACGGCAAGAGCCTGATCGGCCCGCTGATCGACGAGATCGCCTTCACCAACATGCAGGCCGCGCTGAAACTGGCGCAGCGGGAGGGCGGCAAGGTCTCCGGGGGCGAGCGCGTCAAGGTCGACGGCTGCGCCGCCGGCTTCTACGTGAAGCCCGCCATCGTCGAGATGCCGTCGCAGACCGGCGTGGTGAAGCACGAGACCTTCGCGCCGATTCTCTACGTGATGAAGTACAAGAAATTCCAGGATGCGATCGACATGCACAACGACGTGCCGCAGGGCCTGTCGAGCTGCATCTTCACCAAGGACATGCGGGAGGCGGAGTTCTTCCTGTCCGCCCAGGGATCGGATTGCGGCATCGCCAACGTGAACATCGGCCCGTCCGGCGCCGAGATCGGCGGCGCCTTCGGCGGCGAGAAGGAAACCGGCGGTGGCCGCGAATCCGGGTCGGATGCCTGGCGCAACTATATGCGCCGCGCCACGAACACGATAAACTACTCGGATCACCTGCCCCTGGCCCAGGGAGTCAAATTCGACATTGGATAGCCACCGTCGATGATGGATCCGAGTGCACCCATCCTTGCGGTTGTGCTGGCCGGAGGCCAGTCCAGCCGCATGGGCGGTGGCGACAAGTGCCTGCAGAGCCTCGGCGGCAAGCCGATTCTCGCTCATGTCATCGACCGCATCCTGCCGCAGGTCGACCGGGTGATCATCAGCGCCAATGGCGATCCGGCCCGCTTCGCGGCGTTCAACCTGCCGGTGGTCGCCGACAGCGTCGCAGATTTCGCCGGCCCGCTCGCCGGCATCCTGGCCGGACTGGACTGGGCGGCGGCGAATCTCCCCGGTTGCCTGCATATGGCCAGCGTCCCCGGCGACGGACCCTTCCTGCCGCGCGATCTGGTGCGCCGGTTGAAGGCCGAGGTATCCCTCGGCGCGGAAATCGCGGCGGCGTCGAGTGCCGGCCAGGTCTATCCCGTGGTCGGCCTCTGGCCGGTCGCCTTGCGGGATGCGCTTCGGCACGCATTGACGGTCGACGGCATCCACAAGGTGGACAGCTGGACGGCCGGCTTCCGGCGCGAGATCGTGCAGTTCTCGCCGCAGCCCGTGGATCCATTTTTCAACGCGAATACGCCGGGCGACTTGGCGGAAGCGGAGCGGCTGCTGAAGAAGTCCGGGCTAGATTTCGAATGGGTCCTCATGGCCACTTCCGACCGCTCCCCGCGATGCCAGGCCGCGCCTTGATCCGATCGATCGGTCTATCCCTGCTGGCCGTCCTGGTTCTGCTGCCTGCCGCCCGGGCCGATGAGTTGACCTCGTCCCAGAAATCGGCGGTCTGCGGCGCCCGTTCGAGCTGCGCAATCGCGACGACGGAAGCTGGGAGCGACCGCAGCGGCGACAAGCTCATCGTCGTCGAGGCACGATTCGCCGTGGCCGACAGGCCGGCGGACTCCCCGGACGCAGGCTGCATCAATGACGATTTCGACAGCACCGAGGACTACACCGGCGGTCACGAATTCTGGCTGCTGCAGGGCGACGCCGCGCCGCGCCGACTTCTGGCCCTGTGCAACGACGGCTATGGCGCCGCCGGCATGGGCGAGGACGATGTCAAGATCTTCCCCAACGGCATCCAGCATTTCCAGGTCGGTGGCTCGGCCTGGCGGTGGGAGACCACGAAGACCTATCGTCTCGCGCCCCTGGCGGTGACCAGGGAGCTGACCTGCACCTACAACGTCATCGGGGCGGGCACCGGGCAGATCCAAGACATCGATCGTTCGGGGCTGCATGTTCGCGCCGTAGGCTATGTCACCCGCGACAGATGGACCGACGATCAGATGGATTGCCCGGACTGGTCGCCGGAGCCGGACCGGGTCCTGCCGCGCGGTCCGGACCTGGCCGGTGCCTATCCGGTCGTCATGCCCTTGGCGGAGGATCCGAAGCCGCTACCGGACGGCACGGCGCTGGGCGATTGCGCGCTGGAACTGTCGACCGACGGGATCCACGGCTTCCTTGTCCATGGCAAACCAGCGATCGCCGCGGAGTCGGCGACATTGCGCGTGATCCAGGAAACCGAAACGACCTATCTGGTGCAGATCCACGATCCTCTGGCGGAAGCCGCGATCCAGGCCGCATCGGGAAAATCCTGGGTTCAGGCGCCTCATGTCGAAATCTGGACGGCGGAGCAGGACGAACCGGCCGATGAGTTGGGACCTAAAATCGTCTATCGCCAGATTGGCATTGATCTGCAGGGACGGGTCTTCGCCGGCGCCCAGGACCCGACACATCTGCCGGCGACCGGTCTCTGGCAGGCAAAGGACGAGAGCGGCCGGGCAGTCACAGTCATGCGCCTGGCCTGGACAGACGATGGCCAGCCGCTCGGCGGCCTCGGCATCGTCTACTCGCAGGCGGCCGGGGGCAAGCAGCTGCGACTGGTCTCGAGCGCCCTCATCAAGAAGAACAGGCCGCTGTTTCTTCCCGAGGTCTGGCGCAACATCGCCGAGGAGAACGGCGTTCCGTCGGGGCGCTGCGTGCTGAAGGGCAACCTGCTCGTGCTTGCCGAACCCTAGCCCGACAGCCTTGCCGCGACTGCCTTGTCCCGACGGCGTTATCCCAGTCCCTTGGCGCCGGCGATCAGTGTCGGCAGGCCGAACTGGTTGGGCGCGTTCACAGCGCGCTCGACGATATCGATTCCGGCATTGCTCTCGTTGCTGATCCAGGGCGCCAGGGTCTGGTCGATCTCCGGGTTGACGAAAAACATCAGGGAATAGCGCGGATCGGTCCGGAAGGTGTTGCGCACCTGGTGATAGAGCGGCGGGACGAGGTCGCCGGTCATCAGGCTCAGAATGCTGCCGGCCATGATGAGGATTTCGTTTGCCGCCGGTTCGACCGCGACATACCGATCACCGATCTTGATCTCGAGCCCGGGCGCGTTGGGCTTTACCAGTGTGATCAGGTGGCCGTCTTCATGCGGATCCTGCAGGAGATCGCGAAGGTGCTGGGCGGGCTCATAATAGTTCAGCTGCAGATAGGATGCCTTCTGGAAGCGCAGCGCCGGTGCCCCGGAAGACCAGACGTCGGCCATGGCGCGAAACAGGTCGGCGGTGACCGCCGAGAGCGTATCGGCGCAGCTTTTCATCGCGGGATACAGCGGGCAATTTCTGCCCCAATCGGCGAATTGCGGCCGATCGCAATTGCGGTACCACATCGAGAAGGATTCGGTCAGATCGGGGCGTTCCGGGACCAGCGAATATTCCGGCCCGACTTCGCGATAGCCCTCGACGAAGCCGGGGGCCGAGAATTGGCACTTTTCTGCCGCGGGTCTGGCGAAGAAGGCCTTGCCTAGGCGATAGATGCCCTCGATCTCGTCCAGCACCGGCTGCCCGACGGGGACCAGCGCATATCCCGTTCCAGCCATCTGGTCGACAAGGGAAAGGTAGTCCGGGCGGACCTCATCCGATTTTCTTAAGATCATACTCATGGCGGTCAATCTCGTTCGATGGGAATGGGTGGCGCCGATGCCGGATCCTGCAGAGGATGGCGGGGTTTTATGTCCAAATCCTGACAGATTACGTCGGGTTCTCCCGGCTCCAGCGGGACGACCCGGGCGTTGATCGCGAGTTTACCGGCATGTTCGAAATTGACCGTCAGGCGATCGCCCAGCGCGGACTGTACCTGACCCAATCCCCAATCGGGGCGCTCGGGATTGCGAACGAAGACTCCGGGTGCGAGTGGAGGATTCATGCCCATAAATTAGCCGCGATTTGTCGCCAATTTAAACCGGTTTAGGCGCGGACAATAGCCAAATTCGGTGATCTTTTGTGTGACGGGCGCGGGGCAAGCCGCTAGACTTCGGCAAAACGCGGTGTCCACCGGCCGCGACCATCGGATCGGCACGGGAGGCCGCATGCAAATCGACCTGGACGTCCTGGAAATTGCCTGTTCGCGGCTCTGCCACGACCTGATCAGCCCGGTCGGCGCGGTCAGCAACGGGTTGGAACTTATGGTTGACGATCCGGACCCCGAACTGCTGGTCGAGGCCAGCGCCCTGGCGCAACGGAGCGCCAAGCGGGCGGCGCTGCTGCTGCAGGTCTACCGGTCGGCCTATGGCAATGCCGGCAATCAGCCGAGCTTCGGGCCGGCCGAGGCGGTGAAAATGTCGCAGGGCCTGCTCGAAGGGGAGAAGGTGATACTCGAGGCGGCGATCGCCCCGCGCGCCGAGCTTTGGCCGGCGGGCTTCGGCAAGCTCGTGCTGAATACGCTGATGGCGGCAATGGAATGGCTGCCGCGCGGCGGCAAGATCACGTTGACAGTGGGCGAAGGCGCCGACGGCCAGCCCGGCTTCGATCTCGCTGTCGACGGTCCGCAATTGACCTATTCCGACGAGACCGCGCGCCTGCTGCAGACCGAGGTGGCGCAAGGCCAGTTGACCGCCCACAATGTGCAGGCCTATCTGGCCGGGATGATGGCCAAGCGGCGCGGGATTTTCCTGCGCTCCACGGTGGTTAGCGCCGGGCGGCTGAACGTCAAAACCCAGGCCGCGAATCGCCCCGCATAGGTTCAAATTCGCAACCCGTCTACACCCGCCGCTTCACGTTAAATTAATCCTTTTTTGGGATTCTCGGCCCTTGAGATTGCCAGATTGCAACTGGCGACTGGCTTTGCGTGGCCCAGGCCCACGCAACCCGAGAGGAATGAGGCGCCCCACATGGATGACTTGCTCAGCGAATTTCTCACTGAGACTTCCGAGAATCTGGCGGTGCTTGACGTGGAGCTCGTCAAGCTCGAGCAGAATCCCAACGACAAGGAATTGCTGGGCAACATCTTCCGGCTCGTCCACACGGTGAAGGGCACCTGCGGCTTCCTCGGGTTGCCGCGGCTCGAATCCGTCGCCCATGCCGGCGAGAACGTTCTGGGCAAGGTGCGCGAGGGCGAACTGGAAGTCAGCCCCGCCGCGGTGTCGCTGATCCTGGCCTGTCTCGACCGCATCCGCTCGATCATGGGCGATCTCGAAGCCACCGGCCATGAGCCGGAAGGCGACGATTCGGAACTCATCAAGCAGCTGAACGCCTTTGCCGAAGGTGGCGCCGCGCCGGCCAAGGCCGCGGCGAAACCGGCGGCACCCGCCAAGGCGCCGGAACCGGCGAAGGCGCCGGCCGGCACCGCCAGCCTTTACGAGCAGGTCGGCGGCATGGGCACCATCGATGCCGTCGTCGAAGTGGCGTTCGGCCGGTTCCTGGGCGACCTGCGGCTGAAGCACCTGTTCGAAGGCGTCAGTGTCGATCACATGCAGGGCCAGATGCGCGACTACGTGTCGAAGCTCTGCGGCGGCCCGAACACCGGCAGCACCTCGCCGCTGATCGGTCGCGGCTTCGCCGATCCGCAATTCGATGCCGCCTGCGGCCATATCCAGGCGGCGCTCAACACGCTGGAAGTCCCGTCGATCACCGCGACCATGATCATGAGCATGATCTTCGCCTCGCGCGACGAGGTGACCGGAGGTGCCACCGCCGTCGAGGCGCCGTCGCCCGAACCGCTGGCCGTCGAGGAAGCCGCGCCGGCACCGGTCCCGGCGCCGAGCCGCAAGGCCGCTAAGCCCGCTGCCGCCAAGAAGGAGGCCGATTCCGAGACCAAGGAATCCGCCGTCGCCAATCAGAGCATCCGCGTCAACGTCGAGCTGCTCGAGAACCTGATGACGATGGTCAGCGAACTGGTACTGACCCGCAATCAGGTACTGCAGATCCTGCGCAAGCAGAAGGACAGCGAGTTCGCAGCACCCCTGCAGCGTCTCAACCACGTGACCTCGGAGCTGCAGGAAGGGGTGATGAAGACCCGCATGCAGCCGATCGGCAATGCCTGGGCGAAGCTGCCGCGCCTGGTGCGTGACCTCAGTCTGGAACTGAAGAAGAAGGTCGACCTGGTGATGATCGGCCAGGAGACCGAGCTCGATCGCCAGGTCCTGGAGATGATCAAGGACCCGCTGACGCATATGGTGCGCAATTCGGCGGATCACGGGCTGGAGACCCCGGAAGAGCGCCGGCGGGCCGGCAAGCCGGAAACCGGCAAGGTGACGCTGAACGCCTATCACGAGGGCGGCCACATCATCATCGAGATCGCCGATGACGGCAAGGGCCTGCCGATCGACAAGATCAAGTCGAAGATCCTGCAGAACGGCCTGGCGACCGAGGCCGAGCTCGAGAGCATGAGCGATCAGCAGATCCAGCAGTACATCTTCAAGGCCGGCTTCTCGACCGCCGCCAAGGTGACCAGCGTTTCCGGGCGCGGCGTCGGCATGGACGTCGTCCGCACCAACATCGAGAAGATCGGCGGCACCGTCGAGATGCGTTCGATCGAGGGCAAGGGCACGACCTTCTCGATCAAGATCCCGCTGACCCTGGCCATCGTCTCGGCGCTGATCGTCGAATGCTGCGGCGAGCGTTTCGCCATCCCGCAGATCAGCGTCGTCGAGCTGGTGCGCGCCTCGGCCAATTCCGAGCTGAAGGTCGAGAAGATCAAGGACACGCCGGTCCTGCGCCTGCGCAACAAGCTGCTGCCGCTGGTCTCGCTGCGCGAGAAGCTGCAGCTGCAGGCGATCGACGCCAAGGCGGAGGACGACACCTTCATCGTGGTGACACAGGTCGGCACCTATAATTTCGGCATCATGGTCGATCGCGTGTTCGATACCGAGGAAATCGTGGTGAAGCCGGTGGCGCCGATCCTGCGCCATATCGAGATGTTCTCGGGCAACACCATCCTGGGCGACGGCAGCGTCATCATGATCCTGGACCCGAACGGCATCGCCGCCGCGTCCGGCCAGATGGGGATCGGCGACCACGACACCGCCGAGGCCCAGACGGTGAAGACGCGCACCCACGGCGAACAGGCGGTGCCGCTGCTGCTGTTCCGGGCCGGCGGCGGGGCGCCGAAGGCGGTTCCCCTGGCGCTGGTCGCCAGGCTGGAGGAGCTCGAGCGCAAGACGATCGAGCATTCCAACGACCGCTGGGTGGTGCAGTACCGCGGCCAGCTGATGCCGCTGATCCCGCTCGACCCGTCGCAGACGATAACCACCCAGGAGGGGCGCCAGCCGGTGCTGGTGTTCTCGGACCGCGAACATACCATGGGCCTGATCGTCGACGAGATCGTCGACATCGTCGAGGCCAAGCTGAACGTCGACCTGGCGGCCGAGCTGCCGGGCCGGATCGGCAGCGCGATCATCGCCGGCCAGGCGACCGACATCATCGACGCCGGCTACTATCTCGGCCAGGCCTTCGGCGACTGGTTCGGCTCGCGCCAGAAGGACTCGGTCGGCGACGACCACAAGCGCGTGCTGCTGGTCGACGACAGCGCCTTCTTCCGCAACCTGCTGGCGCCGCAGCTGACCGCGGCCGGATTCCAGGTCACCGCCGTCGACGGCGGCGACAAGGCGCTGAACCTCTGCGAGGCGGGCGAGGAGTTCGACCTCATCATCAGCGACATCGAGATGCCGAACATGAACGGCTTCGAGTTCTGCGAGGCGGTGAAGCGCAATGCCCTCTGGCAGGGCACGCCGATCATCGCCCTGTCCTCGCACGCGAGCCCGAAGGACATCGCCAAGGGCCGCCAGGTCGGATTCGACGACTATGTCGCGAAATACGACCGCGAGGGGCTGGTGCATACATTGAACGAAACCCTGGCTGAAGTAAGAGGTGCGGCATGAGCGATAGCAATGGCGCCGCCGGCGATCTGGGCCTGAACGGCAAGCCGACCGCCGGCGGATCGAGCGAGCATCGCGACTACGTGACGATGTCGATCGCCGACCAGATGTTCGGCATCCCGGTGCTGACGGTGCAGGACGTTTTGGGTACCCAGGCGATCACCCGGGTGCCGCTGGCGCCGCCCGAGGTCGCCGGTTCGCTCAATCTCCGCGGCCGGATCGTGACCGCGATCGACGTGCGGCCGCGCCTCGGCATGGCCAAGCGCGACGAGGGGAAGAAGCCGATGTCGGTCGTCGTCGAGCACGACGGCGAGCTCTACAGCCTGCTGGTCAATTCGGTCGGCGAGGTCCTCAGCCTGGATACCAAGGACTACCAGCGCAATCCGCCGACGCTCAATCCGCGCCTGCGGGAGTTCTCCGACGGCATCTACCGGCTGAACGGATCGCTCCTGGTGGTGCTCAGCGTCGCCTCCCTGCTCAACCTGGGTGGCCGCGTCGATGCGGCTTGACCGGGTTCGCGGCTTGGGCGCATCGTCCTGGAGTTCGCATAGCATTTAGACCCGTTGGCGCGGGGGGCTGGGCCGCGGGTTCGATGGAGCAAGTTGATGAAGTCGTGTTTGATCGTCGATGATTCCAAGGTCGTCAGGATGGTGGCGCGCAAGATCCTGGAGGGGCTGAGCTTCAAGATCGAGGAAGCGGAGAACGGCAAGATCGCGATGGACCAGTGCGTCAAGCAGATGCCCGACGCGATCCTCCTCGACTGGAATATGCCGGTGATGAGCGGCATCGAGTTCCTGCGGAATCTGCGGAAGATGAATGGCGGGCAGACGCCGGTCGTGGTCTTCTGCACCACCGAGAACGACATCCAGCACATCCAGGAAGCCATCAATGCCGGCGCGAACGAGTACATCATGAAGCCGTTCGACAGCGAGATCATCGAGTCCAAGTTCAGCCAGGTCGGGCTGATATAATCATTCGAAGTAGGGCAGCAAGATGTCTTTGGGGAGTGGCGCAGCAGGGACCGTGGGCGGCGGGCCGTATCGCGTGATGGTGGTCGACGATTCCGCGGTGATTCGCGGGCTGCTGACGCGCACCCTGGAAGGCGAGCCCGAGATCAAGGTGGCGGCGAGCTGCGGCAACGGCCAGGCGGCGATCGACGCCCTGGCCAAGGCCGATATCGACGTCATCGTCCTCGACATCGAGATGCCGGTGATGGACGGGATGACGGCCCTGCCGCGCCTGCTGCAGACCAGGCCCGGCGTGCAGGTGATCATGGCCTCGACGCTGACCCTGAACGGCGCCTCGATCAGCATGAAGGCGATGTCGCTGGGCGCCGCCGACTACGTGCCGAAGCCGACCTCGACCAGCGAGATCAATTCCGCCCAGGACTTCAAGCGCGAGCTGATCGCCAAGGTGAAGAGCTGGGGCCAGGTGGCGCGGCGCAAGCGCGGCGGCCCGCCGGGCAGCGCCGGGCCGGTGACGCCGCCGCCGGCGCCGAAGCGGCTCTACGGCACGACTGCGGTGAAGCTGCGCCCGCCCGGCAACTTCAAGCCGGAATGCCTCGCCGTCGGCTCCTCGACCGGTGGCCCGCAGGCGCTGTTCAAGGTGTTCCAGATGGTCGGCAAGGTGCCGAACCTGCCGGTCTTCCTCACCCAGCACATGCCCGCCACCTTCACCACCATCCTCGCCGAGCATCTCGGCCAGGCCAGCGGCATGATCTCGGCCGAGGCGAAGGACGGCGAGCCGGTCACCCCGGGACGCATCTACGTGGCGCCCGGCGACTTCCACATGACGGTCGAGCTGGAGGCCGGGCGCAAGGTCGTGCGCATCAACAAGAATCCGCAGGAGAACTTCTGCCGCCCCGCAGTGGATCCGATGCTGCGCTCGATCGCCAAGACCTACGGCGGCAAGACCCTGTTTGTCATGCTGACGGGAATGGGGCAAGATGGACTGAAGGGAGCCCAGGAACTGATATCCGCCGGGGGAACAGTGATCGCCCAGGACGAGGCAACCAGCGTGGTCTGGGGGATGCCCGGAGCCGTCGCGACGGCAGGTCTGTGTTCGGCGGTGCTGCCGCTGTCGGACATCGGGCCTTACGTCAAGAAGGCGATCCTGAGGACAGCGGCATGACCGTGACCGACTTCGAATTCATCTGCCAGATCCTGCGGGAACGCTCCGGCCTCGTCCTGACCAACGACAAGGCCTATCTGCTGGAGAGCCGGCTGCTGCCCGTCGCCCGCAAGTACAAGCTGGCGACCTTCGACGAGCTGGTGCGGCTGATCCGCGTCAAGGCCGACGAGACGATCATCAAGGACGTGGTCGAGGCGATGACCACGAACAAGTCCTTCTTCTTCCGTGACACCAAGCCCTTCGACCAGTTCAAGCAGATCGTCATGCCGGCGCTGATGAAGGCGCGGCCGAACAAGACCATCCGCATCTGGAGCGCCGCCTGCTCCAGCGGCCAGGAGGCCTATTCGCTGGCGATGATCCTGACCGAGATGTCGGCCCAGCTCGCCGGCTGGCGCATCGAGATCGTCGGCACCGACCTCTCGACCGAGGTGCTGAACCGGGCGAAGGAGGGGGTCTATTCGCAGTTCGAGGTCCAGCGCGGCCTGCCGGTGAGCCTGCTGGTGAAGTATTTCGCCCAGAACGGCGACCGCTGGCAGATCAGCCAGAAGATCCGCAGCATGGTGCAGTACAAGGTCTTCAACCTGCTGCACGACCCCCTGATGCTGGGCAAGTTCGACGTCGTCTATTGCCGCAACGTGCTGATCTATTTCGACCAGCCGACCAAGGCGAAGGTGCTCGCCGGGGTGGCGAAGCTGATGCCCGAGGACGGCTACCTCTTCCTCGGCGGGGCGGAGACGGTGCTGGGGATTTCCGACCGGTTCCAGCTGCTGCAGGGGCAGCGCGGCATCTACGGCCTTACCTCAAGTGTCGCCAAGGCGCCGGCGCTCGGTGTCGCCAGCCGCTGATCTCGGACGCGCGCGGCGCCCGCCTGCGGAGAATCAGGCTTTCCAGTCCAGCGAAGAACGGTTCAGGCGCTTTCGGCGGTCTTCGCCGGGGCGGCGGCCTCGTCCTGGTCGCGCAGCACATAGCCGCGGCCCCAGACCGTCTCGATGTAGTTCTCGCCGCCGGTCGCCTGGGAGAGCTTCTTCCGCAGCTTGCAGACGAAGACGTCGATGATCTTCAGTTCCGGCTCGTCCATGCCGCCATAGAGATGGTTGAGGAACATCTCCTTGGTCAGCGTCGTGCCCTTGCGCAGGCTGAGCAGTTCCAGGATGCCGTATTCCTTGCCGGTGAGATGCAGCGGCTGGCCGGTGACCTCGACGGTCCGCGTATCCAGGTTGACGGTCAGCTTGCCGGTCTGGATGACGGAATCCGAATGTCCCTTCGAGCGGCGCACGATCGCCTGGATGCGGGCGATCAGCTCGCGGCGGTCGAAGGGCTTGGTCAGGTAGTCGTCGGCGCCGAATCCCAGGCCCTTAATCTTGCTGTCCAATTCGTTGAGGCCGGACAGGATCAGGATCGGTGTGTTAACGCGCGAACTGCGAAGCCGGCGCAGGACCTCATAGCCGTCGATGTCGGGCAGCATCAGGTCGAGGATGATGATATCGTAATCGTACAGCTTGCCGATTTCCAATCCGTCCTCACCGAGATTCGTCGAATCGACGATGAAGCTCTCGGCCTTGAGCATCAGTTCGATGCTCTTGGCGGTATTGGTATCGTCTTCAACGAGCAGAACGCGCATGGTGAGCACCTCGAAGCTCTGAAATCGCCAACCTAGGCGACGACGTTAATGTTAACCATTAACTACTTGCCATGTAAAGGCATCGGTCGCGGTTCCGTCGGATTATTGCAAATGCCGGGCCGCGGCGCTCAACCCCGGGTCGCCTTTGTTAACTATTTGAATTCCCGTTGGATATTGCCCCCGGGCGGGTTTGGCGAACACAATTAACCCCGAGTTAAGACGGCGATGCCTAAAGTAACTTCGGAGTTTTGGAACCGCTGGGGTGCGAATCCGCCTTGCTCGAGACACTTGAACCCTTGATGCGCGAATTGGAGCGCGTGCCGGAGGCCCGCGTCTACGGGCGCGTGGCGGCAATCCTCGGCATGCTGGTGGAAATCGCCGGGATCGAGGGGGCACTTTCGATCGGCGCCCGCTGCGATCTCGTCGATCGAACCAACCGCCGCGTCGCCTGCGAGATCGTCGGCTTCCGCGACGGCCGGGCGCTGGCCTTGGCCTTCGGCTCGCTCGACGGCGTCGGTCTCGGCAGCAAGGCGATCGTGGTCGAGAGCGATCCGGTGGTGCGGCCGAGCCGCGCCTGGCTGGGCCGCGTCGTCAACGCCTTCGGCGCGCCGATCGACGGCAAGGGGCCGCTGCCCCAGGGGCCGCTCGCCTGTCGCATCCGCAACGCGCCGCCGCCCGCCCATGCCCGCGCCCGCGTCGGCGGCAAGATCGATCTCGGCATCCGCGCCATCAATACCTTCACCTCGGTCTGCCGCGGCCAGCGCCTCGGCATCTTCGCCGCCTCGGGCATCGGCAAGTCGGTGCTGCTCTCGATGATGGCCCGCTACACCTCGCTCGACATCAACGTCATCGGCCTGATCGGCGAGCGCGGCCGCGAGGTCCAGGAATTCCTGGTCGACGAGCTCGGCCCCGAGGGCCTCGCCCGCAGCGTCGTGGTCGTCGCCACCTCGGATGAATCGCCGCTGCTGCGCCGCCAGGCGGCGCAGATGACGCTGACTTTGGCGGAATACTTCCGCGACCAGGGCGACGACGTCCTCTGCCTGATGGATTCGGTGACGCGCTTCGCCATGGCTCTGCGCGAGATCGGCCTCTCCGCCGGGGAACCGCCGGCCAGCAAGGGCTATACCCCCTCGGTCTTCGCCGAGCTGCCGCGCCTCCTCGAGCGCGCCGGGCCGGGCCTCGCCGGCTCGGGCAGCATCACCGGTCTCTTCACCGTCCTGGTCGAGGGCGACGATCACAACGAACCCATCGCCGACGCCTGTCGCGGCATTCTCGACGGGCATATCGTGCTCGAGCGGGCGATTGCCGAGCGCGGGCGCTATCCGGCCGTCAACATCCTGCGCTCGCTCTCGCGCACCATGCCGAACTGCAACAGCGATGCCGAGAACGAGCTGATCCGCGCCGCGCGCCGCCACATGTCGGTCTACGAGGACATGGCGGAACTGATCCGCCTCGGCGCCTATCGCCGCGGCACCGACCCCGCGGTCGACGAGGCCATCAAGCTCTATCCGGAGATCGAGCGCTTCCTGACCCAGAAGCGGGTGGAACGCTCGGATCTCGCCACCGGCTATGCCCAGCTCGCCCAGGCGATCGGCCTCGCCTTCCAGCCCAGCGCCGAACAGCCGGCCCATCAGCCCGCATCGGGCGAGGCGGCCTGATGAGCGGCCTGGACCAGCTGGTGCGCCTGCAGAAATGGTCGCTGGACGAGAAGCGCCGCCAGGCCACCGACCTCGAGGCCCTGATCGACCGGCTGAGCGGCGATCTCGCCAAGCTCGATGCCGAGGTCGCGCGCGAGGTCGAGGCGGCGCGGAACGATCTCGAACTGCAGCGGGCCCTGCCGGCCTATCGCCAGGCGATGGCCGACCGCCGCGAGCGCCTGGAGAAATCCATCCTCGATCTCACCGGCGAGCTCGAGAAGCTGCGCGACCAGATCACCGAGGCCTTCGCCGAGCTGAAGAAGACCGAGCAGACCATCGCCAACCGCCAGCAGCGCCAGCGCACCACCCAGCGCCGCCGCGAACAGATCCAGGCGGACGACCTGGCGATCGACATGCACCGGCGCAAGGGCAAGGAATAGCGCGGCCTCCTGCCAAAACACCGTCATCCCCACCAAAACACCGTCATCCCCGGGGCTTGGCCTGGGGACCGACGTATTGCGGCTGGCTCAATCCATTGCCCTGCGTCCAAAAGCGGCTGGAGGAAAGGCCGGCTCCGGGTCACTATGGGCCCTGAAGCTGGCGTTGCGCCGCCCTCCGCGGCACGACGCGGCCGCGCAACCGCCGGACGACCGATCCGCCGGGAGGAATCGAATGCAGCCCGCGACCCGTCAGACCAAAGCCGCCCCCGCCGGCCGGAAGCCCGGCCGGAAGCCCGGCCTGAAGCCCGATTTCATCGCCGGGCTGACCGCCGCCGCCGTCGTGCTGCCGAAGGCGATGGCCTATGCCACCGTGGCCGGACTGCCGGTCGCGGCCGGGCTCTACACCGCGCTCGTGCCGATGGCGGTCTACGCCTTCCTCGGCACCTCGCGGGTGCTCAGCGTCAGTTCGACGGCGACGCTGGCGATCCTGGCCGGCACGCAATTGACCTTGGCCGTTCCCGACGGCGATCCCGCCAGGCTGGCGGTGGCGGCAGCAACCCTCGCCGCGCTGACCGGCGGATTGCTCCTCCTCGCCTCGATCCTGCGCCTCGGCTTCATCGCCAATTTCATCTCGATGCCGGTGCTGACGGGGTTCAAGGCGGGGATCGGGCTGGTCATCGTCCTCGACCAGGTGCCGAAACTGCTCGGCATCCATATCGCCAAGCAGGGCTTCTTTCGCGACATCCTCAGCATCGCGCAGCACCTTCCCGAGACCTCGCTGCTCACCCTGGCGATCGCCGCGGCGACCGTGGTCCTGCTGGCGGCGATGGAGCGCAAGTGGCCGCATTCGCCGGCGCCGCTGCTCGCGGTCGGGGGCGGCATCGCGGTGTCCTGGATCTTCGGCCTGCAGGCGCTCGGCGTCGGCACGGTGGGGCTGATCCCGCAGGGGCTGCCGTCGCTGACGCTCCCCGATCCGGGGCTGGTCCAGATGCTGCTTCCGGGAGCCCTCGGCATCGCCCTGATGAGCTTCACCGAGACGATCGCCGCCGGGCGCGCCTTCGCCGCGGCCGCGGAGCCGCCGGTCAAGGCCAACCGCGAGCTCCTGGCGACCGGCGCGGCGAACCTCGCCGGCGCCCTCTTCGGCGCCATGCCGGCGGGAGGCGGGACCTCGCAGACCGCCGTCGTCCGCGCCGTCGGCGGGCGCACCCAGGCGGCATCGCTGGTCACCGCAGCGGCGGCGCTCGCCACCATGCTGGTCCTGGCGCCGCTGCTCGGCAGGCTGCCGCAGGCGGTGCTGGCGGCCGTGGTCATCGTCTATTCCATCGGTCTCATCCAGCCGGTGGAATTCGCGGCCATCCGCAAGGTTCGCATGATGGAGTTCCGCTGGGCGCTCGCCGCCTTCGTCGGCGTGCTGATCTTCGGCACGCTCAACGGTATCGTCGTCGCCATCGTCCTGTCGCTGATCAGCCTCGCCAACCAGACCGCCAATCCGAAGGTCTATGTCATCGGCCGGAAGCCGGGCGCGGACGTCCTGCGTCCCCAGTCGCCCAGCCACCCGGATGACGAGACCATCGCGGGTCTGCTGATCCTGCGGCCCGAGGGACGGCTGTTCTTCGCCAACGCGCAGCAGGTCGCCGACCAGGTGACCGCCCTGATCGCCGAGCACAAGCCGCGCGTGGTGGCGCTCGACCTCAGCCGCGTGTTCGATCTGGAATATTCGGCGCTGCAGATGCTGATCGAGAGCGAACGGCGCGTCACGAAACAGGGCCTCGCCTTCTGGCTGGCGGATCCGGGTCCGGGGGTGAAGGAGATCATCAAGGCGTCGGGCCTCGCCGACCGGCTCGGCGACCGGCTGTTCCCGAACGCGCGTGCCGTGATCCGCCACTACGAGGCCCATGTCCAGGACGACGCGACCGGGGATCCGGGCGGGGCCAAAAACAGGGGTGGAGATGCCAATCACCCAACGTAGGAGACTGAAGACCGGAGCAGCTTGTGCCTTGCAGGCTTTCCGAATATGCGAAATATGAGACTGGATTGGCTGGTTGAGCAAGAACCTAGCGGACTGACTGCCGCAAAGAGTCAAACCCCACCTTAGCCGCTTCCCACTGCGGCATTTAGACATTTGTCATTCCCCGGGTAACTTGACATGCTCATCTCATATCATTCGAGATGAACTCATCTGGTACACGCGACGGGCTCGCGAATTGGCTCCCGGTATCACTTTGCTCGGCGTGAATACTGATTTTTTGAGTGCGAGTGATACGAAGGCTATAACTATCCATTGAATGCCCGCCCCGGAGGTGCCCATCATGATGCATCGGCAGTTACTGCTGGCAGGCCTCCTGGTTGTTGGCTCGCTGTTGGGTGGAGGTTCGGCACCCGCGCACGCCCAGTTTGCCGACGCGGCGGCAGTTGCGACCACCGCCGCAGGCGATGCGCTGGGCGGTCAAGGTTCCACTTTGCTTACGGGGGAGGAACTGAATGCCCTGGTCGCCCCGGTTGCACTCTATCCTGACGAACTCCTCGCGGCCGTCCTTCCGGCCTGCACCAATCCACTACAAGTAGTTGAAGCGCAACGGTTTTTGGACAAGCAGAAAGCGGATCCGAACCTGACGCCCGACGAAAATTGGGATCCGTCGGTCCTCGCGTTGCTGAACTACCCGGAGGTCATCAAGCTGATGAACGACGATCTCTCCTGGACCCAGGCTCTTGGCAATGCGGTCCTGGACCAGGAAGACGACGTCCTCAACGCGATCCAGGCCGCACGCAACTCCGCATCTGGTGCCGGGTACCTTCAGTCCAACGATCAGCAGACGGTGGTGAATGAAGGCGACAACATCACTATCGAATCCGCCAATCCGGAGGTCGTCTATGTGCCGACCTATGATCCGGCCCCAATCATCAACAACGACTATGTGAACTATCCGCCGCCCGCTTATTCGGAGCCTTATCCGCCCTACTGGAATCCCGCCGCTACCTTCTTTGCCGGCGCGTTTGTCGGCGCGGCCTTTGCCTATGGGTTCGATTGGAACAACGGCGATATCGACATCGACAATGACATCAACTACAGCCGCGGCGACACCAATATCGGCAGTGGCAACAACATCGACAACAGCAAGTTGCAGAACAAGTTCAACGGCGAGCGCAAGCCCGGGTCGGAAGGCAAGATGAAATGGTCGTCTCAGAAGGCAAGACAGAATTCGTCCATCGCGCGCAGCCCGACGGCGAAGCCACGGCCGAGCACGTCCAACATTCAGCAGAAACTGGGCGCCGGCAGTTCCGGTCAATACAAGGGCAGCCAGAACGGCATTAAGAAAAACAAGGCCACGACGAGCCAGAGCAATCGCGGCAATAACAGTCTTTCGCAAACCGGGAAACCGAAGCAGCAGTTGCGCCAGAATGCCGCCGGCAGCCAGCAGCTCCAGCGCCAGCCGCAGAAGCAGCGCCCGCAGGCAACGCAACAGCAGCTGAAACAGCGCCCGAATGGCGGCGGATCGTTCAGCAATATGCAATCCGGCCAGCGCGTCAAGCAGCAGAGCAGTCGCGGCAACAAGAGCATGAACCGTGGCGGCGGCGGCGGTAGCAGGCCGCGCCGTTGATTGCGAAACAAAGGGAGAGACTGATGAGACAGTCGTCACGCCAGGCGGTCCGCCACATGCTCTGCGCAATCTGCAGTGCATTGGCAATTCTGATGTCTTCAGGGCTTGCGAACGCGACCGATCCGAAGGTGTTCGAGTCGCCGGACGCGGCAGCGTCGGCTCTGGTCTCGGCGCTGGAGAAAGGCACCAACGAGGCCATCGTTGAATTATTCGGCGATGCGCACAACGACGAACTCTTCACCGACGATGCGGCGTCCGAGCGGGAAAATCGCGAAAAGGCGTTCGCTGCTGCGAAGGAACAGATGAGCCTGCGGGAGGACGATGCAAACACCCGGACGGTGCTCATCGGCAAGCAGCAGTGGCCGGTTCCCTTTCCTATCGTGAAGGGCGAAAAGGGCTGGAGCTTCGATCTCGAAGCCGGACTTTACGAACTTCTGGCACGCCGCATCGGCCAGGATGAGCTGGCAGCAATCGCCTCGCTTCGCGCCGTCGTGAATGCTGAGGAGGACTATCGCACGCTCGACCGCGACGGCGACGAGGTACTCGAATATGCGCAGAAGTTCCTCAGCTCGCCCGGCAAGATGGACGGACTGTACTGGGACCTCCCGGAAGGATCGAATGCGCCGACCAGCCCGTTGCTTCCCTTCGTCACCGAGCAGGGCGGATATCTCGAAGGTCGCGAGACCGGCGATCCGGTCCGCGGATATCATTTCCGAATTCTTTCGCGCCAGGGTGACGGTGCGCCGGGTGGACGCTACGACTACGTCATCAACGGCAACATGATCGGCGGCTTTGCCGTTATTGCCGTGCCTTCGGAATACGGGGTCACGGGCATTACGACTTTCCTCGTCAACCAGCAGGGCAAGATCTACGAGCGCGATCTGGGCGACGACACCGCTGTGAGGGCCGCGGCGATACAGGAATACGCCATTGACGACAACTGGGATCTTGCAAAGGAATAGCCAGCCACTCCTCACCGAAGGGCGGCCCCGCTGGTCAAGCCCGTGGGTGACGCGGTTCAAGTTGGCGTGCCTCGCCCCCGAACACACCGCGCTCCCCACCAAAGCACCGTCATCCCCGGGCTCGGCCCGGGGACCCACGAGTTCCCCCGGCATTGAAATAATTCGTGGGTGGCCGGGCCAAGCCCGGCCATGACGACTGGGCTGGAACGCCGACGCCATCCGCAGTTGTTCGTGCCTCGAAGACTATAAATCCGTCATCCCCGGGCTCGGCCCGGGGACCCACGAGTTACCGACCGGGGAATAGGGAAAGCTCACGAGTATCCGATCGGATCCCCGGACCGGGTCCGGGGACGCCATGACGGAAAAACACCGCCCCACTTCTCCCTCTCCCCTTGTGGGAGAGGGCAGGGGTGAGGGCGCGCAAGCGCAGCGAACCACGTCCCGTCCATCCCCCGGCTGCATTCACGAACGGGCCCGGCTGGATTGCACTCATTGCGGTCACGACATCCTGGTGTCGGTGAATACATCATAGGCCTTGCGCTGATAGGTTCCCGCCGTCTGGTCGAAAACCATGCGATTGACCTGCGTTTCCAGCGCACGCCCATAGAAATGCAGGTGGCGCGTGATCTCCCCCGAAGTGTTGGCGATGGCGTGTATGTCGTCCGGCAGCAGGGCGATTCCAGTGCCGGGCGCGACGCTCACTGTTGATGCCTGCCGGATCTGGCCGCGCCCTTCGATGGCACCGTCGTCCAGGCGTTCGAAGAGGTAGTTGTCCTCGCAGCCGGAGACAGCGGCGACACAAGCCCAGGTATCGTGATTGTGCGGCGGAAACGCAAATCCCGGGCTGATCAGGTTTAGATAGAGCGCAAAGCTCTGATCCGGTTCAGCTGCAATCAGGTAGAGGGGGTCTTCCTCGCCGGCCCGGGGGTCGGGATAGTCTGCGTCGGACCAATAGGTGATGCAGGCGGCCAGGGCCTCAAGCCTAGCGCGTATCTGTGCCAAGGTATCGCGGGACAGGCCATCCGCCTCCAGCAGCGCTTTCGACCATTCGACCAACGCAGTAACGTCCCGCCGGCGTTCCACAGCAATCATGCCGATCTCCTATCCCGATTTGGACCCTGCGCCGAACTGCAGGTATCGGCCGTCCGCTGCCGGCCTCAGGTTTCGAAGAATTGCGCGAACCCGCGGTCCAGACACGCTGTGATCCGGGCCGCCATTCGTCACCGAGCCAATTCCGGGGCATCTCGATCCATCCCCGCGCAGGTGATTCGAGCGCATCACTCCGGCAGTCCCGCCTTGAGATAGCCCTCCCGGAAATGCCGCTCGATCCCTTCGTCGCGCAACGGCATTGTGCGCACCCAATAGCCGACGGAGAAATGTGGGTTGCTGAGCATGAACATTTCGGCTTCGTACTTGGCTTCGTCCAGCCGGCCGACTTGCGCCAGCGCTGCCGCCAGGAACCGTCGCGATCCGGTGCGATAGGTTTCCTCCCGGCGCAAGGTATTGATGGCTCCCTCATAGTCGCGTGCCGCGTATTGTGCTTGTCCGAGCAGCAGGAAGTACCAGGACGCGGGGTACGGATTGAGGCGAAACGCCTTGCGGATGTACCCCAAACCCTCCTCGATCCGGCCGGCCAGGACGGCGGTATCCGAAAGCTCAGCCCAGGCATCGGCGCAATTCGGGTCGAGCTTCAGGGCCGTGGCGAATTCGGCTTTGGAGGCCTCCCACTGCCTCTCGTAGGCGTAGATCATTCCCAGGATCCAGTGGCAGCCCGCAAAGCCCGGGTCGAGCGCTACCGCCTTCTTGGCCGTTGCCATGGCGGCCAATCGATGCTCGGCTTCCGGCCAGCCCCAATGTGCCCATCCGATCCAGTGCGATTGTGCAAGCCAGGCGTGTGCTTCCGCGTAGGTCGGGTCGAGATGAACCGCGCGCTGTAGCATGAGAAAGCCCTCGCGTGCGGCGATTGGCGACTCCTCGTGCAATGCCCGGCCGCGGACACAGAGATCATATGCCTCCATGCTTTTTGGTCGGTTGCGCGCCGGCTGCACCACGAGTTGCCCCATGAGCGCCTCGACAATGCGTGCCGTCACCTCGTCCTGCACGGCAAACACGTCTTCGACGTTTCGGTCGAACCGCTCGGCCCATATGTGTCCGCCGCCGATGGCGTCGATCAGCTGTACATTGATGCGCACCCGTCCGCCCGAGCGCCGGGCGCTGCCTTCCAGCAGGTATCGCACGCCAAGTTCGCCGGCGATCTTCCTGGCGTCGGCCGGCTTGCCCTTGTAGGAGAACGTCGAATTGCGCGCGATGACGAAAAGGCCATCGTTGCGCGACAGGTCGGTAATGATGTCTTCGGTCAAGCCGTCGGAGAACGCCTCCTGATCCGGTTCGCCGCTCATGTTGGCAAACGGCAGAACCGCAATCGACGGCTTGTCGGGAAGCGGCACCTGCTCCAGTGGCCCTGCCGGCTCGCTCATCTGCACGCGATAGACGACCACGGGTTCGGCGATGTTCTTGAGCAGCTTGGCGCCGAGAGCCTGGAAGGAAATCGGCAGCTTCCGCTTAACCTGCTCATGGATGCTGTGGGATATGCATATGCCGCCGGGTTCCGCGAGTGCCTCGAGGCGCGCGGCTACATTGACGCCATCGCCATAGAGATCGGTTCCGTCTACAATCACGTCTCCGAGGTTGATGCCGATCCGAAGCATGACAATGAGGTCTTTCGCGATCCCCTGGTTGGCCGCCGCAAATGCCGCCTGGATATCGACTGCACACTGGACGGCCGACACGGTGCTCAGGAACTCGACCAGGATGCCGTCGCCCATCAGCTTGACCACCCGGCCCTTGTGACGTGTGACGATCGGCATGAAGATGTCGCGCCGGCGCGCCTTGAGCGTTGCCAGGGTGCCGGCCTCGTCCTCGCCCATCAGTCGGCTGTAGCCGACGACGTCTGCAGCGAGAATGACAACGAGGCGCCTTTCGAACTCCCCACCGTTCATTGATACCCCCGGACTGCTCAGCGGCAATGCTAGTCGAGTTGTCGAAGGTCGGCCAATGCCAAATCGCCATCCGGCGCCCCCCTTCCGCTCTCCCGTCATCCCCGCCACCACCCCGTCATCCCCGCCACCACCCCGTCATCCCCGCCACCGCACCCCGTCATCCCCGGGCTTGGCCCGGGGACCCACGAGCTTGCCTGGAATTGAAATGACGCGTGGGTGGCCGGGCCAAGCCCGGCCATGACGTACGGGGTTTGGTGGCAATCAAGACCCCCATCATCCCCAACAAAAAACCGTCATCCCCGGGCTTGGCCCGGGGCCCACGAGTTTGCCCGGCATTGAAATAACGCGTGGGTGGCCGGGTGGATCCCCGGATCAAGTCCGGGGACGGCCATGACGATTGAGCTGGAACCCCGAGCCGGACCGCTATGGCATTGCAGTTTGGATAGATATCGATTATCGAATTTTATGCGCTCAATGCTTGCAAGCCTGACTTCGGCAAAATCTGGGTCTGCTGCGATCTTTTACTTGATCGCGTTCAGCCTGGCGACTGTCATGGCGCTGCTGGCGACACGGCCGGGCGGCAAGATCCTCATCATTCTCTACATGTTTTCGCCGCTGTTGGCGGTGCTGGCTGTCCATCTCTTTGTGACGCGCGAGGCCCTCAGCCGCGCCGGCTGGCGGAAGATCGCGATCGAACTCGCCATCGTCAGGCCGGGTTTCCGCGGCTGGCCCTTCGCGCTTCTGGTGCCGCCGCTGTTGCTGGGCGCCGTTACCCTGGCCGTTTTCGCGACGGGCATCGGGATTTTCCACACACCGGCGGACGCGGGCTCAGTCATGCTTTGGGTCTTCGGCTTGGCATTCAACCTCGCAATCGGCCTGATCTACGCCTTCGGTGAAGAGGCTGGCTGGCGCGGCTATCTCCTCCCCAGTCTGATCGGGCTCGGCATCTGGCCGGCGATGCTGTTGACCGGATTTCTGCACGGCCTGTGGCATCTTCCCGTCATGCTGTTGACGCCGTTCTATCACGTCGACGGGTCGCGCTGGATCGTTCTCCCGGAATTCCTCGTCATCCTGACTTTGGCAGGCATTGTCTATGGCTATCTGCGCCAGTTGACCGGCAGCATCTGGCCCGCCGTCATCCTCCACGCCACATTTAACGAGGCCATCAATCAGTTCCAAGGCATCACTACCGCGCCCGACCCGGCGATGCTCGAATATATGGGCGCGGAAAGCGGTGTGTTCACCATCCTCGGCGCTGCGGTCCTGGTCTACTGGATCGCCCGCCATTGGCCGAAGCCGGCACCGGGAGCCTGGCCCGCGAATTGACGTTAGGACAGGCAGGTCCTCCTGTCCTGGCCACGCCAAGGCGAGCCCACGGCGCGACCAACAAGGAACCACCCCGCATCACCACCAAAACACCGTCATCCCCGGGCTCGGCCCGGGAACCCACGAGTTTGCCCGGCATTGAATTAATTCGTGGGTGGCCGGGCCAAGCCCGGCCATGACGAACGGGGTTTGGTGGTAATCAAGAACCGCGTCATCCCCACCAACACCCCGTAACCCCCGGGCTTGGCCCGGGGACCCACAAGTCTGCCCGGCATTGAAACAATTCGTAGGTGGCCGGGCCAAGCCCGGCCATGACGAACGGGGTTTGGTGGCAATCAAGAACCGCGTCATCCCCACCAACACCCCGTCATCCCCGGGCTTGGCCCGGGGACCCACGAATTTTCCGATCGGCGAATAGGGAGAGCTCACGGGTATCCGGGCGGATCCCCGGATCGAGTCCGGGGACGGCCATGCCGGAAAAACACCACCCCGCTTCTCCCTCTCCCCTCGTGGGAGAGGGCAGGGGTGAGGGGGGCGAGCGCAGCGAGCCTCTTCCCTTCCATCGCCCCCGCTTGCACCCGCGAACAGTCCCCGCTAGATTTCAACCATTGCGGTCAGGACGCCAAGCGGGGAAAGCGCGACGCCAAAGCCCAAGCCGTACACCCATCCCCCGCACGAATCCCCCTCTCCCATTCGGGAGAGGGCAGGGGAGAGGGTGCGAGCGCAGCGAGCTGCTTCAGCGTATTGCTTTTCCAAGGCAACCAATTCACGTCGCAGCAAATTGTTTAGGTTAATTTTCATCAGCTTCTTTCTTCCTGTACTGCTCTTCGCTTGCAATGAGAAGCAAAGCGAGCTTGTCAGTGAAGAAACGTTGCGATCCAAGATCGCAATCGATCAAGTCGTGCAGCTGGGTTCCCTAATTGGTCGTGCCGAGGGCATAGTCTGTGTCTTGATGCCCTATCAGGAGTTCGTCGAGGATGCAGCCCCAGGGGCAATGACAATCAATGCCTACTTGGCAAGAATGAATTACAAAGCTGATGAAGGTCGCTGGGCGCTCATATATGAGTCTTCGAACGAAGTAGCGATAGCTAGCTTTGCCCGCTCCTCGAGTCTCGACGTTGCGTCGTGGAGTGAATTTCCGCAGCTGGCAGGTAAGTACTCGGTTGCTTCCATTGACCACGCAAGTTGCCTCCCAGTTGCGCAGGCGGGCTTCCGAAAAATTCTATATGACGAACGGCAGTACCTCATCCTCGAAAAGGTAGACTGAGTATGTTTGGCGCGAGTAGTGCCTTCGATCGGTGCATAGCCGCGCCAGATATGCGATCGCGGACCAGGCGGGTCTCTCCCGGAACTACGTCATTAAAACACTACTTCCTGCGCAGTCCCCGTATGCAAATGGCCTGATAACTCCCTGGTGGCAAATGCCAAGAATTCTCCTCGTTTTGAACCTCTCGATGAAGGAGCGACGTAGTGTCAAGCGCAGAAAGCTTCGGACTATTCGTTGTATTGCTCGGCATTGTGTACTTGGTGGTCAAAGTGAATGCAATCGAGCGACGCCTGCAGCGAATAGAGAATGGGTGCTCCCACGCAGCAGACCCGAAATCGAAATAGGTACGAAGTGTGGCGATAGCCAACAATGAGAATCGCGACTTTGAAAATGAGAAACCAGAGCATGGCCTACTTCCCGTTTTCCAAGCCATGGACCGCTGAAAAACCAATTTATGAAGTTCGGCAGAACCTCGAGCGCATCCATTCATCGTGAGATCTCAAAACGCCCAAGATATGTGGAACATATTCTCTCAGAAGGGCTCAATTGGCAGACGTGCGTTTGTCGCGCATGCCATTCTTTTTGTCCTATCGGGTCCACTTGGCATCTCGCTTTGCTTGATCATCGCATTGATCGCGCAGCCGCCCACGACTGATACATCGGATTACATCGTAAATGCGAGCGTCGCCGCGTTTTTTTGGAAGTACTTGTCGTGGGTCAACTATCGATGGACGCCTTTGTTTATCTTCATCGGCTTTCATCTTGCAGGTCTGCGGATCTTGCTCTGTGCGTATGTCAAGCGAGCAAGAGACATTGGTATCGAGATTGCAAGCACTTCGCTGGTACCGTTCTATTTCCTGGATCGATACTCGGGAGCTGGGGCACGGGAACTCCTGTTTAGTCAGGGTCGCCGGGATAGAGGCGGTCAATCAGACTGACCTGCTTCCTGTTTTGAGGCCACTCCTCGCCGAAGGATGGACCTGCGGGTCAAGCCCGCGGGTGACGCGTTTGAGGATGGCGTGCCTCGTCCCGACACCACCCCGTCATCCCCGGGCTCGGCCCGGGGACCCACGAGTTTGCCCGGCATTGAAACAATTCGTGGGTGGCCGGGCCAAGCCCGGCCATGACGATCGGTTTTCAACTCCAGAAAACCCCGCCATCCCCCAAAACCCGTCATCCCCGGGCTCGGCCCGGGGACCCACGAGTTCGCCGATGGGGGAATTGGCATTGCGCACAGGTATCCGGCCGGATCCCCGGATCAAGTCCGGGGACGCCTCCGATCTCTTTCGAGCCGGATTATTCCGACTCATCTTGCTTTTACACACAAGGGCAGGGGTGAGGGCGCGAGCGCAGCGAGCCACTTTCTTTCCATCCCCCGTTGCACCGGCGAACAGCACCGGCTAGATTTCAACCATTGCGGTTAGGACGCCAAGCGGGGATAGCGTGACGCCAAAGGCCAAGCCGTACACCCATCTCCCTCGCCAAGACCTGGAGCGGGTGCCAGCGCCAAGCGCCACATCCAGCCGCCCCACGATTCTCCCTCTCCCCGAATTCGGGAGAGGGCGCGAGCGCAGCGAGCGGCTTCACAATATTGCATTCCCAGGCCAACCAATTCACCGACCCGCTCCCCGTTTTCCAGGCCACGGATCGCTGCAACCCGCCGTTGTTCTCTCACATGCATGGCAATTCTTTTGATGACGCGGTTCATTCGAGCTGGTGCAGTCTTGCTTGGTTTAATGACATTGTCGCTTGGTGCGATCGCGGACCAGGCAGGTCTCCCCCGGAACTACGTCATTGAAACCATGTTTCCGGCGCAGTCCCCGTATGCAAATGGCCCGGTAACCCGCTGGTGGGAAATGCCAAGAACTCTCCTCGTCATTGGCGCTGGTGTCACTGAGGAGGAAAGGACAGCCATCAATCAAGTCTTTCGCACAGCCAGAGATCAGGCAGGCTTTGTCTTTGGGGGATATCAAAAGACTGTTGCCGGCGCATCGCTGACGGATGCGGAGGTCGATGCGGTCGATGTGGTACTCGTGTTTGATAGAGCTGCCGTGGCAAACTCCGGCAAACGATATTTTCATGCCTTGCGAAGCACCGTCGACGATGAGAACCAGGCGCGGGAGGTGGTAGCGTCGGCCATTTCATCTGGCCGAGAGTTGATGGCCTATTCTAAGATCGAGGAACTGGGACGGGTGACAAAATCCGTCGCAATCATCAATACGGATGGAGATCCGGAACAGGTCCGAGCTCTGTTCTCGCAGGCATTACTCGTTATCGCAAACCCCACCTTGGGCTATGTCGGCCAAACAGAGCTACTTCTGGAGACCGTCGGTGGTACGAAAATCGTTTCTTCAGATGGATACAGTTACCTCCGTGCAGTCTACGACAGCAGAGTCAAGCCTGGAGACGGGCCAGCGCAGATATGGAAGATTCTCAATGCGGAGTGAGGAAGCGCTGTTGCAGTCGGTGAGGTTTCTCCGAATGCACTTGGCAAGACTGAATCTGGGCCGGCTTGGATTGAGAAAGATTTTGTCGGCCGGCATCAACTTCGCCGTGGCAGTGTTCATACTATCCAGTGGCCAACCAAGTTTCGCTGACTGCGGAGCGCCATTCCCTGCCGCATCTATCGGGGAGATCAATAAGCCGCAAATCGAAGGCAGCGGCAGAATCGAGGCGCAAGTTCAATTGGCCCTTGCGGGCACGTACGCCAGGAAGGAATTCGGCCAGGATTTCTTGGCCAAGTTGAATGCTGATCTCGCAATTTCTAATCACCAGCGGGGCGACCTTTTCGACGGGGTGACGATCGCCGAAGTTGCGGATTTGGCAGGATACGTGAAGCAGACGAAACCAGTTCCTGGTCCACACCAGATAGTCCTCATTCTCGATTCTGAGTTCATGATCGGGGATATCCCCAAGTACAATGGAATTCTAAGTACCTTTAGGTTTCATCGATTTCGCCCAGATGAGATCATGATCATTGATCCATTTCCACCGACGTGGAATCAGCCCGCCATCGTACAGATAAATGACGAAGTCGGTGCGCAGAATGCGATCTATCTGATTGAGATCGCGCTCTCGCTCCTGATCCTCCCAGATCTAACGTCCAGCGAGGATTTTCACCGTTACGAAATGCTGGCAATGTCCGAAATAGGACCGGGGCAGGACGTGTCCGATCAGTTCCTCCAAATGCGCAAGCGGCTGATACTTGACTGCATCGTTGGAGACACAACGGCGAACTGAGCATCTGCGTCACCGGGCGTTCGGCACATCTGACCCTCGATCACCCCTTCGTATAATCCGGCCCGATGCAGGTCGGCAGATCGTCGGCGAGTTTCAGCCAGGGAAGCTTCTCCTCATAGGCGACATGCAACGTGGGAGCGAATTTTTCCGGCGCGTCCAGTGCCGCCACGTAGAGATGCATGACCCCCGACATCCGCGCCGAGCGGAAGGAGAGCGGTGAGCCGCAATTTTCGCAGAACGTTCGTTCGACTCCCGGAGACGACGCGTAGACCTTGGGCGTGCCCCGGGTCCATCGCCACTGGCCGTCCGCCACGCCGATATAGGTCGTCATCGGCGCCGAGCACTGCCGGCGGCAGCTCTCGCAATGGCAGTTCACGCAGCTCTGGACCGGCGGATCGATTTCGAACCCGACGGCGCCGCAAAAGCAACGTCCCCGCATCATGGATCTCCTCTCGAAGCGGAATTGGCCTGCTAACGGTCTGATCTGGAATAGAATAATTTCTGGGCCGGCGACAAGGCGGCGGCTGCGTCAACTTGTATATACAAGTTAACGCCGATTTCGCCGGATCGGCCGTCGCGGGCGGGTTTTTCCGGAGGGCAGCCACCGCGCCAGCACCGGGAATTCACCGTGCGGGCACCGTGATTCCACCGGGCGTTTCACGGTGGAAATCCAGCAAAACCGGGCCTTCACCGGGGGAAAACACCGGTGCGGCTAGGCGGTCACCGCCGCCGCCGATTTCCGCAGGTCCTCGAGCGGCGAGACCGGGAATTCCGCGACCGTCTGGAACTGCAGGGCGCCGGCATAGCCGCCGAGGTCGCGGGCGCCGTCGAAGATCTCCAGGATCTCGTGCTGCCGGCGGGGGCTGAGGCGCTTGCGGCTGCGGATCATCAGGTCGAAGCGCTTCTTGCGCACCAACCCGTCGAGCTGGAAGGCGCCCAGGAGGGTGAAATTCGCCTCGACGATGAAGCGGGTGCCGGCCGGCTTGTCGTCGGCCTCCTCCTGCTGTCCCTGGTTGCCGTGGCGATAGAAGAGGTTGATCTGGGTGAGGCCGTATTGCGGGTCGTAGACCGGCAGGAACAGCGCCCGCCAGTCGACCCCCGGCCGGTCCTGGGCGAGCTGCGACAGCTGGGCGAATTCCTGGCGCAGGCGCTTCACCGCATCCTGCTTGTCCGCCGGCAGCAGCTTCGATCCGAGCAGCGGCCCCAGCAGCCGGTCGATATCCCCGGCGCGCAAGGCGGCGATGGCGTTCAGCAGTCCGGCCGCCAGCCTTGCACCGGTCTGCGGCAGGTGCGGGTCGATATTCTGCTCCGTCGCCGTCATCCCGCCGCCGGCGCGCATCACCACCTCGAACAGGTCGGCCAGCGTCGGCCAGCCGCGCGACAGGCCGAGCAGGGCCTGCTGCGGCGTGGCGATGAGCGGCATCGCCGCCGGCACGGGCGGCTCGGTGAGCTCGATCCCCAGCGCCACCTGGGCGCCGACCGGCAGGCTGGTCTTCTGGTGCAGCATCAGCATGCCGAGCGGGGTCTGGACGATCGGATGGCCGGCCGGCGTATAGCCCTGGATCCGCCCGATCAGCGGGTTGCTGGCATGGGCCGCTTCCGGGGCGATCTGCAGTTGCTCGCCCGGGGCGGCCAGCACCGCCAGGATCTTCAGCGTCACCTCGGAGCCGACGGCGAGGGCCGGGGTCGGCGATTTGATCGCGGCTTCGACGGCCGCCGCGGCAAAAGGCGAGAGGCCGAGCGTCGCCCCGGATGGCGCCGGGGTTCCGGTCTTGGCGCCGGTCACCGCGGCCTCGGCGAAGAGGCTTGCCACCTTGGCGGTTGCGTCCGGCTGCAGGGCGCCCGGACCGCCGGGGGCCCTGGTCGCGCCGTCCGGTTTCGTCAGCGCGGCCTCGATCTCGACCAGCGACGTCAGCTGCGCCTTCAGCCTGGCTTCGAGTGCGGCCATGGCCTGCGGGGTCAGCGGCAGGTCGACATCGCCGGGTGCGGCATCCGGGCCGGGCACGAAATCCGGCTTCGGCGGCGGGGCGGCGAGGAGGGAGCCGGGGGCGGGCTGATGCACGACGATGGCCGTGAGGCTCGAGCCGACGACCTGGATGGCGGGCGGCTCGGATTGCGGCGGGGCCGGCGCCGCGGCGGGATTGGACGGGGCAGGCGCCGGGGCGCCGCCGCGCAGAGCCGCGGCATCGGCCGCCCGCGCGCCGGATCCGGAGGTGGTCTGCGTGGTTGGCGCCCGGCTGGCGGCCGGCTGGTTGCCGGGCGGCTGGCCGCTTTCCGCCGGCCGGGCAGCCGGTGTGCTCTCGACCGCCAGGATCAGCACCTGCAGGCGGTCGCCGGCGGTGCGCACCTCCAGGGTGACGTGGCTGCCGGTGGGCAAAGCGGCATTGGTCGCCACCCGGACCACGCCCTTGTCGGTGGCGATGGAAATCGTGCCGTTGGGCTCGCGCCCGACGACGGTGCCCTTGAGGATGGTGCCCAGGGCGAGGCCGGCGATGTTGCGCGGCGGGTCCTGGATGACCCCGGCGACCACCACCGGACCGGTCGCCCCCGTGGTTCCGGGGAGGCTGCGGCCGATCGGGCTGAAGAGGTCGCTCATCGCCCGGCTATTCGATCATGCGCCGGGCCAGCGCCTCGATATCCAGCGCGGCCGGGCAGGAGGGGAAGCGAACCAGGAGCGGGGTCTGGGCGCGGATGCTTTCCTTGACCTTGGGGTCGCGGCGAATGACCCCCATCAGCGGCACCTGGCGCTTCAGGAAGGTGTCGCAGGCCTTGGCCAGGGTCTGGTAGGTGCGCTGCCCGGTCTCGCGACTGGTCGCCATGTTGACGACGACACCGATCTCGGTGGCGATCCCGTCCGCCGAGAGCATCTTGATCAGGGCATAGGCGTCGGTGAGGGCGGTGGGTTCGTCGGTGGTGACGACGAGGCAGGTCGCGGCGCGCCCGGCGAAGTACCGGACCGGGCGCTCGATGCCGGCGCCGAGATCGATCACCACCCGGGCATAGGCCTGGCTCAGCTCCTTCAATCCGTCGGCCAGGGCCTGGAGGCGCGGCGCCGGAAGATTGGCCAGGCTGCCCGATCCCGACCGGCCGGCGATCAGGTCGAAGCCGCCGGTCGGATAGGCGGTGACGGCCCGGGACAGCGACATCTGGCGCTCCAGCGCCGTGCCGAGATCAACCGCCGGGGCGATGCCGAGCTGGATGTCGATATTGGCGAGGCCGAGATCGCCGTCGAACAGCAGGACGCGCTTGCCGAGCTTGGCCAGGCCCTGCGCGAGGGAGATGCTGAGCCAGGTCTTGCCGACCCCGCCCTTGCCGGAAGCGACGGCGATGGCATTGGCGATGGGATCGCTGTTCGGTACCGGATACGGCTGGTTGAGCCCCTTGATCATGCCGGTCTGCCTATCGCTGGTTTCTTCTGCGGCGGCCTTGCGTCGGTCCTGCCGGGTGCCTCCTCCGGCATCATCAGGCGGGCCAGGGCATCCGCCCCGAGAAAGGCCAATCCGCGGGCGATCTCCGGCGAGACGCCGAACTCCGCCAGGGCCAGTTTGCCGGTCTCGGCCGCCGCAAAAACGCCGCCATACCGGCGCGCCGCATCGACACGGCTGGCGATCAGGCGGGTGGCGCCGATCTCCGCGTAGAGTGCGCCCAATTCCGCCGATTCGGCAACATCGCCGCCGGCCGCCAGCACCAGGACGATCTCGGCGCCCGCCGCGTCGGCGAGGGTCTTCAGCTTGCCGAGATCCTGCGGCAGGTAGGGATTGCACCCGACGGTGTCGATCAGCACCAGCGGATTGCCGCTGCCTTTGCCGGTGGCCTGGGCCACGGCGCGCTTCAGCGTCGGCGCGTCCTTGGCGCGGAAGGCCGGGATCTTCAAAGCCTTGGTATAGATCGCCAGCTGCTCGACCGCGCCGGCCTTCACCAGGTCACAGGTGATGGCGACGACCGGGATGTTCTTGACCTTGGCGCGGGCCGCCAGCTTGGCGAGCGTGGCGGTCTTGCCGGCGCCGGGAAGCCCGACCAGGAGCACCGGCCTGGTCGGGCGGTTCTCGATGATCGGCGCATAGCTGAAGCGGGCGCGCAGGGCCGCGCCGAGAGCCTGGCGCGGATTGTCCAGCAGGAAGCTGCCGGCCACGTCGATCAGGCGGTCGGCCAGCGGGCTCGGCACGCGGTGGAAGGCGAGGGCCCTGCCGATCGCCTCGATCGGATCGGCACCCGCTTGCAAGGCGGCGTCGGGCTCGAGAATGGCGCGCGCGATCGAGCGCGGCGGTCACCTTCACGCTCTTGCCGATGGTCTCGGTCGCGAGAATGACGGCATCCGGGCCGAGCTCCGCCCGGACCTGGCGCATCGCCTCGGGAATGCTTGCCGCGTTGAAGGTTCTGAGGCGCATCTAGGTCCCGGCCTCAGATCTGGCCCAGGGTGCGGATCTGCGCCTTGGCATGGATCTCGTTCTGCGACATCACCATGGTCGGCCGGGCGGAAGCGCTCGACGATCGAGCGGACATAGGGCCGGATGCCGGGGCTGGTCAGCAGGACCGGGCTCTCGCCCATCGATGGCGAGGCGCTCGAAGGTCTGGCGGACGGTCTGGATGAACTCCTGCAGCTCGAGGGGCGCCATGGCGAGCTGGCGCTCCTCGCCTTCGGCCGACCAGCGCCTCGGCGAAGGCCTGCTCCCAGTCCGGCGACAAGCGTGATCAGCGGGATGACGCCGCTGGCATCGCTGGCCGCATCCGATGATCTGCCGGGCGAGGCGGGCGCGCACATGCTCGGTGATCGAGGTGATGTTGCGGGAATAGCCGGCAGGCCTCGGCGATGCCCTCGAGGATGGTCGGCAGGTCGCGGATCGAGATGCGCTCGGCCAGCAGGCTCTGCAGCACGCGCTGGACGCCGCCGACCGTGATCTGCGCCGGGATCAGGTCGCCGACCAGCTTCTGCTGCTCCTTCGGCAGCTCGTCGAGCAGCTTCTGCGTCTCGGCGTAGGACAGCAGCTCGGCCATGTTGTCCTTGACCACTTCGGTCAGGTGCGTGGTGATCACGGTCGCCGGATCGACCACGGTGTAGCCGCGGAACAGGGCTTCCTCGCGCAGCGCTCGGGTCGATCCAGATCGCGGGCAGGCCGAAGGTGGGCTCCGTGGTCTCCTCGCCGGGCATGCTGATCGGGTCGCCGCGCGGGTCCATGACCAGGAGCATGTTGGGCCGCAGGTCGCCGCGGCCGGCCTCGATCTCCTTGACCCGGATGACGTAGGTGTTGGCGGCAGCTGCAGTTGTCCTGGATGCGCACGGCGGGCAGGACGAAGCCCATCTCGCCGGCGAGCTGCCGGCGCAGCGCCTTGATCTGGTCGGTCAGGCGGTGGCCGCGGTCGGTGTTGATCAGGCCGAGCAGGCCGTAGCCGAGTTCGAGCCGGATGGCGTCGATGTGCAGCGCGGCGGAGATCGGCTCCTCGTGACCGGCGGCGGCGGCGGCGAGCTGGACCTCGTCCTCGGCGACCTTCTGCACCGCGCGCCGTCTGCTGGCGGATGACCAGGCGAGCACATCAGGCCGGCGCCGCCGGCGAGGACCAGGAAGGGGAGCATCGGCATGCCGGGCAGGGCCGCCATCAGGGCCATGAGGACGGCCGCCATGCCGAGCGCCAGCGGATAGCCGCCGAGCTGGCCGAACAGCGCCTTGTCGGCCGAGCCGTCGACGCCGGCCTTGGTGACCAGGATGCCGGCGGCGGTCGAGACGATCAGCGCCGGGATCTGCGATGACCAGGCCGTCGCCGACGGTCAGCAGGGTGTAGGTGTGCCGCGGCCTCGCCGAAGCTCAGCCCCTGCTGGGCGACGCCGATGATCGATGCCGCCGATGATGTTGATGAAGGTGATGATGCAGGCCGGCGATGGCGTCGCCGCGCACGAATTTCGCGGCGCCGTCCATGGCGCCGAAGAAGGTGCTCTCGTCCTCGAGCTCCTTGCGGCGGCGCCGTGGCCTCGTTCTCGTCGATCAGCCCGGCGGAGAGATCGGCGTCGATCGCCATCTGCTTGCCGGGCATGGCGTCCAGGCTGAAGCGCGCCGCCACCTCGGCGATGCGGCCCGAGCCCTTGGTGATGACGACGAAGTTCACGATCACCAGGATGGCGAAGACGATCAGGCCGATGACGAAGTTGCCGCCCATCATGAAGCCGCCGAAGGCCTCGATGACATGGCCGGCGGCGTCCGTGCCCTCGTGGCCGTAGGTCAGGATGAGGCGGGTCGAGGCGAGGTTGAGCGCCAGCCGCAGCATCGTCGACGATCAGCAGCACGGTCGGGAAGGCGGTGAATTCCAGCGGCTTCTCGATGAACAGCGCCATCATCAGGATCAGCACCGAGAGGGTGATCGAGAGCGCCAGCGAGATATCCAGCAGCCAGGCCGGCATCGGCAGGATCAGGACGGTCAGGATGGCGATGACGCCGAGGGCAAGCGCGATCTCGCCGCGGCGCAGGAACTTCAGCGAGCTGTTCAGCGACGCCATCGCGCCGCCGGGATTGGCGGCGCCGACTGCGCCGGCCGGGCCGTTGGCGTTTGCGGTATCAGCCATGATGCTCTGCCAAGCTCAGTTCAGGCAGTGGCGTGCTCGCCGTCGCCCATGCGAGGCCGGCACCGGTACGCCCTCCTCGCTGTACTGCTTCAGCTTGTTGCGCAGGGTGCGGATCGAGATGCCGAGGATGTTCGCCGCGTGGGTGCGGTTGCCGAGGCAATGCTGCAGCGTGTCGATGATCAGGTCGCGCTCGACCGTCGGCCACGGTCTTGCCGACCAGCCTCGCCGGCGCGCCACCCTTGCCGCGGATGTTCTCGACGCCTGCGGCCGCGACCGCGGGCGTGACCGGCAGGCCGCGCCCGCCGGTGAGCAGGATCGCCTCCGGCCCGATCACCGAGCCCTGCACAGCAGCACCGCGCGGTGCATGGTGTTCTCCAGCTCGCGGACGTTGCCGCGCCAGGCGTGGGCGCGCAGGATGTCGTAGACCTCCGGCGCCACCGAGGCGACGGAACGCCGTTGGCCTCGGCGTATTTCTTGACGAAATGGTCGGCGAGGGCCGGGATGTCGGCCTGGCCGCTCGCGCAGCGGCGGCAGCTGCAGGGACATGACGTTGAGGCGGAAATAGAGATCCTCGCGGAAATTCCCCTTGCGGACCTCCTCCTGCAGGTCGCGGTTGGAGGTGGCGATCAGCCGGATGTCGACCTTGACCGGCTGGGCACCGCCGACCCGGTCGATCTCGCGCTCCTGGATGGCGCGCAGCAGCTTGGCCTGCAGGCGCGGATCCATCTCGCTGATCTCGTCGAGCAGCAGCGTGCCGCCATTGGCCTCCTCGAACTTGCCGATGCGCCGGGCGACGGCGCCGGTGAAGGCGCCCTTCTCGTGGCCGAAGAGCTCGGATTCCAGCAGGTTCTCCGGGATGGCGGCGCAGTTCACCGAGATGAAGTGCTTGCCGGCGCGCTTGGAGTGGTTGTGGATGTAGCGCGCCATCACCTCCTTGCCGGTGCCGCACTCGCCGGTGATCAGGATGCTGGCATCGCTGGGCGCGACCTGCTCGGCCAGCTTCTGCACCGCCTTGATCGCCGGATCGTTGAAGATGAAGGCCGAGCTTTCCTCGGCCACCGCCGCCAGCACCGCGGCGATCAGCTCCGCATCGGGCGGCAGGGGGATGTATTCCTTGGCGCCGGCGCGGATCGCCCGGACCGCGATCTCGGCGCTCGGATCCGATGCCGCAGGCGACGACCGGCAGGTTGATGCGCTCGAGCTTCAGGCTCTCGACCATGCGCTGAACGTCGAGATTCACGTCGATCATCACCAGGTCGGCGCCCTGGCCGCTGCGCAGCGCGTGCATCGCCTGATCGATATCCAGGACATGGGCAACCTTGGCGCCGCGCGAAAGCGCGATCTTACCGGCAGTGGTGATGTGGCCGTCTAGGGAGCCGACGATGAGCAGTCGCATAGTTGTTCTCCAGGAACTCAAGGCTTAATCGAAATAGCGGACCCGCTGATTGGCGGGCAGAATGGTGTTCAGGACGAGTTCGAGGCGCCGCGGATTCTCCTGCCGGCCGATCGAGATCGATCCCAGGATGAAGATCTGGTTGATCAGCAGCTCCAGCGCCGAGTTGCGCTCCAGCTTGCTGGCGATCGGCAGGAAGATGACGTTGGCCAGGACGGCGCCATAGAAGGTGGTCAGCAGTGCCACCGCCATCGCCGGGCCGATCCGCTCGGGCTGGTCGAGGCTGCCGAGCATCTGCACGAGGCCGACCAGGGTCCCGATCAGCCCCATGGCGGGCGATACCTCGGCGGCGCGCCGCAGGATGCCGGTCGAGCGCACGTGGCGCTGGGCCATGGCGTGGGTCTCGAAGCTGAGATTGCGCTCGATCTCCTCGATCGGCATGCCGTCGACGAGCATCGTCATGGCGCGCTGCAGGAACGGCTCGGCCTTCAGCCCGTAGAGTTCACCCTGCATCTGCAGCAGGCCGCGCCGGCGTGCGCGTTCGGCGAGCTGCAGGACGCGCATCGCCGCCTCGTTCGGGGAATGGGTGCGCGAGAACAGCGTCCGGTACATCACCGGCTGCGCCTGGATGACTTCGGGAATGGAGAAGCTGACGGTGGTGATCGCGAAGGTGCCGCACACCACCATGAGGATCGACGGCCAGTCGATGAAGGCGGTCCAGTTGCCGCCGAGCCAGATGGCGATGGCGATGAGGAACATGGCGCCGAACAGGCCGAAGAACGTCGCGTAGTCCATCGACGTCTTCGGCGAGTCCATGCGTACCGGCACCTCGCTGTAGCGGGTATAGTTCACCGCTTCTGCGACTGCAGTGCCGAGCGATTGGTCTTCGGTCGTGTCGGCCATGTGGCCTCTCCTGCCGGGCGGGTTGTCGGTGACTGGATCCGCTGCCGCGTCGCCGCTAGGCGCCGCGGTCGGACTTGATGATTTCCGTCATGGTGACGCCGAGACGATCCTCGACCACGACCACCTCGCCGCGCGCCACCAGGCGGTTGTTGACGTAGATGTCCACCGCCTCGCCGACCTTCCGGTCGAGCTCGACCACGGCGCCGCGGCCGAGCTTCAGCAGCTGGCTGACCTGCATCGAGGTTCGCCCGAGGACCGCGGAGACCTGGACCGGCACGTCATAGACGGCGTCCAGCTCCTTGGCGTTGGTAGGCGTGCGCGACGCATCCGTCACGGCTTCCGGGACGGCAGCCCCCGGTGCATCGAACTCGGCCAATTGCAGGTTTTCTTCGTCGCCCATCATCGTCTCCTTGGATCCTTCGCCGGGGCTTTTCCACGGCTCGGATCACGGTTGAACTTCACTCCAGGCCGGATCTCAGGCGTCCGGCACGGTGGTTTCGGTCTCGATCCCTGGCTCGGCGTTTGCGGCATCGCCCAGGCTCAGCATGCGGTCCAGGGCAGCCTCGATCTCCGTCCAGATCGCCGCGCTGCTGCGTTCCATGCCGCCGTCGGCCCACTCGATGCGGCAATCCGCCGGCTTCATGCCGTCCTCGCCGATCAGCACGATGCGCCCCTCGAAGCCCTTGGCGGCCGACAGGGTGTCGGTACGGCGCTTCAACTCGTCCAGGTGCTCGTTCGCCACATAGACCACCAGCCGCGGTTCGTTCTTCAGGCTCTCGAGGCAGCGCTCGAGAATGCCCTCGATCTCCACCAGGCCCTTCCTGCGCGCCAATTCCGGGTGCAGCTTGCGCAGGATCACCCGGGCCAGCTCGATCGCCGTCGCCGAGATATCCGTGCGGTCCCGGGTGACCGTATCCAGCGTTGCGACCACCTGGGAACTGATGTTCGCCAGAGTGGCGGCGATCTGCTTCTCCAGCTGGGCCATCGCCTCGGCGCGGCCCTTGGCGAACCCGTCCTTCTCGCCCGCGGCCTTGGCCGCGGCGACGGCCTGGGCAAGCTCGGCCTCGCTGAACGTCGGCGCCGGCGGCGGTGGGGGCGGCGCAGCTTCGGCCGAGGCCGGACCGCGTCCGGCCACCGGCGTTGCCGGTGCGTCGAAATCGAGGTCGAATAGGAACTTGCGCGCCACGTTCATAGATCCCGTCATTTCCCGTCGAGCTGACCGCTAGTAGATCAGCTCGTCTTCGCCCTTCTTGTCCGACATGACGATCTCGCCCTTCGCCGCGAGGTCCTTTGCCGTCGTCACCATGATCATCTGCGCCTCCTCGACCTCGCGCAGGCGGACCGGGCCCATCGCGGCCATGTCCTCCTTGAGCATCTTCGATGCGCGTTCGGACATGTTGCTGAGGAAGAGGTCGCGGACGGCTTCCGCCGCGCCCTTGAGGGCGAGAGGCAGTTTGTCCTTCGGTACGTTGCGCAGCAGCGTCTGCACGCCGCCCGGGTCGAGCTTGCCCAGGTCGTCGAAGGTGAACATCAGCGACTTCACCTTCTCCGCCGAATCCCGGTTGCGCTCCTCGAGCGCCGAGATGAACCGCGCCTCGGTGCTGCGGTCCAGGTTGTTGAAGATCTCGGCGATCAGTTCGTGGGCGTCGCGGCGGCTCGAACGCGCGAGGTTGCTGAGGAATTCGTTGCGCAGCGTCCGCTCGACGTCGTCGAGCACGTCCTTCTGGATCGATTCCATGCGGAGCATCCGCATGACGACCTCCATGGCGAAGGCCTCCGGCAGCATGGCCAGGACCCGCGCGGCATGGTCCGACTTGACCTTCGACAGCACGACCGCGACGGTCTGTGGGTACTCGTTCTTCAGGTAGTTGGCCAGCACCGACTCGTTCACGTTGCTGAGCTTGTCCCACATGGTGCGTCCGGCGGGACCGCGGATCTCGTCCATGATGGTCTCGACTTTCGACTTGTCGAGAACCTTCATCAGCAGCCGTTCGGTGGATTCGAAGGTGCCGGTCAGCGTTCCGGTGGAGGAGATCTGGTCGGCGAATTCGACGAACAGGCGCTCGATGACCGTCGCGCTCACCATGCCGAGATTGGCCATCGTCTGCGAGATCTCGCGGATCTCGTCGTCGTGCATCAGCCCGAAGATCTTGGTGGCGCTTTCCTCGCCGACCGACATCAGCAGCAGGGCTGCCTTCTGCGTTCCGGTCAGGGCGCGATAGTCGTCTTTGCTACGCATGGCTGGTCACGATCCCTGGCCGGTTGTTCCTGCGGAGACGGGTGCTGCCGTGAAGTGTGCTGCCGTGAAGTGTGCTGCCGTGAAGTGTGCTGGGGTCATCTCACTGGTCCTGGTAGATCCACTGCCGCATGATGTTCACCGCCTGCTCGGGATGCTGGTCGACCATCTCGCTGATCTTGCGCAGCGACGAGGCGCGCACCCGGCCCTCGACCTGGTTGATGTCGATCATCTGCTCGATCTCGTTGGCGACGTTGGCGGCGTCCTCGACGTTCTGCTGGCTGGCAAGATCGCTGAGCGCCGGGGCCTGCCCGTCGGGACCGGCGAGGGCCAGGGCTGCGGCCGCGCCCGGCGGCAGGGCGCCGCCGCCGGGACCGGCCAGGGCAAGGCCGCCCTCGGGCGCGATGCTGGGGAGGGCGAGGATCCGGTTGAGCAGGGGGCGCACGACCAGCAGCAGGACCAGGACGGCGATGACCGAGAGCACCAGCAGCTCGGCGATCCGCATGATGTCCTGCTTCTCCAGGCCCATGATGAGCCCGGTATCCGCGACCACCTCGTCCGGGGCGGCGAACTGCATGTTGGAGACCTCGACCACGTCGCCGCGCTTCTCGTCGAAGCCGATCGCCGACTTCACCAGCGCCGCGATCTTGTCGAGGTCCGCCTGGTCCCTTGGCTTGTAGGTCCGGGTCCCGTCCGGCGCCGTGTCGTAGGTGCCGTCGACCAGGACGGCGGCGGAGATCCGCTTCACGGTGCCGCTGTGCTTGACCTCTGTCTGGACGGTCTTGGAGATCTCGTAGTTGACGGTTTCTTCCGTGCGCTTGTTCTGGGAATTCGAGTTGCTGCCGGATCCGGCCTGCTGCGCCGGCGGGTTGGGCACGTTGTTGGCGACCGATACCGAGCCGTCCTGCTGCTTTTCCTGGCTGGTCTCATCCTCTTCGACGGTCTGGGTCGAGCGGACGACCTGCCCGTCGGGATTGAAATTCTCGGTATTCGTGGTGACCTTGTTGAAATCGAGATCGGCGGTCACTTCGGCGCGGACCTTGCCCGGCCCGAGGGTCTGGGCGAGCAGTTCCTCGATCGACTGGGTGACCTTCATCTCGTAGTTGCGGCGCAGCTCTTCGCTGTCGGCGGAGTCCATCTCGGCGCCGCCCTCGGCACCGCGCGCCAGGAGCTCGCCCTTGTTGTCGATCACCGAGACGTTGTTGGGCTTCAATCCCGGCACGGAAGAGGCGATCAGGTGCTGGATGGCGCTGACCTGCTCCTTGTCCAGCCCGGCACCCTGGAGCACCAGCATGACCGAGGCGGTCGGTTCGTTGTTGTCGCGGGAGAACAGCTCGCGTTTCGGCATCACCAGGTGGACGCGTGCCGACTTGACCTGCTTCATCGAGCGGATGGTCCGCGCCAGCTCGCCCTCGAGGGCGCGGAGCTGGTTGATCTGCTGCACGAAGTTGGTGGTGCCGAGGGCGTCGGCCCGGTCGAAGATCTCGTAGCCGATCGAGCCGCCGGACGGGATGCCGTCGGCCGCGAGGGCGAGGCGGACCTTGGCCACCTGGTCCTCGGCGACCATGATCTGGGACCCGTCGCCCTTGACGTCGTAGGGCACGTTCTGCGCGTCGAGGCGCTGGACGATGGCGGCGGAATCGGCCGGGTCGAGGCCGCTGTAGAGCAGCGCCATGCCCGGCGTGGTCAGGCGCGCGGCGATGAAGACGAAGAAGGCGACCAACGCCAGGGAGACGGCCCCCAGGCTCGCCAGACGCACGGGACCCAGATTGCGCAATGTTTGGAGCAACGGATTCACGGCAGCCACCCGCCTCTCGGTTCAGTCCATCCGATCGCCAGGTGCCTAAAACTTTAGAGACTAAAATTTTAGTCGAATCCGCGCAGTTGGGTCGCGATCCGGCCTGGCTTCAGGGCCAAACTATCCGGGACACCCTAAAGAAAGCTTAACAGCAGGAATTATTTGCCTAGTGCTCGGCAACTCTTTCCGGGTTGTTCGGTGAGGACATCGATCTGGCGCCGCCGCGCCCCGTCATGGGGGCGGAGACGCGTCGGCTCAGGCGCTCTGATTGCCCTGGCTGCCGTCGCCGTTGCCGGTCGGGCGGTAGTCCTGGATCCGCGTCGTGCGCAGGCCGCGCAGGCCATGACGGTCGATCGAGCGCTGCCAGGACAGGAACTCTTCGACCGAGAGCGTGTAGCGCTGGCAGGCTTCTTCCAGGCTGATGATGCCGGCCCGGACGCCGGCGACGACCTCGGCCTTGCGCCGGATCACCCAGCGCTTGGTCCCCGGCGGCGGCAAGTCTTCGACCCGCTTCGGGAACGCATCCGCGCCGCGGGTCAAATTCGGCCTACCTGGCAACCCCATCACCATGCGGTAAAACTCCACCGGATTGACCGGTATCGGTCGAGATGTCGGAACGATAGACCCGACCCATTTAATAAAGTCCTAAGTCGGGGCTGAAAAATCCGCAGAAATCCAAGTCATTTAGTTAAAATTGTCGGCAATTTCGCGAGCCAAATGGGCCCGGAAACGCGCGCCTGGACTGCCGGATCGGGAGGGCGAACAGGCGCCTATGCGGCGGCCGGCGGCTTGCTGATCCGGAGGATCTTCTCCACCGGGAAGGCGACATCACCGACATGGAGCAGGACGTTGCCGTCGCTGATCTCGGCGGAATCGACCAGGCCGTAGGAGGTGATCTTCGCGGTGTGGGATTTGCCGGAGGTGTCCTCATAGGACACGGCGACGCTGTACTGGCCGTCGGGAAGCTGGTTGCCGAAGAAATCCGTGCCGTCCCACATCGCCTTGTGGGTGCCGACCGAACCGTCGGCTTCCTTCAGCATGACGACCTGTCCGCTCGCATCCATGATCTTCAGGATGGCCTTGCTGGTCTTCTGGTCGACGGCATAGTCGAAATACGACTTCTTGTCCTGCAGGGCGACCTTGTCGCTGTCCACCGCGACGGTATTGCCGATGAATCCCACCGCGCCATAGGCATTGGTCGCGTTCTGCAGGGCGACCAGCTTGTCGAGGTTCTTGTTGGACTTGATCTGCTGCTCCACCGAGGCGAACGACACCAGCTGCTGGGTGAACTGCGCCGTGTCCATCGGCGACAACGGGTCCTGGTTCTGCAGCTGCTTGGTCAGCAGCAGGAGGAAATTGTCATAGTTGGAGCTGAGGCTGGCGGTGTCCGTATCGGTCGTCGAAGTCGACTGGGCCGCGGCTGCCTTGTTCTTCTCCAGGGTCTGGCTGATGCTGCTGATTTCCATCGCTATCGGGCTCCTCAGGCTCAAACTTCCACATCGACAAGGCCGTCAGCGGTCTCGATCACGGACGGACGGGCCAAATGGCCGTTTTCCGCGATCGCTGCAGCCCCGTCACCCGTCTGCGCGGCTCTCCCGGGACCACCGAAGGCCCCATTTTGGCCAAAATCGCCGGTCTCGCCGCCCTGCAGGGTGAACGACAGGCTGGAGCTGTCGGTCTTCAGGCCTGCCTCTTGCAAGGCCCGTTCCAAAGCCCTGGCGTCCTTCTGGAGCAGTTCCAAAGTCCCGGCGCGTTCGACGGTGACGGTCGCCGAGACGCGGTTTTCCTCGTCGATCTTGAGCTTTACCTGGATCCGGCCGAGTTCGACCGGCGACAATTCCACGGTAAGCTTGCTCAGCCGGTCGGTCACGGCGCGCTGGATATGGACTGCAACCTGCTCATGGGCCGGCAGATTCTGCAGGTGCTGCCGCAAGTTTGCGATGAAATCGGCACGCCGGCCGTTGGTGCCCTGGGCGAGATGCAACGACCAGCCGGCCAGGCCATTCTGGTCGGCATCCTCGAATTCGCCGGCGAGGCCGATGCCAGCCGTGGTGCCGCGATCGTCGGCGGCCGGTGCGCCGGCTTCGCCATCGGTCGACCCGGTGGCCATCCGGGGTGTGGGTCCCTGATCGGGCTGGTGGGTCTGAACATGGGGTGCGGTGGCCCCCTGGCCCGCGGCCTGGGTCTTGGCCTTCGAAGCCGCGGAGGGCGGACGAAAAACCACCCCCGCAGCGTCGGATTGCGGGGGGACGGTACTGCCGATGCCAGGGGCTTCGCCCTGGCCCAGGTCTGGCAGGCCCTCGGGCGCCACCTCGTCATTGACGACGGTCAGCCCCGGTCCGGTCCCGGCGTTCGCAATGGACTTGCTCGAAGAAGCGGGCTCCGTGCCGTCTGCGGCGGGTGCCGCCGACGCATCGAAGACGCCCTCCGGAAGTGCTGTCGCCGCCGCCGCCAAGGCGGCCTGGGCCATGGCCTTGGCTTCGTCAGGGGAGACGGCGGCTGGGGGAGGTACAGCTGCCACGGTCGAATCGCCGCCGAAATCCGCCCGGTCCGCTGGAGATAGGGTCGCCGAAACGGGTACCGCCGTCGTATCCAATGTCGCGGGCTCTGAAAGTTCAGTATCCGGCTGGAAGTTGCCGGTTTCGCCGGAAGAAGACTCCCCGTGGCCTTGACCATCCGCCGTGGCCTGATCCTGCGGAGGATCGATGTCGCCGCCGGAGGCTCCGATCTCGGCGCGAGCTGCGCCAACTCCGCTGCAGCCCAGGGAATCGCCGTCTGGTGCGCTCTTTGCCTGGTGGATCCGCCGATCTTCAATTTCGCTCTGGGCACGCTCGGCCGCCTTGGCCTCGGCCACCTGCATCGCCTTCAGCCGAAGCGCGTCTCGTGCCTCGAGGGGACGGTCGACATGGGTCGGCTGATGCGATCGTTTGGCGACACTCGGCGCTGCTCGATGGCTTCGGCCGGGGATCTCCGGCCGTGCCGCGGCCGGGTCCGTGTCGTTGGCCGGCCGCAAATCGCCGCCATCCTTGAGCTTGACGTCCAGAAGCGTAGCAAAGATGTCGCCGGGCGCCGTGGTCGGGCGAAGTTCGCGTTTTGTGTAGAAGGGTGGATGCGGGTCGAGGCGAATCTGTTCCATGTTCTCCCTGTTCACGCCAAGAAATTGACCAGCGACAGGCGGGTGGAAGAGGAGACCACGCTGAACACCGCCTGCAGCTGCACCTGTGCCGTTTGAATTTTTGCGGCTACTTCATTGGGATCAGCGGTTTCAATCTGATCCGTGGAATCCGTATTGAGATTGATCGTGGTCTGGTGCGAAAGAGTGGTTGCCGACATCAGGGCGTCATTGACCGTATTGTCCGCGTGCAGAGCGCGGAGTCCGACCAGTGCATCGCGGCTGAGAACGCGCGCGGTCTCGATCTTGTCAAAGTAGGTATCCGGGTCCTGGACAGCCGATTGTGCCGTTCGCAGTGCCAGTTGCAGCTTCTGGATGGCCGCTTCATTCGCGGTGAAGCCGTAGCGAATATTGAGCTGGTCCGCGATGACGATCTCGCCACGCACCCAGGACCTCTGCGAATCCTGCACTTCCTGGTGAACATTGTATTCCGTCGGCGTGGGGTCCGGTACCGTCACCGGCTTCACGACGGTGGCGGCGGTCTTCAATTCGACGCCGACGACGGCCGAGGTCAGCAGGATCTTGCCCGAGCCTGTAGGGCCGGCGACGGCTGTCGCGGGCATGGCGGGCGTCTGGGCGTTGATCAAAGCGGTGATGTTGATCGCGATTGCGTCCATATCGGCTTCGGCGCCGGTCGTCGTGTACCGCACCGTCCGTCCATTAATTGTGAGCTCGTAGACGTCGCCCTTCCGGCCGACGGGGCCGGAGAGCTGAACCGTGTCGATCTGCGGCAAGGGTCCGGCGGCGATATTGGCGACCTTGTTGGTGATTGCCGGTGCCTGACTGACCTGACCCACGTCGGTGGTCAGAACGGCGGTGTAGGTGATTGGTGTGCCAGGCGTGGCGGAGGCCAGATACAGCCTGCCGTCCCGGATGGACGCGGTAACGCCAAATCCGGCGGCATTGATTGCAGCCTGGAATTTGGCGGCAACCGACACTTCGTCATCCGAGGCGGTCGTTGTGACTTGGAACGGGCCGCCGACCGGGGCGGTAAAGTTGATCGTATAGATGTCGCCCGCATCGCCAAATGGGCCGGCTAGGTGGACCTGGTCCTCCTGGGCAACCGGCACCACAGTCCGCTGGGTGGTCGTCACGGTCGCGGTATCCTGCACAGTGCCATGGGAGGTAAAGGCGGTGCCGCTGGACAGCTGGAGCCGGCCGTTGCCGAGATTGGACGGTGTTACCGAGAAAGCCGGCTGATAGGCATTGATCCTGGCGATCAGGTTGTTGACGATCGTGTTCATGTCCGGCTCTTCGCCCGTCGTCCGGTATGAAATGGTGACCGGAGCTGCATGCGCGGGCGGGTCGGTGATGGTCACGCTGAAGTTTTCGCCAATGATACCGATCGGTCCCGACAACGTGACGACATCGAGCTGATTGGCACCGATCGGAACGTTCGGCTGTACCGTTGTGATGGTCGACGGCGTCGGGTCGGTGCCGGCGACACTGGCAGTGAAGGCCGTTCCCGGAGTCGCCGAGGTGAGGGTAAAGCCATTTGCATCGACGTCGCTGACCGTGATGACCCCGGGGAAGGCGGCGGCGATGGCGGTCGAGGCCTGCAATGCGAGCTGCTGCGCCGTCAGCGGGCCGTTGAAAGTGAAGTTCGTGGCATTGACGGTGAACGTCTCCGACTGCAGGGCGCCGAGATAGTCGGCGGTGATGCGGGTCTTCTGCGCGATGGTCCCGGCCGCCAGCTGCTGGGTGGTCGTCCCGGAGGCGGCGTTCTTGCTTCCCGTCGGGTCCGGCAGACGCGACAGGTCGACCACCGGCGGCAGTTCATTGGCGGTGGAGCCGCCGAAAAGGTAACGATCATTGATTTGCTCGTTGAGCAGGGCCCGAAGCTCCTTGATCGCCGAATCTATCTGGCCGACGATCGGGGAGATCTTCCCGCCGCGGAGCAGCTCGGTCGATATGGTGTTCGTGGTCCCGCCGGCCACGTCCTCGAACTCTCGCGCTCGCCGTGAACAGCGGCCCGGGGACGGTACCGCTGATCGTGATCTGTGAGCCGTTGACCTGCGCCTTGGCGCGCAGTGCCGGCGCGTGATTGTTGATCTGGTTCGCGATGTTTCCCGCGATCTCGTCGAGGCTGCCTTCGAGGCCCGTCGTGACATAGGAGAACAGGTTGCCGTCGACAACGACCTTGTAGATGTCGCCGACGTCACCAATATCGCCGTCGAGAGTGATCTTGTGCTGCTGGGTGGTCGGCGGGTCGGACAGCGGGGTGGTAAAGGCAGAGTTCATGTTCTGGGCGAGGGTTTCCATCCGCGTCATGACCGTGTCATAGGCTTTGACGTCGGTGGCAGCGCTTTTGATCGTGTCGATGTAGCCTTCGCGCTTCTTGATCTCGGCGCGCAGGTCCAGGAGGCGTGTCCCCTCTGCACCGTAGGCAGTGATGTCGGTGGATTTCTTGCCCGAGTTCAGCTGCTGCGTCAGATCAGCGAGGGAGCTCTGCAGCTGCTTGAACGCTCCGACATTGCCCAGATACGTCGCATAGGTGCTGTAGGAGTTGATTGCCATGACTTACCTCGAGACGGTCGCTTGCAGATCGTCGAACAGGTTCTGGACGACGGTCAGCAGGCGGGCGGACGCTGCATAGGAATTCTGCAGGACCTGCAGGTTGGCGATCTCCTCGTCGAGATTGACGCCGACCTCGGACTGATAGCGTTGCTCGGTGATCTGCAGGCTGTCGGTGTTGAACTTGCCCGAATCCTGGACGGTCTTGGCGTTGACCAGGGATGCCCCGACCAGGCCGACGACCAGGCCCTTGTAGGAGACGTTGGTCAATACCAGTCCAGCAGATATGAAGTTCCGATCCGCCGCGGTCAGAGCCGTAACGACCGCCGGCGAAGAATTCTTCTTCATCTGCTGTGTTCCGTCGCGCAGGCTCTGGTTCACCTTGAACGTGTAGCGGTCGGTGCCGACAAAGAAGCCCTGATCAAGCTCCGGCAGCTGGCCGTTTACCGTGGTCTGAACGGTGAACTTCTGATTGATGCTGCCGCCAACCAGCTGGAGTGAAGAGATACCGGCCACGGCGGTGACGCCGAGCGTCGTATCGGCGTTGACCGCGGCTGCAAGCTGAGCGGCGATCTGGTCCAGGCTGGTATCGCCGACCTGGGCCGTATAGCTGTACTTCTTGCCATTGACGTCGATCTCGAAGACATCGCCGGCGACCAGATCGCCGCTGAGGTTGACCGTGCTGAACTGGGCGGTTGAGGGGGCCGCCTCCACGGTATTCTGGAATGCAGCGGTGATCCGCAGGGATGTGTCGGCGTTGTCATAGGCCGAGGCAAAGCTTGGCGGCGTGCCGGCGGTGGCAGTGAAGGCATTGACTGCCATGTCGAGCTGGGATCGCAGCTTGCGGATGACTTCGGTTGCGGGATCGTTGCTGATCGCCTGGTTGGTGCCGGAATTGTCCAAGCGAAGGTCCAGAAGCGCCCGGATCTTGCCGTCGCGCATCAGTCCATTGACGGGCGTTGTCGGATCCTCGACCCGGGTCACGTTGACGCCGTCATAGGCGAATCTCGACGGCGGACCATCCACCAGGCTCAGCCCCGCAGCGGTGAAGAGGGCGACGGAGCCGTTCTCGCGGTCTACCGCGCGTACGTCGATGTACTTGGCGATGTCCCGGACCAGCTGATCCCTTTCGTCCAGGAGCTGTGTCCGCTCCGGGCCGCCATCGCTCGAGCTGCGCAGCTGCAGGTTCAGCTGGAACATCTTTTCCAGCTTGTCGTTCAGCTGCTTGACCGAGTTCTCGGTGTCGACGCGGATGTCGCGGTCGATCGAGTCGACGCCTTCCGCCAGCCGGTTGATCTCGCCGGCAAAGCGATCGCCAAGGCTGATGACCTGGCTTTGTGCCGCCGAGGATTCGGGGTTTGACTGGAAGGCCTGCCACGCCGCCGTAAAGTCGTTCAATAGGGAGGTCAGCTGTGCCTTGTCGGCGCTGGTTCCAAACAGGTCCTGGATGCGGGAGAGATATTCCGTCTGGGTGTCCGTGGTACCGGTCCGCGCGGTCAGGGTCTCGAACTGCTTGCGCAGCGAGATGCTGACTGCATTCTGATAGGAGCCGATGGCAACGCCGCCGACCTGGTCGTTGCCGAGACTGAGGCTCTCGCGGTTCATCGTCTTGCGCACATAGCTCGGATCGTTGGCATGAGCGACGTTCGCCGAGACGAGCTGGATCGCAGCCTGATTGACTTTCAGGCTGGAAACCGCGGCATTGAGGGCTCCGGTGAGAGACATTGTCCGTCACTCCTGCTGGAAATCGCCGGCCTACCGCTTGATATTGATGATGTCTTGCAGCATATCGTCGGCCGTCGTGATGACCCGGGTATTGGCCGAATAGGCGCGCTGGGTGACGATCATCTTGGAGAATTCCTCGGCGATATCGACGTTTGAGCCCTCGACGGCGCTGCCGCGGATGGTCCCCGCGCCGCCGGCGCCGGGATCGGAGAGTCGTGCCGAGCCGCTGTCGAAGGTCTCGGTGAACGCCTGGCCGGCCTCCCGCTTGAGTTGGTTGGCGTCATAGAACTGCGCCATCGGCACCTTGAAAAAGACACGGCTGCGGCCGTTGTCGTAGTTGAGCTCGATGTCGCCGTTGTCGCGGATGTTGAGGTCCTTGAACACGCCCTGGGGAACACCGTCCTGGGTGAGGCGCTGGATGTCGATCTGGGTGCCGGCGAATTGCGTGAGCTTGTCCGTGGTCTGGAAGCGGCCGAGGTCCAGCGTGACCACCTGCGGACCGGTTCCGTAGTCGACGGTGAAGCCGATCTCGATCGGCGCATTGGCCGTCTGGCTGGCCGGGATGGTGGCATTGCCGAGCAGATTGAAGACGTTGGTGACCTGGACGACCTTGCCCGCGGTGGCAGCGGTGATGCCGAACTGCACATCGATGAAGGCCGGCACGGAGCCGTTGCTGGTGCCGGTAATGGCGGTGAAACCGGTCCCGGGCGTGCGTGCCGTCAGATTGATAACTGCGCCGACCACCGTCGCATCGACACCGATCGACGGATTGGCGTTGATCAGGGCCGCCAGGCCGTTCGCCACGTCGTTGGATGACGCTTCGGTGCCGTCATTGGTGTAGGTGACGGTGGTCGAGCCGACCGTGACGGAATAGGTGTCGCCGATTTCGCCGGCCCCGACGCTGCCGCCGATGGTAACCGAGTTCGACCTGGGCGACCGCCGCAACGTTCGCCGTGGTCGTCGCCTGGGTGGGCAGAGCCGTACCGCCGATGATCGCGGTAAAGGGTGTTCCGGCGGTGTCGGCCGTGACCTGGAAGGTGTTGCCGACGATGTTGCCGGCGGTGACGCCGGCCGACAGGGCGGCATTGCCGTTGATCGCGGCAACGAAGGCCGCGGCCGCCTGGGCCTGGGTATAGCCGCCGGCGGGTGCGGTGACGATCACGGCGCCGGCGCCGATCTGATAGGTCATCGTATCGCCGGCGGCAAGCGCCGCGGGAATGGTGATGGTGTCGACCTGGGCGACCGGCGAGACGTTTGCGGTCACCGCCGCCTGCACGGCGGTCTGATCGTTGACCCCGACGATGGTGCCGTTGACCGGGTCGACGGTGCTGTCCGGCGCCTGGATGTCGAGCTTCCAGAGATTGTCGGCGCGCTTGGTCCAGACCAGCGAGACCGTATGCGGGTTGCCCAGCGCATCATAGATCTTGATGTTGGTGGGGCCCAGCGGCGGCGTCGGGTTCACCACCGAGGTCGCCGGCAGGTTCCCGACGAATTCGATGGTCGAGGTGGCCGTCGGCTGGTCCAGGGTCTGGGTGATCTTGATCGGAGCGAGAGAGGAGGTATCCGGCAAGCCGGTCGTCTGATCGACGGACCAGCCATTGAGGAAATAGTTGCCGTTATTGACCAGATATCCGTCGCGGTTGACTTCGAAGTCACCGGCCCGGGTGTAGTAGGACAGATTGTCGAAGGTGGTGCTCGTCCCCGTCTGCTGGTTGGGGTGGCTGACCACGAAGAACCCGCTGCCGCTGATTGCCAGGTTGGTGTCGCTCTGGGTCTGGTTGATGTTGCCCTGGAGCGCATTGGCATAGTGCGGCGAGGCGATGACGCCGCCGGGCGCGTGCAAATTCGAGTTTGAGACCGTGATCAGCGTTTCGAAGCGCGTATCCACCTTCTTGTAGCCGGTGGTCTGCGAATTGGCGATATTGTCCGAGATGTGACCCAGCGAACGCGACTGCGCGTTGACGCCGCTGACTGCCGTGAACATCGCGCCGAGAATACTCATTGCCTACCTCTTTTGGGCTTGGAGACCGGTGTGGCGTCTTTATGCAAACATCGGGCCAAGTCACGGGTGGTAAATTATTGCATTAGATCAAATAGTTGATTATTCCGCTCCACGCAAAAGCCCGCGCCGATGGCGCGGGCTGCGGGGCGTGCTGGTCAGGTTGGTCTGGGGCTGCGGCGGAAATTGCCGAGCGGCGCCCAGACGGAGAAGTCAGGCCTGATCGTTCTTCAGATCGTAGAAGAAGATGTCGCGACGGCTGTTGGCGCGGTCCAGCGGCTCGACACCATGAAAGCAGGTGCTGGATTTCGCGAAGGCCACCAGGGTGTTCGGTGCATAGGGCATCGTGGTCACATGGTCGAACTTGTCGAAGTCGTGATGCGGCCCGCCGGGGCATTCGAAGCTGCGGTCCTTGGGCAGGTATACGGCCGTGCCAAGTTCCGGGCGGCGATTGTCGGGCGCCAGGTAGAGCAGGACGGAGACCAGCTTCTTCGGATTGTCGGTGTGCGGCCCAAGGGAATAGGTCTCGAGATCGCGCATCAGGAACGTCTCGTGCCGGACCGACAGCTTGGCACCCGCCTTTCCGGCGAAGCGCTGCTCGATCTGCGGGCGGAACCGGTTGTAGATCGTCGTGGCGAACTCGGCGTCGCTGAACGCGGCGAACATCTGTCGCCAGAAATCCCGCTGCGTATCGGTGCACCTCGACTTCTCGAGATCGCTCGGGAACAGCGACAGGCGGGCCCGGGAATATCCCTTCCCGACGCGGCCGCTGTCCACCAGGACCGTGTATCCGTCATCCGACGGAAGGTTCTGCATCGCCTCGACGAAGAATTCCTTCGGCAGGATGTTCTCGACGTAGACATGGGCGAAGGGATAGGTCCTGAGCTGCGCGTTGGTAATCTGGTAGATCGCATGCAGCTTGGCCGCAGTGAACCGGTCGGATGCCGTCTTCGGCTCGGCTCCCGGTGCGAACTCTCTGGCGACGGTTGCGGATTTCATGATGCGTTGCGCCTTTCTGTATCGGTATTGCTGGATTGCGTCAGGAAATGCGAGACCTCTTCGGCCACCAATCGGTGACCGTGATCGTTCATGTGGATCCGGTCGAGGAACAGCCATTCGGGTGTCTGCAGGCAGGTTGACAGGTTCAGGTCGACGAACCCGACATTCCATTTGCCGCAGATGTGCTTGATATCCCGGCTGAACATCGCATGCATCTTGCCGATGTACTGCGGATGATGCGCATGGCGGATGGCGGCACCGTGACGATCGAAGCCCTCGATCAACGTCCTCTCCTCGACGCTCATCGGCTTGCCGATCCAGGCGGCGGATGGCTGCAGGCAGAAGGTGACGCTGCCGGCGGTCGCGAGGCGCAAGGCAACGGCGGATATGTCGATCTCGGCGATGCGCAGCATGTCGCGGTAGCGTTCCATCGCCTTCTGCCTGGGCGGCTCCAGCCTGGTATCCGGCATGGTCGCCAGGGTGAAGCCGCGCTCGCCGATGAACGGGGCGGGATTGGGGTCGACGCCTTCCTCGATGATCAAGGTGATCAGGTTGTTGATGCCCGAGATCCATACCACCTGTTCCACCGGCGGCTGCGCGTAGAGCTCGAATGCCAGGCGCTCCTGCGTGAGATTCGATGCACGCAGGGCGAAGTTCGTCCAGACGACATCACCACCGGCGCCGAGGGCGTTGAGCTGGCTCGCGACGTGCAGCGAATCGTGGGTGGTTCCGACGCCGAAGGCGAAGCTGTTGCCGAGCACGACGCCCCTTGGGCGGTCGGTGCCGATGAGGGATTCGCCGTCGACCGGATGCCCGTTCCGCCAGCTGATGCGGCAGCCAAGTCCGTCGGTATTGGTCGAAGGCGAATGAAAATTCGCCGCGCCGCGCCGCATCAGATAGGCGACCGAGCTGAAGGGCTGCTTGTCGACATCGGATAATTGCGGGGCCAGCAGGCGCCGCGGGTCGTCCGCCTGCATCTCGCCGGCTTCGACATCTTCTCCGGCCGACCGGGCATCCGGTTCCGTGCCCCCGGCCTCGACCAGGTCGATGATGCGCCGGATGGTCTGGTAACGGCTCGGATTGGTCCGCAACGCGGCCGCGACGCCCGGCCCGAAATGTGTCTCGACCTGCAATACCAGAGAGACGAATGAAAACGAATCGATCCAGCCCTCGGCAAGGAGCGGCACGTCGTCGCCGATCGGCTCGCCGCCTGCGCCGCCCGGCCCGCCGACGATCTCGAGGACCAGCTTTCGCACCAAGGACGCGGTTTCTGCCGGATCGGCCTTTGCCAAAGACGGGGTGGCCTGTTCCGCCACGACCTTCAGATAGAGATCTCGGTTCCTGGTCCGGGATATCTTGCCGGAGGTCGATTTCTGCAGCCACATATGCGGGGCGGCCAGGACATCGGCTGGCGTCGTTTCGGTCCGCGAGACGATCGCCTGGAACACCTGCCGGCGCACCTTGTCGCGGACCGCGATATCGTCGGATGCGACTTCGACGATGACGACGAGAGACTGGGTGCCGAGGTCATGATCGTCTACGCCGAAGGCAACGCAGCGGCCGGGAATCACGCCGGAGACCTCGTTGCAGATCGCCTCGATGTCCTGCGGATAGATGTTCTTGCCGCCGATGATGATGGTGTCCTTGATGCGGCCGATGACGAAGAGCTCGCCGTCGCGCAAATAGCCCAGATCTCCCGTGCGGAACAGACCATCGCGAAAGGCCGCGGCCTCGGCGTTGTTCAGGTAGCCGCCGAACAGCGACGGCGTGGCGACGGCGATTTCGCCGAGATGACCCTCGGGCAAGGGCGTATCCAGCGTGGAAATGATCTCAATTCTGGTGTCGGGCAGGGCTCTTCCGGAGCCAACCGCGGCGCGGCCGGTCTCCCCTGCGCGGCCCAGGCGAACCGGCTGGTCCCGGTTGAGGCTGGCGGCGTCGACGGTCTCGACGACCGGACCGGACGTGGAGGCCGCAGAACTGCTGATCGCGAAGGTTGTCTCGGCCATTGCATAGCAGGTGCGGATCATGGACGGCCGGATGCCGTGGGTCGCGAACCGAGCCAGGAACTGCTGGTGGCTGTCGGCGTGGATCGGCTCGGAGCAATTGGTCAGTGCGGCGAGGCAGTCGAGCTTCCAGACCTGCAAGTCCGTCGGCGAAACCCGGGTGGCGAGGAAGTTGAAGGCGAAATTCGGCAGCCAGCAATGGGTGGCCCGCGTCAGCGCGATCATGTCGAGCAGGATCGCCGGCTGGCGGACCCAGACGAAGGGCGAGACCGCAACCACCGGTATTCCCTGGAGGAGCGGCAGGAAGAAGCAGGTGATCAGGCCCATGTCATGATAGAGCGGCAGCCAGGTTGCGATGCGGGACTCCGGCGTCACGGCAAGTTGCTGGGCATAGGCGTCGATCTGCCACAGCAATGCCTCGGCGGTAATACCCACGCCCTTCTTGACCCCGGTCGTGCCGGAGGAGAATTGCAGAAAAAGGTGCGGGGAGGGGGCGACGTCGATGCTCCAGGCCGGACGGCGGCCGATCTCGCATAGCGCGCCTCCCTCGGTGAAACCGCGGAACCAGCCCATCTCGCTGGCAAGCTGCCGGCGAATTTCATGGGTGGTCACGACATACGCGGCACCGATCTGCTCCAGCAGGAGGGCGACGGAGCGTGCATAGTCGCGTTGCGAGGTCTTCTCCGACGGCGGCGCGAAAAAGGCCGGGCAGTACCCGCCGACCAGGGCGCCGAGATAGGCGCTGTAGAGCGGGCTGCAATGCGGCAGAATGACGACGAGCCGATCTCCAGGTAGAAGCCCGGCTTCCCGGTAGCGCGCAACCCAGCCCTCTGCCGCCCCTAGCAGCATCGGATAGGTAAAGGTCACGGTCTGGCCGTCGGCTTCGACCAGGGTCAGGAGGTCGCGATCGCCGCGGGCGGCGGCGGCGGCGGTCAGGCGCGCAAGGAACTGCGCGTGACCGCCGGCCGGAGCCGGCCGGTCACTGGTCGCGGACGGCGCCGCCGATGCCGCCGCCATAGCGGCGTGGCTGGTTGTCGAGGTATCGAGCATGTCAGCGGCGGAAAACATACTCGCCGACTCCCGAGAAGATGCCCTCGTTGCGTGAGGCCTTGGCGACCTGCTTGGGGTCGTAGGAGAAGCCGAGATCGGCAAGCTGGGTGATGATCTGCCGGTGTTCCGCCAGATGCGGATTGATCTCGATGATGAGCGATCTGACGGCCGGGTCCTCGAGGGTGCGTTTGGCCCCATTGATGACCTTGTGCTCGAACCCGTCGACATCGATCTTGATGTAATTCGGTGCCGGCATCGCACCTTCGGCGACGAGCTGATCGACGGTCACCGCGAAGCAACCCTGGATGAAGGGGCTCTTGCGCTCCTCAAGCTTGAAATTGACCGCCTCGTCGAAACTGTGACAGGAACTGCCGGTCTTGAATTCCGAAAGGTGGATGAGGCTGAATTTCTGGCTGTCGGAGAGCGCCGCGCAATAGGCGGTGACCCGCTCGGACATGGAATTGTGCATGATGTTGCGGCAGAGCAGGGCATAGTTCTGCGATTCGGGTTCGAAAGCATAGACGCGGGCGCCACGCACGACTGCAGCGAAAATCGTGTACATCCCGACATTCGCTCCGACGTCCAGCAGGACGCTGCCCGGCTCGATGCTTTCCAGCCATTCGATGGTGCAGGGCTCCTTGGTCTTCAGGGTCTCCACCCGCCAGAGCGCGTTGTCGTTCGGCAGGACGTATCGCACCTTGATGCCGTTGTGCTGGATGGCGATCATCGGGCACGAATTGGCATGGTTTTCGACCGCCTTGGTCATTCTCGGGTCCATCATCTCTCCTACGCTTCGCCCCAGCTTCAGGTGATCGCATGACCGGATCTCGGCTCGATCCTCGGGTGGATGGTTAATCCCCCCGAATCTGGAAGCACGATCAATGCCAACGGACCTGCGTCACGGTGGCCGCAGATGCCGATCGGTCGATGGCGTTGCCGCATTATAGTTAGCGATCGTTAATCATTTATTGGCATGTGATTTGCGAAGATATCGGCGTGACAGAACCCATCAATGAAGAGGCGATCATGTCCGTCGCGCAGCCCGTTCCACAGCCCGCGGCCCAGGGGCAAATCAGTGAAGAATACCGGCGCATGCAGGAGAAGCTGCACGAGAACCCCAATTACGGGGTGGCCTCGGTGCAGTACGCACCGATCGTCGCCAATCTGCTGACGCAGATGAAGATCACCGAAATCCTGGATTATGGCGCCGGCAAGGGGCGCCTTGGCCAGACTCTGGCGCAGATCCTTCCCAACCAGATCAAGGTCAACCACTACGATCCCGCGGTCCCGGCCTGGGCGGGTGCGCCGCAGCCCTGCCGGTTCGTCACCTGCATCGACGTGCTGGAGCATATCGAGCCGGACTATCTCGATAACGTCTTGGATCACCTGCAGGATTTGGTGCTGCACAAGGGCTTCTTTACGGTCCATATCGGCCCGGCCATCAAGGTTCTGCCCGACGGCCGCAACGCCCATCTGATCCAGGAACCGCCGAGCTGGTGGCTGCCGCGCATGTTCCGCCGCTTCGAGCTGGTCATGTTCCAGCGCGTCCCGCAGGGATTCTGGGTGGTCGTCGAGAAGAAGGCGGCGCAACCGGCCGTCCTTCCGCCGGTATAGCGACGGGCCGAAAACCGGAGACAAAAAAACGGCTTGGCGATCGCCAAGCCGTTTTCCTTTGGTCCGGGCTGATGGGCGCAGTTAGTGCGGGGCCATTGCTTCCGGATGCAGCTTCGCCACGATCCGGCCGTCATTGGTGCGACCGGCATGGACCGACCGCGCCATCAGGTCCTGCCACCCAAGTGTCTGATTCGACTTGGCATGTTCCTTCCTCCACTGCTCGGCATATTCGCTGCCGGCGGTTTCCTCGAAGACTGGCATGCCCTGGGTGTAGTGGACCAGCTGGGCGTCGCTGCGGGGCGGATCATAGCCGACCAGGTGGTTCCATTCCCGGGGCAGATCGCCGACCAGGTCGTCGCTAAGCCAATCCAGCGTATGCGGCGAGCGGCAGCGCTTCGGGTCTTCGACATAATCCGGCGTTAGGATCCGGTTGGCCGGATGACCGCAATTGAACATGATCATGCTGGCCCATTCGAACTTCTTCACGTTCTTCGACACCATCGCGGCATAGCGATCATCGGCCATGGCAAACAGCTTTGATATGTCGGCGAGGCACAGATAGTCGGTATCGAGGAAGACCGCCCAACCCTGGAAGTCGGTCAGCCAGGGCACCAGGAATCGGCTGAAGGTAAAGGGGGTCAGCCCCGACCGGGTCATCGGCAGCGTCGGCAATACCAGCGGCGAGATGGTCACCGGCCTGGAACTCCGACGAAAGATGCTGAACTGGAGGACGTTGTAGCTCACCGCCTGGCGGTGGTCGTAGCCGATGAAGATCTTCAGCGGCGCATTGGAAGAATTTACGGACATTTCACCACCCTAGAGTATCGAATCAAGAAGCACGCCATTCAGCTTGTCGGTTGCTGACGTACCAAGCGCTGGTAAAGAAGATAGGAAGCTGTAGGCATTGGTCAGGCCGTCGATCAGGTTCGACGTGTTGATGCTGACGGTGCCGAATCCATAGGGGTCTGAACCATCGGTTTTTTTCGCCTGCTCCACCGTATCGTAATCTTCGGTGAAAGTGCCCTGGCTCAGCTGCAGCGCATAGCTGATGCTGGTCTGCTGGCGCGTATCGACGCCGTCCTGGCGCGACAGGCGCAGCACATAGTCGCCCTTCTTTAGTTCGAAGGCGCCCTTTTCCAGCTGATCATATGCCGCCTTCAAGTCGCCGGCATCGGCCGCATTATCGGCCACCAGCCTGCCGGTTGTCTTCGCGAAGATCTGTACCCTGAGATTGCCATCATTCTTCGGATCCGCCAGCAGCACGCCGATCTTCGTGACTGCGGTCTTGTCGACCTTGAACTTGAAGACGTCGGCGGCATCGTTCTTCTGCAGGGCGCTGAACAGGTTCAGCCGCGACTTGTGGTCCTTCAACGTGCCGATGTCGCGCGCCGTCATCTTGTTGTCGATCTGGACGTCGTTGGTGTCCTTGCGGAAATTGGTGACCGTCAGCCGGCTCTGGTCCGCTTTCTGCTGCAATGCCGCAATCTGGCTGGAGAGATCGTCGAGGCTGGTGGATGCACTCTTACTGGAATTCGCGCTCGAGATCGAGGAACTGGTCGTCGCCGCCGAACTGGTCGCCGCGCCGGTGATGGCGGAGGTTGAACTGATGGTATTGGCCACGGCGGTCTCGCTTCTTCCCGGTGCGCTAGACGGATACGTTCATGACGGGTCGGGCATGCTGTCCGAGCCCGGGCTGGCTTGCCGGTGCCTGCGCGGCCAGATTGTCGTTGGTCGTCTCCGGCGGCGCCGCCGATAGTCCTTCGGCGATGGCCCGGTTGATGTCGAGGATCGGCTGGATCTTGCTGCCGTCCAGATCGCCCAGGCGCTGGAGCAGGTGACGATCCATCATCACCGATAGGGCAAGGACGTTGTCCCGGATTGTCTTCGGCAGCGGGCAATCGGGCTCCGAGAGAGCACCCTGGAAGATCGACCACAGCCGCTGGTTCAGGATCAGCGCGGTGCGCAACGATTCCCCTTTGTCATCCGCCTTTGCGGCCAGAATCAACCGGCGCGATGCCTCGGCCAATGCCCAGGCTTCCGTGCTTCGGGAATCCGAACCTCGAGGCTGACTGACGTAACCGACTGCTTGCTTCATCTTTCTCTCCGCCGCGCGCTTCCCGGTTCCATCCGGCTAAGTCCAACCCGCTCCATGGCGATCTAGCTTTTCCTGGCTTCAGAACAGCTTGGCCGTCAGTTTCAGCGCCCGGTAGTAGTCCTGCCCATGCACGAGCCGTGCCACTTCCGTTAACTTTTCCAGATCCGCCGAGCGGTGCCGCATAGTCTCCGCCAGAATTGCTTCGAACTTCATAAGATTTTCCGGCGCGTTTTCCGGAAACAGGTAGATCAGCTGGATAATCAGGTAGAGCTTCTGTTCAATTCCCTGGGCGTCTTCTTCCTTCATTACCTCGCGGCCACGCAAAAAATTGGCCTTGTTGTAGAGGTAGAAGCTGCCGTTTTCCTCGCCTCGGCCGATGACGGCGCCGTTTACGATGACCTTTTCGCCGGGCTTCAGCGTGAACTTCAATGGCACTTGGGATCTCCCGCGCTTGGGTTGTTGCCCGTCACCCCGGACCGGGGAAGGGTGGGCGACGGCGTTGCCGCCGCCGCCCGATCCTACCCAAGCGAGTGCGGTTAGAACAACCGCAGGATCGCCTGCTGCGCCTGGTTCGCCAAGCTGAGGCTGATGGTGCCCAACTGCTGCCGTGTCTGCAGGGTCAGGACGTTCGCACCTTCCTCGTTCTGGTCCGCCTGGACCAGCTTGTTGGCGCCTTCGACCAGAACATTCGAGAATTCCTGAGTATAGGATTCTCGGGTTTGAATGATGTTCAGGTTGGTGCTCAATGCCGATGAAGCCGCTCGAAGCGACAGTTTTGCCGCATCCAGCTGCTTGATGGCATTGTCGATGTCGGCGCGGTCGCTGAAGTTGTTCTGAGCGAAATCCAGTCTGAGGCCCTGACCGTCGGTCCGGACGTTCTGGCTGACCACCGTGACGTTGCTGGTGTTGTTTTCGTTCAGCTGCACCGCGAGGTTGTTCGCATCCGTGCCGTCAACCACCTGCTTGGTGGCCAGCGAAGCACTGGATCCGGCATTGGCTTTGCGAAGGTCGAACTTCGCTTCGCGCGAGGCGGTGAATTCGCCACGCGCTTTCAGCGTGAGCGTATCGCCTTCCGAGATCACCGTATTGGCGGCGATCGAAAGGTTCAGCACGGCACCGCTGTTGGCACCACCCGTCACATTGAACGAGATCGAGGTGTTGGCCGCAAGCGAGTTGCCCGACAGCGTCACCGTAATCGAGGCGGTGCCGCCGAACGCGTCGGTGTACTGGAAGGTCGCCGACGTGCTGGTCGCATTGGTGACGGTGATGTTGACGCCCGTCACCGCGTTGTCGGTGAAGCTGCCGATGGTCGACACGTCGACCACACCGAGGGACAGACCCGAACCCGCGGTAACCGACAGCGTGCTGTTGGCCTCGGTGGCGGTCGCCTGGGCGGCCGACGCAAGGTACTTCAACTCGTTGAAGTTGAGGTTGATCGAGATCGCCGCGCTGTTGGCACCGACCGAGGCAGCGGTGTAGACGCTGGTCTGGCCGACGGACAATGTGGCGTTGGTACCGGAAAGACCCTCGACGCTGACGCTGAACCCGGCAAAGTTGTTCGTATCGTAGTTGAACGAAATGCCGGTTGCCTTCAACGTGATGGTGTCGTCGATCGAGATGGTCGCCGCCTGGGTCGGCGTGCCGGTGACTGCCCCGGCGCCCGTACCATAGGAGCGCGAGACCCCCGAGGAGTACTTCGACGACTGCAGGATCTGCCGTTCGTCGATGGTGATGCGCGCGCTGCCCGAATCGAAGGCAAAGGCATTCTCGCCATCGGCGATCTTACCCTGGCCCAGCAGGCTCAGGCCGTCACGAATGACGACTTCGCCGTTCTGGTTGGTGACCTTGGCCTGCAGATTGACGTTCTTCTCGATCACCGAGGAGCCGACGCCGGCGGTATCCGGCACGTCCTCGATGTCCTGGAAGTTGACGTCGAAGCTGACCTTGGTGCCACTGGCGAAGCTGTGCGACAAGCGGAGCACGGCGCCGTTGTCATTGGCGATCTGGGCTTCGACCGTGGTGAACGTCTGGGTGACGGTTTCGGTACCTTCGGTAATGGTGAAGGTCTTGTCCTTGCCCTTGCCGCCGGTCAGCTTGATCGAGATCGAATCGAAGTTGGCATTGGTGGTCGAGGAGAAGCCCGAGATATCCAGATTGGAGATACCGCGAGCCTTTTCCGCCGCCACGACGTCCGTGGTCGAGCCGGAAATGGTGCCGTCGCCGGTGACTTCGATCTTGTAGGTATCCGCCGAGACGACATTCGTGGCGCGCGCGCCGCTGATGCCGGCCAGGGCGTTGACCGCCGTCTTGGACGAGGCGGTGGCATCGACCTGCAGGCCGCTGCCGATCAGGAGGTTCTTGCCCTGATAGCCAGCGTCCGTCGCCAGACGATCGATCTGACGCAGCACGTTGTTGTACTGGGTCGCGAGATTGGAACGCAGGGACACCGAATTGGCATCATTGCCCAAGGAACCCAGGGCCTGGGTGGTGAGACCGCGGGCCTGTTCGACGAGGTCAGCGATCGAAGTGATGCCGGTATCAGCCGCCTTGATGGTGCTGATCGCCTGGCCGATGCCGTCCTTCAACCCGTTGAGGTCGCCGGCACGCTGGTTCAGGCCCTTCGAAGCGAAGAACTGGGCCGGACCGTCGAGCGCGGAATTGACCTTGTTGCCGGTTGACAGGCGAAGCTGCGTCTTTTGCAGATTCACCGAGACGTTCTGCAGCAGCAGAAGGTTGCTGCGAATACCAGCGTTAAGCTGGATCTCGTTAGCCATTTGAATGCTCCTTTGGAGACATGGGTTTAAGCGAAACTTTGTTTCGCCCGCCCCGACGCACATGCCGGGGTTCGGAAGAGGAAGCAATTTCCCTGCCAGCTCGGCAAAAGACGCCCTTTGGCGGTAATCTTTACCTTTTGGCGGGGGCGGGGGCGGGGCTACCCGGCAATACCTGCCGGGCTCGGCAGAATTTGCCCGGCAAGAGCCGACGAACTAGGCATAAGCTGCCGTCGAACAGCGTTAATTTGATGTTAATTCAAGTCGTTGCAGGATGCGTTCCAGGGTCGATCGGGTTGGTACGGACCGTGCAGGAACTGACCAATTCGAACGCGGCGAGGAGTGCATCCGAGTGACCGACAAGCCAGCTTTTCCAGGTGCCAGTCACGCCCCAGGGCGGTCGGCGACCGCCCTTGCCTCGGTCCCCGCTGCGCCCGGCGCCGTCAATGCGCCACCCGCCGTCCCGGAAACGCCGGAGAAGGCCAAGGCCCGCCAGCTGGTGATGCGGGCCAGCGCCGCCCACCAGGCCGGCCGCCGCGACCAGGTGAAGAAGTTCTTGGAGCAGGCGATCGAGGCCGACCCCGGCAATGCCCTGGCGCAGTTCAATCTCGGCTGCATCTGGCGCGAGGCCAAGGACATCATCAAGGCCGAGATCCATTTCCGCAACGCGGTGAAGGCCGATCCCGAATACGTCGATGCCCATCACGGCCTCGGCGACCTGCTGTTCGAGGCCAAGCACCTGTTCTCGGCCATCAAGTGCTACGAGAAAGGGTTGAAATACGCACCCAACCGGCTGCCGATCCTGGTCAATCTGATGCGGGCCCGCATCATGATGCGCTCGGCCAAGGAGGTCGAACAGCTGTCGCGCCGGATCCTCGCGATCGAGGAACGCGAGGCGGACGTCCACAGCTATCTGGCCTGGGCACTCTATCGGCAGAAGCGCGACCTCGATATCGCCATCCAGCATTGCGATCGGGCGATGGAACTCAATCCGAATTACGCCCGCGCCCTGGCCTTCAAGGAACGCATCCTGACGTTGATGGGTGACGAAAGCGGCGCCGCGGCGGCGTGGACACAGATTCTCGAGGTGGCGCGCGTCGGCGTGCAGAACCACATGAAGCTGCTGCATGAATCCTATCTTTGCTGCGATTCGATCCAGCGCGCCGGCGAGCTGATCCAGGAATATCTTCGCCACCATCCGGAAGACCACGAGGCCCAGGCCGCGCTCCTGCAGGTCGCCATGCACGAGGGCGATTTCGTCGAGGGGCAGAAGCTGCTGGATGCTGTGCTCGAATTCCTGCCCGACAACGCCCAGTTGAAAATGGGCCGATGCCTGAACGGGTTCCGGATCGGCAACTACGCCGAGGCGATGAAGGAGCTCGAGATCCGCTGGTACCGCTCCGGCGCCGACAAGAAATGGGCGCTGCCGGCCCCGGACTGGAACGGCGACCCGATCCAGGACGGCAAGCTGGCCATCTATTGCGAGCAGGGCGTCGGCGACCACGTGATGTATGCCGGCCAGATGGCGCCGGCACGGGCGCGGGTCCGCCGTATCGCCATGGAGACCGGGCCGCGCACCCAGTCGCTGTTTCAGCGCAGCTTTCCGGATTTCGAGGTCGTCACCCGCGACCAGTTGCCGCCAAACTGGGATCCCTCGGAATTCAAGGCGAAGGTCGCCGGCGGCGATCTCGCCGTCGCCATGGGGCTCGATTTCGAGGACCTGCCCTGCCGGGAGGGGTTCCTGGTTCCGGATCCCGGCCTCACCAAGAAGCTGCAGGACCGCTATCGCGCGCTCTTTCCCGGCAAGATCCTGGTCGGCATCTCCTGGCGCAGCGGCAACCGCGACAGCGCAGCGATCCGGTCGCTCGAATTGACCAACTGGAAGCCGATCTTCGAGGTTCCGGGCGTCGCCTTCATCAGCCTGCAATACGGCGAAGTGGCTGCCGACCTGGAGGAGGTGAAGAACGAGCTCGGTGTCGACGTCTATTGGGACAAGAGCGTCAACGCCATGGGCAACATGGATCCCTTCACCGCCCAGGTCGCAGCCATGGACATGGTGGTCTCGGTCGACAACAGCACCGTCCATTACGCCGGTGCGCTGGGCAAGCCGTGCTGGGTGATGCTGCCGGTGAACTCCGACTGGCGCTGGCTCACCGAGCGCCGCTCGTCGATCTGGTATGATTCGCTCGAGCTCTTCCGGCAACGCAAGGATTTCGGCTGGGACCAGCAGGTTCTCGAGATCGCCGGCCGCCTTCGCGAGGTCGATGCCGAGGCTCTGGCCGAGGCCATGGCGAACATGTTCGAGCGTTGCGCCGACACCATGCTGACCCATGACCGGAAATTCGAGGGCGAGGAGTTCTGTCGGCTCCTGCTCGAACTCGGCCGCCGCAAGGACGTTGCCTTCCATGGGATTGGCGTGGTCGCCACCGCCGTCGGCAAGGCCGAGGAGGCGCTGCCGCTGCTGGCACGTGCGGTCGAGCTGGCGCCGGACAAGATCGCCTACCGCGCCGATCTCGCGGTGGCGCTGGATGCCGCGGGCGAACCGGAACGGGCGGAGAAGCTCGCCCGCGACACCATCCGGCGGCATGAGACCAATACCGAGGCGCTGTTGGCACTCGGGCGAATTCTTACCCGTCAGGCGCGCTATGACGAGGCGACGGATTATTTCGCGCGCGTCCTGCGCAAAGCGCCGGACCATGTCGAAAGCCGCGTGCAGCTCGCCAATCTGCAGGCCATCCAGGGCGACTGGGAACTGGCGCAGGGCAACTTCCGCAAGACATTGGACTTCGCGCCGAATTCGGCGGCGGCTCATACCGGAGCGGCCGAGGCGACATTGCGCCTGGGCAATTATGGCGGCGGCTGGCCGCATTTCGCCTGGCGCTTCGGCACCCGGCCCGGCGCCTTGCCGCGCCATCTGGAAACCATCAATCCCGACAAGCGACCGCGTTCCTGGGACGGCGGCCATCTCAAGCGCGCCCGCCTCTTCCTCCGCGCCGAGCGGTCGCTGGTCGAGCAGCTGCTGTTTGCGCCACTGCTGAACCAGGCGCTGGCCGAGACCCGCAGCATCCACGCCGAATGCGACATGCGCCTGTTGCCGCTGATGTCGGCGAATTTTCCCAAGGTCACCTTCGTCGGCGCCGGTACCACGACACCCGACGCAATCGAGCGGAACCGGACGCAGATCGTCTCCAGCCTGGGCGACCTCGCCTCAAGATATCGGGCCGAGGATGCGGCATTCCCGCTGTCGCCGCCGGCACTGGCGGCTGACCTCGAGCTGGCGCAGCAGCTGCGCAGCGAATACGCGGAATGCTTCCCCGGAAAACATCTCGTCGGCCTGTCCTGGCGCGGCGGGGACGTCTCGCGCAAGGACTCGGCGAGCGACTGGCTGCCGCTCTGGGCGCGCGAAGATCGTGGCATCGTCTCAGTCCAGATCCAGCCGCCCGAATCCGACCTGGCTGAGCTGGCGGGTGCCGGTTGCAACATGATCGTGGATCCCCGCGCGGCCGGCGAGAACATCCTGGCCGTCTGCGCCCAGCTGTCGACGCTCGATGCCGTGGTTGCCGTTGACGACCTCACCGCCATTCTCGCCGCCGCGCTCGGCAGGCCGGTGATCAAGGTGGCAAATCTGGTCGACCCGTGGTTCTGGGGCATCGAGGGTGAGCGCATGCCCTGGTACCCAAATGTGCGGGTCGTGCGTCGCGGCCTCGGCGAGACGCTCTCGACGGCGGTCGCGCGCGCTGTTGCCATACTTGACCAGGAAATCCTGAGCGGATCGGCCAAGGTCGTTACCGCCGCCTAGACATAGAGGAATGCCCGTCATGAACCGCAAGTCACGTCGCACCGCCGCCAAGCAGATGCGCAATCCCGGTATCGGCGGCATCAGCACCGAATCGACCGGCATGGTCATCGATCAGGCGGTGACCCACATGCAGGCCGGTCGCGACGATGAAGCCGAGCGGGTATTGCGGCTGCTGCTGAAGACACAGTCCGACAATGCCGAGGCCCTGCACCTGCTTGGCATGGCGCTGGCCCGCACCGGTCGCGGCGCCGAGGGCGTCGAGTACCTGCGCCAGGCTGCGGATGCAAAGCCGATGGAGGCGCTGTATTGGAACAATCTCGCGGCATCCTGCCTCGGCATCGACTGCTTCGGCGATGCGGCGGATGCGGCGCGACGGGCCGTCGAGCTCGATCCCGGCTACGGCATGGCCTGGGACAATCTCGGTTCCGCCTTGATGGATATGAAGGACAATGCCGGCGCCAAGACGGCGCTCAGCAGTTCCATCCGCCTCGGCACCGGAAACTTGCAGACCCTGAAGCGGGCGGCCGCCTGCGCCATGGCGACGCAGGATCTTGAGAACGCGGAGGCCTGGCTGCGTCGGGCGATGGCCGAGGCGCCGAAGGATGTCGAGATCCTGTCCAATCTCGGTGCTGTCCTGATTGCGCGCCGTTCGCTGACGGCGGCCAAGGAAGTGCTGGCCAGCGCCATATCGATCAACCCCGACCATCCGTTGGCCGCCATGCATTACGGCGAAGTGCTCGCTGTCACCGGCGAGCGCGAAGCCGGCTTGCGCTGGATGCGCCGGGCGACCTCCTCGGACTACCGATCGGTCGAGGGCTGGCGCATGCTGGGCGAGACCCTGCTGCTGGCGGGCGAGGCGGATGAGGCCGTTGTCGCTCTCGAGCGTGCCGCCGCCTTGGCGCCGCGCGACATGGAGATTTCCGCGCTTCTGGACCGGGCCCGGGAGGCCAAGGGCATGCCGGCCAAGGCGTCCGCGGCAATGGCAGATCCCTGCGTGCTTGACTTCCAGCTCCCCGAAGCCGGCGGATCGAAGGCGCCCAAGCCGGCGAAGCCGGTATCGGCCGCCGCCGCCGCGCCCGTCGCCAAGAAGTCGGGAACCCTGGAGTTCACGCTGCCGGCCGGCGCTGAGCCGGCCCGGAAGACCGGCTCGACCGGCGTCATCGACCTGACGATCCTGGAAATCAAGTAGCCAGAGCCATCGCTCCGCCCCGTTGCTCTAGATGTCGGAGCAGCGGGTGCAGTTCCGTGCCCGATAATCGGCCACGGGCTAACGGGCGATTCCCCAAAGAAGAACCGGCCCGGCGGGAGCGAACGCCGGGCCGGGGGTCAGGCCCCGAGAGGAATGGCGGGGCTCAGAACAGGCGCAGGATGGCCTGCTGCGCCTGGTTGGCGAGGCTGAGACTGATCGTGCCGAGCTGCTGCCGGGTCTGCAGCTGCAGCATGTTGGCGCCTTCCTCGTTCTGATCCGCCTGGATCAGCTTGTTGGCGCCTTCCGCCAGCACGTCGGTGAACTGCTTGGTGTAGTCGAGCCGGGTGGTGATGATGTCGAGGTTGTTGTTCAGCGCCGATGCCGATGATCGCAACTTGATCTTCGCGGCATCCAGCATTGCCGAGGCCGTGTCGATGTCGGCTCGGTCCAGCCAGTCGTTCTGGGCATAGTCGATGGCCAGGCCCTGCCCATCGGTCTGGATGTTCTGGCTGACCACCGTGACCAGGCTGGTATTGGTCTCGTTCAGCTGCACCGTCAGGTTGTTGGAGTCGCTGCCGTCGGTGACCTGGATCGTGTTGACGGTCGAGGTGAAGCCGGTCTGCGCCGCCCGCACGTCGAAGCGCAGCTGATCGGGGATGTTGAAGGCGCCGATCGCATTGTAGGTGACGGTGCCCTCGGCATTGGCGCTGAGCGAGCTGGCGCCAATGGTGAGCTGCACGACGGCGCCGCTGTTGACGCCGCCGACGATCGAGAAGGTCAGCACCTGCCCGGAATTCTGCGTACCGGAGAGCACCGCCTTGCCGCCATAGCCGTCGTCCAGGGTGAAGGTTGCCGAGGTCGCGTCGGTCTTGAAGGCGACGGTGATCCGGTGGGCGAGGTTGTCGGCGAGACCCGTCAGGCTGGTCAGCGTCAGGTTCGCGCTGGTGACGGCGCCGCCGAGGACGCGTTCGGTCGCTTCCGCCTGTGCCACCGTCGATGCCGCCGCCGAGGTGACGCCGTTGAGGCCGATGCGCAGAAAGTTGATGTCGACGCTGGCGCCGCCGTCGGCGATGCTGGAGAAGGTGAAGGTGCTGTCCGAGCTGACGCTGACTGCGACCGTCGAGGTCGGGCCGACGGCGGTTACGGTATAGGTGTTGAACCGGCCGGCGACGAAATCGAAGTCGCCGGCGCTGGCCGCAGCGGTCAGGTTGTAGGTGAAGTCGTTGGAGATGCCGCTGGCGGCGATGGTTGGCGTGCCGACGATGGCGCTGGCCGCCCGGCCGTAGGAGGTGCCGGTGGTCGCGGTATAGGCCGACGACTGCAGGATGGTGCGCTCGTCGATGGTCATCCGCGGCACGCCTGTATCGAAACTCCAGGCATTCTCGCCGTTCGACAGTTTCTGCTGGCCCAGCAGGTTGGTGCCGCTGCGCACGATGCGCTGGCCGACGCCATTGAAGTTGGTGGTGCCGACGCCGATGTCGACGAACTTCTCGATCACCGAGGTGCCGACGCCGTTGGTGTCGGGCACGTCGTCGATGTCGTCGAAGTTGACGTCGAAGTTGATGTGGGTGCCGCTGGCGAACTGGTGGTCGAAGTTCAGCAGCTTGCCGGTGGCCTTGGCGTTGTTCCACTGCGCGACCGTGAAGGTCTTGGTGAAGCTGACGCCGCCTTCCGAGACGGTGAAGACCTTGTCCTTGCCCTTGCCGCCGATGTACTTGATGACGATATCGTCGAAGTTGCCGTCGGTCTTGCTGTTGAAGCCGCCGATATCCAGGTTCGAGATGCCGCGGTCGCGCTCGGCATTGGCAGCGTCGCTGGCATTCGCGGTGATGGCGCCGGTGCCGGTGATGTCGACCACATAGTTGTCGATCGTCACCACATTGGTGACGCGGGTGCCGGTGATGCCGGGCAGGGCGTTGGTTGCGCTCTTCGAGGACGACGTCGCGTCGAGCCGCAGCCCGCTGCCGACCAGCAGGTTCTTGCCCTGGTAATTGGAATCCTGCGCCAGCTTGTCGATGTTGCGCAGCAGGGTGTTGTACTGGTTCGACAGCGACTTGCGCAGATTGACCGAATTGGCGTCGTCGCCCAGGTTCTGATAGGCGGTGGTCACCAGGCCCTTGGCCTGGTCGATCATCGATTCGATCGAGGTCACGCCGGTATCGGCCGCCTTGATGGTGGAGATCGACTGGTCGATCGAGTCCTTCAGGGCCGAGAGATCGTCGGCGCGCCGGTTCAGGCCCTTCGAGGCGAAGAAGGCAACCGGCCCGTCGATGGCCGTGTTGACCTTGTTGCCGGTCGCCAGGCGCTGCTGGGTACGGTCGAGCTTGCCGGAGATCTGCTGCAGCAGGAGCAGGTTGCCGCGAATGCCGCTGGTCAATTGTACGTCGTTGGTCGCCATATGGGTTCTCCCGAATTCATCTCGACAACGGCAACCTTTGGTCACCGCGCCGGCCGGCTCTCCCGACCTCGCCCCCATTTAAGCAACCTTCGTGCCAAATGATAAATAATTGATATATATAGATTAAATTAGACTCTGTGGCTGCAGGCTGGCTTAAACGACCGAGCAGGATGCGCCGGCGGAGGGACAGATCTTTCCTAGGCGGAGGCACCGGGAGGCAAAAGCCGTCGCCCACACAACACATGATGGTGTGATTTTAACGATTCTGAAATCTTGAATCGGGGTACTTTTTGCCATATCCTCAACAGTGGCATGGCCTACCTGTTTTCTCGCCATGTCCGGATCGAGGAGAGTTGGCACTTTCGGGAAGCTATGGAGTTCCCAGGACCGAGACGATGGTAACCGGAATCAGCAACGCGACATCAGCGTCGACCCTGCCGCTCAGCGTGCGGGCGGAGTCTGCTGCGTCCCTGCTGTCGAATGTTTCCGTCGCCGCCAGCCCCGTCACCGACGCGGTCATTGACTCGACCGCGGTGGTGAAGAACTTCCGCTATAATAGTTTCGAATTCGTCTACAAGCAGGATTTCGGCAAGATCGTGCTGCTGCGGCAGGAACCGGAGACCGGCAACGAGATCGCGCAGTTCCCCTCGGAATACTACCTGAAGCAGTACGCAGCCACGGCCCGCGCCCAGCGCAGCGCCGAATTGGCGACCAACCGCAGCCAGGTGAAGGCCCCGGTCGAGGCCCAGGATGCCGTGCCCGAGGCCTCTGCCCAGTCGGAGACGGCGGTCGCAACGCCGGCGGCCGCGACCGTGGCGGCGAGCCCATCGCCCGCACCCGCGCCGGCGGCACGCGTCGACATCAAAGTCTGAAATCCCAGCAGGTTTCCATCGGTCGGGCGGGGCATCGCGGCGCCTCCCGGCTCATGCTCGCTGCTGGACGGCGACCGGGCAGGCCGGCGTCTGCCGGCGGCCCTTGGTGAGCCCGCCGCGCGCATTGTAGCCGGTCACGGCAGCGCGCTTGTCCTCCAGGGCCGAGACGATCGCCCGCATCACCCGCTCGTTGACGTCGCGCATCGCCCGGAGCGCCCGGAGATTGTCCTGGACCGAGGCCTGGAAGCGCTCGGTCGCCTCGGTGAGCTCGTCGCGCAATGCGGTATCGACCGCGCTCAGATCCTCGCCCGGCTCGCGCAGGGCGAGGGTGAAGGCGCGGTAGGCGTCGGCCAGAGCCAGCTTGTCGTTCTGCGCCGCGCGCAACTCGTTCGGCTTCAGGCTGCGCAGCATCTCGATCTCGCGCTCCATGCAGCTGATCAGCTGCGAGGTGATCGCCAGCAGATCGGCGACGCGCGAGGACTTGTCCGGACCCGACTTGATCATGACCTTGGACTCCTTCACTTGACCTCCTGAAGCTGCAGCAGCTGGCGCTGCACCACATCGGCGATGCCCAGTGCGTGCTGCCTGGCAGCGGCCTTGCCGTATTCCTGGATCAGCAGCGAGCGGAACATCTTCTCGCCGTCGCCGCCGCCGGTCTCCTCGTCCGGTTCCAGGCCGGCGAACATCTGCTCGAAGATCTGGCTGGCGTAGAACGCCTCGAAATCCTCGGACACCCGCTTCAGGCCGCCATCCGACCGGCCCTGGCGCGCCTGCGCCAGCATCGCCTTGGCGTCGCCCGGCAGCTGCCGCTGCAGCGAGATCTGGCTGGTATCGACCGGGGCTATGAGGCTGGCGTCGCTCATTGGACCACGATGTCCGCCTGCAGGGCGCCCGCGGTCCTGATCGACTGCAGGATCGAGATCAGGTCGCGCGGACCGACGCCCAGCGCGTTGAGGCCGGCCACCAGCTCCTCCAGCGTGACGCTGACCGGCAGCACCGCCAGCTTGTTGTCGGCGTTTTCCTGCACGTTGATGTCGGTGCGCGGCACCACGGTGGTGACGCCGGTATTGGAGAACGGCGAGGGCTGCGACACCTGCGGGGTCTCGGTGATGCGGATCGTCAGGTTGCCCTGGGCGATCGCCACCTTGCTGATCCGCACGTTGTCGCCCATCACGATGACGCCGGTGGTCTCGTCGATCACCACCCGGGCTTCCTGGTCGGGCTCGATCGGCAACTGCTCGATGTCGGTGATCAGCGAGGTGGGATCGCCGCCGTAGTGGCTGATGTCGAGCTGCACGGTCCCCGAATCCATCGCATAGGCGGTGCCGGAGCCGACGAAATCGTTGACCGCGTCGGCGATCCGCCGCGCGGTGGTGAAATCCGGGTTGCGCAGGCCGATCTTGACCGAGGACAGCTGGCGCATCTCGAAGGGGATCTCGCGCTCGACGATGGCGCCGCGCACGATCCGGCCGTTGGTCGGCACGCCCTTGACCACGGTTTCCGCCGCGCCGGTCGCCTTGAAGCCGCCGATGGTGATCTGGCCCTGGGCCACCGCATAGACCTCGCCGTCGGCGCCGATCAGCGGGGTTACCAGCAGGGTGCCGCCCTGCAGGCTGGTGGCATCGCCGAGCGACGACACCGAGACGTCGATCTCGCCGCCCTGCCGGGCGAAGGCGGGGAGGGTGGCGGTGACCATCACCGCCGCCAGGTTCTTGGTCTCGAGGTCGGTATCGGAGCGGTTCACCTTGACCCCGAGGCGTTCCAGCATGCCGATCAGGCTCTCCCGGGTGAACGGCGCCTTCTTCTTCATGTCGTCGCCGGTGCCGTCCAGGCCGACCACCAGGCCGTAGCCGACCAGCTGGTTCTCCCGGGCGCCCTCGAAATCGGCGATGTCCTTGATCCGCGAGGTGGCCGCGGCCGGCTGTGCCAGGCCGCCGAACAGTCCGACCGCCAGGCCCAGCGCCAGGATCAGGCGCGACGTCGCCTTCCTGCCGTGATGTCGCAGGGCGCGGGTGGCGGGGAGCTCGAAGGTCGGTTTCATCATGCGCTTCCGGGTCAGGGGCTCGGTCGAAGGGATCGGTCGGCAAAGATTAAAGCGAATCCCGTGCCAACCCGGATGCCTGGGATAATCGTTATGAATCAATTTGATAATATGGCGCCACCCGGCGGATTTTGCCGCCTGCCGCGGTCGGCGGGACGGCCTTGCCGCGACAACCCGCCGGACCGGGAAAATCCTGCCCACAGCAAGCCGTGTGGCAGCCCGGGCGGCAGTTCGGCCGGGGACCGGATTTCGCCTGCCAAGTCCTTGGATTTCTTAATGGAAAGTTAAGCAGCATCGCTGATAAGATAGGCGCATTCCGCCACTCAGATCGGGTCGCCTTCCGCGTCCATGAAGATCGAACCAACATCACCGCGTTCCGCCGCCGCCACCCGCAAGGTCGGGACCGGCGCCGCGCATGGCACCGGGGCCGGCGAGTTCGCCAAGGCGCTGCAGGATGCCGCCCCCAGCCACGGGCCGCAGGTCTCGATGAGCGTCGGCCTGACCGGGCTCAGCACCGTCCTGGCGCTGCAGGAGGCGCCGGATGCCCTGCAGGGGCGGGCCAAGCAGCGGGCCCGGGAACGCAGCCAGAAGATGCTGGACTACCTCGACGAGATCCGTCTCGGCCTGCTCACCGGCGCGATCCCGGTCAGCCGGCTGGAGCAGCTCGCGCAGATGGTCCGGGCCAAGCGCGAACAGGTCGACGACCCGAAACTCCACGAGATCATGGACGAGATCGAACTGCGCGCCGCCGTCGAACTCGCCAAGCTGAGCCGCACAAGCCTGTGACCCGGGCGGCAGCCGCTTAAAAGAATCAATATATTTCAATATGTTGAATGCCGAGCCTGGCTGCAAATCGGGCTTGCGGCAGAGGCCTAAATCCATATACTCCGCGCCGACCCGGCCAGACCGGGGATTGCAGATTTCGAGTCGACCATCCATGAAACCGCTGCTCTCGCCCGAATATCATCCCAGCGAAAAAGAGCCCTTCATGAACACGATGCAGCTTGAGTATTTCCGCCAGAAGCTGCTGGTGTGGAAAGCCGAGCTGCTGAAGGAGTCCAACGAGACCCTGAGCCATCTGCAGGAGGAAAGCCTGTCGGAATCCGACCTGGCCGACCGCGCCTCGCTGGAAACCGACCGGGCCCTGGAGCTGCGCACCCGCGACCGGGAACGCAAGCTGATCCAGAAGATCGACGAGGCCCTGGGCCGGATCGAGGACGGCACCTACGGCTATTGCGAGGAGACCGGCGAGCCGATCTCCATCAAGCGCCTGGAGGCCCGCCCGATCGCCACCCTTTCGATCGAGGCCCAGGAGCGCCACGAGCGCATGGAGCGCACCCACCGCGACGACTAGCGGTCGGCCCCCCGGCGTTACCGTTCCGCCGGCGGAATATCCCGGATCCGCGCCGAGAGCGCCGCGATCTCCGTTGCCGTATAGGACAGATGCACGCGCGTCGCCGAGGGCGGGCGCTTGCCGACGCAGAGGCCGGGCCGCCATTCCCGGGCCGGCCGGATCGGCCGCGGGCTGAACCCGCCGCCGCAATTCGGGCAGACGTTGTTGAGGCGGTGCTCGACGCAATCCGCGCAGAAGGTGCATTCGAAGGTGCAGATCCGCGCCTCGGTCGCCGCCGGCGGCAGGTCCTTGTCGCAGTATTCGCAGTTCGGTCGCAGGTCCAGGGCCATCGGTCTCTCCGCTGTCAGGGACGGGCGGCGAAAATCCATCGCCGGCGGTCGCGGCGCAACGACATTTTCCCGGCATTTTCCGCCAGGCTTGACCTGCGCTCCGGCGGCCCTATAGTTAGTCGTATGACTAACCATCAGCCATCCCTCGACCGGGTGTTCCAGGCGCTCTCCGATCCGACCCGCCGGGCGATCGTGCAGCGGCTGAGCCGCGGCACCGCCACGGTGAGCGAATTGCGCGCGCCGTTTTCCATGGCCCTTCCCACCTTGCTGCAGCATCTGCGCATCCTCGAGGCCAGCGGCCTGATCGGCACCGCCAAGGTCGGGCGCGTGCGCACCTGCGCGATGCGGCCGGCCGCGTTCGGCGCCGCCGAGGCCTGGCTGGCGGCACGCCGCGCGGTCTGGGAGGCGCGGCTCGACCGCATGGAGGCCTATGTCGCCGGGCTGGCGTCGCAGCGGCCCGCGCGCTCCCGCAACGTCACCATCGAAGCCAAGGAGAAGAAACGTGGCAAAAGCCCCCGCGCCGGATGAATCGGCACTCGATCTGGTCTTCACCCGCGCCGTCGACCTGCCGCAGGCCTTGATCTGGAAGGCCTGGACCGAGCCCAGGCATCTCAAGCGATGGTTCACGCCCGCACCCTGGCAGACCGTCGATTGCGAGATCGATCTGCGGCCCGGCGGCATCTTCCGCACGGTGATGCGCTCGCCCGAGGGCCAGGACTTCCCGAATCTCGGCTGCTATCTCGAGGTGGTGCCGCAGCAGCGCCTGGTCTGGACCGACGCCATGGGCCCCGGCTACCGGCCCGCCGCCACGCCCTTCATGACCGCGATCCTCACCTTCGAGGCGCAGGGCGGCGGCACCCGCTATACCGCCCGCGTGCTGCACAAGGACGAAGCCGACCGGCAGAAGCATGTCGAGATGGGCTTTGCCGAGGGCTGGGGCAAGGCCTTCGACCAGCTGGTCGCGCTGGCGAAAACCTTCTAGTCCGCCTGAGCCGATCCGGCGCTAGGGCGTCGCGACCGGCGCGGTCGACTTGCGCAGGTCGACGCTGCTGCTGCAGCTTGTAGGCGACATAGTACTTGTAGATGTTGCGCACGTATTGCACCGTCTCGCGGCCGACCCGGTCGGCGGCGACGTATTCGACGTTGTCGAACCAGAGGTTGGGGTCGAGCCCGCGCTCCGCAGCCTCGCGCCGCAGCGACCGCACGCGGCCCGGCCCGGCATTGTAGGCGGCGAAGGCGAACAGCACCTTGTTCTCCTCGTCCATCGGCTCGTCGGCGTAATAGTGGTCGATCATGTAGCGGATGTACTTCACCCCGGCATGGATGTTGGCTTCGACCTGGCGGATGTCGCCGACCCCGAGTTCCTTGCCGGTGGCCGGCATCACCTGCATGATGCCGATCGCGCCCACCTTGCTCTTCACCGACTGGTCGAGGCCGGATTCCTGGTAGCCCTGGGCCGCCATCAGCAGCCAGTCGATGCCGTATTTGTCGCCATAGGCCCGGAAGGTCTCGACCACTTTGCGGTACTTCCGCATTTCGGCCTCGGCGGCGGCATTCTTCACCCAGCGCTGGGATTTCAGATAGCGCTTGACCAGCATGTTGCCGACCGCGGTGCCGGCACGGTTCGCCGCGATGAAGGGATCGAGCTCGGCCCGCAGCTGCGGGCTGTCCTTGCGGAAGGCGAAGGCGATCTCGCCGCCTTCGCGGACCGCGAGGTCCTCGTGCACCGTGATGTTGGGGAAGACCTGCGCCCAGAAATTCGCCAGGTAGCGGTCGGCAATGACGATCTTCACCAGCCCGGCATTGGCCATCTCCATCATGTCCTCGGCCTCGAAATGGCCGGGGGCCGGGTGGAGGTTCATCGGCGGCAGGCCGCGCTCGGCAAAGCGCGTGTTCAATGCCTGCAGGCTCTCGGCATAGCTGGTGCCGGGGCGGACGAAGACGTCCTTGCCGGCAAGGTCGTCGAGGCCGGCGAGGGCCGGTCCGTCCTGGCCGGTGATCACCAACTCCTTGACGCCCTTGGCCAGCGGCGTGGTGAAGTCGACCAGCTTCAGCCTTTCGGGCGTGATCGTCAGGTTGGCGGCGACGATGTCGCCGCGCCCGGCGATCAAGGCCGGGATCAGCTGGTCCCGCGCCATCGGGATGAACTGCACATTGACCCGCAGATTGCCGGTCTTCAACTTCTTGTTCAGGGCATCCTCGAATTCGTGCATCAGGTCGTGGCTGATGCCGCGCTGGTTGCCGTTGAGGTCGATGAAGAAGAAGGTCTTGCTGTAGGGGACCAGGACGCGGATGGTCCGCCGCTTCACCATGCCGTCGAGATCGCCGGTCCAGGGCCGGGATTCCGCCGCAAGCGTAACCGGTGCATCCTCGGCCCATGCCGGCGCCCCGACGATCCGATCGCCTGCGATCCACGCCGCCGCGCACCAGACCAGCGTGCACCAGGCCAGCGCAGCCCGAGCCGCCGTGCCGATCGGCCGGCGTAAGAAAGTCCTATCCATATATTCCCCTGCAACGCGACTCTGCCATGCCCCGAAAATCTCGGAGCGCGGGGAATTTGCACCTGGACGGCGCCGCCTGCAATGGCCGGGTGCCGGGAACCATCCGCGAGGTCTGCCGGGAATTCGACCTCGCCATCTAGCCCGCCCGCATCTGCCGCTATGTCTCGGTCGCATGATCAATTGCGTCATGGCCAGGCTTGGTCCGGCCACCCACGAATTTCTTTTTGCCCCGGACGAAACACATGGGTCCCCGGGCAAAGCCCGGGGATGACGGGGAAGTGAATGCCGCGAAAGACAATCGCCATCCCCATGCCACCGCATCTCTCGCCGCGTCATGCCAAGGCCAAGCCTTGGCATCCAGGAATTCTTCAAGCTTGATCCGTTAGCCCCTCGCCACATTCCCATGACAGCAAGATGACAGGTTTATGACCTATTGAGGCACCAGGGCCGGCGGGCCGCGGAAATCTGCGGTTTCCGCTCCCGGCAAGCTTTTCCGGACCGAGGCAAGGACGACGCTCCGACCATGGACGCAACTTCCAGCGACGACATTTTCGGCATCTCGATCGTCGTCTTCGGCATCCGGATCCTGCTCGACCTCCTGGCCATGAGCCTGCTGGTCTTCGGCTTCTATTACCGCCGCTATCGCGACAAGGAACTGGCGACCAGCGCCGCCCTGTTCAACGTCTTCGTCTTCGCCGTGCTGACGGTGCTCTCGGCGGTGAATTTCAGCGTCGCCGCCGGCTTCGGCCTCTTCGCCATCCTGGCCCTCTTCACCCTGCGCTCGGAACCGCTGGGCAAGCTGGAACTCACCTATTTCTTCGGCAGCATCACCATCGCGGTGATCTGTTCGGTCCAGGGCACTGCGCTGCCGCTGATCGTGCTGGTGCTCCTTGTGGTGCTGCTCGGCGTCTATATCCTCGACCATCCGCTGATCCTGCAGTCGATCAGCGGCACCAAGCTTTCCCTCGACCACATCGACAAGGCGCTGCTCGCCGATCCGGCGGCGATGCGGCGCACGCTCTCCGAGCGGCTTGGCGTCGAGGTCCTTTCCTACCAAGTGCTGCAGATCGACTACATTACCGAACTGGCAAGGCTCAATGTCTATTTCCGCAAGCGATAGTGCCTGGCTCAGCCGGTCCTTCGCGCCGGTCGACATCGCCGGCCTCAATGCCCGTGCGGCGATGCTGGAGCGCCTGGACAACAAATACATCATCGACGCCGAGACCCTGGCCCGGGCCTTGCCGTCGTTCGCCGCGCATTTCGACGTTCTCGAGATCGACGGCCGGCGGGCCTTTGCTTATGAGAACTGCTATTTCGACGGGCCTGGCTGGCAGAGCTATTTCGACCATCATCAGGGTCGGCGCCGGCGCAGCAAGGTGCGGATGCGCAAATATCTCGATGCCGGCCTGTGCTTCGTCGAGGTCAAGCTGAAGGACCGGCGCGGCATTACTGTGAAGAAGCGCCTCGCCTGCGATCCGGCCGGCTACGGCAGTCTCGATGCCGCGGCCTGCAACTATGTCGAAGCCGCCTATCGCGACATGTATCGGCGCGATTTCCCCCACAGCCTCAGCCGCACTCTCGACACCAGCTATACCCGGGTGACTCTGGTCGCCCGCCTGGGTGGCGAGCGCGTCACCCTCGACAGCGCCCTCGACTTTGCCGCCGGCGGGCGGCATCGGGGTCTCGGCGACCGGCTGTTCATCCTCGAGACCAAGTCCGCCAACGGCAACGGCATCGCCGACCGGATCCTGCGCCGGCTTCACCAGCATCCGGTGAAGCACTGCTCGAAATACTGCACCGGTATGGCCTTCCTGCAGCAGGGCCTGAAGCACAACAACTTCAAGCCCGTCCTGCGCCGCCTCGCCGAATTCCCGGGCGATGCCGATCTGCCGACGCCCGCCAACCCCGCAAGGAGCTGAATTGAAAATCCGCAAACTGGCCGCCATCCTGGGCGGCGGCGCGGCGCTGGTCGCGCTGGTCTTCGTCGCCCTGATGTTCATCTTTCCGTCGCGCCCGTCGAAGCCGGTGAAGATACCGACCGGTCCCGCCGTCGCGGTGCTCGACAGCATCCGCATTCCCTGGGACTTCCGCATCAGCGAGCTCTCCGGCCTCGCCTGGGACGCCGACGAGCAGCTGCTCTACGCGGTCTCCGATCTCGGCCACATCATCCATTTCAAGGTCACCATCAAGGACGACCGCATCGCCGCGCTGGAACCGGTGTTCTACGGCCCGCTCACCCTGACCGTCGGCCAGGGCAAGTTCTACGACACCGAGGATCTGGTGGCGACCAACACCGCCGACGGCAAGCCGGGCAACAGCGAGATCGCCGTGGTCTTCGAGGACGGGCCGGCCGCCGCGCGCTTCACCCCGACCGGCGCGCTCGTCGAAACCATCCCGCTGCCGGCGCCGCTGCTCGATCCAAATGCCTATCGCCAGGTGAACCAGCGCCTGGAATCCGTGACCTTCACCCCCGATCACGGCTACCTGATGGCGCCGCAGACGCCGCTGGTCGGCCAGTCGCGCAAGCATCACATCCTCTATGCCACCGACGGCACCACCTGGCGCTTCAAGGCCTCGAAGCACAAGCGCACCTCGACCAAGGCCCTCGAACAGATGCCCGACGGCTCGCTGCTGGTTCTCGAGGCGGTGAATGACGGCGGCTTTCTCGGCGCCATCGGTCTCGGCGGCAAGGAGGCGCGCATCCGGCGCCTCGATCTCGCCGCCTGCGACAACCCGAAGAAATGCAAGGCGGCGACCTACCCCACGACGACCGGCGAGCCGATCCGCGGCCGTTTCGAGGGGATCGCCAACATCACCGGCGCCAGCGTCGTCTCCTCCGCATCGCCCGCAACCCCGCCCTCCGATCTCTTCCTGATCGTCACCGACGAGACCTTCGGCGCCGAGCTCATGCTGCTGCGCATCCCTGCGGAACGTCCCTAGCGCGGCGCCGCTTCGCCGCCGACCGGATGATTGTCGTAGGCGCCGACGCCCTGCAGCACCAGGAATCGGCAGGGGCCATCGTCCTTGCCGTGGACGTAATGGGCGGTCTTCGGCGGCACGATGCAGCTCTCGCCGGCCTTCAGCTGGTTCGCACGGCGCGGCGCCCGCGTCTCAACCACCATCGGCCCCTCGAGACAGAAGAAATGATCGACGATGTCGGAATGGAAGTGCCAGGGCACGCATTCGCCGGCGCCGAGCGTCAGCATCACCACGCGCATGTCCGCGCCTTCCATCACCGTCTCGAAGCCCGCGATTTCCAGCGGGACCCCGTGGGATCGTATCTCCATGCCACCCTCCCGACCGCTTGCCGAGCGACCAGACGGCTTACGCGCCCGGTGCAAAATTCTACCAAGCCCATCGGCGGCTGCAAGTGCGGCACCGAGGCCCCGGCGCCCGGATCGGGGGAGGGCGGGGGATAGAGTTCTGCTGCCCGCCGCAACCCGCAGGAATTGGTTGAATCCCGGGGCAATCACCGCCAGCATGGCGCAGAGGCAAGGAGGCAGGTCGCATGGCAGGAACCCCAGAGGCGGCAGCGTCGGCATTCGGCGAGATCGTCGCCGTTGCCCGCGACTATCTTGATGGCATGATCTATGCCGACGAGGCGCAGCTCAGGCGGGCCTTCCACCCAAAATGCCTGATGGTCGGCCTCTACAACGGGCGCCACGAATTTGACGCCATCGAGACCTTCATTGCATTCGTGATGAAAACCAGTGGCCTGAAGCGCGGCACGCCCTATTTCAACGAGATCGTCGCCATCGACGTCACCGGCGATATCGCCATGCTGAAGCTCACCGACGACTTCCTCGGCGAGCGCTACACCGATTACCTCACCCTCCACCGCGAGGGCGGCCGCTGGCTGATCGTCCACAAGGCCTTCTACGTCCACGCCCCCGCCTGAGGCAGATATCCGTTTGGATGCCCGCACCCGGCCCGTCCGCGTGTTTTTCGTCATCCCCGGGCTTGGCCCGGGGACCCACGAGTTCCGCAGAGGCGATCGCGCCGCCGCTTTACGCCGGCGGTGGCGCCAGGACCAGGCCGTAGCGGGTCATCACCGCGGCCATTTTCGCCGGGTCCGGGCCGCCCGGCGCCGTCACCACCGCGGCGACGTCGCGGAAATACTGCGCGCCGATATCCGGGGTGAGGATGATGAGGGCGCGGGCCGGGCGGTCGTGGGGATTGCTGAAGGCATGCACCGAACCCCGCGGCGTATACATCCGCTCGCCTGGCCCCAGATCGCGCGTGCTGCCGTCGACGCTGTAGCGCAGCACGCCCTCCAGCACATAGGCGATCTCCTCGTTTGCCGTATGGCTGTGGGCCGGCGGCACGCGGGCGCCGGGCGGCACCAGCAGTTCGAACATCCCCATGCCGGCCCCGCTCAGGGTCCCGTCGACCAGATAGCGGATCTCGAGCCCGCCCACCTGCACCACTGGCTGTTCCTGCGGCTGTTGCATCGTCTCACCCCGCTCCATAGGCGACGGCGATCGCCGCCGCGAGTTTCGCATTGTTCTTCGCCAGCGCCACATTGGCAACCAGGCTCCGCCCGCCGGTCGCGGCATTTACCGCGGCCAGCAGGAACGGCGTCACCGCCTTGCCGGCGATGCCCGTCCGTCCGGCCTCGGCCAGCGCCGCCGCGATCGCCCGGTCGATCTCCGCCGCCGGCACCTCGTCTTCCGCCGGGATCGGATTGGCGATGCTGATGCCGCCGGCGCGGCCGAGTGCCCAATTTGCCCGCATGAAGGCCGCGATCTCCGCCGCGCTGTCCAGGCGCAGCGGCGCCGGGAAGCCGCTCCGCCGTGAATAGAAGGCCGGGAAATCGTCGCTGCCATAGGCGATGACCGGCACGCCCAGGGTCTCCAGCATCTCCAGGGTGAGGCCGATATCGAGGATCGACTTCGCCCCGGCCGAGACCACCGCGACCGGCGTCGTGGCCAGTTCGCCGAGATCGGCCGAGATGTCGAAGCTGGCCGCCGCGCCGCGATGGACGCCGCCGATGCCGCCGGTGGCGAAGACCCGGATGCCGGCCAGGGCGGCAAGGCGCATGGTGGCGGCCACCGTGGTGGCGCCGCTCACGCCCTTCGCCACGGCAAAGGCGAGATCGCGGGCGCTCAGCTTCAGCATCCCGGGATGGGTGGCGACGTGCTCGAGCTCCGCCGCCGACAGCCCGACCTTGCAGGCACCTTCGATCACCGCCACCGTCGCCGGCACCGCGCCGCCGGCGCGGATGATCGCCTCCAGGGCCTGGGCGGTGGCGAGGTTCTGCGGATAGGGCATGCCATGGGCGATGATGGTGGATTCCAGCGCCACCACCGGCCGGCGCGCCGCGAGCGCGGCCTCGACCTCGGGCGCGATCATCGCGGGCGTCGTCATCGGAGCTGCCTCATGTCATCGCCTCGCCTGTATCCTCGCCGCGTCGATATCTTCGCCCACATCGCTGTCCGCATCATCCGGCGCCGGCCAAGGCCGCCATCCGCCGCTTCACTTCTTCGGCGCGGGCATCGACGGCGGCGGCGGTGACGCTCTCGCTCACCGATCGCGCGCTGCCGACGGTCATCCCGGCGGCGGCCTGGCCGAAGATCGCCGCCTCCAGCGGCGTCCTGCCGTGCAGCAGGGCATGGGTGAAGCCGGCCATCAGCGAATCCCCGGCGCCGGTGACGTCGCGCACGTCGCCGGGGGCGACCGGGATCTCGACCTGCTGTGCCCGGCCTTCGCCGCGGCTGGAGAACAGGCAGCCCTTGGCGCCGAGGCCGACCAGGACATGGGCGACCCCCTGGCCAAGGAGTTCCTCGGCGGCGAGGCGCAGATCGAGGCTGGAGCGCAGCACCCGTCCGACCAGCACCTCAAGCTGTTTCAGGTTGGGGGTGATCGCGGTGAGCGACACGCCGCTGCGCAGCAGCGCCGCCAGCTTCTCCGCCTTCGCCACCGAGACCGGCTCGACCAGCAGCGGCAGGGCCTTGTCGGCGGCGAGCCGGGCGACGAAGGCGAGGCCGTCCGGGTTCAGATTGCAGTCGGCGACGATCATCGCGGCGTTCTCCAGGATCGCCCGGCGGTCGTCGAGCTCCTTCACCGTCAGCTGCTCCAGCACCTCCATCGCGGCGACGCCGATCACCAGCTCGCCGTTGCGGTCGAGCACCGCGCTGTAGAGCCCGCTCGCCCCGCGACCGCGCAGCACGCCGCCGACATCGACCCCGGCCTTGGCGGTATCGCGCACCAGGCGGGTCCCCTCGGCATCGTCGCCGACGACGCTGATCAGCTTGGCTGCGGTGCCGAGCCGGCCCAGGTTGTGGGCGATGTTGCGGCCGACGCCGCCGGCGCTCACCGTGGCGCGGCCGGGATTGGAGGTGGCGAGCACGGTGTCGCCGTCGATCCGGGTCTTGATGTCGATGTTGCTGCCGCCGACCACCGCCACATAGGTGGTACCGCGCAGCATGTAGCCGCGGCCGAGGATCTCGCCCTTGCGGGCGAGGGTGCTGAGATGGACGGCGACGGCGGCGCGGCTGGTCTTCAGGCGCCGGGCGATCTCGGCGGGCGCCAGCAGGGGTTCGCGGCGCAGCAGGTCGAGGATTTCGGCTTCGCGGGCGGTGAGGCGCATGCCTCTTTATAAATGCAAAGGCATCTTTATACAACTTAAGGACGGATTATGGAAAATCGCCGTCTCGGCCGGGAGTCCGGTGTGCCGCCGGCACCGCGATTCCACCATGCGATCACCGCGAAATCACCGTGCGGAGACCGGCATCCGCACGGTGGAAAACCGGCGGACTCAGCCCTTGTTGGCGATGAAACTGCTGATATCGAAGCCGCCCGGCAGGCTCGGCTTGGACGGCGCCCGGTCGTCGGGGGCCAGATCCTCGGCCGGCATCGGGTCGAGATTGGCCGGCTTTCCCGCCGCCTTGCGTGCCTTCAGGATCGCCGCATTGAGGTCGGTCTGGGTGCACAGGCCAAGCAGCACCGGATCGCGCGGCCGCAGGTTGGGCGAGTTCCAATGCGTCCGGTCGCGCACCGCGGCGATCGTCTGCTTGGTGGTGCCGATCAGGCGCGAGATCTGCGCATCCGACAGTTCCGGGTGATGGCGCACCAGCCAGGCCACCGCATCGGGCTTGTCCTGGCGCTTGGAAACCGGCGTGTAGCGCGGGCCTTTGGTGCGCGTCATCGGCAGCGGGTTGTGGGTCTTGGCGATCACCAGGCGAGCCGCCGGATCCGCCTCGCAGCGCTTGATCTCCTCGGCGGTGAGCTGGCCGTTCTGCGTCGGATCGAGGCCGACGATGCCGACCGCGACCTCGCCATCAGCGATGCCCTGGACTTCCAGCGCATGCAGGTTGGTGAAGGCGCCGATCTGCTCGAAGGTCAGGGCGGTGTTCTCCACCAGCCAGACCGCGGTCGCCTTGGGCATCAGAAGCTGCTGCACCATGATACGTCTCCTCCTCGGCCGCCGGGGTCAGCCAGCGGGCGGCCAAGTTCTAAAGCTTGACCATTTCGGGAACCGTCCGGCCGCGCCTTGGTCGCAGGCCGGACTCTTGCCCCGGCAGATAGCATTTAAGGGCATGGAATGCCAAGGATAAAGTTGCGGAATCCGGCGCCTTGCCGGCGCCGCGGCGCCTCGCGGCCTGGCACTCAAGCGATTGAAATTGAAAAGTTATCTGGGATTTTTACGGCTTCGCCGCAAGCACCGCCCGGATGAAGGCGTCGACGTTTTCGGTATAGCCGCCGGGGCGGCCGAGATCGACGTTGATTTCCCGATGCGACAGGTCGACCGGCAGCACCGTCGCAGCGACGCCGAGGCCCCGGGCCTTCTCGGCGAAGGCGCGGTTGGGACCGCAGGAGGCGCGGCGCGGGCTGGAGCAGACCAGCAGGAACGGCGGCGCCTGCGCGGTCAGCCGCGCCAGGGGCGAGGCCGCCTGCCAGAACTCCGGATCGCTGCCGAAGGCATCGTCGAACAGCGGCGCATGGCGCAGCCGCATCAGGCCCACGGTGTCGATCGCGCCGCTGTCGAGCGAGATCGTGCCGCGCCAGGGACGCGCGCCCAGCTCATAGGCGCGGGACGGGTCGGCGGCGAGGAGATCGACGAGATGCGCGCCGGCGGAATGGCCGGCGAGGATCACCTGCGCGGGATCGCCGCCCCAACCCGGCGCCAGGCGCTGGATCTCGGCCAGAGCATGGGCGACGTCCGCCGCCTGCGCCAGCGGATCGGCCGCCGGCAGCAGGCGGTTGTTGACCGAGACGAAGATGTAGCCCTGCGCCAGCCAGTGCCGTCCCTTGTTGCCGACGACGCTGGCCAGCGCCTTGTCGCCATTGCGCCAGCCGCCGCCATGCACCATGACGACGATCGGTGCGGCGATCGGTGCGCCGGCCGCTCGCGGCGGCAGATAGACGTCGAAGCGCTGCTTCGGATCGGATCCATAGGCGACGTCGCGCAGCACATGGCCGCCCGGCACCGGCGCGTCCTCGGCGAAGGCTATAGAAAACCCGGCGGCAAGCAGCAGCAGCGCGGCAGGCAGAAAGATCGAGCGTTTCACGTCCGTCCATCCTCGCTGGTCGCGATCGTATGATTATACCAAACAGATCGGCAAACCCTGCGCTGCACCGCCAGCACGATCTTCCTCGCGCCGGAACCACCGCCGGTCGCAAAAGCGCGATCATAGAAGCCGCAATTGCCGCCGCGACATGTTGACAACGCCTCTGCATATGCCCACGGTGACGCAGCTGAAATGCGGGGGCATCACTCAAGCGACAAGAAAATCCGATCCGCCGACAGCGTGGCCGCGATCCCGTCGCCGCGCGGCAGCGGCGCGGCGGGAGGGGGCAGCATGGTCAAGCGCGCGAAGGCACGGAGCCGCGCCGTCAACAGCGGGGCGCGGCGATTCATCGGCAAGACCGTGCTGGTCAGCGGCGGCGCCGCGGGCATGGGCCGCGCCGCGGCGCTGAAATTCGCCGCCGAGGGCGCCCGCGTCGGCATCCTCGATATCCTCGAGAAGGACGGCCGCGAGGTCGAGAAGATGATCCGCGCCGCCGGCGGCGAAGCGGTCTTCGTCAAGGCCGACGCCTCGAAGGCCGCCCAGGTCGGCGCCGCGATCAGGAAGATCAACCGCGCCTTCGGGCCGATCTCGGTGCTGTTCAATCATGCCGGCACGGTGACGGTGCGGCCGTTCCACCTGACGACCGAGGCGGAATACGACCGGCTGATGGACATCAACGTCCGCTCGGCCTTCCTGGTCTGCCGGGCGGTCGTCGCGCAGATGCTGGAGAACGGCGGCGGCGCGATCGTCATCACCTCGTCCAACGGCGGCGAGATGGGTTTCGCCCTGGAATCGATCTACTGTATGACCAAGGGCGCGGTGCTGCAGCTGACGCGGTCGCTCTCCACCGAATACCGCGACCGCAACATCCGCTGCAACGCCATCTGCCCGGGCTTCGTGAAGACGGCGCACGGTCTGCGCGAGATCAAGGAACTCGACGGCCTCGGCCAGAAGTGGAGCGATGCGGACCTGCGGGCGGCGCAGGTGCGGATCTGCGAGCCGGAGGAGGCGGCCTCCGCCGTGCTGTTCCTGGCCTCCGAGGATGCGAGCTTCATCAATGGCGCCGCCCTCTATGTCGACAATGGCTGGTTTGCGAAAGGGTGATCGATACCGCGTGGACATCAACAACGAGAATCAGGGGATGAGCATGGCCGAGAAACCGATGGACTCAGAAGACAAGCTGATCGTCTCGTTTGGCTACAAGCCGCAATTCAAGCGTGTCTTGGGCCTGTTTGCCGATTTTTCGCTGGGTTACTCCTATATCGAGTCCGCTGGCCGGATTCTACGCCCTGTTCGCCTTCGCCCTGACCACGGCGGGCCCGGCCTATTTCTGGACGATGCCGGTCATCCTGTTCGGCCAGATCCTGGTCGCCTTCGTCTTCGCCGAAGCGGCCTCGCAGTATCCGATCGCCGGCGGCGTCTACCAATGGGCCCGCCATCTGGTCGGTCCGCGCTGGGGATTCCTCACCGCCTTCATGTACCTGCTGGCGCTGCTGGCGACGAATGCCGGCCTGGCCTATGGCGGCGCCCCCTATGTCGCCGCGCTGTTCGGCTTCGAGGCGACACCGCTGATCAATGCCATCGCCGCCCTGGCGATGCTGCTCATCGCCGCCTTCATCAACTTCGCCGGCACCAAGACCCTCGCCAAGGGCGTGGAGGCCGGCGTCTGGGCGGGCCTCGTCGGCCTGGCCTTCGCCGGAATCTACCTGCTGTTCTTCGGCCGGGTGCAGCCGGTCAGCGTGCTGTTCGACAGCTTCGGGGCCGGGGCGGGCAACTACACCTCGGCGCTGTTCGCCGCCAGCCTCATCGGCATCTGGATCATCTTCGGCTTCGAGGCCTGCGGCGACCTCGGCGAGGAGGTGCAGGAGGCTTCGCACAAGGTACCGCGGGCGATGATGCTGACGATGTGGGTCGGCGGCGCCAGCACACTGGTCATCGCCCTCGGCATGACCTTGGCCGTGCCGGACATGGCGGCGGCGGTCGGCGGCAGCGTCAATCCGGCGGAAGCGGTTCTCCTCGCGAATTTCGGCGAGGTCGGCGCCAAGCTCGGCATCATCACGCTGATCATCATCGTGGTCAGCGCGGCGGCATCGATCATGGCATCGACCAGCCGGCTGCTGTTCTCGATGGGACGCGACAAGCTGCTCTTCGGCTCCGAGACGCTGTCGCGGATCGACGAGCGGCGGGGCCTGCCGAACGGCGCCATCCTGACGGCGACCGTCATTCCCTGCGTGATCGTCCTGCTCGGGCTGCTCTCCAGCAACGCGATCACCCAGGTGATCAGCTTCGCCACCGCCGGCATCTATACCTCGTTCCACATGGTGACGGGCGGTGCGCTCTATGCGCGCCTGCACGGCTGGAAGCCCGCCGGGCACTTCAAGCTGGGCAACTGGGGCATGATCGTCAACGTCCTGGCACTCGCCTTCGGCGTGGTGATGACGCTGAACCTGATCTGGCCGCGGACGCCGGATGCACCCTGGTACCTGAACTACATCAACCTGCTGTCGCTGATCCTGATCTTCGTCCTCGGCCTGGCGCAGCTCGGCAAGGTGAAGGCAGCCAAGGTCGGCTTCTAAAACGTTGCATGGACGGTGACCCCGGCGGCAGCGCCGGGGTCACCGCCATCGATGCAGGCCGCAAGATCGCATTCCGCGTCCGATTGCGATGATTGATCGCAAGGATTGTATTTCTGTAAGATTGCATATATAAGTTGCTGTTAAGCCAGTAGTCTCTCTGGTCACTCCATGCCGGGATCGCTGCCGGGCTGGCAGTAATTGCGAAGAATCCCGGAGATTCTCGCCTCGGATTGCCGATGTATTGCAGTAGTGCTATAATTCTTACAGCGTGGCTGAGCGCACATGCGCGCCCTGTTCTGGATTGCGTCGAGCCGCAAGGATTTGCATGGTTTTCCAAACGAGGTCAAAGGCCGCGTCGGCTTCGCCTTGCGCCAGGTGCAGGCAGGCGAGATGCCGGACAATGCGAAGGCATTGTCCGGTTACGGCGGTGCCGGCGTGCAGGAGATCGTAGACAATGCCGAGGGCGGTACCCATCGCGCGGTCTACGCGGTGCAGCTGAAACACGGCATCTATGTGCTGCACTGCTTCCAGAAGAAGAGTGTTCGCGGGATTTGAACGCCGCGACCCGACATGGCGTTGATCGATGAACGGCTCCGGCGGGCCAAGGAGATCGACGCAGAAATGGACGACGGATGACCAAGAGGCATGATGTAGAGGCGAGCAGCGGAAATGTGTTCGCGGACCTTGGATTGGAGAATGCCGAGGAGCTGAAAGCGCGAGCGGATCTGATCAGCCAGATCAACAGGATCATCAAGAGCCGCGGCCTGACCCAGGCGGAGGTCGCGACCACAGTCGGGCTTTCCCAGCCCGACATCTCGCTGCTGACGCGCGGAACCGTAACCCGCTTTTCCACCGAGCGGATCATGAAGGTTCTTTTGCGCCTTGGGCATGATCTCGAAATCGTCGTGAAGCGAAAACCGGCCCGGCGGGCAGCGGCGCAGGTAACGGTACGTGCCGCCTAGAGCGTTATGCCATTTGGTCGAATCACTGGGCGTCATGCCAAGGCTTGGCCTTGGCATCCACGAATTGCTTTGCAGCAGACAAACTCGTGGACCCCAAGGCCAAGCCTTGGGGTGACGAATACCCCTATAACGAATGAACCTAAACGCAACTTGCTCTAGATACCGGGTCCCCGGTCGCGCAGCCCGCCCGGTGGGCTACACCTCTCCGCTGTCCAGCAGAGGCAGGACCTGCTGGTGCAAGGTGGCGATGGCGCTCTTCTTGGGCTCCGAACGCGGTATCAGGGTCGAGCCGGCGGATTTCCGGGTGCGATCACAGGCCACCGAGTTCGAGCAGGTGCGGGTAGCGCGGATGGCTGCGGATCGGGTCGAAATCTACATCGTTCTTGAACCATAAGATCATGTCGGGGCCGACCTGGCCGACCCAGGCTTCGAGCAGATCGACCGCGCGATCTAGCTCGCCAAGCTGCGAATAGACGCAGGCCGCATTGTACCTTGCCAAGGCATCCTCCGGGTCGATCGCCAAAGCGCGCTCCAGCCATTCCAGGGCAAGGTCGCGCTCGCCCAATGTTGCCAGCGAGGCGGCGCAAAGCTGGGCGGCATAGGAGTTTTCCGGATGCCGTTTCAGTTCCGCTTCGGCTCGCTTGAGTCCCAGCCGGACATATCTCTCCGACTTATCCTTGCGCCCGAGCGAGCGAAGCGCCTGCTGAAGCATGAGCGGCGAGCGATAGTCGTCCAGCTGAAGCTCGAGGGCGCGTATGTAATGTGTCGCGGCGCGCTCGAAATCGCCGTGGCTGTTGCAGAACTCGGCATAGGGAACGTGGACCTGGTGGCCGTTCGGATCCATGGCCAGCGCCTGCTTGAAGGCGGCCGAGGCCTCGTCGTGGCGGTCGCCGGTGGCAAATGCGGTACCACGGGCCGCATGCGCCTCGGCGAGACTGGGATCGATCGCCAGTGCCTTGTCCGCGATGGCCAGGATGTCGCTGACCGGAATCCCGACGCCGTGCCGGGACTTCAGATGCGACTCGCAGTTGGCGAGTCCGGCATAGGCGCGCGCGTAATGGGGGTCTATCTCTATTGCCCGCTCGAAGCTCTGCCGCGCCAGCAGGAGGCTCGCCTTCGTGTGATCGCGGGAGATCTCGCGACCGCGCAGATAGTGCGTGTAGGCCTCGACATTCCCGGTCGGAGCCAGCTCGATCGCCTTCTTTTCCTCCGGCAGCAGATTCACCTTGAGCTGGCCGACGATGGTCTGGGTGATCTCGTCCTGGAGAGCGAAGATATCGGTGAGGTCCCGATCATAGCGGTCCGCCCAGATATGCCCGCCGCTTGCCCCCTCGATAAGCTGGGCGTTGATCCGCACCCGGTTGCCGGCCTTCCTGACACTGCCCTCGACCACATAGGCGACGCCGAGTTCCTTGGCGATCTGCTCGAGATTCACCGCCTTGCCCTTATAGGTGAAGACGGTATTGCGGCCGAGCACGAAGAGGCCGGAGACCTTGGAAAGATCGGTGATGATGTCCTCGGTCATTCCATCGCTGAAGAATTCCTGCTCAGGGTCGTTGCTCATGTTCTGGAACGGGAGCACGGCGATCGAGGGTTTGTCCGAGCGCAAGGCCTTGCCGCCGGCGGCGGTCGCGGTGGTGGCCCGTGCCTGCAGTCCAAGGTCGACGAAATAGACATGCACCGGCTGGGCAATGTTCTTGACCGCCTTCTCCCCCTGATCGAGGAAATCGCGCTCCAGCTTGTTGCCGACCTGGCTGTGCACGATGGCGGAACAGGCGATGCCGCCGGGGTGAGCCAGGCCCTCGAGCCGCGCCGCCATGTTGACGCCATCGCCGTAGAAGTCGTCGCCATCGACGATGATTTCGCCCAGATTGATGCCGATGCGGAATCTCGATGTGCCGGTCTTCCGGCACTCCGGTATTGCGCTCGGTCATCCCGAGCTGAATCTCCACCGCGCAGCGCGCAGCATTGAGCACGCTGTTGAACTCGACCAGGAAGCCGTCGCCCATGGCCTTGAAAATGCGCCCGTTGTGTCTGGCGACGGCGGGATCGAAGAGTTCCCGCCGATGGGATTTCATCGCGCCGAGAGTGCGCTCTTCGTTGGCCTCCATCAGGCGGCTGTAGCCAACGATATCGGCCGCCAGGATGGCGGCCAGGCGCCGTTCGATCTGTTCTTCGCCCATGCATTTCCCCGGATTTACCGGGCGATCCTAGACGAGTTGCCGCGAACCGCCTAACAGCGTCTTTCTCAGGCGCGATCCTGCCGTCGCCCCGAAGAGCCTTCCGTGCCTCCAGGTCGTCCAAACCTAGGCCGGAATTCTCCTGCCCGTTCTACTGGCAAGGCCGGCTCCGGTTTCAATCGAGGCCACCTGGGAGACAAGAGAGTTCGAACAGACGTTTTCAGCCGGCCTGCCGCAGATGGACGTCAGTCCGGCGCGTCTGGATCGACACTTCAGCTCCCGGCGGCAATTTGGATTGCGACAGGAGCCGCCTGACCTCGAAATCGTCGAGACGCGAAAACCGGCCCAGCGCGCGGCGGCGCATCCCGACAGGTGGGCTACACCACCAGCACGATCTTCCCGATATGAGCGCTGGATTCCATGAGGCGATGGGCCTCGTCGGCCTGGGCGAGCGGGAACGTCCGATAGAGCACCGGCTTCACCTTGCCGCCCTCCAGCAGGGGCAGGACCTGCTGGCGCAAGGCGGCGGCGATGGCGCCCTTCTCCGCCACCGAGCGCGGGCGCAGGGTCGAGCCGGTGAGGGTCTGGCGCTTCACCATCAGGGCGGCGAGATTGATCTCGGCCTTGGATCCCTGCAGGAAGGCGATCTGCACCAGGCGGCCCTCGACGGCGAGGCATTTCAGGTTGCGGTTGATGTAGTCGCCGCCGACCATGTCGAGGATGAGGTCGGCACCCTTGTCGCCGGTCGCCCGCATCACCTCGGCGACGAAATCCTGGGTCCGGTAGTTGAGGGCGAGATCGGCGCCGAGCCTGCGGCAGGCTTCCGCCTTGTCGTCGCTGCCCACGGTGGTGATCACCCTGGCGCCGAAATGATGCGCCAGCTGGATCGCCGTGGTGCCGATGCCGCTGGAGCCGCCATGGACCAGGAAGGTCTCGCCGGCCTTCAGCCGGCCGCGCTCGAAGACATTGGTCCAGACGGTAAAGAAGGTCTCGGGCGCCGCCGCCGCCAGGGGGAAGTCGAAGCCCTTGGGCACCGGCAGGCATTGGACCGCGGGGGCGGGGCAATATTCGGCATAGCCGCCGCCGGCGACCAGGGCCATCACCCGGTCGCCCGCCTTCCAATCGGCGACCGCAGCGCCGCAGGCGACGATGGTGCCGGCCACTTCCAGGCCGGGGATGTCCGAGGCGCCGGGCGGCGGGGCGTAGCCGCCCTGGCGCTGCAGGATATCCGGGCGGTTCACCCCAGCGGCCGCGACCTTGATCAGTACCTCGTCCGGGCCGGGGGCGGGCACCGGCCGCCGGCCGGGACGCAGGACCTCCGGGCCACCGAATCCGTTGAGTTCGACGACGGTCATTTCCGCGGGGAGCTGTTCGGGACGGGCCATGGGCGCGCTGCCTTCCTGTGGGATTTTCCGCTTCCTAGCCTAGTTCAAGAGCCTTGGAAACCCGATGGCGTTGCGCCTAGACTCGGCGCCGGAAAAGGATGCCGCCATGGATATCGAAGAGCTCGAACCGCGCAAGACCAAGCCGCAGCCGAAGAACCTGGACCCGCTGTCGGTGGAGGAACTCACCGACTACATCGCCGATCTCAAGACGGAGATCGCTCGGGTGGAAGAAAAAATCGCAGCGAAGCGCGCCCATCTCAATGCCGTATCCGGACTTTTCAAATCAAAATAGTGATGTAATGAATTGAATTTGCAATATTATATTAGGTTTGCGCGTGCGCGGCACGCGGCCGATAAATCGTCGTTTCGTTAACGTTTTGTTCACATCCGGCCTATAAATTGGCAGTCAGGAAGATGGTACCCCCATCTTTCTCCCTGGATCAGTTCCGACGATCCAGTTTCATGCCTCCCTGTCTAACTTGCCGCCGGCCCCTGTGGCCGGCGGTCTTGTCTTGAGATTTCGGGTTAGCTCCCGTCTTCACAATCCTGCGTAAGTCGGTCTTGTTACAAGATTCCTTCTTGACGATGTCGGGGGTCAACCGTAACGTTCCCCGGCCGCAAGTTAGACAGGTTGAGGCTTTACAAAAATCGAGAGGGCCGCCGCCGGGAAACCGGATGAGCGGCCCTCCGCTTTTGCGGGCCCGGACTTTTGGGCCCGGGCTCTTGCGGGATGGGGCAGCAGGGGTACGACATGGCGGATCCGAAGTTCCTGAAATTCGACACCCTGTCACTGCATGCCGGCCAGCGGCCGGACCCGGTGACCGGGGCCCGGGCGGTGCCGATCTACCAGACCACCTCCTATGTCTTCGACGATGCCGACCATGCCGCGGCCCTGTTCAACCTGGAGCAGCCCGGCCACATCTATTCGCGGATCAGCAATCCGACCGTGGCGGTGTTCGAGGAGCGGGTGGCGGCGCTGGACGGCGGCGTCGGCGCGGTGGCGACGGCCAGCGGGCATGCGGCCCTGTTCCTGGCGATCGCCACGCTGATGGGGCAGGGCGGGCATATCGTCGCCTCGGCGGCGCTCTATGGCGGCAGCCTCAATCTGCTTCCGCCTGACCCTGCCGCGCTTCGGCATCACCGCCAGCTTCGTCAACCCGCGGGACATTGCCGGCTTCAAGGCGGCGATCCGGCCGGAGACGCGGCTGGTCTTCGCCGAGACCATCGGCAATCCGGGGCTCGAGGTGCTGGACGTGCCGGCCTTGGCCGAGGTCGCCCATGCAGCGCAGCTGCCGCTGCTGCTCGACGCGACCTTCACCACGCCCTATCTCAGCCAGCCGCTCGACCAGGGCGCGGACCTCGTGATGCATTCGGCGACGAAATGGCTGGGCGGACACGGCCTGGCGATCGGCGGCGTGCTGGTCGATGGCGGCCGGTTCGACTGGGAAGCGGCGGGCAAGTTTCCCGACCCTGACCGAACCCTATGCCGGCTATCACGGCATCGACTTCGCCGAGGAGTTCGGACCGGCGGCCTTCCTGATGCGGGCGCGCCTCGAGGGCCTGCGCGATTTCGGCGCCTGCATGAGCCCGGCCAACGCGTTCTATCTGCTGCAGGGCATCGAGACCCTGCCGCTGCGCATGGCGCGCCATGTCGAGAATGCGGTGAAGGTGGTCGCCGCCCTCAAAAGCCATCCGGCGGTCGAATGGGTGAACTATCCCGGCCATCCCGATCATCCCGACTACGCCCTGGCGCAGCGCCTGCTGCCGAAGGGCGCCGGCTCGATCGTGAGCTTCGGCGTCAAGGGCGGCCGGGCGGCGGGACGCCGGTTCATCGACGCGCTGAAGCTGAGCTCGCATCTCGCCAATGTCGGCGACGCGAAGACGCTGGTGATCCATCCGGCGAGCACGACGCACCGGCAGCTGGACGCGGCGGCGCTGAAGGCGGCGGGGATCGGCGAGGAACTGATCCGGCTCTCCGTCGGCCTCGAGGATGCCGGCGACATCATCGACGATCTCTCCCAGGCGCTCCGGGCATCGCAGAAGGAGTCGGCGTCATGAAGACGAGGCAGGTTGGGTCGCGCGCAGCCGATCCGGCCGGGGCGCAGCGATGATCTTTGAGGTCGACGGACATCGGGTCTTTGCCGCGACCGGCGGGCAGCCGGTCGCGGGCGACCGCGCGGCGGTGCTGTTCCTGCATGGCGCCGGGATGGACCACAGCGTCTGGACCCTGCAGGCGCGCTATGTCGCGCATCATGGCGGGTCGGCGATCGCCGTCGACCTGCCGGGGCATGGCCGGTCCGCCGGCGCCTGCCTCGCCGGGATCGAAGCGATGGCGGCCTGGGCCTGGCGCGCGCTGGATGCGCTGAAGATCGACCGCGCCTATCTGGTCGGGCATTCGATGGGCGCCCTGGCGGCGCTCGAGATGGCGGCGGCGTCGCCGGCGCGGGCGCTCGGTCTCGGCCTCGTCGGCTTCGCGCCGGAGATGCCGGTGCATCCCGATCTGCTGGCGGCGGCGAAGGCCGATCAGCCGCTCGCTGCCGAACTGGTGGCGAGCTGGGGCTTCGGCCCGGCCGGGCATATGGGCGGCAACACGGTGCCGGGCCTCGGCATGATGTCGACGGGCCTCCGGCTGCTGGAACGCGCGGGGCCGGGGGTGCTCCATGCCGACCTCAGCGCCTGCAACGCCTATCAGGGGGCCGTGGCGGCGGCGGCGCGGATTACCTGCCCGGTCGTCTCGGTGCAGGGCGAGCTCGACCGGATGACGCCGCTGAAGAAGGCCCAGGCGTTCTTCGCCCGGCTGCCGATGCGCTCGGCCGTAGTCCTGCCCGGCATCGGCCACATGGCGATGGCCGAGGCGCCGGACCGGGTGACGGCGGGGATCAGGACGCTGATCGCCGGCTAGGCCGCGCCGCGCACGGCCTCCCAGGCCTTCTCGATGGCTTCCGCCGCGACGGCGGCTTCGGCATCGTCGGTCTGCCAGTTGATGACCGAGATCCGCATGACCTGGCGTCCGCGCCACTTCGCCCCGCCGGTAAAGCAGATGCCGTCCGACTGGATGCGGGCGATGGTGTCCTGGGTGAGCCTGTCGCCGACCACGTCGGTCTCGCCGGCGCCGAAGCGGACGATGACCTGGTTCAACACCACGTCGTTCAGGATCTGGATCGACGTGTCGGCGCGCAGGCGATCGGCGATCAGCCGCGCCGCGGCGCAGTGGCCCTCGACCATCCGCGCGATGCCATCGCGGCCGAGATGCTTGATCATCGCCCAGGTGGCGAAGCCGCGGGCCCGGCGGGAGAGTTCCGGCACGAAATGGCTGGGATCGCGTTCGCCCTCGGCGGCGGGCGGGAGATAGCTGGCGGCGATGGTCATGGCGCGGCGATGGGCGTCGGCGTCGCGGACGATGGCATAGCCGCAGTCGTAGGGCGTCTGCAGCCACTTGTGGCCGTCGGTCGCCCAGGAATCGGCCAGCTCCATGCCGGCGGTCCGGGGTTTCAGGCCGGGGCTGGCGCGGGCCCAGAGGCCGAAGGCGCCGTCGACATGGACCCAGGCGCCCGCCGCATGCGCCGCCGCGGTGAGGTCGTCGAAGTCGTCGAAGGCGCCGGTATTGATCTGGCCGGCCTGCAGGACGGCGATGGCGGGGCCGGCGATCCTGGCGCAGGCGGCGCGGAAGGCGGCGGGAACGATGCGGCCCTGGTCGTCGGTGCGGACCCGGACCACCCGGTCATGCCCGAGGCCGAGGAACTGCAGCGCGGAATAGACCGTGGTGTGGGCATCGTCGCCGATCAGCACGGTGATCGGCGGCGCGCCGAACAGGCCCTCGGCCTCGACGTCCCAGCCGACGCGGCGCAGGACCTCGTTGCGGGCCGCGGCAAAGCAGACGAAGCTCGCCAAGGTGGCGCCGGTGACGAAGCCGACCGAGCTGCCGCGCGGCAGATCGAGGATGTCGAGGAGCCAGCCCATGGCTACGGCTTCGGCGGCCGAGGCGGCGGGCGCCGCGTGGTGATTGCCGGAATTCTGCCCCCAGGCCGCGGTCAGCCAGTCGGCGGCGACGCCGGCCGGGTGCGATCCGCCGATCACCCAGCCGAGGAAGCGCGGGCCGGTCATGCGGTGCAGGCCGGGCTCGGCCTTGGCGGCAAGCTCGTCGATCACCGATTCCGCCGCCGCGCCCCGTTCCGGCACCGGTTCGGCGAAGCCGGCCAGCGACTGGGCGAAGTTCTGGGCCGGCCGGTGCAGGCCGTCGACGCCGCGATCCCGATAGCGGGTGGCATGCTCTGCCGCGCGCTGGAATAGGCCTTTGACCGACTCCGATGTCATCCGCGAATCACCCCGAAAACTCCGCCGAAAGCCGGCGGCGGCGCCATGCTAGGTCGGCCCGGGCGTGGCGGCCACAGGTTTCCTTATGGAATAAATCCGCGGCCCGAACGACGCCGCGCTCTCGGGCCGAAACGATCATGGCCGGGACAGGTCCCGGCCATGATGCGCCTGTGCGATCGGTGAAAATCGTGCAGCAGGTCCGGCTCTAGGCCGCCTTGCTGTCGATCACCTGCGGCTGGGATTTCTCGCCTGCCGAGATCTTGATGGTCCGCGGCTTGGCAGCCTCGGGAACTTCACGGACCAGTTCGACATGCAGGAGACCGTTCTGCAGGCTGGCTTCCTTGACCTTGATATGGTCGGCGAGCTCGAAGCGGCGCTCGAAGGCCCGGCCGGCGATGCCGCGATGCAGATAGGTCCGCTCGGCCTCGTCCTTCGCCAGCTTGCCGGCGATGGTGAGGGCGTTCTCCTGGACGGTGATGGTGACGTCGTCCTCACCGAAGCCGGCCACCGCCATGGTGATCCGGTAGGTGTCCTCGCCGGTGCGCTCGATGTTGTAGGGCGGGTAGGCGGGGGCGGTTTCCTCGCCGCGGAGCGCCGTATCCATCAGGCGCGAAAGGCGGTCGAAGCCGACGGTGGAACGGAAAAGCGGGGAAAGATCATAGGTACGCATGGCCACATTCTCCTTGCTGAGCAACATGGAATTTTCGACCGCCCGCATGGGCCGGCCGTTTTGCACTGCCGAAACCCGGAACCGGCGCCTCGGCAACATCCACATGGGAAACAACGGGTTATCGGTCAAGCCCCGGATCACGATTTTTTGCCGCGGCTTTTTTGCCGGAACGAATAATATTTCTTAACGCCTGTCCTAGAAGCTGCTTTTATACCGCACCGGGTCGCCGAGACCGGAGCTCAGGAGTTGCCGGCCGAGATGGCTAATATCGAGTTCTTCGACCGCACCATGCTTGAGGCGATGGGCCTGCTGGCCGAATCCCGCCGCTACCTGACGGATCATGCCGAGGCCGATTTGAAGCGGCTGGCGGTGGATGCCGGGCTGACCACGAGCATGGAGACGATGCGCCTGGTGGCGCGCCTCACCCAGGTGCTGGCCTGGTTGCTGACCCATCGGGCGGTGCATAACGGCGAGATGTCGCTCGAGGAGGCGGCGAAGCCCGAGCGGCGGCTGGGCGGGCGCGAGCTCTGCAGCAAGGATACCACCGAGGCGGTGAAGGCGATGCCCGAGGAGCTGCAGCGGCTGCTGTCCCGCAGCCTGTCACTCTACCAGCGGGTGGCGCGGCTGGACGACCAGGTCGGCGCCCGGGTCGCCGCCGGGCCGATGCCGGCGGTGGTCGGCGGCTTTCCCCGGTCCGAGAACTAGATCCTGAAACGAAACAGCCGCCCCGGAGGGCGGCTGTGGTTGGGCGCAGAGGCCGCGGTGAGGCGGACCTACTTCTTCTTCATCTCCATGCCCTGGAAACGCTTGTTGAACTTGGCGAGCTGGCCGCCGGCGTCCATCAGGCGATGCACCCCGGTCCAGGCCGGGTGCGACTTCGGGTCGATGTCGAGGTTGAGCGTGTCCCCGGCCTTGCCCATGGTCGAACGGGTGGTGAATTTGGTCCCGTCGGTCATGACCACGTTGATCTCGTGGTAGTCGGGATGAATCTTGGCCTTCATGGCGGTAACTCCTTGGAAATCGGGGCGGGTTATACAGAACCGCCGGACTTCGCGCAAGGGTGGGCTCGCCCGGTCGGAATGCCGCACGGGCGTCCCTCCGAAATGGTTAATTTCCGGCCGACAGGGGATTGCGAGCGGGGCCTCATCGGTCTAATGATGCCGCGGCCCGGGCTTGTCCCCGAGACCGGCCGGAAATTCGAGTGAAATCATGGACCAAAGCGCCTTCGAGCGGCTGGCGACGGAGACCATCAGCCGGCTGATGATGCAGATCGAGGACCAGCTGGAGGACCATCTCGACGTCGACCTCGAGGCCGGCATCCTGCATATCGAGCTGCCGGGCGGCGGGCGCTACGTCATCAACAAGCATGGGCCGAACCGCGAGATCTGGCTCTCCTCGCCGGCGAGCGGAGCCTGGCATTTCGCCCCGGATCCGGCCGGCGGCTGGCGCTCGACCCGGGCCGTCGACGGCGCGCACCGGGTGCTGCACGAGATCCTGACGGCCGAACTCACGGCGGCGACCGGCCAGCCCCTCGTTCTCGCCCCCTGAGCCCGCGGCATGGCGAAAGCACCGATTCCCGACCGTCCGGTCCCGCGCGATCCGCGCCGCGCGCTGGAGATCCTGCGCTTCATCCGCCCCTATCGCTGGCAGGCGGCGGGGGCGACGGTGATGCTGCTGATCGCCGCCGGCACCGTGCTGGCACTGGGGCCGGGCTTCAAGTTCCTGATCGACCAGGGCTTCGGCCAGGGCGATCCGACCGTGCTCGACAAGGCGGTGCTGGCGCTGTTCGGGGTGGCGATCGTCATGGCGGTCGGCACGGCGGGGCGGTTCTACCTGGTGTCCTGGATCGGCGAGCGGGTGGTGGCGGATATCCGCCGCGCCGTCTTCGATCATATCATCGGCCTGTCGCCCGGCTTCTTCGAGGTGACGCGGACCGGCGAGGTGATCTCGCGCCTCACCACCGATACGACCCTGATCCAGGCGGTGATCGGGTCCTCGGTCTCGGTGGCGCTGCGCAATTCCATCCTGATCGTCGGCGGCTTGGTCGGGCTGATGCTGACCAGCCCGAAGCTGACCGGACTGGTTCTCCTGGTGGTGCCGATCGTGGTGCTGCCGATCGTCACCTATGGCCGCAAGGTGCGCAAGCTGTCGCGCCTCACCCAGGACAAGATCGCCGAAGTCTCCGCCGACGCCGCCGAGACGCTGTACGGGATCCGCACGGTGCAGGCCTTCTCCCATGAGGACCTCGACCGCAAGAGCTTCGCCGCCCGCATCGACGACGCCTTCGTGGCCGCCATCGACCGGATCCGAGCCAGGGCCTGGTTGACCGCGGTGGTCATCCTGCTGGTCTTCGGTTCGATCAGCACCATCCTGTGGATCGGCGGGCACGACGTGGTGGGCGCGCGGCTCAGCGGCGGCGACCTGGCGAAATTCGTCTTCTATGCGATCCTGGTGGCGAGCTCGATCGGTGCCATCAGCGAGGTGATCGGGGATCTGCAGCGGGCGGCGGGCGCCATGGAGCGGATCCTGGAACTCCTCGGCACCAGACCGGTGGTGACGGCCCCGTTGCATCCCAAGCCCCTGCCGCAGCCGTCGCGCGGCGCGGTCGGGTTCGAGAACGTCTCCTTCCGCTATCCCTCCCGGCCGGAGACCAGGGCGCTCGACCAGTTCTCGCTCAAGATCCAGCCGGGCGAACGCGTCGCCATCGTCGGCCCCTCGGGCGCCGGCAAAACTACGGTCTTCCAGCTGCTGATGCGGTTCTACGATCCGGAGGAAGGCCGCATCACCTTCGACGGGATCGATGTCCGCGACCTGCAGCCCGAGGCCTTGCGTCTCGGCATGGGCATCGTCGCCCAGGACCCGGTGATCTTCTCCTCCAGTGCCCAGGAAAACATCCGCTACGGCAAGCCGACGGCAAGCGATGCCGAGGTGCGCGCGGCGGCGAAGGCCGCCCATGCCGCCGAATTCCTCGACCGCCTGCCGCAGGGCTACGACACCTATCTGGGCGAGCGCGGCGTGCGCCTGTCGGGCGGGCAGCGGCAGCGCATCGCCATCGCCCGCGCCATCCTGCGCAATCCGGCCCTGCTGCTGCTCGACGAGGCGACCAGCGCCCTGGACGCGGAGAGCGAGCTGATGGTGCAGAAGGCGCTGGACGATCTGATGCAGGAGCGGACTACCATCGTGATCGCCCATCGCCTGGCGACGGTGCTGAAATGCGATCGGATCGTGGTGATGGAGCGCGGCCGGATCGACGCCATCGGCACCCATGCCGAACTCACCCGCCAAGGCGGTCTCTATGCCCGGCTCGCGGCATTGCAGTTCGAGCAGGCGGCGGAGTAGCTGTGTTCGTCCGTGGCTCTGGGCGCGGTCCCTACCGCTGATCCAACTTCATCTCGATCCGGCGGTTCTTCTTGTAGGCCTCTTCGCTGTCGGTCGGATCGAGCGGCGCGAATTCGGCAAAGCCGGCGGTGGCCAGGCGCTCCGGCGGAATGCCGCGGCTGATCAGGAACTTGGCGACGGCGACGGCGCGCGCGGTCGACAGCTCCCAGTTCGACGGGAATTGCGCGGTCGCGATCGGCCGCTTGTCGGTATGGCCGTCGATGCGCAGCACCCAATTGATATCGGCCGGGATATCCTTGGATATCAGGATCAGCGTCGTGGCGAGGATGTCGAGCTGATCCTGTCCGGCCAGGCCGATCTCCGCCGAGCCGGAATCGAACAGCACCTCGGACTGGAAGACGAAGCGGTCGCCCACCACCTGGATATCCGTCCGGTTGCCCAGGACCTCGCGCAGCCGCCCGAAGAACTCCGAGCGGTAACGGGCCAGTTCCTCGACCTTCGAGGCCAGGGCGGCATTCAGCCGGCTGCCGAGATCGGCGATTTGCACGTCCTGCTCCTTCGATTTCGCCTCGGAGGCGTCGAGGGCGGCGGCAATGCGGGACAGCTCATCGCGCAAGGCCAGGATCTGTCGGTTCAGGATCTCGACCTGGGCCTGGGATTCGGAGGTGATCTTCTGCGCCGTGGCCTCGCTGGCGCCAAGCCTGCTCTGGAGATCGTCGCGCAGGCTCTCCAGGGCGGCGATGTCCGACAGCAGCGCGGTGATCTTCTCCTTGTCGGCGTCGATCGCCTTGTAGGCGTCCTCGAGTTCCTTCTGCTTGGCATCGGAGGCCGCGATCTTCGCCTGGGCATCGCCCAGCGTCGCCTTCAACGTGTCGCGCTCGCCGATGATGATGGTGAGCTTGCGCTTCAGGTCGTCGCGTTCCGCGGTCGAGGTGGTGAGCTCGCCGGAGATCTGGCTGAGCTGCGCCTTCAGCTCCGCGGCATTGCTGCGTTCCATCGCCAGCATGTCGCCGAGCTCGGCGATCTGGCGATTGAGCTTGGCCAGGGCATCGTCGCGGCCGGACAACGCCTGGCTGAGATAGAGCTGGGCGACGACGAAGACCATCATCACGAAGACGATGACCATCAGCAGGGTCGACAGGACGTCGACATAGCCCGGCCAGGCTTCGACATGGCGGCCGCCGCGGCGTCTGGAGGAGACGCTCATCCGCCGATCCTAGCTCCGCTCCAAACCGGCGGCGACGGCGATGGTGCGGGCGAGAACCTTGATCTCGGCCCGCAGGTCCTGGACGGAAGCGTCGCGGCCACGGGCCAGGTCCTCGGCCATCGATCCCAGGCGCGCGTCGATGTTGCGCAGATGCGCCCGGCTGTTGGCATCGAGGCCGAAATTGCCGCCGGCGGCGAGATCGCCGAGCTTGGTCAGCACCTGGCGCATCTCGGCCTGGGTGTCTCCGAGCCGCGCCATGAACTGCTGCTCGCTGCGCAGCTGATCGGTCAGGGTCAGCATCTGGTCCGCCAGCAGCTTGAAATTGTGGTTGCCCTGGGCCCGCCCGTCTTCGGTCCGCGCCATCACCCGCTGCAGATTTTCCAGGCTTTCGGCAGTCTGCTCGAGCAGCGCCTGGATATAGGCGGGGACCGGCTGGTCGCCTTCCACCAGTGCGCCGCCGGAGGAAAGGCGGGTCTGGCTGGAGAGCCAATCCTCGAGGTCGTTGAAGAAGCGGTTCTGCGCCTGGCTGGCCTGGAGTTCCAGATAGCCCAGCACCAGCGAGCCGGCGAGGCCGAACAGCGAAGCCGAGAAAGCAATGCCCATGCCGCTCAGCGGGCCCTCGAGGCTCTGCTTCAGGCTTTCGAACATCGCCGCCGGATCGCTGCCGCCGCCGACCTTCATGGCGCCGATCGCTTCGGCGACGGCATTGATGGTGCCGAGCAGTCCCCAGAACGTGCCGAGCAGGCCGAGGAAGATCAGCAGGCTGATCAGGTAGCGCGAGATCTCGTGGCTTTCATCGAGCCGCGACTGGATGCCGTCGAGGACCGATCGGAGGGACGAGGCGGAGAAGGAGAGGCGCCCGCCGGTGCGATCCTTCAGCATCGCCGCCATCGGCGCCATCAGCCGCGGCTGGATGTAGCTCGGGGCATGGCCGCCCTTGCGGAAATGCTCGATCCAGGAGATGTCGGCATTGAGCCGCAGGACCTGCCAGAAGGTGAAGACGATGCCGACCAGCAGCACGCCGAGGATGAAGCAGTTCAGCGGAGCGTTGTGCCAGAAGGCGGCAACGATCTTGTCCCACAGCATGCCGGCGATGAATCCGGCGGCGATCAGGCCGATCACCATCCAGACAAGCTGACGGGTGGGGCGGCTCATCGCCGGCCCCGCCGCGGTGTCGATATCGATGTGGCCCGGATAATCAGCTTGCCTCCGGAATGATGTCGACGCGGTCGGCGGGCGTGCCCTCCGCCTTGGTCCCGAACACATGGATGTCGATGCGGGTGGACCGCACGCCGGCCTTGATCAGATAGCCGCGGACCGTAAGACCGCGGGCGAGCGATTTGCGACGGGCCTTGGCCTCGTTGTCCTCGGCGCCGCTTGCATAGGCCATCACCTGCACACGCATGTTCTCGTCAGCCAGCATCTTCTGGGCGATCTCGTTGAGCGTGCCGTTCGATCCGTCGGGAACCTCGTCGGCATCGATTTCGAAGATGATCCGTACGGCGCCGGCGGGCAGCACCGCGGGGGCGTTGGGATCCAGCGCGACCGGGGCCTCGGCGGCCGGGGTCTCAGTGGCCGGAGTCTCGGTGGCAGGAGTCTCGGCCGCTGGGGCCTCTGCCGCCGGGGCTTGTGCCGCCGGGGTTTGTGCCGCCGGGGCTTGCGCTGCCGGGGCTTCGGCCGGGGCGGCGCGGCCGGGCCGCCGCAGGCGCGGCCGGCGGTGCGGCGGCCGGGGGTTCGGTCGCCGGAGGTACGGCGGCTGGCGGCGCCGCGGGCGTGATGGCGGCCGGAGTCTCTGCGGCGGGGGTCGCCGCCGGCGTTTCCGGCTGAGGTTGGGGTGTCGCGGTTTCTTGACCCGTGGTCGCGGGTGTCGCCGCGCCGGTGGCTGCAGGCGCCGCCGCCGTGGCCGGCGCCGGTATCGGAAGCGACGGGGTCGAGCCGGCGGTCACGTCGGCCGGCGTGGTCGGGACGGGCGGCGGCACAAAGGTCGGCATGACTTCCGGTTCGCCGGGCGGCTCCGGGGCGGCGGGCGCTTCCGGGGCCGTGGTATCCGCCTGGGCGGTCTGCGTCGCGCGCGGCGATGGCGTCGCCGCGCCGTCAGCCACGGCCGATCCGTCGCCCGGTGCCTGCGGATGGCCATGGGCCCAGGCCGGGGCGCAGATCGCCACAACCGAGGCCGAGGTAACAAGAGCGGCGATGAAGGCGTTGCGAACAACGCAGCTTCCAACCCGAGCGATCATACTTCCGCCTGCGCGATTGATAGTTAATCGGGTGGGATTTCTCCGGGCCCCACGAAATCAGTCGGGACTATATCGCATCCCCTTGAAAAGCCACAACCTTGTTTAGAGTATCCGCCTCGTTTGGCGGCAGTTTTCCCCAACTCTTTTGGCCCGGGCGGTAATCCGGGCCGTCGCATATATTTGACTGAGTCACTTATTTTATTGCTAGTCTGGTTTACCCACTTCCATCTCGGACAGGGGCCATGGGCAATTCGCAGACGGAACAAAGCATTGCTGCGGTGCGTAGGTTCAACCGCTTCTACACCCAGCGCATCGGTGTGTTGCAGGAGCGGCTGCTGAGCAGTCCTTTCTCCCTGACCCAGGCGCGGATCCTCTACGAGCTTGCGCATGCCGAGCGGCTGACCGCACGTGATCTCGCCCGGGACCTGTCCCTCGATCCCGGCTATCTCAGCCGCATGCTGGCGGATTTCGAGCGGCAGGGGCTGATCGTGAAGACGCCGTCGGATGCGGACGGCCGGCAGGTCGATCTGGCGCTGACCGAAGCCGGCCGTGCCGCCTTCGCGCCGCTCGACCGGCGGTCGCGCGAGGAAATCGGCGAACTGCTGCGGGCGCTGACGCCGGAGGACCAGAGCCGGCTCATCGCGGCGATGCGGACGGTGGAGCAGCTGCTCGGCGGCGAGACGGCCGGGCCAGGGGCGGTCTTCCTGCGCGCGCATCAGCCCGGCGATCTCGGCTGGCTGGTGCAGCGCCATGCCGCGCTCTATGCGCAGGAATACGGCTGGGACGGCAGCTTCGAGGCGATGGCGGCCGAGGTCGCCGCCAAGTTCATCCGCGATTTCGATCCGCAGCGCGAGCATTGCTGGATCGCCGAGCGCGACGGCGAGACGCTTGGCGGCGTCTTCCTGGTCAGGCAGTCCGACGAGGTCGCCAAGCTGCGCATGCTCCTGGTCGAACCCAAGGCGCGCGGGCTCGGCCTCGGCAAGCGCCTGGTCAACGAATGCATCCGCTTCGCCCGGCGCGCCGGCTATCGGCGGATCACATTGTGGACCAACGACATCCTGCACCGCGCGCGCCACATCTATATGGCCGCGGGCTTCCAGCTGGTTGCCGAGGAGAAGCACCACAGCTTCGGACAGGATCTCGTCGGCCAGACCTGGGAACTGGAACTGTAGGCCGGGCTAGAGCCCCTCGCGCCGGCGCTGCGCGGCGATCAGCGCGGCATGCGCTTCAGCCCGTGCGGCACCGGTGCGTTCGGCTTGTCGGTCCAGGATTTCTTGGCTTTCATCGATCGCCGTCTCCCTGCCGAGGCCTTACCCGTCCACGGCCTGGGGTCCGCCATCTGGGGTCCGCCATCTGGGGCCCGCCGACTAGTGTCCGCTGATCAACGCCTGGATCGGCGTATGCAGCGCGCCGTTGGTGGCCAGCACGTTGCCGGTCTCCATCATGCTCTGCCCGCCCTTGAGGTCGGTGACATAGCCGCCGGCTTCCTTGATGATGATCAGGCCCGCGGCGATGTCCCAGGGCGACAGGCCTTCTTCCCAGAAGCCGTCGAAGCGGCCGGCGGCGACGTAAGCGAGATCGAGCGCCGCGGCGCCGAAGCGGCGCACGCCGGCGGTTTCGCGCATCGCCGCGGCGAGCTGCTTGCCGAAGCGCTCGCCGTCGCCGTGGCCCTTGAAGGGAATGCCGGTGGCCAGCAGGGATTCGTTCAGCGCGCGGCGGCCGGAGACCCGCAGGCGCCGGTCGTTGCAGAAGGCGCCGGCACCCTTGGCGGCATAGAACACCTCGTCCTTGATCGGATCGTAGATCAGCCCGGCGACGATCTCGCCCTTCTGCTCGAGGGCGATCGAGATGGCGAAATGCGGGACGCTGTGCAGGAAATTCGTGGTGCCGTCCAGCGGGTCGACGATCCAGCGGCTGTCGGGATCGCTGCCCTTGCTCTCGCCGGATTCCTCCATCAGGAAGCCGAAGCCGGGCCGCGCCTTCGCCAGTTCCTCGCGGATCGTGCGCTCGGCCTTGACGTCGGCGTTGGAGACGAAATCCGCGGGGCCCTTCTGCGAGACCTGCAGCTGGCCGACCTCGCCGAAGTCGCGCTTCAGCGAGCGCGCCGCCTTGTCGGCGGCACGCGCCATCACGTTGATGAGTGCGGTTCTTGCCATCAGTCTTTGGCGCGCTCGACGTAGCTGCCGTCGGCGGTATTGACGACGACACGGGTGCCGTTCTCGACATGCGGCGGCACCAGGACGCGGACGCCGTTCTCCAGCTTCGCCGGCTTGTAGGAGGAGGCCGCGGTCTGCCCCTTCACCACCGGGTCGGCCTCGATCAGGCGCATGGTCACGGTTTCCGGCAGCGACACCGAGATCGGCGAGCCTTCGTAGCTTTCCACTGTCACCACCATGCCTTCCTGCAGGAAGACCGCCGGTTCGCCGATCAGGTCGGCATTCAGGGTGATCTGCTCGAAGGTGGTCTGTTCCATGAAGGTGTAGTCGTCGCCCTCGGCGAACAGGAACTGGTATTCGTGCTCGTCCAGCCGGACCTTCTCCACCGTCTCCGAGGAGCGGAAGCGCTCGTTCAGCTTGGTGCCGTCGCGAATGTCCTTCAGCTCGACCTGGAGATAGGCGCCGCCCTTGCCGGGCTGGGTGTGCTGGATGCGGACCGCACGCCACAGGCGTCCCTGGTGCTCGACGATGTTGCCGGGACGAATCGCATTGCCGTTGATTTTCATCGGATCAACCCGCTAATCCTTGGTTCTGTCGGGAAAATTCGGCGCGGAAGCTAGCAGGAAGGCCGCCCGGAGTAAACCGGCCCGTGGCCATGCAGTTGACACCCTGGGCCCATGCAGAATCCGGGGCCGATTTATGATTTGTTGGCAAAGGCTTACTGTGATACTTCCGATCCCGAAGCGGGCCCGGAGGCCGGCCTCGGTCGCCGCTTCGGCACCGGGCGATCCGGCGCCCGTCCGAGGCTCAGGTGAAGACGGGAGTACCGCCATGGCCCATTACCGATCCAGGACTTCGACCCATGGCCGCAACATGGCCGGCGCCCGCGGCCTGTGGCGCGCCACCGGCATGAAGGACGGCGATTTCGGCAAGCCGATCATCGCCATCGCCAATTCCTTCACCCAGTTCGTGCCCGGCCACGTGCATCTGAAGGACCTTGGCCAGCTGGTCGCCCGCGAGATCGAGGCGCATGGCGGCGTGGCCAAGGAGTTCAACACCATCGCCGTCGACGACGGCATCGCCATGGGCCATGACGGCATGCTCTACAGCCTGCCGTCGCGCGAGATCATCGCCGATGCCGTCGAGTACATGGTGAATGCCCATTGCGCCGACGCGCTGGTCTGCATCTCGAACTGCGACAAGATCACCCCGGGCATGCTGATGGCCGCCTTGCGGATCAACGTGCCCACCGTCTTCGTCTCCGGCGGGCCGATGGAAGCCGGCAAGCTGGTGATGAAGGACGGCAAGCTGCAGGCGCTCGACCTGATCGATGCCATGGTCGCCGCCGCCGACGACAAGGTCTCCGACGAGGAGGTGACGAAGATCGAGCGCAGCGCCTGCCCGACCTGCGGCTCCTGCTCCGGCATGTTCACGGCGAATTCGATGAACTGCCTGACCGAGGCCTTGGGCCTGGCGCTGCCCGGCAACGGCACGACGCTGGCGACCCACGCCGACCGCAAGGAGCTGTTCCTCGAGGCCGGCCGCACCGTCGTGCGCCTGGCGAAGCGCTTCTACGAGCAGGACGACCCCTCGGCGCTGCCGCGGGCGATCGCCAACATGCAGGCCTTCGAGAACGCGATGACCCTCGACATCGCCATGGGCGGCTCGACCAATACCGTGCTGCATCTGCTGGCCGCCGCCTATGAGGGCGAGGTGCCCTTCACCATGGCGGATATCGACCGGCTGTCGCGCCGGGTGCCGAACATCTGCAAGGTGGCGCCGGCCCTCTCCAGCGTGCATATCGAGGACGTGCACCGCGCCGGCGGCATCATGTCGATCCTCGGCGAGCTCGACCGCGGCGGCCTCATCCACCGCGATGTCGCCACCGTCCATGCGCGCACGCTCGGCGATGCCATCAACCAATGGGACGTGACCCGCGCCAACGATCCCAAGGTCCACCACTTCTTCAAGGCCGCCCCCGGCGGCGTGCCGACCCAGACCGCCTTCAGCCAGGACCAGCGCTTCGACGAGCTCGACCTCGACCGCACCAAGGGCGTCATCCGCGACATCGATCATGCCTTCAGCAAGGACGGTGGCCTCGCGGTGCTCTCCGGCAACATCGCGCTCGATGGCTGCATCGTGAAGACCGCGGGCGTCGACGCCTCGATCCTGAAGTTCTCCGGCCCGGCGCGGATCTTCGAGAGCCAGGACGGCGCGGTGGAGGGCATTCTCCTCAACACCGTCAAGGCCGGCGATGTCGTGGTGATCCGCTACGAGGGGCCGAAGGGCGGGCCGGGGATGCAGGAGATGCTCTATCCGACCAGCTACCTGAAATCGAAGGGCCTCGGCAAGCAATGCGCGCTGATCACCGACGGGCGCTTCTCCGGCGGCACCTCGGGCCTCTCCATCGGCCATGTCTCGCCGGAAGCGGCCGAGGGCGGGGCGATCGCCCTGGTGCAGGAGGGCGACAAGATCGAGATCGACATCCCCAACCGCAGCGTCAACCTTGCGGTCAGCGATGCCGAACTGGCGCGGCGCCGGACTGCGATGGAGGCCAAGGGGGCGAAAGCCTGGAAGCCGACGGAGGTCCGCCGCCGCAAGGTATCGACGGCGCTCCGGGCCTATGCAGCGCTGACCACCAGCGCGGCCAGGGGCGCGGTGCGGGTGGTGCCGTAGGAGGGAAGCGGCGCCGCGATCAGTCCGGCATCTCCGGGTCGCGCTGCAGCGGTGGAATCGAGGCGGCGAGGCCGGGGGCGATACCGGCGCGCTCGGGCAGGGCGGCCGGCTTCAATCCCATGCGGCGGCAGATGCCGAGGGTGAGATCGGCGCGGTTCAGCGTATAGAAGTGGAAATCCCCGACGCCCTCGGTCTGCAGGGCGCGGCACTGCTCGGTGGCCACCATCGCCGCCACCAGCTTCTTGGTATCGGGGTCGTCGTCGAGCCCGTCGAACAGGTCGGCCAGCCATTTCGGCACCCGGGTCCCGCACATCGCGCTGAACTTCACCACCTGGGCGAAATTGGAGACCGGCAGGATGCCCGGCACCACCGGCGCCGAAATCCCCGCCTTGCGCACCCGTTCCATGAAGCGCAGGAACTGCGCGGTATCGAAGAAATACTGGGTGATCGCCCTTGTGGCGCCGGCGTCGAGCTTGCGTTTCAGGTTGTCGAGATCGGCCTCGGGCGAGAGCGCCTGCGGATGGGTCTCCGGATAGGCGGCGACGCTGACCTCGAAATCGGCGACGGATTTCACGAATTCCACCAGGTCGGCGGCATAGGCCGGTCCCCCGGGATGCGGCTGGTATTTCTCGCTGCCGACGGGCGGATCGCCGCGCAGGGCGACGATATGGCGGATGCCGGCGCTCCAGTATTGCCGGAGCAGGGCCCCGATCTCGGCGCGGCTATGGCCGACGCAGGTGAGGTGCGCCGCCGGCCGCAGATGAGTCTCGTCGACGATGCGCTTCACCGTGGCGAAGGTCGCCTCGCGGGTGGTGCCGCCGGCGCCATAGGTCACCGAGACGTATTGCGGCAGCAGGGGCTCGAGCGCCTTCACGGTGGCCCAGAGCTGCGCCTCGCCCTGCGGGTTCTTCGGCGGGAAGAACTCGAAGCTCACTTTCGGCAGGGTCTGTGCGCCGCGGGCCGAGGCCTGGTCCACCAGGCGGCGCAGCGGCCGGTTCTTCATCGCCTTCATCTTCGCGCCGATTTCCCAGTGATATGGCGTAAAATCGAGAAAAAGCGTCGGTTTGAAGATATATCACAGGACGTGGTGATTAACGAGCCCGGATTGCGGCCGCCAGCGCGGCGAGATCCGTGATCGGATCCGCGGCGTTCCACAAGCTTGCATCCGGCGCCAGGAAGTCGATGCCGGCGGCGACAAAGCCGGCGCAGGCTGCAGGGCCGAAGCGACCGCGGGCAACCAAGGGAACCGTCATCATCTCGGCCCACCAGGCGAGGACCTCCGGCACCGTGTCGGCGGCGCCGATGTCGAACAGCAGGTAGTCGGCGCCGGTCTCGGCGATCTCCATCGCCGCGTGGCGCTCGACCGGCGAGGCGATGCCGACGATGGCATCCGGGCCCAGGGTCTTGCGGGTCTCGGCATAGGCGGCGTCATCGCCGAGATGAACCCCGTCGGCGCCGAGGCTTTTCGCCAGGCTGGCATGGCCCTCGATGACGACCGCGACATCGCGGGCCTGCAGCGGCGGCATGACCTCGTCGATCACGCGGCGCAGGGTCCCGGCCGGCGTCTCCGATGGTGCCGCGATCTGCAGGCAGGCGATGTCGGCCACGTCGCAGGCGCGCAGCAGAAGGTCGCGGAAGCCGGAAGCGGCGACGCCGCCCGAGATCAGCTCAGGCGGCGTCGTGAGATAGAAGCGGCAGGACGCAGGATCGGGAGCGATCGCCTTATTCCTTCCCCTGGTAGATCTTGATGATCTGGTCGAGCATCGCCAGGGCCTCGTCGCGCGGCCGCTGGAAGGTGTTGCGGCCGATGATCGAGCCGTTGCCGCCGCCGTCGCGGATGCCCCGGGCCTCGTCATAGATGCCCTTCAGGTCCTTGGCGGCACCGCCCGAGAAGACGACGATGCGCCGGCCACCGAAGCAGGCCTGCACCACATGTGCGATGCGCTTCGCCAAGGTCGAGATGTCGATCTTCTCCTTCTCGTAGACCTTCTTCGCTTCGGCCTGTTCCAGGTGGGCGGTGGGCGGCTTCACCTTGATGATATGGGCGCCGAGCAAGGCGGCCATGTGGGCGGCGTAGGCGCAGATGTCCATCGCCGTCTCACCGTCCTTGGATAGCGCATCGCCGCGCGGATAGGACCAGACCACCACCGCGAGGCCGGCGGCCTTGGCTTCCTCCGACATCTCGCGGATCTCTTCCATCATCTCGAAGGCGTAGTCCGAGCCCGGATAGATGGTGAAGCCGATCGCCGAGCAGCCGAGGCGCAGGGCGTCGTTGACCGACCCGGTCACCGCCTGGTCCTTGGATTTGGCGAGGCTGTTGGAACTGTTGACCTTCAGGATCGTCGGGATGGCACCGGCGAAACTGTCGGCGCCGGCCTCGATCATGCCCAGCGGCGAGGCGAAGGCCGACAGCCCGGCGTCGATCGCCAGCTGGAAATGGTAGTGCGGATCATAGGCCGGCGGGTTCGGGGCGAAACTGCGCGCGGGCCCGTGCTCGAAGCCCTGGTCGACCGGCAGGATCACCAGCTTCCCGGTGCCGCCCAGCCGCCCCTGCATCAGGATGCGGGCCAGATTGGCCTTGGTGCCGGGATTGTCGCTCTCGTAATTGGCGAGGATTTCTTTGACTTTTCTGGTTATTTTCATGAGTCCGCTCTCCGGGGCAAATTCCGGGCCCTGTCTAGCGAAAAAGCCGCGCCAATTCAATGCATCGGCCGCATTTTCTGCCCTGGGCCGCAGGGCTGTTAACACTGCGGCAATCATGTCGCAGGCAGAATCCCCGCGCGGCGCTGCGTCGCAAGCGGGATTTGGGGAACTGATGCACCGGCTGATCTTGGCGCTCTCGGCCTTGCTGGGGGGCGTAATTCTGGCGCCCGCGGCCTCGGCCGACGTGGTGCGGTTGCGGGCCGACCCCTGGTGCCCCTTCAATTGCCAGCCCGGCGCCACCTTGCCCGGCTACGGTGTAGAGATCGCAACGGCGGCGCTGGCGGCAGCGGGCCATCAGGTCGACTACGCGATCATGCCCTGGGCCCGCACCCTGCAGGAGACCCGGCGCGGCCGGGTCGACGGCGCCCTGGCGGTGAGCGAGACGGAAGCCAATCCGCTGGGCCTGATCCTCGGCCCGGTCATGGGCTATGCCCAGGCCTGTTTCTTCGCCGCCAAGGGGTCGAACTGGCGTTTCACCGGTATCGAATCCCTGAAGACGCGGACCCTCGGCGTCATTCTCGGCTACGGCTTCGGCGACAAGGGCCTGGCCAAATATGTCGAGACGAACAAGGCCGACCGCAACCGGATCCGCTTCATCGGCGGCGAAACTGCGGTGGAAACCAATCTCGATCTTCTGGTGAAGGGCAGGGTGACGGCCATCGTCGAGAATGGTGACGTCATCCGCTATCAAATCCAGCATTCCGGCCTCGGTGCGAAGATCGCCGAAGCGGGCTGTCTCGAGGGCCGGACCCGGCTCTATATCGGGTTCTCCCCGGCCAATACCAGCTCGGTGAAATATGCCGCCGATCTCGACCTGGGGATGAAGCGCCTGCGCGACAGCGGGGCGCTCAGGAAGATCCTCGCCCGCTACGGCCTCAAGGACTGGCAGTAGGCACGGGACACGACAGGGGGAATGCGCCGGGCATTCCCCCTGTCGGGACAGCCTCAGCCGAGCTTCGCCATGGCGACCGCGGTGTCCGCCATCCGGTTCGAGAAGCCCCATTCGTTGTCGTACCAGCTGAGGACACGCACGAAGGTGCCGTCGATCACCTTGGTCTGGTTCAGGTCGAAGGTCGAGCTTGCCGGGTTGTGGTTGAAATCGCCCGAAACAAGCGGCTCGCTGTTGGTGGCGAGGACCCCCTTCAGCGGTCCGTTCGCGGCCTTGACGATTGCCGCATTCACCTTCTCCGGCGTGGTCGGCTTTGAGGCCACGAACTTGAAATCGACCAGCGAAACGTTCGGCGTCGGCACGCGAATGGAGGTGCCGTCGAGCTTGCCGTTGAGTTCCGGCATCACCAGGCCCACTGCCTTGGCGGCGCCCGTGGTGGTCGGGATCATGTTCAAGGCCGCGGCGCGGGCGCGGTAGAGGTCCTTGTGCATGGTGTCCAGCGTCGGCTGGTCGCCGGTATAGGAGTGGATCGTCGTCATGAAGCCGTGCTCGATGCCGACCGCCTTGTGCAGTACGAAGGCCACCGGGGTCAGGCAGTTGGTGGTGCAGGAGGCGTTGGAAACGATGGTGTGCGACTTCTTCAGCTTGCCGTGGTTGACGCCGTAGACGACGGTGAGATCCGCGTTGTTCCCGGGCGCCGAGATCAGCACGCGCTTGGCACCTGCCTCGAGATGCTTCGCGGCCTTCTCGCGGTCGGTGAAGAGGCCAGTGCATTCCAGGGCGATATCGACCTTCAGCGCCTTCCAGGGCAGCTTGGCCGGGTCGCGCTCGGCGGTCACCTGGATCCAGCCGGCGCCGACGTCCATCGCGTCGGCCCTGGTCTTCACCACGCCGGGAAAATGGCCATGGACGGAATCGTGGCGGAACAGATGGGCGTTGGTCTCGACCGGTCCCAGATCATTGATGCCGACGACCTCGATATCCTTGCGGCCGGATTCCATGATGCCGCGCAGCACCAGACGGCCGATGCGGCCGAACCCGTTGATCGCAACCCGAACTGCCATGGGAGTATTCCTTTCTTACGTCAAAGTCTGGACGTCACGGCCTCGGCGACTGCCGCTCCCGTGATGCCGAAGTGCTTGTAGAGCGCCGCGGCCGGGGCCGAGGCGCCGAAACCGGTCATGCCGACGAAACCGCCATTGGGGCCGATATAGCGTTCCCAGCCGAAGGCCGATGCCGCCTCGACGGCGACGCGAACGCCGCCGGGAATATCGGTGCCGAGGACCTCGCGGCGATATTTCTCCGACTGCTGGTCGAACAGCTCCCAGCTCGGCAGCGAGACCACCGCGGCGCCGACGCCTTGCGCCGCCAGCAGGTCCTGCGCCTCGATGGCGACGGCGACTTCCGATCCGGTGGCCAGGATGGTCGCCTTGCGGGCACCTTTGGCCGGCCGGATGACGTAGCCGCCGCGGGCACAATGATTGGCGGTCGCGGCATCCGCCCGCAGATGCGGCACCGCCTGGCGGGTGAGGGCGAGGATCGAGGGCCGATCCTTCGACGCCAAGGCCAGCGCCCAGCATTCCGCGGTCTCCGTCGTATCGCAGGGCCGGAACACCAGCAGGTTGGGGATCGCCCGCAGGCTCGCCAGATGTTCGACCGGCTGATGGGTCGGGCCGTCCTCGCCCTGGCCGATGGAATCGTGGGTCATGACGTAGACCACGCGCTGCTTCATCAGCGCCGACAACCGGATCGAGGGACGGCAGTAGTCGGTGAAGCACAGGAAGGTGCCGCCGAAGGGGACGATGCCGCCGTGCAAGGCGAGGCCGTTCATCGCCGCGGCCATGCCGTGCTCGCGGACGCCGTAATAGACGTAGTTGCCGCTGTAGTCGCCGGCCTTGATCGGTTTTGCCGTCTTGGCCTTGGTGAGGTTCGAGCCGGTGAGATCGGCGGAGCCGCCGATCAGTTCCGGCATCACCGGGACCAGCGCATCGATGACGCGCTGCGAGGCCTGGCGGGTGGCGAGCTTCGGCACCTCGGCGGCGACCGCGGATTTCAGCTTGTCGATGACGTCGGCGAAGCCTTCCGGCAGGTCGCCGGCGATGACGCGGTCGAACTCGGCCTTGGCCTGGTGGGACCCATGCGCCTTGGTCCAGGCGGCAAAATCGGTGCCGCCGCGGGCGCCGGCATCGCGCCAGGTCTTGAGGATCGGCGCCGGGATCTCGAAGGGCGCCGGGCTCCAGTTCAACTTGCTGCGGGCGCCGGCGATCTCGTCCTTGCCGAGGGGCGAGCCGTGGGTGGCGGAGGTTCCGCCCTTGGTCGGCGCGCCATAGCCGATCACCGTGCGGCAGGCGATCATCGTCGGCCGGTCGTTCCGCTTCGCCGCCTCGATCGCCGCGGCGATGGCCTCGGGGTCGTGGCCGTCGACCTTGTCGACCGCCCAGCCGCTCGCCTTGAACCGCACCAGCTGGTCGTCGGAGACGGTGAGCGAGGTCGGTCCGTCGATCGAGATCTGGTTGTCGTCGAAGAGGACGATGAGCTTTGCCAGCTTCAGATGTCCGGCCAGCGAAATCGCCTCGTGGCTGACGCCTTCCATCAGGCAGCCGTCGCCGGCAATGGCATAGGTGTAGTGGTCGACCAGGGCGTCGCCGAAGCGGGCATTCAGGATTCGCTCGGCCAGCGCCATGCCGACGGCATTGCCGATCCCCTGGCCGAGCGGCCCGGTCGTGGTCTCGATGCCGCTGGCATGGCCATGTTCGGGATGCCCGGCGGTCCGGCTGCCCAGCTGCCGGAAACGCTTGATCTCGTCCATCGTCATGTCGGCATAGCCGGTCAGATGGAGCAGGGCATAGAGCAGCATCGAGCCGTGGCCGGCCGACAGCACGAACCGGTCGCGGTCCGGCCAGAGCGGATGCCGGGGATCGAATTTCAGGAAGCGGGTGAACAGCACCGTGGCGACGTCCGCCATGCCCATCGGCATGCCCGGATGGCCGGAATTCGCCTGTTCGACGGCGTCCATGGCGAGGGCGCGGATGGCGTTGGCGAGGTCCGTATGGTTAATCCCCGCGGCCTTTGCGACGCGGGCGGAAGCGGCTTCCATCATGCGACCTTATGGCTGGAAATGGCTCGGAAATTCGCCGGGAACATGCCCGCTCACCCGGCTTTGGTCAACAGCGCTTTGCCCCGGATTCGGCCCTGCCGACCGCGCCCTGGAATCCCGCTGAGAATTCCGGTCGTTAGAGCGATCTGTTGACGCGATCTATGATCGTCGATTAAATCCATTCCTCGGCAATAATGAAACTGCGCTCGACAGGCAGAGGCTGAAGAAACCCCAATGTCCCGCTTGGAACAGGCGATCAACCGACTCGACGCCGCGATGAACCGACTCGACGCGGCGGTCGAGGAGAGCACCCAGCGCGGCCACAGCGACCGCGACGTGCTGCAGAGCGAGCTGAATGTCCTGCGCCAGACCTATGGTCTGCTGCAGCAGGAGGCGCGGCTGGTCTCGGATCGCCTCGACCAGGTGATCGGTCGGCTGCACAGCGTCACCGAAGGAGCCTGAGGCATGCCGGTCGTCACCATCGCCCTCAACGGCCGCAATTACGACATCTCGGTCGGCGCCGGCCAGGAGGCGCGGGTCCAGGAGCTGGCGGGCGAGATCCGCCGGCACATGGAGACGCTGACCAAGAACGCGGCGCCGGTCTCCGAGAACCTGCTGTTTGCCCTCACCGCCCTGCTGCTGGCCGACGAGCTCGACCAGAAATCCCGCGAGGCCGCCAGGCTCCGGGACGAGGCCCAGAGCCACAGCGACGAGCGTGAATCCGCCCTGGTCCAGACCATCGAAAGCCTGGCCGGCAAGATCGAGGCTATTGCCGCAAGGCTGGAAGCAGCCTAAGTACTGTCTGGGCGGTCTGCTTCTAGGTTCGACAGATCGGGTAATCCCTGAGGCCAATTCTCACCTCTCGGGAGCTGTCCCTACCGAGGCCGTGGTCTCGGCATATGGCGCCCACCTGCGTAAGCAGGCCACAGAGGATTCATACGTGTCATCGGCCGATGAGGCGCCGCCCACCTGATTCTGCGATGATCGCCCGATGGATTCCCAGGAAACCGCCGAACTGAAGGCGCAGCTGCGCCGCGACGCCGCGGCGGCGCGGGAAACCGCCTATCGCCTCGACCCCCATGCCGGCGCGGCCCTGCAGGCGCATTTCGATGCCGCGATCGCCATCCCGCCGGGGGCGGCGGTTTCCGGCTATTGGCCGCTGGAGGGCGAGCTGGACATCCGCCCGCTGCTGGACCATCTCCATGCCGGCGGCCACGAGATCGGGCTTCCGGTGGTGGTCGGCACCGGTCAGCCGCTGGTGTTTCGCCGGTGGAATCCCGGTACCGCGCTGGTGAAAGGCCGGTTCAACGTCCACACCCCGCCGGCCGATGCCGCCGAGGTGGTCCCCCAGGTCCTGCTGGTGCCGCTCCTCGCCTTCGACCCGGACGGCTATCGACTGGGCTATGGCGGGGGATTCTACGATCGGACGCTGGAAAAGCTCCGGCGCCGGGCGCATGCTGTGGCGATCGGCGTGGCCTATGCGGCCCAGGAGGTTCCCCTGGTCCCGCGCGGGCCCTTCGATCAGCCCCTGGACTGGATCGTGACCGAGCGGGCCGTCTTTCGTTTTAACGGAAAGAATAGATCGTAACCATATGAGATTGTTGTTTTGTGGCGACCTCGTCGGTCGTGCGGGCCGGGATGTGGTCGTGGAGCGCCTGCCCGGACTCCGCCGCGATCTCGGCCTGGATTTCGTGGTCGCCAATGGCGAGAACGCCGCCGGCGGTTTCGGCATCACCCAGAAGATCTGCGACGAGCTTTACGCCGCCGGGGTCGATTGCGTCACCACCGGCAACCATGTCTGGGACCAGAAGGAGACGGTCAGCTTCATCGGCGCCGATCCGCGCCTGCTGCGGCCGATCAACTTCCCGGCCGGCACGCCGGGCAAGGGCTCCGGCATCTATCAGACCCCCAAGGGCAAGAAGGTGCTGGTGGCCAATCTGATGGGTCGGCTGTTCATGGATCCCCTGGACGATCCCTTCCTGCAGGCGGATACCCTGTTGAAGACCAACCGCCTGGCCGGGAATGTCGATGCGATCCTGCTGGATTTCCACGCCGAGGCGACCAGCGAGAAGATGGCCTTCGCGCATTTCGTCGATGGCCGGGCGAGCTTCGTCGTCGGCACCCATACCCATGTTCCCACCGCGGATCACGTGATCCTCGCCAAGGGCACAGCCTACCAGTCGGATGCGGGCATGTGCGGCGACTACGATTCGGTGATCGGCATGGAGAAGGCGACCCCGATCGCCCGCTTCACCAGGAAGCTGCCGACCGAACGCCTGTCGGCGGCGACCGGCCCGGGGACGCTCTGCGGGGTGTTCGTGGAAACCGAGGACGCGACGGGATTGGCGCGGCGCATTGAGCCGGTCAGGCTCGGCGGCCGGCTGTCGCAATATGTCCCGAAGCTGGAGCTGGCCGGAACCTAGCCGGCCGGGGGCCTAATGCGCGTTGCCGGCGACCGCCAGGAAGCGCCGGATCTCGTCCTGCATCAGTTCGGCCCGGCCGAGGAACTCTTCCGCCAGGTCGTGCACCTGCTGGGGCGCCGTGACCGCGCCGCTTGCCGCCATGCCCAGGGCGGCATTGATGCCTTCCACCCCGGTGCTCCGCACCACCGCCGCGACCATGTCCGCCATGCGGCGGATTTCGGCCTGCAGCGCGACGCTGTCGTCCTGTTCCTGCGGGCGGATCTGGGTTCTCGACATCTGGGCGGCTCCCGGTCAGCGCATTAACTTTCGCTAATCTTGGATCGCGACAAGTAAACAACTGGTAAACCCGAGATTTTCCAGAGCGTTGCCGGAAATCCGCCGAAATGGTTAATGCGCCGATCTGGGCGCTTGGAACATCGGGGGAATATGCTAAAAGGCGTCCAATTCCTGCCATATTTCAGGCTTAGCGTCGCCCGTCTGGCCGGGAGCGCGGTCTCAAGATGTGGTATGGATATTGTTCGCAGTCTCAAGCGATAGAGTTGGAAGCAGCGCGATGGCCGGTCATTCCCAATTCAAGAACATCATGTATCGGAAGGGCGCGCAGGATGCCAAACGCGCCAAGGTCTTCACCAAGATCATCCGCGAACTGACCGTGGCGGCAAAGACCGGCCAGGCCGATCCGGCCGCCAATCCGCGCCTCCGCGCCGCCATGATCGCCGCCCGCGAGGCCAACATGCCCCGCGACACCATGGAACGGGCGATCAAGCGCGGCGCCGGCGGCGAGGACAGCACCGCCTATGACGAGGTGCGCTACGAGGGCTACGGCCCGGGCGGCATCGCCATCATCGTCGAAGCCCTGACCGACAACCGCAACCGCACCGCCTCGGAGGTCCGCGCCGCCTTCTCCAAGGCCGGCGGCAACATGGGCGAGACCAATTCCGTGAGCTTCATGTTCGCGCGCAAGGGTGTCGTCGTCTATCCGCAGAAGGCCGCCGGCGGCGACGCCATGTTCGAGGCGGCGCTGGAGGCTGGCGCCGACAATGTCGAGAGCGATGGCGACGTCCACGACGTCACCTGTGCGCCGGAGGATTTCTCCCAGGTGCGCGATGCCCTGGAGGCGAAATTCGGCGAGGCCAAGGAGGCGCGCCTGCAGTGGCGCCCGCTGAACACCACCAGCGTCGATGCCGAGACCGCGGAATCGCTGTTCAAGCTGATCGACACGCTCGAGGACAACGACGACGTGCAGCACGTGAGCGCGAATTTCGAGGTCTCGGAAGAGACACTGCAGAAACTGACCGCGTAGGCCCGAGACCACCTTGAGGCGATAGGGACGGATGCGAATTCTTGGCCTGGACCCCGGCTTGCAGCATACCGGCTGGGGCGTCATCGACGCCCTGGGCTCCAGACTCGTCTTCGTCGCGGCGGGTACCGTCGACACCGACGCGAAGTCGCCGCTGGCCGAGCGCCTGGTCGAGATCCATGACGGCCTCCGGCAGGTGATCGATCTCAACGATCCGACGGTGGCTGCGGTCGAGGAGACCTTCGTCAATAAGAACCCGACCTCGACGCTGAAGCTGGGCCTCGCCCGCGGCGTCGTGCTGCTGACCCCGGCGCTCTACAAGCTGCCGGTCTTCGAATATCCCGCCAACCTGGTGAAGAAGTCCGTGGTCGGGGCGGGTCATGCCGACAAGGCGCAGATCCAGGCGATGGTCCGGGTCTTGCTGCCGGCGTCGAGCACCCAGACTGCCGACGCCGCCGACGCCCTGGCGGTCGCCATCTGCCATGCCCACCATCTCGGCACCCTGAGCAAATGGGGCGCCAAGGACTTCCGGGAGGCGATGCGTTGATCGGCACCCGCCCATGATCGGCAAGCTCACCGGCACCATCGACGCGCTCTCGGCCGACGGTCTGCTGATCGACGTCAATGGCGTGGGCTACGTGGTTCATGCCGGGGCGAAGACCCTGGCGCGGCTCGGTCCCGCCGGCACCGCCACCAGCCTGCTGATCGAGACCCAGGTGCGCGAGGACGCGATCAATCTCTACGGCTTCGCCGATCATGCCGAGCGCGACTGGTTCCGCCTGCTGGTCACCGTTCAGGGCGTCGGCGCGAAGGTGGCGCTCGCCATCCTCTCGGTGCTGACGCCCGACGATCTCGCCACCGCCATTCTGGCGCAGGACAAGGCGTCGGTGGCGCGGGCCAACGGCGTCGGGCCGAAACTCGCCCAGCGCATCGTCACCGAATTGAAGGACAAGGTCGGCGGCATGGCCATGACCGCCGTGGTCAGGCTGCCGGTCGGCAAGGCCGCCAACGGCGCCGACAGCCTGCTGAACGACGCGGTCTCGGCCCTGGTCAATCTCGGCTATCGCCGGGCCGAGGCCTACGGCGCCGTGGCCAAGGCGATCGGCGATGCCGGCAAGGGCGCCAATCTCAACGACCTCATCGTCAGCGGGCTGAAGGAGCTGGCGCAATGACCGAGCCCCGCCTGCTGGCGACGGAAACATCGGCCGAGGACGCGCAGGAACAGTCGCTGCGCCCGCTGCAGCTCAGCGAGTTCATCGGCCAGGAGAAGCTGCGCGAGAACCTCGGCATCTTCATCGAGGCGGCGCGGCATCGCGCCGAGGCCCTCGACCACGTGCTGTTCTACGGCCCGCCGGGCCTCGGCAAGACCACGCTCGCCCAGATCGTGGCGCGGGAGCTCGGCGTCGGCTTCCGTGCGACCTCGGGGCCGGTGATCGCCCGGGCCGGCGATCTCGCGGCCCTGCTCACCAACCTGCAGCCGAAGGACGTGCTGTTCATCGACGAGATCCATCGCCTGTCGCCGGCGGTCGAGGAGATCCTCTATCCGGCGATGGAGGATTTCCAGCTCGACCTCATCATCGGCGAGGGGCCGGCGGCGCGCTCGGTGCGCATCGATCTGCCGCCGTTCACCCTGGTCGGCGCCACCACGCGGCTCGGCCTGATCACCACGCCGCTGCGCGAGCGCTTCGGCATCCCGACGCGGCTGAACTTCTACACGCCTGCCGAACTGGAGCTCATCGTCCGGCGCGGCGCCAAGGTGCTCGGCCTCGACATCCGGGCCGACGGCGCTGCCGAGATCGCCCGCCGCTCGCGCGGCACGCCGCGCGTCGCCGGCCGCCTGCTGCGCCGGGTGCGCGACTTCGCCGTGGTCGCCAAGTCGGGCCAGGTCGATGCGCGGATCGCCGATGCCGCGCTGACCCGCCTCGACGTCGATCATCTCGGCCTCGATGCCATGGACCGGCGCTATCTCGGCTGCATCGCCGAGAACTACGACGGCGGCCCGGTCGGCGTCGAGACCATGGCGGCGGCGCTTTCCGAGCAGCGCGACACCATCGAGGACGCGATCGAACCCTATCTCCTGCAGCAGGGCCTGCTGCAGCGCACGCCGCGCGGCCGCATGCTGACCCTGAACGGCTACAAGCATCTCGGCCTCACCCCGACCCGCTCGACCGCCGCGCAGCTGGAACTGCTGGCGGCAGCGGAAGATGCGGAGGGCGATGCGTGAGCAAATCGCCGGCAATTCGCCAAGCGGATACTTCTCCCTCTCCCCGCGTGGGAGAGGGCAGGGGTGAGGGGGTGCCGGAAGCAGGGCACGATCGGCGGAAGGCAGCTTCCTCGGCCCCTCATGTTCATCGCCTCCGCGTCTACATCGAGGATACCGATGCGGGCGGGATGGTGTATTACGCGAACTATCTGAAGTTCGCCGAGCGCGCGCGGACGGAAATGCTGCGCGCAGCCGGGTTCTCCCATGCCGAGATGATCGGCGCCGACGGGCTGATGCTGGTGGTCCGGCGCTGCGCGGTGGATTTCCTGAAATCGGCGCGGCTCGACGATGACCTGGAGATCGAGACCCGCGTGCTCGACATCGGCGGCGCCTCGGTGGAGCTCGAACAGCTCGTTCGCCGCCCATCGCGGGGCGGTGCTGCGGAACTTCTGGTCACGCTCAAGGTTCTGATCGCCTGCATCACCATGGCGGGCCGCGCGACGCGGCTGCCGGACTCCCTCTGGCGCGCGATGCAGCGCGATCATCGGTCAACAATGGATAAGTGAGACGGGGTAATGGATCAAACGCAACCAGCACCATCAGCAACGCCGGTCGCCCCGGTCGACGCCGGAACGGCCCTGGACGCCGCCAACCAGGCGGTGCAGGCCGGCGTCGGCCTGCCCAGCGCGGCGCATGATCTTTCCGTCTGGGGCCTGTTCATGCAGGCCGACTGGATCGTCAAGATCGTGATGATCATGCTCATCCTGGCCTCGATCTGGAGCTGGGCGATCATCTTCGACAAGATCATCCGCATCCGCCGCCTGCGCGCCCAGGCGCGGCAGTTCGAGGAGGCCTTCTGGTCCGGCGGATCGCTGGAGGAGCTGTTCGACCGCATCTCCAGCCGGCCGCCGGACCCGATGTCCTCGCTCTTCGTCGCGGCGATGCGCGAATGGCGCCGTTCAGCCGCCAAGGGCCTGCTCACGACCGACGCCCTGAAGGAGAGCCTGCAGGACCGCATCGAGCGGGTGATGAACATCACCCTGGGCCGCGAAATGGACCAGCTCGAGCGCTACATGGGCTATCTCGCCTCGGTCGGTTCGGCGGCTCCCTTCATCGGCCTCTTCGGCACGGTCTGGGGCATCATGAACAGCTTCGCCGCCATCGCCGGCTCGAAGAACACCAGCCTCGCCGTGGTGGCGCCCGGCATCGCCGAGGCGCTCTTCGCCACCGCCCTGGGCCTGGTCGCCGCCATTCCGGCGGTGCTGGCCTATAACAAGCTCTCCGGCGACATCGGCCGCTACGGCAACCGGCTCGAGGCGTTCGCCGGCGAGTTCGGCGCCATCCTCTCGCGCCAGCTCGAGGAGAAGCACTGATGGCCGTCAAGCTCGGCGCCGGGCACAAGGCACGCGGCTATGCCGCGCGCCGCAAGTTCACGCCGATGGCGGAGATCAACGTGACGCCGATGGTCGACGTCATGCTGGTGCTGCTGGTGATCTTCATGGTGACGGCGCCGCTGCTGACGGTAGGCGTGCCGGTCGAGCTGCCGAAGACCAAGGCCGAGGCGATGACCGATCCCGACGAACCGCTGGTGATCAGTGTGAAGAAGGACGGCACGCTCTACCTGCAGGAGACCGCGATCAAGCTCGAGGAGGTGGGGCCGCGCCTCGCCGCGATCACCGCCAACAAGCCGGAAACCACGATCTACGTCCGTGCCGACAAGGATACCGATTACGGCTCCTTTGCCCAGGTGCTGGGCGAATTGCAGGCCAACGGCTTCTCCAAGGTCGGCCTGATCACCGACGCCAAGGAACCGGCGCCGGCGAAGGAAGAGAAGAAGTCGAATTGACGAGTTTCTATGCATCGATAGACCCGTCGAACCCACATCCCGCCCTTCTCCCACAAGGGGAGAAGGAGCGCGACGGTGCCTATTTTCGAGCGGAAGTCACGGCGCTGCCCTGGATCGATGTGGTGAAGGCTGATGGCAACAGCGTCCCTTCTCCCCTTGTGGGAGAAGGACAGGATGAGGGGTTGCTCGGTGGATCCGATCTGATCAAGTCGTTTTGGGGCGCGCGATAGTCATGCGCCTTGCCCTGACCGATCAGAGGGACCCGATGACGGCCGGCTTTGTCGGCTCGATCCTGTTCCATCTCTTCATCCTGGCGGTGGTCGTCTTCGGCGTGCCGTCGTTCTTCGAGCCGGAGGTGCTGCCGCAGCCGCTGGGCATCGAGGCGGCGCTGGTCTCCGACATCACCGCGGCGCCGAAGGTCGACAAGGCCTCGAACAAGAAGCCGGAGAAGCCGAAGGAAAAGCCGGCGCCGGAGAAGGAAAAGCCGAAGGTCGAGGCCCCGCCGCCGCCGGCCCCGCCGGCCCCCGCTGCTGCCCCGCCGCCGCCGGCGCCGGCGCAGCAGGCCGTGGCGATCCCGGACAAGACCCTGAAGCCCGAGGAGAAGAAGCCGGAGGAGAAGAAGAAGCCGGAGGAGGCGAAGCAGGAGGTCAAGAAGCCCGAGGAGAAGAAGAAGCCGGAGAAGAAGCAGGACGACGAGCTGAGCGCCCTCCTCAACAACGTGCTCAAGGACGCGCCGGCGCCGGAACTGACCGAGAAGCCGAAGAAGAAGGCCGCACAGCCGCCGGCCGAGCCGACTTCGGGGCCGCAGACCGAACTCGCCTCGGACGTGCCGATGACCTCTTCGGACGAGGACGGCATCCGCCAGCAGATCGAGAGCAACTGGTCGATCGATCCGGGCGCCCAGGGGGCCGACCAGATCCTCATCGAGCTGCGCGTCTCGCTGCGGCCCGACGGCACGGTGACCAAGGTGGAGATCCTCAACAACCAGCCGGGCAACGGCACCTTCGACTATTTCGCCCGCAGCGCCCGCACCGCGGTGCTGAAATCCAGCCCGTTGAAACTGCCGCCGGGCAAGTACTGGCCGACGATCAAGATGCGGTTCAGCCCGCAGGACGTGCTGTGACCGGGCCCCGAAATGCCCTGCCGGTGGCGCGGAAGATTGATTGATGCTACGGGAATCGCGGGAACATATTGAGTCGGGGCCGGTTGATACAGGCCCCCGAACCTGAGACGGAGAGGTCGAGGAACATGAAGGTCGCTATGAAGGCGGTAACGGGGCAGGTGCTGGTCCTGGCGGCGATGCTCGTCGGCGTGACGGTATCGGCGTCGGCGCGCGCGGAGCCGGTCATCGACATCACCAAGGGCGTGGTGCAGCCGATGCCGATCGCCATCCCCAACTTCTATGCGGCAAGCCCCGGCGACTCCCAGATCGCCAACGACATTTCCGCGGTGGTCTCGGCCGATCTCGAGCGGTCCGGTCTCTTCGCCCCGATCAGCCCCCAGGCCTTCATCCAGGACAACGCCTCGCTGCAGCAGGGGCCGCGCTTCAACGACTGGCGCCTGATCAATGCCCAGGCCCTGGTCAGCGGCTCGGCGCAGTCCCAGGGCAACGGCCAGGTCAATGTCCAGTTCCGCCTCTGGGACGTGTTCGGCGAGCAGCAGATGTCCGGCTTCCAGTACACCGCCGGCGCCGCCAACTGGCGCCGCGTCGCCCACAAGATCGCCGACGAGGTCTACAAGCGCATCACCGGCGAGGAGGGCTATTTCGACAGCCGCATCGTCTACATCTCGGAGACCGGCCCCAAGGCGAAGCGGCAGAAGCGCCTCGCCATCATGGACCAGGACGGCGAGAACCATAAGTACCTGACCGACGGCAACGTGCTGGTGCTGACGCCGCGCTTCTCGCCGGCCAACCAGGACATCACCTACATGTCCTATTACGGCAACAAGCCGCGGGTCTATCTGTTCAACATCGACAGCGGCCAGCAGGAGGTGCTCGGCGACTTCCCCGGCATGACCTTCGCGCCGCGCTTCTCGCCGGACGGCTCCAGCGTCATCATGAGCATGGCCCAGGGCGGCAATACCGACATCTACGTGATGGACATCCGCACCCGCCGCTCGAAGCGCCTGACCGACAGCCCGGCGATCGACACCTCGCCCTGCTATTCGCCGGACGGCAGCAAGATCGTCTTCAATTCCGACCGCGGCGGCGAGCAGCAGATCTACGTCATGGGCGCCGGCGGCGGCGCGGCGGCGCGGATCAGCAAGGGGGGCGGGCGCTATGCCACCCCGGTCTGGTCGCCGCGCGGCGACCTCATCGCCTTCACCAAGATCTCCCAGGGCCAGTTCCAGATTGGCGTCATGCGCCCGGACGGCTCGGGCGAGCGAATCCTCTCGACCGCCTGGCTGGTGGAGAGCCCGACCTGGGCCCCCAACGGCCGGGTCCTCGCCTTCTTCTCCCAGGAGCCGAGCGGTCGGACTCAACTGCACAGCATCGACCTCACGGGCTACAACGAGCGCGTGATGAAGACCCCCATGGATGGCTCGGATCCGGCCTGGTCGCCCTTGCTAGAGAACCAATAATGGATTATGTTCCGCGCCAATTCCGGGGGCTTGACAGCCCAATTCTAGGCTCACTTCAGCGCGGAACACCCACTTCAGGCATGCCACCGAACCCAAAATGGGGGCTGGGGGCGGGGCGAAGCCTGCAAACCTAAGGATGAGAGGTAAGAAAAATGCGTCTACAGATTTTGTCGGCTTTGGCTGCAGCCGTGCTCCTGGCAGCCTGTTCGTCGGACACCCCGGTCGAGACCGCTAACGCAGCCGGCGCTGGCGCCGGTACCGGCACCACCAATTCCACCGGTATCAACAGCCAGTACACGCCGGGCTCGAAGGGCCAGTTCGACGCCGAAGTCGGCAACACGGTGTATTTCGCCACGGATCGCTTCGACCTCTCGGGCGAGGCCCAGTCGCAGCTGCAGAAGCAGGCCGGCTGGCTGCAGCAGTATCCGGCCTCGACCATGACCATCGAAGGTCATTGCGACGAGCGCGGGACCCGCGAATACAACCTGGCGCTCGGCGAGCGTCGCGCGAATTCGGTCGCCAACTACCTGGTGGCCCTGGGCATCGACAAGGCCCGGATCAGCGTCATTTCCTACGGCAAGGAGCGCCCGATCTGCTCCGAGTCCGACGAGGGCTGCTACTCGCAGAACCGTCGTGGCGTGACCGCGATCAACCAGTAGTCGTTTCGACATACTGCGTCTTTGGACGCCGGCGCCGCGGGAACGTGGCGCCGGCGTTTTCTTTTGTCCGGACCGGGTCGGCAAAGTCGAGAAAGCGCCGCTTTCCCGCCGCGATTCCGCCGCATTGCCCCACGAGATTGTGATCGGCGCTGCACAATCGCGAGGGGAAGCATTCATGATCCGGTCTTCGGTGTTGGTTTTAGCCTGCGTCCTGGCCCTGGCGGGCTGCAACTCCGACGAACAGGTCGAGCCGCAATCGGTGCCCGGATCCGCCGTCCTCGGCCCGGACGGCCAGCCGCTCGGCGCCGATCAGGCGGGCATTTCCGGCGGCGCCATCGACAGTCAGAGCCTGCAGCAGCAACTCGCGGTGGAGGCCGGCGACCGGGTGCTGTTCGAGACCGACCAGTTCGAGCTTCCCGCCGACGCCCAGGCCGTGCTGCAGAAGCAGGCGGCCTTCCTGCAGGCGCATCCCGCCGTCACCGCCTCGATCGAGGGCCATGCCGACGAACGTGGCACCCGGGAATACAATCTCGCTTTGGGCGACCGGCGGGCGAATTCGATCCGGAACTATCTGGTCGCCCTGGGGGTTGATGGCGGACGGCTGAGCGCGATTTCCTACGGCAAGGAACGACCGGACTGCGCGGAGTCCAGCGACGCCTGCTGGGCGCAGAACCGGCGCGGGATGACGGTGATTACCCAATAAACCCCAGTCCTTACCGGCATTTGCCGCGGCAAAGCTTGCCATTTCCGCGCTTTCTGGCATTTTGCGGCTCAAGACATTGTGTCGGCTGTCGAGGTCCCGATGCCTTATTTTCGCCCTTAAGCCGGGCGAGCATCGCGGCAGCGGCAAGGTCGGTCGGCGTCAATCGGCGAAAATCACCGGAAGCGGAGCGGAAATGCTGGGTTTCACCATCGGTACGGGCCGGGTCTTGTCGGCCGGAATTGCGATGCTGGGCATGGTCTGGCTGGCGGCGCAGCCGGTGCGCGCCGACGAGATGGACGACTTGCGGCGCGACATCGAGCAGCTGAAGCAGCAGGTCACCTTCCTGCAGAACCAGATCCCCGGTGCCGGGGCGATGACCAATGGCGGCAGCGGGACCGGTCCCCTGGCGGCGCAGCAGGAAGTGCGCATGCAGCAGTTCCAGGACCAGATCACCCAGATCACCGGCCAGATCGAGCAGGTCGGGCTCAAGGTAGACGATTTGTCGCAGCGCCTCGACAAGCTGCAGAAGGATGTCGAGTTCCGCCTCACCCAGCTGGAACAGGCCGGCGGCAGCGGCGGGATGAATACCGTGGCCGCCGACGGCACGATCATGGCGCCGCAAGGTGATGGCGCCGCCGCCGCCCCGACCACCGAGACGGCTGCCGCCGCCCCGGCCGGCGCACAGTCCGGCGCCCAGCCCGGCGTCCTCGGCACACTCACGCCGGAACAGGCGGCCAATCTTCCCCAGGCACCGGAAGGGGCTGCGGAAGCGGCCGCCGCAGCCGCGGCCGGACAGACCGCCGCCGTCCAGGCTCCCGATGGCGCGGCGCTTCCCGGCGACACGCCGAGCGAGCAGTACGACTACGCGACCGGCCTGCTGCAGCGCGGCGCCTATGCCGAGGCCGAGGGCGCCCTGAAGGCCTTCGTCGCGCAGCATCCCAAGGATCCGCTGGCCGGCAATGCCCAGTACTGGCTGGGCGAGACCTATTACGTGCGCAGCGATTTCAAGAACGCGGCCGTCGCCTTCGCCGAGGGCTACCAGAAATATCCCAACAGTTCCAAGGCGCCGGACAATCTGCTGAAGCTCGGCATGTCGCTTGGCCAGACCGGGCAGAAGGACAATGCCTGCACCGCCTTCCGCCAGCTCGCCAAGCAGTTCCCAGACGCCTCCGGGGCGATCAAGGACCGCGCCGCCCGCGCCAAGCAGCGCTACGGCTGCCCGGCCTAGGCCGATGCGCCCATGGTGACCGCGTGCTGACCGGCGCGGCGCATCGCCATCCAGCGCCGTCTGCGACCACAGCGGTCGCGCCGCTGACCGCGGCCGAGTTCGCCGTACTCCTCGAGCACCTCGGGCCGTTCGGTCCGGAACCACGGATCGCCGTCGGCGTATCCGGCGGGTCCGATAGCCTGGCGCTGGCCCTGCTGCTCGGCGACTGGGCGGTGGCCCGCGGGGGCCGGGTCTTCGCCCTGACGGTGGATCACGGGCTGCGTCGCGAGGCGGCCGCCGAGGCCGCCAAGGTCGCGGCCTGGCTGGCTGGCCGGCCGGGCATCGAGCATCACACCCTCCGCTGGGAGGGGCCCAGTCCCCGTTCGGGCATCCAGGCCAAGGCCCGCGCCATCCGCTACCGGCTGCTGGTCGACTGGTGCCGGGCCCACGGCATTGCCCGGCTGGCGGTGGCGCATCACCTCGACGACCAGATCGAGACCCATCTCATGCGCCAGGGCCATGGCAGCGGCGCTTCCGGCCTCGCCGGGATGAGCGCGCTGCGCGAGATCGACGGCATCCGGCTGCTGCGGCCCCTGCTGCGGGTGCCGAAGGCCCGGCTCCAGGCGAGCCTGCAGGCGCGCGGCCAAGCCTGGATCGAAGATCCCAGCAACCGCGACCGGCGCTTCGAGCGGGTCCGGTTGCGCGAGGTCGCGACGAGCCTCGATGCCGCCGCCTATGACCGCCTCCTGGTCGAACTCGGCACCCGGCGCCGCCGGGACGAGGATGCGGCGGCGGTGCTGCTCGCGGCCGCGCTCGCCTGGGACCCGGCCGGTTATGCGGCACTGGCGCCGGAGGCCTGGCGGGGCGCGGATCCGGCCGTGGCCGCGGCCGCGCTGAACCGTGTCCTGACCGCGATCGGCGGGCGCGCCTACCCGGCAGAACCGCGCCATATCGCGGTTCTGCTGGACTGGCTCGCGGTTCCGGGCCCGGCGGAAGGCCGGCGCGGCTGGACCCTCGCCGGCTGCGCCATCGGCCGGCGCCGGGGCAGGGTGATCTTCGCCCGGGACTGGGGCGCCATCCGCGACCGGCAGCCGATTGGCCCCGGGCGGAGCGTGATCTGGGACCGCCGCTTCCGCGTAAGCCTGGACGGATCCTCCGGCGAGGTGCCGGGGGAAGGGATGGCCGAGGTGGCGCGGCTCGGCGAGGCCGGATTGCACATGATCGGCGACCTGGGTGCCGTCTCACTTGCGCGCCATGCCCTGCCGGAATCGGTGCGTAAGGCCCTGCCCGCCCTATGGAATGGGGGCAAATTGCTGGCGGTGCCCCATCTGGGGGTGGGGAATTCGCTGATTGCCAAGTTTTTGCCGGTTTCCGGGCCGACATCTTGCGGCTTTACAGTTGCTTATGCGACGACGCACACTATGTATGGACATGAAAAGTAGATCGACGGAGTGGTGCGGCGGCCAAGCAGGCAGCGCGCCGGATTTGGCCGAATGAGGATGGAATCGTGAACCTTGGCAAGAATTTGGCGATTTGGGCAGCGATCATGGTGCTGCTGCTCATCTTGTTCAGCCTGTTCCAGAACAGCTCGTCGCACAGCAACCAGAAGCAGCTGAGCTATTCGGAATTCCTCTCCTCGGTGAACGAGGGGAACGTGAATGACGTGACCATCCGCGGCAAGCAGATCGTCGGCAGCCTGCATGGCGGCGGCGCGTTCTATACCTATGCCCCGGACGATCCGAAGCTGGTCGAGACCCTGACCGCCAAGGGCGTGTCGGTGACCGCCGGTCCCGAAGAGGAATCGATGGGGCCGCTGATGACCATCCTCCTGAACTGGGCGCCGCTGCTGATCATCGCCGGGATCTGGATTTTCTTCATGCGGCAGATGCAGTCCAACGGCGGCAAGGCCATGGGCTTCGGCAAGTCGCGGGCCCGCCTGCTGACCGAGCGCACCGGGCGCATCACCTTCGACGACGTCGCCGGCATCGAGGAGGCCAAGAACGAGCTCGAGGAGATCGTCGAGTTCCTGAAGGATCCGCAGAAGTTCCAGCGCCTGGGCGGCAAGATCCCGAAGGGCTGCCTGCTGGTCGGTCCTCCGGGCACCGGCAAGACGCTGCTCGCCCGGGCCATCGCCGGCGAGGCGAACGTGCCGTTCTTCACCATTTCGGGCTCGGACTTCGTCGAGATGTTCGTCGGCGTCGGCGCCAGCCGGGTGCGCGACATGTTCGAACAGGGCAAGAAGAACGCACCCTGCATCATCTTCATCGACGAAATCGACGCGGTCGGCCGGCATCGTGGCGCCGGGCTGGGCGGCGGCAATGACGAGCGCGAGCAGACGCTGAACCAGCTGCTGGTCGAGATGGACGGTTTCGAGGCGAACGAGGGGGTGATCCTGATCGCCGCCACCAACCGCCCGGACGTGCTCGACCCGGCGCTGCTGCGTCCGGGCCGCTTCGACCGGCAGATCGTGGTGCCCAACCCCGACATCAACGGCCGCGACCACATCCTCAAGGTGCATATGCGCAAGGTGCCGCTTGGCCCCGACGTGGATTCCCGCACCATCGCCCGCGGCACGCCGGGCTTCTCCGGCGCCGACCTCGCCAATCTGGTGAACGAAGCGGCCCTGCTCGCCGCCCGCTTCGGCAAGCGCGTCGTCACCATGTCGGATTTCGAGCAGGCCAAGGACAAGGTCATGATGGGCGCCGAGCGGCGCTCGATGGTGATGACCGACGAGGAAAAAGCGATGACCGCCTATCACGAGGCCGGCCATGCCATCGTCAACATCTTCGTCAAGGGCAACGATCCGCTGCACAAGGTGACGATCATCCCGCGCGGCCGCGCCCTCGGCGTCACCATGCCGCTGCCGGAGCGCGATCGCCTGACCGTGACCAAGGAATTCATGGAAGCGCGCATCGCCATGTGCTTCGGCGGCCGCGTCGCCGAGCAGCTGATCTATGGCGAGGAGCACCTGAACACCGGCGCCTCGAACGACATCAAGCAGGCGACCGGCATGGCCCGGGCGATGGTCACCGAATACGGCATGTGCGAGAAGCTCGGGCCGCTGCGCTACAGCGAGAACGAGGAGGAGGTGTTCCTCGGCCATTCGGTGACCCAGCGCAAGAACGTCTCCGACGACACCGCCCGGCTGATCGACGTGGAGGTCCGGCGGATCGTCGAGAACGGCGAGCGGCGCGCGCGCCAGGTGCTGACCGAGCATCTCGAGGATCTCCACAAGGTCGCCAAGGGCCTGCTCGAATACGAGACGCTGAACGCCGAGGAAGTGAATGCCTTGATGCGCAACGAGCCGATCCGCCAGGGCGGCGGCGATGTCGGGCCGACCAAGCCCCGCTCGACCATCCCGACCAGCGGCGGCAGCATCGTCGCCCGGCCAGGCGGTTTCGAACCGAAGCCGCAGCCCGGGGCCTAGCGGGCAGGCCGCCCTTGGGATCGCCGCGATGAGCGCCACCCCAACCGATGCAAGCCCCGCCTCACGGCGGGGCTTTTGCATTGCCGCCGCCGACCCGGCCCTGCGGCGCTACATCGTGCCGACGGCCCTGCTGCGCGGCGCGGCGGCTCTCCGCGCGGTTGAGGCGGGCGCCGCACATTGGCTGGCCGGCGGTCCGCTTGCCTTCGCCGGCATCACCCGTGCCGAGCGCAGGCCCGGCGATCCGGGTCGGCGCTCGCATCTCGTCGGCGATGCCGCCGCCGATGCCGGTCTTGCCGCCCTGATCGAGGCCGCTGCCGCGCCGCGCCCATCCTGGGCCGGCTTCGACCTCAAGCGGCCGCTGATCATGGGCATCGTCAACGTGACGCCCGACAGCTTCTCCGACGGCGGCGACTTCGCCGATGCCGGAAGTGCCGTTGCCCGCGGCATCCAGCTGGCCGAGCAGGGGGCGGATATTCTCGATATCGGCGGCGAGTCGACGCGTCCGGGTGCGGCGCCGGTCCCGATCCCGGAGGAGCTGGACCGCGTCGTCCCGGTGATCCGCGATCTGGCGCAACGCGGCATCTGCGTCTCCGTCGATACCCGCCACGCCAAGGTGATGGGTGCCGCCGTCGAGGCGGGGGCCCGCATCATCAATGACGTGACGGCGCTGACCGGCGACGCCTGCAGCGAAAAGGTGGCGGCGAAATCCGGCGCCGCCATTGTGCTCATGCACATGCAGGGCGAGCCGCAGACGATGCAGGTGGAACCGCATTACGCCGATGCGACCCTGGACCTGATCGACTATTTCGATGCACGGCTGGCGGCCCTGGCAGCGGCGGGCGTGCCGGCCTCCCGGGTGTCGCTCGATCCCGGGATCGGCTTCGGCAAGAAGGATCCCCACAATCAGCTGATCCTCTCCGAACTGGCCGCCTTCCAGGTCTTCGGCTGCGCGGTCACCCTGGGGGTATCGCGCAAGAGCTTCATCGGCCGGCTAAGCCGGGGCGAGGCGCCGAAGCAGCGCCTGCCGGGCTCGATCGCCGTGGCGACGATGGGCTTCGACCAGGGGGTCCAGATCGTGCGGGTCCATGACGTGGCTGAGACCTATCAGGCGCGGGCGATGTGGCAGATGCTGGCCTAGCGCCGGCATTGCCCGTCTCGCGGAAATGGCGGATTATCGCCGTGTCGGGCGGTCCGGCCGGGCCGGCATCTCGGCATATTGAAACGGGATATTGAAACCTGAAATGACTCGCAAATTATTCGGAACCGACGGCGTTCGCGGCCTCGCCAATGTCGAGCCGATCACCGCCGCGACCGCCTTGCAGCTGGCCCTGGCGGCAGGCGAACAGTTCACCCGCGGTGCCCATCGCCATCGCGTCATCATCGGCAAGGATACGCGGCTCTCGGGCTATATGCTGGAAACCGCGCTCACCTCGGGCTTCCTCTCCATGGGCATGGACGTGATGCTGCTGGGGCCGATGCCGACGCCGGGCGTTGCCATGCTCACCCGCTCGATGCGCGCCGATCTCGGGGTGATGATCTCTGCCTCGCACAACCCCTACGAGGACAACGGCATCAAGCTGTTCGGACCGGACGGGTTCAAGCTGTCGGACGACATCGAGGCGGCGATCGAGCGAAGGATGGAGAACGGGCATCAGACCCAGGGCCTCGCGCCCTCGGCGCAGCTGGGCCGGGCGCGCCGCATCGACGATGCGCCGGGCCGCTACATCGAGGTGGTGAAATCCAGCTTCCCGAAGGGGCTTAGCCTCGAGGGCCTGAAGGTGGTGGTCGATTGCGCCAACGGCGCCGCCTACAAGGTGGCCCCCACCGTTCTCTGGGAGCTCGGCGCCGAGGTGATCGCCATCGCCGACGAGCCCGACGGCACCAACATCAATCGCGATTGCGGCGCGGTGCATACCGGCCTGCTGCAGCGCGAGATCGTTGCCCGCGGCGCGCATGTCGGCATTGCCCTCGATGGCGATGCCGACCGCGTCATCGTCGCCGACGAGAAGGGCCAGGCGATCGACGGCGACCAGCTGATGGCGCTGATCGCCCGGCAGTGGCGCGAGGCGGGACGCCTGAAGGGCGATCAGGTGGTGGCGACGGTGATGTCGAACCTGGGTCTCGAGCGCTATCTCGGCGGGCTCGGCATCGGCCTGAAGCGGACGCCGGTCGGCGATCGCTATGTGGTCGAGGCGATGCGCCAGACCGGGCACAACCTGGGCGGCGAGCAGTCCGGCCACATCATCCTTTCCGACTACGCCACGACCGGCGACGGACTGATCGCCGCCCTGCAGACCCTGGCCGTGCTGGTCCAGTCGGGCCGCCCGGCGAGCGCCGCCCTCCGGCCCTTCCAGCCGCTGCCGCAGCTCCTCAAGAACGTGCGCTACCAGGCCGGGGCCAAGGCGCCGCTGGAGGCCGCCGCGGTGAAATCGGCGATCGCCGCCGGCGAGGCGGAACTGGTCGGCAAGGGCCGGCTGCTGATCCGCAAATCCGGTACCGAGCCGCTGATCCGGGTGATGGCCGAGGGCGAGGATGCGGGGCTGGTGGCCAAGGTGGTCGGCGACATCGTCAAGGCGGTGGAGACCGCGGCGGCGTGAGGTGCCATCGGCTGCTGCCGGCGCTGGTCTTTCTCGCCGCCATTCCCGCCGCCGCGGCCGATCCCGCGTTCGCTCCGCCGATCGCCTGCAGCATCGGCGGCGACTGCTTTGTGCAGAACTACGTCGATGCCGATCCGTCGCCGGCGGCACGGGACTTCACCTGCGGCAGCCTCACCTATGACGGCCACAAGGGCACCGATATCCGGCTGCGGACCTATGTCGAGATGGACCGCGGCGTCGCGGTCCTCGCGGCCGCCGCCGGCACGGTGCTGCGCCTGCGCGACGGCATGGACGATGTCAGCGTCGCAGTGATCGGTGCCGCGGCGATCAAGGATCGCGAGGCCGGCAACTCGGTGATCGTCGATCACGGCGGCGGCTGGGTCACGCAATACGGCCACATGAAGAAGGGCAGCATCGCGGTCAAGGTCGGCCAGCAGGTCGAGGCCGGCGACCGGTTGGGCGAGGTCGGCCTCTCCGGCAATACCGAGTTCCCGCATCTGCATTTCGAGGTGCGCCACGACGACCGGCCGGTCGACCCCTTCACCGACGCCGCGATGGGCGCCGGTTGTGGCGGGGCCGGGCATGCCCTCTGGGCGGCGCCGGTCGCCTATGTGCCGAGCGGCCTGCTGGCGCACGGTTTTGCCCCGACCCGGCCGGATGCCGACATGGCCCGCCACGGCGCCTATGCCGGGACTGCACCGGTGCCATCGAGCCCGGCCCTGGTGTTCTGGATCGACATGTTCGGCCTGCAGGCCGGCGACGCCGCGACCCTGCGCCTGACCGGGCCGGACGGCGCAATGGTGGCGGAATCGAGGAGCGTGGCGGCGAAGCCGAAGGCGCAGTATTTCGCTTTCGCCGGCAAAAAGGCGCCGGCGGGCGGCTGGCCGGCCGGCACCTATCGCGGCGCGTTCCGGATCGAGCGGGACGGCCGGGTCATCATCGACAATTCCGCCGAGATCGAGCTCCATTGATCCCAGTGCACCGATCCCGGCCGGGATCGGCCTCCGGGAACTTTACCGCGCCCGGCCGGTTGGTCTAGTCTCGCCCGACGGGAGACGGCATGCCGCAGGTTTTCTTCACCGCGCATCTTCGCAAGCTGGCGCCGACCGGCCCGATCGAGGTCGAGGGCGGCACCATCGCCGCGGCGCTGCAGCGGGCCTTCGCGCTGCATCCGGCGGTCAAGGGCTACATCCTCGACGACCAGGACCGGCTGCGCAAGCACATCGCCATCTTCGTCGAGGGCGACCGGATCGGCGACACCGCGGGGCTGCAGCGCGCCGTCGGGCCGCGCGCGGAAATCCATGTGATGCAGGCTTTATCGGGCGGGTGAGGGAACGATGACCGCGGATCTTCTGGTGGGAACGCGCAAGGGCCTCTTCATCCTGCGCAAGGGCAAGGGCAAGAACGGGGGCGGCTGGGCGATCGCGCAGGACGCCTTCCTCGGCGTGCCGGTCACCATGAGCCTGCGGGATCCCCGCGACGGCACGCTCTATGCGGCGCTGCGCCACGGCCATTTCGGCGTCAAGCTGCACCGTTCCGACGATGCCGGGAAGAGCTGGAGCGAGATCACCTGCCCGGCCTTCCCGCTGCAGGGCGATGCCGAGGAGAAGCCCAGCGTCAATTCGATCTGGGCCCTGGAGGCGGCGGGGCCCGATCTCCCCGGGGCGATCTTCGCCGGCACCATGCCGGCCGGCATCTTCCGCTCCGACGACCGCGGCGCCAGCTGGACCCTCAACCCGGCCTTCCACGCCCTGCCGGAACGGACGCACTGGTTCGGCGGCGGCAACGACTTTCCGGTGCTGCATTCGATCTCGATCGATCCCAGGGACAGCCGCCGGCTGATGGTGGCGATCTCCTGCGGCGGCGTCTGGGCGACCGAGGATGCCGGGGCGAGCTGGGCCAACCGCTCAAAGGGCCTCTGGGCCGCCTTCATGCCGCCGGACCGGCGCGAGGATCCCGACATCCAGGACGTGCATCGCCTGGCGCGCTGCCGCGATCATCCGGATCATCTCTGGATCCAGCACCACAATGCCCAGTTCCGCTCGGGCAACGGCGCGGCGCAGTGGGAGACCATCTCGGAGACCTTCGGCTTCGGCGTGGCGGCGCATCCGTCGGATCCGCGCACCGCCTGGTTCGTGCCGGCGGAGAAGGACGAGATCCGCATTCCCCATGACGGCGAGTTCTGCGTGCTGAAGACCGAGGACGGCGGCAAGAGCTTCCGCCGCATCACCAAGGGCCTGCCGGCAAAGCCCTGCTACGATCTCATCCTGCGCCACGCGCTCGATGTCGATGCCACCGGCAACGTCCTCGCCTTCGGCTCGACCACCGGCAATCTCTGGATCAGCGAGGATGCCGGCGAGAGCTGGAGCGTGGTGACGCACCACCTGCCGCCGGTCTACGCGCTGCGCTTCGCCGCCTAGGCGCCGGCGAGCAGCCAGCGCAGCAGCAGGAAGGCCACCATCGAGATGCCGATGGTGGCGAGCAGCAGGTTGCTGGTGACCCGGCTGACCACCGCCGCCACGACCGCCGCCAGCAGGAAGGGATTGCGCCAGCTGAACTCGATCGTGTCGCCGTGCGGGAACAGCACCGAGGGCACGATGATCGCCGTCAGCACCGCCACCGGCACGAAGGAAAGGGCGCGCTCGATCAGGCGCGGGAAGCGCACGTGGTCGGCGAAGAGATAGATCGGATAGCGGATCGCCAGGTTGATCAGCGCCATGCCGAGGATCATCAGGGCGATATTCATGGCGCAGCCTGCCGGCGCTTCCATTCGTCGAGCAGCAGCCCGACGCCGATACCGGTGAGGCTGCCCAGCATCAGGCCGAGCTTGTAGGGCAGGGCATTGGCCAAGGTCGCCACCAGCCCGGCGCTGATCGCCGCCGCCCAGAACGGCCGCGACACCAAAGCCGGCATGACGATGCCGATGAAGGTCGCCGCCATGGCGAATTCCAGTCCCCAGTCCTTGACCGACTGAAACTGCTGGCCGGCGGTGACGCCGACGAAGCTCCAGAACTGCCAGTTCAGGTACATGCTGATGCAGGAGCCGAGATAGTACCAGTGGGCGTTGCCGCCGCCGCCCTTCAGGCGGTAGCGGCGCTCCATCACCGCGAAGGTCTCGTCGGTCAGCCAGGCGGCGAGCGGAAAGCGCCAGGCCTGGGAGAGATGGCGCACGTGATCGACCAGGGTCGCGGCGTAGAGCAGGTGGCGCAGGTTGAGCACCAGCGTCGCGAACCAGACCACCCAGAGCGTGGCGCCGGCGCCGACCAGAAGGACGGCGATGAACTGCGCCGAGCCGGAGAAGACGAAGAGCGACAGCGCCATCGCCTGCCAGGCGGTCAGCCCCTTGGAGATCGCCAGCGTGCCGAAGATGACGCCGAAGGGCAGGGCACCCAGCAGCATCGGGATGGTGTCGCGGATGCCGAGCAGGAATTCGACCCGGCGCGAGGCGGCGGCCGCAGCAAGGGCGGTACCCGGAGTGGTCATGGCGTCCAAGCCTACACCACGCCCATGTCGCTGCCGGGATGGGTGCGCGCGACGCTGGCGATGACGGAGAGGCCGCGCTCGAGATTGCCGCGCTCGATCGGGCCGCACAGGCAGATGCGGATCGCCGCCGGCGCCTGGCGTCCGACCGCGAAGGTGCTGGCCGGTGAGATCGCCACGCCGCGCAGCCGCAGTTCCAGGGCGAAGGCATCCGAGGTCCAGTAGTCGGGCAGCCGCATCCAGATATGGAAGGCGCTTTCCGAGGGCGACAGGTCGCAGCCCTGCAGGATCCGCCGCGCCGCCTTCTGCCGCTCGATCGCCTCCAGGCGATGCTCCTCGGCCAGGCGCCGGCCGATGCCGTTGCGGATCCAGTCGGCGCCGATCTCGGCGGTCAGCGGCGGCGCCATCCAGGTGGTGGAGCGCACCACCTGGGTGAAGTCCTCCTTGGAATTGGTCGGGATCGCGAGATAGCCGACGCGCAGGCCCGGCGCCATGGATTTCGACAGGCTGGTGAAATAGTGGCCGAGCTCCGGCGCGTAGGTCGAGAGCGCCGGCGGCGCATCGTCGCCGAGCAGGAAGCCGTAGACGTCGTCCTCGACGATCTTCACCCCGTAGCGCCGGGCGATTTCGGCCAGGTCGCGCCGCCGTTCCGCCGGCACCGTCAGCGCCGTCGGGTTCTGCATGTTGCTGACGCAATAGAAGGCCTTGGGCGACAGGCTGCGGCAGGCGGTCTCGAAGGCTTCCGGATCGACGCCGAAATCGTCCATCGCCACGCCCTGCAGCCGCAGCCGCAGGAAATCCGCGAGGCGCTTCAGCCCGGGATAGGTGAGCGCCTCGCACAGCACCACGTCGCCCGGCTCGGTGATGGCGCCGAGCGAGGCGGTCATCGCGTGCTGTCCGCCGGAGGTGACGATCACTCGGTCCGCATCGACCGGGAAGCCGCACTCGCGCAGCCATTGCGCACCGGCCTCGCGATGCTCGGCGATGCCGGCATGGGGATGGTAGTCCATCAGCCGGGCGATGCCCGGACGCTTGGCGATCTCGGCGAGGGTGCGGGCGAACAGGTCGTCGCTGGTCACCGGCGTCGGCAGGTTGACGCTGAGGTCGATGACCTTGGGATGCAGCATCGGCGTGTCGATGTCGATCAGTTCCTCGGCCTTGCGCCGGCGCGCATCGGGCCGCACGAAGGTGCCGCGCCCGACCTCGCCGCCGATCAGGCCGCGCCGCTCCGCCTCGGCATAGGCGCGGGTCACCGTGCCCACGGTGACGCCCAGCTTGTAGGCGAGGTCGCGATGGGTCGGCAGGCGCTCGCCGGGGCTGAGGCGCTGGCCGCGGATATCGGCAGCCAGCGCGTCGGCGATCGCGAGGTAGCGGGGGCCGGGTACCTGGCTGATCTCGGGTGACCAAATTGTCATGGGTACAATATCGCAATTGACTTCATTTATTGTCAAGACAATATTCGAAAACGGGGACAATCAGCCGATTGGCCCGTTTTTATAGGAGAATATACCAAATGTCTCGATACAATATGGCAGAATCAGCATTGTTTGGCTATCGCGGAGCGAACCGAAAGCCGGGTTTCGCGGTCCGCATCGGTGCCCTTCTCGACACCGTTGCGCGCTGGCAGGACCGTCGACGCCAGCGGCTCGCCTTGGCATCGCTGGATGACCACATGCTCCGCGACATCGGCCTCTCCCAGGCCGACGTCGAAGGCGAGGTCACCCGCCCGTTCTGGCGCTGAGCGCCGGACCGGATTTCAGACAGGAAGCCGAACATGGATCTCGCGATCTATCAGGTCGATGCGTTCACGGATCGGGCATTCGCCGGCAATCCGGCCGGCGTGATGCCCCTCCGCTCCTGGCTCCCCGACGCGAAGATGCAGGCGATCGCCGCCGAGATGAACCTGGCGGAAACCGCCTTCTTCGCGCCGGTGGCCGAGGCGCCGGATGCCGGCGTCGACGGCCATTACCGTCTGCGCTGGTTCACCCCGACGCGCGAAGTGCCGCTCTGCGGCCACGCCACCCTGGCCAGCGCCCATGTCCTCACGAAATTCCTGAAGCCGGAGCAGCACCGCCTCCGCTTCGACAGCCAATCGGGCCCGCTCTATGTCGCGCCGCAGGGCGACAAGCTGGAACTCGATTTCCCGGTGCAGCCTTTTGCGCCGCGCCCCGCCGCTCTGGCCAGTGTCGCCGCGGCCTTCGACGTGAAGCCGGTGGAGATGTATGCCAGCGACGCCTATGGCGCCTATCTGGCCCTGTTCGACAGCCAGGCCGCGGTCGAGCGCCTGCGGCCCGACATGCAGCGTCTTGCCGAGCTCGACATGACGGTCCTGGCGACGGCGCCCGGCGCCGACCCGGAAGCTGGTGGCTTCGACTTCGTCTCGCGCTATTTCGCGCCGCAATGGGGCATCCCCGAGGACCCGGTGACCGGCTCGACCCATTGCATCCTGGCGCCGTTCTGGGCGGGCATTCTCGGCAAGACGCGGTTCCATGCCCGCCAGGTCTCGCCGCGCGGCGGCGATCTCTGGCTGTCGCTGGAGGGCGACCGGGTGAAGATCGCGGGGCATTGCATCTGCGTCCTCAAGGGCACGATCAGCATTTGAGGATTCGGCAATCGTGATCGTCGATCCGCAGACCTTCGCCGTCTTCCTGCTGGCGGTCCTGCTGTTGCTGGTATCGCCGGGTCCCAACATGCTCTTCGTCCTGGCCAGCGGCGCCGGGCACGGCTGGCGGGGCGGTCTCGCCGCGGCCCTGGGCATCGGCGCCGCGGATCTCGTCTGCACACTCGCCTGTGCCTTCGGCCTCGCTGGAACTCGTCGCCGCCTATCCGCTGGCCTTCGATCTGGTGCGCTGGCTGGGCGCCGGCTACATGCTCTATCTGGCCTTTGCCTGCATCCGGGCGGCCCGGTCCGCCCGATCCGCGATGCCGTCCGCGGCGCCGGCCGGCGGGGCGGCCTCGTTTGCCGCCATCTTCCTCCGCGGCCTCGCCGCCAGCCTGAGCAATCCCAAGGCGCTGCTGTTCTTCATCGTCTTCATTCCGCAATTCATCGACCAGCACCGTGGCGCGGTCTTCGCCCAGTTCATCCTGCTCGGGGCCTCCCTCACCGTCATCGGCACGGTCTTTCATGGCGCGGTCGGTGCGGCGGGCGCCCTCGGCACTCGGCTCGCCGCCGGACGGCCCGGCACCCGCAGGATTCTCGCTTATCTCCAGGCCGGGGTCTTCGGCCTGATCGCCGCGCGCCTGCTGGCGGCCTGAGCGCTGCCCCTGAGCGCTGCCCCTGAGCGTCCCCCCATAGCGCTGGCTAGGACAGGACCGCCGGCCGCAGATCCGCCAGCGACACCACGCCGACGATGCCCGGAAACGGCGCGTTCCAGCCGTCCGACATCGCGGTAACCACCAACTCGTCCGGATCGTCGGTGAAATTCACGTTGGTCACATAGGGAACCGGGATGGCGATCTGGCCGAGCAGCTCGCCCGCGGCATCGCTGATCAGCAGGCGCCCGCCGCCGAACTGGGCATTGATGATCCGGCCCTGCGGATCGATCTTCATGCCATCGCCGCCGATATAGCCCGCGGCCGCCGCCGGAAACTGCCGCGGCAGGGGGAGCTTCTGGAACCGGCGCGCGGCGCCCAGCGTTCCGTCCGGCGCGGCGTCGAAGGCGAGGACCTCGCCGCCGAGATGCGCGTTCACTAGCAGACGGCGCCGTGCCGGATCGAAGGCCAATCCGTTGGCGAAGTGAATCCCGTCGGCGACCAGGCGGGCCCGGCCGTCGGCCGTCAGGTGATAGACCCGTCCGTCGTGCGGCGCCCCCAGGTCGAAGGTCCCGGAACTGGTGAAATAGTGGCCACTGCTGCCATCCGTCGTGATGTCGTTGGGGCCGGAAAAGGCGCGCCCCTCGATGTCGCGGTCGATGGTCTCCAGCCGGCGGCCGTCGGGGGTGAGCCGGACCACCGCATTGCCGGCGTAGCAGCAGGCCAGAAGATTGCCCGATTGGTCAGGAATCAGCGCACAGGGTCCGGCCCCGGCCTGCTCCCAGACCGGGACGTTCCGCGTCCCGTCATGGCGCAGCACCCGATCGCGCGCATACTCGGTGTAGAGGATATCCTTGCCCAGCTGCAGCGGTCCCTCGGGATAAAAGGACTGGGCGTTTAACAGGCGCATGCGCATCCCAATTGGTTCGCCGAGGGCATTGGTTCCAAAAACATTCGCGATACACGGCGCTTATTGATAGCCAGGAATGCGCCGCATGTCATTTTGGAATGGTTTCGCAATTCGATAACACATTATAGTTCGAGGACATCGACGCTAATGCACCCGGAGACCCAAGGCGACGCCAGATCGCCGGTCCGGAACATGGATGACCGCTCCGCTGAGAGATGCGGCATAGAGGCTTTAGGCAGGCGTAACGCCCAGTCCGCGCGGCAGGGCATGATATGGGGAGTGGAACATGACGAGATTGCGTGACTGGGCGATCGCCTCGACGATCGCCTTCGGCGTCGCTGCGGCCGCCGCCGGGACGGCCCTGGCCGAAGTGCCGGAGAGCAAGGACCCGATCAAGCTGACGATCAACGAGTGGACCGGCCAGCACATCACCACCTACATCGCCGGCGAGATCCTCACCCGGATGGGCTACAACGTCGAATACACGACGGCGGGGTATCTGCCGCAGTTCGACGCGATCCAGGACGGCACGCTGACCGCGGCCCTGGAGATCTGGTCGAACAATGTCGGCGACGCCTATGACAAGGCGATGCAGGGCGGCAAGATGGAGCGGCTCGGCGATCTCGGCCTCGATGCCGGCGAGGGCTGGTATTATCCGGCCTATGCGGCGGAGAAATGCCCGGGCCTGCCGGACTGGCACGCCCTGTTCAAATGCACCGAGGTCTTCGGCACGCCGGAAACCTTCCCCGACGGCCGGCTGCTCGACTATCCGCTGGACTGGGGCGCACGCAATGTCGACATCATCAAGGCCCTGAAGCTTCCCTATCAGTCGGCGCCGGGCGGCAGCGAAGGCGCGATGACCGCGGAAATGAAGGCCGATTATGCGAAGAAGGAGCCCTTCCTGGTCATGTTCTGGACCCCGCATTGGGTCTTCGCCCAGATGGACCTGAAGCGGGTCGACATGCCGGTCTATGACGACAAGTGCATGAGCGATCCGAAATGGGGCGAGAACCCCGATGCCACCGGCGACTGCTTCGTCGCGGCGCCGGTCACCTTCAAGGTGGCCTGGATCGGGATGAAGGACAAGTGGCCGACCGCCTATCGCTTCATCAAGAACTTCCAGATGTCCGCCAAGGACCAGATCCCGCTGATCGCGGCGATCGATGCCGACGGCCAGGATCTGAAGAAGGCCGTCACCGAATGGGTCGACAAGAACCAGGCGACCTGGCAGCCCTGGGTCGATGCGGCCAAGGCGGGGAACTGAATCCGGCGCCTGTTCCGTGACGCGGGAACGCTGGTGCGGCCTCGAACCGCATCGTCGTTCCTGCCGGACGGGCAGTCCGGAGTCCGCGCGATGAAGCCAGAGCCGAAATTGTCCTGCCGGGGGCTGTGGAAGGTCTACGGTCCGGCACCGCGATCCTTCTTCGACGCCGGGGCTGCGCCGGAGGCAGCGGCCGATCTGCGACGGCGCATCGCCGCGGGCCATCACCTCGCGGCCGTGGCCGATGCCAGTTTCGATGTCGCCGAAGGCGAGATCTTCATCATCATGGGGCTTTCCGGCTCGGGCAAGTCGACCATGGTGCGCTGCCTCTCGCGCCTGATTGAGCCGACCGCCGGCGAGATCCGCTTCCATGGCCAGGACCTGCTCAAGGCCAGCGCCGCCGAACTGACCGCGATCCGCCGGCGGCAGATGGGCATGGTGTTCCAGAATTTCGGCCTGATGCCGCATCTGACCGTGCTCGACAATGTCGCCTTCCCCCTGAGGGTCCAGGGCATCGCCGCCGGCGAACGTTTGGCGCGCGCGGCGGAGATGCTCGATCTGGTCGGACTGAAGGGGCGGGAACAGTACTATCCGGCCCAGCTCTCCGGCGGCCAGCAGCAGCGCGTCGGCATCGCCCGCAGCCTGGCCGCGGATCCCGAGCTCTGGTTTCTCGACGAACCCTTCAGCGCGCTCGATCCGCTGATCCGGCGCCAGATGCAGGACGAATTCCTCCGCCTGCAGAAGCTGCTGAAGAAGACCATCGTCTTCATCACCCACGATTTCCTCGAGGCCCTGCGCCTCGGCGACCGGGTCGCCATCATGCGCGACGGCGAGATCGTCCAGATCGGCACGCCGGCGCAGCTGGTGACCCGCCCGGCCGACGGCTACGTCGCCGAATTCACCCGCGACGTGCCCCGCGGGCGGGTGATTCTCTGCGGCGACATCATGCAGCCGGCGCCGGCGGGCCCCACTGCCCCAGGCAACGTCAGTGCCGCGATGACTCTCGAGGATGCGATTCCGCATTTCAGCGGCGCGGCGGAAAGCGTCGGCTGCGTCGATGGCGACGGGACCTTGCGCGGCTATGTCACCGCCCAGGGCATCCTGCGCGCCCTGGCCGGCACCGGCATTGGCATGGGCATTGGCATGGGCGCCCAGGCCGGATGACCGTGCTCGACAGCCCGGGCGCGGTGCTGCGCAAGCCGCCGGTCTGGGCGGCCGCCTGGCTCCTGCTGGCGGCGGCGGGTGCGGTTCTGCTGACGGTCCGCGCCGAACTCCCCTGGATCATCGTCTACCCGCCGGAATGGGTCCTGCCGGTTGATGCCTGGCTGAATGCGGCGATGGCGGCGGTGACGCCGGTCTTCAAGCCGATTTTCCATCTCCTGTCCTGGCTGCTCGACTGGCCGATGCGCTGGTCGAAGGACCTGCTGCTCTGGCTGCCCTGGCCGACTCTGATGGCGCTCGGTGCCGTCGTCGCCCATGCCGCCGGCGGCACCCGCCTCGCCGCGGCCTCGCTGGTCTCGATGATCTACATGCTGGTCATCGGCTATTGGGACGAGAGCATGGTGACCCTGTCGCTGGTGGTGATCGCGGTGCCGATCTCGGCCGCGGTCGGCCTGCTGCTCGGCATCTGGGGCGCCTCCTCGAAGCGGGTGCGCCGGGGACTGGAACCGGTGCTCGACGCGATGCAGACCATACCGACCTTCGCCTATCTGACGCCGCTCATCCTCTTTCTCGGCTACGGCCCCGTCGTCGGCCTGATCGCCAGCGTCATCTTCGCGGTGCCGCCGATGGTGCGCAACGTCATGGTAGGCCTCGCTTCGGTCCCCGAGGCGATCGTCGAATCCGGCCGCATGTCCGGCTGCACCGGCCGGCAGATGACCTGGTGGGTGATGGTGCCCGCGGCGATGCCGTCGATCCTGATGGGCCTCAATCAATGCGTCATGGCGGCGCTCAGCATGGTCATCATCGCGGCGATCATCGGCGGGTTCGCCGATATCGGCTGGGAGGTCCTCTCCACCATGCGCAAGGCCGAGTTCGGCCCCAGCCTGCTCGCCGGCCTGGTGATCGCGCTGCTGGCGATCCTGATGGACCGGATCGGCCGCGGCTTCGCCGCCCGGGCCTCGGTGACGCGGGTGCGGCGGACGGGCACCTGGATCCAGCGCTATCCGCATCTGGCGGTTCTCGCCGTTGTCACGGTCGTAAGTCTGGCGCTGGCGGCGGCCATCCCTGCGCTCTGGCATCTGCCGGAAGACTGGACGCTCGATCTCGGTGAGACACTCAACCGCGGGGTGGAGCTGCTGGTGATCGCCTGGGGCGATGCCGCCGAGCGGCTGAAGAATTTCGTGCTCTTCAGCTATCTGCTGCCGCTGCGCATCGGCCTCGAGCATTCGGTGCGTGCCAGCTACTGGGGGTTCGACATGTCGCCGACGGTGACTGCGGCCTACCTCGCAGTGACGGCGGCCGTCGCCGTGCTCGCGGCGCGTCTCTGGAGCTGGCAGGGCGTCGTCGCGGTGGGGGCGATGGCGGCGGTCTACTATTTCGGCACCACCGGCCTGCCCTGGCCGGCGGTGATCGCCGCCGTCACCCTGGCGGCCTATGGCGCCGGCGGCCGCGATCTCGCGCTCTTCGCCGGCCTGTCCATGCTGTTCGTCCTGCTGTCCGGCGTCTGGACGCCGGCGATGTGGAGCATCTACCTGATGATGGGCGGCGTCGGCATCTCCTTCGCGGTCGGCGGGCTGCTCGGCATCTGGGCCGCGGCCAGCGACCGGGTCTCGGCGGTGCTCGCGGCGATCAACGACGTGCTGCAGACCATGCCGCAGTTCGTCTACCTGATCCCGATCATCATGCTGTTCAAGATCGGCGACTTCTCGGCGCTGCTGGCGATCATCTCCTATGCCATCGTGCCGGCGATCCGCTACACCGAGCTCGGCCTGCGCGGCGTGCCGGAAGCCACCGTCGAGGCGGCGCGGATGATGGGCTCGACGCCGCGCCAGATCCTGCTGCAGGTGAAGCTGCCCTTGGCCCTGCCGCAGATCCTGCTCGGCCTCAACCAGACCATCATGCTCGGCTTCACCATGCTGGTGATCGCCGCATTGGTCGGCACCCGCGACCTCGGCCAGGTGCTCTACGGCTCGCTGGCCAAGGCGAATTTCGGCCTCGGCATGATCGCCGGCGGCTCGGTGGCCCTGCTCGCCATGGTCTGCGACCGGATGCTGCAGGCGGCGAGCGCCCGGGCCGCCCGGCGCCTGGGCCTGGGCGTTGGCCTGGGCGTTGGCCTGGGCGTGCGGCCGGCCGGCTGAGGCTGCGGCCGCCCGGCTTCTTGCTCCGGGCGGGGAAATCGGCTACCTACCTTTGCCCAAGCGCCTTGGGCAGGATCTGAGCCGAGGCCTCTGCCGGATGACCAGCACCAGCGAACACTTCCTCCTGCCGGCCGGGCTGTCCGACGGATTGCCGCCGGATGCGGGATTCGAGGCGGCGATCGTCGAGCGGCTGATGGCGGCCTTTGCCGCCTGGGGCTACGAGCGGGTGAAGCCGCCGCTGCTGGAATTCGAGACCGGCCTGCTGTCCGGGCCCGGCGCGGCGATGACTGCCCATACCTTCCGCCTGATGGACCCGGTTTCGCAGCGGATGATGGGCCTGCGCGCCGACATGACACCGCAGGTGGCGAGGATCGCCGCCAGCCGCCTGAAGAACGCGCCGCGGCCGCTGCGGCTCTCCTATGCCGGCCAGGTGCTCAGGGTCAAAGGCGAGCAGATGCGCCCGGAACGCCAGATCGGCCAGGCCGGGGTCGAGCTCATCGGCGCCGCCAGCGCCGCCGCCGATGCCGAGGTCGTGCTGCTGGCGGCCGATGCCCTGCAGGCCGCCGGGATCCGCGACCTGGTCGTCGACCTGACCCTGCCGACCCTCGCCCCGGCGATCCTGAAAGCCGCGGGAATCAAGGACGTAGAACCGCTGATCGCCGCCTTGGACCGCAAGGACGCGGCGGCGGCGGCGCAGCTCGGCGGCACCGCGGCACCGCTGCTGGAGCGCCTGCTGCGCGCGGTCGGTCCCGCCGATGCCGCGCTCAAGGCCTTGAGCCAGCTGGATTTGAGCGTCGCCGCCAGCGAACAGCGGGCGCGATTGATCGACGTCGTGGCGCTGATCCGCCATGCCGCGCCGGGCCTCTCCCTCAGCATCGACCCCACCGACCACCGCGGCTTCGAGTACCACAGCGGCATCGCTTTTTCGCTGCTGGGACCGGGGGTTAGGGGCGAATTCGGGCGCGGCGGCCGCTATGTCAACCAGGCCGGCGAGCAGGCGACCGGCTTCACCCTCTACCTCGATTCCCTGCTGCGGGCGCTGCCGCTGCCGCCGGCGCCCAAACGCATCCTGCTGCCGCTCGGCACCGGGCCGGACACGGCCGCCGCCCTGCGGGCAAAAAATTGGATAACCGTTCAAGAGTTGAATGACGGTTCAGAAATTTCCGCCGAGGCGCGGCGCCTCGGCTGCACCCATGTCTGGCAGGACGGCAAGGCGACGCCGGTCGGCTGAGGCTCAGTTTTCGGGACGAGGAACAGTTATGGCGAATGTGGCGGTGATCGGCTCGCAATGGGGCGACGAGGGCAAGGGCAAGATCGTCGACTGGCTCTCCGAGCGCGCCGACGTGGTGGTGCGCTTCCAGGGCGGCCACAATGCCGGGCACACGCTGGTGATCGGCAACCAGACCTACAAGCTGTCGCTGCTGCCCTCGGGCATCGTGCGTCCCGGCAAGCTGTCGGTGATCGGCAACGGCGTGGTGGTCGATCCCTGGCATCTGCTGAAGGAGATCGAGACCCTGCGCGGCCAGGGCATCGCCATCAGCCCGGAGAACCTGGCCGTCGCCGAGAGCGCCGCGCTGATCCTGCCGCTGCATGCCCAGCTCGATCTGCTGCGCGAGGCGGCGCGGGGCTCGGCCAAGATCGGCACCACCGGCCGCGGCATCGGCCCGGCCTACGAGGACAAGGTGGCGCGGCGCGCCATCCGGGTCTGCGATCTCGCCGATCCCGACAGCCTGCCGGAGAAGGTCGAGGCGGTGCTGCTGCACCACAACGCGCTGCTGCGCGGCATGGGCGCGCCGGAAGTCGACGGCGCGGAACTGGTCGGGCAGCTGCGCGCGGTGGCGCCGCAGGTGGCGCCCTTCGTGCAGTCGGTCTGGCAGCGGCTGCACGAGGCGCGCCGGCGTGGCGACCGCATCCTGTTCGAGGGTGCCCAGGGGGTGATGCTGGACGTCGACCACGGCACATATCCCTATGTGACCTCGTCGAACACCGTGGCGGGGCAGGCGGCGACCGGCTCCGGCCTCGGGCCGGCGGCGGTCGGCTACGTGCTCGGCATCACCAAGGCCTATACGACGCGGGTCGGCTCCGGCCCGTTCCCCAGCGAGCTCACCGATGCGGTCGGCCAGACCCTGGGCGAGCGCGGGCGCGAATTCGGCACGGTGACCGGGCGCAAGCGCCGCTGCGGCTGGTTCGACGCGGCGCTGGTGCGCCGGGCGGCGAAGGTCGCCGGCATCCACGGCATCGCCCTCACCAAGCTCGACGTGCTGGACGGCCTGCCCGAGCTGAAGATCTGCACCGGCTACCGGATCGACGGCGCCGTGGTCGACCATCTGCCGGCGGCCTCGCATCTGCAGGCCAAGGCGGAGCCCGTCTACGAGACCATCGAAGGCTGGTCGGACTCGACCCGGGGTGCGCGCAGCTGGGCGCAGCTGCCGGCGACCGCGATCAAATACGTCCGCCGCATCGAGGAACTGATCGAGGCGCCGGTGGCGCTGCTTTCGACCAGCCCGGAGCGCGAGGACACGATCCTGGTCACCGACCCCTTTGCCGACTGAGGTGAAGACGGAACGGGGCGCCGCCGTCGCCATGACGCCGCTGGATCTCCTGGATGCGCTCTGGACCCTGCAGAGCATGCTGGAGGGTCTGGGCGCCGATCCCCGATTGCGCATGCCGCAATCGGCGGCGGACGCCGAACTCAAGCGCCGGATCGGCGAGGCGTTCGACGCCGTCCGCAACACCTTCGTCGGCGCCCGGTCGCTCGCCGTCCTGCGGGCCGAGCACTTCGTTCCCCGGCGGGCCGAGGATCATGTGCGGGAACTGACCGAGCTTCAGGACCTGCTGGTGGACGGCGTGCGCCGCAAGGACCTGGGCGCCATTCCCTTCGAGCGGATCGCCGATCTCGCTCTCGCACTCAAGAACGGCCTGCCACCGCCGTCGGATGCGACTTCGAGCTGGCCCTGACTCCGCGCGGATCTAGGCCGTCTTCTCGGCCAGATCCTCGGGGAACTGCCAGAAGACGTCGACCACGTCCTTCCTCAGCTTGCGGGCGACATGGCGCTTCATCAGGTCGGCGGCCTTGAACAGGTGCGCGAAGCTGACGCCGCTGGGCAGCGTGCCGGGGTCGATCTTCAGGAACAGGATCACCTTGTCCTGGCCGACCACGGTCGAGGTCACCGCGACCTCGATCTCGCTGCGCTCCTCGATCAGGTCCAGCACCTCGTTGTTCACCGAGAGATCGGCGGCGCCGATCAGCATCTCGCGGTTGAGGCGGGCCAGGATGATCGCCATGATCCCGAGCAGCAGGGCGACCAGGATCGACACAATGCCGTCGAGCAGCGGATTGCTGCCGAAGAAGTAGGAGCTGAAGCCGACGACGAGGGTGAGTGCGATGCCGATCAGCGCCACCGAATCCTCGAACAGCACCGCGAGCACCGTGGTGTTGGAGCGGTTCTCCTTCAGGCCGCGGAATCCGCCCAGCTCCTTCAGGGCGATGACGAAGGTGTAGCTCTCGAGCGCGCCGGAGAACAGCAGCAGGCCGATGGTCATCGGCGTGAAGGGTTCGACATGGGTCGGCTGCAGCAGCGAATGGATGCCGTGGTAGAGCGTCACGCCGAAGCCGACGAAGAAGATCGAGACCGCCGAGACCAGGGCCCAGAAGAACTTCTCCTTGCCGTAGCCGAAGGGATGCTTGGCGGTGGCGGTCCGCGCCGAGCGCCGCTCGCCGACCAGCAGCAGGACCTGGTTGCCGACATCGGCCAGGGAATGCAGGGTCTCGGCGAACAGGGTGGGCGAGCCGGTCGCCACGAAACCGACCAGCTTCGAGCCGGTGATGACGGTGTTGGTGGCGATCGAGGTGGTGACGGACTTCGACATGGCGCCCTGATTCCAATCGGTTGGAGGGTGGCAGCGGGAAGGTCTAGCCGATCCCGCCCCCGCTGTAACCCCCGGGTGGCACCCCCGGGGGGTTACAGGCGGGACGGGCGCGCCGGGATAAGCCCGCGCGCCGTCAGGGAAATCCCGCCATCATTACCGGCTGTTAACCAGTTTCCGGGATAAAGAAGGCTGGAACTGATGAAAGCGAGTGGACCGACGTGGCCTCCGGCGGCGAAGACGCGATCCTGCTGCAGAACAGATTCGAGATCCAGTCGGGAACTCGGCTGTCGAAATACGACTCCGGCCTCGCCCAGGCCTACGAGGCGCGTGACCGCAATGATGCCGCGCGCCAGCTCTTCGCGCTGATCGCACCTGGACATCTGCCCTGCCGCGGTTTCGTCGCGATGGGCCAGCGCGAAGGCACCGAGATGCGCCTGCTCTGGCCGCAGGAGGTGGGCATCGTCGACTGGCCGATCGGCCGGCAGGGCGACACGGTGGTCTGGGGCCGGCGACCGGCGCTGATCTACCATGCGCCGAAGGGCGAACGCATGGTGGCCGGTCCGGCCCAGCCAGTGCCGCAGCTCTCCGAGCAGGATCTCATCCGCACCGTCATCCAGCCGATCCTGGCGGCGATCAAGGACCTGGCGACGATCGGCGTGCCGCATCGCGCGATCCGGCCCGACAACCTGTTCTATCAGGTCGGCACCGCCGGCCAGATCGTGCTCGGCGATTGCCTCAGCATGCCGCCGGGCGCCCTGCAGTCGGCGGCCTTCGAGACCATCGAGAACGCGATGGCCGATCCGATGGCGCGCGGGCACGGCACCAGCGCCGACGATCTCTACGCCCTGGGCGTGCTTGCCCTGATGCTGACCACCGGCCGCGATCCGGGACAGGGCATGAGCGACGAGGACATCATCACCGCCAAGATCAGCATGAGCAGCTTCTCGGCGCTGGCGGGGGGCGAGAAGCTGCCGCCGTCGATGACCGAACTGCTGCGCGGCCTGCTCAACGACAAGGCCGCCGAGCGCTGGTCGGTGAAGAATGTCGAGGCCTGGGCGCTCGGCCAGCACTTCTCGCCGCCGCTGCCCAATCTCGCCCAGCGCGCCACCCGGCCGATCCGCTTCGGCGGCAAGGAATACCTCAACCGTCCGGCGCTGGCGCATGCGCTGTCGCGGCACTGGGAGGAGGGCCAGAAGCTGATCGACGGCGTCGATTTCGACAACTGGCTGAAGCGCGGCTTCAACGACGACAAGGTGGCCGACAAGCTGCTGCGCATCAGGGGCCTCGCCCATGCCTATGGCCCGCCGGCCAGCGCCAAGGACCGGGTGCTGTCGCGGATGATCCAGTTCATGGGCGGCAGCCTGCCGATCGCCTACAAGGACCTGCGCGGCAACCTGACCGGCCTCGGCACCCTGCTGGCGAACGTCTTCGACAACCAGGCCAAGGTCGGCCAGTTCGGCGACATGCTGCGGGCGAAGCTGCCGCATGCATGGATGGAGGAGCAGGCCAGCCTGCGGCCCGAGCAGACGCAGATCCGCAAGATCCTCGAGGCGATCGACAAGTACATCGAGCGGCCGGGGCCGGGCTTCGGCATCGAGCGGGCGCTCTATGAATTCGACCCGGCGACGCCGTGCCGGAGCGCGATGATCGCCGATTTCTATGTCGCCCATCCCCGCGACCTGCTGCCGGCGATCGATGCCGCCCTGCCGGGCACCGAGCCGACCACGCTGCCGATGGACCGGCACATCGCCGCCTATATCGGCGCCAACCTGCGCCGCTCGGTCGAGCGCGAGCTCACCGAGCTCGCCAACAAGGACGATCCGATCGGCCACCGGCTCGCTATCCTCAAGCTGATCGTCGCCGTGCACCGGCTGCATCCCTCGGACAAGCTGCCGCGCCTCGCCGAGCGCCTGCTGGCGATGGTGGATCCGGCGGTCGAGACCTTCCACAACATCTCCGGCCGCGACAAGCTGCGCAAGCAGCTGGTCCGCTTCGCCGGATTCTGCGATTTCAGCGCCATGCTGGAACTGCTTGACCGCGACGGTGCCCCGCACCGCTCCGACGACGATGCCTTTCGCCGCGCCCAGAAGGCCTTCGCCGCCTATGGCCGGGAGATGAAATGGGTGGAAGGCGGCGGGCTCACCAATCCGAACCGGGTGAAGCCGGTCGCCCAGCGCGCCGCGGCGATCACCGCCGGCTTCATCGCCAGCGCGGTCATCGCCGGCTATTCCGTCATGATGTCGTTCTAGGGGGATCACGGACATGGCCGCCAGCGGAACCGCCCCGACCAAGTTCAAGCCGATGCTGCTGCTGATCCTGCTGGTGCCGGTCGGGCTGTTCATGCTGCCGAGCACGCTCGTGCTGCTGGCGGCGATGGTGCCGACGGTGGTGGCGCGCGTGGTCGACCCGACGCCCAGCCGCTATCTCACCTTGACCGTCGGTGCCATGAACCTCGCCGGGTCGCTGTGGATGCTGCACACGATCTGGATGGCCGGCGGCGGATTCGAGTCCATCCTGCCCACCCTGCGCGACAGCTTCGGCTGGCTGGCGGCCCTGCTCGGCGCCGGCGCGGGCTGGCTGATCTACAGCGCCATGGGGGCGATCACCGCCTATGCCGCCGCGGTGCAGAGCGGCATCCGCCTGCGCCGCCTGCAGCGCGAGCGGGAACGCCTGCTGGAGATCTGGGGCGAGCCCGTGCGCCAGCCGGCGAAGGCGCGGGACTAGGACGGGAAATCATAAACGTTCGGATCCCTGCAGCCTGCAGACACCCGATCACAACTGCGAACCGGCGGCCGCTCGGATCGTGCTTCGGTTCCGCTCCCCGTCGGAAGCGGAAATTACTTGCTTATTCGAATTAGCCGTCGGCAGTATTTCACAGGTTCGGCTACCAGGGCGAGAGGTCCCCGCGCCAGGTGATCGGTTCACAACGATCAGATGAAGGCTACCAGACATCCGGCTGTGCCCTTGGATTTCATCCGAGCCGCCCGCCGTTCATTCGATCGAGTTAATGCATCAACTGCGCCCATTCATAGGAGAGAGCCATGTGGCAGCGTGACGGTTGGGGTGCTCGCGCGCGGATCGGGATCCTGATGCCACATGTCGACCTCGGCCCAGAGGCGGAATTCGCAGCCATGGCACCGGAGGGCGTGACGATCCATTCGACCCGAGTGCGGGTGGATGTGGTGATGCCGGGTACGGCATCAGATCCAGGGATCGCGCTTGAGCCGGTGCGCGCCTTCGCCGCGCCGCCCGCGATTGACGATGCTGCCGAATTGCTGGCTGCGGCGCCGTTGCATGCCATTGCTTATGGCTTCTTCAGCAGCAGCTATGTGCTTGGCGTCGAGGGCGATCTGGACCTGCAGGCCCGGCTGGAGAAGCGCACGCGCGGCATTCCGGTTATCATCCCCGGTCTTGCCGCGCTGCGGGCACTGCGTGCCCTGGGCATACGCCGGCTCGCCGTCGTCGATCCGCCGTGGTTCACTGCCGACCTGAGCCGACTGGGGTCAGCCTATTTTCGCAGTCAGCAGATCGAGGTCGTCTACGCCAGCCCGGCGACGGGGTTGCCGAGCCGGCAGATGGACCAGCATCCCGGGCGGCTTTACGAATGGGTGCGCACGCAAGTCCCGACAAACGCCGAGGCCGTACTGACCGGGGGCAACGGCTTCCGCGCCGTGGGCGTCATCGAGGCGCTGGAGGAGGATCTGGGCCGGCCGGTTCTCACCGCCAACCAGGTGACATTCTGGAACGCATTGCGGGCTGCGGGCGTGTCGGCGCCCGTGGCGCATTACGGACGCATTTTCGCGGAGCCGCTGCCGGCCGATTGACCCCGCGTGCTACCGATCTAGCAGCGCCTGGCTGAGCACTGATGAACGCGGGCCCTTGCCCACCTATTCCGCGGTCAGGCGTTCCTCGATGGCGGCATTGCGGATGGCGCGCTGGATCTTCTCGAAGGCGCGCACCTCGATCTGGCGCACGCGCTCGCGGCTGATGTTGTACTCGGTGCGAGAGGTCCTCCAGCGTCGTCGGCTCGTCCTTCAGGCGCCGCTCGATCAGGATGTGGCGTTCGCGCGTCGTTCAGCGTCTTCATCGCCTCGGTCGAGCAGTTTGCGAGCGGCGGCGCAGCTCCTGTCGCTCGGCCAGCGTGGTTTCCTGGCTCTCGGTCTCGTCGACCAGCCAGTCCTGCCATTCGCCCTCGCCGTCGATCGCGCAGCGGCGCGTTCAGCGAGTGGTCCGGGCTCGACCAGGCGCCGGTTCATGTCGATGACGTCGGCTTCTCCGGCACGTCGAGACGGGTGGCGATCTTCGCGACGTGCTCGGGCGTCAGGTCGCCTTCCTCGATCGCCTTGATCTGGCCCTTCAGCCGGCGCAGGTTGAAGAACAGCTTCTTCTGCGCCGCGGTGGTGCCGATCTTCACCAGCGACCAGGAGTGCAGGATGTATTCCTGGATGGCGGCGCGGATCCACCACATGGCGTAGGTGGCGAGGCGGAAGCCGCGGTCCGGATCGAAGCGCTTCACCGCCTGCATCATGCCGACATTGCCCTCGGAGATGATCTCGCCGACCGGCAGGCCGTAGCCGCGATAGCCCATGGCGATCTTGGCCACGAGGCGCAGATGGCAGGTGACCAGCTTGTGCGCCGCCTCCGGGTCCTCGTGCTCGCGCGAACCGCTTGGCCAGCATGAACTCCTCGCTCGGCTCCAGCATCGGAAACTTGCGGATTTCCGAGAGGTAGCGCGAGAGGCTGCTGTCGCCGTAGAGAGCCGGCAAACTCTTGGTCGTCGACGCCATGAAGGTCCCCAAACCGTCCTGATGAAAAACGCAGTATTCAACTAGCAGGTCTTCTACGTCCCAACTGCGGCTTTCCTGTGGCCGATCGAAGATAGACCAACCGCCTTAGTGGGACATTAATACATTTAGGTTAACCGGAAACAAAATCAAGAGGATGATGATTTATATCTATTTTACAATAGGTTGACTTCAGTTTCCGGGGCTCCGGGTATGCCCGGTCCTGGTCGATCCGCCGACGTCTTGTTAACCCGACCGGGCCGATTTAAGTTCCAGGGCCAAGACAAAAGGGGACGCCGCCGATGCCGCAGCTGGCCGAAGCCGACCGGGTCGAGGTGCTGGTCCTGGTCGACAACGTCACCGACAACCTGTCGAGCAATCCCGATTACGTCGAGACCGAGATGCCGCGCCTCTGGCAGCGCGGGCTGCGCCTGTGGTCGGGGCAATGCATGTGCTGCGCGGCGCATGGCCTGTCCTGCGCGGTCACCGCCTGGCGCGGCGGCACCTCGCATACGCTGCTGTTCGATACCGGGCCCGACGACTGGATCTTCGAGCGCAATGTCGACCGCCTGGGTTTCGACCTGGGCACGGTCGAGGGGCTGGTGCTGTCGCACGGCCACTGGGACCATGCCGGCGCCATGCTGCGGGCGCTGGAGATGATCCAGCTGCGCAACGGCGGCCGGCCGGTGCCGACCTACATGCATCCCGGCATGTATGCCAGCCGCGCGATGCGGGCGCCCGACGGCACGATGCGGCCCTTTGCCGACGTGCCCGGCGCCGACCGGCTGGAGCGGAGCGGCGCCCGGGTGGTGCATGCGACGGCGCCGCAGGCGATCCTCGACGATCTCTTCTACGTCAGCGGCGAGATTCCCCGGGTGACGGGATTCGAGACCGGGCTGCAGGGCCAGTACCGCCGCGCGCAAGCGGGCGGGGACTGGGAGCCGGATCCGCTGATCCTCGACGAGCGCTTCGTCGCGGTGAAGGTGAAGGGCAAGGGTGTGGTGGTGCTGACCGCCTGTTCCCATGCCGGCGTGGTCAACGTGCTCACCCATGCCCGCGACTGCTTTCCGGAGGCGCCGCTGCACGGCGTGCTGGGCGGCTTCCACCTCTCCGGGGCCAATGAGCGGGTGATCCCCGAAACCGTCGCCGCCCTGCGTCCTTTTGCCCTAGCGACGATCGCCACGGCGCATTGCACCGGCTGGCGCGCGGTCGGCGCCCTGGCGGCGGAATTCGGCGCCGCCGTGGCACCCAGCGCGGTCGGCAAGCGCTACCGCTTCTAGGCGGCGCACCGGCGGAATAGCGGGGGACTCCGCGGCCGGGGGATGATATAATTCCAGCCCTGCCACTGGTATTGACCGACAATCGGTCAGACCCAATCACCGCGCGACATCGAGCGTCCGATCCGGCGGCAAGCGCTATTGCCGACCTGTTGCGCCATCGAGGGATAGTAGCCATGCAACGACCCGGGAATACCCGCGAGCAGGATGCTCGCCGCAAGGCCGAGGACAGGTTCGCGAAAGCGGCGCGTCTGGATGTCGAATCCATGAAGGCGCGCGAGCAGAAGCAGACCAACGACCTGGCGAAGATGGAGCGCCTGCGGGCGCTGCGCCTCGCCAAGGCCGCGGCCGACAAGATCACCGCCGAGGCCGAGGCGGTCACCGCCGCGACCGCCAAGCGCGAGACCGTCGCCGCCAAGGCGAAGCTCGCCCGGGCCAAGCCGGCGGCGAAGAAGACCGAAGCCGAATAGAACTCCCGTCAACCGCAACAGAACGGAAATTATGGCCAACTTCAAAGAGAAGAGTTTCGCCGAACGCCAGAGCGCCGCGAACAAGGCGCGCCAGGCGGCGCTGCAGCATTACCGTGCCCAGCCCAGTGCCGACGATCCGGAGGTCATCGCCCGCAACCAGGCACGCCAGGCGCTGGAAGCGGCGCGCGAACAGCGCATCGCCGAGCGCAATGCGGCCAAGGCCGCGGCCCAGGCGCTGAAGGATGCCGAGGCGGCGCGGCTGAAGGCCGAGCAGGAGGCCCAGGCGGCGGCCGAAGCCATCGCTCGCATCGAACGCGAGGCGGCGCTGGAGATCGCCCAGAAGGCCGCCCGCGATGCCCGCTACGCCGCCCGCAAGAAGCGGAAATAGCCGGCTCTTGTCCGCCGATCCGCGGCCGGACGGCGCGCTGCCACCGTCCGGGCCCTCGCCATCTCCCTGCCAGAGCTGCGGCGCCTGCTGCGCCTATGCCAGCGACTGGCCGCGATTCTCCCTGGAATCCGATGCCGATCTGGCGCGGATCCCGGCGAAATACGTGGCGGCGAGCGGTTCTGGCATGGCCTGCAGCGGCAACCGCTGCACCGCCCTCGAGGGCACGGTCGGCACGGCGACGGCCTGCGCCGTCTACGCCGTCCGTCCGGAGGTCTGCCGGGCCTGCGAGCCCGGCGACGAGGCCTGCACGATGGCCCGCCGGCATCACGGCATGAACCCGCTGGCGGCTGCCGCCTGAATCCCCGACACCGGGCCGGCCGCCGCGCGCATTCCGGATATTGCAATTTGCCAATTTCCGGATTGAATTCCCGTTTTCCCAATTCGCTCAGCGATTTACCCCAAATTAACGGCCGGCCGCCTAGGAGAGGGCTGAAACACGACATTCACTTTCGACGCGGGGATTCCGATGAATTTGTGGAACCGGCTGCCGCTGGCGGCCAAGATCACCCTTCCGATCTGCATCGTGCTGGTCATCGGCTTGGCGGCCTCGACGGCGGTCAATGCGGTCAAGGTCTCCGGCGAGATGATGGCCGCCTCGATGGCGCTCGGGCGCGAGGCCTCGGACAAGGGCGAAGGGACGGTCGCTCTGCGGTTCCAGACCGGCTTTCGCGTCGCCCGCGGCCTGGCCGCCAACGGTCTTGCGCTGAAGGCGCGTCACGGCAGCCGCGAGGATCTCGCCAATGCCGTGCTCGAGGCCTCGGCTGCCAATCCGGATCTGGTCGGGGCCTGGTTCGAATTCGCCCCCGACGCCTTCGATGCGGCCGATGCGCAGCATGCCGGCCAGCCGATCACCCTGCAGGATGCCCGCGGCCGCGTCTCGATCTACGCGACCTTCGGCGACGGCACATCCAAGCTGCAGGACAATTCCGATCCGACCCAGGACATCAACACCCAGGAATACTTCGCCACCGCCTTCACCACCGGTGCCGACGCGGTCTCCGAGCCCTATGCCTTTCCGGTCGACGGCAAGGACATCCTGATGACCAGCCTGGCGGTGCCGATCATCGAGAACGGCAAGACGATCGGCGTCGCCGGCGTCGACATCGCGCTCGACCACCTGAACGAGGAACTGGGCAGGCTGAAGCCGCTGGGCGACGGCAGCGTCTACCTGATTTCCGCCGGCGGCACCTGGGTCTCCTACAAGAAGCCGGAATGGCTGGGCAAGTCGGTGAAGGAGACGGAAGCGAAGCTCCTGGCGCCGATCGAGAAGACCCTGGCCGGCGCGCATAGCGAGTTCACCGACTACTCGGAGTCACTGCAGACCACGGTCTACCGCCTGCTCAACCCGGTCCAGGTGACGCCGACCGGCAAGCCCTGGGTGCTGATGACCAATCTGGTCGGCACCACGATCGAGGCGCCGACCCGGTCGATCGTCCTCGAGGGCATCGTGACCGCCGTCATCCTCACCTTGCTGCTGGTGGCGGCGATGATCCTGCTGATCCGCCTGCTGGCGGCGAAGCCGGTGCGGCAGCTCGCCGACACCATCGGCCAGCTCGCCAAGGGCGAGACCGACACCGAGGTGCCGCTCACCGGCCGCGGCGACGAGCTCGGCATCATGGGCAAGGCGATCGAGTTCTTCCGCCAGAAGCTGATCGAGGTGGAGGACCTGCGCCGCAAGACCCTGGCGGCCGAGCAGGAGGCCGCCGAGGCACGCCGCCGCGGCATGCTCGAGCTGGCGGATACCTTCGAATCCAGCGTCAAGGGCGTGGTTCAGACGGTCTCCGCCTCGGCCGTCGAGCTCGAGGCCAATGCGCAATCGATGACCCAGGTGGCCGAGAAGGCGACGGCACAGTCCGTCGCGGTTTCCGCCGCGACGACCGAATGCTCGAGCAACGTCTCGACCGTCGCCGCCGCTTCGGAGGAGATGTCGGCCTCGATCGCCGAGATCAGCCGGCAGGTGACGGAAAGCTCGACCGCCGCCCGCAGCGCCGTCGGCGAGACCAATTCCGCGGCGCATACCGTCGAGGAGCTGGCGAAGGCGGCCGAGGAGATCGGCGACATCGTCCGGCTGATCGGCGACATCTCCAGCCAGACCAATCTGCTGGCGCTGAACGCCACCATCGAGGCGGCACGGGCGGGCGAGGCCGGCAAGGGCTTCGCCGTCGTCGCCGCCGAGGTCAAGGGCCTCGCCAACCAGACCGGCAAGGCGACCGAGGAGATCACCCAGCGCATCCAGCGCATCCAGTCGGCGACCGGCAGCGCCGTGAAGGCGATGGAAACCGTCCGCTCCACCATTTCCAAGGTCGAGGCGATCTCGACCGCCATCGCCTCGGCGGTGGAGGAGCAGTCGGCGGCGACGCGGGAGATCTCCGGCAATGCCGCCCAGGCCGCGGTCGGCACCGAGGAGGTCGCCCGCAACGTCGACGGCGTGCGCGCGGCGGCCGGCGAGGCGGGGAGTGCTGCCAGCCAGGTGCTCGATGCCTCCGGAGAACTGGCGAAACAGGCGGAAGCCCTGCGCCGCGAGGTCGATACCTTCATCGCCCGGGTCCGCGCCGGCTGACGCGCGGATCGTCGCCGGCGCGGGGAAATAACCCCCGCCGGCCGCGGCAGCCTGTATGCTCCGGCCAGGGACCGGGGCAAGGGAGCCGCAGATGAGTCCGCAGATCGCCGCGCTGCTTGAGCATATCCAGCTCCTCGAAGACGAGCTCGAGGGGGAGCTGGCGAAGCGGCGTGCGGAACTGCGGGTCGGCATGGAGCAGGGCCGGGTGGTGTTCGAGGCGGAACTGCTGCGCCGCCATCGCGAGCTGCAGGTGAAGCTCTCGCACTACATCCTCGGCGCCCGGCCGCTGGTGCTGATCACCACGCCGGTGATCTATTCCCTGATCGTGCCGATCGTCCTCCTCGACCTCTTCGTCGTCATCTACCAGGCGGTCTGCTTCCCGGTCTATGGCATCGCCAAGGTGCGGCGCGGCGACTATTTCGTCTTCGACCGTGCCCATCTCGCCTATCTCAACGCCGTCGAGAAGCTGAACTGCGCCTTCTGCACCTATGCGAACGGGGTGGTCGCCTATGTCGGCGAGGTGGCATCGCGCACCGAGGCATACTGGTGCCCGATCAAGCATGCCCGGCGGATCATCGGTGCCCATCGGCGTTATTCCGGCTTCGAGGACTACGGCGACGCCGAGGCCTATGCCCATCGGCTCCAGGTGCACCGCGCCGCATTGAGCGGGGACGCCGATAACGCCACCAGCCCCCAGTGATGGACGCCATCACACTTTAGTGTGGCATTCGGAGTGATTGTCTAACCGCCAGGACGATTTCTAAACGCCCCGGCTCCTGCCGAGTCCCCGCTGCGTCGGTGTCGTGCTGGCCAATCGTCGTTCCCGGATTGCGGCCGGGGCGGTGTCTGGCCCGGGCGCTGCGCGCGCCGGCGGACATAAGCTGGTCGGCCCTGGACGCTTCAGCTATCGTTACCCATATCGCCAGGACAGCTTTCGGGTACCCCGCATGCAGACGTCAATGCCACGCCGCCTGGTCGCGATCCTGGCCGCCGATGCTGTGGATTACAGCCGGATGATGCACCGCGACGAGGATACCGGCATGGAGATCCTGATGCAGCGCCGGCAGCTGCTGGAAAGCGAGATCGTCCGCCATCGCGGCAGGGTCTTCGCCGGCGCCGGCGACAGCGTACTGGCGGAATTCACCAGCGCGGTCAATTCGGTCCGTTGCGCGGTCGCCTCCCAGCGGCTTCTCAATGTCGCCAATGCCGAGGATCCGGCGGACCGGCGTCTGGCCTTCCGGATCGGCATCAATCTGGGCGACGTCATTGCTACTGACGACGGCAATCTCTATGGCGATTGCGTGAACCTCGCCTCGCGGCTGGAAGCGGTGGCAAAACCCGGAGGCATCTGCCTGAGCGAGGAGGCCTATCGCCAGGTTCGTAACTGCGGCGATTTCCACTTCGACGACATGGGCCCGGTCGAATTGAAGAACATCGGCGAGGTGCGGGTCTATCGCGTGGCGGAACGCGGCGCGCCGGTGTCTGCTCCGGTGCCTGCGCCGGCGGCCGGCAGCGCCGCCGCGGCCGCCGAAAGCTGGGCGCGGCCGCGTCCCGGCATCAGCATCGTGGCGCTGCCCTTCGACAATCTCTCGGGCGACCAGGACCAGGAATATTTCTGCGACGGCCTGGTCAACGACATCATCACCGATCTGTCGCGCTTTCCCGACCTGCTGGTGATCTCGGCGAATTCCGCCTTCGCCTACAAGGACCGGCATCGCAAGATCCAGGACATCGCCCTCGAACTCGACGTGCGGTATCTGCTGGAAGGCAGCGTGCAGCGCCTGGCGCAGCGGGTGCGGGTCAATGCCCAGCTGATCGACGGCACCACCGGGCATCATGTCTGGGCCGAACGCTTCGAGCGCGACCAGGCCGAGCTCTTTCTGCTGCAGGACGAGATCATCCAGCGCGTCGTCGGCTCGCTGCCGGGGCGGCTGCGCGACATCGAGGGTCAGCGCGCCTTGCACAAGGATCCGGTGGAGGTCGGCGCCTACGACGCCTATCTCCGGGGTTCCTATCTCTATTCGACGGAATCCGAGGAAGCGCTGCAGCGCTGCCGCGCGCAGTTCGAGCAGGCGGCGGCGCTCGACCCGAGCTTCGCCAGGGCCTGGGGATATCTCGCCTATCTTGCGGTGCAGCGCTGGATCGGCGGCTGGGGCGACGCGGCGACCCTGGTCGAGGCCGAGGCGCATGCGCGTCGCGCCGTCGCGCTCGACCCCAACGACTATGCCAATCACTGGGACCTCGCCTTCGTCTATCTGCATACCCGCCGGTTCGACATGGCGCTGGAGGAATATTCCCGCGCCGTCGCCCTCAATCCGAACGACGCCGACCTGCTGGTGGAGATGGCGGAAACCCTGATTTTCGCCGGCGAGAGCGATCTTGCGCTCGGCCAGGTGCGGGAAGCGATCCGCCGCAATCCCTTCCATCCCGACTGGTATCGCTGGGTCCTCAGCCTCGCGCTGTTCTATGCCGAACGTCCGGTGGAGGCCCTGGCGGAACTGGATCGGATGAGCCGCCCGCCGCAGCATGTCGATCTGCTGCGGGCCGGTGTCCTGGCGAGGCTCGGCAAGACCGCGGAAGCGGGGGCGGCGCTGGCGCGGTTCCTCGACTATCGTCCGGGCTGGAGCATTGAGAAGGAGCGGGCGCGCATCACCTTCAAGCACCGGCAGGACGAGGAGCGCTGGCTGGGAGCCCTGGCGCAGGCCGGGCTTCCCGCGAGCTAGGTTCGACGCCGGGGGCGACGATGATTGGAGCAGGCAATAGGATAGGGGGTTCTCAATGAGCATCAACAACGCGACACCCAAGGCCTACGATCTCTATCTCGAGGGCCAGCAGCTCTTCTCCATCATCGAGCGCGGAAAGCTCGAGGCGGCGGCCGAGAAGTTCCGTGCCGCCACGGTGGAAGCACCGGACTTCGCCCGGGCCCACGGATATCTCGCCTATTGCCAGGCGCAGATCGTCGTCGCCGGGCACGCCACGGACAGCCTCGAGGCGAAATCCCTGCTGGACGACGCGGAAAAGCACGCGCTGACCGCCGTCCGCCTCGACCGGGACGATTACGCCAATCGCTGGGACCTCGCCTTCGTGCTGATGCATCTGGGGCGGTCGAAGGAAGCCATGGGTGAATACGACCAGGCCCTGGATCTCTTCGATCATCGCACCGACAAGCTCGACCGGCGCAACGACCTGCTGGTGGAGATGGCCGAGGCGCATATTTTCGCCGGCAATGCCAAGCGCGCCGAAGAACTGCTCGATCGGGCGGTGCGGATTCCCGACTGGTATCGCTGGGTCCGCGCCTGGGCCTGCTTCAACCTCCGCGACTATCGCGGCGCCATCGACCAGATCAATGCCATGCACAAGACCGTCGGCGATCCGGGCTATGTCCCCGACATCCAGCTGCTGCTGGCCGCCGCCTATGCCTATGCCGACGAACCGAAGCTCGCCTCCGATGCCCTGGCACGGCTGAAGAAATGGCGACCGAACTGGACGCTCGCACGCGAGCTTGCCCGCAATCCCTTCGTCAACCAGGCCGACCGCGACCACTGGGAAGAGGGGATGAAGCGGGCGAAATTCTCCTGAGCGCGCCGGTCGGACCTAGCCGCGCAGCTTCGCGATCAGATCCACCATGTCGGGCGGCAGGTCGGATTCCCAGCGCATCGCGTCCCCGGTCCGCGGGTGGCGAAAGCCGAGCACGCCGGCATGCAATGCCTGGCGGGGGAAATTGTTGGCGGCTTCGCTCGCCCCCGGCGAGAGTTTGGCGCGCCGCGCCGGGGTTCCCTTGGAATAGACCGGATCGCCGATCAGCGGATGGCTGATCGCGGCGAGGTGGACGCGGATCTGGTGGGTGCGGCCGGTCTGCAGGCGGCATTCGATCAGCGCCGCCCCCGGTTCCATAGGCCGGGGGCCGAAGAACTCCAGCACCTGGTAGTGGGTCACCGCAGGCTTGCCGCCATGCTTCACCACCGCCATCTTCTTGCGGTCCTTCGGGTTGCGGCCGATATTTCCCTCGATGATGCCGCTCTTCTGGATCGGACAGCCCCAGGTGACACAGGTATAGGCGCGCTCGATGTCGTGCGCGGCGAAGGCCTTGGACAGGGCGTGATGGGCGGCGTCGTTCTTGGCGGCGACGATCAGGCCGCTGGTGTCCTTGTCGATGCGGTGCACGATGCCGGGCCGCTTCACCCCGCCGATGCCGCTCAGCGACGCGCCGCAATGGGCGATGAGGGCATTGACCAGGGTCTGGTCCGGGCTGCCCGGCGCCGGATGAACGACGAGGCCGGCCGGCTTGTCGATGACGATGAGGTCCCGGTCCTCGTAGACGATGACGAGGTCCATGCGCTGGGCCGCGGGTTCGGCGGGGATGGCGGCGGGGACGGCGAGGGTGAAGACCTGGCCCGGTTTGACCCGAAATGCCGGGTCGTCTATGGTCGCGCCGCCGGTCTCTGGGCCCATCAGGCGGGCCTGGCCGGCCTCGATCAAGGCCTTGATCCGGCTGCGGGAAAGGTCACCGAGGGTCGCCGCCAGGGCATGGTCGCCGGTCAGCGCCAGGGCCAGGATGCGGTCCAGCCTTTCGCCGTTCTGGGTTTCGGCGACAGTGACGCTGGCGATTTCCGCCAAGGTTCCTGGGGCGGTTCCTGGGGCGGGGTCGGGGCGGTTGGGCATCGTGCTGGCTTGGCCTCGGTGGATCCGCCTGGGAGCTGACGTTTGGATTGCGCAACATGACCCCTCACGAAGAAGCCGTCCAGCGCCATGCGCGGGTGCTGAAGGTCATGCTCTGGGGCATGGGGCTGCTGATCGCGGCAGCGGCGGTGGTGGTGGCGGCCATCATCGTGAAGGCGGTGCAGCGGCCGGAGGCTTCGGCGATCGTCGCCGGCCTGCCGATCCCGGCGGGATGCGCCATCGCCCAGATGACGACGTCCGGCGACCGGCTGGTCCTGGCCCTGGGGACTATGGGCGGGGATGCGGGCGGCGGCCCGGAATGCCGGCGGATCCTGATCGCCGACCTGACCACCGGCCGGCTGATCGGCCAATTCGATTACGCGAACAAATAGGACGCTCGAGATGAATTTCTGCAGCGACAATGTGGCCGGCGTGGCGCCGGAGATCCTGAAGGCGCTGGTTGCCGCCAATTCCGGCGCGGCGCCGCCCTATGGCGCGGATGTCCATACGCAGAAAGTCGAGGCGCAGCTCGCCGAGATCTTCGAGCGCAAGGTCACCGCCTTCCCGGTCGCCACCGGCACCGGCGCCAATGTGCTCGGCCTCTCCACCATGACCCCGGCCTATGGCGCGATCTACTGCCATGATGAGGCGCATATCATGGTCGACGAATGCGGCGCGCCGGAGTTCTATACCGGCGGCGCGAAGGTGGTGCCGATGGCTGGCGCCCACGGCAAGATCGCCGCGGCGGATCTGGCCCTGCGGCTGGAGAATGCCCGGGCGGGCGACATCCACCACGTCCAGCCGGCGGTGGTCAGCCTGACCCAGGCGACGGAAAGCGGCACCGCCTACAGGCCGGCCGAGATAGGTGCGATCGCCGAGATCGCGCGCCGGCACAAGCTGAAGCTCCACATGGACGGCGCGCGCTTCGCCAATGCCCTGGTGCATCTCGGCTGCAGCCCGGCCGAGATCACCTGGAAGGCCGGCATCGACGTGCTCACTCTGGGCGCCACCAAGAACGGCGCCATGGCGGCGGAGGTGGTGGTATTCTTCGACGAGGCCCTGGCGGCGAGCTTCGGCTTCCGCCGCAAGCGGGCGGGCCAGCTGGTCTCGAAGATGCGCTTCCTCAGCGCCCAGCTGGAGACCTATTTCGCCGACGGGCTGTGGCTGAAGCTGGCGGGCCATGCCAATGCCATGGCCGCCCGGCTCGCCCAGGGCCTGCAGAGCGTCGAGCATGCCTATCTGCTGCATCCGGTCGAGGCCAACGAACTCTTCGTCCGCCTGCCGCTCAACGTGCTGGCCGGGTTGCGCGAGGCGGGCTTCGCCTTCTACGACTGGCCGGGGGCGGAACCGGGCACCATCCGCCTGGTCACCGCCTTCAGCACCGATCCCGCCCATGTCGAGCTCTTCCTCGCCACCGCGCGGCGCCTGGCGGACAACAAGGCGGCATGAGATTTCAATAGGTTAGATTGCACTTGATCCAGCGGGCCGGTTCCTCTATCAGAGGGGCCGCCCGCCCAGACGTCCCCATCGTCTAGTGGCCTAGGACATAGCCCTCTCACGGCTAGAACAGGGGTTCAAATCCCCTTGGGGACGCCAATTCTTTCAACGGTTTAGAGACTTGCCCGGCCGAAGCGGCAGCGGCGCCGTTCCCGGCGTTGTGTGCGGTCGGCGGCGCGGCGCATACTCCTGCCCCTCACGTCACCCGAAGGGCAGGGCAGCTTGACCCCTCCGTTGCGGCGCCACCCGACTGCATCTGCCCCGACCTCGGGTGCCCCCGCCTCTGGAGCCCCCGCCTCTGGAGCCCCCGCCTCCGGTGCCGGCACCGAACTGGCCGAGGCCATCACCGTCGATCTCGCTCTGGTCCTCGCCGTCGACTGCTCGAGCAGCGTCGATGTCGCCGATTTTCGCATGCAGATGGACGGCATCGCCGCCGCCCTGCGGGATCCGGCGGTACAGGCCGCCATCGCCGCCGGCCAGCACCGCCGGATCGCGCTGGCCGTCGTGCAATGGTCGACCTGGACGTCGCAGGCGGCCGTGCTGCGCTGGCGGCTGATCGCGGCTCCCGGGGATCTCGAACTGGCGGCGCAGGAGATCGCCGCGGCCGAGCGGCACTGGCAGCCGGGCGGCACCGGTCTCGCGGCGGCGGTCGATTACAGCGTCCGCCTGCTGCAGGTGCTGCCGGCGGTGGCCGCGCGGCGGGTGATCGACGTCTCCGGCGACGGCGAGGACAACGATGGCGGCGATCCGGCCGCGGCACGGGACCGGGCGGTGGCGTTGGGTATCACCGTCAACGGCCTGCCGATCCTCAACGGCTCGCCCTACATCCTCGGCTATTACCGCAGCCAGGTGATCGGCGGGCCGGGCGCCTTCCTGGAACCGGCGTCCGACATGCGGGCCTTCGCCGCGGCGATGCGGCGCAAGCTGCTGCGCGAGATCGGCCGGCCCGTGTCGTGACGCCCCGTGTCGTGACGCCCCGTGTCGTGACGCCCCATGTCGTGACGCCCCGTATCGCGACACCCGGTAACCTGAGGGCCCGCATCTTGAGGTCGCTGCGATGACAACAGACCCGATACGCGCGGCAGGCCGGCGATGACGCTGCAGAACCGGGTGACGCCCTTCGGCGAGATCGTCGCCATTCCCCAGCGCGGCCTCTTCACCGGCAATCGCGGCATCATCCACGATCCGTCGACGCGGACGCTGCTCCGCCGCCGCTGGGCCGGCAGGGCCTGGATCATCTGCAGCTGCTCCTACAAGGGGATGCGCCGCCGGGTGATGGGCGGGCGCAGCTGGACCGAGCTCTTCTTCCTCGACGAGGCGGTGGCGCTCGCTGCCGGGCATCGCCCCTGCTTCTTGTGCCGGCATCAGGCGGCGGAGGCGTTCCGCGCCGCCTGGGGCCGGGCCTGGCATCCGGATGCGGACCCGCCGCGAGCCCCCGAGATCGACCGGGTGCTCCACCGGCAGCGCCTGGAGGGGCGCGGCAAGCGCCGGCATCCGCTGCCGGGACCGGTCGTCGGTCTGCCGGACGGCACGATGATCGCCACCGGCGAAGACGCCTTCCTGGTACTCGGCGGGCGGTGCCGGCGCTGGACCGCCGCCGGCTACGGCCCGGACGTGCCGCCGCCGGATCGGGCCGAACTGCTCACGCCGCCGGCCAGCCTCGGCGCGCTCCGCGCCGGCTATCGCCCGGTGCTGCATCCAGGTCTGGCACCGCCTTGATCGGGCGGCGACGCGCCCGCGCTCGTGAGGTTCAGCGCCCGAGGCCTTCGGGCGGCCGGAAGTAGATCCCGCCCAAGACCATGTTCACCAATGCGCCGTCTTCCGAAAGCGGCAGCAGCAGCTTGATCTGGCGCGAGAGCTTGCCGCTGCTGTTGACGAACTCGGCATCGAAGAAGGCCGGCCGCGCCTGTTTCAGTACTACGCCGTATTGCGCCATCATCAGATCGCGTTCGGTGGGGGAGGTCAGCATCTCGATGCCGTGGCCGGTGCGCCGGTCGACATAATAGGCCTCGATGTTCGTGCCCTCGAGCTTGACCCGGTAGTTCTCGGGATCGCCGCCGATGAACTCGACCAGGACCAGGTTGGCCAACCAGGGCTTCATCTCGACCGGATCCAGATCGTGACGCGCCGGCATCCGCCGGTCGCCCGCCTTGTCCAGCCAATACCGGTAGAGCGCAAGCAGGTGCGCATCGGTGATCGTGGCGGCAAAGCCGGTGTCGTCCCTGGCCATCATGGCGCTACTCTACAGCATAACCCGGCGTCGCTCGCATCTGACCGAGGGACGCAGGGGCGTTCGGCATAAAGAAAGCGGGGCAGCTTGCGCTGCCCCGCTTGTCTTCTGCCGGATGAACGCGGGCCTGGGCCCGAATTCGATCTTAGGCGTTCTTCAGATTCACGGCCGAGGACTTGCCCTGCTGGCCGCGCTCGATGTCGAAGCTGACGCGCTGGCCTTCATTGAGGCTGCCGATGCCCGAACGCTCGACCGCCGAAATGTGCACGAAGACGTCCTTCGAACCATCTTCCGGCTGAATGAAACCGTAACCCTTGGTCGGGTTGAACCACTTAACAGTACCGACGGACATAAAGTCCCTCCATTTATTATGAGCCGCCAAGCCCTATGCGTGACGGATCAAACTGCGAGTTGGAGAAGACCGGGTCGAGGCTTTAGACCGTAGGACGAGGGCGACCCAAGACGAGTTGATGGTTGGTAAATAATCCGGCCGGAAACCGAATGCAAGTATTTTGCATGCGCTACGGCCACGATGCCCACCATTTGAGCTATGAATTCAGCCTGTTGCACTGCGCAATCCCACCATTTACGCGGCGGTCCTCGCGAGCCTTCCGGGCCATCAGGCCCGGTCCGGTCCGCCGCCAGCCTCCCTTCGGCGCGCCAAGCTTTTGGAAGATAAGGAACTATCCGCGGATTTCTGGCCGAGGGCGGTTGTGCCCAAAAATTCCTGTTCTCATACATTAGTGTGCATATCGTCCACTTTTGCCATCGCTTTGGTCCTAGGGTTTAGCAAGAATTAACCCGCACATGGGAAATTCGGCAGGATGCCGGCGTAGAGTTGCGGCTCGACTGAAGCCGAGATTTGTAATTTATTGGAATCAAATCCCTTTATTCGATCTGCCGGCGGGTGACGGACTACCATGACCGCCCAGCCAGGGGTTGAATGATCAGGAGACGGGGCTCCTGGGAGAGTTGAGGAGCAAACGATGGTCCTAATCGCCAAACGCGACCTCGACCGGCTGACCGACGGTCATGCCGACGGCAATGTCATTACCGGCACCCTGACCCAGAGCGGCAAGGCCGGCGTCGATGCCGGCGGCACCAAGCCGCTGCTGGTCACCGACGTCACCTTCAACGGCAGCACCCTTGCCGTCGGCGTCGGCGGCGTCGACATCGCCGGCGATTTCGGCACCCTCCACATCAATCCCGACGGCAGCTACACCTATACGCGCACCGCCGTCGACATCTACGACGTCTCGGGTCCGGCGGTCGGCGACCTCGAGGTCTTCACCTATACCGTCACCGACAAGACCAGTGCGACGGCGGCGGGCGAGCTGACGCTGCACCTGTTCCCGGAAGCCTCGGTCACCTACAACGCGGCGACCAAGACCTATACCGGCTTCGCCTTCGACGATCACATCGACGCGACGCTGATGGTCGGCCTCGTCGACGGCGGCGCGGGGCAGGACCAGATCGTCGGCAGCAAGGCCGACGACAATTTCTACGGCAATGCCGGCAACGACTGGCTGATCGGCGGCGTCGGCAACGACACGCTGGAAGGCGGCGCCGGCGCCGACAAGCTCGACGGCGGCGGCAACGACGACTGGGCCTCCTATGCGAAATCCAAGCTCGCGGTGATCGCCAGCCTGGCGGCGCCCGGCGGCAATACCGGCGATGCCGCCGGCGACACCTATATCGCCATCGAGAACCTGCGCGGCACCAAATATGCCGACAGCCTGACCGGCGACGGCCTGATCAACAAGCTGGACGGCGGCAGCGCCAACGACATCCTCACCGGCGGCAACGGCGACGACGTGCTGATCGGCGGTGCCGGCAAGGACACCCTGAACGGCGATGCCGGCGACAATTCCGCCAGCTACGAAACCTCCAAGGCCGCGGTCACGGTAAGCCTCGACGGTCTCACCAAGGCCACCGGCGACGCGGTCGGCGACGTCTTCAATTCGATCAGCGGCCTGATCGGATCGGCCTTCAGCGACAAGCTCTTCGGCGACGACAACGACAACCAGCTGCAGGGCGGCGCCGGCAACGATCTGCTGACCGCCGGCAAGGGCGAAGACACGATCGACGGCGGTGTCGGCAACGACACGATCGACGGCGGCGACGGCAACGACACGATCGACGGCGGTGTCGGCAACGACATCGTCCTCGCTGGCGCCGGAGAGGACGTGATCGACGGCGGCAAGGGCGCCGACAACCTGCTCGGCGGCGACGGCGACGACGCGCTGGCCGGCGACGAGGACAACGACGTCCTCGAAGGCGGTGCCGGGGCGGATATTCTCGACGGCGGCACGGAGTTCGACACCGCGAGCTACCGCAACGCCCTGGCGGCGGTGATCGTCGACCTCGCGGACATGACGAACAATACCGGCGACGCGAAGGACGACACCTACACCTCGATCGAGGCCGTCGAGGGCTCGACCTGGGACGATACCCTGATCGCCGCGGCGGGCGGCTCCATCCTGCTCGGCGGCGCCGGCAACGACACCCTTACCGGCGATATCGGCCAGGACAACCTGAGCGGCGGCGACGGCAACGACGTGATCGACGGCGGCGACGAGAACGACGTGCTCGACGGCGGCGCGGGCGCCGACCAGTTCGAGGGCGGGCTCGGCACCGCGGACATCGCGACCTATGCCAGCGCCACCAAGGCCTTCAAGCTCAATCTCGCCAATTCCGCGCTCAGCACCGGCGATGCCTTCGGCGACACCTTCTCCGGGATCGAGATCATCAACGGCTCGCATCTCAATGACACCATCACCGGCGGGGCCCTGGCCGATACGCTGCGCGGCGATCTCGGCAACGATACGATTTCCGGCGGCGGCAACGACGACAACCTGAGCGGAGACGACGGCAACGACACGCTGCGCGGCGATGCCGGCATCGATACCCTCTTCGGCAACGACGGCAATGACAGCCTCTATGGCGGGACCGAGGATGACACGCTCGACGGCGGGCTCGGCAACGATCGCCTGTCGGGCGACGACGGGATCGACACGCTGAACGGCGCCGCGGGCAACGACACGATCTTCGGCGGCGAGGGCAACGACATCATCGACGGCGGCAACGACGACGACGCGGCGAACGGTGACAACGGCGACGACAACATCTCCGGTGCCGACGGCGACGATACCCTGGCCGGCGGCGCCGGGATCGACACGCTCTCCGGCGGCAAGGGCGACGATGCCCTCGACGGCGGCGCCGGCGACGACGCGGCGCTGGACGGCAACGAGGGTGCGGACACGATCCTCGGCGGCCTCGGCAACGACACCATGGATGGCGGCGACGGCGCGGATTCGCTCGACGGCGGCGCCGGCAACGATACCCTCGACGGCGGCATCGGCGCCGACAACCTGATCGGCGGCCTCGGCAACGACCAGCTCACCGGCGGCACCGGCGCCGATCGCCTCGACGGCGGCGACGGCAACGATGTCCTCGACGGCGACGGCGACGACGACACCCTGACCGGCGGCAACGGCAACGACATCCTCAACGGCGGCCTGGGCAACGATCTCTTCATCGGCGATCCCGGCGCCGACACCTTCAACGGCGGCGGCCAGATCGACGATCGCCTGACCTACGAGTTCTCGACCAAGGGTATCACCCTCGACATGATGAATGCCAAGGCGAGCACCGGCGACGCCGCGGGCGACATCATCAACAACATCTACTGGATCACCGCAACGACGTTCAACGACACGCTGAAGGGCGACGCCAATCCGAACTCCTTCGACGGCAGCTACGGCGTCGACAAGCTCTACGGCTTCGGCGGCGACGACGAGCTCATCGGCATGGAGGGCGCGGATTTCCTCGACGGCGGGACCGGCGTCGACCGCGCCTCCTACCGCATCTATACCGGCGCGGTCATCGCCAGCCTGGAGACGCCCTCGATCAATACCGGGGACGCGAAGGGCGACACCTACAAGAGCATCGAAGGCCTCGAGGGCACCGGGCTCGACGATCAGCTCTGGGGCGACAAGAACGATAACGGCTTTGCGATCAACGGCGTGATCTTCTCCAGCGGCCTGGTCGGCCGCAACGGCAACGACCTGCTCTACGGCCAGGCCGGCGACGACGTCCTCGAGGGCGACGGGCGGCCGGAGGAGAAGGGCGCCGACACCCTGGACGGCGGGCTCGGCAACGACACGCTGGATGGCCAGGGCGGCAACGACCTGCTGTTGGGCGGCGCCGGGGACGACTACCTGTTCGGCGGCGAGGAGGACGATATCCTGAACGGCGGCACGGGGATCGACAGCCTCGACGGCGGCCTGGGCAGCGATACCGCCAGCTACAGCACCTTCAAGACCAACATCGTGGTCGACTTCAGCAATACCGCCAACAATACCGGCGATGCCGCGGGCGACACCTATTTCGATATCGAGAACATCGACGGCGGCCTCGGCAATGACACGCTCACCGGCGACGGCAACGACAACCGGCTGCGCGGCAACGAGGGCAAGGACACGCTGAACGGCGGCGCCGGCAACAATTCGCTCTATGGCGGCATCGGCAATGACGTCCTCAACGGCAATGCCGGCGACGACAAGTTCTACGGCGATGCCGGCAAGGACATCATCGACGGCGGCGCCGATACCGACGAGATGCTGTTCACCGCATCGCTGGCGGGAGTCAGCATCGACCTGATTTCCGGCAAGAATACCGGCGATGCCGCCGGCGACACCTATACCGGCATCGAGAAGTTCACCGGATCGGACTTCAACGACACCTTCCTCGGCACCAACGGCAAGGACGATTTCGATGGCGGCGCCGGCAACGACACGCTGGATGGCCGGCTGGGCGACGACACCATCCTCGGCGGGCTCGGCGACGACAAGGTGACAGGCGGGGTCGGTCTCGATTCCCTCGCGGGCGGCGAGGGCAACGACAAGCTCTATGGCGGCGACGACGACGATACCCTCGCCGGCGACGCCGGCAACGACACGCTGGACGGCGGCGCCGGGGTCGACACCCTCGACGGCGGCGTCGGCAACGACACCGCCTATGGCGGCCTCGGCAACGACGTCTTCCTCTCCGGCGACGGCAACGACCAGGTATACGGCCAGGGCAATGACGACACGCTGAGCGGCGGCAAGGGCAACGACCGGCTCGACGGCGGCGACGGCGACGACACGCTGTCCGGCGAGGACGGCAACGACACCCTGCTGGGCGGCATCGGCACCGATGTCCTGGACGGCGGCATCGGCAACAATTCGCTCGACGGCGGCGACGGCAACGACACTCTGACGGGCGGCGACGACAAGGATACGCTGAAGGGCGGCAAGGGCAATGACGGCCTCGACGGCGGCCTCGGCAACAATTCGCTCGACGGCGGCGACGGCAATGACGCGCTCGCCGGCGGCGACGGCAACGACAAGCTGACCGGCGGGACCGGCGACGACACGCTGAACGGCGGCGCCGGCAACGACACCTATACCGGCGGCACCGGCGCCGACGAATATACCGTCAGTTTCACCGAGCACGGCAAGGACACGGTTACCGATTTCAAGCTCAGCGAGGACAAGCTGGTCTTCTCCGATATCCTCGATGGCGCCGGCGACGACCTCCAGGATCTGATCGATGCCGGGGTCCGGGCGAATTCCAGTGGCAGCAAGCTGGTGATTTCCTGGGACGACGGCGCATCGTCGATCACCCTGAACGGCTGGACCGGCGGAACGGTCGACAGCATCCAGTCCCTCGACTGGGCGATGGGCACCAAGCTGGAAGTCACCCACTAGCCAGGGGTCGGCCACGCATCGCCGCCCGCTGGCGGGGAGCCGCGACTTCGGATAAGACTCCGGTCGAGCGAACCCCCGACCGAATCCCCGAGGGAACCCCATGACCCAGCGCACCAATAGTCTCGGCCAGCCGATCGGCGAGCCCGTCGAAGGCTGGTCCGCGCGGCCCCGGCCGCCCCGGACGCCGATCGCCGGCCGCTTCTGCCGGGTCGAGTCGATCGACCCCGATCGCCATGCCGTCGACCTCCATGCCGCCAATCTGCAGGACAAAGAGGGGCGGAACTGGACCTACCTCGCCTATGGCCCGTTCACCGATCTCGCCGGCTACCGGAAATGGATGGAGGCCAGCTGTCTCGGCGAGGATCCGCTGTTCCATGCGGTGGTCGACCAGGCCAGCGGCAAGGCGGTCGGCGTCGCCAGCTATCTCCGGATCGATCCGCCGGTGGGTGTGATCGAGGTGGGTCACATCAACTATGCACCCGCCTTGCAGCGCAGTTCGGCCGCCACCGAGGCGATGTATCTGCTGATGCGCCGGGTGTTCGACGAACTCGGCTACCGGCGCTACGAATGGAAATGCGATGCCCTGAACGCCCCGTCGCGCGAGGCGGCCTTGCGCCTCGGCTTCCGGTACGAGGGGATCTTCCGCCAGGCCACGCTCTACAAGGGCCGCAACCGGGATACCGCCTGGTACGCCGTCATCGACCGCGACTGGCCGGCGGTGAAGGCCGGGTTCGAGGCCTGGCTGGATCCGGCGAATTTCGATGCCGGCGGGAAGCGCCGTCGCAGCCTGTCCGCTTTCATGCCGGGCCGGTGAAAAGGCCGGGCCCGGAGCCGGTGGCGGCGATGTGGCGGCGCCCGCTTCCCCTTGCGTTCGCCGGCCGAAACCCATATTTTCCGGCCACTTGGACCCGTCCGGGGTGTAGCTCAGCCTGGTAGAGTACCTGCTTTGGGAGCAGGGTGTCGCTGGTTCGAATCCAGTCACCCCGACCAGTCCAAGACGCCGCCGGCCCGGGCGTGATGACCAGGGACCGATCGGGAACCGTGGAGAGCATCGGCATGCACGTCAGGATCTATCAGCCGCCCAAGACCGCCATGCAGTCCGGCCGGGCCGGGACGCAGAAATGGGTGCTGGAATATGCCCCCGGCGCCCGGCGCGAGGCGGACCCGCTGATGGGCTGGACGAGCTCAGAAGACACCCGGCGGCAGCTGCGCCTGACCTTCGACAGCAAGGAAGAAGCGATCGCCTATGCCGCCCGCGAGGGCCTGGCCTATGTGCTGGAGGAGCCCAACCAGCGCCGGATCGTGCCCAAGGCCTATGCCGACAATTTCCGCTATGACCGGATCGGCCGCTGGACGCATTGAGCCGGCGCAGAGCCGATCTTTCCGGCCCCGTAGCTCAGCGGATTAGAGCAACCGCCTTCTAAGCGGTAGGTCGCTGGTTCAAGTCCAGCCGGGGTCGCCAGTCTTATTGCCGGTCGCAATAGGTGATGGCCGAAACCGGGCAGACGGCGTCCGCGGTGGCGATCTGCGGCAGGTCGCGCGCCGTGGTCAGGAAGACGGCAAGGCCGGCGAAGATCAGGCCGATGAAGACCGCGCCGCCACTGCTCTCGGTCTCGCGGCTTGCCGGCTCGGGCCGCAACAGGGCGCCGTCATTCAGGCTGCTGGTCGATGGCATGGAGATTGTCCCCAACATGAGGCAGAGCCGATAATCTGCTGAAACCCTGCGATTTATTAGATATGGTGATCGACGGCCTCCGGGAAAAGCGGCGCCCGGACGCAGCGTCAGACCGTCGCAGGGCAAGGGGGAGCGATGCTCGAGAAGTTCGTGCTCTATGTCGGCTGGACGGTGGCCACCCTGCTGCCGATCATCAACCCGATCAGTGCCGCGGGGATGCTGATCGGCATCACCGGCCAGCTCAGCGTCGCCGAGCGCAACCGGCAGATCACCATGGCCTGCATCTACATGTCGGGGATCCTGCTGGCCTTTCTCCTGGCCGGAGTCCTGATCATGGACCTCTTCGGGATCTCGATCCCGGGTCTGCGGATCGCCGGCGGGATGATCGTCGCCTTCCTCGGCTTCCGCATGCTGTTTCCCCATGAATCCGAGCTCGATGCCGAATCCGACATCGAGGCGCGGCAGAAGACCGACATTTCCTTCACCCCGCTCGCCATGCCGGGATTGAGCGGGCCAGGATCGATCGCGCTGGTGGTCACCATGTCCACCACGGTGCAGAAATCCGGCGAGCTCAGCACCCCGATGACCTATCTGGTGATCTCCACCGGGATCGTCATTTCCGCCATGATCATATGGCTTTGCCTGCGGGCGGCGGGGCTGCTGAACCGGCTGCTGGGGAGCAACGGCATCGCGGCGATTTCCCGGATCATGGGCTTCCTGATGGTCTGCATCGGCGTGCAGTTCGCCATCAACGGGGTCAAGGACCTGCTGCACGACCCGGATTTCTGGCCGCAAACCACCGTGCAGGCACCGGCGCCGCTCCAGGAATAACGCCGGTTTCCGCCGGTCATGGACCGGGAAAACCGGCGGTCGCGCACGGCTATTCCGCGGCCATTGCGCTGGATTCGACGGCCAGACCGGCATCCACCCAGTCCTGCTTCCCCTCCGTGTATTCCAGGACGCGGCTGTAGCCGAGGTCCCGCAGGGCCTGGCCGGCTATGGCGGAGTTCCGGCAGGCGGCATTGGCGCAATAGACGACGATCTCCGCGTTCCGGTCGGGCAGGAGGCGCGGCGCCAGGCTGGCGACCTGGTCATGCGGGAGATTGAGAGCTCCAGGCAAGTGTTTGTCATTGAAGTATTTTGCCGGCAGTGCCTCGACGACGGTGACGGCGCCGGCGGCGATCTTGCGCTGGAGGTCGGTGCGGCTGATGAGGTGGTCCATGGCAGTCTCCTTTCGGTGCAACGGGGGTAACGACTTGCGGTGAAATCTGGTCTATGCTGATTTGCAATTGAACTGGCGATAATTGCCCGACAGGCTGTGCAATTCTGCAATGACGACATTTTCGGACCTGGATTGGGATGACCTGCGTCTCGTCCTGGCCATCGGCCGGGAGGGCGGCCTCGGGCCGGCGGCCCGGGCGCTCGGGGTCAACCACTCGACGGTCTTTCGCCGCATGCGGACCCTGGAGGACCGGCTGGGGGCGGCGCTGTTCGAGCGCAAGGCCGAGGGCTATGCGCCGACGCCCCTGGGCGAGGCGGGGCTGCAGGCGGCGACGGCGATGGAGGCACAGATCCTGGCCTTCCAGCGCGCGGTCGCCGGCGGCGGCGGGGAGCTCCGGGGCAGCATCCGCCTGACCGCCCCGGACGACGTGGTCTTCAGCCTGCTGCTGCCGATCCTGGCTGATTTCCGCCGCCGGCATCCCGGCCTCGTCCTCGAGGTCGAGGTCGAGAACCGCTTCCTCAACCTGAGCCGCCGGGAGGCCGATATCGCGATCCGCTCCAGCAATAGGCCGGCGGAGACCATGGTCGGCGTCAATGTCGGCGAGACGGCGCTGGCCGGCTACGCCGCCCATGCGCTGCTGCGCCAGAGCCGCGTCTGGCGGGATCTGCCCTGGATCGGCTGGGACGAGGGGGCCGGGCCGGGCCGGATTCAGCAGTGGCAGGCGGAGCATCTGTCCGCCGGGTCCGTCGTCTACCGCTGCAACAGCCTGCTGAACCAGTTTGCCGCCGCCGAGGCCGGAATCGGCGTCGCCTTGCTGCCCTGCTTCCTGGCGGATCGGAGCCCGCATCTGGAGCGGATCGTGCCACCGCTGGAGAGCCTGACCAGCCTCTGGATCCTCACCCATCCGGACCTGCGCCGCGCGCCGCGCATCCAGGCCTGCATGGCCTTCCTCGGCGACGGCCTGCGTCGCCAGCGCGCGCGCCTCGCCGGAACGGCGTGAGCCGGTTTACAAGCCCCGCCGGATCGGGCAGTTTCGCCCTAACAACGCCCAATAACCGCGATCCGGGGAGGCACCATGTCCGGCACCTATATCCATCTGACCGCCAAGGACGGCGGCCAGTTCCGCGGCTATTTGGCGCTCCCCGCCGGCGGCAAGGGGCCCGGGATCGTGCTCTGCCAGGAGATCTTCGGCATCAATCCGTATATCCGCGAGGTCGCCGACTACTATGCCGAGGAGGGCTATGTGGTGCTGGCCCCGGACCTGTTCTGGCGCCTGGAGCCGAATGTCGAGCTCGGCTACACCCCGGAGGACTGGCAGCGCGCCTTCGGCTTCTTCCAGAAATTCGACGTCGACAAGGGCATCGAGGACATCGGCGCGGCGGTGAAGGCCCTCCGCGCCCGCCCCGAATGCACCGGCAAGGTGGGGACCATCGGCTTCTGCCTCGGCGGCAAGCTCGCCTACCTGGCGGCCTGCCGCACCGATGTCGATTGCGCCGTCGGCTATTACGGCGTCGGCATCGAGGGCGCGTTGGACGAGGCGAAGAACATCAAGTGCCCGGTCGTGCTGCACATCGCCGAACTCGACAAGTACTGCCCGCCGGAGGCCCAGGCGCAGATCCGCGACAATTTCAAGAACCGGCCGGATATCGAGATCTACACCTATCAGGGCTGCGATCACGCCTTCGCCCGCACCGCCGGCGAGCATTACGACAAGCCGGCCGCCGGCATGGCGCATACCCGCTCGATCGCACTGTTCCGCAAGGTGCTGGGGCCGCGCCACGACCTGTCCGCCCTCTGGGACCAGCATTGCTACTTCGAGTTCGCCACCCGCGACGTCGACGCCACGATGAAGACCATGGTGGCGGAGCCCTATGTGAACCACATCCCGACGATGACCGGCGGTGTTGGCGCCAAGGAGCTGGCGCGTTTCTACAAGCATCATTTCGTCAACAGCAATCCCAAGGACACCAAGCTGGTGCCGATCTCGCGGACCATCGGCGCCGACCGCGTGGTCGACGAGATGCTGTTCTGCTTCACCCATGACTGCGAGATCGACTGGATGCTGCCCGGGGTGAAGCCGACCGGCAAGTATGTCGAGATCCCGCTGGTCGCCATCGTCTGCTTCCGCGGCGACAAGCTCTATCACGAACACATCTACTGGGACCAGGCCTCGGTCCTGGTGCAGATCGGGCTGCTGGACGCGAAGAACCTGCCGACCGCCGGCGTCGAGACCGCCAGGAAACTGGTCGACGAGACCCGCCCGTCCAACACGCTGATGAAGCGCTGGGCGGAAAGCGCCGGCAAGGCCTGACGGAAATGGGCAACCCGCTGATCGCGAAGCTCAAGGCCGGCGGCTGCATCGGCTGTCATTGGTCGATCCTCGGGTCGCCCAGCGTCGTCGAGCTCATGGTCGATTCCGGCGTCGAGGCCATGGTCTTCGACCTGCAGCACGGGTTGTGGACGCGCCCGGCGCTCGAGCATGCGATCGGCATGGTGCGTGACAAGACGGTGCCGATCTGCCGGGTCGCCGACGGCAGCTACTTCGCCATCGGCAGCGCCCTCGATGCCGGCGCCGTCGGGGTGATCGTGCCGATGATCGAGACGGCCGAGCAGGCCCAGGCCTGCGTCGATGCCGCCAAGTATCCGCCGGACGGCCGCCGATCGACCGGCGGCGTGCGGGCAATCATCAACTACAAATCCTATCTGCCGCAGGCCAATGCCAATACCCTGGTGGCGGTGATGATCGAGACGGCGAAAGGCGTGGAGAACGCCGCCGCGATCGCCGCGGTGCCGGGTGTCGATTGCGTGTTCATCGGCCCCTTCGACCTGTCGCTGTCGCTGGGGACATTCCCCGACAACGGTCCGAAGCACGAAACGGCGATGCAGGCGATCCTCGGCGCCTGCCGCGCCGCCGGCAAGCCCTGCGGCCTCTTCACGCCCTATGCGACCATGGCCGCGGACCGGCGCCAGCAGGGCTTCCAGTGGGTGGTGCTGGCGAACGACCAGGACCTGCTCCAGGGACCGTCCAAGGCCGCGATGCGCCGCTTCCAGCAGGGAACCGGCAAGGACCTGGTCGAAGGCAGCGTCGCCCTGGTCACCGGCACCAACCGCGGCATCGGCTCCGAGATCGTCCGGGCCCTGCTCCGCGGCGGGGCGGCGAAGATCTATTGCGCCGCCCGCGACCTCGCGACGCTGACGCCGCTCGTCGCGGTCGCCCCGGATCGCCTGACGGCAGTGCAGATCGATATTTCCAACCCGGCGGAGATCAAGGCCGCGGCCGAGAAATGCCGCGACGTCACGCTGCTCATCAACAATGCCGGGGTCAACTTCAACACGCCGCTCTTCGCCATCGACGGCACCGACAACGCCCGCCGCGAGATGGAGGTGAATTATTTCGGCACCCTGGACATGTGCCGCGCCTTCCAGCCGATCCTGAAGCGGAACGGCGGCGGCGCGGTGGTCAACATGCTGAGCATATTGTCGCTGATCAACCTGCCGCTGATGGGTTCGCTCTGCGCCTCGAAGGCGGCCCTGCTGTCGCTGACCCAGGCCCTGCGGGCCGAGGCGAAGGCACAGGGCACGCATGTCATGGCGGTGATGCCAGGTGCCGTGGACACCGACATGACCCGCGGCCTCGAGATCCCGAAGCTGGCGCCGCGCCAGGCGGCGGAAGCGGTGCTTTTTGGCCTGAAGACCCGTGCCGAGGAGATCTTCCCGGGGGCGATGGGCGCCGGTGTCGCCTTCGGCCTCACCAACGACTACAAGGCGACCGAGGCGGAATTTGCCGGGTTCCTGCCGGCGCAGAGCCTTTGATCCCGATCGCTCCTCAATGATTTCGGTCACCCAGGTCAGCAAGTCCTTCGGCGGCATCCGCGCGGTCGATGACTGCTCGCTGGAGGTCGCGAAGGGATCGGTGACCGGGCTGATCGGCCCCAACGGTGCCGGCAAGTCGACCCTGTTCAACATCATCGCCGGGCTCTTCCCGCCCGACCGCGGCCGCATCGAACTCGATGGCAGCGACATCACCGGCTGGCCATCGCACCGGCTGTTTGCCGCCGGGCTCGCCCGGACGTTCCAGATCGCCCACGAATTCTCGCGCATGACGGTGCTGGAGAACCTGACCGCGGTGCCGATGGGACAGGCCGGCGAGAAGCTGGCCAATGCCTGGCTGCGCTGGGGGCGGGTCCAGGCGGAGGAGCGCGATATTCGTCACCGGGCGCTGCAGGTGATGGAGGAACTGCGTCTCACCTCGCTGCAGAACGAGTTCGCCGGAAACCTGTCGGGCGGGCAGAAGAAGCTGCTGGAGCTTGGCCGGACGATGATGGTGCATCCCAAGGTGGTGCTGCTCGACGAGCTCGGCGCCGGGGTCAACCGCACCCTGCTGGCGGAGATCGCCAGCGAGATCGAGCGGCTCAACCGCGACCACGGCTATACATTCTTCGTCATCGAGCACGACATGGACCTGATCGCGCGGCTCTGCGATCCGGTGATCGTGATGGCCGAGGGGCGCGTCCTCACCCAGGGAACGATGGCGGAGATTCGCGCCAATGACGCGGTGATCGACGCCTATCTCGGCGGGCGCGTGGCGGCCGCGACTGCAGGCGACCCCAGGCAGGGGCCTGCGGCATGAGCCTGCTCGTCGCGGAAGGCCTGGTCGGCGGCTATGGCGGCATGGATATCCTGAACGGCGTCGGCCTGTCGGTGCGGGCGGACGAGATCGCCGTCATCGTCGGGCCGAACGGGGCGGGGAAGTCCACGGCGATGAAGGCGATCTTCGGACTGGTGCGGCTGCGCGAGGGCCGTGTCCTGCTGTCGGGGGACGAGATCACCGGGTTCGCACCGGTCGAACTGGTGCGGCGCGGAATGGCCTATGTCCCGCAGGAGCGGAACGTCTTTCGCAACCTGTCAGTGCGCGAGAATCTGGAGATGGGCGCCTATCTGAAGCCGGCGGAAACCGCGCGGATGATCGAACAGGTCTTCGGCCTGTTCCCGGCACTGAAGGAAAAGGCGCGGCAGGCGGCAGGCGAGCTCTCCGGCGGCCAGCGCCAGATGGTGGCGATCGGCCGGGCGATGATGACCGAGCCGAAGCTGCTGATGCTGGACGAGCCGACGGCCGGGCTCTCGCCGCTGATCATGGAGCAGATCTTCGAGCGCATCGTCGCCATCAACCGGGCCGGCGTCGGCATTCTCCTGGTCGAGCAGAATGCCAAGCAGGCATTGGCCATCGCCCATACCGGCTACGTCCTGGCGACCGGCCGGAACCGATTCACCGGGCCGGCGGCCGAGCTGCTGGCCAATCGCGACGTCGCGCAATCGTTCCTCGGCGGGTGAGATGGACGATTTCGCGCAGTTCATCAACCTGCATCTGCTGCCCGGCATCGTCGTGGGCTGCATCTATGCGCTCGGCGCCATCGGCATCTCGCTGATCTTCGCCATCCTGCGCTTCGCCCATTTCGCTCATGGCGACGTGATGACCTTCGGGGCCTATGTCGCCTATACCTTGACGGCGACCTTCGGCTGGTCACCCTATGCCGCGCTGCCGGTCGCGATCCTGGCGACGGCGGCGCTGGCGGTGGCGATCGACCGATTGAGCTACCGGCCGTTCCGCCGCAGCACCGGCATCATTGTGGTGATCGCATCCTTCGGCGTCATGCTGACCCTGCGTTCGGCGATCCAGTTGATCTGGGGCGTCGGCGTCCTGACCTACAAGTCCGGCATCCGGATGCCGCTGACGTTCCTCGGAATCTTCAGGATCCAGGAGAAGCATATCATCATCATCCTGGCTACCGTCGCGATGGTGGCGGCGCTGCACCTGTTCCTGAGCCGCAGCCGCACCGGCAAGGCGATGCGGGCGATGAGCGACGACGCCGACCTCGCCCGCGTCTCGGGCATCGATACCGAACAGATCGTGCGCTGGACCTGGATCATCGGCGGCGGGCTGGCAGGCGCCGCCGGCGTCTTCACCGGCATCAGCACCAAGCTGCATCCCAGCATGTGCTGGGACCTGCTGCTTCCCCTGTTCGCCGCGGCGATCCTCGGCGGCATCGGCCGCCCCTATGGTGCGATCGTCGGCGGTCTCGTCATCGGCATCGCCCAGGAGATGGCGACCTATCCCTGGTTCAGCGCGGAGCCGTTCATCGATCCGGCCTACAAGAACGCCGTCGCCTTCTTCATCATGGTGGCAATGCTGATCTGGCGGCCGACCGGCCTGTTCAAGGGGAGGGTGCTGTGACGCTGGATCTCGCCTTCCTGTTCGGCCCGATGATGTACCTGATCGGCCTGCTGACCGTGGGCGGGATCTATTCGGTGCTCTGCCTTGGACTCAACGTGCAGTGGGGCTTCGCCGGCCTCTTCAATGCCGGGATCATGGGATTCTTCGCCGTGGGTGCCTATACCGCCGCGATCCTGACGACGCCGGAGAGCCCGGCGCATCTCGGCGGCTTCGGGATGCCGACCTATCTTGCCTTGCCGGTCGCCATGGGATTCTCGGCCCTGATCGCCTGGCCGATCGGGCGGATCTGCCTGCGGCTGCAAAGCGACTACCTCGCCATGGCGACGATCGGCATCGCCGAGATCCTGCGCCTGCTGTTCAAGAACGAGGAATGGCTGACCGGCGGCACCCGCGGCATCGCCAACGTGCCGCGTCCCTTCGAGACGCTGGGGCAGCCCTGGAGCAATCTTGGATTCCTGGCCTTCGTTCTGGTCATCGTCCTGGCGATCTACCTGGCGGCGGAGCGGGCCTGGATCTCGCCCTGGGGGCGGGCGATGCGGGCCATCCGCGACAACGAACTGGCGGCGGCGGCGATCGGCAAGGATGTCGTGGCGTTCCGCCAGCAGGCCTTCGTCCTCGGCGCCATGGTCATGGGGCTCGGCGGCGCCCTCTATACCTATTACATCAAGTACCTGGGGCCGAGTGCCCTCGATCCGCTGACCAGCACCTTCCTGGTCTGGGTGATGCTGATCATCGGCGGCAGCGGCAACAACCGCGGCGCCATCCTGGGCGCCAACCTGGTCTGGCTGATCTGGTCGGGCACGGAGATCCTCACCAGCCGCCTGCCGGCGGACTGGATCACCCGGACCTCCTATATCCGGGCCCTGCTGATCGGCATCCTGCTGCAGATCGTGCTGCAGAAATATGCCAAGGGACTGCTGCCGGAAAAGGCGCCGAAGCCGCCGAAGGCCTAAGCGCCACGTCCGTGCCCGGGACAGGCGGCGCTGCGCCCCGCAGTTTCACCGGCCGCAAACAAAATGGCCCGCCGGTGAGGGCGGGCCATGCTGCCGGATGCGGCGTGAAGGTCAGGGCTGGACCAGCCCGACCTGCTTGTAGGAGGTGCCGTCGACGACGAAGTGGCCGATGACGCCGGCGACATCGCCGTTGGCATCGAACTCCATGTCGCCGGTGGCGCCCTGATAGTCGACGTCCTTGCCGGCGTCGATCAGTTCCTTGGCTTTCTGCCAGTCGCCGGGCCCGACCTTCTCGCCCGGGGCGTTGGCGACCTCGCGCAGCGCGTCGCGCACCTTGGTGCGGTCGGTGGAGCCCGCCTTCTCGATGGCCAGGGCGGTCAGCATCATCGAGTCATAGACCTGGCCGATGAAGATCTTGTCCTTGGTGGTCTGGAAGGCCTTGGCATAGATCTCGTCGAACTTCTTGCTGGCATCGCTGTCCGGCGAGGACGGCGAGGTGAAGAAGGAGGTCTTCAGGTTATCGGCGCCGATCTTCTCGATCAGCAGGTTGTCGCGCAGGCCGTCGGTGCCGATGAACCGGTTGAACAGGCCGTTCTCGAGCGACTCCTTCACCAGCGTCAGGCCGGAATCGCCGGCATAGGCGATGATGACCAGGGCCTCCGGCCCGCCCTTGGACAGGGTGGCGAGCTCGGAACTGTAGGAGGGCTGCTTCTCCTCGTGCTTCACCTCGCCGGTGATCTCGCCGCCGCCGGCCTTGTAGGCCTCGGCGAAGCCCTGGGCGAGCGGGGCAGCGTAATCGTTGTTGGCATAGGTCAGGGCCACCTTCTTGATGCCCTGCTCGAGCACCAGCTTGGCCAGCATCTTGCCCTGGAAGGCGTCCGAGGGGACGACGCGGTAGACCCAGTCGTTGTCCTTCATGGTGGTGAGATCGGGCGAGGTCGCGGTGGGCGAGACCTGCAGGATGCCGGTCGGAACGATGACCGCGTTGGCGGCGGCGATCGTGGTTCCTGACATCAGCGCGCCGACGACCGCCGAGACGTTCTCGACGTTGACCAGCTTGGTGGCGGCGTCGACGGCGCCCTGGGCGCTGCCGGTGGTGTCGCCGACCACGGTCTCCATCTTGCCGCCGAGGATGCCGCCGCCGGCATTGACCTCGTCGGCGGCCAGCTTCACCGAGTCCATCATCGGCGGGATGAAGTTGGCGATCGGGCCGGTGACGTCGAATAGCACGCCGACCTTCACGTTGCCGGCCGGCGCCGCAGCCGGAGCGGGGGCGGGAGCCGGCGTCGCCGCGGCCTGCTGGGTATCGGCGGCCGGGGCCTGTTCGGCGGCCTTCTCTTCCTTCTTCTCACCGCATCCGGCCAGGGCCAGCGCCGCCGTGACGAAGGCCGCCGCGCCGGCATGTTTGATGATCGAGAATCCGCTTTTCATGGTCGTTGCCCCAATGCTTGTTTGTGTGGTGTGTGTGACGGCAATTCTAGGTAAAGGCGTTGAAGGTGATGATGGTAAGCGTGTCCTTCACATGCGGCAGGGTCTGCAGCTTGCCGGTGACGAAGCGACCGACATCGCTGTCCGTCGGCAGGTAGCATTTCACCAGCAGGTCATACTGGCCGGAGATCGAATAGAGCTCGGCGATTTCCTCGACGTCGTCGAGCGCCTTCGCGGCCACGTCGTAGGCGGTGCCAGGTTCGCATTTCACCATGACGAAAATCGGCCGCATCTCGTTGAAACTCCTGCCGGATCCGCCGGCGCGTCGACCCTGTTCCAGGTCCGATTGACGGCGCATGTTGCCCCGTCGCGCCCGGAAAATCCACCCCTGATCGGCGGCCGGGGCCAGACCGGCGGCGGTCCGCGAAGCGACGGCCAGCTGACGGCTAGGTAACTGCCGCGCGCTGCCGGAATTCCGGGCGGCGCCACTCCTCGGCCTGCATCACCGCCTTGATCGCCGCCACCGCGTCCCAGATATCGGCATAGCCGGTATAGAGCGGCGTCAGGCCGAAGCGCATCAGGTCCGGTGCCCGGAAGTCGCCGATGACGCCGCGGGCGATCAGGGCCTGCATCGCGGCGTAGCTCTCGGGATGGCGGAAGGCGACCTGGCTGCCGCGCTGCGCGCCGGCGGGCGCCGCGTTCTGCAGGGCGCATCCGGCGCATTCCTGCGCGACCAGGCGGATCATCAGGTCGCCGAGGGCGAGGGATTTCCGCCGCACCTCCTGCATGTCGATGCCGTCGAAGGTGTCGAGCCCGGCCTCGAGACCCGCCAGGCTGAGCATCGGCGGCGTGCCGACGGCGAAGCTGCGGATGCCGGCGCGCGGCCGGTAGTCGGTCGAGAGCTCGAAGGGCGCTGCATGGCCCATCCAGCCGAACAGCGGCTGCTGCGCCTTGTCCTGCCAGCGTTCGGCGACGAACAGGTAGGCCGGCGCGCCGGGGCCGCCGTTCAGGTACTTGTAGCCGCAGCCGATGGCGAAATCGACGCCGCAGCCGTTGAGATCGACCGGCAGGGCGCCGGCCGAATGGGCGAGATCCCAGAGGGTGAGGGCGCCGACGGCGCGCGCCCTGGCGGTGAGTGCGCGCATGTCGTGGAGATCGCCGGTGCGGTAGTCGACCTCGGTCAGCATCAGGACGGCGACGTCGCCGTCGAGCGCGCCGGCGAGCTCGTCGGGCGCCACCAGCCGCAGCTGCGAGCTGCCGCCGTTCAGGGTGGCGAGGCCCTGCGCCATGTAGAGATCGGTGGGGAAATTGCCGCGATCGGAGAGGATGACGCGCCGCCCGGGATTGAGCGCCAGGGCCGCGGCCAGCAGCTTGAAGATGTTGAGCGAGGTCGAAATCGCAGACCAGCACCTCATGCGGCGCCGCGCCGATCAGCCGGGCGATCTTGGCGCCGAGGCGGGCCGGCAGGTCGATCCAGCCGTGCTTGTTCCAGCTGGTGATGAGGTCGGTGCCCCATTCCAGCTCGACGATGCGGCGCAGGCGCTCGGCCGCCGCCCTGGGCAGCGCGCCCAGGGAATTGCCGTCGAGATAGACCCGGCCCGGCGGCAGCACGAAGCGCTCGCGCGCCGCCCGCAGCGGATCGGCGGCGTCGAGGCCCTGGCAATCGGCGCGGCTGATCGCGTTCATGCCGCGAGGTCCCGCAGCACCGCGCGCACCGGCGCGGCATCGCCGCCGGCGATCTTCAGCGGCAGCGCGATGAGCTCGTAGACGCCGCAGGGCACGGCGTCGAGCACCAGGCTCTCCAGGATGGCCAGGCCGTGGCGCCGCACCGCCAGATGCGCCGCCATGGTCTTCGACGTCTCGGGATCGAGCGACGGCGTGTCGACGCCGATCAGGATCGTGCCGCGGGCGGCGAGGGCATCGATCAGCGCCGGCTCGATGCCGGGGAAAGCGGAATCCCAGATGTCCTGCGGCGCCCGCTCGTAGGTCCGGATCAGGATCCGCGGCGCCTTGGAGCGGATCTGCGGCAGGATGCGCGCAAGGGTGATCTCACCGGCATGGCCGCGGCCGTCGACCACCTCGGCCGGGCCGAGATAGGGATCGAGGGCGACGGCGTCGATGGCGGGACCGTCGGCGGCGTAATGCAGCGGCGCATCAGCATGGGTGCCGGCATGGCTGGAGGCGGTCAGGGCCGAAACATTGACCGGGATCCCCGGCGCCATCTGCCAGGTGCGCCGGAGGTCGAATGGCGTATCGCCCGGCCAGCCCGGCATGCCGGGCCGCAGCGGCTGTGAGATGTCTCGGATCATGCGTCGCCGGTGCCGGCTGCCCCTTCCCCGGGCGGAACCCTAATCGCGGCGCCGGACGGGCGCAAGCGAGGGGCCGGTCGCGCGGGTCGGCGGGGCAAATGCAATATGCAATGCATTATGGATTCTACTCTGATCCAACGTTGTATCGGAGAGAAATATAAGATTAATTTCTTATCGTTCAAGGTCGGGACCGCAGATCGGGTCGGTGCCCTATTTGCCGTAGAGCTGGCGCGGATCGACGCGGACGGCGGCGATTTCCGTCGCGGTGCCGTTGCGGATCGCCGTGAAGAAGCAGCTGCGCCGGCCGGTATGGCAGGCGACGCCGGACTGGTCGACCAGCAGCAGCAGGCAGTCGTTGTCGCAGTCGATGCGGAGTTCGACCAGGCGCTGGCCCTGACCGGAGGTCTCGCCCTTGCGCCACAGCGACTGGCGCGAGCGGGACCAGTAGCAGACGCGCCCGGTGGCCAGGGTTTCCGCGATCGCCGCGCGGTTCATCCAGGCCAGCATCAGGACCTCGCCGCTGTCATGCTGCTGGGCGATGGCGGGAACGAGCCCGTCGCGGTCGAAGGCGAGGCCGTCGAGGATCGGGGCAAGCGCCGGGGCGCTGTCCATTGCCATGCCGCTCAGTTGCCGCGCAGGCGGGCAAAGCCCGCATCGAGGTCGGCGATGAGATCGTCGGGATCTTCCAGCCCGGCATGCAGACGCACACAGGGGCCCGGCGCCGTCCATTTGGTGGCGGTGCGCGCGCCGCCCAGATGCGAGGGCACGATCAGGCTTTCATAGCCGCCCCAGGAGGCGCCAATGCCGAAGATCTCCATGCCGTCGAGCATCGCCGCCAGGCGCTCCGGTGCGCAGGGGTTCAGCACCATGCTGAACAGCCCGGTGGAGCCCAGGAAATCGCGCTTGAACAGGGCGTGGCCGGGATGATCCGGCAGCGCCGGGTGCAGGACCCGGGCCACTTCCGGCCGCTGCTGCAGCCATTTCGCCAGCTTCAGCGCGGTCTCCTGGTGCTGCGCCAGGCGCGCACTCATCGAGCGCAATCCGCGCAGCGCCAGGTAGCAGTCATCCGGTCCGACGGCATAGCCCAGGCCATGCACCTGGGTCTTCACGGTCTTGTAAAACTCCTCCCGCATCGTGACGATGCCCATCATCACGTCGGCGTGGCCGACGATGTACTTCGTCGCCGCATGGATCGACAGGTCGACGCCATGGCGGAACGGCTTGAAGAAGAGCGGCGTCCCCCAGGTATTGTCGATCATCACCACGCAGCCCCGGGCGCGGGCGGCGGCCGCGATCGCCGGCACGTCCTGGATCTCGAAGGTGTGGGAGCCGGGGCTTTCCAGATAGACCACCCGGGTGTTCGGCTGGATCAGCTCGGCGATGCGGCCGCCGATCATCGGGTCGTAATAGGTGGTGGCGATGCCGAGCGGCGCCAGCCGCTGGTCGCAGAGCATGCGGGCCGGCTCGTAGACGCTGTCGACCATCAGGACGTGATCGCCGGTCTTCAGGAATGAAAGCAGCGCCCCGGCGATCGCCGCCAGGCCGGACGGCAGGGCCACCGCCTTGTCCGCCTCCTCGAGGTCAGCCACGGCCTGTTCCAGGGCAAAGGTGGTGGGGGTGCCATAGCGGCCATAATAGACGTTGTTGAACTTGTCCTGCCCCTTGGCCCGCATCTCCGCCACCGAGGCGAACATCACCGTCGAGGCATGGTAAACCGGCGGATTGACGATCCCATGGTTCGCCCGTGGGTTGTTGCCGGAATGGGTCAGTCGGGTGCGGTCTTTACGCCGGTCGGTGGGCATCTAGGGGCGGTCCTTGGCGGCTTCGGGATCGATGCTTGTAGCATCCGGCGGGGTTATGTTAAAGGTGGGTTACGGCTGCTAAGGACCGGGGAACAGGCCAGCGGCGCGACCAACACGATCAAAAACCAACACAGGGAAGGGATTCCAGAAATGAAGCATTTGAAAACCGCCATCGCCGGCATGGCGCTCGTGGTCGGCCTGTCGACGGCCGCCCAGGCCGCGAGCACGCTGGACACCGTGAAGAGCCGCGGCAAGGTGCTGTGCGGCGTGACGACGGGCCTGGCCGGCTTCGGCGCGCCGAACGACCAGGGCGTCTGGTCCGGCCTCGATATTGACCTCTGCAAGGGCGTTGCCGCCGCCGTGTTCGGCGATCCGAGCAAGGTCGAGTACAAGCCGCTCAATGCCGAGCAGCGCTTCACGGCACTGCAGTCCGGCGAAGTGGACTTCCTGGCGCGCAACTCGACCTGGACGATGTCCCGCGACACCCAGCTCGGCCTCGATTTCGTCACCGTCAACTACTATGACGGCCAGGGCTTCATGGTGAAGAAGGACCTGGGCGTGAAGAGCGCGCTGGAACTGAAGGGCGCCACGGTCTGCGTCCAGGAAGGCACCACCACCGAGAAGAATCTCGGCGATTTCGACAAGGCGAACAACCTCGGCATCAAGCCGGTGAAGTTCAAGGAGAACGACCAGGCCCGCAGCACCTATGACGAAGGCCGTTGCGACGCCTACACGACCGACGCCTCCGGTCTCGCCAGCGAGCGTACCGCACTGAAGAACCCCGACGAAAACATCATCCTGCCGGAAATCATTTCCAAGGAGCCGCTGGGCCCGGTGGTCCGGCATGGTGACAATCAATGGGGCGACATCGTGCGGTGGACCCATTACGCGACGCTGATCGCCGAGGAAAAGGGCATCACCCAGGCCAATGTCGACCAGGTGAAGACCGACAACGGGGCCGACAATGCGAATGCCGATCCCGAGACGCAGCGCCTGCTGGGCGTCACCGAGAAGCTCGGCGAAGGCATGGGCCTGAGCAACGATTGGGCCTACAACGTGATCAAGGCGGTCGGCAACTACGGCGAGATCTTCGACCGTAACGTCGGCCCGAGCACGCCGCTGAAGCTGGATCGCGGTCTGAACGCGCTCTGGAACAAGGGCGGCCTGCAATACGCGCCGCCGGCCCGATAAGCTGGTGAAGGGAAAGCCAATGTCCGGCCGTCAAAGGCCGGGCATTGGCCCATTTCATCCACGTCCATCCAACCGGGAGGCATGACGTGGCGGTAGAGGCGCAAGGCAAGCCCACCGATCTGGCAGCCGTCGCTCCCTGGTGGCGCGACGAGCGGAAACGCGGGTTTGCCGCGCAGGTCCTCGTCGCGATCTTCCTGGCCTTCATCGTCTGGTTCCTGGCCTACAACATGTTGGCCAACCAGCAGCGCCTTGGCGTGCCGATGAGCCTCGGATTCCTGGAGAATCCGGCCGGCTTCCAGCTCAGCTTCGCCACCATCTCGGTAACGCTGGATTCCCCGATCAGCCGCATCCTGCTGGTCGGTGCCCTCAATACCCTGGTCGCCTCGGCGATCACTGCCGTACTAGCCACGCTCTTCGGGTTGGTGATCGGCATCGCCAGGCTGTCGAACAATTGGCTGATCTCGCGGCTGGCGGGTTTCTACATCGAGGCCCTGCGCAACACGCCCCTGCTGCTGCAACTGGTGTTCTGGTACGGCGGGGTCGTGGCGGCGCTGCCCGCGGTGAAGAATAGCCTCAGCCTGTTCGACGCGATCTTTCTCAATAAGAAGGGCCTCTATGTACCGGAGCCCATCTTCGAGCCGGGCGCGGGCTGGGTCCTGGCGAGCTTCGTGCTCGCAGTTGTCGCTTCGGTCTTCCTGCAACGCTGGGCGCGGCATCGCCAGGAGGCAACCGGCCAGCAGTTCCCGGTCCTGGCTGTCGCCATCCTGATGATTCTCGGCCTGCCTGCCCTGGTCAGCCTTGCCCTCGGCCATCCGGTGACCTGGACGCTGCCGGTTCTGGGCGGATTCAATTTCAGCGGCGGTCTCGCCTTCCAGCCGGAAGTGGTTGCGCTGATCATCGGCCTCGGCCTCAATTCGTCCGCCTTCATCGCCGAAATCATCCGGAGCGGCATCATCGCGATCAGCCACGGCCAGACGGAGGCGGCGCTGGCCCTCGGTCTGAAACCGCGATGGAACCTCAGGCTGGTGGTGATTCCCCAGGCGCTGCGCATCATCATCCCCCCGATGGTCAGCCAGTATCTCAACGTGGTGAAGAATTCGACCCTGGCCGGCTTCATCGGCTATCCGGATCTGTTCTCGGTCATCGGGACCTCGCAGAACCAGACCGGCCGTGCCGTCGAATGCGTGACAATCCTGATGCTGTTCTACCTCACGGTGAGCCTGATCATTTCGACGGTGATGAACTGGTACAACAAGCGCGTTGCGCTGGTGGAGCGCTAGGCCGTGACAGACACCGGGGCGGAAACCTTCAAGTCCGACATGGAGCCAGGCGTGCGGCCCAGCCTGCCGCCGCCGGTCACCGAAACCGGGGCCATCGGCTGGTTCCGCCGCAACCTGTTCTCGAGCTGGTCGAACACGCTGCTGACCGTGCTGGCGGTCTATCTGGTCTATCTTGTGGTGCCCCCGTTCATCGATTGGGCGATCATCAACGCGACCTGGCTGTTTCCGCCGGATGTCGTCGACGGCAAGCGCGCACCCGAATTCACCGATTGCCGGGGGGCCTCCGGCGCCTGCTGGATCTTCGTCCGCGCACGCCTGCCCCAGTTCTTCTACGGCTATTTTCCCGAAGCCGAACGGTGGCGGGTGGACATCGTCTTCATCCTGCTGGCGGTTTCCATCTACGGCCTGCTGGCCGAGCGGGTCACCCTCGCCGTCAAGAAATGGCTGGCGATCTTCTTTTTCGGCATATACCCGTTTCTCGCCTTCTGGATGCTTTACGGCGGCCTGGGGTTACCGGTGATCGAGACCCGCCTCTGGGGCGGATTGATGCTGACGCTGACGCTGAGCGGCATCGGCATCGTCTTCTCGCTGCCGATTGGCATTCTGCTGGCGCTGGGACGCCGGTCGGATCTGCCGGTCGTTCACATGCTGTCGGTGGTGCTGATCGAATTCGTGCGCGGCGTGCCGCTGATCACCATCCTGTTCATGGCGAACGTGATGCTGCCCTTCTTCCTTCCGCCGGGGGTGGAGTTCAACCTGCTGCTGCGGGTACTGCTGGGCGTCACCATTTTCGCGTCCGCCTACATGGCCGAAGTGGTGCGTGGCGGGCTGCAGGCCCTGCCCAAGGGCCAGTACGAAGGCGCCATGGCCATGGGCCTCGGGTATTGGCAGTTGATGCGCCTGATCATCCTCCCGCAGGCCTTGCGGATCGCCATTCCGGGCATCGTCAACAATTTCATCAGCCTGACCCAGGACACGACGCTGGTCGCCATCGTCGGCCTGTACGATTTTCTGAATATCGTCCGGGCGGGCGCCCGCGATACCCATTGGCTCGGGACCGAGATCGAGGGCTACGTGTTCTGCGCCGTGGTCTATTGGGTGTTCTGCTTTGCCATGTCGCGCTACAGCATGCATCTCGAGCGGAAGCTCCATACCGGACATAAGAAACGCTGATCAGGAGAGATTCGATGAGTCCCCAATCCGCACCGAAGACCTCCGCCGTGCCGGCTTCCGGCACCCAAGCGCCCGGTGCGGATGACGCGCCGATGATCCTGCTGGCCGGCGTGAACAAATGGTACGGACAGTTCCACGTCCTGAAGGATATCGATCTCACGGTGCATTCCGGCGAGCGGATCGTGGTCTGCGGGCCGTCGGGTTCCGGGAAATCCACGATGATCCGCTGCATCAACCGGCTCGAAGAGCATCAGAAGGGCAGGATCGTGGTCGACGGCGTCGAACTGACCCATGACCTGAAGAAGATCGAGCAGGTCCGCAAGGAAGTCGGCATGGTCTTCCAGCACTTCAATCTGTTTCCGCACCTCACCGTGCTGGAGAACCTGACGCTGGCGCCGATCTGGGTGCGCAAGATGCCGAAGCGCGAGGCCGAAGACGTCGCCATGCACTACCTCACCCGGGTCAAGATCCCGGAGCAGGCGGCGAAGTATCCGGGGCAGCTTTCCGGCGGTCAGCAGCAGCGCGTCGCGATCGCGCGGTCGCTCTGCATGAATCCCAAGGTCATGCTGTTCGACGAGCCGACATCGGCGCTGGATCCGGAAATGATCAAGGAGGTTCTGGACGTGATGATCGAACTGGCGCGATCCGGCATGACAATGATCTGCGTCACGCACGAAATGGGTTTCGCTCGCACCGTCGCCAACCGCGTCATCTTCATGGACAAGGGCGAGATCATCGAGCAGAACGAGCCCGAGCAGTTCTTCCTCAATCCGAAGTCGGATCGGACGAAGCTGTTCCTCAGCCAGATCCTGCATCACTGAGCGGGGCCGGGCGCAGGCGCCCGATGCCGAGGCCGCTGATGTCGGTCTCGCTGGCCCCGTCGGCGACGAGCTCGGTCAGCACCGCGCCGACCGCCGGGCCCAGCTGGAAGCCGTGGCCGCAGAAGCCGAAGGCGTGGTACAGGCCGGGATGGGTTTCCGAAGCGCCGACTACCGGGGATCCGTCGATGGTGTCGCCATCGACGCCGGTCCAGCTTCGGATGATGTTGAGCCGGGCAATTTCCGGGACGATGCGGATGGCCATGGCAGCGGCGCGGCGGCTGACGTCAGGCAGCGGCCTCGACCTGGTGAAATCGACATTCGGGCGCCCTTCGCCGCCGCCGAAGACGATGTTGCCGCGATCGATCTGGCGAAGGTAGAGATCGCCGCCGACGACTCCGAGCACCGGGCCGATTTTATGGTGCACGGGCTCCGTTACCAGGATCTGTGGAATTTCCGGCTTGAGGACGACGGGCTCGTCGAACCAGCCGGCGATACGGTCGGCCCAGGCTCCGGCCGCGTTGACCAGGATCGGCGCGGCAAAGAGCCTGCCGTCTCTCAGGCGCAGATTGAAATTGCCGCTCTCGTACCGGCCCTCGATGACTTCCGCCTGTTCGATGAGGTTAGTGCCGGCGTTGCGTGCCGCTGCGGCAAAGGCCGGGGCAACCAGGCGCGGATTTGCCTGGCCGTCATCGGCGCAATAGGTTGCCGCCAGTGCCGCGGGGCCGAGCCAGGGAAAGCGGCGTACCAGGTCGCCGCGTTCGAGGTATTCCAGCTCCAGGCCAAGCGGCGCCACGGCCAGGAGATGCTGGCGCAGCAGGTCGATATCGGCGGCGGTGCGGGCAATCCGCAGATGCCCGGTGGCGGTGAATTCGCCGTCGATGCCGATCAGGGATTGCAGGTCGGTCCAGATCTGCCGGGCGCGCAGCGACAGGGGGATCTCCGCAAGGTTTCGTCCGTGGCGGCGCACGCCGCCGAAATTGACGGCGCTGGCGCGGGTGCCGGCCTGATCCCGCTCTAGCAGGATCACCGACTTTCCGCGTCGCGCCAGGCCGAGGGCAGCGGCGCATCCCATGATCCCGCCACCGACGATCAGCACATCGCAATGCTCCACAACGCGGCTCATCCGGTGGGATCCGCGAGATCGGCGACGGCGAGCGGCTTGACCGGCGGCTGGCCCCGCAACCGGCCGACGGAATCCACGCTGACGCCGAACTCGGCCGCCAGGATCTCACCTGCCGCGGTACCGCAGAGGCGTCCCTGGCACCGTCCCATGCCGACGCGGCAGAGGGCCTTCGCCCGGTTGATTTCGCGGACTCCATTCTTCCTGGCGGCCTGCCGCAGATCGCCGGCGGTAACGGACTCGCAGCGGCAAAGGATGGTGCCTGTGGGAACTTCGGCAGCGAGGGTGGCCGGGAATGGAAAGGCGGTCTCGATGCCGCGCCGGAACGCGCGCCAACGCCGCTGGCCGCCGAGCGCCTGGTCGATCGCGAAATCCCGTGGACCGCTACCTGCATCCTGCAGGAGCGCTGCGGCGGCGAGACGGCCCCGCAGTTCCGCCGCGTCGGCCCCGCCGATTGCGGCCCCGTCGCCGGCCAGGTACAGGCCGGGCCGCGCCGTCACCCGGCCATAGTTGTCGGTTTCGGGTAGCCACTGGTGCTGGACCCGATCGAAGGCGAAGGACGCGCCGGCAAGTTCGGCGAGTTGGGTCTCCGACTTCAAACCGTAGCCCATTGCAACGGCGTCGCAGTCGATCCGGCGCAGGCTGGCGCCGCCTTTGCCAATCTCGATTCCTTCGATCCGCGTGCCGTACACCAGGCGCCGGGGTTGCCAGCCGGCAAGGACCGGAATGCCCTGGGCCAGCAGCCAGCCAAGATAGTAGCCGCCCTTGAGCGCCGTCCCGGGTCGATGAAGGAGATCTGGAACTGCCATGAGGAGGCGGTGCCACGGCGCCGTGCCGATCACCGCCGCGACCTCGGCGCCGGCCCTGGCATACTGGTAGGCGACGAGATACAGCAGCGGCCCTGTGCCGAGGAAGGCCACCCGTCTGCCGATGGCGCAACCCTGGTGCTTGAGGGCGATCTGCGCCGCGCCGAGGGTGAAGACCCCCGGCTGCGTCCAGCCGGGGAAAGGGATGACCCGATCCATCGCACCGGTCGCCAGGATCAGTGCATCGAAGCCGACGGCTTCCACACGGCCGCCGCCGAGAACCTGCAGCTCGTTGTCGATGATGTCGAAAACCAGGCTCTCCGGCCGATAGTCGATCTTCGGGCGCAGCCTTTCGAACAGCGCATGCATGGCCTGCGCCTTCTCGGCCTCGAAGCCGTAGAGCATCGCGGCGCTGCGGGTGAACCCGGATACCGCAGGCGGCTGCTGGTAGATGCGCCCGCCGATTTGCGGCGCCTCGTCGATCAGGACCGGCGTCAACCCGTGCGCCACCAGCATTTCCGCCGCGCGGAGACCGGCCGGACCGGCACCAACGATGGCGACGCGCTGGATTTTCCCCGGCTGGGTCATGGTGCCCGTGTCCGGATATCGAGATTGTCTGCGACATAGGTGGAGCAGGCGCGCAGCCGCCGGCCGTCCGCCTGCCAGACCCAGCAGTCCTGGCAGGCACCCATCAGGCAGAAGCCGGCGCGGGGACCGTCGTCTTGCCCGGCGAACTCGTTCTCGCGCACCCTATTGCGCACGAGCAGTATTGCGGTCAGGAGGGTGTCGCCTTCAAGTGCCGCGACCTCCGCGCCATCGAGGCGGAAATGAACCTGCCGGCGGTTGCGCTCGGCGAGACGCTGGAACTGGCCTTGCTCCACTGCCGGATTCCCTACCCGGCCCCGGGATGCGGCAGGCGGGGCTCGATATGCGGCGGGATATGGCCCTCCAGTCGCGGATCCAGGATCCGCTTGTGCGTCTGCTGGCAGGGCCGGAACCCGGCGCGCTGATACTCGCTGAGGGCTCGCGGGTGGTCCAGCGAGCAGGTCTCGACGGTGACCTTGCGCGGACCGTAGGACCACGCCTGGTCCACCGCCCAGTTCAGCAGATACTTGCCGAGCCCGCGACCGATGAAATCGGGGATCAAGCCGAAATAGGCGATGCCGACATCCGGCGCCTGCCGCCGGTCGAGTTCGACAAAGCCGGCCGGCTGGCCGCCGGCATAGAGCACGAAGAGTTCGACCTTCGGGTCGGAGATTTCGGGCAACAGAACCGCGTCGCTCAGCTTCCGCCGGTCGATCCAGAACCAGGGTTCGCCGACGGTGTTGTAGAGAAAGCGGTAGAAGGCGGCAGTGGGCTTCTCGACCCGCATCAGGGCGTGATTGCCGGGCGGGATCGGCGTGGTTGGTCGGGTCGGACGCTCGGTCATTTCCAGGAAGGTGATGGCGACATCGATCATCGCCACGTCGAGATCGACATCCTGCGGTTCCAGCCAGCGGCCGAGCACCGCATGCCCGGCATTGGCGTAACGCAGGTGATGATAGAAGGCGAGGGCGTCGGGATTGGTGGCCCGCACCATCAGATTGCATTTGGGCAGGCCGCGCGCCACCAGCCAGCTCTCGGCCAGCGCCACCAACTGCCTGCCGTAGCCGCGCTTGCGGTAGGCGGTGGCGACCGCCAGCTTGTAGATCCAGCCTCGATAGCCGTCCTGCCCGACCAGAATCGAGCCGACGATCCGGTCATCCTCGTGGCCGAGATAGAGCTGGCAGTTGGCATTGGCCTGCAGGCGCGGGATCTCGACCGCGGGATCATTGTAGGAAACCAGGATTCCGGCGTCGCGCCACAGGGCCACGACGCGGTCGAAGGCCGCGGTCTCATAGGGTCGGATGATCATGCCGCGCCGGCGGGATCCACCGGGGTGTCGCCGGGCAGACCCCATTCCGCCCAGGAACCGTCATAGACCGCCACGTCAGGATGTCCGATCAGGTGCAGGCCGAAGGCGAGCACGCAGGCGGTGATGCCGGAACCGCAACTGGTGACCACAGGACGGTTGAGGTCGAGCCCGGCGCCGAGGAATTTCGCCTTCAGCTGGTCCGCCGGCAGAAATGTCTGATCCGCTTTCAGCAGCTGGGTATAGGGCAGGTTGAGCGCGCCCGGAATATGGCCCGAGCGCCGCCCTGGCCAGATTTCCGGCTCGGTCGCGTTGAACCGGCCGGCGCCGCGGGCGTCGAGCACCTGTTCGCGCTTCGCCGCCAGGTTGGCGCGGATCTGCTCCTTGGCGCGGACCTGGGTGTTGTCGAGGCGCGGGGTGAAATGCCGCTCCCGCGGCGAGGGCGGCAAATCCTCGAGCGGCCGGTCCTCGGCGATCCATTTCGGGAGGCCGCCATCCAGCACGGCGACGTCGGTGGCACCGAAGATCCGGAACATCCACCAGGCCCGGGCGGCACTCATCATCCCGGTGCCGTCATAGACGACGATGCGGTTGCCGTCGCCGATGCCGAGCTTGCGCACCCGCGCGGCGAATTTCTCCGGCGGCGGCAGCATATGGGGGAGGGGCGAGGTGGAATCGGCGATGTCGTCGATATCGAAGAAGACCGCGCCGGGAATATGCCGCGCGTCATACTCGGCGCGCGCATTCTTGCCCTGCATCGGCAGGTAGTAGGTGGCATCGACGATCCGAAGGTCGGGCTGATGCAGATTCTGCTCCAGCCAGGCGGTGCTCACCAGGGATTGCGGGTTGGCATAGGTTGCAGGCATGTCAGGCCCTGAATGCGATGTTGACGCGGCGGTTCATCTTGCCCTTGTTCTCGATCTTGGTCACGTCGACCGGGCCGATCTCGCCGGTGCGCAGCACGTGGGTACCGCCGCAGGGCTGCAGGTCGACGCCGACGATGTCGAGCAGGCGCACCTTGCCTTGGCCCATCGGCGGCTTCACCGACATGGTACGGACGAGATCCGGCTTTGCCGCCATTTCCGTGTCGCTGATCCAGCGCGGCTGGACGATGTGGTCCTCGAAGATCAGGCGATTCAGTTCGGCGGCGATGCGGTCCTTGTCCAGGGAGGTCTCGGGAAGGTTGAAGTCCAGCCGGCCCTTGCTGTCGCTGACCTGGCCGCCGGTGACGTCACCGGTGATCACCGCGCAGAGCAGATGCAGGCAGGTATGCATGCGCATCAGCCGGTAGCGCCGGTCCCAGTCGATCTCGGCACGGATGGCGGCGCCGATGCCGGGCACGGCACTGCCGGACCCGGGCACATGGACCACGACGTCCGGGGCGTCGCCCTTGACGGTATCCACGATCTCGATCGGTGTCCCGTCGGCCAGGATCAGCCGCCCGGTGTCGCCCAGTTGGCCGCCGCCCAGGGGGTAGAAGACCGTCCGGTCCAGGTGGATTCCGCGGGCGTCGACGCCGGTAACCACCGCCGCGCAGGACTTCACATAGGCGTCTTCGCGAAACAGCAATTCCATGGATAGTCCAGCTCCCCGACCGTTGCCGGCCATCATAAAGGGCCGGGCTTGACGGTCAAGGACGGGCCTGCCTAACGTTGATCCGGGACCGCGTGAAAGGGAATGAAGATGGGCAAGCCTATCGTCTATGGACCGGCCTACAGCACCTATACCCGCACCGTCTTGATGACGCTCAAGGAAAAGAAGGTGGATTTCGACCTGGTTCCGGTCGACATGCTGACCGGCGAGCATCGCCAGCCGGCGCATCTGAAGCGGCATCCCTTCGGCAAGGTGCCCGCCTTCGAACACAACGGCATGTCGTTCTACGAGGTGAACGCGATCGTCCACTACATCGACGATGCCTTCCCCGGCCGGAAGCTGGAGCCCAACGACCTCGAACGCCGGACCCGCAGCGAGCAGATCGTCTCGGTGATCGATTCCTATGCCTATCCGTGCCTGATCGGTCGGATTCTCCTGCCGCGGATCTTTGCCGACAAGGCGAAGGGGCCGGACGAGGCGGCCATCGCGGCCGAGTTTCCCATGGCCGAGCGCTGCCTGCAGGCGATCGAGGATCTGATGGTCAACCCGGATCCGTTCCTGGTCGGTCGCGAAGTCAGCCATGCGGACCTGAGCGTGGCGCCGGTGCTGCACTATTTCATGGGCATGCCGGAAGGCCCGCGCACGCTCGCCAAGACACCGCGACTGGAGAAATGGTGGGCGGGCTTCCAGAACCACCCGAGCGCCATCGCCACCGTGCCGCAGATGTAGCCGAGGTCTAGAGCCAGTCCGGCTGCGGCAGGCCCTTCGATTTCAGGAAGGCCGGGTTGAACAGCTTGCTCTGATAGCGGGTGCCAAAATCGCAGAGGATGGTCACGATCGTGTGGCCGGGGCCGAGTTCACGGGCAAGGCGGATGGCGCCCGCGACATTGATGCCGCTGGAGCCGCCGAGGCAAAGACCCTCATGCTTCAGCAGGTCGAACACGATCGGCAGGGCCTCGCTGTCCGGGATCAGGAAGGGGAAATCGACCGGCGTCCCGTCGACGTTCCTGGTGATCCGTCCCTGGCCGATGCCTTCGGTGATCGAACTGCCCGCGGACTTCAATTCACCGGTCTTGAAATAGCTGTAGAGCGCCGCACCTTCCGGATCGGCCAGGGCGATCTTCACGTCCGGATTCTGCTCCTTGAGGAAGATCGCCACGCCGGAGAGGGTCCCGCCGGTGCCGACCGCACTGACGAAGCCGTGGATCTTGCCCGCGGTCTGGCGCCAGATCTCCGGGCCGGTCGTGGTGTAATGGCCCTGGCGATTGGCGACATTGTCGAACTGGTTGGCCCAGATCACGCCGTTGGGGTTGCTGTCCTTCAACTCGTTGGCGATCCGCTCCGAGACGCGCACGTAGTTGCCCGGGTCCTTGTAGGGCAGGGCCGGCACCTCCTTGAGCTCGGCCCCGGCCAGGCGCAGCATGTCCTTCTTTTCCTGGCTCTGGGTTTCCGGGATGACGATCAGGGTCTTGTAGCCGCGGGCATTGCCGACCAGGGCCAGGCCGATACCGGTATTCCCCGCCGTGCCTTCGACGATCAGGCCGCCGGTTCGGATCATCCCCTTGCGCTCGGCATCGCTGATGATGGCCAGGGCCGCCCGGTCCTTCACCGATCCACCAGGGTTGAGAAATTCGGCCTTGCCGAGGATCGTGCAGCCGGTCAGTTCCGACGCCTTGCGGAGCAGGATCAGCGGCGTATTGCCGATCGTATCGACGAATCCTTCGCGAAAATCCATGATTATCACCGTGAAATACAATCTGGCTGTAAAACTACGGCGCCATGCCGGGTGGGATCAAGCCCGCTTTACCCCTAGGTTTCCAAGGGGTACAGGGAGCGCGGCGCGTGCTTGAAGCGGTAGTGCCGCAGATTGGGCGAGGCCGGGCCTGGCGCGTCGATTTCGATGATGCAGCGGGTCAGAGGCTTGAACGCCGCCCGGAAATGGTTCTTCGCCTTGACGCAGAGCAGGCCGACCTGGTCGAGGTCGATGCTGTGCAGGGCGAAATAGCCGGGGTCATTCGGTGTCTGGCAGCTTTCGGTGATGACCACCCGGATTCCCTCGATATCCAGCAGCGCCGTGCGGCCGAGATCGACGGGCAGGTTGTGCTCCATCGGCCCCTGGTTCCTGAATTTGCCGTCGGTGACCAGCAGAACCCGGGCCGAAACCGGCACCGGCGGGCCGAAATCGCCGGTCACGCGTCCGCCGAGCCGGGCCTCGAGCACGGCGCCGACACCGGATTCGTGGGCCTTTGCCACCAGGGGCGGATCCCAGAAGAATCCGAACACGGTCGGCACGCCGGGCCGGGCCGCCAGCAGGGCGCGGAACAGCCCCGGCGTGTCGCCGATGCCGCCGGACAGCGGATTGTCGGAGGGATCGATCACCGCGGCGGGGAGGCGGCCGGCCGTCGCCAAGGCCTCGGCGATCCCGGTCTCCGGGTTCGGCAGCGAGACATAGAAGCGGTCGCGGCGGGCCGCGAGCTCCTGCACCAGTTCCGCCGCCGCGCGCCGGGCCAGGGCCGCGTTGTCATCCGCATAGACCATGGCACTCGGCCCGGCGAAGGGCGAATCCCCATAGGCGAATCCACCGAAGACGGTAGCATCAAGGATGCCCGGCTGCCTTTGCCAGGTCTTCGCCAGTGCCGCCATTTCGGCCATCGGCCCGTCGGTCGTCCGCATATTGAAGCTCGGCAGGATCGCCGGCAGTTTCGCCAGGGCGCCGACCGGCCGGATGCTTCCGTCGGCCATGCGGATCAGGAGGTCGATGACCTTGGCACCGGTCTCAGCCATATCGATATGCGGATAGGTCTTGTAGCCGGCGGCAACGTCGATCAGATCGACCATCCTCTGCCCGATATGGGCATGCAGGTCGAAACTGACGCCGAGGGGCGTGCGGCCGATCACCGATCGCACCTGTTCCAGAAGGTGCAGTTCCGGCGTCGGGTCGTCCTCGGTCACGGTGGCGCCATGCAGCGACAGATAGACCGCATCCCACTGGTTGCGCCCTAGGCCGTCCAGGATGGTGTCGCGGATCTCGGCGAAGGCGGCGCGCGTCATCGGTCCTCCCGGCGGCGCCGCGGCGCAATGGAGGAAGACGACCTCCCAGTCCTGCTGCCGCTCGGCGAATTCCACCGCCGCACCGATCTCGGTTGCCGTGCCGCGGTAGAAGGCCTGTGCGGCCGTGCCACTGGACCACTCCCGCGCCTCGAAAGCGGACAACGGCGTCGTGATCGGCGAGAACGAGTTGCCCTCGTACCACAGCCGGGCAACGGCGAGCTTCCGGGTCATCGCCAAGCCTGCCGCAGGCGGTCGCGGTTCAGGATCAGCCATTGCAGCGCGATGATCAGCAGGCCGTTGCCGCTATGGCCGTTCGCCAGGATCTCCGGCACCTCGGCAAAATCATGCAGGGTAGCGCGGATATCCTCGTGCTCGCCATCCAGTCCGAAGAGTCCGCCCTGTCCGTTGCTGTCCATGCGGCCGCAATAGATCGCGATCGTCTCGTTGGTGATCCCGGGTGTCGGCAGATAGGTATAGACCTCGACCAGATCGGTCAGCGGGCAGTTGGCTTCCTCCATGGCCTCGCGGCGCACGATGTCCTCGGGCTTCTCGTCCTTGTCGTTCATGCCGGCGACGATCTCGCGCTGCCAGGCGGGCATGCCGGCAAGATGTGCCGCCAGGCGGAACTGTTCGATCAGCAGGATCTTGTCGGCGACCGGGTCATAGGGCAGTACGGCGACGCAATAGGGACGCATCACCACTTCCCGCGTCATCGGACCGACCCAGCCGCCGTCGAACTTGCGATGGCTCACGGTATACCTGACGACCTTGAGAAAGCCCTCGCTGAGCATTTCCTGCGCGTGGATCTTCAGCTTGTCGTCGCTCACCGGCTGCTTCCAAGCGTTTGTTGGATCAATGGGTTACACCATGCCGGGCCGCATCGGCGCCGTCAATCGCGCTGTACAGTGCGGTCCGCCCGAGGTTAGATTGCAGTCGAAGATTCCGCCACGCAAGGCGCCGAAAATGTCCCGGGGAGAAGCCACCCATCATGAGCTCAGCCAACCGTCGCGATCCGCGTTACGACATCCTGTTCCAACCCGTCAAGATCGGCCCGGTCACGGCAAAGAACCGTTTTTTCCAGGTGCCCCACTGCAACGGCATGGGCCACGGGCGCCCATATGACCATGCGGCGATGCGCGGCATGAAGGCCGAGGGCGGCTGGGCCGTCGTCTCCACCGAGGAATGCGAAATCCACCCGAGCGGCGACATCACCCCTTCCATGGAGGCGCGCCTGTGGGACGACAACGACATTCCCCACAATGCGATGATGTGCGAGGCCGTGCATCGCCACGGCGCCCTGGCGGCGATCGAGCTCACCCATAACGGCCCCTCGGCCTCGAATTTCTTCAGCCGCGAAGTGCCGATGGGCCCGTCGCACGAGATGACGCGATACTACCCGTTCCAGGCACGCGCCATGGATCGGGAGGATATCCGCAATTATCGCCGCTGGCACCGCGAGGCGGCAATCCGCGCCAGGAAAGCGGGCTTCGATATCGTCTATGTCTATGCCGGCCACGATCTCAGCATGCCGATGCATTTCCTGCAGCGCCGTCGCAACAACCGCACCGACGAGTACGGCGGCAGTTTGGAAAACCGCGTCCGGCTGTTCCGCGAGGTGATCGAGGAGGCCAAGGCGACCGTCGGCGACAGTTGCGGCATCGCCGTGCGTTTCGCCGTCGACGAATTGATGGGCAAGGACGGGATCGAAGCGGGCGCAGAGGCACGCGAGATCGTCGAAATGCTGGCCGAGCTGCCGGATCTCTGGGACGTCAATGTCAGCGACTGGAAGAACGATTCCAAGACATCGCGCTTCGGCGACGAGGGGTTCCAGGAATCATTCGTCAGCTTCGTGAAGAAGCTGACGTCCAAGCCGGTGGTCGGCGTCGGCCGCTTCACCTCGCCCGACGCCATGGTCGGCCAGATCAAGCGCGGCATCCTCGACATGATCGGCGCGGCGCGCCCGTCGATTGCCGATCCCTTCCTCCCCAGGAAGATCGAGGAGGGCCGGATCGACGATATCCGCGAATGCATCGGCTGCAACATCTGCATCACCGGCGACTACATGATCGCGCCGATCCGCTGCACCCAGAACCCGACAATGGGCGAGGAATGGCGGCGCGGCTGGCATCCTGAGGTCATCGCGGCGCGGAAATCCGAGGACCGTGTGCTGATCGTCGGAGCCGGCCCCGCCGGCCTGGAAGCTGCGCTGGCTCTGGGCAAGCGCGGTTACGAGGTGCATCTTGCCGAGGCGACGACCGATCTCGGCGGGCGGGTTTCACGGGAGGCCCGGCTTCCCGGCCTTTCGGCCTGGGGCCGGGTGCGCGACTACCGCGTCTACCAGATCGGCAAGCTGCCCAACGTGCATCTCTATCGCGACAGTCTGCTGGATGCGGAGCAGGTGCGGGAATTCGGGTTTGAGCGCGTCGTTCTGGCGACCGGGGCGTATTGGCGAAAGGACGGCATCGGGCGCAGCCATTACCAGCCGATACCGGGATTCCATGGCGCGAATGTGTTCACGCCGGACGACATCATGGCGGACCGCCTGCCGCAGGCTGGACCGGTCGTGGTGTTCGATGACGAACTCTTCTACATGGCGGGCGTCCTGGCCGAGAAGATTCGCAGGACCGGCCTCGACGTCACCCTGGTGACACCGGCGGATTCCGCATCAAGCTGGACGACCAATACCCTGGAGCTGCATTTCATCAATCGCCAGCTGCGCGAGCTGGGCGTGGACGTCGTCACGGCGCATGCGGTGACCGGCTTCGATGGCAGTCAGGCACAGATCGCCTGCGGCTTCACCGGCAAGACGCGAGTGCTTTCCGCCAAGGCGGTGGTCACCGTGACCGCCCGCCTGCCGCACGAGGATCTCTATCATGCGCTCGCGTCGGATCCGGCGACGCTGGCGGCGGCGGGAATCAAGTCTGTGGTGCGGATCGGCGACTGTCTGGCGCCGGGTTTCATCGCCCATGCGGTCTATGCCGGCCACAAATACGCCCGCGACCTGGACGAGCCGGCTCCCAAGGGCGAGGTCACCTTCCGCCGGTCGCTGCCGCTGACCGTGACGCCTTGAGCGGAGGCTTCCGCAAGGTCAGTGCGCCAACCCCTCCGGTGCCGATGCCGCGGGCGGATGGTGATGAAATTCGCCGCGCGGATCGAGTTCGGGGGCGCCGTAGGTCGCCTGGGTGATCGGCACCGCCACGTAGTTGCTCTGCTCCTGCGGGGTCTTCGCGCGGCGCCGGAGGACGCGGTAGATCGCGAACAGCGCGACCGCAAGAAAGCAGGCGGCGGCGAAGAGCAGCAGCCCCTGCGGTCCCACCTGATGCATGACAAGGCCGGCCGAAGCCGGGCCGAAACATGACCCCAGACCCCAGGCGAAGAGCAGGCCGCTGGAGGCCGCGACGAATTCGTGCTTCTCCACGTAGTCGGTCGTCTGGCCCACCGCCAGCGCATAGAGCGGCGATTCGAAGGCGGTCAGGGCGAAGAACATGACCACCAGCCAGGTGAAGCTGACGTCGGGCTGGGCATACAGCGCCAACGCGATTGCCGTCGAAACCAGCATGATGGAAATGATGACCGGCCGGCGTCCGTAGTTGTCTGAGACGTAGCCGATCGGATACTGGGTCACCAGGGCAGCGATGGTGGTGATGGAGTAGAGGAGGCTGAGCTCCTTCTCGGCATAGCCGTGATCGTTGATATATGCCGGCATCAGGCCATAAAGGCCGCCGTTCATCATTCCCGAGCCGAAGGCGCAGACCACGCCGGTCGGCGAGATCTTGAACAGCCGGGCGATGCTGAGGTGCTTGTGCTCGCCGATCTCCGGATTGCCGACCCGGGTGATCGCCAGCGGTATCATTGCGGCCGAGAGACCGATGGTGATCAGCACGAAGAGCAGAATTCCGTCGGGTTTGTCGAAATTCAGCAGCAGCGGCGATACGCCGGAGGCAGCCCAGCTGACGGTCGTGTACATGGCGAAGACCCGGCCGCGATTGTCCTCGCTCGCCTTGTCGGTCATCCAGGATTCGATCACGACGAAGGCACCGGCCAGGGCATAGCCGGCGCCACCGCGCAGGATCACCCAAAGGAAGGGATCATGCAGGACGGTATAGAGGATCGCGATATTGGACGAGCAGACCGCGAAGACGCCGAAGGCGCGGATATGCCCGACGCGGTTGATCATCCGCTGGCAGGTGAGGGTGCCGAGGAGGAATCCGACGAAATAGGCCGAGGCCGCGCCACCGACCAGGAAGGTGGACGCGCCGCCCGAGGACAGGCGATAGCCGATCAGCGGCGACATCACGCCCAGCGCCCCTTCCATCAGGACGACGGCCAGCAAGACAGGCGCTACCGGTTGAACGGCCTTCCACATCTCGATGCATTCCAGTGCGGCAGATTGCAATAGCCGGCCGACCCCGCTCCTGGCGCGGGAAATGCCAGGCCGGCCGCGTTCTCACCTTCTCCCATATCGGCGGAGAGGACTCAACTGAAAGCGGGTTTCGCCCTATTCCACCAGGGCGGCCAGGCCGCGCTTGTAGAGCCCGTTGGCGATGATGATCCGCTGGATCTCGCTGGCGCCTTCCCAGATCCGGTCGACCCGCAGTTCCCGGAAGAAGCGCTCGGCGACGTTCTCGCGCATATAGCCGCGGCCGCCGAAAATCTGCACCGCCCGGTCGGCGACGCGATTGGCCATCTCCGAGGCGTAGAGCTTTACCATGGAGGACTGCGCATGGCTGACCTTGACGTCCTCGCCTTCATCGATCGCCTGGGCGGTGCGATAGACCATGAGGCGGGCAGCCCAGAGTTCGGTGGTGCTGTCGGCCAGCATGAACTGGATCGCCTGCATCGAGGAAAGCTTCTCGCCGAACACCACCCGTTGCTTGGCAAAGGCGGTCGTCTCCTCGATCAGCCGGGACGCAGCGCCGCAGCAGCGCGCGGCGATCATCAGGCGTTCGTAGCGGAACCAGTCATAGGTGAAGCCCATCCCGTCGCCTTCCTCGCCGATCCGGTTGGCGGCCGGGACCCGCACCTCGGTGAACCGGTAGATCGGGTGATGCGACCGGTAGGTGTGGGTATAGGCCGGCGTCCGCACCACCTCGACGCCGGGCGTGCCCTGGTCGACGAAGAACAGGCAGTGACTGCCGGCCTTCGGCCCGTCGGTGAGTTTGGCCTGGAAGATCAGGAAATCGGCAAAGTTGGCGCTGGTCACGTGCCATTTCTCGCCATTCAGCACATAGTGCTCGCCGTCACGCCGCGCCGTCGCCTGGATGGCATCGACGTCGGAGCCGGCATCGGCCTCGGTGATCGCATAGCACTCATGCTTCTCGTCGCGGATGATCGGCTTAATCCAGGTCTCGATCTGATGCGGCGAACAGGCCTTCAGCATCCAGGACTGCGGGTTGTTGGCGCACCAGCCGAGGGCGTTGGTAACCCGGCCGAGTTCCTCCTGCGCCACCGTCTGCTCGAACATGGTGTAGCCGGCACCGCCCATCGCCACCGGGATATCCATGTTGTAGAGCCCGGCCGCCCGGGCGCCGGCCTTGTGCCGCTTGCGGATCTCGGCCGGCACTTCGCCGCTGTTCATCTCGGCGTGGACTTCCCAGGGGATCAGTTCGTCGGTGACGAAGCGGCGGACCTTCTGCTGGATGTCCCTGGCACGCGGCGGCAACGGATAGCTCATGACGTCGATCTCTTTCTGCGGGGCGGGGGGTCAGGCGGCGCTGCGCTTGGCGCGCAATTGGGCATTGACGGCGGCGACGCTGCCCGCCGCCGGCGCCTGGTCGAGCGTCGTCACCGGCAGGGCCTGGCGGACCAGGTCGTGCAGATGCCGGAGGCCGACCTCCTTCTCGGAGAGCAGGCCGAAGCTGTAGCTGCCCGAGGCGAGGCCGCTCTGCACCGAGGCGACCAGGACTTCGTCCTCGGTCTGCACGTCGGTATTGATCCGCCGGTTGAGCCAGCGCGCGGCCTTCAACTCCCTGGTCATGTTCGGCAAGGCATAGATCCGCCCGCGCAGCAGCGTCTTGGTCGGCCCCAGCGGCAGGACCTCGAAGGTGCCGATGCATTCCGGATAGAAGTCGAAGGCGAGGCTGGGCAGCAGGTTGTAGTAGGTCCAGGCGCGCTGCCGCTCCGGCGTCAGATGCGGGATCGGCGGCAGGACGCTCTGATACATCCGCTCGCTCCAGTTGCTCGACGGGCGCTCGGCGATGAGGCCGATCTGGCGGGTCACCATGCTGGGCTTGGCCTCGGCGAAGTAGTTGCTGCCGAACAGCCGGTAGAGACCGGGATGGCCGACCGGCACGTGATAGCCCTCGAGTTGGTTGTCGATCAGGTTCTTCCAGTTGACCGGGATCTCGCTGTGCCAGGCGGTACCCAGGCTTTCCATCTCCTCGGTGCGGTAGGCCTGCATCTCCTGGTGATAGGGGGCGAAGCGCTCGGCGACGCCGGCGCCGCCGCCGCGGAACCGCACGAAGACGAATCCGAGATAGACCTCGAGCTCGATCGGTTTCAGCCCATACTCGCCGCGTTCCATCTCGGGAAAGCTCTTCTCGGACGGGACCGCCTTCAGCCGGCCATCGAAACCGTAGGTCCAGCCGTGATAGGGGCAGCGCAGGGCGCCCTTGCAGCTGCCGGTCTCGCCGGTCACCAGGGCATGGGCGCGGTGGCGGCAGACATTGTAGAAGGCGCGCAGGCTGCCGTCGGTGTCGCGGATCACCACGGCGCGCTCGCCGAAGGCCTCGATCGCATGGTAGTCGCCGGCCGCCTTCACCTCGTTCACGTGACAGGCGAGGATCCAGGTGCCGAGCAGCAGTTCCTGGCGCTCCAGTTCATGGAACTCGGCATTGTTGTAGCACCAGCCGGGCAGGGTCTGTTCCTTGAAGTTGCGCGGCGCCGCGGCGCGGGTTTCTGGCAGGGCATTCATCTCGCTCTCCTTGCGGGCTCAGGCCGCGGTTGCGGCGGCACTGACGGGTTTCTTGAAGTCATTGGGAAACAGGCCGGCGAGGAAGGTGCGTACCGTCGCCTTGGCGATCTCGCGGTCGGTTTCCTTGGGGCTGATCAGCATGTCGAGCCACAGCCCGTCGATCATCGCGTTGTAGCCGCGCGCCACCAGGTCCGGATCGATGCCGGCATAGCCGCCGTCGGCGATGATCCGCCGGAACAGCTCGGCCATGCCGGTCTGGAAGGCGGCAGAAAGGTCGCTGCAGATCCGCAGGAATTCCGGGCGCCAGCGGGTCTCGCCCCAGAAGGCGTACCACACCGTCACCTGCTTGCGGTTGGCGACCGAACGGTGGAAATCGACCTCCAGCATGGCGTCGATCCGCGCCATCGGTGTCGCGCCGGCCTTGGCGATGCTGTCGTCGATCTGCCGGCGGTATTCCTCGACCAGATGCTTCAGCGTGGCGATCAGCAAGGCGTCCTTGCTCTTGAAGTAGAAGTTGACGATGCCGACCGACAGCCGGGCCGCCTCGGCCACCTGGGCGAGGGTGAGGTCGGAAAAGCCGCGCCGGGCGATGCAGTCGATCGTCGCCTCGATCAGCTGGATGCGCCGCGCTTCCTTCAGGCCATCTCGTGACATGCGAGCTCCGAACGGGAGGGTATTTGACAGAATTTAATTTCATCAAGCTAATGAAAAGAAGAGATTAATGCAATCATATTGAATGTGCATTCAATCAATATTGAGAATCAAGGCCTTGCCTGGCGAAGCTTGTTATACATTTGTATAAATACTGTCTTGCAGGGAATTTGCCGGCCGCTATGCTGGCCCGGCGCGTCACCCCATCCGGCTTCACGCCCATCCGAAAGACCCGATCATGGCCTATGACTTTCAGCCCAGCGACGAGCAGCGGATGCTGGTCGATACCGTGCGCCAGTTCATCGAGAAGGAGCTCTATCCGCATGAGCGCGCCGTCGACCGCCTGGGTCACGTCACGCCGGACCTCGCCAAGCACCTGAAGGCCAAGGCCAAGGAGGTCGGCCTCTATTCCGCCAACATGCCGGAATCGGTGGGCGGCGCGGGCCTTGACGTCATGTCGCAGATGCTGATGGAGCGCGAACTCGGCAAGGTGAACTGGGCGCTGCAGAAATTCGTCGGCCGGCCTTCGGCGATCCTGATGGCCTGCCGGGACGAGCAGATCGAGAAATACCTGCTGCCCACGGTGCGCGGCGACACCACCGAGGTCTTCGCCCTGACCGAGCCCGGAGCCGGCTCGGATGCGATGTCGATCGCGACCCGGGCCGAGAAGGACGGCGACGACTTCGTCATCAAGGGCCAGAAGCATTTCATCAGCTGCGTCGGCCTGCCCGATTTCGCCATCGTCTTCGCCGTCACCGGGATCGAGGAGAGCAAGCGCGGTCCGCGCAAGCAGATCACCGCCTTCCTGGTCGACCGCGACACGCCCGGCTTCACCATCCGCCGCGGACCGCGCTGCGTCGCCTATCGCGCCTATGACAACTACGAGCTGTTCTTCGACGGCGTCCGGCTGCACAAGCGCCAGATCCTCGGCGAGGAGGGCAGGGGCTTCGATCTCGCCAACCAGTGGCTGACCGGCGGCCGGGTCTTCATCGCCGCCAATTGCTGCGGCAAGGCCGAGCGGGCGATGGAGCTGGCGCTGAACTGGGCCGCCACCCGCAAGCAGTTCGGCCAGGCGATCGGCAAGTTCCAGGGCACCGCCTTCAAGCTCGCCGACATGAAGACCGAGCTCGCCGCCGCCGACGCGCTCACCGCCTATGTCTGCTGGAAGCTGGAGAACGGCAGCATGACCAACGGCGATGCGGCGATGGCCAAGCTCTTCGCCAGCGAGATGCTGGGCCGGGTCACCGACCAGGCGATCCAGGTCTTCGGCGGCATGGGGCTGATGGACGAGCTGCCCCTGGAGATGATGTGGCGCGACGCCCGCATCGAGCGCATCTGGGAAGGCACCTCGGAGATCCAGCGCCACATCATCTCGCGGGAGATGCTGCGGCCCCTGGAGTCCTGAGCCCTAGTCCTTCTGCAGGCCCTCGAGCGCGAGATCGCCGGATTCGATCGCGCTGCGCACCGTGCCGAGCGCGCGGTCGAGCTCCTCGTACATCACCCGCGCCCGTTCCAGGTTGCGGATGTCGATCTCGGTCACCGGCCCGTGATTGATCGCGCCGAGATCCAGGGCCTGGGCGAGATAGCGGCCCTTCAGCTTGGCGAGGATGCGGCCGAGGCGCTGGACCTCGACCGGTGTCGCGCCGACGACGGCGTTCTGGGTCTCGGCCCGGGTGAAATTCTTCAGGTCGGCGGCCAGATGGTAGAGATACTGGCCGACGCTGGGCGAGCGCTCGAAGAACTGGGCCCGCTCCCGGCCGGCGCTGCGCGGCGGCGGCGGCTGCATGGCATAGATCGGCGCGGCGGCGGCGGCGCCATGCGGCACCGCGTTGCTGTTGACGGCGGCGGGCCGCTTCGGTCGCGGTGCCGGCACCGGCGCGGATTTCGCCTCGTCGCGCGTGTTGAACATCGACAGCATTCGGTGGTCCCTCCAGCCAGGTGCCGGGCGCAATCCCCCGGTCCCCCGATCCTTGCAACCGGCGTGCCGTCGAGCTTGGATTCTAAGCGATTGATTTCGTTCAATGTATCTGGCGATGCCGGGGCGACGGGGCAGTCTTTGCCCGGCAGGGGCTCAGGCGAAGGCGAAATTGTCCTGGCCGCGGGTGCGGGCGGCGGAGAGGGCTTCCGAGGCCCGGCTGATCAGCCCTTCCGGGCTGCCGGCGCTGGTCGGATAGAGGGCGATGCCGATGCCGGTATTGATCCGCACCTCGCCCAGCCGGGTGGCGATCGGCGCCGAGAGTTCCTGAATGATCTTCTCGGCGACGATCTGGATGTCCTCGATCCGCGGCATGGATTCGGCGAGCACCGCGATCTGGTTCTGCTCGAAACGCGCGATCACGTCGCTGCCGCGCAGCACGCTGCCGACCCGGCCGCTGAGGATCTGCACCACGCGGTCGTAGTCCTCGAGGGCGGCGGCGGTGCGGGCCGGCAGATTGTCGATCTCGATCAGCAGCACGCCGAAGAAATCCTTGTTCCGCTTGGCGCGCCGCACCGCATGGCCGAGGATCTCCCAGAACAGCTGCTGGCTGGCCAGCCCGGTGACCGGGTCGAACAGGCGCAGCTGTGCCAGTTTCGTCTCCGCCCGCCGGCAGGAGACCGCATAGCGCACGGCGCGGCGGAGCAGCCCGGGCGTCAGGTCGCCGCGGGACAGGACCTCGACCGCCCCGGCATCCTTGGCGGCGCGCTCGACCTCCGCATCGTCGGTATCCGCGACCAGGATGACCGGCGATTGCAGCGACAGTTCGGCGATCCCGGCGACCGCCTCGTAGATCGCCACGCCGTGCCAGCCGCTGAGATCGAAGACCACCGCGTCGATCCGGCGGTCGCCCGAGGCCTGCAGCAGGTCGCTGATCGAGCCGACGTAATGGGCGACGATCGCTTCGTCGCGGGTATCGTCGCTGATCGCCTCGATCGCCCGGCCGACGGCAAGGTCGCTGGAGATGACGAAGAGGTCAATCGTTGAATTTATTGGCATTTTTCCCCGACGGCGGAATATGTTCCGCCAAGTTTGGCAGAGCCCTCTTAACAAGATGTTAAGTACGGCCACGTCAAATATGTAGTCGGTCGGGGGACCAAGGGCCGAACGAGCGGACAATGATGACAAGGCCGAGTGCGCATGCCGAACTCTAAGCGAATGTCTGACCAGGTCGTCCGCATCGTCGACTGGCCGACGCAGCTTGTCAGCACCCTGAACGATGCTGAGCGCGGCATCGTCGAGGCACTGGACCAGATGCGGGACGGGCTGCTTCTCATCGATACCATGCGCGGCGGCCATCACGGCCTGCCCGGCGAGCCCGAGCGCCTCGGCGCCGAGCGGCTGATCTACGTCAACGATGCGGCACTGGAGATTCTCGGCCGCCAGGCGGCACCTGCCCAGGCCCGCCGGCTCGACGATCTGCTGGCGGCGCCGGTGGTCGCGGCCCTGCGCCGCAACAATCGCGAAGGCCATAGCGGCGTCGTCGAGAGCGAACGCTACGTGATCTACGGTCCGCTCCGGATCAATGCCGGCAGCCAGGCGGTCCTGGTCATCCGCCGCCGCGAGGCAAACACCGGCGAGGCCGCCCAGGTTCCGGTCGCCGCCGGCTTCGACGACTGGCGCCAGCTGCTGCAGGCGATGGATGCGGTGCCGCACGGTTTCTGCCTGTTCGACGCGGGCGACCGCCTCGTCCTGTGCAACCGCGCCTATCTCGGCATGTCGCGATTCCTGCCGGAGGACCAGGTGATCGGCCGCACCTTCGAGGATCTGGTGCGCCTGGCCTGCCGCCGCGGCACCATGGCGCCGGAGCACGGCTCCGAGGACGAGTTCATCGCCGCCCGGCTGATCGCGCGCAACCGGCCCTATGGCGAGGCCGAGCAGCGCCGCGGCGACGGCACCTGGCTGCGGGTCACCGAGACCCGCCTGCGCAACGGCAGCCTGGTCGGCATCTACACCGACATCACCGCCCAGAAGCGCTACGAAGCCGAACTGATCGAGAAGCGCGAGCATTTCGAGGCGCTGCATCGCCGCACGCCGGCCTTGATGCATACTGTCGACGCCAACCGCCGGATCATGTCGGTCAGCGACTACTGGCTCGACCGCCTGGGCTATACCCGCGAGGAAGTGGTCGGCCGCAACAGCACCGATTTCTTCGATCCGCCGACCGTCGCCCGCGCCAATGCCGAGTACTGGCCGCAGCTGTTGAAATCCGGCTCGGTGCGCGACCTTCCCTTCACCATCATCGCCAAGTCCGGCGAGCGTGTCGATACGCTGCTCTCGGCCGTCGCCGAGCGCGATGCCGCGGGCGAGACCGTCCGCATCATCACCGTCATGGCCGATGTCGGCGCGTTGAACCGCACCGAGGCGAAGCTGCGCGAAAGCGAGCTCCGCTACCGGCTGCTGGCGGAATCCTCGCTGATCATTCCCATATACCTCGAACACCGCGCGCGAGGGCGTGCAGTATATCGGCCCGCGCATCGTCGACCTGCTCGGCTATCCTTCGGAGGACTGGCAGGACCCCGGCATGCTGCGGAGGGTCGTCCATCCCGAGGACGTCGAGCGCGTCTTCGACCAGATCGATCACGTGTTCGGCAAGCAGGGCCTGACCGAAGCCATGGACTACCAGCGGGAGTACCGCCTGGTCGGTCGCGGCGACAAGGTCGTCTGGGTAAAGGATGTCAGCACCCTCGAGCCGGCGCCGGACGGCAGCATCGAGATCCGCGGCTTCCTCATCGACATCACCGAGGGCAAGGTCCGCGAGCAGGTGCTGGCCTCGGAGCGGGCCGAGATGCGCCGGCTGAAGAACGCGGCCGAGGCCGCCAACCGGGCGAAGTCCGATTTTCTCGCCAACATGAGCCATGAGCTGCGCACGCCGCTGAATGCCGTGATCGGCTTTGCCGAGGCGCTCGAGCACCGCCTGTTCGGCGACCTCAACCAGAAGCAGAGCGAATACATCAACGACATCAAGACCGCGGGCGTGCATCTGCTGGCGATGATCAACGACATCCTGGACATGGCGAAGATCGAGGCCGGCCGGCAGGAGCTGAATGAATCCGTATTCGAGGTCTGCGACGTGATCGAGGGCAGCCTCCGCTTCATCGCCGAGCACTGCAAGCGCCGGCGCCTGACCCTGCGGCGCGCCCTGTCGCCGGACCTGCCGCACTTCCTCGGCGACGAGCGGGCGATCCGCCAGGTGCTGATCAACCTGCTGTCCAATGCCGCCAAGTTCACCCCGGAGGACGGCCAGGTCGGCATCTCGGCCAGCATCAACCCGGCCGGCGACCTGGAGATCTCCGTCGCCGATACCGGCGTCGGCATCGACCCGCGTCAGATCAGCTCGGTGATGGAGCCCTTCCGCCAGGTGGCCAATGCGATGACCCGGCAGGTCCAGGGCACCGGCCTCGGCCTCAGCATCTCGCGCAGCATCGTCGAGCTGCACGGCGGCACCATCGGCATCGTGAGCCAGCCCGGGCAGGGGACCGTGGTTACCGTCTCCCTGCCGAAATCGCGCTTGGCAACGGCCCGCAGCTGAACTAGACCGGCGCCATGATGGCGCCCGATTCCCTGCGCGGGATCTTTGCCGAGATCCCGCAACTTGCCGACCTTCCCTTCGAGGCCTGGCGGACCACACCGCTCGGCGGCCTCACCAATCGCAGCCTGCGGGTGAGCGCCGGCAGGCTCGACTACGTGCTCCGCCTCCCCGGTGCCGCCGCCGCGCAGTATCTCTCGCGCAGCGCCGAACTCCACAATGCCCGCCTGGCGGCCGAACTCGGCCTGTCGCCACCGGTCCTCTTCGCCGATGCCACGCGCGGCATCATGCTGCTGGCATTCCTCCCGGGATCCAGCCACCTCACTGCCGAGCACCTGCGCGACCCGGCGACGGTCGCCGGCGTGGCTGCGGTGCTGGCCAGGCTGCATGGCTCCGGCCTGCGCTTCGAAAGCGTCATGGCGGCCTTTCCCATCATCGACCGCTACCTCGCCATCGGCGCGGATGAGCGGCTGCTCCGGCTGCGGCAGGTTGCCGAACCGCTGCGCATCGCCCTGGAGCGCGCGCCGATGCCGGCGGTGCCCAGCCATATCGATCCCAATCCGGCCAACTTCCTGCGCAGCGCCGACGGGCGATTGCTGCTCATCGACTGGGAGTTCTCGGCAATGTGCGAGCCGGTCTGGGACCTCGCGGGCATCGCGATCGAGGGCCGTCTCGATCCGGCGGCCGAGGACCTGCTGCTGATCGCCTATGAGCGCGGCGGTATCGCCGTCCCGCGCATGCGCTATCGGCAGATGAAGGCGGCACTGCACCTCGTCGCTGCCAGCTGGGCCAAGGCGGAGCTTGCCAGCGACCCGCACCGCCCGGAAATAGCGGCGGTCCTGCAGCATCAATGTGCTGCCTTCGAGGCGGCCTTGGAGTCCGGTATCTAGGCCGCCGGCAATTCGGCGGGCAGCGCAACCTCGAGCAGTTCCAGGCCGTCCGCGGCGTCGATCGCATAGGTCGAACCGGCCGGGATCACGCAGCTGTCGCCGGCCTGCAGGCGATGCGTGCCGAGATCCGTGCCCTGCAGTCCCATCGCCCCGCCGAGGACGAAGAAGAACAGGAATTCGCCGTCATGGGCCGGCGCCTCGGCCTTCGGGCTGGTGCCGGGCAGGGGGCGCACCACCTTCGCGCCGGCAAGTCCGGCGGTCGCGGCGCCGATGCCGATGTCGCGGGCTTCGAACCCGTCGAGCCGCCAGGGCCGCCATTCCGCCGTCGCGGCAATGTGGCGGACGAATGTCTGGCCGTTGAAGTTCCGGTCCGGCAGGAGATGCGGTGTCGGCAGGGACATATTGTGATCGGCGAAAGTCTCGTGTACTGCCGGGCAGCCGATCTCGATGACTTCCAGGCCCGGCGAGGCTTCCAGCACCCGATGCCGGATCTCCGGCGGCTGCAGCACGCAGTCGCCGGCATTGAGGCGGAAGGGCTCGCCCTGGTCCTCGTAGACCAGGCGTGCCCAGCCGGTCTTGCAGTAGATCATCTGGAAGCGGATTTTGTGGAAGTGCACGTAGTCGGGCACCGGTCCGCCGTCCGGAATGCGGATATGCGAGGCGACGAAGCGGCCGCCGAGGCGGCTCGGGATGAGGTCCCGATACTGCATGCCCGCCCGGCCCACGCCCCAGGCATCGGCGCCGCCCATGCGGCAGAGGACGAATTCCTGACGGCCTTCGGGCAGTTCGAGGGTCGACAGCGCATCGACCAGCCGGATCCGGGTCCCGCCGGGGGCTACCAGCTCGCGCGGTGCATCCGGCGGCAGGGCCGCGAGATCGCCGTGCAGCCGCAATTCCAGGGGCGGCACCGCGCCGGCGTCTGGCCGTGCCTCGAGGCGCAGGGTCAGGCCATGGCCGGAGATCACCGCCAGCGACGGCGCATCTGCCGGCATGATCAGGTTGACCTTGAAGCCCAGCTGTCCGGTGAAAAAGGCCAGTGTCGCCGCGAGATCCGGGCAAGGCAGGACGACCTGGGCGAAACGAATATGGCTACCGAGCATGCTGCGTTTCCGGCGGGTTCATCGCGACGATTTTGCAGCCGCAAGATGGCATTTGCAGGTCTCGGCTGGCAACTCCCCCGGCTGCCCGCCGGCGGTGTGCGATCCCCGAAGTGCCGCGCCCACGCAAATTGCACCCCTGGCGACATCGATCCTAGGGCTTGGCGATCCGACGTCCGGGAGGTGATAGCGCTTGTTTTCGAACCGCCCGTACCTAGGATGGCCCAGGCGGCTTGTCGATGCAGGCGTCTTGTCGATGCGGGCGGCTTGCCCAAGCGGGCTGCTGGGCGCGTCGATCCGCATGGGGGATGCCGGCGCCTTCGGCGGTCATGGGATGCGCCGACGCAAAGAGGGGTTTTCGTTTGTCGCTGCCTGCGCTCTCCAGATTCGGCGCCCTGGTCATCATGGCCATAGCCTGCGTGGCGATTGTGGGATGGACACTCGATCTCCCCCTCCTGACCAGCTACTGGCCGGGTCTCGCGCGGATGTCGGTGATCACGGCGTCCTGTTTCATTCTGGCCGCCGTGGCGCTTCTCTCAGCAAACCCCGCGGCGCGGACCCTCGAGCAAGTCGGCAAGGTGACGCGGGTTGCCGGCATTGCCATCGCCGCGGCCGGGGGCGTCGCTCTCGCCTCCTACCTGCCGGGCGGAATCCAGGACATCCTTCCGCCGGACTTCCGGGGCGGCTTCATTCTTGGGCCATTGGCTGGGCGCATAGCTCCGGGGACGGCCTTGAGCTTCCTGCTCTTCTCCTGCGCCCTGCTGACGCCGCAGCCGCGGCTGGGTGGCTTCAGTGCGATCCTCGTCGCCGGCGGCATGCTCATCTCGATGCTGGCGTTGACCGGCTATGTCTACGGCGTCGAAGCGCTCTATCGCATCGGTCCCTTCACCGCGATGGCTTTGCCGACGGCCATTGCTTTTGCCACCTTGTTCTGGAGCCTGGCGCTGGCCCGTCCGGATCAGGGCTGGGTGTCGCTCATCGTCGGCACCGGCACCGGCGGCAGGGTGGCCCGCCGCCTTCTGCCGGCGATCATCCTGGTCCCGATGCTGCTGGGTTGGATCGCAGTCAGGCTGGTCGTCAGCGATCCGCTGGCGGCCCCGTTCGCGATTGCGGTGCTCACGATTTCCATCATCTTCCTCCTCGGCATGATCGTCTGCACGCTCTCGGCCTGGCTGACCAAGACCGAGCTGGCGCTGAAGCAGTACGACCAGACGCTGCTCGAGAGCGAAATGATGGCGCGCAGCATCATCGCCACGTCACTGGATGCCTTTGTCCAGCTCGACGGAAACGGCATCATTCTCGAATGGAACCCGCAGGCCGAGCGGATATTCGGCTGGAGCCGAAGCGAGGCCGTGGGACAGGCCTTCGAGAAGTTCTTGTCATCCCGGCGCGGCAGCGTGTCGCCTATCGGCAGCACGCCTCCCTCTACCGGCAGATCGGCGACACCCAGGTCCTGGGCCAACGCGTCGAGTTGACGGTGATGCGCAAGGGCGGCGAGGAATTCAAGGTGGAATCGACGATCACCGCCACCAATCGCGGAGGTGGCGCGAGGTTCAACAAGTTCATCCGCGATCTCACGGAAAAGACCGCGATGGAATCGCTGCTGCGCCAGACCCAGAAGATGGAGGCGATCGGCACCCTGACCGGTGGCCTCGCACATGACTTCAACAACATCCTGGCGATCGTGGTCGGCAATCTGGACCTGATGATCGACGGGTTGAGGAGCGATCGGCAACTGCTCGGCCTGGCGACCGCGGCGCTTTCCGCCGCCGAGCGCGGCGCGGACTTGACGCGGCGCCTGCTCGCCTTTGCCCGCCAGCAGCCCCTGGCGCCGCAGGTGGTGCAGGTCAACGAACTGGTGCGCGGTATCGTCATCCTGCTGCGCCGCGTGCTCGGCGAGTCGATCGAGATCTCACTGGCGCTGGCGCCGGATCTCTGGCCGGTCGTCATCGACCCCGCCCAGTTGGAGGCGGCGCTGACCAACCTCGCCACCAATGCACGGGATGCGATGCCGCGCGGCGGGACCCTGCACATCGCGACGCACAACCGCTCCCTCGATGCCGCCAATACCGCCGTCGGCGCCGACCTCGCCGTCGGCGACTACGTGATGATCGAGGTGACGGATTCCGGAAGCGGCATGGACGAGGAAGTGCGCAAGCGCATCTTCGAGCCGTTCTTCACCACCAAGGAAATCGGCAAGGGAAGCGGTCTCGGTCTCAGCATGGTATTCGGCTTCGTGAAGCAGTCGGGCGGACATATCGGTCTCGACAGCAGCGAGGGCGTCGGCACGACCTTCCGGCTGTTTCTGCCGCGCGCGACCGGCAGCGCCCTGTCGGAAGCCGCGCGGCCGGCGGTCTCGGCGCCGGCCGCAGGTGCCGGCGGCAACGAAACCGTCTTGGTGGTCGAAGACAATTCCGACCTGAGAAAGGTCGTGCGCAACCAGCTTATCACCCTCGGCTACAAGGTCTGCGAGGCCGAGAACGGCAAGGCCGCCCTCGCCATCCTGGAGGCGCAGCCGGTCGATCTGCTGTTCACCGACGTGGTCATGCCCGGCGGCATGAGCGGGCCGGACCTGGCGCGCGAGGCCGGCAGGCGGTGGCCGGCGATGAAGGTCCTGCTGACCTCCGGCTTTCCCGACACCAAGCTGGAGGAAGTGGAGAGCGCCCAGCGCGGCTGGCGCCTTCTGGTCAAACCCTATCGCCATGCCGAACTCGACCGGGCGATCCGCGACGCCCTCGGCCACGGGCGCTGAAGGCGCGGCCCGCCGGCCTTGACATTCCCCTGATTTCCGGCAAGTTTCGCCTCACTCGACGGGGTGCCCTCGCCATGGGCTGAGAGATGCGGATGACGCGTCAACCCGATGAACCTGATCCGGGTCATGCCGGCGGAGGGATATGAGTCAGCGAAAAATCCACGCGCTTCTCTCACCCCTTCCGAAACGTTTTGGAGGAGGGCGCTCATGCGCATCTTGACGATTCTGGCCGCGGTGGTCGCCGCACTGGCCGGCGTTCCGGCCGCGGCCGACCAGCCGAAACTGACGATCTATACCTACAATTCCTTCACATCCGAATGGGGGCCGGGGCCGGTCGTGACGCCCGTGTTCGAGGCCCGCTGCGGTTGCCGGATCGAATGGGTGGCGCTGGAGGACGGTGCCGCCCTGCTGTCGCGCCTGCAGCTCGAGGGCGAGAAAACCGCGGCCGACCTGGTACTCGGCCTCGACACCAACCTGACGGCGGAGGCGGCGGCGACCGGGCTCTTCGCGCCGCATGGCATGGATCTCAAGGCCCTGACGCTGCCGATCGCCTGGACCGATCCGGATTTCGTGCCCTTCGACTACGGCTATTTCGCCTTCGTCTACGACAGCGCGGCCCTGAAATCGCCGCCGAAGAGCTTCGCCGAACTGGCCGGGCCGGGGGCGGAGCCGAAGCTGCTGCTGCAGGATCCGCGCACCAGCACGCCCGGTCTCGGCCTGCTGCTCTGGGTGAAGCAGATCTACGGCGACAAGGCGGCCGATGCCTGGCGCAACCTGGCGCCGAAGATCCTCACCGTCAGCAAGGGCTGGAGCGAATCCTACGGCCTGTTCCAGAAGGGCGAGGCGCCGATCGTCCTCTCCTACACCACCTCGCCGGCCTATCACCTGATGGTCGACAAGACCGACCGCTACCGGAGCCTGGATTTCCCGGAGGGGAACTACCTCCAGGTCGAGGTTGCCGGAATGCTGAAAACCTCGGCGCACCAGGATCTTGCCCGGCAGTTCCTGGACTTCATGGTCTCCGCCGAGTTCCAGAAGGCGATCCCGACCACCAACTGGATGTATCCGGTGGGCGACATCGGCACCGATCTCCCGCAGGTCTTCCGCGACCTGCCGAAGCCGGCGAAGACGCTGCTCTATCCGCCGGAAGAGGTTGCCGCCCACCGACAGGCCTGGATCCAGGAATGGCTGGATATCGTCAGCCGCTGAGCCGCGGCGAGGTCCTCGGCACGGCCGTGGCGGTCCTGGTGATTGCCGCGACCGGCGCCCTGTTCGCGGCCCTCCTCTCCGGCGGGCCGGCGACCCTGCTGGGCGACATGCTGGCGGAACCCTATCTGCGGCGGGTGCTGGCCTTCACCCTGGTCCAGGCCGGCCTCTCGTCCCTGCTTGCGGTCGGGCTCGCCATCCCGGTCGCCCGGGCACTGGCGCGCCAGGCGGCGTTTCCCGGGCGGAAGGCCTTGCTGCGGATCTGTGCCCTGCCGCTGGTGATGCCGGCCATCGTCGCCATCTTCGGCATCGTCGCGGTCTATGGCCGGTTCGGCTATCTCGCCGGATTCCTGGGTTTTTTCGGCGCCGGCTGGCGGCCGTCGATCTACGGCCTGCCGGGGATCCTGCTGGCGCATGTGTTCTTCAATCTGCCCTTCGCGATCCGCCTGCTGCTACCGGCCTGGGCAACGGTGCCGCCGGAGGCCTGGCGCCTTTCGGCCCAGCTCGGCATGACGTCGGGCCAGATCTTCCGGCTGATCGAGGCGCCGCTGCTGCGCCAGCACGCGCCGGCGGTCTTCGCCCTGGTCTTCATGCTCTGCGTGCTGAGCTTTGCCGTGGTCCTGACCCTGGGCGGCGGGCCGCGGGCGACGACGCTGGAGGTGGCGATCTACCAGGCGGTGCGTTTCGACTTCGACCTGCCGCGCGCCGGCGCCCTGGCCTTGCTGCAGATCGCCTGCTGCCTCGGCCTCGCGATCGGCGCCTGGCTCTGCGCCCGGCAGCTCGATCTCGGGCGCAGCCAGCAGGTCGAGATCCGCCGCTTCGACGGCCAGGCGGGGGTGGCGCGGCTCCTCGACAGCGCCGCCATTCTGCTCGCCGCCGGCTTCATCCTGGCGCCGCTTCTGGCCGTGGCGGGCGACGGAATTCTCGGCGTTCTTGCCACAAAATCAATTCACTGGACGTCTATTTTGCGGGCAAGCTTGATCACCGTCGCCCTGGGTCTCGCGGCCGGCCTGCTGGCCGTCGCCCTCGGCTATCCGATGGCGATGGGCGCCGACCGGCTGCGCCGCCGCCCGGGCGGGACGGGGCTCGCGGCGCTGGTCAGGGCGGCGGGCCTTGCCGGCCTGGTGATCTCGCCGATGGCGCTCGGCGCCGGCATCCAGCTGGCGGCGCGCGGGCGTCTCGACCTCTTCGCCCTGGCGCCGCTCGGGGTCGTGGTGATGAACGGGTTCCTGGCGCTGCCCTTCGTCCTTGGCGCGCTGGCGCCGGCGGTGGCCCGGGCGAACGACCAGCACGACCGCCTCTGCCTCGGCCTCGGCATCCGGGGCTGGAACCGCTTCATCACCGTCGACGGACCGGCCCTGCGCCGGCCGATTGCCGGGGCGCTGGCGCTGGCCACCACGATCAGCATGGGCGACCTCGCGGCGATCTCGCTGTTCGGCAACCAGAGCCTGACCAACCTCACCCTGGTCCTCTACGGCCAGCTCGCCGCCTACCGCCTGGACCAGGCGGCGGTGACGGCGGTCATCCTGCTGGCGCTTTGCCTCGCGGTCTTCGCGGCGATCGAACGGGGAGTGGGCGGCCGTGGCTTTTCTTGAGATCCGCAATCTGGGCTTCCGCTACCAGGACATGGCGATGCATTTCGACCTGTCGGTCACTGCCGGTGAATGCATGGCGGTGATCGGGCCGAGCGGGGCGGGGAAGAGCACGCTGCTCGCCCTGATCGGCGGCTTCGAGACGCCGACCGGCGGCGAACTCCTGGTAGAAGGCACCGAGATCAGTGGGTTGGCGCCCGCGGCGCGGCCGGTGACAACACTGTTCCAGGACCACAATCTCTTTGCCCATCTCTCCGTCGCCGCCAATGTCGGGCTCGGGCTCCATCCCGGCCTCAGACTGACGGCGGAGGACCGGCGGCAGGTGGCGGCGGCCCTGGAGCAGGTCGGGCTGACCGGTTTCGAGGAGCGCCTTCCCGGCCAGCTCTCGGGCGGCGAGCGTCAGCGGGTGGCGATCGCCCGCAGCCTCATCCGCCACCGGCCGATCCTGCTGCTCGACGAGCCTTTCGCCGCCCTGGGGCCGGCCTTGCGCAACGAGATGCTGGATCTGGTCGATGCCCTGCGCCGGGCCCAGGGCATGACGGTGCTGATGGTGACCCACGACCCCAAGGATGCGACCCGCATCGCCGCGCGCACCGCCTTCGTCGCCGAAGGCGCGGTGGCGCTGGTCGACGCGACGCCCCGGGTGATGGCGGCGGATCTGCCGGTGATCCGGGCCTATCTGGGCATTTAGCCCGGCAGCAGCTTGAAGGCGGCGTCGAGGTCGGCGATCAGGTCGTCCGGGTTCTCCAGGCCGATCGAGACCCGGATCAGGCTGTCGGTGACCCCGACGGCGTCGCGGATCTCCTTCTTGACCCCGGAATGGGTGGTCGAGGCGGGGTGGCTGATCAGGGATTCGGTGCCGCCCAGGCTGACCGCCAGCTTGAACAGCTGGAGGCTGTTGAGGAACTTGAAGGCCCCCTCCAGCCCGCCTTTGATGGCGAAAGAAAAGGTCGAGCCGCCGCCGGTGCAGAAGCGCTTATAGGCGCTGGCATATTTCGCATCCTGGTTGAAGTCGGAGTTGAACAGGCGTTCAACTTTTGAATGTCCGTTCAGCCAGGCGGCGATCTTGCGGGCGCTGGTGGCGGCGCGCTCCATGCGCAGGTGCAGGGTCTCGAGGGAGCGGCCGATCATCCAGCAGGAATGCGGGTCGAGCTGCATGCCGAAGGCGCTGCGGATCTTGCGGATCGGCACGATGAGATCGGCGCGGCCGATGGCGCCGCCGGCGACCAGGTCGCTGTGGCCGCCGACATACTTGGTGAGCGAATAGACGATGATGTCGGCGCCGTGCTTCAGCGGCTGCTGGTAGACCGGCCCCAGCATGGTGTTGTCGACGACGATCAGCGGCCGGGTCTCCTGCCGCTTGCCGATCGCCGCGGCGAGTTCGCCGATCAGATCGAAGTCGACCAGGGTGCAGGTCGGGTTGGCCGGCGTCTCGATGTAGATGATCGGGACCCGGGTGCCGGCGGCCTGGTCCGCCGCCGCCCAGATCGAGGCGCGGTCGAGGCCGTCATGGAAGCCGGAGGTGCGGATGCCGAAGGGGGCGAGGGTGCCGGTCATCAGCGTCTCGGTACCGCCGTAGAGCGGCTGGCTGTGGATGATGGTATCGCCGGGCCGGGCGAAGGCGAGGATCGAGGCGGTGATCGCCGCCATGCCGCTGGCGAAGACGGCGGCGCTCTCGCCGCCTTCCAGCACCGCGAGGCGCTCCTCGACGATCTGGCTGTTGGGATGGTTGAAGCGCGAATAGACGAGGCCGGCGCCCTCGCTGCTGTTCGGCACCCGCCGTCCGGCGACGTAGTCGAAGAAGTCGCGGCCGTCCTCGGCCGAGCGGAAGGCGAAGGTCGAGGTGAGGAAGATCGGCGGCTTCACCGATCCCTCCGACAGGAAGGGATCGTAGCCGTAGTTCATCATCAGCGTATCCGGGCTCAATTCCCGCCCGTTGATCTCGCGCCGCCGGTAACTGGACACCATGACCGCAGACTCCTCCGACTGATGGGGTGATGCGGCGATGGTAGCAGGAAGCACCGCGGCATTTGACTGCATTCGCGGTCTTCGCCGCCGGCGGGGCTGTGATGCAGCAAAGCGGGTCTTGGCAGGGAAAACTGGCCTGGCGAAATGACGGGTGGGGTGGCGGATCGATCGGGGAATGGCGGCGAATCAACGGGCCGGCCATCGGCACCTGCCGAGCAGAACGCTGATGCGCCCTTGACAGGCGAGGACGAACCTTGTCTAGATTTCCAGTGCTGTATACAGCATGGGGACTTAATCCACCTGCACATGGTGAACACGTTGTGTCGGCGGGTTCAGTCGGTCTAGTGTAACGGCGGCAACAATGACCCGGCCAACGGGTCCTGCAAACGACCACAGGGAGAGGATTCATGAGCTTATTGAACAGGCGCGCCCTTTTCGGGGCTGCGGCCACCTTGGGCCTGATGCTCGGCGGCGCGCTGCTGGCGCCGCCGGCCGGCGCCGAGACGACGCTGACCCGCGGCATCGGCTCGACCATCGGCACCTTGGATCCGCAGGTGAACTTCCTGGCCTACGAGGCCTGGATCCAGGACGACATGTACGAGGGCCTGGTGACGCCCGGCGCCGACGGCGAACCGATCCCGGGTGCCGCCGAGAAGTGGGAAATCTCCGATGACGGGCTGAGCTACACCTTCCATCTCCGCGACGGGCTGAAATGGTCGAACGGCGAGCCCCTGGTCGCCCAGGATTTCGTCAACGGCGTGATCCGCACCCTCGATCCCGCGACCGCCTCGGACAAGGGCTACATCTTCACCTCGACCATGGCGGTGACCGGCGCCGCCGATTTCAACGGCGGCACCAACAAGGACCCGAAGAGCGTCGGCATCACCGCGCCGGACGACAGGACCCTGGTGATCAAGCTCGACAAGCCGTCGCCCTTCGCGCTCTACCTGCTGAACTCCTTCTATGTGCCGCCGCTGCACAAGGCGAGCTACGACAAGTTCGGCAAGGACTTCATCAAGCCGGAGAACATCGTCTCGAACGGCGCCTATCACATGACCGAGAACGTGCCGCAGTCACACGTCACCCTGGTGAAGAACCCGCTCTACTGGAACGCCGCCAACGTGAAGATCGACAAGGTGATCTATGCGATCACCGAGGACGACGGCACCGCGGTGAAGCTGTTCAAGGCCGGCCAGCAGGACATCACCTATGACATCCCCGGCGACCAGGTCGACGCGCTGAAGCAGGAGTTCGGCGACCAGGTCCACCTCTCCAACAGCACCGAGACGCTGTATTTCAGCTTCAACCTGAAGAAGCCGCCGTTCGACGACATCCGCGTGCGCCAGGCCCTGGCGATGGCGCTCGATCGCGACACCCTGATCAACAAGGTGGTCAAGGGCGGCCATGTGCTGAACTGCGGCTACGTCATCCCGGTGCCGGGATATGGCGGCCCGCAGCAGGCCGACTGCGCGATGCCGAAGGCGGAACGGGTGGCCAAGGCCAAGGAGCTGTTCGCCGCCGCCGGCTTCGGTCCGGACAAGAAGCTGAGCCTGAGCATCGAATCCAGCAACAACGATTCGATGAAGAAGATCGCCGAAACCGCGGCCGTCATGTGGAAGCAGGTGCTGGGCGTCGACGCCAAGGTGAATGCGCAGGACCGCGATTCCTGGCTGGCCGCCTTCAGCGCCCCGGGCTGGGACGTGTTCAACGACGATCTGGTCGGCGACTTCGCCGGCCCGGAAACCTTCCTCGCCTACATGGATCCGCGCGCCGAGGCCGGCTACAACTGGCCGAGCAAGGAATACGAGGATCTCTACGACAAGGCGATGGTGATCACCGACAAGGCCGAGCGCTACAAGGTGCTGGCCCAGGCGGAGAAGGTGCTGCTGGATTCCTATCTGGTGGTGCCGACCGCGGCGGCGCCGAGCCGCTCGCTGGTCAGCGACAAGGTGAAGGGCTGGGTGGACAACCCGGCCGGCTGGCACGGAACCCAGTTCATGTCGGTCGAGTAGAGGCAGGATCGGGGAGCGGGTCGAACCGCTCCCCGTTTTTCCGCCGGATGCTTGCACAGAAATATCGTCCTGCGGGACGCCGGAATTCGCCGCCTCCAGTCCCGGGGGCGGCGTAGCATGTGGGGCTATGCGATCCGGCGCGCCTGCGGCAGCGTGCCCACCCTGTTCGCCTTGGCTACCATCACCTTCTTCATGATGCGGGTGGCGCCGGGCGGGCCGTTCTCCGGCAACCGCCGCATCCCGCGCGACATCATCGCCAATATCGAGAAGGCCTATCACCTCGACGAGCCCCTGTGGATGCAGTTCGGCCGCTACATCTGGGGCGTGCTGCATTTCGACTTCGGCCCGTCGATGAAGTACCGCGACTATTCGGTGGGCCAGCTGATCTCCCAGGGATTCCCGACCTCGCTGGAGGTCGGCATCTGGGCGATGGTGATCGCCACCCTGATCGGCATCGTGCTCGGCATCGCCGGGGCGCTGCGGCGCAACGGGCCGGTCGACTACACCGCCGGGGCGATCGCCATGATCGGCCTCGCCATCCCGATCTTCGTCATCGGGCCGATCGCCCAGATCATCTTCGGGCTCGACCTGCGCTGGTTCCCGATCGCCGGCTGGGACGGCAGCCTGGCCTACAAGATCATGCCGATCGTCACCCTGTCGCTGCCGAACATCGCCTACGTCTCGCGGCTGATGCGCGGCAGCATGATCGAGACCATCCGCACCAACTACGTGCGCACCGCCAGGGCCAAGGGCATCGGCGAGAAGCGCACCATCCTGAAGCATGCGATGAAGGGCGCCATCCTGCCGGTGGTCGCCTATCTGGGTCCGGCGACCGCGATCACCATCACCGGCTCGATCGTGGTCGAGCAGATCTTCCAGATCCCCGGGATCGGCCGCTATTTCGTCGAGGGTGCCACCAACCGCGACTATCCGCTGGTGATGGGGGTGACGCTGTTCTACGGCGCCATCGTCATCTTCGCCAACCTGCTGACCGACATCGCCCGCGGCCTCCTCGATCCGAAGGTGAGCTATGAGTGATCTGGCCCTGCAGCCGGCGGAGACGCCGCTGGACGAGGCGCCGGTCGGCCTGAGCCCGTTCCGCGCCTCGCTGCGGCGGTTCGCCAACAACCACCTGGCGGTGGTGAGCTGCGTCGTCCTGGCGCTGATCATCCTGGCCTGTTTCGTCGGCCCGTTCCTCTTCCCCTTCACCTCGGAGGATGCGGATTTCGAGAATCTCTCGGCGCCGATCGATCTCTTCACCATTCATCCCTTCGGCACCGACGATCTCGGACGCGACCTCACCATCCGGGTGCTGGAGGGCGGCCGGGTCTCGCTCGGCCTCGGCTTCTTCGGCGCGATCATCTCGGTGCTGATCAGCGTGGTCTACGGCGCCACCGCCGGCTATCTCGGCGGCAAGATCGACGACCTGATGATGCGGGCGGTCGACATCCTGTTGAGCGTGCCCTTCATGTTCCTGGTGATCCTGATCAACGTGACCCTGGGCAAGAACAACACCTCGCTGTTCATCGCCGTGGTGGTGACCCTGTGGCTGACCCCGGCGGTGATCGCCCGCGGCCAGGCGGTCAGCCTGCGTGGCCGGGAATTCATCGAGGCGGCGCGGGCCGGCGGGATGACCAGCTGGCAGATCATCCGCTACCACATCGCGCCGAATTCGGTGAACGTGGTGATCGTCTATTCGAGCCTATTGGTGCTGGAGATCATCCTCACCGAGTCCTTCCTCAGCTTCCTCGGCATCGGCGTGCAGCCGCCGGCGGCCTCCTGGGGCACGCTGATCAACGACGGCGCCTCGCATATCGAAACCGATCCGCGGCTGCTGATGCTGCCCGGCTCACTGCTGGCGGGGACATTGTTCTGCCTCAACTACATCACCGACGGGCTGCGCGATGCTTTCGACCCCAATGAGCGCTGAAGCGATGAACATCGCGGCCCCTGCGCCGATCCTGGAGGTGAAGGATCTCAGCGTGCAGTTCAAGCTGCCGCATGGCTGGGTGACGGCGGTCGACCGGGTGAATTTCGAACTGAAGCGCGGCGAGGTGGTGGGAATCGTCGGCGAATCCGGTTCCGGCAAGAGCCAGATCCTGCTGTCGCTGATGGGCCTGCTGGCGACCAATGGCAAGTCCTCGGGGAATGCCGTCTTCCAGGGCAAGGAGATCCTCAACCGCCCGCCGAACGAGCTCGATCGCATCCGCGGCTCGGCGATGTCGATGATCTTCCAGGACCCGATGACCTCGCTCAACCCCTACATGCGGGTGAGCGACCAGCTGACCGAGGTCCTGACCGTGCATCAGGGCAAGAGCCAGGCGGAGGCGCTGGCCATCGTCGTCGAGATGCTGGAGCGGGTGCGGATTCCCGAGGCGCGGCGGCGGGTGACGCTGTTCCCGCACGAGTTCTCCGGCGGCATGCGCCAGCGGGTGATGATCGCCATGGCGCTGCTGTGCAACCCGTCGCTGCTCTTCGCCGACGAGCCGACGACGGCGCTCGACGTCACGGTGCAGGCGCAGATCCTGGAGCTGATGGCCGATCTCGCCCGCGACCTCAACGCGGCGATCGCCATCGTCACCCACGATCTCGGCGTCATTGCCCGGCTCTGCGACCGGGTCATCGTGCTCTATGGCGGGCGGATCATGGAGCAGGGGACGATCGACGAGATCTTCTACGAACCCCGCCATCCCTATACCAAGGGGCTGCTGGCCTCGACGCCGCGGCTCGACGAGAAGACCCACGGCGAGCTCTGGACGATTCCCGGCCAGCCGCGGGCGGCGATGGGCGACCTCCCGGGCTGCCCCTTCGAGCCGCGCTGCCCGATCCGCACCGAACGCTGCAAGGCGGAGATGCCGATGCTGCGCCGGGGCCCGAGCGGGCGGTTCCTCGCCTGCCACATGAGCGAGCCCTGACCATGGCCGAGACCCTGCTCTCCGTCACCGATCTCAAGGTGCATTTCCCGATCAAGGGCGGCTTCCTCGGCGGCGAGAAGGCGGTGGTGCGCGCCGTCGACGGCGTCAGCTTCGAGCTCAAGGCCGGCGAGACCCTCGGCATCGTCGGCGAATCCGGCTGCGGCAAGTCGACCCTGGGGCGCGCCATGCTGCGCCTGATCGAGGCGACCGAGGGCAATGTCGTCTGGATGGGCAGGGACCTGTTCGGCCTCGATGCCAAGACGCTGCGGGCCGAGCGCCGCGACATGCAGATCATCTTCCAGGATCCGCTGGCCTCGCTCGACCCGCGGATGTCGGTGGAGACCATCATCGCCAAGCCGCTGCGCATCTTCCATCCCGAGCTGTCGCGCGAGGAGGTGCGCAAGCGGGTGTTCGAGACCATGCGCCAGGTCGGCCTTGCCCCCAGCATGGCGAACCGCTACCCGCACGAATTCTCCGGCGGCCAGTGCCAGCGCATCGGTATCGCCCGGGCGATGATCCTGAAGCCGAAGCTGATCGTCTGCGACGAGCCGGTCTCGGCGCTCGACGTCTCGATCCAGGCGCAGATCATCAACCTCCTGATGCAGCTGCAGCGCAGCCTGGGGATCTCGCTGCTGTTCATCTCGCACAACCTGGCGGTGGTCCGGCATATCAGCCACCGGGTGATGGTGCTCTATCTCGGCAAGGTGATGGAGATCGCCGAGCGCGACGATTTCTATGCCCGGCCGCTGCATCCCTATTCCGAGGCGCTGATCTCGGCGGTGCCGATCGCCGACCCGCGGATCGAGCGGTCGCGGGAACGGGTGATCCTGCAGGGCGACATCCCCTCGCCGATCAGTCCGCCCTCGGGCTGCCGCTTCCGCACCCGCTGCCCGCGCGCCACCGACCTCTGCGCCGAGACCGAGCCGGAGATGCGGGATTTCGGCGCCGGACATTTCGCCGCCTGCCATCACATCAAGGCCTGAGAGGCCGGACGCATGGACAGTTCGGTCATCGCCGACGAGATCGCGCGCCAGGACGGGTTCCTGGAACGCCTGCTGCGCGTGCCGCAGATCTACGGTCCGCGGGTCTCGATCGACGGCGTATGGGTGGCCTGGATCTGGGCGGGGCTGGGCGCCACCACGCAGCTCTGGCTGGCGCCGGCCGACGGCACGGCGAATCCGCGCTGCCTGGTGGCCGACGACTGGGACTGCGACCGCTTCGCCTGGGCGCCGGACAGCCGCTCGATCGTCTATGCCCGGAGCCGCGACGGCGAGGAGCGGGTCGGCCTGCACCAGGTGTTCCTGGACGGCCGGCCGGCGCGGCCGCTGACTGCGGACCGGCCGGACTACTATATCCGCGGCGGGCGGATCACCCGCGACGGCAAGACCCTGGTGTTCGCCGCCAATGTCGATCCGGAGACCGGGCGGGAGATCGAACCGGGCCTCATCTATGCCCAGGACGTGGCGAGCGGACAGCGGCGCGTGCTGGCGCGGCCGGCGCGGGCGGCCTTCAGCCTGCCCATCCTCTCGCCGGACGACCGGCACGTGCTCTACGAGCGCAACGACCGCGATCCGGCCGGCTACCAGCTCTGGCTGACCGACATCGCGGGCAGCTTCGACCGCGAGATCGTCAATGTCGGCGACAGCGCCAAGGCGGACGGCTACTGGTCGCCCGACGGCAGCGCCGTGGTGGTGACGGCGGAAGCGGGCGGCCATCGCAAGGTCGGGCTCTGGCGCCTCAACGGCAATACCGTCGACTGGCTGGTCGACGATCCCCAGCGGCAGATCGCCGATGCCATCTGGCCGCCGCGTTCGGCGGAGATCGTCATCGAGGAGACGCGCGGGGCGCGCAGCCTGAGCTTCCTGCTCGATCCGCGGACCGGACGGGAACGGCCCTTCGCGGCGGCGGAGGGGACCTTGTCACCGCTGGGCCTGGCGGCCGACGGCACCTGGATCGCGACCCATTACAGCGCCCGGCATCCCGGGCGGCTGGTGCGGGTCCGCCTGGAGGACGAGGCGGTCATCCTCGGCGAGATCTCGCGCCCGCCGGTGCCGGATCCGGTGATGCCGGAAGAACTGGCGGCGGCGGAGGATTTCCGCTGGCGCTCGGATGACGGAACGGAGATCCAGGGCTGGCTCTACCGGGCACAGGGCGCAACTGCAGGGGACGTGCGGGGCACCATCCTCCACATCCATGGCGGCCCGACCTATCATTACGAAGACGACTTCATGATCCAGCCGCAATACTACACCCGGCTCGGCTTCAACGTGCTGCAGCCGAACTACCGCGGCTCGACCGGCTTCGCGCTGGACTACCAGGAAGCGATCAAGCAGCGGGGCTGGGGCGCCGACGAGCAGGCGGACATCCGGAGCGGCGCCGAGGCGCTGATCCGGGCCGGGATTGCTACGCCCGGCAGGATCGGCATCACCGGCACCTCCTATGGCGGCTATTCCGCCTGGTGGGCGATCACCCGCTTCCCGCCGGAGATCGTGCGGGCGGCGGCGCCGATCTGCGGCATGACCGATCTCGTCGTGGATTACGACACCACGCGCCCGGACCTGCGGCCCTATTCCGAGGAGATGCTGGGCGGGACGCCGAAGACGGCGCCGGAGCGCTTCTACGAACGCTCGCCGATCAATTTCGTCGGCAACATCCAGGGCCGGCTGCTGATCGTCCAGGGCGCGAACGATCCCAATGTCACGCCGCAGAACGTCGCCGAGGTGCGGGCAAGGCTCGACCAGCTGAAGATCCCCTACGAGGTGCTGGTCTTCCCCGACGAGGGCCACGGCATCGCCAAGCCGGCCAACCGTCACCGGCTCTACCGGCGCCTGGCACAGTTCTTCGCGGATGCCTTCCGATGAAGACCAACCGCAGCATCGCCGAGCTGGCACGGATCTGGGCGCACTATCCGGTGCTCTGGGCGGTGCGCATCTCGGGCGACGGCAAATGGCTGGCCTGGAGCTGGACCGGGCTCGACGACACCGGGAATGTCTGGCTGGCGCCGACCGACGGGTCGCAGCCGCCGCGGCGGGTGACCGATGGCCGCGATCACTTCTACGTCAACGCGATCTCCGCCGACGGCGGCAGCCTGATCCTGGCGCAGTCGATCGGCTCCAACGAGCACGACCGGCTGTTCCGCCTCGATGTCGCCGCGGGCACCGCGCCGGAGCCGCTGACGCCGCTGCAGGACGATCACTACGTCTTCGGCGGCGACTTCGCCGGCGACGGCGGCAGCATCGTCTTCGCGGCGGATGTCGACTATGCGACCGGCGCGCCGACCGCGGGCAGCTGGATCTATCGCCAGGACCTGGCGACCGGTGCACGCAGGGTGCTGGCGAAGGCCGGAAGCGTCGCCGGCTTCGCGCCCGAGGTCTCGCCGGACGGGCAGGTGGTGATCTATACCCGCTCGGACCTGCACCCCGCCGGCGCGCAGATCTGGGCGGTGGGGATCGACGGCGGGGACGACCGGGAGATCCTGAATTTCGGCGCCCGCCACAAGGTGCAGGCGCATTGGACCGGCGCCGGGCACGAGATGCTGGTGAAGGCGGAGATCGAGACGCATGAGCGGGTCGGGGTCTACGACCTCGCCACCGGCGCCCTGCGCTGGCTGATCGACGATCCGGCGCGCAACATCGATTTCGTCGTGCCGGGCCGCGACGGACGCCGGGCCATGGTGCTGGAATTCGCCGAGAGCCGCATCGCCGCCAGGCTGATCGATCTCGAAAGCGGTGCCGAGCGGCCCTTCGCCGCCGGTGCGCGCAGCCTGCTGCCGATCGGCGAGCTGCCGGACGGCGACTGGATCGCCGAGGCCTACGGCTCGCGGGGCGCCCATGACCTGGTGCGGGTCGATCCGGCCAGGGGATCGCTGCGCAATCTCACCCGGACCGACAGGCTGATCGCGGCGGCGCCGGAGGATTTCGCCGCGGCGCAGGATTTCCGCTGGCGCTCGGTCGACGGCCGGGAGATCCAGGGCTGGCTCTACGAGCCGAAGGGGCCGAGCCGCGGCCTGGTCTGCTGGGTGCATGGCGGGCCGACCTGGCACAGCGAGGACTGGACCAACCCGATCGTGCAGTTCCTGGCCGGCGCCGGCTTCACCGTGCTCGATCCCAACTACCGCGGCTCGACCGGTTTCGGCCTCGGCTTCCGCGAGGCGATCAAGGAGGACGGCTGGGGCGGGCGCGAGCAGCAGGACATCCGAACCGGGATCGAGGCGCTGATCGCCGCCGGCAAGGCGGTGCGCGGGCGGATCGGCGTCGCCGGCCTGTCCTATGGCGGCTATTCGTCGTGGTACGCGATCACCCGCTTCGCCGACCTGGTCGACGCGGCGCTGCCGATCTGCGGCATGTACGAACTCGGCATCGACTACCACGCCACCGAGATGCCGCATGGCCGGGCCTACAGCGAGGAGATGATGGGCGGCCCGCCGGAGGCCCTTCCGGAGCGCTATTTCAACGCCTCGCCGGCGAACTTCATCGGCAACATCAAGGGCAGGCTGCTGATCGTCCACGGCCTCGCCGACAGCAACGTCTCGCCGGACAACACCACCGCCGCCTGCCGCGACCTGGACCGGGCCGGCATCCCCTACGAGCTGCTGACCTTCGCCGACGAGGGCCACGGCATCTACAAGGCGGGGAACCGCCAGCAGCTGCTGGAGCGGATGGCGGCCTTCTTCGCCGGCGCGTTCAAGAGCTGAGGCGTCAGGTCTCGGCCCACATCCGCGTCAGGTTGGCGTGGAGGCGGAAGGCGAGATCGGTTTCCGGCGCATTGGGCAGCAGGCCGTTCAGGCGGTTGCGGATCACCGCCAGATCGGCCAGCGCCTCGCGCTGCTTCTCGTCGCGGATATAGGACTGCACCCAGGTGACCGAGACCAGGCGCTCGCCGCCGGTGACCTCGGTCACCTCGTGCAGCGAGTTCGAGGGATAGGCGACCGCGTGGCCGGCGGGCAGCTTGATCGCCTGCTGGCCATAGGGCGAGTGGATGAGCAGGTTGCCGCCCTCATAGTCGCCGGGCTCGCTGATGAACACGGTGACCGAGACGTCCGAGCGGTCGCGCGCCTCGACCGGTCCCATCAGCGCATCATCGACGTGCAGCCCGTAGGCCATGCCCGGCTTGTAGCGGCTGATCAGCGGCGGGCGGATCTTGTGCGGCACCGCGGCGCGGCGGAAATCCGGGCTGCGGAACAGGGCGGTGACCACCATTTCCTGCAGCTTGCGCCGGGTCAGGTCGGTCTTCGAGATCTGCTCGTTGTTCTTCACCCGTTTCGCCCGCGGCCCGGCGCTCTCCTTGCCGTCGACGAACTGGGCGGAATTGACCACGTCGCGGAACTGCTTGATTTCCTCGAGGGTTAGCACGGCTGGTATGCAGGAAATCATCGCTCGATCCCGGGTCCTGTGGAAACCTGTCAGGACACAATCCAGCCTCGCGCGGCGACCGTCAAGGCGACAATGTGGCCGATCCTGCCGGCGGTCAGCGCAGGACCTGGCGCGCCTTCACCAGCTCCGCGGCGAGGAGATCGATATCGGCGCGGCCGGTATGGACCGCGAAGGAGGCGCGGATGGTGCCGGCCAGATCCAGGTGATCCATCAGCGGCTGGGCGCAATGATGGCCGGTGCGGACGCAGATCCCGGCGGCGCCCAGCAGCGATCCGACGTCGTGGGGATGCAGCCCGTCCAGGGTCATCGAAACGATGCCGGCGCGGTCCCGGGGACGGCCGACGATGCGCAGGCCGGGAATCTCCTCCAGCCGGGCGACGGCATAGGCGGCGAGGGCCCGGTCATGGGCGGCGATGCGCGCGAAGCCGATCTCGCTGATGAAATCGAGGGCGGCGGCAAGACCGATGGCGGCGCCGATCGGCGGCGTCCCCGCCTCGAAGCGGGCGGGAGCCTCGGCAAAGACTGTGCGCTCGAACCGCACCGAGCGGATCATGTCGCCGCCGCCCTGCCAGGGCGGCATGGCGTCGAGCAGGGCTTGCTTGCCGAACAGGACGCCGATCCCGTCCGGGCCGTAGACCTTGTGCCCGGTGAAGGCGAGGAAGTCGCAGTCCAGCGCCCTGACGTCGATCGCCCGGTGCGGGGCCGCCTGGGCGGCATCGACCATGACCCTGGCCCCGGCGGCATGGGCCCGCGCGACGATCTCCGCCAGGGGCGTCACCGTGCCGATGGTGTTGGCGATGGCCGTCACCGCCACCAGCTTGACGCCGCGTGCGAGCTCGCGGCTGAAGGCCTCGAGGTCGAGGTCGCCCTGGGCGTCGATCGGGGCGACGCGGAGCTCCAGGCCGAGGCGGTCGCGGAGCAGCTGCCAGGGGACGATATTGGCGTGGTGCTCCAGCATGGTGAGAAGAACGGCATCGCCGGATTTCAGGACCGTGCCGCCAAAGCTGTTGGCCACCAGGTTGATCGCCTCGGTGGCACCGCGGGTGAAGACGATCTCGCCGGGCGCCGCGTTGAGGAACCGGGCGGCGCGGCGGCGGGCGCCCTCATAGGCCTCGGTGGCGGATTCGCTCAGGGGATAGACGCCGCGATGGACATTGGCATAGCCGGTTTCATAGAACCGGCGCAGCCGGTCCAGGACGACGCCCGGCTTCTGGGCGCTGGCGGCGCTGTCCAGGTAGGCGAAGGGTCCGGCGGCGGCAGCGCGAGCGAGGAGCGGAAAGGTGCCGGGCGCGACCAGGGGGTCGAGAGCGGCATCCACCGCGCCCGTCTGGGTCTCGCCAAGTGCCGTGCCGGGGGTGCGGATGGTCATGCGGCCTCTTTCGGAACCATCTCGGCAGTGCCAGAATTGGCTGTCAAGAACGGTCGGGAAGTCGACGCACTCTTGCCTGTTCGCCGAAACAGTGATTTGTTAGTGTACCAATGAATAGCGTTTCACGAAATCAGCAGTTTGAACCAGGGAGGGACTAGATGGGATCGCGGGGTAATGGGATTTCGACGGGTGGCGCCGGCGTTTCGCGCCGGCAGGTGCTGGTTGGCGCATCGGCGCTCAGCGCGCTGCCGCTGCTGTCGATCGCGGGCTGCGGCAAGAAGCCGGCCGGCGACGTCAAGGTTCTGAACTGGCAGGGCTACGGGACCGACGAGGCCTGGGCGCTCGAGGCGTTCAAGAAGGCCACCGGGATCACCGTCACCCACGAATACTACAATTCCGAATCCGAGATGATCACCAAGCTGCGGACCAATCCCGGCGCCTATGACGTGGTGCTGACCAACTGCGCCTGGAACAGCCTCGCCTCCAAGGAGGGCCTGATCCAGGCCATCGACACCAGCAAGATCCCGAACTTCGCCGACCTCAATCCCGCCTTCCGGGATTCCCCGCTGCTCAATGACGGCGGCAAGACCTTCGGCGTCGCCTGGGTCTGGGGCATCACCGCGATCGCCTACAACACCGACGTCATGACGACGGCGCCGGACTCGGTCAATGTCCTCTGGGATCCGAGCCTGGCCAAGCGGGTGGCACTGCGCGACGACGGCATCGAGGCGGTGAGCTTCGGCGCGATCGCCACCGGCCAGGACATGAACCATCCGGCGGACCTCGACAAGGTGAAGGCGAAGCTGCTGGAACTGAAGCCGAACGTCGCCACCCTGTGGTCGTCGGAAGACGAGTGGAACAAGCAGTTCTCGGCCAAGGCCTTCGACGTCTCGGTCTATTGGAGCGGTTCGGCGCTGCGCAGCAGGACCAATTTCAAGCTGCCGGTCGGCTACATGATTCCCAAGGAAGGCGCCATCGGCTGGTTCGACGGCCTGGCGATCGCCAAGGGCGCGCCGAACGTTGACGGCGCCCAGCAGTTCATCAACTACATGATCGATCCCAGCTTCTACGTCGAATGGGAGACCAAGGTCGGTGCGCCGGCCTCGGCCAATCCGAAGGCGATGGCGGCGTTGCCGGATACCGATCCGTCGAAGCCGCTCTACGGCGACAACACCTCGGTCAGCCGCCTGCAGTTCATGGCGCCGCTCACCGATGAGGAGAAGCAGAAGTATTCCGATCTCTGGGCCGAAGTGAAGGCCGAGTACGCGAAGTAGCGACCTCGACACCGGGCTCCCGCCGTTGCCCGCAACGGCGGGAGTTTCGATTCCTAGGCTCGCCCGCCGCCGCCGCCGGGCAGGGCGGCGACCCGGGCGGCGATACGGGTGACGGCTTCGAGTTCTGAAGGTCAGCGGGGGAGGGGATACAGGATGTTGCCGAAGGCGCGGCAGCGATGGGCCATACTGGGTCTGACCGGCCCGGCCTATGCGTGGCTGGCGCTGACCATCTTCCTGCCGCTCTCGGCCATGCTCTATTGCAGCTTCCTCGACAAGTCGCCGCTGGTCCCGCAGCCGTCGCAATTCACCCTGGCGAACTACGCCGCGGTGATCCACAAATCCTTCTACGCGCCGCTGACCTGGTGGTCCCTGCTGCTCGGGTTCTGGGTCACCCTGTTCTGCCTGCTGATCGGTTACCCGGCGGCCTATGGCCTCGCGAAATCGATCAAGGGCCGTTGGCGGGAGGCCATCTTCCTGCTGATCGTCCTGCCGTTCTGGAGCAACGCCCTGGTGCGCGTCTTCTCCTGGACCATGGTGCTGCGCCCGGGCGGCGTCATCGACCAGGGCATCCAGTGGATCTTCCCGGGTGCACCTGCCTTCGACCTCCTGTTCAGCTACCCGGCGGTGATCATCGGCCTCGTCCACTCCTATCTGCCCTACATGATCCTCACTTGCTACATTTCGCTGCAGGCAATCGACGATTCCCTGATCGAGGCCGCGCGCAGCCTTGGTGCTCCGGCGACGACGGTGTTCCGCCGGGTGGTCTTTCCGCTCAGCCTGCCCGGGGTGCTCTCTGGCGGCATCCTGATCTTCGTGCCGGTGATCGGCTCCTTCATGGAGCCGCGCATCCTTGGCGGGACCAAGGGCGCAACCCTCGGCATGAACATCGAGGAGCAGTTCACCGTAACCGCCAACTGGCCCCTGGGCGCCGCACTGTCGTTCGTGCTGCTCGGCATCGTGCTGGTGATCTTCGGCGCCCTCTACCCGGTGATGAAGCGCCAGGGAGTCTGGTCATGAAGCGGTTGGGCGGATACGTGGTTCGGCTCTATCTCTGGCTGGTGCTGATCTTCCTCTACCTGCCGATCGTGGTGATGGGGATGCTCTCCTTCAACCGTTCGCAGCTCTACGAACTGCCCTTCACCTTCGATCTCGTCTGGTACAAGGCACTGATGCATAATGATCGGTTGCTGTCCGCCGGGCTCAACAGCATCACCATCGCGCTGCTGAACACGGTGATCGCGACGGCTCTGGGAACCATGGCCGCCCTGGCCTTCGCCCGCTACACTTTCCGCGGCCGGACGCTCATGCAGCTGCTGCTGTTTCCGCCGATCACCATTCCCTGGCTGGTGATCGGCACCTCGATGCTGGTGTTCTTCTACTGGATCTTCCGGCCGCTCGGCCTGCCGTTCCGCGGCCTGCATGCGATCCTGCTCGGCCATGTCGCGTTGTCCCTGCCCTATGTGATCATCGTCGTCGGTGCCCGCCTGGCGGATTTTCCGCGGGCGGTCGAAGAGGCGGCGGCGACGCTGGGAGCGACGCCCTGGCAGACCTTCCGCCGGGTCTCGGCGCCGATCATCGCGCCCGGCGTGGTGGCGGCGGCGCTGTTCGCCTTCGCGGTCTCCTTCGACCAGTTCGTGATCTCCTATTTCCTGGCGCCGCCCGGCGTCACCACCCTGCCGGTCGAGATCTACAGTTCGATCCGCAAGGGTTTCACGCCGGAGATCAATGCGATCTCGACCATCATCATCGTGGTCTCGATGGGAATCATGCTGGTGACGGCGCGGTTCTACAAGTTCGGGGGCGAGCGGTGAGCACGGTCGAGATCATCGCCGCGGTGAAACGCTACGGCGCCGTCGCCGCCCTCGACGGCGTGTCGCTCAGTTTCGGTGAAGGCGAATTCTTCGGCCTCCTGGGGCCGAGCGGCAGCGGCAAGACCACCTTGCTCCGCGCCATCGCCGGCTTCGTCGAGCTCGACAGCGGCGAGATCCGCCTCGACGGCACCGATATCGGCCGCACCCCGGTGCACCGGCGCGACATCGGCATGGTGTTCCAGAACTACGCCCTGTTTCCCCACATGACCGTGTACGACAACGTCGCCTTCGGTCTGGCGGTGCGCGGCGCCGCCGACGCCGATACCCGGCGCCGGGTCGGCGAGATCCTGGACCTGGTGCAGCTCACCGGCCTCGACCAGCGCCGGCCGAAACAGCTGTCCGGCGGCCAGCAGCAGCGCGTCGCCTTGGCCCGCGCCCTGGTGACCCGGCCGCGGGTGCTGCTGCTCGACGAGCCGCTGGGCGCCCTCGACAAGCAGCTGCGCCAGGGCATGCAGATCGAGCTGCGCCGGATCCAGCGCGAGGTCGGCATCACCACCGTCTTCGTCACCCACGACCAGGAGGAGGCGCTGACCCTCTCCGACCGGATCGCCATCTTCGACCGGGGCAACGTCGTCCAGGCGGGTCCGCCGCTTGAGGTCTACGAGCGGCCGCGCAATCGCTTCGCCGCCGGCTTCCTCGGCGAGGCGAATTTCCTGCCCGGCCGGGTGAGCGCGGTCGCCGACGCCACGGCGCGGGTCGTCCTCGACCTGGGCGGAACCGCCACCTGCGCTGCCGCGGCGCTAAAGCCCGGCGATCCGGTGCTGATCGCCCTGCGTCCGGAGAAGATCACCCTGGCCCCATCGTCCGGTCCGGCGCCGGCACCGGCACCGGAGAACAGCCTGTCGGGGGCGGTGGTGACGGTGGTGTTCTCCGGCAGCAGCACCACCTATCGCGTGGACGTCGCCGGACAGATCCTGGTGATCTTCCAGCAGAACCGGGCGGCCGAGCGGCTGCGGCCGGGGGATTCCGTGACCCTGGCCTGGTCGCCCGAACACAATGTTGTGGTGACGCCGTGAATGCCCTGCCGGATCTCGCCCAGGCGGTGCATGTCGTCATCGACATGCAGGATCTCTTCGACCGGCACCCGCAATGGGGCTTTGCGGGCCTGCGCGGGGTCCTGCCGCAGGTGTCGGCCCTGGCGCGACACAAGCCGGCGGCGACCTTCTGGACGCGGTTCATTCCGGCGGCGACGGCGACGGCGGCCCGCGGCAGCTGGCGAAGCTATTATGAACTGTGGCCGACGGCGACTTTGGCCGCGGGGGCGGATGCGTATATCGACCTGTTGCCCGAACTGCGCAGCATCGCGGTGGCGGAGAACGTCCTCGACAAGCAGGGTTTTTCCGCCTTTTCCGGACTAGGCTTCGCGGAAGTCCTGCGCCACCGAGCAGCGACGACGCTGATCCTGTCCGGCGCCGAGACCGATGTCTGCATCTGGGCGACGGCGCTGGATGCGATCGACCTTGGCTATCATGTGGTGCTGGCGCGGGACGCGATGGCGAGCTATTCGGAGGAGGCGCATGCGGCGATCCTCAACGTGATCGCGCCGCGATTTACCCCGCAGATCGCCGTCAGCGATACCGCGACCCTGCTGCGGCATTGGCATTGAGCGGCACATGACGATTTCGCCCGGCCGTCACTGGAACACGTGGGATAGCGTCTATCCGGCGCAGATGACCTATCTGCCGCTGGGATTGACGGTTACGCCCTGTGCCTTCGCCGCGAGCACGGCGACCTTCACCGCCTTCCCGGCGACCACGCCGGGTCTTACCTTGGGGCCGCGGACGATTGACGGCGCCAACGTGGCGCTGTCGCTCGAGCATGCAAGGACGCGGCTGGACTGGCGCTACGACAAGCCGGCGCCCGAGACCTTGCGCGGCGGCTGGCAGGCGACGGCATTCGGCGAATGGGGCCTGCGCTTCTGGGTGCTGCTGGTCTTCCGCCTCGACCCGATGCAGGACGGCGATCTCGCCACCTGGGTCTTCGATCCGGAGACCGGCCTGCTGTCGGCTGCCGCCGCGGGCCATCAGGTCACCGTGGCCGGCACGGCGCCGCCGCTGATGGCGACCTTCCACGACTCGCTCGAGGACCTGGAAGCCGAGTTCGCGCGCTTCGGCTATTTCTATCTGGGCTCCCGCGGCACCGGCGGCAAGGTCGCGGTGCTGCGCTATAATCTCGAGGAGATGCCGGAATTCCGCTTCGCCGTGTCGGTGGCGGGCGCGGACGCCGCCCGGGCGGCCCTGTCGGCGCCGCTGCCGGCGCCGCTTGCCGGCCAGGGTGACCTTGACGCCTTGCGCGACCTGGTCGGCTGGAACACGGTGTTCGATCCGATCAACAAGCGCCCCTACATGTCGCTTAGCCGCAACTGGGTGGCACAGAAATTCGGCGGCTTCGGCGTCTGGCTGGACGATCTCTTCTATCATGCCCTGATGGGCGCCCTGTTCGATCCGGAACTGGCGCGGGAAAGCATCCGGGCGGTGCTCGCCACGGTAACGCCGGAGGGGAATTTCGCCTGCCTCATCACCGGCCGCGACAACTGGATCGACCGTTCGCAGCCGCCGGTCTGCTCCTTCATCCTGTGGAAGATCTGGCAGCATACCGGCGCCGAGGATTTCATCGATCTGGCGTATGACCGGCTGCTGCAGAACCACGACTGGTGGTTCCGGCGACGCGATCCCCGACGGCGCCGGCTTGATGTCCTGGGGCAATTCGCGGGTGGGCGACGGGCTCTACAAGGGCACCAAGCTCGGCGCCAAGAACAAATCCTCCATGGACAACTCGCCGATCCACGACGAGGCCGCGTTCGATCGCGCGAGCTGGTGCCTCGACAGTTTCGACGTCGGATTGAACAGCCTGCTGGCGCTGGACGGCGAAGTACTGGCGGATTTTGCCCGGCATCGCGGCGATGCGGCGACGGCACAGCGCCTGGCCGATCGGGCGGCGGACCTGCGCGCGCGCATCAAGGCGCAGTTGTGGGATCCGGCACGCCATGTCTTCGCCAATCGGCGCTGGAGCGGCGATTTCGTCCGCAGCATCGCCCCCACCAGCTTCTACCCGCTGCTGGCCGATGCGGCGGACGACACGCAGCGGCAGGCACTGCTTACCTGGCTGGACGATCCGCGCAGATTCGGCGGCAGCCACCGCCTGCCATCGGTGACCCGGGACGACCCGGCGTTTCGCGACAATGTCTATTGGCGTGGCCGCATCTGGCCGCCGTTGAACTACCTCACCTATGGCGGGCTGAGACGCCAGGGCGAGGACCAGGCCGCGACGCAGCTTGCCGCGGATACGGCGCGGCTGTTTGCCGCCGCCTGGGCGCGGCGGCAATGTCCGGAGAATTTCAATGCCGAGACCGGGATCGCCGACGACCAGCCGGACACCGACGTGTTCTACGGCTGGGGCGGGTTGCTGCCGCTGATCGGCATCAACGAGATCGTCGATGTGACGCCCTGGGGTGGCTGGGAACTCACCCACCGGCCCGGGGACTGGACCCTCGGACCGCTGTTCGCCTTCGGCCGGCGGACGACGATCGCCTCGGCCCAGGGCTGGCTGTGCCTGGCCTGCGACGGCAAGCCGCTCTTCGCGACGACGCTTGCCGGGCGCCTCGGTAACGTCGCCATCGCCGCCGGCAGCCTGTCCTTCGACACCGCCGGCGGCGGCACGGTTCTGCTGCCCGGGATCGACGCGGCGCGGCGCGGCGATTATGCTGGCCGGGGCCTGGCGCCGCGCAAGACGCCGGATGGCCTGGCGTTCGACCTGCCGGCCGGCGACGGCGCACGGCGGCTGGAGATCGTCTGGACGGCGTGAAGAGGGATTGATCAGGTGATCGTCGATTTCGGCTCGCTCAATGTCGATCTGGCGATTCCGGTGGCGAAGCTGCCGGCACCCGGCGAGACCGTACTCGGTCCCGATTACAGCACTGTCCCCGGCGGCAAGGGCGCCAACCAGGCCCTGGCCGCGGCGCGGGCCGGCGCCAAGGTCTATATGGCCGGTCGGGTCGGGCGCGACGGCATGGCGGAGATCGCGCTCGCGGAACTGCGCAAGGCCGGTGTCGACCTGGCCCATGTCGAAACCGACGATCATCCGACCGGGATCGCCGCAATCTGCATCGACCGCAGCGGACAGAACATGATCATCGTCGCCTCGGGTGCCAATATGAGCGCCATCGAGCGGCAGGTGCCGGATGCGCTGATCGGGCCGGGCACCATCGTCATGCTGCAGATGGAAGTCTGGCCGGCGCAGAACTGGGCCCTGGTGGCCAGGGCCTCGGCACGCGGCGCCAAGGTGCTGCTGAATGCGGCGCCGGCCGGCCCCATTCCCGGCATCGCCCTGGCGGCGCTGGACTGGCTGATCGTCAATGAACACGAGGCGGTGGCGGTGGCCGCCAGCCTCGGCCTGGGCGCCCTCGAGCCGAAATCGGCGGCCCGCGCCATTTCCCGCGCGGCCGACATCGCGGTCATCGTCACCCTGGGCGGCGATGGCGCCATCGCCTTCGCCCCGGAAGGCGATCATGTCATCGGCGCCCTGTCGGTCACGCCGGTGGACACGGTGGCGGCCGGCGATGCCTTCGTCGGCGCCTTCGCGGCGGCGATGGATGCGGGCGCCGATCTCCCCGCTGCGCTGCGCTATGGCTCGGTCGCCGGCGGTCTGGCCTGCCTGGTGCGCGGGGCACAGTCCAGCCTGCCGACGAGGCAGATGATCGAAGCGCGGCTCGCCGATCTGCCGCCGGCGAAGGCGCTGGAAACCTAGGCCGCGAGCAGCTCGAACCTGTCGACATCGACCAGGCCCATATCGGTGATCTTCAGATGCGGGATCACCGGCAGGGGCAGGAAGGCGAGCTGCAGGAAGGGCTCGGCCAAGGGGCAGCCGAGCTCGCGCACCGTCTGGCGCAGGGCGCGCAGCTGGCTCTCGACCGTCCTGTATCCGCGATCGCTCATCAGGCCGGCAAGCGGCAGCGGCAGCTCGCCGACGACCTGGCCGGCATGGGCCGCGACGAAGCCGCCACCGAGTTCGATCAGGCGGTTCACCGCGACCGCCATGTCGGCATCGCTGCTGCCGACGACACAAAGGTTGTGGCTGTCGTGTCCGACGGAGGAGGCGAGAGCGCCCCGCGGCAGCCCCATGCCCTTGACGAATCCCCGGCCGATATTGCGGGTCTTGCCGTGGCGCTCCAGGACACAGACCTTCAGCACGTCGTTGGCGAGGTCGATGCGCCGCTCGCCGCTGCCGTAGGGCAGGGTGAGGGTGAGGAAGTCGGTCAGGACCTGGCCGGGACGGATGCCGATGACCGGTCCGGTCGGGCCGGCGGCCGGCGTCCGGAAGTCCGCCGCGGTCACCGGCGCGCGCTTGATCGACCGGCGGCCGACGGGTTCCGGCATGCGGCGGCGGTCGAAGGTCTCCTCCGTCACGACGCCGCCGCCGGCGATCACGGTGCGGATCGCGCAGGACTCGAGATCGTCGAGCAGCAGGATGTCGGCGCGCTGGCCGGGCGCGATCAGGCCGCGATCGCGGAGACCGAAGCCGCGCGCCGCCGACCAGCTCGCCAGGCGATAGACGTCGGCAACCGGCGCGCCGGCCCTGATCGCCTGCCGGACGAGGTGATCGATATGGCCCTCCTCGGCGATGTCGAGCGGGTTGCGGTCGTCGGTGCAGAATCCGAGGAAGGGCGCGGTGACCGTCGAGATGATCGGCGCAAGCGCCTGCAGGTCCTTGCAGGCGCTGCCCTCGCGGATCAAGACCTGGATGCCTTTGCGCAGCTTCTCCCAGGCCTCGGGAAGGCCGGTCGTCTCGTGGCAATTGTGGATGCCGCAGGCGGCATAGGCATTGAGCTCGCGGCCCCGCATCAGCGGTGCGTGGCCGTCGATATGATCGCCCCAGAAGGCCTCGATCTTGTCGAGCACCTCCGGTACCTTCTGGAAAATGCCGGGCGCATTCATGAACTCGGCCAGGCCGAGGACCTTGGAATGCCCGCGATGCGGCGTGAGATCGGCGGCGGTCAGGCGCGCGCCGGCGGTTTCGAGATGTGTCGAAGGGACGCAGGAGGAAAGCTGCACGCGCAGATCGATGCGGGTTTCCAGGGCGCTCGCCAGGAAGAACTCCAGTCCCGGGACGCCCAGCACGTTGCAGATCTCGTGCGGGTCGCAGATCGCCGTCGTGGTGCCGCGCGGCAGGACGCAACGGTCGAATTCCGACGGCGGCACCAGGCTGGACTCGACATGCACATGAGTGTCGATGAAGCCGGGCACGGCGATGAGGCCGGTGGCGTCGATCTCGCGCCGGCCGCGGTAATCGTCATAGGTGCCGACGATGCGGTCGCCGCAGACCGCGATGTCGCCCTTGGCGAGCTCGCCCGTTGCCACGTTCAGGAAGCGGCCGCCCTTCAGCACCAGGTCCGCCGCGGAGCGGCCGAGGCCCTGGTCGATGATGCGTTCGATGTTCTGCCGGAGTTCGCTCAACCTACCCTCGCAGCCTGCACTCGCAGCCTGAAGGGCAGTCTATCACGCCGTCTTCGGCATGGGCATCAATTCCGCCTCCAGGGCGGAGACCGTGGTGCGGCCTTCCTGGCGCCATTTGTCGAGGAAGGCCGAGGCTTCCGCCGCCGGCAGCGGCTTGCTGTAGAAATAGCCTTGCGCGAAATCCACGCCGAGCTTGCGCAGCTGGTCGAGCTGTTCCTGGGTCTCGACCCCTTCCGCCACCACGTTGCGGCCGAGAATCTTCGCCATCTGGGCGATGACCCGGACGATCTCGTAGCCTTCCTTGCTGTCGGTCATGCGGATGACGAAGGAGCGGTCGATCTTCAGGGTGTGGAAGGGCAGGCGATGCAGGTGGCTGAGCGAGGAATAGCCGGTGCCGAAATCGTCGATCGAGACTTTGCAGCCCTGGGCGATGACCTGGCGGAGCACCTCGACCGTGCGTTCCGGATTGTCCATGATCAGGCTTTCGGTGACTTCGAGCTTCAGGCATTTCGCCGGAATGTTGGCGGCCTTGATCGCCTTTTCGATGTCGGCGGCGAGCCCGTCGGCCGCAAACTGCCGTCCGGAGACATTGACCGCGATCTGCGGCGGCGTGCCCTTGGCCGGCATCCAGGCGGCGATCTGCCGGCAGGCCTCGCCGATCGAGCGCCGGCCGATCTCGACGATGAGGCCGGTATCCTCGGCGAGCGGGATGAAGTCCAGGGGCGGGATCAGGCCGCGGGTCGGATGTCGCCAGCGGATCAGCGCCTCGAAGCCGAACATCTTGTCGTTCAGAATGTCGATGATCGGCTGGTAGAACAGCTCGAGCTCGCCGCCGACGGCGAGGGCGCGGCGCAGATCGGCTTCCATGTCGAAGCGCTTGACCGCCGTCTGATGCATCTTGGAATCGAAGATCTGCGCCCGGTTGCGGCCGTCGCTCTTGGCGCGGAACAATGCCAGGCTGGCATCGCGCAGCAGCTCGTCGCCCCGGGTCCCCGCCGATTCCGAGGCGAGGACGTAGCCGATGCTGGCGGTCAGGTCGAATTTCCGGGTCTCGATCTGCACCGGCTTGGTGAGCACCGCCTGGACCGAGGCGATCAGCTGTTCCGCCTGCAGGCGGGCCTGGCCGGCGGCGAAGCGCAGGATGGCGAATTCGTCCTCGCCCAGATGGGCGATGGTGTCGTCGGGCCGCAACACCGTCTCGAAGCTGCGGGCGAGGCTGATCAGCACCTGGTCGCCGACCGCCTGGCCGAGAGTCTCGTTGATGTGGTTGAAATGGTCGAGGTCGACGATGACGACGATGACGTCGCTCTCGCCGCCGCGCTGCCACAGCTGCAGGGCCTGGTCGATGCGGTCGCAGAGCAGCGCCCGGTTCGGCAGGCCGGTCAGCCGGCTGTGGAAGGCGTCGAACAGCAGCTGCTTTTCGACCAGCTTCCGCCCGGTGATGTCGGTCATGGACCCGGCCATGCGATGCGGCTTGCCGGTGCCGGACTCGTCGCGCACCGCCAGGCCGCGCACCTGCATCCAGCGGTCCTCGCCGTCGCCATGGCGAATGCGGAACTCGAGCTCGATCTGGGTCGAGCGGCCGGCCAGATGCGCCTCGATCGCGCCGCGCAGGGTCTCGATGTCGTCGCGATGCACCCGATCGAACCAGTCATTCGGATCGCCGGTGACGGCGGCGGCGTCGACGCCGACCATCTGCTGCCAGCGCGGCGAGGTGTAGAGCCGGTCGGCGGCGAGATCCCAGTCCCAGAGCCCGTCATTGGCGCCGCGGGCGGCAAGGGCGTAGCGTTCCTCGCTGACGCGCAGTTCCTGTTCCGCCCGGCGCCGCTGCTTCTCCTCGGCGATGATCCGGTAGATCATCACCGCGACGAAATTGGCGATGATCGAGATGGTGGGGAAGACCACGTTGAGGCGGATGCCGCCGGGAAACAGCGCCCATTGCGTGGTCAGCCACCAGCCGATGGTCAGCAGCACGACGCCGAAGGCGCCGGTCGCCGCCGGCAGGCGCGCGGCGATGGCGGATATCGCCAGGCCCAACAGCAGGATGGCCGCGATGTCGATCAGCAGGGCGGCGGCAGGCTGGGTGAGCAGCGGTCCGTGCAGGATGCGGTCGATAATCGCGGCATGTCGCTCGACGCCGGGAAGATCGGTGTCGAAAGGCGTGCGGACGAAATCCTGCAGCCCGATGAGGGTGGCGCCGATCAGCACGATCTTGTCCTTGAACGTGCCCGATGGCACGCGGCCGGCCGCGACGTCGGCGAGCGAGTAGGTCGGGAACTGGCCATGCCGGCCGAGATAGTTGACGATCATGCGCATGTCGTCGTCGCCGGCGATCGACCGGTCGCCGATGCGGATGCCGGACCCGATCGCCGCCTGCAGCTGGTTGGTTTTCAGGCCGAGATAGGTGGCGGCGGCGGCGACGCCGAGCGGCGGATAGATCTCGTCGGCATAGGGCAAAGCGAGGCGTTCGGTGCGCGGCGCTGAATCGTTGTCGCGGATGATGTTGACGAAGCCGCCGCCTGCCGCCGCCTCGCCCAGCACCGCTGTCGGCGCCAGCAACTGGCGCGAGAGCGGATGCAGATCGGTGGTGCCGTCGGCCCGCGGCGATACCGTGCCATAGGCCCAATCCTCGACGAAGGCGGGCGCCGGCGCAGCCGGCATGTCGTCGTCGCCCTCCGACAGGGCGAAACCGAGAATGACATTGCCGGCCTTGGCGATGGCGTCGGCGAATTCCCGATCGGCTCCAGGTCCGGCCGCGAGATCGCGGAGCTTTGCGGCCGCTTCGGATTCCGCCGGGAGGCCCGCGGCAATCTGCGCGATGCCGGCCTGGATGTCCGCCGGCATGGCCGGTTCGGGCTCGGGAAACAGCAGGTCGAGGGCAATGACCCTGGCACCATCCGCCGCCAGGTTGCGGATCGCCGCGGCGAAGACCCGGCGGGAGACCGGCCAGCGTCCGAGTTCCTTCATGCTGGATTCGTCGGCGGCGACGATCACCGTTTCCGGACCCGGAGCCTCGGCGCCGCGCAGTCGGAAGCGGAAATCCAGGGTCTCCAACTCGAGCCGGTCGAGAATCGGCGGACTGAAGGCCGGCAGGTACAAAAGTGCGGTTGCGAGGGTCACCGCGACGGCGAGCCAGAACGATGGCCGGCCAAGGGCGAAGCGAACAGGAGCGCTCATTTCGCCGAAACCCGGGGCCGACGGCGACAAAATTCGCGGATTTTCCCTGCAGCCGCCATTCCCGTCCGAATGCTCCCCAGCCCCGCAGAATGCCACGCGAAATGTATTGATTCGAATGCAACTATAATAGGTTAGCGGCGCACTGTCGTCGGTGAGTTTAACCTATAACCAATTCTTAAGTTTCGGCGAATAAGGTTCAAATACAAGGAATTGCAGTCGATGTTTCGGCGTTTTGTATAGACTGCAAATATACTTGCACATCAGGTGTCAATCACTTACCATTTTAATAAAGTTGGGTACGGGTAAGTTAAGTACGGGGCAGCGGGTAAAATGGTGGACGGGAAGAACGATATCCCGGCCGTGATCGGGGACGAAAACGGACCGCATGACGGGTCGGATCAGCCTTTAGACCTGTCGGTGACCTTGGCATTGGCGGATTTGCTGCCGGATGCCAACGGCGAAGTTGTCATCCTCACCGAGGAAGATAATCCCCATCTCAGCATCGTGACCGACCTGCGCATTCTCGAGAGTGGCGTCTCACCCGATCATGTCACCGCGGGCGGCATCGATGTCGGCGGCCTGCAGTATTGGGTCTTCGAGGACGGCACGCGCCTCTATTATAATCAGGGTCTGTCGATTTCGCTCGATCACGTCGGGGTCTGATCGGTCCCATCCGGTCTTCCGCCAACCTCAGCGCCGGCACCCGCGCTCACAGAAACCCGTCATCCTCCTCGACGCCCAGGACCTCGCTGATCGGGCTGAGCGAAGACCTTAACCTCTTACGATACATCAGCTTTTCCTGCGCCGCCGCAGGGAAATCCGTGACCACGACGATGCGTTTGGCAATCAGGATATCGGTCAGATCCTCGAAGACGCGGATCATGTCGAGATCCGAACGCTGCATCTCCGGACGGTGCTCGGCGGGAAGCTCCGGGCCGCCCGACATGGCGCGGACATCCGGATGGTTTGGCGGAAGATATTCCTTTGCCTGCTCGTCCTGTTCCCGGAACAGGGCGGTAACCTGGCCCGCAGCGTTACGCTTAACGAATGGCATGTGAATATTCCGTTTGATGGCAGGACAATATATGAACGATTTCAGCAATGTGCTAAAAAAAACTTTCAATCGCCCTAACGCGCTATAGAAATCAGTAGGGTAGGATGACGAGTCACCGCGGGTGTGAGGGGAAATGGGTCAGGGTCTAGTTGAAGCCGAGACCACGCAGCGCGAGGCGATCAAGCCGGCCGGGATTCCCGACCCGCGACTGATCCACCGCGTGGTGCAATTCAAGGGCCGACGCTATTCCCTGAAACTCGACTACAGCTCCTGGGCGGCGCTGGAACAGGCGGCGGTGCGGCGGAACATCCGCCTCAATCAGCTGGTCGATGAGCTTGCGGTCGCCACCAATCACGAGGGCAATTTCTCGGCCACGGTGCGGGCGCAATGCCTGGCGGAGCTGAAGACGCAGATCAGCGAGCTGGAAGACAGGCTCCGGCTGCAGTCGATGTCGGGCCAGGGGGCCTCTGCCTCGCTCATCGCCGATGCGAGTCCAGCGCCATGTTTCGTGGTCAATGGGCAGAACGCGGTTCTGAAGGCAAACGCCGCGGCGCAGAAATGGTTGGGCCTGGCCGAATCAGCGCTGATCGGCAAGGCGGTCGACCAGTATTTCCAGATCAAATCCACCCTGCCGATCCAGCAGATCGTCGAGCAGTTCGGGGCCGGGCGGGCGCAGGTCTTTCCAGCCCGCATCGTCTGCCTGCGGCCCGGCCGGCTGATCATGGCCAAGGCCAATATCTGCCCGGTCCTGCGCCGGTCCGAGAGCGACCTCGTCTACATCATCCTGATCGACGTCGGCTGAGCCGCCGCTGTTGCGGCAAGGGTGCCTGAGTCGCGCCGCGTAGTCGGCGGCAATTTCCCCGCATTTTCGCCAAATCGCGCGGTTTTATCCGGGCTCGCCCGTGGTTATCCGTGACATTTCAAGGCGTTTCCCGATTTCATTCCGCCAAACTGATTAAAAATTTCTAAAAAAACGCTTATAGTCACACTATAATATGTCGAAAGTGCCTTTCTCGTCGTTGTTTGCACGATGGGCACGGGCCTATTCTTCCTCTTGGAGCGAGGTCGACCAGGGATCGTGGAGCGAACCCTTTTTGAGCCCTGGTCGGCGCAACGAAGTTGCATGAGAGGGGAATAAAATGGCCACCGACACCACGAATTTCACGCCGGAAACCGCCGCCACAGACCACGAAGGCGAGTTCGATGCGGTCCAGTTGGCTCAGGCGAGTGCCGCAGGCGCGCCGGTTCAGGTGCAGATCCCCCAGGGCCAGAATGTGGTCCGCATCCCGGTGACCGCCGGCGAGACGATCATCCTGCCGTTCGGCAGCGATGCCGTCCTGGCCGGCAAGCTCGGCGACAACGGCAACCTCGCCATCAAAGTCGGCGAGGTCACGGTCATCCTCGAAGGATACACGGCGGCTGAAGGCCAGCAGCCCGTCATCATCGAAACCACCGATGGCAGCCCGATCGTCCTCGCCGACGTGCTCGCCGCCGGCAAGGACCTCGACATCCAGACCGCAGCCGGGGGCGAAGCCGCTGGCGCGCAAGGTGCCGACAATACCGGCGCGATCTTCGGAGCTTTCGGCGCAGCTAACGGCATCGGCGGCTTCGGGGCGATCGGCGCCCAGGACCAGACGGCCCTGAAATACGTCCTGATCGATGCCAACCAGAAGCTCATCCTGATCGATCGCGAAGAGGTCGACACCCATCCGACGGCGACCAACACCCCGGGCGAAGTCGATGAGGACGGGCGTCACCACCTGAAGGAAAATCCGTTCGACGATTGCTACGGCGGCATCAACACCGACCCGGCGCAGCCCGGCGACGAGGACCGTTCCTACAAGATGTCGGTGAAGATCGTCGACTACGGTGCGGACGGCCCGGCCGCGGTCAACCCGCTGGTCGGCGACGCCGGCGACGGCATCTGCCGCGACACCGACGGCAACCTGGTCTATTCCCACGGCGAGCAGGTCATGCTGCAGTGGAACCCGTCGGAGAACCGCCTCGAAGGGTATGTCGAGAGCGCTTGTTGCCCCTGCGGCGAAATTCCGGTCGAGTTCCAGAAATACTCCGCCGAAACCGTGTCCTATGACGAAGGCAAGGGCTGCTACATCCGCCTGGTCTTCACCGCGACGGTGGAGAACGGCGGCGCCGACGGCACCGTTTGTTTCAAGCTTCTCGGGCCCCTGGATCATCCTTTCAACACCGATCCCGATGCCGAGAAGCCGATTTATACGGCGACCCTCGCCGATGCCGAAGGCGACGGAACTCAGGGCGACGGCGACGGCTGCTGCGATCCCTATGCGAAATGGACCGAGTTCGAAGACAACATCAAGCTTGACCTGCTGTTCCAGGCCAAGGACGGCGACGACGCCTCCTACACGCCGATCCCCTTCGTGGTCGATGTCGACGACGATTCCCCGGCCTTCCTGGACTGCGATTTCGATCCGTGTGTCGGCTATACGCTGGTCAACGACGAGACCCATGGCGTGCAGTGCGGGACGGATGACGTCAGTGTTACCCAGTGCTTCCTGAACGCGCTGTTCAGCGAGCAGGTCGAACCGGGCGAGAGCACGATCTATGACAAGTTCGTGCAGTTCTTCGGCTGCGAGGCCCTGCAGGGTATCGAGAAGTGCGATGTCACCGCGGCCGAGACCAAGCTGAAGTTCGGCTATGGTGCCGACGGCCCGCGGGTGGAAGAAATCTGCTGCGACGGTGGCGAAGGCAATACCGGCGGCGGCGACAACTCCCAGATGCGCACCGAGGGCCTGCAGCTCGACGGCGGCCTGGTCAATCCCTACGACGTGGCCCATGGCGGCGATTGCATCATCAACTGCGGCGCGCTGCTGACCAATTCCTGCGGCGACGTGAATTTCTGCGAAGACACCGGCCTCACCATCACCATCGGCGACTGCGAGAACACGACGACTGCCCATGTCTGGATGGAGGGTATCGGCAACACCATTTTCGGCTACGCCTATGGGCCGCAGGATGAAGTGCCGAGCCTCGCCAGCATCCAGGGCGAAGGCAATTACGGGAACAAGATCCCGGTCTTCATCATCACCATCGATCCCGACACCAAGGAGCTGACCTATGTGCAGCTCCACCAGATCAACCACGATAATCCGTGGGATCCGAACGAGGCGAATGATGGCGGCGAAGGCTCCTGCCACGTCCTCGAGCAGATCAACATCGGCCTCGCCATCACCGACTACGATCACAACTCGATCTGGACGCCGGTGCATGTGACGATCCTAGACGACGGGCCGAAACTGCTGTGCGTCAGCTATGACGGCTGTGAGGGCGATGGCGACAAGTCGATCTACAGCAACGATTTCGAAGCCGATGATCTCAAGGGTGCGTCGCTCATCGACGGCTATGGATTTAGTGACGCTGCGCTGATCTCTGGCGGCCGACTGGTGCTGACCGACGAATCCGGTGTAGACATGCAGTGGCTCAAGGTCGACGGAGGCCCGGACTTCAAGGGCAGCTTCCATGCGACCTTCGACGTGGCGCTGGAAGATTCCGGCGAGAATGGCAGCGCCGACGGCTTCAGCTTCCAGGTTGGCAACGACCTCGATACGAGTATCGCCGCGGAAGAGCCGGCGACGACGACCGGTTTTGCTTTGACCTTCGATACCTTCGACAATGGGTCTCCCGATGTCGTTGACGAAGTTGCGCTCTGGTTCAACGGCGTCAAGCTGGGATCGAACACGTCCTTCGGCGATCTCAACACCGGTTCGCCGTATAATGTCGTGGTCGACGTCGATGGCAGCAACAACTACAGCGTTACCATCAACAGCGTGGTGATCTTCAGTGGCACTCTCAGCGGGGCCTTGCCCAGCGACTCCGATTTCTACTTCGGGGCTCGCACCGGCGGCGCCGCCGACTTGCAAGCGGTCGACAATATCAACCTGACCGTGCCGGTCGAGTGCGTTGCCAAGATCGACGAGGATTTCCTCTGGAAGGGCAATCACGATTACGACGGCGGCGCGGGTGCGCATGGCGACGATGAAGGTGCCGTCTGCGCGACCGGCCAGGTGCATGTGGATTTCGGCACCGATCAGCCGGGCAAGTTCGACCTCACCAACCTCAAGGTGACGGATGACGCCGGCAACGTGATCGTGGATCTGGCCTGCGATATCTCCTGCCTGAAGACCGCCAAGGGCGATCTCGTGGAGATCGATGCCTGCGATCCGACGCATATTGTCGGCACCGCCTGCGGCAAGCCGGTCTTCAGCCTGACCATCGATTGTGATGGCAACTTCAAGTTCGAGCTGTGCCAGGCGCTGCAGCATCCGTTCAACGACAGCGACCATACCAATGACGGCAGTCCGGAATCCAACTGGGAAGACAACCTGCATTTCGTCTTCGGCGTGAAGGCGATCGATTGCGACGGCGACGCGGTCTGCACCGAGATCAAGGTCGACGTCGACGACGATGCGCCGGCGATCTGCGAGGTCACCTATTTCAGCGAAGACACCGGCTACCAGCAGGACGAGATCGAGGCCAGCCTGGTCCAGGGCGGCGGCACCTTCGAATCGAACGAGCATGGCTCGCTCGACGAGGATTTCCTGAAAGGCGGCAACCATGATTACGACACCGATCCGGACAATCTGAACAGTCCGATCGGCGACGGCAACAATGGCGACGGCCCCGGCGGCCTCTGCGTCACCGGCCAGATCCATGCCAAGGTCGGCGCGGATCGCCCGGGTGAATTCACCTTCGACATTCCGGGTCTCTGCCACTCTGGCGACCATGTTGAGTCGAACATCACTTCTGCCGAGGGCTATCCGATCACCCTCACCCTCTGCCAGGAGGGCTGCAACTGGGTGATCAAGGGCACCTATGTGGACGGCGTGGCGGAAGGCGACGACACCGTCGAGGCTTTCATCGTCACCCTCGACAGCAAGACCGGCTGCTTCACCTTCCATCTGGAAGCGCCGCTCGGCCATCCGGACAGCGACGGCAACCCGGAAAACAACAGCGAGGATTGCTGCATCGCCAGCTACGAGGACGACCTGCTGCTGTCCTTCGGCGTGAAGCTGACCGATGCCGACGGCGATTATGCCAAGACCTGCCTGGAATTCGTGGTCGATGACGATGCGCCGGTGCAGTGCCGGCCGATCGACTGGACGGTGGACGAGGATGCGCATCACCTTCCGGACAACTGGGAGCCGGGCGCTGGCTTGCCGGGCGGGATCGAAGGTGGCCCCGGCGACAGCGGCACCGATTGGATCGGTTTCACCGCCAACCTCAACGTCAACTTCGGCGCCGACGGCCCGAAGGAACATAACCCCTACGCATTCGCCGGCGTCGAAGGCGACCCGGTCACCGGCAAGGACAGCAGCGGCAATTCGATCGGCCAGCTGACCTCGCACGGCGTCGCCATCGTTTATCATTGGGACGAGGCGACCAGCACGCTCAGCGGCGTTGCCGGCCTGGTTACCGTTTTCACCGCCCATGTCGACCAGTCGAACGGCGATTTGACCTTCCAGCTGACCGGACCGATCGATCATCCGGATACGAACGACGACAATTCCGATGACGCGACGGATGACGGCAAGGGCAGCTGGGAAGACGAGGTCTCCATCGATCTGGCCTTCAATGCCTGCGACCAGGACGGCGACGCCGTGGTTGCGATCGCCACCGTGCGCATCGATGACGACAGCCCGAGCCTGGGCTGCGTCACGGTCGACGGCAGCGAAGGCGGGCCGCAGGAAGCCCTGGCCGCGGTGCCGGAGCAGGAAGCCTGCGCCGTTATCCATGTCGACGAGGACGCCAGCCTCGATCCGGCCAATCGCGCGCCCGGCATCGAAGGTGGCCCCGGCGATGACGGTGTCGGCGGCAACGTTGTCACCGGCCATATCGCCTTCGCCTACGGTGCCGATGGCCCCGGCAGTTTCGGCTTCGATCCGAGCGAGCAGCCGGACTATCTGAAGTCGCATGGGGAATCCGTGCTCTTCAAGTCGGACGGTGCGGGCGGCCTGATCGCCTATATCGCCACCGGCGACGAGACCATCTTTACCCTGACGGTCAATGAAGGCGGCGACTTCACCTTCACGCTGGTGCGTCCGCTCGATCATCCCGGCCAGGACGATCCCTCGACCGAAGGCATCGAGACCAGCTACGAGGACAACCTCGGCTTCAAGCTTGTCTACACGGTGCAGGACTACGACGGCGACGCGGTGAAGGGCAGTCTGGTCATCGATATCGATGACGACAGCCCGACCGCCTGCCAGGTCCAGGCCGAGTGCATCGACGAGATCTTCCCGACCCATGAAGTGAGCATCGTTGCCGGGCAGCCGCTGCCCGCCGGCGTGACCCTCACTGCCGAGGACCAGAACACCGGGAACGGCAACACCTCGACGGTCGAGACCTCGAGCCAGGGCTTCGGCGTCAACACCACGCCGGACGACGGCAGCAACCCGGACAGCGATGGCGGTGCCAGTGCGACGCCGGGCCACAACCGCTTCGACGAGATCAACTACACCGGCAATCTCTCCAGCGACACGCCGGGCAACAACTCCGAGCACCTGTTCGTCAATCTGGACGGCCAGCAGCTTGCGACCCATGCGACGGTCAACCTCACGGTGTTCTTCACCGGCGAGGGTGGCGTCGGCACCGAACAGGGCGCCTATCGCACCTGGAAGGACGGCGTTGCCGGCGACTGGGTGGTCTTCCAGGCGGAGAATTCGGGCGGCACCAAGACCCTGGACATCGACGACAAGAGCGGCTTCGACCGCATCGAGTTCGTCGCACTTCCGGGCACCACCGATCCGAGCGGCAACCAGGGCGGCGACAGCAGCGACTACAGCATCGGCTCCGTCGTGCTGACGGTGCAGGACAAGCTGCACACCGTGGGTGACTTCTGCGCCGATTACGGCGCCGACGGCCCCGGCGCTGTGGCCCTCGTCCTGCCGGTCCTGCCGAAGGGCGAGGAACTGACCTCCGACGGCAGCCTGATCACCCTCGCCCTGTCGGATGACAGCCATAAGCTGACCGGCACCATCGATACGCTGGACGGCCCGGTGACGGTGTTCGAGCTCAGCATCGATCCGGATACCGGCAAGTACTGTTTCGATCTCTACCGGCCGATCGACGGCAAGGATGCGGATGACCTCCACATCCCGGTCGACTTCACGGTCACCGACTATGACGGCGATTCGGTCACCGGCAGCATCACGCTCTGTGTCGATCCTGACGACGTGCCGACCATCGAGATCGTCCCGGGCGAGCGCGTTCCGGTCCTCGAAGGCGGCATCATGCTGATCGACGAGGATGCCATTCCTGGCGCAGGCGGCAATCCCGGCGGTAATGGCGACGATGCCGGCAGCTACCTTACCGGCGGCACCGTGGTCTACGACTTCGGCGGCGACGGTCCGGGCAGCTTCGGCTTCGACACGACCAAGGTGTTCGACAATGCCGATACCGGCCTGACCGACTACGCCGGTCACAAGATCCTGATGGACTATGTGACCAGCCCGGGCAAGGAAGGCGTCGTCGGAATCGCCGATCTCGATAACAGCGGCGTCATCGAAGCCGGCGAGAATGTTGACGCCAACAAGTACTTCGGCCTCGTCATGGACGATGCCACCGGGCAGTTCGTCTATGTCCAGGCGAAGCCGATCAATCACCCGGTTTCCGGAACGGAAGACAACCTGCCGCTCAGCTTCGGCGTCAAGGTCACCGATTCGAATGGCGATGCCGCCACCGCGGACATCAAGATCTCGATCGACGACGACACGCCGGAAGCGGTGCAGGACAGCAAGACACTGTCGGCTCAGGGTGTCGATACCAACTTGATGATCGTCCTCGACATCTCGGGTTCGATGGGCGACCCGTCGGGCCTGACCGCGCTCACCCGCCTGGATGCGGCGAAGGCGGCCATCAACGAGCTGTTCGAGCAGTACGACAATCTCGGCAACGTCATGGTCCGCATCGTCACCTTCTCGACCAATGCGGCGGAGCAGGGCGCCGTCTGGACGGATCTTGCGACCGCCCATACGATCCTGAACAGCCTGAGCCCGACCAGCACGACGAACTACGACGCGGCTCTGCAGGCGGCGGCGGGAGCCTTCCCGGATGCCGGCAAGATCGTCGGCGGCCAGAACGTCGCCTACTTCATCTCCGACGGCAAGCCGAACGCCCCGTCGGGCAGCGAGGGCATCAGCCCGACCGAGCAGGCGGCCTGGGAGACCTTCGTCTCGACCAACCATATCGTCTCGCAAGCGATCGGCATCGGTACCGGCGTTTCGGCGGCCGAGCTCGATCCGATCGCCTACAACGGCGTCACCAACAGCCAGATCCCGTCGATCATCGTGACGGATCTGAACAACCTGAATACCGCCCTGGTCGGTACCTTGTCCGGCATCGTCGTCAATGGCGATCTGGACGGCGCACCGAGCAAGTTCGGGGCGGATGGCGGCTTCGTGAAGTCGGTCACCGTCGACGGTGTGACGCACGACTTCAACCGCGCCGCGAACAGCGTGACCAATACCGGCGGCGGCACCAGCTACGACGGCGTCAGCCACGTCCTGACCATCCACACGCTGCTCGACGGTGTGCTGGCGGTCAACCTGCTGGACGGCAGCTACAACTACACCCGCTCGTCCGATCCGTCGGACAGCGGTGTCGAGAACGTCGGCTACGTACTGACCGACAACGACGGCGACACCGCCGGCGGTTCGCTGACGGTCAACGTCAGTGCCATCGACCTGCCGCCGATCACCCGCGATGACCAGGTCATCACCAATGTCAGCGGGAGCGGTGCAGGGGTGACGGTTGCGGATGCGGCCCTGCTGTGGAACGACAGCGATGCGAATGACGATGCCATTTCTGTCACTTCCGTCGGTGGCTCAAGCAGCTTGACGGCGGTGCACGGCGCCTCGAGCGTCGCGCTGACCGATAACAACTCGAATGGTGGTTCGTTCGACTACACGGCGACCGCGAACGGCAAGACCGATAACGGACATGTGGTCTGGGATCGCGGCCAGTCTGGGGAATCGACCCTGGACGGCAACGGCCTCGACAACATCCTGATCGATCGCGATGGCCAGAACGATACGTTGAAGGGCTATGAAGGTCGTGACGTGCTGATCGGCGGCACCGGCGATAACCTGATGATCGGCGGCACCGGTGACGACCTGATCGACCTTTCGAAAGGTGGCAACGATACGGTTCGGATCGAGAGCAAACTCGACGGCAACGACGTCGTGCTCGGCTTCTCGACCGGCAATGCCGCCAGCAACGACCAGGTCAATCTCGACGCCCTGTTCGACAGCTACGGTGCGATGAGCGGCACCCGGGCCGACCATGTGACCACCACGACCGCGGGCAGCGATGTGAATGTCAACGTCGACACCGACAACAACATCGGGAACGGCTTCGAGATGACCATCACCCTGAAGTCGGTCACCCTGGCCAACATCAATGTCGGTGTGTCCAACGGCGACAACGAGGTCATTCTTGGTAGCTGATATCTAAAATTCGAGCCGATAACTCTTTGAATTCGGCTCGATAGAATCTGAAACTCGGCTCAAAAGTCAGCGGGCGCCTCTTCGGAGGCGCCCGTTTTCTTTGGCTCGCGCCCGGCTCGAAGCCACTCGGGGACCCTCAGGCCTCGGCGTGAGCCCCGTCACCATTAACTATTTTTCCTATTGCGCTTTCTTAAGATCTTCTCTTTAACCTTTGTCCCTTAGGGATAAAAGTCTCGGCGTCCGGAAGTGGGGAAGCGCATGTCGACCGACGGCAACTGGTCTCAGGGCTATGTCACGGACACCCTGTATACGGAAAGCTTCTTCCGCGAACTTTCCCCCGCCTGGCTGAACTACGTCGCGGTCCTGAATGGCTGCCATCCGCATCGCCTGGACAAGGAGTTCACCTATATCGAGCTCGGCTGCGGTCTGGGCCAGTCGGTGAATGTCCTGGCCGGCGCCTTTCCCCAGGGCGCCTTCTACGGCGTCGACTTCAACCCGGCGCATATCGATGCCGCCCAGCGCTATGCCGCGCGGGTCGGCATCCCGAACGCGCAGTTCATCGAGCGCAGTTTCCAGCAGCTCGCCGCCATGGACCTGCCGAGCTTCGATTTCATCGTGCTCCACGGGGTCTACAGCTGGATCAGCAGCGAGGCGCGCCAGGCGGTACAGAGCTTTATCTACGATAAGTTGAAGCCCGGCGGCCTGGTGTACAACAGCTACAACTGCCTCCCGGGTTGGGCGGCGGATGCCCCGATCCGCCGCCTGGTCTACGAATTCGGCGCGGCGGTCAGCGGCGGCAGCACTCATCGGGTGGAACAGGCGACCAAGCAGATCACCGAACTCCGGGATCTCAAGGCCGGCTATTTCCGGATCAATCCGCAGTCGGCCCAGCAGGTCGACAACCTGCTGAAGCGCCAGACCAACTACCTGGCCCACGAATACCTGAACGCCGACTGGAACCTGTTCTATGCGGCGGATGTGGCTGACGAGATGGCGACTGCGAAGCTCGATTTCCTGGGCTCGGCGACCCTGATCGAGAACCATCTGGACCTCATCCTGGCCGAGGCGCCTGCGGCCCTGGTGCGCAAGCAGCCGACCGAGCGCCTGAAGCAGATGATGCAGGATTTCTGCAGCGGACAGCGCTTCCGGCGCGACGTCTTCGTGCGCGGCCATGCCCATCTCAATCGCGGCCAGATCACCCGCAACCTGTGGCAGACCCTGTTCGGCACCACCAAGACGCCGGACGAATTCACCCAGAAGGCGAAGGTTCCGCGCGGCGAGATCTCGTTCGAGGCGGCGGTGTTCCCGACCTTGAAGGAGACGCTGGCACTGGGCTCGCTCCGGCTGGAGGAGGTTGCCGAGGCGGTCCAGCGCCAGAGCGGCAAGGCCGGTGACGCCGAGCGCGCCGTCACCCTGCTCTGCGCGGCGGGGCACGTGGTGCCGACGGCGCAACCGTTCCGGGCACCCAAGATGCCGGCCACGGTCGCCAAAGCCAAGTTCAGGCAGCCGGTCAACCAGGCCATCCTCGGCCTCGCCGCCGAAACCGTCAGCCGTCGGGCCCTGATCTCCACTGTGGCCGGCACCGGGATCAACATCGAGCCGGTGGATGCGCTGGTCCTGGCGGTGCTCACCGGGCAGAAACCGGCGCCGGACCAGCTCGGCGAACGGGTCGCCGCGGAGTTGAAGCGCCGCGGCGTGCGGGTCAACAAGCAGGGCGAGGAACTGAAGGACGAGGCGGCGGTGGTCGAGCATGTCAAGGAGCTGACCGCCGGGTTCCTTGCCAAGGGCCTGCCGCTCCTGGCGCGGCTCGGTGTGGTCGACGTCTCCTAGCCGCCCGGCCGAGAACCTCCCGCTGGCCCGCAGCGACAAAGCGCAAACGGATCCGTGCCAGGGGTCCATGGCGAGAGGGGCGAAGTTCCGGGGCATCTGTGGTACAAAGGCGCCGCGGGCGGGGACCCTGAGTTGCTTAACCAAATGCAAAGTATTGTAGTTAAATACTAAATCTCAAGACTGGTCAGGTTCGCGACACATGGAAGCTGCTAAGCCCGCCAAGCCCGGCGCCCCACTCGGCGCCAAACCCGGCGTTTCCCCCGCTGGATCCTCCGCCGCGGCGCCGGCGAGCCCTACTGCCGTGCCGCCCGGCGCCGGAAATGCGGGAGCGCAGAATCCCGGGAACGCCGCCGCCGGCCTGGCCGCTGCCGTGGCCGCCGCGAAGGCGGCCCAGGCCAATCAGCAGACCAGGGGTCCGGGCGGCCAGACCGCCTCGGGACAGGCGCCGGCTGGCCAGCCATCCGCCGGACAATCGCAGGCGGGACAGCCACCGGCCGGACAACCACCGGCCGGCCAGGCCGCCGGTTCGGTCCAGGGTGGCGCCCAGGCGGCGGCGCCCAGGCCAATCCGCTCGGCGGCGATGCCGGCGAGCTCGGCCATGCCTTGGCCAAGATGGAGCAGGGCGGGGTGCCGGCGGAATATTCCGGCCCGATCATGCGCGAGGATGCGCTGCTGTCCTGCCTCGTCATCCTGACCCGGATCTTCGGCAACCCGAAATCGCCGGCCGCACTGGCCGCTGGCCTGCCGATCGCCGGCGAAGGGATGACGCCCGACCTGTTCCTGCGGGCTGCCGACCGCGCCGGGCTCAGCGCCAACCGGATCAAGCGCAAGATCGACCAGGTCGGCGCCATGGGCGTGCCGGCGGTCCTGCTGCTGAAGGACCGCAAGGCCGTGGTCATGCTGGCGCCCGCCAGGGACGGCGTGGTCGAGATTGCCACGCCGGACAATCTCGACGGCAGCCAGCGCTATCCGCTGGCCGACCTGGAGGCGCTCTATTCCGGCTTCCAGATCGTCGTGCAGACCAAGATCCGCCTTGACACGCGCTCGGCCGATCTCACCGAGGCGGCGCCGCGCAACTGGTTCTGGAGCAACGTCCTCAAATACACCCCGGTCTATGTCGAGGTCGTGGTCGCGGCGCTGCTGATCAACATGTTCACCATCGCCACTTCGATCTTCTCGATGCAGGTCTATGACCGCGTCGTGCCGAACAAGGCCGAGGAGACCCTGTGGGTCCTCGCCATCGGCGTGATCGCGATTTTCGCCTTCGATTTTCTCCTCCGCACTCTGCGGGCGCATTTCCTCGACCGCGCCGGCAAGGCGCTGGACCGAAAGGTCTCGTCGGCCCTGTTCGAGCATATACTTTCGATCCGCATGGCGGCCGGGCCGCAATCCGCCGGCGCCTTCGCCTCGAATGTCCAGTCCTACGAGACGCTGCGAGACTTCTTCACCTCGGCGACCTTGTCGGCGATCATCGATCTCCCCTTCGTCATCATCTTCATGATCATCATCTTCGTCATCGCCGGACCGGTTGCGGTGGTGCCGGCGGTGCTGGTGCCGCTGGTCATCCTGGTCAGCGTGCTGGTGCAGATCCCGATGAAGAAGGCGGTCGAGCGGTCCTACCGCGAGTCCGCGCAGAAGCACGCCACCCTGGTCGAGGCGATCAACGGGCTGGACATGATCAAGGCGAGCTCGGCCGAGGGCCAGTTGCAGCGCGACTGGGACGGCTACGTTGCCGCGTCATCCGCCTCGGCGATGGAATCCCGCTTCTGGTCCACGATTGCCATCAACTTCGTGATGATGTCCTCGAACCTGGCCTTCGTCGGCGTCCTGCTGACCGGCTGCTACGAGATCTTCGCCCATGTGCCGAGCGATCCGCGCCCGGCGCTGACCACCGGTGCCCTGGTCGCCGCCTCGATGCTGACCAGCCGTGCCATGGCGCCGCTCGGCCAGATCGCCGGTCTGATCGTGCGGTTCCACCAGTCCTGGACCTCGCTGAAAGGGCTCAACCGCCTGATGGCGCTGCCGGTCGAACGGCCGCGCGGCAAGGTGTTCCTGCGGCGCCCGCGGATCGAGGGATCGATCGAGTTCCGCAACGTGGTCTTCAAGTATCCCAACGCCCAGACCGCGGCGCTCGACGGCGTTTCCTTCAAGATCCAGCCGGGCGAGCGGGTCGGCATCGTCGGTCGGATCGGCTCCGGCAAGACCACCATCGAACGGCTGGTCCTCGGGCTGTTCGAGCCGACCGAGGGCGCGGTCCTGGTCGATGGCACGGATATCCGCCAGCTCGACCCGACCGATCTGCGCCAGAGCATCGGCTGCGTGCTGCAGGATGCGCGCCTGTTTTTCGGCTCGGTGAAAGACAACATCATTCTCGGCGCCCCCTATGTCGACGAAGAATCGGTCATTCGCGCCGCCACCCTCGCCGGCGTCGATCATTTCGTGCGCCAGCATCCCGCCGGCTACGACATGCCGGTGGGAGAGAACGGGCGCTACCTCTCGGGCGGTCAGCGCCAGTCGGTTGCCGTCGCCCGCGCTCTGCTGCTGAATCCGCCGATCCTGCTGCTCGACGAGCCGACCAGCTCGATGGACAACAGCACCGAGAACGCCTTCAAGATGCGCCTGGGCGAGATCGTCCATGGCAAGACCATCATGCTGGTGACCCACCGCAATTCCATGCTGTCGCTGGTCGATCGGCTGATCGTCCTGGATCGCGGCAAGGTGGTCGCCGATGGCCCGAAGGCCGGTGTGCTGGATGCCCTGATGAAGGGCCGCATCCGCGCCAACGAAGGCTGATCGACCCGGCTTGGAGATGAATTGAAATGTCGCTGACCAATCGCGATCTCTGGATCGATCCCTCGGAAACCGAGCGCGACGGTACGCGCCTGTTCGGGCATATCCTGCTGCTGGTGATCCTCTCGGTGGTCGCCGTCTTCCTGATCTGGTCGTATTTTGCAGTCCTCGACCAGATCACCCGCGGCGAAGGCAAGGTTGTGCCGTCGAGCCAGACCCAGGTGATCCAGAGCCTCGACGGCGGCACCCTGGCCGAGATGAACGTGCGCGAAGGCGATATCGTCGAGAAGGACCAGGTTTTGGTGGTGGTCGAGAATTCGACCGCGAAATTCAGCCTGTCGGAATTGAAGCAGCGCTACTACATCGCCACGGCGGCGATCGCCCGGCTGCAGGCGGAGATCAACGGCGAGAGCGAACCCGACAAGATCGCCTTTCCCCCGGAAGTGCTGGCGGATGCGCCGGAAAAGGCCGCCCAGGAGAAGGCGCTGTTCGTCATTCGCCAGAGCCAGTTGTCGTCCCAGCAATCGACATTGCGGGATCAGGTCACCCAGCGTCAGCAGGAAATCCAGGAAATCGGCACCAAGATCTCGACCTCGCGCTCCAGCCTCGACTACGCCAACCAGCAGGTGGACATCCTGGAGCCCCTGGTCCGGGCCGGGGCTGCCTCCAAGGTTGACCTGTTGAAGGCCCGGCAGGAGGTCCAGAACTACCAGTCCGAGGTCTCCAACGCCCAGGCGTCGCTGCCGCGCGCCCGTTCGGCGCTGCAGGAGGCGCAGAGCAAGATGAAGGAGGCCGTCGCCACCTTTAAGGCCGAGGCGGCCGGCGAAATGGCCAAACAGCAGGCGGATCTCGCCACTGTGACTGAATCGATGAATGAGGCCCAGGCCAAGGTCGGCCGGACCGAGCTTCGTTCGCCTGTAAAGGGTACGGTCAAGGAGATCAAGGCGCGGACCATCGGTGGCGTGATCCAACCGGCCGCCGACATCATGGAGATCGTGCCGATCGAGGAGAACCTTTTGATTGAGGCGCAAATTCGTCCTCAGGACCGTGGCTTTATTGCACCAAATCAACATGCGAAAGTTAAGATCACCGCTTACGATTACAGCATCTATGGCGGGTTGGATGCGCAGGTCGAGCAGATCTCGGCCGATGCGATCGAGAACGAGAAAAAGGAACTGTTTTTCCGCGTAAGGCTCAGAACTGACAGGAATTTTCTGGTCGGCAAGCAGGGTGAGCAGTTGCCGATCATTCCGGGCATGACTGCAACGGTGGATATCCTGACCGGGAAGAAGACAGTCCTAGAATATCTGTTAAAGCCCATTCTCAAAGCACGCCAAACTGCTTTGACAGAACGATGAATCCATCTGGGGTGTAGGCAGAAAGATGATGCGTGAATGTCCGAAAACTGGTAAAAACGGACTTGGCAGTTTGGCTTAATTTAGTGTTAACTACTTGAGTCTTCTAAAGTCTTGATGCGCGTAGGGTAGCGAGGCGCGGATCGGGGCCTAATTTTGGGGGTATCATTATGTCGGCAGGAACATCGTTGCGCTCACGCAAGGCGCAATTTCTTGGTGCAGTGTTTGGAACGGCCTTCGTGCTTGCCTTGGGTGGCGCGCCGGCGGAGGCGATGTCGCTGAAGGACGCGATATCCCTGGTTATCACGACCAACCCGGATGTTGGCGTTGTGGTTAAGGATCGCCGGGCGATCGATTATGAACTTCGCCAGGCCTGGGGTCTTTACTATCCGCAAATCGACGTTCGGCTCGATGCCGGGCCGGAGTTCTCCGAGAACGATACCACCGACCACGGCAGCGAAACGACCAATCAGGGCGCCCATGACAACGGCCGCTGGCTGTTCCGCAGCGATGCGCAGGCGACCCTCACCCAGCGCATTTTCGACGGCTTCTTCGCCGCCAGCGAAGTCGGCCGCCAGAAGGCTCGTGTTAAATCGGCCGCCGAGCGGGTCCAGGATCAGGCCGAAGTCTCCGGCCTCGATGCCACCGAGCAGTATCTGAGCATCATTCGCGACCGTTCGCGGCTGGTGAATGCCGAAGAAAACATCAAGAAGCACGAAGAAACTCTGGGTCTGGTGCAGAAGCGCGCCGAGCTCGGCGGCGGCAACGTCGCTGACGTCAGCCAGGCGGAAGCGCGGTTGGCGACTGCCAGGTCGACCTACACCGATATTCAGGGCGAGTTGCGTGAAGACGAGACCAAGTTCCTGCAGATCATCGGCATTCCGGCCGGGGAACTGGATTCGGTGACCCTCGATGCGAGTTTGGTCCCGGAAAACGTCGACCTGTCGGTGGCCCGTGGCCTCGACAACAACCCGAAAGTTCGCTTGGCGAAGTTCGACGTCGAGCGCAGCGATGAAGAGATCCGGCAACAGGAAGCCAGCCTCTATCCGCAGCTGAATTTTAAATCCATCGCCTCGACCAATCATCATAACAACGGCCGCGAGGACACGACCTACAACGCTCAGTTCCTGCTGGTTCTGCGCTATAACATTTATCGTGGCGGTGCAGATATTGCCCGCGTGAAGGAGTTCAAGGAGCGCCGTTCGGAGGCCCTGGAAACTCTGCGCGCGGCGGAGCGGGAAGTTGAGCAGGAGGTTCGGAGTTCCTGGGCGACCCGCCAGACCCAGCGCGAGCGCATCGAGACCCTGGAGCAGCAGGTTGCTGCCAACCAGCAAACCTGGGAAGGCTACGTACAGCAGTTCGACATCGGCCAGCGCGGCCTGCTCGACGTGCTCGATGCCGCCAACGAACTGTTCACCTCCAACGATCAGCTGATTTTCGCGAAGAACGAGGAACTGTTTGCGAATTACCGCATCCTTGCCTCGCAGGGTCAGTTGGTTGAATCGGTCGGCCTTTCCTATCCGCTTGAAGCCACGCCGGGTCCGGTGGACTACGAGGCCAACAAGGCGGAAGAAGAGTAAGCTCCAGCCTGATTTATCGATCGGCAGAGAGCCCCGCAGCAGCGCTGCGGGGCTCTTTCGCTTTTCCGGGATGCGGCGACTGATGGCCGGTGCGGCGCAAGGTACTGCGCTTGGGCCAATCCTGCGGGAAATCGGGAAGCGGGCGCTCCGATAATGGAGGCCCGGGCCGGAATCGAACCGACGTACGAGGATTTGCAGTCCTCTGCATGGCCACTCTGCCACCGGGCCCGGAATAGGCGCTGGACGTCGAAAACGTCCCTGGGCGCGCCTGGGGAGCGACGGGACGTATAGAGTGCCTGATCCCGAGGGTCAAGCGCCTGCCCAATCGGGACCGGGCGCAGCATTGTCAGGGTCCGTCGCAGACAGTATAACCACAAACAGGGCCTGGTTGGGGGCCCCGGGGCGCGGTCGGAACTCGCGACGACGCCTTGCCGGGGCCGGTTTTCAAGAGGATTTCGATGGACTACGCCGCCGCTCGGCAACACATGATCGACAGCCAGATCCGCACCAGCAAGGTGACCGACGAAGATCTGATCGCGGCCTTCGCGTCCGTCCCCCGCGAGCTTTTTCTGCCGGACCCGTCGCGCGGCCAGGCCTATATCGATCGCCCCGTGCAGATTGGCGCAGGGCGATGGCTGACGGAGCCGATGGTGCTGTCGCGCCTGATCCAGACGGCGCAGCCGCGGGCGAGCGAGAAGGTTCTGGTCGTCGGCAGCGGCGTCGGCTATGCCGGCGCGGTCTTGGCGCGTGTGGCCGGCACGGTGGTGATGCTGGAATCCGATCCTGATCTCATGGCGCGTTCGCGCTCGGTCCTGGCCGGCCTTGGCGTCCGGAACGCCATTCTGGTCGAAGGCCCGCTGGACCAGGGTCATGCCAAGCAGGCGCCCTACGACGTGATATTGATCGACGGCGGCGTCGAGGCGGTGCCGGCCGGTCTGACGGACCAACTCGCGCCGACCGGCCGACTGGTCACCGTGGTCCTGGAAAAGGGCATTGGGCGGGCGACGTTGATGCAGAAGTCCGGCGCGTCGGTCTCCGGCCGGGTCGTGTTCGATGCAGCAGCGGCGCTTCTCCCGGGATTTGCGATTCCGGCGCGGTTTGTCCTCTAGGTGGGAATCATGGCGTCGGGTGCACCTCTGCAGATCGAGCCGCAAGACCTGTCCGAGCTGATTGCGCGCGACGAGCCGGTGACGATCCTCGATATCCGCGAACCCTGGGAGCGCGAACTCTGTGCGATCGCAGGCAGTGCATTCGTGCCGATGGACCAATTGCCGGCCCGCGTCGCCGAACTGCCGAAGGACCGGGCCCTGGCGGTGGTTTGTCATCACGGTATGCGAAGTTTTCACGCTACAATGTGGCTGCGGAACAACGGCTTTCCCAAGGCGGTCAACCTGGCGGGCGGGATCGACGCCTGGGCGACGACCGTGGAGCCGGAAATGAACCGTTACTAGGACCGGATTTGCGAAGGATCGACCGATGATAGGCATGGTCTTCACCACTAGAAAGCGGCGAAACGTCCTGGCGGCCGGGGTTGCAGTCTGTGCGCTGGCTGCCGCTCAGGCGCATGCGGTGGACCTCAACGATGCCCTGACGCAGGCCTATGTCGGCAACCCGACGCTGGATTCCGCGCGTGCGCAGTTGCGCGCCACCGACGAGCTGGTGCCCCAGGCGCTGAGCGGCTGGCGTCCGACTGTCCAGGGTCAAGTCACCGCCGGTCACGAATGGTTCCAGGACAAGAGCAAGCCGCTGCCCGGCTTTGACGTCGCTTCGATCGATCCCAATCGCAGCTTCTGGCCCCGCACCTATGGTGTCAGCGTTTCGCAGCCGGTCTTCAGCGGCTTCGGTACGGTGTCGAGCACCTCGCAAGCAGAGAACCAAGTTGAGGCTGGTCGTGCTCAGTTGATTGATGCCGAACAGCAGATATTGCTATTTGCGGTGCAGGCCTATTTGGGTGTCGTCCGCGATGAAGCAGTGCTGGACCTCACGATCAGTAACGAGAAGGCCATCGCCGCCCAGTTGCAGGCGACCAAGGATAGGTTCGAGGCGGGCGAGGTGACGAAAACCGATGTCGCGCAGTCTGAATCCCGACTCCAGGGGGCTCATGCCGACCGTACAGCGGCTGAGGGCCGGTTGACGGCCTCCAAGGCGACCTATCGGCAAATTATCGGTCAGGAGCCGACGGATCTCCATATGCCTGATAGCGAGTTGAGTCTGCCTGCAAACGCCGAAGAGACTGTCATCCAGTCACAGGGCGCGCCGCAAGTGGTCGCAGCTCAGTTCAACGAGCGCGCGGCGAAAGACAGTATTGACGTGAACTTCGCCGACCTGTTGCCGGAAGTGACCTTGGAGGGCAGCTTCCAGCGCAACGACGAAGCGGATAGCGATCGCCAGGCCTCGAATGACGGCACCATTCTGGGCGTCATCAGGATCCCGCTGTATCAGGCGGGCGCGCCAGATTCCCGGGTGCGGGAGGCCAAGCAGCGCTATCAGCAATCCCGCAAGCAACTTGACGAGGCTCGCCGGGCGGCGGAACGCGAGGCGGTAGACGCTTGGCAGTCGCTGGACACCGCGCGGGCCCAGATCGCATCCTTTGAAGAACAGGTCAAAGCCGCCGACATCGCCCTGGATGGCGTTAGGCAGGAGCAGCAAGTGGGCGCCCGGACCGTCCTGGACGTTCTCAACCAGGAAATTGAGGCACTGAATGCCAAGGTCAGCCTGGTCCAGGCCAGGACAGACTATGTGGTGGCTAAATACCGGGTTCTGGCGGCGGTCGGCCGGCTGACGGCCAAGGATCTGGCCCTGAATGCCCCATTATACGACGCCACCGAGCACTACCATGAGGTTCGCAACAAGTTCTGGGGTACGGGGCCTTCGGTCGAGTAAGAGCGGGGTTTCCGCCCTTGCGACTCGAAGATGCCCAATTATTGTGAGATTCTCGGGGGCTTGCGCCATTTCTTGAGAAGTTTCTTCGGACTCGCTAGGATATTTGATCCGGGTAGCGGGAGGGGCATGGCGCGGTGTCGCTGAGGCCGTCGACCCGGCAAGGGATGCGGGAATGAGCGAAGCAGCGAAGGCCAGTCAAGAACCGTCCATGGAAGAGATCCTGGCTTCCATCCGCCGGATCATTTCCGAGGACGGCACCGACGCCAAGGAAGAGGCGCCGGCAGCCAAGGCGGCGCCCGCGCCGGTACCCCAGCCGGCACCGGCTCCAGCCAGTATCGGCGCCGATCCCGACGAAGACGAGGATGAACTGGTCCTGACCGACATGGTGGTCGGCGACAGCAATGTCGTGGAACTGGTCGACGAACCGGAGCCGCCGGCGGCGATCGCCGAACCGCCCCCGGCGCCCGTCCAGGCCGTCCTTCCCCCTGTCGAATTGTCCCCACCGGTCAAGGCGGCCCCGCCGGCCGCGCCGGTCAAAGCGGAGCCGGAGCCGATGGATACGGAACTTGTCTCTCCGGTTGTTGCCGCTGCCTCGGCAAGCGTCATGGCCGAGCTGGTCGGGCGCAGGGCGCTTCCGGCCATCGATACCGGCCATGAGGGCGACGGGCTCCTGGTCGAGACCCTGGTCCGCCGTGCCGTCGAGCCGCTGCTCAAGGAATGGCTGGACCTGCATCTCCAGGAGATCGTCGAACGCCTGGTCCGGCGCGAGGTCGAACGCATCGCCCGCCGGGCCGAACTGGGCTGAGCGGCGCGGAAACTTCCACCACTCTTTGCTTTGACCGGGTTCCGGCTGCGGTTATAAAGCCCCGGCCGCGCTTGGTCGGCTGAAATAGACACGCGATTTCCATAGGATCCCCAGCAATGCTGGAAAAGACGTTCCGGCCCGACGAGGTCGAAAAGCAGCGCTATGCCGAGTGGGAGCAGACCGGGGCCTTCGCCGCCTCCGTCGCCTCCAACAAGCAGCCCTATACGATCATGATGCCGCCGCCGAACGTGACCGGCAGCCTGCATATGGGCCATGCGCTCACCTTCACCCTGCAGGACGTGCTGACCCGCTATCAGCGGATGCGGGGCCGCGACGCGCTTTGGCAGCCGGGCACCGATCATGCCGGCATCGCCACCCAGATGGTGGTCGAGCGCCAGCTCGCTGAGAAGGGCATCAAGCGGACCGATCTCGGGCGCGCCAGGTTCCTGGAGCAGGTCTGGGAATGGAAGGCGGAGTCCGGCGGCACGATCACCCGCCAGCTGCGCCGCCTCGGCGCCTCGCCCGACTGGCCGCGCGAGCGCTTCACCATGGACGAGGGCCTGAGCGCCGCCGTTCGCAAGGTCTTCGTCGACCTGCATCGCGAGGGGCTGATCTACCGCGACAAGCGCCTGGTGAACTGGGACCCGAAGCTGCACACGGCGATTTCCGACCTCGAAGTGGTGCAGAAAGAATCCAAGGGCAAGCTCTGGCACCTGAAGTATCCGGTCGAAGGCCAGCCGGACCGCTTCCTGGTGGTGGCGACGACGCGGCCGGAGACCATGCTCGGCGATACCGCCGTGGCGGTGCATCCCGAGGACGACCGCTATCGCGATCTGGTCGGCAAGCATGTGTTGCTGCCGCTGGTCGGCCGGCGCATTCCGGTGGTGGCAGACGAATATGCCGATCCGGAGACCGGGTCGGGCGCGGTGAAGATCACGCCGGCGCATGACTTCAACGATTTCGAGGTCGGCCGCCGGCACGGCCTCGAGATGATCAACATCTTCGACCGCGATGCCAGGCTGAACGACAGCGTGCCGGCGGCCTATCGCGGCCTGGACCGCTATGTGGCGCGCGAGAAGGTGCTGGCGGATCTCGAGGCGCTCGGCCTGATCGAGAAGATCGACGACCATGCGCTCACCATCCCGCACGGCGACCGCTCCGGCGTGGTGATCGAGCCCTGGCTGACCGACCAGTGGTATTGCGACGCCAAGACCCTCGCCATGCCCGCCATCAAGGCGGTCGAGGAGGGGCGGACCGTCTTCGTCCCGAAGCAATGGGAGAACACCTATTTCGACTGGATGCGCAACATCCAGCCCTGGTGCATCTCGCGGCAGCTGTGGTGGGGCCACCAGATCCCGGCCTGGTACGGGCCGGACGGCGAGGTCTTCGTCGCCATGGACGAGGCCGAGGCCATGGCCCTGGCGGCGGCGCATTACGGCAAGCCGGCGGCGCTGAAGCGCGACGAGGACGTGCTGGACACCTGGTTCTCCTCGGCGCTCTGGCCGTTCTCGACCCTGGGCTGGCCGGAGGCGACGCCGGAGCTGCGGCGCTATTATCCCGGCGACGTGCTGGTCACCGGCTTCGACATCATCTTCTTCTGGGTCGCCCGGATGATGATGATGGGCCTGCATTTCATGAGGGACGTGCCGTTCCGCACCGTCTACATCCACGCCCTGGTGCGCGACGAGCAGGGCCAGAAGATGTCGAAGTCCAAGGGCAACGTCATCGATCCCCTGGACCTGATCGACAAGTACGGCTGCGATGCGCTGCGCTTCACCCTGGCCGCCCTGGCGGCGCAGGGGCGCGACATCAAGATGTCGGAGAACCGCGTCGAGGGCTACCGCAACTTCGCCACCAAGCTGTGGAACGCGACCCGATTCTGCGAGATGAACGAGTGCCGGGCGGATCCGGATTTCGATCCGCGCCGGGTCAAGGAGACGGTCAATCGCTGGATGATCGGCGAGCTGGCGAAGACCGCCCGCGCCGTCGACCAGGCGATGGCGCTCTACCGCTACAACGACGCCGCCGGTGCGCTCTATCACTGCGTCTGGGGCCAGTTCTGCGACTGGTATCTGGAATTCACCAAGCCGATCCTGATGGGCGGCAGCGAGGCAGCACAGCGCGAGACCCGCGCCGCCACCGCCTGGGTGCTGGGCCAGCTCCTCCACCTCATGCATCCCTTCATGCCCTTCATCACCGAGGAGCTCTGGTCCCAGGTTGGGCCCCAGGTTGGGCCCGAGGGATCCGGCCTGCTGATCAAGGCGCATTGGCCGGAATTCGGCGACGACGCCATCGATGCCGCCGCCGGCGCCGATTTCGACTGGGTGATCCGGCTGGTCAGCGAGGTTCGCGGCCTGCGCGCCGAGATGAACGTGCCGCCCGGCGCCCAGGTCAGCCTGCTGATCAAGGACGCCAATGCCGCGTCACGGCGCCGCCTGGCGAGCTACGGCGATCTCATCAAGCGGCTGGCGCGGGCGCAGTCGGTCGAGACCACCGAGCAGGACGGACCGAAGGGTGCCGCCCAGATCGTGCTCGACGAGGCCACCGTCTTCCTGCCTCTGGCGGATGTCATCGACGTCGGCAAGGAGAAGGCTCGGCTGACCAAGGAGCTGGAGAAGACCAGGGCCGAGGCGGACAAGATCGGCAGGAAGCTGGGCAATGCCCAGTTCATCGCCAAGGCCGACCCGGCGGTGGTCGAGGAGCAGCGCCAGCGCCTGGCCGAGGCCGAACAGGCCGGCGCCAAGCTGACCCAGGCCCTGGAACGGCTGGCCGCGATCTGACCGGCCCCGCCTGGATCGTCCGGCCCGCCGGCGGGCTGATTTCGGGCTAGGCGCGGCGCCGTCCCGACGCGATAATGGCGGGATGCACCTGCGGGCCGCGATCGCGTCTTGGATGTTGCTTGCGAGCGTCGCGCCGGCGGCGGCGACGCCGCTCACCCATGAGGGCCTGATCTTCTCCGACGAGGCCGGCGGCTTCCGCCTGCTCAGCGTCACCGGGACCGGCACCCTGGCCGATCCGATCGTGGTGACCGAGGAGATCACCGGCTCCCAGGACGCTGTCCTGCTGATCCGGGGCTTCAGCCGGGAATTCGGCAATCGCATCGGCAGCCACCACATCGCCGCCTTCGCCATGACCAAGGTCGTGATCAACCGCACCGACAAGGTCTGGCAGAATTTCCAGATGGAGCTGCGTGAGGTGCCGACCCGCCACAGCCCCTACGAGGACGGGCTCAGCTTCGGCCAGAATTCGCAGATCTCGACCGCCTATACCAGCAGCAGCTTCCCCGACTCGCAGCGCTTCGACGAGCCGGAGGATACCCTGGGCTTCAGCGGCGCCCAGGTGCCGCCGGGCGGCACCGCGACGTTCCGCTTCATCGTCAGCGACATGTCGCCGACGGCGAAGTTCTACCTGTTCCAGGAGCCGCTGCAGCCGCTCTCCCGCCTGGCGCCGGAACCCGCCGGGGCGACGCAATCCGCCGGCCGATAGCCGGCCTTGCCGCCGGCGCGGAATCGGGCAACACTTGCAGGTAATACGGGTCTAAGGCGGGGCATGTCCGATACGCTTGGCCAGGAACTGATCGACGGGCGCCTGCAACGCCTCTTCGCGTACTGGAACGCGAAGCGCGGCGATCGGCCGTTCCCGACGCGGGCCGAGGTCGACCCGGTCGATTTCCCCTATATCCTCGGCTATGTTACGCTGGTCGACGTGGAGTTCTCGCCGCGGCGCTATTTCTTCCGTCTGGACGGCTCGATCCTCGTCGAGCTCTCCGGCATGAACTATACCGGCAAGTATCTCGACCAGCTGCCGATGGAGGAGTACTCCGATTTCATCAAGCAGACCTATGACGCGGTGGTCGACACCGGTGCGCCGTACCGCTACCTGAAGGAGGGGCTGTTCGACCGGCAGGTATTCTCCGAGGAGACGCTGATCCTGCCGCTCGGCGACCACAAGAAGCCGGTCGACATGCTGCTGGTCGCGGTCATTCCGGGCGACCTGCCGAAATCCCCCGACGTCAAGGTCGTGATCTAGCCGCCAACCGATGATCCACCGCCGCCCGTTTCCCGAAACCCAACGCGAAGGCCTCCTGTCATGTCGATGATCTTCTATTACGGTTCCGGTTCGCCCTATGCCTGGAAAGTCTGGCTCAGCCTCGAGCACAAGGGCATCGACTACACCTTCAAGCGCCTGCAGTTCGACAACGGCGACACCAAGACGCCGGAATTCCTGGCGGTCAATCCGCGCGGCAAGGTTCCGGCGATCATGGATGACGGCTTCGCCCTGTGGGAATCGACGCCGATCGTCGAGTATCTCGAGGAGCGCTATCCGCAGAAGCCGCTGCTGCCGAAGGACGTGAAGGGGCGCGCCCGCATCCGCCGCATCATGGCCGCGGCCGACAATTACCTGCAGCCGCCGATCGGCGACCTCGCCGAGGAGCTCCTCTACAAGTCCGACGGCGGCGATGCCGCGGCCATCGCCAAGGCCAAGGAGGGGATCTTCGCCGAACTCGCCCGCTTCGATGCGGCCCTGCCCGGCGACTATTTCCATGGCGACGATCTCACCTTGGCGGATTTCACCGTCTTTCCATATATGCGCATGCTGTGGCGCATCGAGGAACGCAAGCCCGGCCAGGGCGTCGGCGGCGACATTCCGGAACGCCTCGTCGCCTGGATGAAGCGGATCGAGGCTCTGCCCTATTACGCCAGGACCATCCCGCCGCATTGGAAGGGGTGAGCGCGATGCTGTATCCGGGACGGGTGATCTGATGCGTGGTTTCGGAGTCTTCCTGCTCGCCGTGCTGGCGATCGTGGTCGCGGTCGGCATCTGGGCCTATGGCTCGGTGAACAACATCCCCAGATACGAGGAAGCCGCCGGGGCGCAATGGGCCGAGGTGCTGAACCAGTATCAGCGCCGGGCGGATCTGGTGCCGAACCTGGTGGCGACGGTGAAAGGCGCGGCGGATTTCGAGAAATCCACCCTGGAAGCGGTGGTCGAGGCGCGCGCCAAGGTCGGCTCGATCCAGCTCGGCAAGGATGCCCTGAACGATCCAGCCGCCATGAAGGCCTTCGGCGACAGCCAGGCGGCGCTGAGTTCGGCGCTGTCACGGCTGCTGGTCGTGGCGGAGCAGTATCCGAACCTGAAGGCGACCGAGAATTTCCAGACCCTGCAGGCGCAGCTCGAAGGGACGGAGAACCGCATCCAGGTGGCGCGCCGCGACTTCATCCTGGCGGTGCAGGCCTATAACACCGAGCTGAAGACCTTCCCCGGGGTGCTCTGGCGCCGGTTCCTCTATGCCGATCGCGTGCCGATGCAGCAGCTGCAGGTCGAGCCGGAGAAGATGGATGTGCCGAAGGTCGATTTCGGCACCACCGGGAACTGAGGCGGCGCCGTTGCGGGTATTCTTCCGCATCGCCCTGCTGCTGCTCGGCCTCTCCGCGGGTTCGGCGCCGCCGGCCTTCGCCGCGCCGCCGATTCCGGAGCTGACCGGCCGGGTCGTCGACAATGCCCATGTGCTGAGCGCCGGCACCGTCGGATTCCTCACCTCGAAGCTGCAGACCTTCGAGCGGCAGACCTCCAACCAGCTCGTCGTCGTCACCCTGCCGGACCTGAAGGGCTATCCGATCGAGGACTGGGGTCTTGCCCTGCTGCGCGGCTGGGGCATCGGCCAGAAGGACAAGAACAACGGCGTCGTGCTGCTGGTGGCGCCCGCCGACCGGCAGCTCCGCATCGAGGTCGGCTATGGCCTGGAGGGTGTCCTGCCCGATGCCACCGCCTACAAGATCATCCAAGGCGAGATCATCCCCCGCTTCAAGGCGGGCGATATCGACGGCGGCGTCAGCGCCGGCGTCGACGCGATCATCGGCTCCATCGGCGGCACCTATCATCCGGTCGAGCGGGCCTTCGCGCCGTCGCTGACTTTGCCCTGGTTCATCCAGTTCCTCTCCACCAAGGGTTTCATCTTCGTCTTCATCCTCTTCGCCCTGGTCGGCAGCATCCGGCGGCGCTGGGACCCGACGCGCAACCGCTACGTCTGGTACCTGAGCAGCAGCGGCGGTCGCGGCTCGTCGGGCAGCAGCTGGTCCTCGGGCGGCGGCTTTTCCGGCGGCGGCGGCAGCGGCGGCGGCGGCGGGGCGAGCGGCCGATGGTAGGCGGGGTTCACCGATGATCGACAGCGGCGCCCGCACCCGCATCGAAGCGGCGATCAAGGCGGCCGAGACCGGCACGCGCGCGGAATTCGTCGCGGTGATCGCCCATCGCGCCGACGACTATGCGGAAACCGGCTATCTCGCCGGCATGGTCGCCGGGCTGCTGGCGGGCGTCGCCGCCTGGCGCTTCGTTCCCTGGGTCGGCGGCGGCGAGATCCTGACGGCGTTTCTCGCCGCCTTCCTCCTGGTCTTCGCGCTGATGCGCTTTACGCCCCTGGGTGTCCGCCTGACGCCGCGGTCCCGGCGCGAGCGCGCCGCCCGGCGCCTCGCGCGTCTGGTCTTCCTCGAACGCGGCCTTGCCGCCACCGACGAGCATTGCGGCGTCATGTTCTTCGTCGCGGCTGCCGAGCACTATGTCGAGATCATCGCCGACCGCGGCATCGACCGGAAGGTCGAGGCGGCGGCTTGGCAGGGAATTGTCGATGCCTTCACCGCGGCGGTCCGCGCGGGGCGGGTGGAGGCCGGATTTCTCGGGGCCGTCGCCGGCCTGGCCGCAATCCTGGCGCGGCACTATCCGCATAACGGCAGCAACCCGAACGAGATTGCCGACCGGCTGATCGAGATCTAGCCGCTCAGGCGGTCGCCGCGCGCACGACGCGGTTGCGCCCCTGGTGCTTGGCTTCGAACAGGGCGGCATCGGCACGGCTGACGAAGGCTTCCAGCGGCTCGTCGGGGCGGAAATGGGCAACGCCGATCGATACCGTGACCTGGCCGTAATTGTCGCCGGTCGCCTTGTTCTTCAGGTAATGGCTGCCGAGGCTGGTGCGCAGCTTGTCGGCACGGGTCACCGCATCCTCGATCTTGGTATTGGGCAGCAGCAGGGCGAACTCCTCGCCGCCGTAGCGCGCCGGCGTGTCGCCGTTCGACGCTGCCTCCCGCAGCTTGAAGCCGACCACCTTCAGCACCTGGTCGCCGATCCGGTGGCCATAGGCGTCGTTGAATTTCTTGAAATGATCGATATCGAGCAGCAGCAGGCAGAGTCCGCTGTCGCTCTTGCCGCTCGCTCTCGAGGTCGATACCTGCTTGCAGTAGTCCATCAGCGCCAGGTCGAAGCAGCGGCGATTGCCGATCCCGGTCAGGGCATCGGTCAGGGCCTCGCGCCGCATCTGGGTGAGGCGGCTTTCCAGCGAGGTGATCTCCTTGCTGGAGCGCTGCAGCTGGTCCTCGAGCGCGTGGTTCTTGGCGTTCATCTCCTTGGTGGCGGAGAGCAGGCGCGCCACGATCTCGCGGATCGCCGCCGGGTCCTGCGCGCTGGAACCACCCAGGGTTCCGGTGGCCTGGGTCAGGGTGGCGCCGTAGGAGGCGGTATCGACCCCGGCTTCGCCGACCCGGGTCAGGATATCGCCCATGCTGGCGCGCAGTTCCTCGCCGGCCTTGCGGAGCTCGGCATTCTCCTGGTCGATGCCGAAATACTTGTAGAACAGCTGCTGGTTGACCTGCGGGGTGAAATTGCCGCCGGCGGCGATGATCGCGTCCACTTCGCGGCGCAGCCCGTCGACGGTCATCGCCAGGTAATTGTACCAGACGCAGAAATTCGGCGGCGTCGGCGAGATATTGCGCCGCGCCATTTCCTCGAAAGCGGCAGCAGCCACCCCGGCCGCGTGATCGATATCCTCCAGCATGCTCTGCCGCACGTTTGCCATAGCCGTCCCAACCAGAAGTTTATTAATTGATTATTCGGGCAGCATTATTATAGCAATGGCCCGAGTCGCCAATAAGAATGAAATCGGAATTTCGCATGGCGCAGCGGCGCCGCAGTCGAGGATAGCCATGGCCCGCATAGCAATCGGCGGATTCCAGCACGAAACCAACACCTTCGCCCCGGTAAAGGCCACCTATCTGGATTTCGAGCAGGCCGACGGCTGGCCGGGTCTGACGCGGGGGGCCGAGGTTTTCTCCACCTTCCGTGGAATCAATCTGCCGATCGCCGGCTTCATCGACCGGGCATCCGCCGCAGGGCATGAACTGGTGCCGCTGCTCTGGTGCTCGGCATCGCCATCCGCGCACGTGGAACGTGACGCCTATGAACGGATCGCCGGCGAGCTGATCGATTTGCTGCGCCGCAGCGGAAACCTCGACGGGCTCTACCTCGACCTCCACGGTGCCATGGTCGCCGAGCATCTGGAGGATGGCGAGGGCGAGCTCCTGGAACGCCTGCGCGGCCTGCTCGGCCCCGACCTTCCGATCGTGGTCAGCCTCGATCTGCATGCCAACATCACCGAGCGGATGGTGCGGCATGCCTCGGCCCTGGTGGTCTGCCGCACCTATCCCCATGTCGATCTCGCGGAATCCGGCGAATGGTCCGCGGCGCTGCTCGATCGCCTGATCCGGCGCGGGCCGCTGAGGAAGGCGATGCGCCGCGCCGATTTCCTGGTGCCGCTGACCTGGCAGTGCACGCTGATCGAACCGGCCCGGGGACTCTACCGGCAGGTGGCCGAGGTGGAAGCCGGCGGCCGCGTTGCCAGTGCGTCCTTCGCCTTCGGGTTCCCCCCGGCCGATATCGCCGAATGCGGCCCGGCCGTCCTCGCCTATGCCGAAACCCAGGATGCGGCGGACCGGGCGGCGGAGGACCTCATCGCCGCGGTGCGGGCGGCGGAACCGGGCTTTGCCGGCCGGATCTGGGCACCCGACGAGGCGGTCGCCTATGCGCGGGCCAGAGGCGATGCGGCCGCGTTGCCGATCATCCTCGCCGATACCCAGGACAATCCCGGCGCCGGCGGCAATTCCGACTGTGTCGGCCTGCTGGAGAGCCTGGTGCGGGGCCATGCCGAAGGCGCCGTCTTCGCCAATCTCTTCGATCCGAAGGCGGCGGCGATTGCCCATCAGGCCGGGGAGGGGAGCGAGATCACGCTCGGCATCGGCGCCTGGTCGGGCATGCCCGGACACAAGCCGTTCCACGGCACCTTCAAGGTCGAGCGCCTCGGCGACGGCAGCTTCGCCGCGACCGGGCCGTTCTATCGCGGCAACCGCATGCAGCTCGGTCCGATGGCGCTCCTTGCTATCGGCGGCGTCCGCATCGTCGTCGTCAGCCGCAAGCAGCAGGCGGCCGACCAGGCGATGCTGCGGCATCTCGGGATCGAGCCCCGGGCGCAGAAGATCCTCGCCCTGAAGAGCTCGGTGCATTTCCGCGCCGACTTTCAGCCGATCGCCGGCGAGATTCTGATCGTTGCGGCCCCCGGCGCCAATCCGGTCGACAACCGCGATCTGCCTTACCGGCATCTGCGCCAGGGCCTGCGGCTGATGCCGCGCGCATCCACCTGACGCGCGCATCAGCCTGGTGCGCGGCGGAAAATTCCGCCGCTATTTCGTGCCGAAGAACCGGATCTCGGCCGAGCGGCAGGCATCCGCGACGCGGCCGCAGGGATTGGGATTGAAGTCGGAATCGTAGCAGACGCCGATCTTCTCGATGGCGTCGCTGACGCCGCTGCCTTCGCAGATCAGTGCGATGTTCTCCGGTTTCAGGCCGGGATTGGCGGCCACCATCTCGGCGATGAAGGCGGAGGCCTGGATGGTCCGGTCTTCCGGGAAGGGCTGCCGGAATTCCGGCGGAATGTTCAGCTCGGCGAAGAGCTTGCGGGCGGTGGCGAAATAGGCCTCGTCGTCGAGGCCGGTGCAGGTACCCTGCTTCTTCCAGGCGCATTGCACCGCGCTCGCATTCGGCATGGTGCACATGTTCTCGGCGACCAGGGCCGCCGGCAGGGCGGGAACCTTGGAGCCGGCGCAGTATTGCGGCTGCTTGCCGCTGTTGCGGATCGGCCAGAGGCCGTCGACGACGAAGCCGAAACTGTTGGCCTTGCACTGGAAGTTGTCGTCGGCCGTCACGTCCTTGCCGCGGCAGTGATGCGGCGACCAGCCGAGGACCAGCGCGTAGTAGTCGAACTTGCCGGCTCGGCCCTTGGACTTGCCGTCCTTCGGGCAGGCCAGGGACTGGATGTCGCTCGGAGATGGCGGCTGGCAGGCGCTATCGGCGGCGAAAGCGGAGGTGGCGAAGAGAAGCGCGGCGCAGGCCGCCGCGAGAAGTCTGGGCATCGGTCCTCATCACAAATCGAGTGCACACCAGATCGGCGTATGATCCGACGGCTTCTCGAGTTTGCGCGGGCCGCGATCGATTTCGCAAGTCTCCAGTTGATCCGCCGCCTGCGGCGACAGCAGCAGGTGGTCGATCCGCAGGCCCTCGTCCTTCGGCCAGCGCCCGCCCTGGTAGTCCCAGAAGGTATAGCGGTGGATTTCCCGGTTCACCGCCCGGAACGCGTCGACATAGCCGAGGTTGAGGATCTCGCGATAGGCGCCGCGGCTTTCCGGCCGGCAGAGCGCATCCTCGGCCCAGCCGGCCGGGTCGTAGACGTCGTCGTCGGTCGGCGCCACGTTGTAGTCGCCGCCGAGGACGACAGGTTCCTCATGCGCCAGCAGGTCGCGCGCATGGGCCCGAAGCCGTTTCATCCAGGCGAGCTTGTAGGTGAATTTTTCGCTGTCCGCGGGATTGCCGTTGGGCAGGTAGATGGAGGCGACGCGCAGCGCCTTCCAGGTCTTGCCGTCCGGCACGTCGATGACGGCCTCGACATAGCGCGCCTGCTCGTCGGCATGATCGCCGGGCAGCCGCTCCAGCTCCACCGACATCTTGTGCCGGCTGAGGATCGCCACGCCGTTATAGGTCTTCTGGCCGACCGCGGCGATGTTGTAGCCGAGCTCCTCGATCTCCATCCGCGGCACCTGCTCGTTCAGGCACTTGATTTCCTGCAGCAGTGCGACATCGGGCTTGGCCTTCTTCAGCCAGTCGAGCACGTTGCCGAGATGCGCCCGCAGCGAATTGACGTTGAAGGCGGCGACCTTGATCACTGAGAATTTCTAGGCGATGGCGAAGGAGCTGCCGCAGCCGCAGGACGAGGTGGCGTTCGGGTTGCGCACCTGGAAGGCGGCCCCGACCAGATCCTCGACGAAATCAATCTCCGACCCGGCCAGCAGGTCGAGCGAGGTGTCGTCGACCACCACCTTCACGCCGTCGCGCTCGAACAGGTGGTCGTCCTGCTGCTGGGTCTTGTCGAAGGAGAAGCCGTACTGGAAGCCGGAGCAGCCGCCGCCGGACACCGACAGGCGCAACATCAGCCCGGTATCGCCGTCCTGGGCGATCAGGGTGGCGATGCGTTTGGCCGCGCTTTCGGAAACCGTCAGGCGACGGTCTGCGGCGGGGGCGGGCGTCATCTCGTTCATCTCGGGCGACCTCGAAAGCGTCTCGGCTTGGCGCTAAATGTAGGTCGGCGCCGGGAAAAGTCAAACCCCGCCAGGGCTGGGCAGGCCTGCGTCGGGGGCCGGCGGGCCCGGCTAAGCCTCTATTCTATCACGGATTCCGAGGCCACCGTGGCGAAGGCCGGCAGGCCGTCGGCGAAATGCAGCCAGGGCAGGCGCTCCTTGGTATAGGCATGGCATTGCGGGGTGAAGTCCTCCGGGCGGTCGGCGGTTCCCAGCAGCACATGGACCTCGCTCGGCCAGCGCGCCGAGGCATAGGTGAGGGAGGTGCCGCAGTGGGCGCAGAAGCTCCGCGTCACCCCGTCCGACGAGGCATAGAGCGCCGGGCGCCCGCGCGCGTAGTGGAAATTTTCCGCCGGAAATCCGGCATAGGCGACCGCCACCCCGCCGGTTGCCCGGCGGCAGCTCTCGCAATGGCAGAAGGCGGCCCAGTTTGGCGCGCCCTCGGCCCGGTAGCGGATGGCGCCGCAGAGGCAGCCGCCGGTATGGACGGGTCGATCGCTCATGCCCGCATCCTGACGCCGAAAACCGGACCGCTTCAAGTGCGTGGCTGCCGCGGCGCCGCGGGGATGCGAGCGGGGGGCAAAGCTGCTACCGTCAGGGGATGAGTCTCGCCCCCTATGCCTGCCATCCCGAGCAGAGCCGCGGCCGCTTCCACCGCGAGCCGGAAAGCGCCACCCGCTCGGTCTTCCAGCGCGACCGCGACCGCATCATCCACTCCGCCGCCTTCCGGCGCCTGAAGCACAAGACCCAGGTTTTCGTCTATCACGAGGGCGATCACTACCGCACACGACTTACCCACAGCATCGAGGTGGCGCAGATCGCCCGCTCGATCGCCCGCGCTCTCGACCTCAACGAGGATCTCGCCGAGACCCTGGCGCTGGCCCACGATCTCGGCCATCCGCCCTTCGGCCATGCCGGCGAGGAGACCCTGGCGGTCTGCATGCAGCCCTTCGGCGGTTTCGACCACAACGAACAAACGTTCCGCGTTCTGGCACATTTGGAACGGCGCTACGCCGAGTTCGACGGGCTGAACCTGACCTGGGAATCCGTCGAGGGCATCGTCAAGCATAACGGCCCGCTGCTGGGCCCCCGGGCGTCCGCCAAGGCCCGGGCAAAGCCGGTGCCGGAGAGCATCGCCGCCCTCTCCGCGCGCTGGGACCTGGAACTGGCGGATTTCGCCGGTGCCGAGGCCCAGGTGGCGGCGATCTCCGACGACATCGCCTACAACAACCACGATATCGACGACGGCCTGCGCGCCGGCCTGTTCGAGATCGGCGACCTGGCCGAGGTGCCTTTGGCCGGGCCGATCTTCGGCGAGGTGGCGGCGCGCTATCCGGGCCTGGAGGCGCCGCGCCTCATCCATGAATCCGTGCGCCGGATGATCGACCGCATGGTCGGTGACGTGATTGCCGAGACCCGCCGCCGGATCGCCGCGGCGGCACCGCGGGATGCCGGCGATATCCGGCGCCTCGACCACGAGATCGCCGCGTTCTCGCCGGAGATGCGCGGTCACGACCTGGGTCTGAAGCGGTTCCTGTTCCGGCGGATGTACCGGCATCCGCGGGTCAATGCGATGACCGACCGGGCCCGGCTGGTGGTGGCGGATCTCTTCGCCTGGCACCTCGCCGATCCCGACCGGCTGCCGGCGGATTGGCGCCTCGGCGCCGACGGTCCGGGCGGCGGCGGGACCGCCCGCCTGGTGGCCGACTACATCGCCGGCATGACCGACAAGTTCGCCCTCGAAATTCACCAGCGGATGACCGCCGAACGCGGCGCGGCCTGAGCGGAAAAACCCAAGCGATTCCGATTGTTAATGCCTGGGGCCATTCTGGGGCAGGGGCCCTTTTCCTTGACCAACTCGAGGCAAAATTGGTCTGATGCGGCACGGGTCGATGGGCGCGCCGCGTTCGACGCGTGTCACCGCCGAAGGAGATCAGGGCATGTCGTCAGAAGCACCCAAATCCGAGCAGATCCAGGCCAATGTGGCGGCGGCGCTGAGCCGCCTGCGCGGCGACCTCTCGACCTCGTCCGTCGCCTCGGCGGTGGTCACCCTGGGCGTTCCGGCCCCCGAACCGGCACCGGCCCCCGAAACCGCACCGGCCGATCCGCTGCAGGCCGGCATGCCGGAAATGCCGGGAAGTCCCGTCGATGGCGGGCTGCAGGCCGATCCGGCGATGGCGACCCATGTCAGCGGCGAGCCCCGGATGCGCGCGCCCGAGGCGGAAAAAACCTCGCCGCTGCAGCGCATTGCCGGGCTGAGGATCGAGCAGCCGGATCTCCTGGCCCCAGTCGAGCATACGCCGCCGCCTTTGCCCGACCTGGCTGACGCCGATCCGGTCGCGGCGACTGCGGCGCGGCGCCTGCGCAACCGCCTCATCCTGGGCGGCGGCGTCGCCGCGGTGGTGCTGATCGGCGCCGTCTGGATCCTGATGAGCGGCGGCGGCGAGGAGGCCGGCGGCCCGCCGGTGATCACCGCCGACGCCACGCCGGAGAAGGTGAAGCCGGAAGACGAGGGCGGCATGCAGGTGCCGAACCTCAACACCACCATCCTCGACCAGACGCAGCCCCAGCAGGGCGAGACGGTCATGCCGCCGCCGGAGACCCCGGTGGCGCCTCCGGCCCCGGTGGTGACCGATACCGCACCGGCGGCCCCCGATGTGCCCGCGGTGGCGGCCCCGGCCGCGCCGGAGGTCCCCAGCGTGGCCGCGCCGGATTCCGCCGCTGCCCCGGCTCCGGCCGCGCCGGAACCCGCTGCCGCCGCGCCGGCCCCGGCTGCAACCCCCGCCCCGGAGCCGGCGGCGGCTCCGGCGCCGGTGGTGCAGGCGACCGCGCCGGAACCGGCCGCGACCCAGACGGCATCCGCGCCCGCATCCACACCCGTCTCGGTCCCGGCCGGCAGCATCCGCATCCAGTTCGCCGCGGTGAAATCCGAGGCGGCGGCCCAGGATGTCTGGTCGCAGCTGCAGAAGCGCTATCCCGCGGTGCTGGGCGGGCTCGGCCTCAATGTCGAGAAGGTCGACAAGGCCGGCAGCGTGCTCTATCGCGTGCAAGCGGGACCGTTCAGCGACCGGGCGGCGGCAAAGCAGGCCTGCGCCAAACTAAAAGCGCAGAATCAGGACTGTATCGTCGCACGCTGATATTCCGCTTGAGTAATCACGGGGCTCGATCATGGCTTTGGCGGCGATTCTCGGCTGTGCCGGACCCGGCCTGAGCGCGGCGGAACGGGCGTTCTTCCGTGACGCCGATCCGCTGGGCTTCATCATCTTCGCCCGCAACATCGAGACCCCGGACCAGGTCCGCCGGCTGACCGCGGAACTCCGCGACTGCGTCGGCCGGGCCGAGGCACCGGTGCTGATCGACCAGGAAGGCGGCCGCGTCGCCCGGCTGAAGCCGCCGCATTGGCGCGCCGCGCCGCCGGCTTCCCGCTTCGGCGAACTGGCCGCCCGCGACCGGGCGGCGGCGGCCCAGGCGGTCCGCATCAACCATGAAATGCTCGCCGGGGAATTGTATGCCATCGGCGTCACCGTCGATTGCGCGCCCCTCGTCGACCTGCGCTTTCCCGGCGCCCATGACGTGATCGGCGACCGCGCCTATGGCAGCGACCCGCATCTGGTGGCCGATCTCGGCCGGGCGGCGGCCGAAGGGCTGATGGCGGGCGGGGTCATGCCGATCATCAAGCATATCCCCGGCCATGGCCGCTCCATGGTCGACAGCCACCACGAACTGCCGCGGGTGACGGCCGGGATCGACGACCTGATCGACGCGGATTTCGTGCCCTTCCGCATGCTCAACGACATTCCCTGGGCGATGACCGCCCATATCGTCTACGAGGCGATCGATCCCGCCCAGCCGGCCACCCTGTCGCCGAAGGTCATCGCCGAGGCGATCCGCGGCGAGATCGGCTTTCGCGGGCTGCTGCTCTCCGACGATCTCTCGATGAAGGCCCTGGCGGGCAGCCTGACGCAGCTGGCGGCGGGCAGCCTCGCGGCCGGCTGCGACGTGGTCCTGCACTGCAACGGCAACATGGAGGAGATGCAGGGGGTGGTGCAGGGGAGTTCGGCCTTGTCTCCGGCCGCCCAATATCGATATGAACAGGGGCAAACCCGCCTCAACCGGCATCCCGACTTCGATATGGCCGATCTCGCCGCGGAGCTGTCGGACCTGCTGGCCTGATCCCGTCATCCGTTCCACCCTGAGGAGACCCGTTTGGATTCCGAGCTCATCCGCACGATTTCGGTCTGGGCCCTGCCGGTCGTGGTCGCCATCACCTTCCACGAGGCGGCCCATGGCTTCGTCGCCTGGAAATGCGGCGACGACACCGCCTATCTGCGCGGCCGGGTCACCTTCAACCCGCTGAAGCACATCGATCCCTTCGGCACCATCCTGCTGCCGGCCCTGCTGTTCATCGGCGGCGGCTTCCTGTTCGGCTATGCCAAGCCGGTGCCGGTCAATTTCCGGCGCCTGCATCACTTCCGCCGCGACATGATCCTGGTGGCCGCCGCCGGGCCGGGGGTGAACCTGCTGCTCGCCGTCACCTCGGCCGCACTCATGCATGTCGCCCAGCTGCTGCCGGGCACGATCGGCGAATGGTCGATGGATACGCTCGAGGTATCGATCTACATCAACGTGATATTGGCGATCTTTAACATGTTTCCTTTGCTGCCCCTGGATGGCGGCAGGGTGCTCGCCGGCCTGCTGCCGCCGGCCCTGGCGCGGCCGTTCTACAAGACCGAGCGCTACGGCATGCTGGTCCTGCTGGCGCTCATCTTCCTGCCCAGCCTGATCGAGCGGCAAACGGGTGTGGATATCAACATTTTGGGCTGGATTTTGGGCCCGGCACGAGACTATGTGGTTCATCTGATCAAGCTCATCACGGGACTCGGCGGCTGATGGCGGACCACATTCTCGACGGGGACAGGCGGGACGAGGCGGCACCGGCCGCCGGCGACCCGATTTCCCCCGAGATTGGACCCGAGACCGGCACCGATGCCTTCGAGGCGCCGGCGCCGCAGGTCGCCAATGACGACAACGAGTTGGTGCTCGATCTTGATGGCTTCGAGGGGCCGATCGACGTCCTCCTCAATCTCGCGCGGGACCAGAAGGTCGATCTGAAGAAGATTTCGATCCTGGAACTCGCCGACCAGTACCTGTCTTTCGTCGCCCGCGCCCGCAAGCTGCGGCTGGAGCTTGCCGCCGACTACCTGGTGATGGCGGCCTGGCTCGCCTACCTGAAATCCCGCCTGCTGCTGCCCGAGCCGCCCGCCGACGGCGAGCCCACCGGGGCCGAACTCGCCGCCGCCTTGGCCTTCCAGCTGCAGCGCCTGGAGGCGATGCAGAAGGCCGGGCAGTCGCTGCTGGCCCTGCCGCAGCTCGGGCGCGACGTCTTCCGCCGCGGCTGGCCGGAGCCGTTGAAGGTGGTGCAGATCCCGGTCTACGAGCTCACCCTCTACGATCTCCTGAAGGCCTACGGCAATCATCCGGGCCGGCGCCGCGAGGGCCTGCTGCAGATCCAGCCGCTGAACCTGTTCTCGATGGACGATGCCCTGAAGCGCATCGGCGATCTGCTCGGCCAGACCCTGGACTGGACGGTCCTCAGGAAGTTCCTGCCCGACGGCATGCAGAATCCCCTGCAGCGCCGGGCGGCGGTCGCCGCGACTTTCGCGGCCAGCCTGGAGATGACGCGCTCGGGCCTGCTGGAGATGCGGCAGGACGGCACCTTCGGGCCGATCTATCTGCGTCGGGCGGCGGGGCAGGCCGTCTTGCATGAAACCGGGGCGCGCGAAGCGGAAGCTTGAGCAGCGGAGTTGAGACCATGAGCGAAGACAGATTCGAATTGCTGCGGCTGCTGGAGGCGGTGTTGTTCGCCTCGGCCGAGCCGCTGACCGAGAAGGTCCTGGCGAGCCGGCTGCCGGAAGGCGCCGACGTGCCCGGCCTGCTCATCGAGCTCAAGGACCTCTATGCCAATCGCGGCGTGCATCTGATGCAATATGAGGACCGCTGGGCCTTCCGCACCGCGCCGGATCTCGGGCCGCGCCTGCAGATCGAGCAGAAGGTGGTGCGCAAGCTGACCCGCGCCGCGGTCGAGACCCTGGCCATCGTCGCCTATCACCAGCCGGTCACCCGCGCCGAGATCGAGGAGATCCGCGGCGTGGTCATCTCCAAGGGCACGCTGGATCATCTGCTGGAAGCCGGCTGGATCAAGCCCAAGGGCCGCCGCCAGACGCCGGGCCGCCCGGTCACCTGGGTGACCACGGAAGCTTTCCTGGAATTCTTCGGCCTGGAGAGCACCGAGGCCCTGCCCGGCGTCGAGGAACTGCGCGCCGCCGGCCTGCTCGATGCCCGTGCCGGCATCTCGACCCTGGGCACCCAGGCGGATGCCGCCGGACGCGCCTTGCCGCCGGATGACGACGGCGAGGAAGCCGCCGCCGCCGAGGAGCTGCGCGGCGAGGCTGCCGACGACGGCTACGAGGAGGAAGTCCTGGCGCGCCTCGGCGCGGGCGAGGGCGCGGCTGCCGAAGGCGCCGGCTCCGAAGACGAGGGCGCTGTGGACGAGGGCGCCGACGAAGATGCCGATGACGAAGACGACGACGATGATGACGTCGATGGCGACGATGAAGACGATGAGGGCGACGCGCCCGTCGATGAGTTCTCCGACAAGTCCGCCGAGAAGCCCGATGGCGAAGAAGACGAAGGCGACAAGCCGGTCGACCTGGTCGCCCGCGACAACGCCTAGGGCGAAGGGGCGCCGCTGCTTGCTCTCGCAGATCGCGCCTCGCCTCGATCTGTTCTGACAATTCTTTCGGCAGGCATTGCGCCTGCCGTTTTTTCTAATGCCCGTCGATATCGACGGCAGGGGTTGTTGTATGGACAATAAACCTTGACGGGGTTTATTCATGTACGTACAATAAATCATGGCTGGCTTGGCCGATCTGTATGAATGGTCTGATGCCAAGCGCAGCGCGAAATCTTGCGAAACACGGGGTCGATTTTGCCGCGGCCCTTGGTTTCGACTGGACCAGGGCGTCAGTCGTCGAAGATGCCCGCCGGGACTATGGCGAGGCGCGACTGATTGCATTCGGCCGGATCGGCGGGCGCTTGCATGTGCTGGTCTTCACGCGGCGGCGCGGCAAGGTGCGCATCATCAGCCTGCGAAAGGCGAACAAGTCGGAGGTCGCGTTCCATGAGCGGTCGTAGGAAGAAGCCCCGCGATGTTGCCGCAGCCGACTGGCGTGCGGTCGCCAGCCCGGCGGTTCCGGCGGCATTGATGGCGAAAATGCGTCCGGCTGCCGAGGTCGTTCCCGACGTCGTCGCCGGGTTCAAGAAGGCGCGGGGCCGGCCACGATCGGCGCTGAAGAAAGTGCCGGTGACGATCCGGCTCGATCCGGATGTGGTCGCTGCATTCAAGGCCGGGGGCGCGGGCTGGCAGACCAAGATCAACAGCATCCTCGCGGCCGTCACCCGTCGCGAGGGCGCCGGCCTGAAGGCGCCTCGGAAGGCCAAATCGGTTCCGGCGACTGTGCGCCGGGCGCGGATCAAGGCCTAGAGGCCCTGTCCAGGAATAAGAACCGGCTCTTTCGCCGGCGCAGTGCGCCCTGCGGCTAATCGCCTAGTTTGCAATTCAGAATAAATCTCAATATTCTGAGGCGGTTGGTGGGCGATCCGGTGGGCGGGTCGCGGCTGAAGGAGCGAAAGTGACCCAACTCGGCAGCGGCGGCATCCGGCCGGCGGGACGGCGCCTGGGCGGCTGGCATCTGGGCTGGCCGAGCTCCTGGACCGTCTTCGCCTGGATCGTCGCTGCTTCCGTGGCGACGCCGGTGGTCACGGTGTTCTTCTACGTCTTCCAGCCGAAGGGGGCGATCTGGCTGCATCTGGCCGAGACGGTGCTGCCGCGCTATGTCGGGAATTCGGTGCTGCTGCTGATCGGCGTCGGGACCGGCGTGCTGCTGGTCGGGGTGCCGGCGGCCTGGATGGTGACGCTCTGCCGCTTCCCCGGCCGGCGGCTCTTCGAATGGTCGCTGCTGCTGCCGATGGCGATGCCGGCCTATGTCGTCGCCTATACCTATACCGGGCTTCTCGACCATGCGGGCTCGGTGCAATCGGCCCTGCGCGACCGCTTCGGCCTCGATCTCGGCTGGCTGCCGGATGTGCGCTCGCTGGGCGGGGCGGTGCTGATGCTGGTGCTGGTGCTCTATCCCTATGTCTATCTTCTGGCCCGCGCCGCCTTCCTCGAGCAGTCGAGCTGCGTCCTCGAGGTGAGCCGGACCCTCGGCTGCTCGCCCTGGCAGGCCTTCTTCCGGGTGGCGCTGCCGCTGGCGCGCCCGGCCCTGGCGGCGGGCGTCGCCTTGGCCTTGATGGAGACGCTGAACGACTACGGCACGGTGCAGTATTTCGGCGTCGATACCATGGCGACCGGGATCTTCCGGGTCTGGCGCGGTCTCGGCGATGCGGAGGCGGCGGCACAGCTTGCCGCTTTGCTGCTGGTCTTCGTCTTCGTGCTGCTGGGGATCGAGCGCTGGTCGCGCGGGCGCCGGAGCTTCGCCCATTCGACGTCGCGCTACCGGCCGCTGCCGCGCTACCGGCTGCGCGGCTGGCCGGCCTTCGGCGCCGTCTTCGGCTGCGCCCTGCCGGTGGTGCTCGGCTTCGTGGTGCCCGGCGCCATGCTGCTCGACTGGGCGGTCGGCAATCCGCAGCACTGGTGGAAGCACAGTTTCCTGCTGCTGATCCGCAACAGCTTCGGGATGGCGGGGATGGCGGCGGTGCTGGCGGTGATCCTCGCTTTGCTGCTGGCCTATGCCCTGCGCCTGCATGCGACGCCGCTGACCCGGATCGCGGTGCGGGTGGCGTCGATGGGCTATGCCATTCCCGGCGCGGTGCTGGCGATCGGCGTGCTGCTGCCCTTCGCCGGGCTCGATCACCTGGTTGATGGATGGATGCGCCAGGGCTTCGGCGTCGGCACCGGGCTGCTGCTGAGCGGGACGCTGTTCGCGGTGACCTTCGCCTATCTGGTGCGCTTCCTGACCGCCAGCCTGAACGTCGTCGAATCCAGCCTCGGCAAGGTGACGCGGAGCATGGATTTCGCCGCGCGCAGTCTCGGGCGCGGCCCCGGCGGCACCCTTGCAGCGGTGCATCTGCCGATCATGCGCGGCAGCCTGCTGACCGCCGGCATCCTGGTCTTCGTCGACGTGCTGAAGGAACTGCCGGCGACCCTGGTGCTGCGGCCGTTCAACTTCGACACCCTGGCGACCAAGACCTTCGACCTCGCCTCGGACGAGCGTCTGGCGGAAGCGGCCGGGCCGGCGCTGGCGATCGTGCTGGTCGGCGTGCTGCCGGTCTATCTGCTGTCGCGCGCCATCGCCCGCTCGCGACCCGGTCTGGATCAGGCGGGTGTCGAGCCGGTTGGCGTTGGTCCAGTGGGCGTCAATCCGGCGGGCGCTATTCCGGTGGGCGTCATTCCGGCAGGTGGGGCATGACCGAGGTCCCGAGCCTTGTCCTCGATGCGGTGAGCCACGCCTATGACGGCGTGACCGTGGTCTCGGATTTCAGCCTGTCGGTGAAGGCCGGGGAACTGGTCTGCCTGCTCGGGCCCTCGGGCTGCGGCAAATCGACCGCCTTGCGCCTCGCCGCCGGCCTGGAGCCGCTGCAGAGGGGCGTCATCCGGCTGCGCGGCGCGGTGGTGGCGGACGGGGCCAGCGCCCAGACGGTGCCGCCGGAACAGCGCAGCGTCGGCCTGGTGTTCCAGGATTTCGCGCTCTTTCCGCACCTGACGGTGGCCGGCAACGTCGCCTTCGGCCTGACCGGGCTTGCCGCCGGGACCCGGGCGGAGCGGGTGGCCGAGACCCTGGCCCTGGTCGGCATGGAGGCCTTCGCGGCCGCCTATCCCCATGCCCTCTCCGGCGGGCAGCAGCAGCGTGTGGCCCTGGCCCGGGCCCTGGCGCCCCAGCCCTCGGTCCTGCTGCTGGACGAGCCGTTTTCCGGCCTCGACGCGCGGCTCCGCGAGCAGGTGCGGGACGAGACCTTGCGGGTGCTGAAGCGCATCGGCACCGCCACCCTGCTCGTCACCCACGATCCGGAGGAGGCCCTGTTCATGGCCGACCGGGTCTATCTGATGGCGCGCGGCCAGGCAGTCCAGAGCGGCCCGCCGAGCGAGATCTATCACCATCCGGCTAGCGCCTTCGTGGCAAAATTCTTTTCTAATATCAATGAATTAGAGTCCACAGTTCATGCTGGATCCGCGACCACGCCGCTGGGGCCGGTGGCCGCACCCGGCCTTGCCGACGGGACCGCGGTCCAGATCCTCCTGCGGCCGGAGTTCCTGCATGTCCTGCCGGAGGATGCCACTGCCGGCCCAGCGACCGTCGAGGCCCGGGTCGAGGAGGTCCGGTTCATCGGCGTCGCCCGGCTGCTGCGGGTCTCGGTCGCGGGGCCGGACGGCCGCCGCCGGGTCTTCCAGGCGCGCACAGACGGCGGTTTCGCGGCGCCGGTCGGCGCGACGGTCCGACTGCGCATGGAGCCCGGCCAGGCCTTTGTTTTCCCCGCCGATCCGCCACCCGGCGGATCCCCCGGGTAAATCGCCGGACGGCACTGCGCCGGGGACTTGAACTCGGCCGCTTAACCACCTTGTAAGATCAAAGGGATTCGTTGCAGCGCCGGGGCGATTTTGCCATAGTCCGGCCAGCCACGAGGCGACGTGTTTTTAGAATAGAACAGGGAGAGGCCCACCATGGGCAGTTTGAGCATTTGGCATCTTCTGATCGTGCTGGCCGTGGTGCTGGTGCTGTTTGGCGGCGGCGGCAAGATTTCGCGCCTGATGGGCGACCTCGGCACCGGAATCAACTCCTTCAAGAAGGGTCTGAAGAAGGAAGGCGAGGGCGGCGAGGTGGCCGAAAAGGCCGAGAGCAAGCCGAGCCAGACGATCGAGCGCAGCTGAACGAACGGACGAGCGTGCCTGGCCCCGGGGTGATCCGGGGCGCCGGGGCGCGGGGTGATTGAGATGTTCGATCTCGGCTGGGACGAAATGGCGGTGATCGCCGTCGTGGCGCTGGTCGTGTTGGGTCCGAAGGAATTGCCCAACGCGCTGCGCACGGTCACGTCCTTGACCAAGGCGGCGCGCAAGCTCGCCGGCGAATTCCAGAGCGGGGTCAACGAGATCATCCGCGAGGCCGACCTCGAGGACACCAAGAAGAAGCTGAGCGAGCTGCAGTCGATCAGCAAGAACTCGATCCAGAAGGCGGTCGAGAAGGCGGTCGATCCGACCGGCGAGATCAAGACGGCGATGAAGGTGGAAGAGACTCCGGTGGCCAATCCCGGGGCCAGTCCCGCCGCCGTCGCGGCGCCGGCTCCCCAGGCGGCGGCTGAAGTCAAACCCGAACCCGCGCCCGAACCTGCCCCCCAGATTTCCTCCGAGGCGGCCGCCCAACCTGCGGCGCAGAAGGATCCCGCGGCGTGACCGGAGCGGAAGACGACAAGAAGATGCCCCTGCTGGAGCATCTCATGGAGCTGCGGACGCGGCTGCTCTATTCCGTGGTCGGCTTCGTCCTCGCCTTCTTCGTCTGCTTCTATTTCGCCCAGCCGATCTTCGATTTCCTGGCCAAGCCTTTGGCCGACATCCTGGAGAGCCTGGGCGAGACCCGGCGCTTCATCTATACCGATCTCACCGAGGTGTTCTTCACCCAGGTGAAGGTCGCGGCCTTCGGCGGGCTCTGCCTGTCCTTTCCGGTGATCGCCTCGCAGATCTACATGTTCCTGGCGCCGGGCCTCTACAAGGACGAGCGCCAGGCCTTCCTGCCGTTCCTGATCGCGACGCCGGTGATGTTCGCGATCGGCGCGAGCTTCCTCTATTACGTCCTGCTGCCGCTGGCCTGGCGCTTCTTCCTCGGCTTCGAGACCCTGGGCGGCGCCGGCAAGCTGCCGATCGAGCTCGAGGCCAAGGTCGGCGACTATGTCAGCCTGGTGATGAAGCTGGTCTTCGCCTTCGGCTTCTGCTTCGAGCTGCCGGTGCTGCTGACGCTGCTGGCCAAGGTCGGCATCGTCTCCTCGGCCGGCCTGCGCGCCAAGCGGCGCTATGCGGTGGTCGGCGTCACCGTGGTGGCGGCGATCTTCACCCCGCCGGATGCGATCTCGATGACCGCCCTCGCGGTGCCGCTGATCGCGCTCTACGAAGTCTCGATCTGGCTGGCTTTGCTGGTCGAGAAGAAGCGCGCGGCGAAGGAGACCGGCGATGCCGCCGAGGACGCCGCCGAGGACGCCGCCGAGGATCGCCGCCGGCACGGATGCCGCCAAGGATCCGGGCGGTTCCGGCAGCATCACGCCGGCCTGATCCGACACCCTGGCAAGCCGGCCTTTCCGGGCCAGTTCGCTTTACCGAATCCCCGAACCGTCCTATAAGTTTTGCTGAACTCGGGGAACTTGGACGCAGCGGCGCTAAATGTTTGACATAAAATGGATTCGTGACAACCCGGCGGCCTTCGACCTGGGCCGGATGCGGCGCGGTCTGGCGCCGCTTGCCGCGCAGGTGATCGAGCTCGATGCCCGGCGCCGGGCGGCGCAGACCCAGTGGCAGGAAGCCCAGGCGCGGCGCAACGAACTCTCCAAGCAGATCGGCCAGCTGAAGGCCAAGGGCGGCGATGCGGCAGGCGGCAATGGCCGAGGTGGCGGCGCTGAAGGACCGGATGGCGGCCTCCGAGGCGGAGGAGCAGGATCTCGCCCGCGCCCTCGACGACCTGCTGGCGCGCGAGCCCAACCTGCCCGCGGCCGACGTGCCGGACGGGCCGGACGAGAGCGCCAACCGGGTCGAGCGCACGGTCGGCCAGCGCAAGAATTTCGACTTCGCCGCCAAGCAGCATTTCGAGATCGGCGAGGCGCTGGGGCTGATGGATTTCGAGGCGGCGGCGAAGATCTCCGGCGCGCGCTTCGTCGTGCTGCAAGGGCGCGCTCGCCCGGCTGGAGCGCGCGCTCGGCCAGTTCATGCTCGACCTGCACACCGCGCGAGCACGGCTATACCGAGGTCGGCGCCGCCGCTTGCTGGTGCGCGACGCGGCGCTGTACGGCACCGGCCAGCTGCCGAAGTTCGCCGAGGACCTGTTCCGTCACCACGGCAGGACCTCTGGCTGATCCCGACCGCCGAGGTGCCGCTGACCAACCTGGTGGCCGACGCCATCGTCGACGAGGACGAGCTGCCGCTGCGCTTCACCGCGCTGACGCCCTGCTTCCGCTCCGAGGCCGGTGCCGCCGGCAAGGACACGCGCGGCATGATCCGCCAGCACCAGTTCTGAAGGTGGAGCTGGTCTCCATCACCACGCCCGAGCAGTCGGAGGCCGAGCACGAGCGCATGACCGGCTGCGCCGAGGCGGTGCTGAAGCGGCTCGAGCTGCCCTACCGGGTCGATGTGCTGTGCGCCGGCGACATGGGCTTCGCGTCGCAGCAAGACCTACGACCTCGAGGTCTGGCTGCCGGGGCAGAACGCCTATCGCGAGATCTCCTGCTGCTCCAACTGCGGCGACTTCCAGGCGCGGCGGATGAACGCGCGCTGCCGCAAGCCGGGCGAGAAGGGGACGCGCTTCGTCCACACGCTGAACGGCTCGGGCCTCGCGGTCGGCCGCACCCTGATCGCGGTGCTGGAGAACTACCAGCAGGCCGACGGCTCGGTCGCCGTGCCGGAGGCGCTGCGCCCCTACATGGGCGGGCTCGAGGTCATCGCCCGTGCTTAAGGCGCCGCTCGATCTCGCGAAGGCGCGGATCCTGGTCACCAACGACGACGGCATCCACGCGCCGGGCCTCAAGGTGCTGGAGAAGATCGCCCGCAGCCTGACCGACGACGTCTGGGTGGTGGCGCCGGAGACCGAGCAGAGCGGCGCCGCGCCACTCCCTCACCCTGCGCCGGCCGCTGCGGGTGCGCCGGATCGGCGAGCGGCGCTTCGCCGTCGCCGGCACGCCGACCGACTGCGTGCTGCTGGCGGTGCATCACATCGTCGCCAAGCGACCGCGCCCGACCTGGTGCTCTCCGGCGTCAATCGCGGCGCCAATCTCGGCGAGGACGTGACCTATTCCGGCACCGTGGCGGCGGCGATGGAGGCGCACGCTGCTCGGCATTCCGGCGATCGCCTTCAGCCAGGCTGCGCGACGGCCACGATACTGCACTGGAAGACCGCCGAGGCCTTCGCGCCGGACGTCGTGCGCCGGCTGGTCTCGATCGACTGGCCGAAGAACGTGCTGATGAACATCAACTTCCCGACCTGTCGCGCCCGACCAGGTGACGCGGCATCGAGACCGGCGCGCCAGGGCCGGCGCGAGCTCCAGCCGTCGAGGTGGTCGAGCGCAAGGATCCGCGCGGCCGCGACGTACTACTGGATCGGCGACTTCGCCAATGACGAGGCCGACGGTCCGAGCACCGATCTGCGCGATCATGCTCACGGAACGCGATCTCGGTGACGCCGCTGCATCTCGATCTCACCCACCAGGCGACTGCTGCGGCGCATGGACGGGCTGTTCGCTGCCGGCCGGAAGTCGACGGCCGCCGCCCGGAAGCCGGCGCGCACATGAGACTCGCCGCGCGCAAGATCCGCCTGGTGATGAACCTGCGCCGCTCCGGCGTCACCGACACGCGCGGTGCTGGCGGCGATCGAGCGGCATGCCGCGCGAGCTCTTCGTGCCTGCCGCATTTCCACGACCAGGCCTACGAGGACCGGCGCTGCCGATCGCCTACGGCCAGACCATCAGCCAGCCGCATGATCGTCGGCGCTGATGACCCAGGCGCTGCGAGGTGAACGACGCGCACAAGGTGCTGGAGATCGGCACCGGCTCCGGCTACCAGGCGGCGGTGCTGTCCAAGCTGTCGCGGCGGGTCTACACCATCGAGCGCTTCAAGTCGCTGCTGCAGGAGGCCGAGGCGCCGGTTCCAGCACCTGCGCATCCACAACATCACCTCGACATGCGGCGACGGCTCGAAGGGCTGGCCGGAACAGGCGCCGTTCGACCGCATCATCGTCACCGCGGCGGCGGCGGAAATCCCGGCGACGCTGGTCGAGCAGCTGGCCGTCGGCGGCATCATGGTGGTGCCGCTGGGGGCCGAGCGCGGCGACCAGGTCCTGGTCAAGATCACCAAGCTCGAGGACGGCAGCATCAAGCAGGAGACCCTGGCCGAGGTGCGCTTCGTGCCGATGATTTCCGGCCCGGTGCCGGAAGACGAGGCGCGGCCGCTGCTGAAGGTGGCGGAGCTGTGATGCCGAGGCTTGTCGTCGCCGCCATTCTCGCTTTGGCCCTCGCGGGCTGCAACCAGAGCGGCCGCCCGGCGCCGGTGCCGGTGATCGGCCCCGATCAGGCAGAACTCAACCGGCAGATGGGCCAGGTCGTCGGCGGCGCCTATGTGGTGGCGCCGGGCGATACCCTGGCGGTGGTTTCCGAGCGCACGAATACGCCGATCCGCGCGCTGATCGACCTGAACGCCCTGGTCCCGCCCTATGTGATCGCGCCCGGCCAGCGCCTGCTGCTGCACCCGCGCAGCCAGTACGTCGTGCGGAGCGGTGACACCGTCTCGGGCCTCGCCCGGAAGCTCGGCGTCACCCAGAGCGCGCTGATCCAGCTGAACAGCCTGAAGGCGCCCTATGCGCTGCGGATCGGCCAGAAACTCAACCTGCCGAGCCAGGTCGAGGCGGCGAGCGCTCCGGCGCCGGAAGCCGCGCCCAGCGGCGCGGTCAGCCAGTCCGCCCTGCCGCCGATCTCCGGATCCGCACTGCCGCCGGCGACGACGGGTGGTGTTGTGCAAGGTGCGCCACGAGCAGCCCGGGCTGCGCCCCGGCGCCCGCCGCGGGCCAGCCCCGGCCGGGGCAAAGCCGCTTGCCGGGCCGGAGCCCGCGACGCCGCCCGCTGCACCCGCGGTTACCCCGGCATCCACGGCCACGCCTGCAGCCACTGATACGCCGGTGCCGGCGGTTGCTGTCCCGCCGCAACCGGCCCCGGCTGCTTTGCCCACACCGAGCAAGCCTGCCGCCCCGCAATCGGCCGCCGCGACGCCCCAGCAGCGACGCCCCCGGCAGCGACGCCCCCGGCAGTGACGCCCGCTGCCGCGGCCCCGGAACCTGCCGCGTCGGCGCCCGCCAGCAAGGATACCGTGGGCGGCGGCAAGGGCAAGTTCGGCTGGCCGGTCCGGGGCAAGGTGATCGGCAAGTTCGGCGGCGGCAAGGACGGGCTGAAGAACGACGGCATCAACATCGCGGCGCCGATCGGCGCCCCGGTCAATGCGGCGGCGGACGGCGTGGTCGCCTATGCCGGCAACCAGCTGCGCGGGTTCGGCAACATGATCCTCATCCGCCATGCCGACGGCTATGTCACCGCCTATGCGCACAACCAGTCGCTGCTGGTCGAGAAGGGCGCCAAGGTGAAACGCGGCGAGACCATCGCCCGGGTCGGCAGCACCGGCAGCGTCGACAGCCCGCAGGTGCATTTCGAGATCCGCAAGGGCACCGAGCCGGTCGATCCGCTGACCATGCTGGGCGGCTGAATCCTCGCCGTCATCCCGGCGATCGATGCGTTTGCTCGCCATCGAAATGACGTGGGTGGCCGGGCCGGCCAGGCGATGGCGAAAGACGTGCGGCTAGCCCTCGATCGCCTTGCCGAGGCGTCCAGCCAAGTCCTGGATGAACTGCCAGGCGACGCGGCCGGAACGGGCGCCGCGGGTCACCGACCATTCCACCGCCTGGGCCCGCAGGTCCTCCCTGCCGATCGGCAGCTTGAAGGTGTCCGCGTAGCCCTGGATGATGGCGAAATAGGTGTCCTGGTCGCAGTTGTGGAAGCCGATCCAGAGCCCGAAGCGGTCCGACAGCGAGACCTTCTCCTCGACGGCTTCCGCCGGGTTGATCGCCGTCGAGCGTTCGTTCTCGATCATCTCCCGCGGCATCAGATGCCGGCGGTTCGAGGTGGCGTAGAAGATAACGTTCGCCGGCCGGCCCTCGATGCCGCCTTCCAGCACAGCCTTCAGCGACTTGTAGCTGGTATCGGCGGTGTCGAAGGAGAGATCGTCGCAGAACAGGATGCAGCGGCGCTTCTGCCCGCGCAGGATGCCGAGGAGCTTCGGCAGACTGACCAGATCCTCGCGATGGATCTCGATCAGGGCAAGCGGATGCTTCGCCTTCTCGTTGACCAAGGCGTGGGTCGCCTTCACCAGCGAGCTCTTGCCGGTGCCGCGCGCGCCCCAGAGGAGGGCGTTGTTGGCTGGCAGGCCCTTGGCGAAGCGCCGGGTATTGTCGATCAGCATGTCCTTGGCGCGGTCGATGCCCTGAAGCAGGTTGATATGCACCCGCGAGACGCTGGGGACCGGCTCCAGCCAGCCCGGCTCGGCCTGCCAGACGAAGGCATCGGCCGCGGCGAGGTCATTGGCCTTGCCGGCGGGCGGTGCCAGCCGCTCCAGGCTGGCGGCGATCGAGGCCAGCAGCGGCATCAGGTCTTTCTCGGTGGGCTTCGGTGACATCAGGGATCGCTCGGCTGATTGCAGGCTGGCCTGCATTCTGACGGCTTTGGCGGCACCCGTCGACCCCTCAGGCCGGTATATCCGAGAGGGTCGCGGTGCGCGTTTCCGGGAAGATCACCAGGCGCGTCCGGTGGTAGCGCGCCACCGCCGGACGATGGGCGATGCTGAGGATCGTCGCCGCGGGCAGGCGTTCGGCCAGCAGCGCATACATCAACTGCTCGTTGGCTTCGTCGAGCGCCGCCGTCGCCTCGTCGAGGAACAGCCAGTCCGGCTTCAGCAGCAGCGCACGGGCGATGGCGAGACGCTGCTGTTCGCCGACCGAGAGCGCCATCGACCAGTTGCCTTCCTCGTCCAGGCGCGCGGCGAGATGCTCCAGCCTCACGTCGCGCAAGGCGGCCTGGATATCGGCGTCGCTGTGGTCTTCCGCCTTGCCCGGATAGGCGATGGCCTGGCGCAGGGTGCCGATCGGCAGATAGGGCCGCTGCGGCAGGAACAGGGCCCGGGCATCCGCCGGCGATTCCACGCTGCCGCTGCCGAAGGGCCAGAGGCCGGCGAGGGCGCGGAACAGGGTGGTCTTGCCGCTGCCCGAGGGGCCGGTGACCATGACCCGCGCACCGGCCTCGATCTCCGCGAGAGATTCTCCACCAGCACGCGCCCGCCGGGCAGGCCGAGTTCCAGCTCCGTCATCCGGATCTGCCGCGCCGGGGCCTTCGCGACCCGGATGCCGGGCTTCAGATCCTTGGTGCCGGCGATCGCGTCGACGAAGCCGGTCAGGCGGTCCACGGTCGCCTTCCATTCGGCGAGATCGGTGAAGGCGCCGACGAACCAGGAGAGCGCGCCCTGGACCTGGCCGAAGGCCGAGGCGGTCTGGAAGATGCCGCCGAGCTGGATGCTGCCGGCGAAGTAGCGCGGCGCCACCACCAGGACCGGGAAGATGTTGGCCAGCTGATTGAACCCGGCGGTGAACCAGGTCAGCCGCTTCTGCTGGCGCATCAGCCGCCACCAGTTCCCCCAGATGTTGTCGAAGGCGGCGGACAGGCCCTGGCGCTCGATCGGCTCGCCGCCGTAGAAGGCCACGCTCTCGGCATTCTCGCGCAGGCGGGTCATGGCGAAACGGAAGGACGCGCCGAAGCGCTGCAGCAGGAAGTTGATCTGCACCAGCGGCCGGCCGATCCAATAGGTCAGCAGCGAGCCGACCAGAGAATACAGCAGGGCGGCCCAGACCATGTAGCCGGGAATGCTGATCTCGTGCCCCAGCAGCATGAAGCTGAGCGGCCCCGAGAGCGTCCAGAGGATGACGACGAAGGTCACCAGGCTGACCACCGAGTTCATCAGGTCGAGGGAGAGGACCAGGGAGCTGCTGGTGAACTGGCTGACATCGGTCTCGATGCGCTGCTCGGGATTGTCGGCGCCGCGGTCGCCGAGCTGAAGATGATAATAGCTGCGATCGGCTAGCCACTTCGTCAGCAGGTCCTGGGTCATCCAGCGGCGCCAGCGGATCTGCATCATCTGTCGCAGGTAGATGTAGTAGACGGCGACGACGATATAGGCGACAGCCAGCATGGCGAACTTCTGCAGCTGCTTCCAGAATTCGGCCAGGTCCTTGTTCTGCAGCGCGTTGTAGAAATCGTTGTTCCAGTAGTTCAGCTGGACGTTGATGTAGACGAGGCCGAGGCTCAGTGCGACGACCACGGCCAGCAGACCGCGGGCGATCCAGCGCTCCTCCGACCAGAAATAGGGCCAGGTCAGCGCCCAGAGCTTGCCGAGAAACGAGTGCTTTCGGGCGATGGCGAACGTGGTCGCGGGAGCTTCGTTGGACATGGCGGATTTCACCGTGGATGGGGGACTCGATCGGGCGGCGATGCCGGCTTGCGGCCGCGCCGGATGATAGGCGAGGTCACCCCGGGCTGCAAAAGCCAAACCGCCGCCCGTTCGGGGCGGCGGCGGGACGCGCTAGGTCTGTTGCCGGCAAGATCCGCGGTTCGGGCGGGCGGGTCAGATCTGGTAGTCGGCGGTGTGGATGCCGCATTCGGTCTTGTCGAATCCGGCCCAGCGGCCGGCGCGGGCATCCTCGCCGGCCTCGACCCGGCGGGTACAGGGGGCGCAGCCGATGGAGGCATAGCCCTCGTCGAACAGCGGATGCGGCGGCAGGCGGAAGCGCTTGAAGGCCTCCTGCACGTCCGTTGCCGTCCAGTTGGCCAGCGGATTGATCTTGATGCGCCCGTCGCCGACTTCGATCAGCGGCAGCGCGGCACGGGTCGAGCTCTGGTAGCGCTTGCGGCCGGTGATCCAGGCGTCGAAGGGCTTCAGGGCGCGCTCCAGCGGCAGAACCTTGCGGATGTGACAGCAGAGATTGGGGGTGAACGACCAGAGATCTCCCTTGGCATCCAGTTTGGCGAGATCGGCCAGATCCGGCTTGATCTCGCGTGCATCGGTGAAGCCGAAGCGATCGATCAGGATGTCGCGGTACATCAGGGTTTCGGTGAAATGCTTGCCGGTTTCGAGGAACAGGATCGGCACATTGCGGTCCACCTGGGAGACCAGCTGCAGAACTACAGCCGCTTCCGCGCCGAAAGATGAAACAACAGCAAGGCGCTGTGGGAAAATTTCACGGATGACCTTCTCGATGACACGCTCGGTCGAGAGGCCTGCCAAGCGTCGATTCAGCTCATCTGCCAGATGCTGCAGATCGCCATCCGAAGGCGCCGTTCCGGGCCTGGCCGAAGTCGGGAGTTCATTGGAAATATGCTCTAGCATCATGGTTTTATGTCCAGAATGGCGTCGTTCGGCGATCTCAATGCATTGCTCTGACATGGCAAATACACATGAGAATATGTGATATCGTAATTGCCATGTTAAATAGACGCCTGAAGCATATCGGAAAGTCAATTTAAAACGTCAATGGGCTGTTAAAAATAATCATATCACATTTAATTACTGTTATAATTAAGTCGCGCAATGCCGCCGGGAATGCGGCCCGGCGGCATCGGGTCGACGCCTTGAGCTGTTAGGCTCTCCCGCTGTTGCGGAAGACGATGGCGGCGAAAATCAGCATGGAAAGGATGACCAGGATCGAACCGATCCCGACCAGCGGTTCGCCGATTTCGACCTCGCTGATCGCCAGGACCACGCCCGGGATCATCAGGATGATCCCGAGATGGGCGATGACCGCATGGACCATCGCCAGCTTGCCGGCGGCCGCCTTGGGCACGGCGGCGAAGAACAGGCCGTAGAGAAATACCGAGACCCAGCCGAGCAGGTTGAGATGGGCGTGGGCGGGGAACAGCGTATGGTCGCCGCTCATCCCCATATGGATGCCCCAGGCCATGCCGATCAGGGCGTAGACGGTTGCAGCGCGCAAGTGAAACGACGCGATGCCATTCATGATTGTCCCTCGTGACAGTTTCCAAGGGCGCGGAGACTAATGTCGGCCGAAACCGGTCGCCAGGGCCAAAACCAGGGAAAATGACGCCTGTGTGATCGCGCTCACTCTGACAGCGGTTTCATGTCTCGATACAACACCGGCGGCTAGGGAAAAGCAGCAATGAAACAGCCCAGGGCGCCGAGCGACCCCAATGTCCGCAGGTGATTCCACGCGGTCCAGCTGCCGACATAGTGCCGCCATTGCGGCGCGCTGGACTCGGCGGCAGCGTCGAGGGCGGCGAGCCTGTCATTGAGCGGAACATTGCCGAAGATTGTCACCGCGAAGCTGCCGACGAGATAGAGCAGCCCGCCGGCCAACCGATAGGCCGCATCGCCGTCCCAGCGCAGGACCGCGGCGACGACCAGCGCCAGGCTGATCGCGGCGGTGCCGACGAAGACCCCGAGGAACAGGCGATTGAGCACCGCCACGTTGATCGCCTGCATCGCGGCGGCACCGGCGGCCGGCGGCAGTTTCGCCAGGGCCGGCATGACGAAACTGGAGAAGGCGAAGAAGGTCCCGGCAATCAGGGCGGCTCCGATTGCCGCCAGAAGATCCAGTCCGGTCACTGCGAGCTCGATCATTCCCGTTCCTCCGGCGCGAAGCTCAGTTGCCGGTGTCGGTGAGGTCGAGCGTTCCGGTATAGAGGACCGGCCCGGTCGGGGCGCCGGTCTTCGAGCCGCCGGCGGGCTCCAGGCTGACCGCCAGGGTGACGTCCTGGATGACCAGGCTGCGGGCATCCGCCGGAATCGCGCGTTCGTCGCGCGCCGATGCCGGCACCACGCCGAGCGACATCGGCTTGCCGCCTTCGGGAACGATCCAGAGCTCGTAGTCTCGGCCGGCTCCGGCCTCGGGCATCGAGGCCTTCACGATCAATTCCCGGTGAGCGTGATCGACTTGGAAGGCCAGCACCGATTTCCCGCCCTTGTCGCGCAACATGGCATAGCCGCCGATATCCGGCGCCTTCGGCCAGAGCAGCATGACGATCAGGGCCGCGGCAATGGCGCCCAGCGCCGACAGTCCGAAGGTCCAGGCCAGCCAGCGCTTCGCATCGGCCGGGCGCAGCGGTACCGCATTCTCCGCCAGGGCGGCGACGACACGCCGGCGCAGGGCCGGATCCGGGGCGACGGGCGCCACCGAATCCGCCAGCGGCTGCAGCCGGACGGTCCAGTCGGCCACCGCCCTCTGCAAATCGGCATCGCCGCGCAGGCGCGCCTCGAAGGTCTGACGCCTGCTGCCGGTCAGGGTGCCGAGCACATATTCCCCGGCGAGGGCATCGCGTTCCTCCGGTTCCATCGGATGACCCGGCGACGTGGTATCGCTCATGGCTCCAGACACCCTTTCAACTTCGTCAAGCCGCGGCGGATCCAGCTCTTGACCGTGCCCAGCGGGGCGTTCAGCCGCGCCGCCAGTTCCTCATGCGTCAGGCCGTCGAAATACGCCAGGAGGATGGCCCGCTTCTGCGTGGCTTCCAGCGCCTCCAGGCAGTTGTGCAAATGGCGCGCCGACGAACCGGCAACGGTATTGTCGAGCGGCGAGGGCGCGTCATCGGCGAGTTCCGGCAGGGCATCGCCGCCCTCGGTCACGCGGCCCTTGCTTTCCCGGCGCAGGCGGTCGAGGGCACGGTTCCGCAGGATGGTGCAGAGCCAGGCCTTGGCCGAGCCGAGATCCCGACGGTATTCCCCCGCATGCCGCCAGGCCGCCAGCAAGGCCTCCTGCAGCACATCCTCGGCCCAGTCGCGCCGCTTCAGGATACGCAGGGCAAGGCCGAATAGTTGCGGCGCGGCCGCGTCATAGAGGGCCGCAAACGCGGACTGTTCCCCCTTGGCGCTGGCGATCAACAGGTCTTCGAGCAAATCCACAAGTCCCCGACATTCTGCTGCCGGCCCTAGATACTTAACTGGCGGTCCGATGGCAATCCTGGGCCCTGGCCCGTGCCCTAGACCGTGCCCTGGCCGATACCTGCGCGGGCGCCGCAACCGCCCCGGGCCGTGTCGTCCAGGATAGAGTGAATGTCGTATTCCCTCAACTCGCGCTTCCGGTGCATGATAGCCGTTGGGATATCCGGTTTCCCCAGGAGGCAATGATGCAAAATCCCGTCAAGATCGAGCGCCGCGGCCACGTGCTCGAGGTCACCCTCGACCGGCCGAAGGTGAATGCGATCGACATCGAGACCAGCAAACGGCTCGGCGAGGCCTTCTGCCAGCTGCGCGACGATCCGGAGCTTCGCGTCGGAATCATCACCGCCACCGGCGAGAAGATCTTCTCCGCCGGCTGGGACCTGAAGGCGGCCGACAAGAACCAGGAGGTCGGCAAATGGTGGCACACCGACTACGGCCCGGGCAGCTTCGCCGGCCTGACCGAGCTCTGGGATCTCAACAAGCCGGTGATTGCGGCGCTCAACGGCATGGCGCTGGGCGGCGGCTGGGAGCTCGCGATCGCCTGCGATCTCATCATCTGCGCCGAGCATGTCGAGTTCGCGCTGCCGGAACTGCCGCTCGGCATCATCCCGGATTCCGGCGGGATCCAGCGCGTCCCGCGGCGCCTGCCCTACAACATCGCCATGGAGATGCTGTTGATCGGCCGGCGCATGTCGGCGCAGGAAGCGCATCACTACGGCATGGTGAACAAGGTGGTGCCGAAGGAGCAGCTGATGGCGACGGCGCGCGACTGGGCGGAGATGATCGCCAATGGTGCGCCGCTGACCATCCAGGCGCTGAAGGAATGCCTGCGGGAAATGGATTCGGTCAGCATCCAGGACTGCTTCAAGCTGATCCGCAGCGGCAAGATGGCGACCTACGAGCGCGCCCTGGTCTCCGAGGATGCCAAGGAAGGCGTCAGGGCCTTCGCCGAGAAGCGCAAGGCGAATTTCAAGGGCAGGTAGCGCGCGAGCGCGGCGGTGCCGGTCTCAGCTGACGGTGAGGCTGAGGTCGTTGCTGACCACGATCACCGCCTGGTGCACACCGTTGTCGAAGGCGACCGTGGTGAAGCCGGCATCGGTACCGGTCACCTGCCAGTGGCTGGTTCCGTCGCCGACCAGCGTCAGGGAATCGCCGGTATTGCCGACCACGGTCAGGTGGTGCTTGCTGTCCGACATGGTCAACACGTCGTCGATCGAGAGTGTCACCACGTTCTTGCCGTAGCCCGAGGCGTCGATCGCCTCAACGTTCTGCAGCCTGCCGGCGTCGGCGTGGCCGAAGCCTATGTTCGCCTGCTCGAACTTCACCGTATCGTAGCCGCTGCCAAGATCGAGGTGCGACGACATGGTCTGGTTGAGATGCAGCGTATCGTCGCCGGCGCCCAGGGCAGTCCGGGCGCCAAGCTGGCTGGCGGAAATGTCGTAGCTCGCCGTGAGATCGATCTGGGCATCGCCGATATTGGAGTGGGCGCCGCTCGAATCCGTCACCGCGTAGTGCACCGTCCGCACGCCTTCCTCGGTGCTCGACGACGAGAAGAAGATGCCGTTGAGGAAGCTCTCGAAGCTGCCGATGGTTTCCGCGCCCGACTTGGCGACGACCTGGATGGTAGCGTCGTTGCCGTTGGCGGTGACGGTGACGTCGAACAGCGCGCTATTCGGCATGTTCAGGTGGTCGCCGGCATGGAAGCCGGTGGTGGTGACGGTCGCATTTGCCAGGGTGGTGCTCTCGACATCGGTGATGTGGACGTTCGGCTGGGCGACGCCCTGGGTCAGCCGGTTCACGTTGTAGCTGCCGATATCGACGGCGATGATGATGTCGTTGTAGTCCCTGTCGCCGCCGCCGGCCAGGTCTTCGAAGCCGATATATAGCTTGCCGTCGTTCTTCGAGGTGATGCCGGAGATCGCATGCAGCATATCGTTGCTGTTGGCGTCGGTGTTGAGCACCGCATCGTGGGTGAAGTAGGTGTTGCCGTTCAGCGCCGTGCCGTTGACCGTGATGTGGCCGTTGCCATAGGCGTCGAGGGTGACGCCGAGCTTCTGGTTGATCGCGGCGAGGTCGCCGGCATAGTTGTCGCTGCCGGAGCTGACGCCGGCAACGCCGGCGATCAGCGCCTTGTTGGCGGCATTCGACGCGCCGTCGGAGATGATGAAGAAGCCGGTCTGGGTGCCCGCCGGCAGCTGGCCGAGCGATACCGTGCCGGGCTGGGTGTTGCCGAGGAAGTCCTTGACCATGGCGGCGTTGGCAGTGTTTTCCTTCACCGCCGTGCCGTCCAGCCAGAGCAGCTTCAGGCTGGACGGATCGATGTTGCCCTTGTCGTCGAAGGTATAGGTGCCGACCATGCTGCGATAGCCGGCGCCCTCGCTGAGGAAGCTCACCTTCATCTCGGTTGCCTGGCTCAGGGTCAGGCTGCTGGTATCGACGCCGTTGACCATGTTGGCGTCGATGGCGGTGCTTTCCTTTCCGGCCGAGGCCAGGTAGTCGCCGATCGCGTAGGTGCCATAAAGCTTCTGCGCATTGTTGATGTCGACAATGTGCACATCGCCATGTGCATCGACGCCGGTCACGACCGGTGCGTCGTTGACCGGCTTCACGGTGATGTCGACCCTGGCGGCGTTGCTGATCAGGCTGCCGTCGCCGGCACGATAGGTGAAGGTGTCGGCCCCGCTGTAGTTGGCGTTCGGCGTGTACTTGAAGCTGCCGTCGGTGTTGAACTGGACCGTGCCGTGCTGCGGGCCGTCGACGATGGTATAGCCCAGGGTCGGGCTGTCGATGTCGCTGGCGAGGACATGGCCGGAGACCGGGCTGTCCTCGCTGGTCTCGACGGCGGCGTCCGCCGCCACCGGCGCGTCGTTGACGCCGACGACCGTGACGTCGATCTTCGCGGTGTTGCTGTCCAGGCTGCCGTCATTGGCGCGGAAGGAGAAGCTGTCGGTCCCGTCGTAATCGGCATCCGGCGTATAGGCAAAGCTGCCATCCGGATTGAACAGCACGATGCCATGCAGGGGCCCGCCGACCAGCGTATATCCGAGCGCATCGCCATCCGCATCCTGGGCGTGGGCCGCGCCGAAGAAGGTTGCGTCCTCGACGAGGACCAGGGCCGCGTCATCGGCCTCCGGCGCATCGTTCACGGCGGTGACGGTGATGTCGATCCTGCCGAGGTTGCTGTCGAGGCTGCCGTCGTTGGCGCGATAGGTGAAGCTGTCGATGCCGTTAAAGTCGGCATCCGGCCGGTAGATGAAGGTGCCGTCGGCATTGAAGTCGATCGCGCCATGCAGCGGCCCGTCGACGATGACAAAGTTCAGCTTGTCGCCGTCGCGATCGGATCCGTTCACCGCGCCGGCAAGGTCGACGTCCTCCGAAATGGTGAAGGCATCGTCGATGGCCACCGGCGCGTCGTTGATCGGCGTCACCGTGATGTTGACGGCCGCGACGTTGCTGTCATGGCTGCCGTCATTGGCCCGGTAGGAGAAGCTGTCGGTGCCGTTGAAATCCGGGTCGGGCTTGTAGGTGAAGGTGCCATCGGCGGCGAACTGCAGGCTGCCATGCGCCGGACCGTCGACCAGGGTATAGCCCAGCGGATCCTGGTCGCGATCGGTCGCCTGGACGGCGCCGTCGACGCTGCTGTCCTCGCCGGTCACGACGGCCAGGACTTCCGCAATCGGGGCATAGGTCGATGCTTCACCGTCGGCGGGCAGGACCTTGTAATAGGCCTCGCGGTCGGCGAAGGCCCGACCGTCGGTGAATTCGGTGCCGTCATAGGCGAGGTCAGTGCCGTCCAGACGGCCGACGGCCGCGAGGCCGCCGATGCTGACGCCCGGGATATAGGCCGTGAGCCCTAGACCGCCATCGCTCTGGATCCCGGCGCCGGCGACCGCCTCGGTGCCGCCGGCTGCAGTATCAATCTCGGTGATCCGGGGATTGAGGAGCGCGTCGGCCAGGGCCGTGGCGCTGATAGTGGTCCCGTCCGGCAGGCGCACGTCCGACCCGGTCTCGACATTCTCCATGGTCTCGACGACCTGGCCCAACTGGTCGCGGACCACCAGCCGGTGCCCATCGATCTGAAGCTGATAGTGACCTGCGAGAATTTGCTGCGCCATCTTGCTGACCGGTAACCTGCCGTTTGTGCCACTCATAACTGCGCTTGACGCTGATCGCGATCAATTGGCGGCTAGGAGAAAACACACACAATTAGGTCAAGTTTGTAAGGATTTTACTACGCATGAGCTTAAATCAAGGGACGTTAAGGTCTCATTAACGTCAATCGGCGCGGCTACACGACAGGAGTTGAAATCGCTGGCGCGGCAATACCTTAAGCAGGAAGTCCTAATCAGGCTCTTTCAGGCGGCTTGGGCCAGGCGATCGGCGAAGCGGTGATTGACGTCGCGGTGCCCGGCCTCGTCGGCGCGGACCGCCAGGACGACTTCTCGCAAACGCGCGCCCGGTGCGAGCCCCCAGTAATCGACCGCCAGTTTCGGTGCCGGCAGGTTGGCATGCCGCCCGGCGTCGATCTCCTGCAGGTACTGGCTGTAGCTGAGCACCGCCTCCTCCTCGAAATAGCCGACCACCCGGTGCGCCGTCTTCGGCGCCAGCAGGTAGAGGACGAAGAAGGCATTGAAGAATATCCCCTGGACCAGAAGTACGAGCTGGCGTTCCAGCCAATTGGGCTTGGCGATCTCGATGAAGGTCATCAAATGCATGCGCTCGTTCTCGGCCTCGTCGAGCAGGGTCTTGATCCAACCGCAATCGTCCTGCATGCGGCGCAGGCAGCGCAGATGGGTCAGCATGCCGCCGATCATGCCGGGGACCGCGGCCACCGTCTCCAGTACTACGGCCCGATGCCCATAGCGCTTGGCGAAGAAGGTATCGGCGAAAAAGCGGAGGACCTTGACGAAGAGGAAGGCGAAACGGTCGGAGATGTCGACCGGCGCGAAATGGCGGCCCAGGTCAATCGATCCGGCTTTGGCCTCGGTCATGGCAGATGCCTCCGTTCCACCGGCGCGTCCTCAGCCGGTCACGGATGGAATCTAGTGGAAATTCGCCCGGCGGAAAATCTCCCGCAGCCGCGCCATAACGCCTCTGCGGCGAGATAATCCAGGCAGCCGCCTGGGATTTTCCGCCCGGGACTCTCCGCCGCCCAGCCCCGACCTAGCCGGCAACCTGCCAGCTGCCGTCGGGCTGCCGGCAGGCGGTGCCATGGATGCGCTGATTGCGGCCGCCGATCCTGGCTTTTGCGGTGTATTCGCGGCACGGCAGGCCATAGGCATAATACTGGCGCACCGGCACGATCTGGTAGGCGATGCCGGCGCCCGGATTCTCCCAGTAGATCGGTCGCCCGACCGGCGCATAGGCCATTGCATTGCCGGCGCAGGCCCGGTCGTCGTCGTCGACCGCCCGGCCGACGGTGGCGCCGAGCAGCACGCCGAGAATGGCACCGCCGGCGATCACCGCGTTCTTGCCGTGGCCCAGTTCCGACCCGAGCACCGCGCCGGTCGCGCCGCCGACCGCCGCACCCGCCAGCGCGCCACCGCAGCGCAACAGGTTGTCGCTGTAGTAGACCGGCTGCTGATAGACCGGGACCGGCTGGTAGACCACATAGCCGCGGCGGTAGTCGTCGTCATCGTCGCCGCGCTCGCCGCCTTCGCCACCCTCGTCGTCATGGTGCTTGGCGTGATGATTGCCGTGGCCGTTGTTGCCTTGCGCCCAATAAGGTTTGTCGGCATAGGCGGTGGACGCCATCTGGCTGAAGAGCAGCGCCAGGGTTGCTGCGCCGGTCATGGCGGATTTGAAAGTGCTGGCCGTTCGTTCTGTGTTCATGATGTCGCCCCTCGAAACGATCCCCGTTCTTCTGCGCGGATCCATGGGGGAATCATTAGGTGAGTCGATGGAATTCAGCCCGTGACAAAGCTGTTACGTCACAGGCTCGTGAAGGGTCACAAGCCTGTGAGGATACGCAGGGATTCGGCATTGCGTGCGTAGGCGGTGCCCCGAGCCATCGGGTGATTGATCGGGCTGCGGCGGCAGGCTGCGGCCGATTGGCGGCGTTAACCTATTTGCCTCAAATCGCAATCCGCGGATCCGGAACAACTATGCCTTGATGGTCGGATTGGCTTGACGTATAGCCCTTAACGCCAGCCCTAGACCATTTCCAGACCTTGCCGGATCAATCGCAGCCAATGAAGTTGAGCCCCTTTGCATATCCGGCCGTTGCCATCGCGTTCATGGCAGGCAGCGTCGCGACGACGACGCTGATGGCGCTCTTCATCCTGTTCAACTCCGTCGCCGGCGACGATTGGGTTCTCGACCATCTGAACGCCTTCATATCTGCAATGCTCTCCCTGTTGATCGCCAACCGCATTGCACTCGGCGTCAAGAATCCGTTCGCACTAGCCACCTGGATCGCCGCTTTCGCCATCACGGCGATCCTCAGCGTCACGCAGTGGTTCGACGGCTACGTCGCCCAGCTGCAGGACGCGCTGCATATCGAGGATCTGGACGACGTCTGCCTGTGGCTGGTGACACCGATCGGGCTGCTGGCCGCCAACCATTTTGACCGCATCGGCCGGCTCCCGCTCCGCATCCTGGTTGCGGGGTTCCTTGCGCAGTCGATCTCCACCGGACTGGATCTCCTCGACGGCTGGCTGACCAACTCGGTCGGCTACGACTTCGACCTGATGGAAGTGCTGGTCGATTTTTCGGAATTCGTCTTCCTGCAGTTCTACGTGGTCGGATTGACACTGTTCGTGGCTTCGATCTATGTCGGAGCACAGCCAGTAAGTGCCCCCGCGACGCCGGGCGTTCTCGACCTGGTGCTGCAGAACCTGCGGGCCGACCTTCGCCTGCTGGCATGGCAAATCCGCCATCCCGGGCAAACCTACGGTGCCTATTACGCCGATCGCATCACCCGGAAGCTTGACCGCGGCGCGACGCACAGCACCCTCGGGACCAAGGATCGGACCAGGAGCGGTGTGTCGGCTGTGGCAGACCTGTCGCCCCGCGAACGGGGCATCGGCACTTTCGGCTTCCTTCGATCCCTCGGCCTGAGGCCGTCGGACCGCTGCGTCGACTACGGCTGCGGCAGCCTGCGCATCGGCATGCATCTCATCGACTACTTGGACCGCGGCGCCTACTGGGGCGTCGACGTGACCGACCGTTTCTATGCCGACGGCCGGACCCTGCTGGCGCCGCATGTGGAAGCCGTCAAGGCGCCGCGCTTCGATGTCATCTCGGATGACGTGTTGTCCGACATTCGCCGATGGCAGCCGGACGTGGTGATATCGGTGTCGGTCCTGATGCACGTGCCGCCGGCCGAACTGCCGGCGTTTCTGGGGAACATGTTCGGGTTGCTTGCGGCCGGGGCGAAGGCCGTCATCCTGTTCGATCGGACCGAGAAGAATGCCCGGCTGAGCTCGATGTCATGGGCCTATTCCGACACGTTCCTGCGCCGGATGGTCCACCGGATCGACCCGGCTTTGGAGGTCACGTTCGAATACTACGAACCTGCCGGCCATGTCGGCACCTGGCCGGTCACCCGCCACGCATTAATCGCCAGCCGGAAGTAGGCCGGCCGCCGCCCGGAGCTGCCGCTAGGCCTCGTGGGGCCGCAGCAGGGCGCGCGAGATGATGTGGCGCTGGATCTCAGAGGTGCCGTCCCAGATGCGCTCGACGCGGGCGTCGCGCCACAGCTTCTCGATGCCGGTCTCCTCCATCAGGCCCATGCCGCCGAATATCTGCACGGCCTGGTCGGTGACCCGGGCCAGCATTTCGGTCGCATAGAGCTTGGCAATCGCGTAGTCCTGGTCCTGCACGGTCTTCTGGTCGGTCTTCCAGGCGGCGAGCAGGACCAGCAGTTCCGCGGCCTGGATCTCGGTCGCCATGTCGGCCAGCTTGAACGAGACGCCCTGGAACTTGCCGATTGCCTGGCCGAACTGCCTGCGGGTTGCGGCCCATTGCGTCGACATCTCCAGCGCCCGCTGCGCCCGGCCGACGCATTGCGTTGCGACGGTCAGGCGGGTGGCGCCGAGCCAGGTATTGGCGACATCGAAGCCGTGATGCACCTCGCCGAGTACCTGGCGCTTGTGGACCCGGCAGTTGTCGAAGGCGAGTTCGCAATGCTGGAAGCCGCGGTGGCTGACCGAGCGCGAGCCGCGCGTCACCGTCAGGCCTGGCGTGTCCTTGTCGACCAGGAAGCTGGTGATCAGTTTCTTCGGTCCGCGCTTGGTCTCCTCGACGCCGCTTGCGGCGAACAGGATGATGTAGTCGGCGACATCGGCATAGGAGATGAAATGCTTGGTGCCGTTGATGACGAAATCATCGCCTTGCGGCTCCGCCCTGGTCTGCATCGAGCGCACGTCCGAGCCGGCATTGGGCTCGGTGATGCCGAGACACTCGATGCGCTCGCCGCGGATGGTCGGCAGCAGGTAGCGCTGCTTCTGCTCGTCGTTGCAGGCGCGCAGGATGTTGCTCGGGCGGTGCACGGCATACTGCAGGGCGAAGCTGGTGCGGCCAAGCTCGCGTTCGATCAGCGTCAGGCCCATGTGGTCGAGACCGCCGCCGCCGAGCTCCTCCGGCATGTTGGCGGCATAGAAGCCGGCCTTGATCGCGCGGGCATGGATCTGCCGGATCAGTTCCGGGCGGACCTCGTCGGTCTTCTCGACCTCGTTCTCGTAGGGCACGAGTTCGGCCTCGACGAAGGCCCGCATCGCTTCCACCAGCATCTGCTGTTCACTGCTGAGCGCGAAATCCATGTGTCCGTTTCCTCACCCTGTCCCCTTCCCGCTTGGGAAAGGCCGTCTTCGTTGCGGCAGGTCCCGGCCTAGCCGGCCTTCACGGGCAGGGCGATGGCCCGGCCGGCATTTTTCGGTCGCGGCAGGTCCCGGTGTGCTTCCCAGATCCCGTTCAGCTTCGCCTGCACATTCGGCTGGAACGGCGCCGTCCGGGGGCCGGTCATGTCCATGTGCAGCAGCATCTGCTCGTTTGTCGCCGCCGCCTCGGCCTCGTCGCCCCGATGCAGTGTATGAAAGATGTGCAGGCGCTTGGCGTCGAAACCGAGCATCTGGGTATCCACCCTGACCTCGGTACCGCCCTTCACCTCCTGCAGGTAGTTGATATGGGTCTCCGCCGTGAACAGGGAGCATTTCGTCGCCGCGCGCTGCTTCTCGCCGAGCTCGATGTAATCCATCAGCGTCGTGGTGGCGTTGCTGAAGATGACCATGTAGTAGCCGTCGTTCAGATGGTTGTTGTAGTCGACATAGGCCGGCTGCACGATCTCGCGATGCAGGCTGAGGAGTTTGCTGCTCATGTCGTTTCAATCCCGGTTCTCGCCCCTCCGTTGGCGGGGGAGGGGAGGTTCGCTGGCGGCATCCGGGCCCGCCCGAGGGGGCGAACCCGGAAACGCCGGTTCAGTCCTCGTATTTCCAGCCGTGGCGGCCCTTCGCCTCGGTGATCGCGCCGATGACGCTGATGATGCAGTCGTCGCGCAGCCGCTCGAGTTCCTTGATCGAATGCTTCCCGGCCTGCTTCTCGGTCCCGTCGACGATCTTGTCGATGATCTCGGGGGTGAGCTTCGGCGCCTTCAGATGGGTCCAGGGGAGGTCCAGGGCCGGGCCGAACTGCTCCATGAAATGCCGCATGCCGGCTTCGCCGCCGGCCATGTGATAGATCATGTACATGCCGAAGAACGACCAGCGGATGCCGAAACCGAAGCGGATCGCGTCGTCGAGCTCGCCGGTGGTGCAGTAGTCGTCATTGACCATGTGCATGCCTTCGCGCCAGACCGCTTCCAGCAGGCGGTCGGCGAGGAAGCCGGGGACCTCCTTGCGGACATGCAGCGGCCGCATGCCGAGGGTCTTGTAGAAGGCGATCGCCGCCTGCTTGGCCTCGTCGGTCGTCCACTTGCTGCCGCAGACCTCGACCAGCGGCAGCAGATAGACCGGATTGAACGGGTGGCCGACCAGGCAGCGCTCGGGATTCTTCGCATTGACGTAGAAGTCGGAGGGCAGGAGGCCCGAGGTCGACGAGCCGATGATCGCATCCGGCTTTGCCGCCGCGGTGATCTCGGCATGCAGCTTCTTCTTCAGCTCCTCGTTCTCCGGGGCGCTTTCCTGGATGAAGTCGGCACTCTTGACCGCTTCCGCGATGGTGGCGACGAATTTGAGACGGCCCTGCGACGCGCCTGGCTTCAGCCCGACGCGCTCCAGAGCGGGCCAGGCATTGGCGACGTTCGCCCGCAGCTGCGCCTCGGCACCCTTGCCCGGATCCCAGGCGACCACGTCGAGTCCGCTGGCGAGGAAGCGCGAGGCCCAGCCGCTGCCGATGACGCCGGTGCCGATGATGGCGCAGGTCTTGATGTTTTCCGCTTTGATCATGAGGGTCTCGCTTCGCTGTGCTTCGGTTACTTGCGGGGCTTCAGGCCGAGCTTCTTGCGGCCCTCCGCCGGTGTGAGCGGCCGCGCGCCGAGGCGATGGATGATCTCCACCGCGCGCTCGGTCAGCGAGCCGTTGGAGGCGGGCACACCCTTGTCGAGCCAGATGTTGTCCTCGAGGCCGACGCGGACATTGCCGCCGAGCAGCATTGCCTGGGCCACCATCGGCATCTGCATCCGGCCGATCCCGAAGCCGGCCCAGAGCGCACCTTCCGGGAGATTGTCGACCATCGCCTTCATCGTCGTGGTATCCGCCGGCGCGCCCCAGGGAATGCCGAGGCAGAGCTGGAACAGCGGGGCGCCGTCAAACAGGCCTTCCTTCACCATCTGCTTGGCAAACCACAGATGGCCGGTATCGAAGATCTCCAGCTCCGGCTTCACGCCGAGTTCCTTCACCTTCTTCGCCCCGGCGCGCAGCATGTTCGGGGTCGAGATGTAGGTGTAGTCGCCATCGCCGAAATTCAGCGTGCCGCAATCGAGGGTGCACATTTCCGGCAGCAGCGCCTCGACATGGGCAAGGCGGGTCATCGGACCGACCAGATCGGTCGCCTTGCCGTATTTGAACGGATCCTCGCCGGCGCCGATCTCCAGATCGCCGCCCATGCCCGCCGTCAGGTTGATGATGACGTCGGTGTCGGAGGAGCGGATCCGGTCGACCACCTCGCGATAGAGGTTGACGTCGCGGCTGCCCTTGCCGGTCTGCGGGTCGCGGACATGGCAGTGGGCGACGGTCGCGCCGGCCTTGGCGGCCTCGATCGCCGCGTCGGCGATCTGCTTCGGGGTGACCGGAATGGCGGGGTGCTTGCCGACGGTGTCGCCGGCGCCAGTGACGGCGCAGGTGACGATCACTTCGTAGTTCATGCTGGTTCTCCCGTGGAGTTTCGGCCGGTCCGCAGCCGTGTTTTTGCCCTGCAGCTGCCGTGAATTTACCGGCAGAGATGCCGCGGTGGATTGATCGATCGCGACATCGCCTTGCATATTAGCGCCGAGGGCGCGAGACCCGCCAGCCCCATCGGTCCGGCCAACCGGCCAGATCAGCGCATCGCCGGCATGATGCCGGCCTCGACCCGGCGCCGCTCGGTCGATGGTGCCTTGTCGGCCCAGGCTCGGTAGGACCGCGAGAAGTGCGCCGCCGAGCCGAAGCCACAGGCGACGGCGATCTCCACCACCGGCAGGTCGGTGTATTGCAGCAGGGCCCTGGCGCGCTGCAGGCGCAGGTCCAGATAGTAGCGCCGCGGGCTCATGCCGAAATGGCGGTCGAAAACCCGCTCAAGCTGCCGGAGCGACATGCCTGCCGCCGCGGCCAGGGCGTCGGAGGCGAGTGGGTCCTCAAGATTGCTCTCCATCAGGGAGATGACGCGGGCAAGGCCGCTATGGGTGATCCCCTGGCGGATCCGCGGCTCCATGCGCTGCCGGTCGCGGGGGTCGCGGATCTGGGCATGGATGAACTGCTCCGATACCGCGGCCGCCAGCCGGTGGCCATGCTGCAGCGATATGAGGTGCAGCATCATGTCGAGCGCGGCCGTGCCCCCGGCGCAGGTCAGGCGGTTGCGATCCATGATGAAAAGCGCGTTTTCGGCCTCGACCTTGGGGAAACTCTCCCGGAAGCTATCCAGGCTTTCCCAATGGGTTGTTGCACGGTAGCCGTCGAGTAGCCCGGCCCGGGCAAGGAGGAAGCTGCCGGTATCCATGGCGCCGAGATCGGCATTCTCGCTGTTGAGCCGCTGCAGCCAGTTCTTCAGCCGTCGGTCATAATATTGCTCCGGTTCGAAGCCGGCACAGATCACCGCCAGGGGATAGCCGTAAGCATCGGCAATCGAGCGATCGGCGACGAGTGCCATGCCGTTGGAGGCAGCGATCGATTGCCCGTCCCGGGAGATGATGTCCCAGCGATAGAGATCCCGCCCGGCCAGGCGATTGGCGACCCTGAGCGGCTCGATGGCAGAGACGAACGCCATCATGGAGAACTGCGGAACCAGCAGGAAACCCAAGGTCTGCGGCGCATCGATGGTCGGAGTGACCAGCATCGGGTAATCCTTAGCGGCTATGTCGTGATATCTAATGCTAATGTCGTAAAATGGCAACACGGGGAGGACCGAAATCCGTCCGACCGGCGTTTCCCTCGGCTTTCCGCCGCGGCCCCACCGGGACAGGCGAGGTGCGGGAGCCGTCGGGCATCGCCGATATCGGCAGTCTTAACCGCCGGCATGGCGCAGAATTGCAACTGTCCGCCGTTCTGGATTGAATGGGGTCGGGCATCGCCACTAGGATCTGTCGCAAATAAGCGGGCACAAAAATCGCCCGGTCTACCGGCTGGGGAGCGGTATGGTTCAGAACGAGGGGCTCGACGCAGACAGGAATGAAACACGTCGCATCCGCGGCGCGGTGCTTCTTGCCTTCGTTCCTGACCGCGCGCAGTCGGGTGCCGTGCCACATGGTTCAGACGCTGCCGGAGGGCGCGGGATTTTGCATGCGTCGTCGCCCGCCGCGTTGCGAGATTTCATTCCCGTCCCGCAGGCGGGCATAACCGGTGGGCATGACCCTTGGGTATGAGCCGGTGATTAATTGGAATGGCGGATTTTGTAGTATTGCGGGGTGTGCAGTCTTTCTGCATAGTTGAGATTAAGAAAACGTAACACGGCACACAAAAGTGCCATGAGGCTTGGCCGCCGCTCGGGTATGGGATCCGTCGGTTTGGCGCGAAGGGAGAGAAAATCGATGAATCAGTGGGAAGTATTGCAACAGGCCGCCCTGTCCGGGCGGGCCAGCCGGCGCGAGTTTCTGCGCGGCGCCGCGGCTTTGGGCATTTCGACGGCCCTTGCCAGCGGGATCATGGTGAAGGCCGGTTGGGCCGCGGAACCGAAGAAGGGCGGCACCCTGAAGCTGGGCATGGAAGGCGGCTCGCCGAGCGACTCGCTCGACCCGCGCACCTATGCCGACTCGGTCATGATCGCCGCGTCGCTCGCCTGCATGAACTGCCTGATCGAGTTCGACGCCGCCGGCAATCCGACCGGCGAACTGTTCGAGAGCTGGGACGTGAAGCCGGGTGCTGCCGAATGGGTATTCAACGTCCGCCAGGGGCGTGAAGTTCTCCAACGGCAAGGCGCTCGACGCCGACGATTGCATCTATTCGATCCAGATCCATCGCGGCGAAACCAAGTCGCCGGCCAAGGGCATCCTCGAGCAGATCAAGGAAATCAAGGCGCTCTCGCCGACCCAGGTCGGCATCACGCTGGCCAGCGGCAACGCCGACTTCCCGGTGATTCTCGGCGACTACCACCTTGTCGTGGTGCCGAAGGACTTCACCGATTGGCAGAAGCCGATCGGCACCGGCGCCTACACGCTGGAGAGCTTCGAGCCTGGCGTTCGCCTGGTGTTCAAGAACCGCGGCGACTATTGGAAGCCGGGGCGCGGCAATTTCGACACCGTCGAACTCCGCAACATCCAGGACGTTGCGGCGCGTACCGCGGCGCTGCAGTCGGGCGAAATCGATGCGGCCAACCGCCTCGACGCCCGCACCGTGAAGCTGCTGATGGCCGACCCGAACCTCAACATCGTTCGCACCAAGGGCACGGGCAACCGCTTTTGCTTCGTCGCTCGCGTGACCGACGAGCCCTATACCAACAAGGATCTGCGGACTGGCGCTGAAGTACGGCATCGACCGCGAGAAGATCATCGAGCAGGTCTATGGCGGCTTCGCGGTGCCGGGCAACGACCACAAGCTCGATGCCCTGAACCCGTTCTACAACACCGAAATGCCGCAGAGTGAGTACGATCCGGACAAGGCCGCGTTCCACTTCAAGAAGGCCGGGGTTTCCGCGCCGATCGAGCTGCAGACGTCGGAAGGCGCCTGGGGCTCGGCGGTGGACTGCGCCCAGCTCTACCAGGAGTCGGCTGAAGAAGGCGGGCATCAACCTCGACGTCAAGAAGGTGTCGGGCGACGGCTACTGGGACAACGTCTGGCTCAAGGTGCCGTTCTGCGCCGTGTATTGGGGCCGCCGTACTGTCGGCCGACCAGGCCTTCACCCAGGTCTTCGGTCGAGGCGTCCGACTGGAACGACACCAACTGGAAGGTGCCGGAGTTCGAGAAGCTCATTCAGCGATGCCCGCGTCGAGACTCGACGAGGCCAAGCGCAAGGAGATGTACTGGAAGGCCCAGGAGATGATCGCCGACGACGGCGGCATGATCTGCTTCGCCATCACCGACTATCTCGACGGCTATTCCAAGAAGGTCATGGGCAACGAACCCCATGCCCGCTACGACCTGAACGACAACCGCATCGCCGAAAAGGGCTGGTTCGCCTGATACCAGCGGCGATACAGAACTTGAAAAGACCGGGGGCGGCTCGATGCTACGAATTATACTTGCGTCGGGTCGTCCTCGGTCTTCTCACTTTGCTTGCCGTCAGTATCCTGATCTTCGCCGCCACCGAGATTCTGCCGGGCGACGTCGCCAGCGCGGTGCTGGGCCAGGGCGCAACGCCCGAAACGCTCGCCGTCTTCCGCCATGAACTGGGCCTCGACCGGCCGGCCTACGTCCGCTACCTGGAATGGCTGTTCGGCGCCCTGCGCGGCGACTTCGGCGTCGCGCTGACCAACAAGCGCGACATCCTCGACGAACTCGACGCCGCAATTCCTCAACACCATGTTCCTGGCCGGCTACGCCGCGCTGATCGCCGTGCCGCTGGCCGTCGGCCTTGGCATCATCGCCGCCATCAACGAAGGCAAGTGGATCGACCGTGCTGGCCAACATCCTCTCCCTGGCGGCGATCTCGGTGCCCGAGTTCTTCATCGCCTATGTGCTGATCCTGTTCTTCGCGGTGAAGACCGACTGGTTCCCGTCGCTGTCGACCGTCTTCGCGGACATGGCGCTCGGCGAGCGGCTCTACGTCGCGGCCCTGCCCGCCGTCACGCTGACCATGCTGGTGACGGCCCACATGCTGCGCATGACGCGGTCCTCCGTGCTGTCGATCATGTCGCAGCCCTATATCGAGATGGCGTTCCTCAAGGGCCTGCCGCGCTCGCGCGTCGTCTTCGTGCCATGCGCTGCCCAATGCGGCGGCGCCGATCATCACCGTCATCGCGCTCAACCTCGCCTACCTCATCGTCGGCGTCGTCGTGATCGAGGTGGTCTTCGTCTATCCGGGCGTCGGCCAGTACATGGTCGACGGCGTCACCAAGCGCGACCTGCCGGTCGTCCAGGCCTGCGGCCTGGTGTTCGCCGGTGCCTTCGTCATCCTCAACACGGTGGCGGACGTCCTGGCAATCCTGGTCAATCCGCGCCTGCGCAAGCCGCGATAGAGGAGGAGCCGATGACGATTTTCGGATACAAGCCGACGACGTCGCGCCTGGGTCGGCATCGCCATCGTCGGCGTGTTCGTGTTCGTGGCGATCTTCGCGCCCTGGATCGCGCCCTATGGCGAGGCCGAATCCGTCGCCGATACGCCGTGGTCGCCGTCCTCGAGCGCCTTCTGGCTGGGCACCGACAACATCGGCCGCGACATGCTGTCCCGCCTGATCTACGGCGCGCGCATGACCATCGGCGTGGCACTCGTCATGCACCATCCTGTCGTTCCTCATCGGCACCACTCTCGGCCTCCTGGCCGCCGTCGGCGGCAAGGTGATCGACCAGTTCCTGTCGCGCATCGTCGACGTCATGCTGTCGATCCCGCTGCTGGTCTTCGCGCTCATCATCCTGTCGATGTTCGGCTCGTCGCATCCCGGACGCTGATCCTCACCATCGCGATCCTGGACTCGACCCGCGTGTTCCGCCTGGCCCGCGCCGTCGCCATGAACCTCGTGGTGCTGGAATATGTCGAGGCGGCGCGGCTGCGCGGCGAGGGGCTTGGTGGATCATCCGGCGCGAGATCCTGCCCAATGCGCTGCCGCCGATGATCTCGGAATTCGGCCTGCGCTTCTGCTTCAATTTCCTGTTCGTCGCCGGCCTGCAGTTTCCTCGGTCTGGGCATCCAGCCGCCCTATGCCGACTGGGGCGGCATGGTGCGGGAGAACGGACGTGCGATCAGTTTCGGTCTCCCGGCGCCGCTGTGGCCCGCGATGCGATTGCCACCATGACCATCGGCGTGAACCTGGTCGTCGACTGGATCCTCTCGATCAACGCGCGTCCCTCTGGCGCCTCGGCGGAGATGTAAGCCAGTGACCGAAGAAAAAGTCCTCAGGGTAACCAATCTCCGCATCGAGATCGATCAACGGCACGATCCTGGTCGACGACGTCTCGCTCGAGTTGAAGCGCGGCGAAGTGCTGGGGCTGATCGGCGAGAGCGGCGCCGGCAAGTCCACGATCGGGCTTGCATCGATGGTATATGCGCGGGCCGGCTGCAAGATCACCGGCGGTGTCGTTGAGGTCGACGGAAAGAGTGTGCGCGACCTGCCGGCGGAAGGCCGCCGCGACATGCGCGGCAAGCGCATCGCCTATATCGCTCAGAGCGCTGCCGCCTCGTTCAACCCGGCGCATACGCATCATCGACCAGGTGTGCGAGATGCCGATCCAGCACGGCCTGATGACCAAGGCGGAAGCGCAGGCCTGGGCCCTCGAGCTGTTCAAGGCGCTCGACCTGCCCAATCCGGAGAAATTCGGCGATCGCTATCCGCACCAGGTATCGGGCGGGCAGCTGCAGCGCGCGATGACGGCGATGGCGATGTCCTGCCGGCCGGACATCCTGGTTTTCGACGAGCCGACGACGGCGCTCGACGTGACCACCCAGATCGAGGTTCTGGCGCTGATCAAGAAGCTGATCCAGGAATACCGCACTGGCGGCGCTCTACATCACCCACGACTTGGCCGTGGTCGCCCAGGTCGCCGACCGCATCATGGTGCTGCGCCGCGGCAAGATGGTGGAGCTCGGCACCACCGAGCATATCCTGATGTCGCCGGATACCGAGTATGCGCGCGCCCTGGTGAGCGAGCGGAAGGCGGCCGACAAGATCGCCGGGGAACTGGCCGTGGTCCATTCCGAGCCGCTGCTCGAGGTGACCAACGCGCTCGGGCTCTATGAGACCTTCGTCGCCGTCAACAATGTGTCGATCTCCGTGGCGCGCGGCGAGACGGTCGCCGTCGTCGGCGAATCCGGTTCAGGCAAGAGTTCGCTGGCACGGCTCATCGTCGGGCTGCTGCCGCGAAAATCGGGATCGGTGAAGTTTGCCGGCCGCGAGCTGCCGCCGGCCCTGAAGCAGCGTCCGAAGGACGACCTGCGACGCATCCAGTTCATCTACCAGCAGCCCGATGTCGCGCTCAACCCGCGGCAGAAGATCGGCGAGGTCATCGGCCGGCCGATCCAGTTCTATTACAACCATTCGGCGGCCGAGGTGAAGAAGCGCGTGGCCCAGCTGCTGACCCAGGTCGGGCTGCCCGAGGACTACGCGGGCCGCTTGACGACGGCACTCTCCGGCGGCCAGAAGCAGCGCGTCTGCATTGCACGGGCGCTGGCCGCGGAGCCGGACCTCATCATCTGCGACGAGCCGACTTCGGCCCTGGACCAACTGGTGGCGGAGGACATCCTGAAGCTGCTGAAACGGCTGCAGGACGATCTCGGCGTCGCCTATCTCTTCATCACCCACGATCTCGGCATCGTGCGCCGGATCGCGCACCGCACTGCGGTCATGCTGCGCGGCGAGATCGTCGCGCAGGGGCCGACGCCGCAGATCTTCTCGCCGCCGTTCCATCCCTATACCGAGCGGCTGATCTCCTCGGTGCCGGAAATGCGCACCGAATGGCTGGACGAGGTCCTTGCCAAGCGAAAGCAGAAGTCGGCCTAGCTCGGGTGTTGTTACCGGTGTGATCTCCGGCTAGGGTTGCGGCGGCAATTTCGCAGCCCTAGCGAGAACGGGGTGTCATGACCGTTATCCAGAACTTCTCCAATTCCGTCCGCCGCATCGAGCATTTCTGGATCACGCTGAAGGACGGATGCCGCCTCGCGGCACGCATGTGGCTTCCGGCGGATGCCGAGCAGAAGCCGGTCCCGGCGATTCTGGAATACATTCCCTATCGCAAGAGCGACGGCACGCTCGGCCGCGACGAGCCGATGCACCACTATTTCGCCGGTCACGGCTATGCCGCGATCCGGGTCGATCTGCGGGGGTCGGGCGAATGCGACGGCCTGCTCGAGGACGAATACCTGCAGCAGGAACTCGACGATGCGGTCGAGGTGATCGACTGGATCGCGGCCCAGCAGTGGTGCTCCGGCAATGTCGGGATGATGGGCAAGTCCTGGGGCGGCTTCAATTGCCTGCAGGTGGCCGCGATGCGGCCGAAAAACCTGAAGGCCGTGCTTTCAGTCTGCTCGACCGACGACCGCTATGCCGACGATATCCACTACATGGGCGGCTGCCTGCTGAACGACAACCTGTGGTGGGGCATCATCATGCTGGCCTATCAGGCCCGCCCTGCCGATCCGCAGCATTTTGGCCCCGACTGGCGGGCGAACTGGAAGCACCGTCTTGACAACATGCCGTTCTGGCCGTTGCTGTGGCTGAGGCACCAGCGGCGCGACGCCTACTGGCAGCACGGTTCGGTCTGCGAGGACTGGTCGGCGATCGAAGTCCCGGTATTCCTGGTCGGCGGCTGGGTGGATGCCTATACCAATGCCATTCCGCGAATGCTGGCCAACCTGAAGTCGCCCCGCAAGGCGGTCATCGGTCCCTGGGCGCATCTCTATCCGCAGGACGGCTCGCCGGGGCCGGCCATCGGTTTCCTGCAGGAGGGCGTCAAATGGTGGGATCGCTGGCTGAAGGACATCGACAACGGCGTCGAGGCCGAGCCGATGCTCCGCGCCTGGCTGCAGGACTATACGCCGCCACTTGCCACCCGCCTCTCGCATCCGGGCCGCTGGGTCGCCGAGGACGCCTGGCCGAGCGCCAACATCCGGCCGCAGGCGTTCCACCTCAATGCCGGGGAACTCGGGACGGCGGCGGGGCGGACGGAAGCCCTGTCGATACGGTCACCGCAGCATACCGGCATGGCCGGCGGCGAATGGATGGGGGCGGGCTGCGCCGGTGAATTGCCGACCGATCAGCGGATCGACGACAGCGGATCCCTTGTCTTCGATTCGGCACCGCTCGATGCCGAATTGGACATACTCGGTGCACCAGAACTGCACCTCGAACTCTCCTCGGACAGGCTCGTCGCCCAGATCGCCGCGCGTCTCTCGGACCTGGCGCCGGACGGCCAGGCCCTGCGTGTCAGCTACCAGGTACTGAACCTGACCCACCGCGACAGTCATGCCCAGCCGACGCCCCTGGAACCCGGCAAGATCTACAAGGTTTCCATCCAGCTGAATGCCTGCGGCCATCGCTTCGCCAAGGGACATCGGATCCGCGTGGCGCTCTCCACCGCGTATTGGCCGTTGATCTGGCCGGCGCCAGAAGCGGTGACGCTGGACATAATGGCGGGAACCAGTCGGCTGGTCCTGCCGGTACGGCAACCGCGCCGGGACGACGGCAGCACGCCCTTTGCCGATCCGGAAACGGCACCTTTGGCGCCCTTCACCAAGATCAGCGAGGGCAGGATCGCGCGCGTATGGTCGTTCGATGCCGTCAAGAATCTCGCGCATTATCTGACCGATGCCGACGGCGGGGTGTTCGGCGAGGGAATGGTGCGATTCGACGAGATCGGCACGGCGCAGAATCATGCGCTGAAGCGCGAACTCAGCATCGCGCCGGACGACCCGCTCTCCGCGACCTATGTCCTGACGTCGAGCTACATCATGCAGCGCCAGGGATGGGATATTCGCGTCGAGGTGCGGTGCGGCATGAGTTCCACCCGCGATACATTCGAGATTTGGGGAGAACTCGACGCCTTCGACGACGGAACCCGGATCGCCACCCGAAACTGGCGGGAAAAAGTGAAGCGGGATCTACTCTAGCCGCCGGCGCTGGCCGCGTCGAGCCGCGCGACGGTCGCCGCGTCGAGACGCAGAGTGGCACCTGCGATGAGGTCGGCTAGCTGCGCGTCGTTGGTCGCGCTGGCGATCGGCGCGGTGATTCCCGGTCGTGCCACCAGCCAGGCGATCGCGACCTGCGCCGGAGTGGCCCCGAGGTCCTTGGCTGCGGCATCGAGCGCCGCCAGGATGCGAAGGCCACGCGCATTCAGATAGGATCCCATGTCCTCGCCGCGCGGGCTCTTGGCGAAGTCCGCTTCCGAGCGGTACTTGCCGGTCAGGAAGCCGCTGGCCAGGCTGAAATAGCCGATCACCCCGATTTCTTCCCGCCGGCAGAGCGGTTCGAGCTCGGCTTCATAGCCGGCCCGGGCATAGAGGTTGTATTCCGGCTGCAGGCTCTCGTACCGCGGCAGGCCCTGCCTGGCGCTGATTGCAAGCGCCTCGCGCATGCGGTCAGCGGTGAAGTTGGATGCCCCGATGACGCGAACCTTGCCTTGCCTGACGAGGTCGGCATAGGCAGTCAGCGTCTCTTCCTGCGGTGTATCGGCATCGTCGCGATGCGACTGGTAGAGGTCGATGTAATCGGTCTGAAGGCGCCGCAGCGATGCTTCGACCGCCTCGCGCATATAGGCCGGGCGCAGGCCCTTCTTGTCCGGCCCCATCGGCGATCCGACCTTGGTGGCAAGAATCACCTGGTCGCGATTGCCGCGGCTCTTCATCCATCTGCCGATAATCGTCTCGGACTCGCCTCCGACATGCCCGGGTACCCAGGTGGAATACATGTCGGCGGTGTCGATGAAATTGGCGCCGGCGGCGAGAAAGCCGTCGAGCAATCTGAACGAACTGGACTCGTCGACCGTCCATCCGAAGACATTGCCGCCGAAGCAGATCGGCGAGACCTGCAAGTCGCTGCGGCCAAGGCGTCGTCTTTGCATCGTCAGGGGTCCTGCTTCATCTGCGATCGCTGCAGGGAAGCAGGCCAGGCGGACGCGGTCAAGCGCTCCGGCGTCAAGGTCCGGGTTTCACGGTCACGACGGGAATGGCGCGAGGCGGGAGGTCGGCCCAGACTTCCGGGGTCGGCGAGTGAAAGGCAAAACCGAGTTTCAGGCTTTCCGCGATGCGGCGCGCCTTCTCGATGAAGGCGTCGGCCAGCGGCGGTTCGAACAGGTCCTGCGCGGTCGCCTCGAAGAGTTCGAGCCATTGCACGAAGTGCCGCGGCTCGATGCCGGTCAGCCGCACATGGGCCGGTATCGGGCGTCCCTTGTAGCGGCCGCTGGTCAGCATCACCGAGGACCAGAAATCGCACATCGTCTTCAGATGCGCGGTCCAGTCGCGCCCCATCTCCCGCTCGAAGATCGGGCTGAGCGTCGGATGGCGCCTGATGCCCGCATAAAACGTCGCCACTAGATCCTCGATCTGGCTTTCACTGGGTAATGTAAGTATCTGATCCAATGAGAATATCCCGATTCATATAAGAGCGATATTAGATGAATAATATAAGGATTCCGCTACAGCCGACAAGCCCCCGATGCTGCGGCATTGCAGCCATCACCCGACGACGAAATGGGCGTCCTGGATCCGGCAGTCCTTGCCGTTGATCGGCAGCAGGTCCATCGGGCAGGCGGAGAGGGCGACGATCACATCCATCTCGGCACGCAAGGTGATGCGGTCGCCGGGCCTGGAGAGCGGCTCGCCCCAGGTCAATCGGCCATCCAATGCCCAGGGTATGTTCATGAAGAGATTGAGCGGAGCTGGCGTCTCCGTCGGCGTCAACCCCAGGGATTTCATCGCCAACCACAGATTGTCCGTGCAGTTGTCGTGATGCCCATGATGGCCAAGTGCCTGGTAGCGCGGCAGATCGCAGCTGGCGATCAGCGTATCGTGGCGGCCCGGCGACGTGTCGCCGGTCAGCGTGAGAATCGGTCGGCGGTGATTGGTCACGAAGCTGTCGCCAATTCCGGCGCAGAGCTTGCGGAACTGCGCCCTGGAATGTTCCATCGACATGAATTCGCCAATATCGGCCGCGGCAAAGGCCCAGGTGTCCACCACCTGTGTGCCATGGGTGTTGATGACGGTAATGCTCCGCCCGGCGGGAACCTGTGTCGCGACGCCGTGGCGGGCGGGAACGACCTGCAGCATGCTCTCCATCGCTTCCATCAATCCTTTCAGTCGGCCTGGCTACTCGGAAGCCGCCGGCGCCGCCATGCCGTGGCCGCTCACTTCGGCTCCAGCATGCCGCGGAAGGCGGACATACATCAAGGCTGATGCCGCGGTCAGCAGCCCGACCAGCAGAAACGGCGGCAGGAAATCCCCGGCAACGATCGCGCCGCCGCCGTTCAGCAGGACGGTCAGGTGAAGGGCCATGGCGCCGACGCCGACGCCGACGCTCAGCGAGAGCTGCTGGGCGGTGGTCGCGAAGGTGGAGGCCTGGCTCACGGCCTCCCGATCGATATCGGACATGGTGAGCGCATTGATGCAGGTGAACTGCAGCGAACGGAAGAACCCGCTGACCAGCAAGAAGAGGATGATCGCGAGGTGCGGCATGTCCTGCTGGAACAGGCCGATGCCCCCCAGGAACGCCGCGCAAACCACGGCGTTGCCGATCAGCACCGGACGAAAGCCGAGATGCCGCAGGATCGGTCGCGCGGTCAGCTTCATGGTGATGGCACCGATGCCGGCGGCGAAGGTGAGGCTGCCGGAATGAAACGCGCTGAGGCCGAAACCGATTTGCAGCATCATCGGCAGCAGGAAGGGAAGGGCGCCGGCGCCGACGCGGAACATGAAGCCGCCCAGGACCCCGGCCCTGAAGGTCGGAATGCGCAGCAGGCGCAGGTCCAGGATGGGGGCTGTCAGCCGGCGTGCATGCAGGACGTAGAGTGCCAGGGCGCCGGCTCCGGTGGCCAGCAGCGCCAGCACCCAGCCGGTCGGCACCAGGCCGCGTCCGGCCAGTTCGAATCCGAACATCGCCGCTGAGACGCCGACGGCGGTGAGCATGAAGCCGCGAAAATCGAAGCGATGCGGCCGCGCCACCCGGAAATCCTCGATGAAGCGCGTCACCAGCAGGATTCCGAGGATGCCGATCGGCACGTTGATCCAGAATATCCAGCGCCAGGTGAAATAGGTGACCAGGAAGCCTCCGATCGGCGGGCCGATGATCGGGCCGAGCAGGGCCGGTACCGTCAGGTATGACATTGCCCGCACCAGGTCGGCCTTGTCGGTCGAGCGCAGCAGGACCAGCCTGCCGACCGGCACCATCATCGCGCCGCCGATCCCCTGGAACACCCGCGCCGCGACCAGTTCGGGGAGTGAACCGCTGATGCCGCAACAGATCGAGCCCAGGGTGAACACCGCGATCGCCGCCCGGAACAGGGTCCGCGCCCCGACGCGGTCGGCCAGCCAGCCGCTGACCGGAATGAAGACGGCCAGGCTGAGCAGGTAGGAACTGATCGCGAGATTGAGGCGCAGCGGGCTCTCGCCCAGAGACTGGGCGATTGTCGGCAGGGCGGTGGAGAGCACCGTCGAATCCAGGTTTTCCATGAACAGGGCGCAGGCGACGATCAACGGGATGAGAATCGACCGCGGGGGGCGGTGGGGCATGGTGTCGGTTCTGGGTGATGGATCTCGAACAAACCTGGAGGCCGCACCGGCGGCCAAGCCGGAAAATCTTACGGGAAGATGTCGTCCGGCAGTCATGCTGGATTGGGATGGCTGGCACACATCCCCCGCCGGACCCGCGCGGGGTCCGGGAATGGTGCTGCCGAGAGGAATCGAACCTCCGACCCCGTCCTTACCAAGGACGTGCTCTACCCCTGAGCTACGGCAGCATCTGCATCCGCTGGCGGCAGGCCCGTGCGCTGCCGGTCGGTAAATCGGCGCGGAACATGCCACGGGCGTGAGCCGGTCGCAAGGCCGTAGTTTAGCCGGCCCGGGTGGCTACAATCCGGGGATTCGGTCGCCATTTCATGGCTTTGCCCAGATTTGGTCACGGTCGGGTCACATCGGGCCGTTAGTGGTTCTGAAGTCGCCACCGGATAAGGGCAATCGCATGAGAGGGAATTTCCAGGCGTGGCTGAGGAACTGGCATTGGCGCCGACGCCATGCCGCAGACATCCGCGCCTTTCTGCAGGCCGCGGCCGAGCGCGCTGCGCGCCAGGCCACAAGGCTCATCGTCTAAATCTTTAAATAACAATAGCTTGACACGGAAGTCGGCGGCTGGCATCCCACACGGGAAACTGGATTGGCTGGAGCCGCTGCTGGTGACGCAGAAGACCAAGACGGTCAAGCCGAAGGGCCCGCCGGATGACCCCCCCGCGGCTGCCGGACGGCGCGTGCGCGAGGCCGAGGCCCTGCGTCAGAACCTGTTGAAACGAAAGGCGCAGAAACGGGCGCGCCAGGCGCCAGACCGGATGCCCGACGACCCGTCGGGCTGAACGCTTGAGCCGGTCCCTTTCCTCCAGTACAACGCCCCATCCGCAGCGCCGGAATCCGCCGATTCCGCCGCTTTCTGCCTGAGAGGGACAAGGCCGCATGTCGATTATGCCGGATACCTGGATTCGCGAGATGTCGCAAAAGCACGGCATGATCGAGCCCTTCATCGAATCACAGAAGCGCGAAGGGGTGATCTCCTACGGGGTCTCCTCCTATGGCTACGACGCCCGGGTGTCCCGCGAGTTCAAGATCTTCACCAACGTCAACAGCGCGATCGTCGACCCGAAGGGATTCGATCCGGACAGCTTCGTCGACCGGCAGACCGACGTCTGCGTCATTCCGCCGAATTCCTTCGCCCTGGCACGGACGGTCGAGTATTTCCGGGTCCCACGCGACGTCCTGGTGATCTGCCTCGGCAAGTCGACCTATGCGCGCTGCGGGATCATCGTCAACGTGACGCCGCTGGAACCCGAGTGGGAGGGGCACGTGACGCTGGAATTCTCCAACACCACGCCGCTGCCGGCGAAGATCTACGCCAATGAGGGCGCCTGCCAGTTCCTGTTCCTGAAGGGCGAGGGTCCCTGCGAGGTTTCCTACAAGGACCGCGCGGGAAAATACATGAAGCAGACCGGCGTCACGCTGCCGAAACTGTAGTCGGCAAAATCCGAGGAACCATGGACAGAATTCGCATTCGCGGCGGGCGGCAGCTCAAGGGCGAGATCCAGATCAGCGGCGCAAAGAACGCGGCGCTGCCGCTGATGGCGACCTGTCTCCTGACGGACCAGGACGTGCGCCTGGACAACGTTCCCGATCTCGCCGATATCACAACCATGACCCATCTGCTGGTGCAGCACGGTGTCGAGGTGACGACGCGCCACTCGACCAAGGGGAGGTCGATCATCTTCTCCGGCGCGAACATCAGCGATACCACCGCGCCCTATGACCTGGTGCGCAAGATGCGCGCGTCGGTGCTCGTGCTCGGCCCGCTGGTCGCGCGCCACGGCGAGGCCAAGGTTTCCCTGCCGGGCGGATGTGCCATCGGCACCCGGCCGGTCGACCTGCATATCCGCGGACTGCAGCAGCTCGGCGCCGAAATCGAGTTGAAGGAAGGCTATATCTTCGCTTCAGCCAGGAAGGGACTGGTCGGAGCCGAAGTGACGTTTCCCAAGGTATCCGTCGGGGCTACCGAGAACCTGCTGATGGCGGCCACCCTCGCCAAGGGCGAGACCCAGCTGATCAATGCGGCGCGGGAGCCGGAGATTACCGACCTGGCGAACTGCCTGGTTTCCATGGGTGCCAAGATCGAGGGCATCGGCACCAACCAGCTGCGGATCACGGGCGTCGAAAGTCTGCACGGAACCACGCATCGCGTGGTGGCCGACCGGATCGAGGCCGGTACCTATGCGATGGCGGCGGCAATCACCGGTGGCGAAGTGGAGCTGATCGGCGTGCATCACGACCTGATCGCCTCCGCCGCGGCGACACTGGCGCAGGCGGGCGTGCAGATCACCGAGACGCCGCGCGGCCTGCGGATCAGCCGCGCGAACGGGGCGCTGACCGGCATCGATGTCATGACCGAGCCCTATCCCGGCTTCCCCACCGACCTGCAGGCGCAGATGATGGCGCTGATGACGACGGCGGAAGGCGCGTCGATGATCACCGAGACGATCTTCGAGAACCGTTTCATGCATGTGCCCGAGCTGACCCGCATGGGCGCCAGCATCAACGTCCATGGCGCCTCGGCAATGGTGCGCGGCGTGAAGAAGCTGACCGGCGCACCGGTGATGGCGACCGATCTCCGGGCCAGCGTCTCGCTGGTTCTGGCCGGTCTGGTGGCGGAAGGCGATACCATCCTCAATCGGGTCTACCATTTGGATCGGGGATACGAGAAACTGACGCATAAGCTCTCCGCCTGCGGCGCCGAGATCGAGCGCTTGGCAGACGGCGCAGCGGAATAGGGACAGGCCATGGTCAAGGGCGACATCCGGCTGATGGCGAAGGACGCGGAGGATCTCGCCGTGATATCCGCCGTCTTGCAGGATGCCCTGGCGCCGCTTTCCGAGATGCGGCTGCTGAACGAGGACCGGCGCTTCGTCATGGTGCTCAACCGGTTCCGCTGGGAGCGCTCGGAGCGGGTCAGGCGGGCTTCGCAGCCGGCCGGCGATGCCAGCTTCGCCGATGCCGACGATTTCGGCGACGTCGACCAGCGGGTCCATGCCGGCCTGTGCATCGACCTGGTGAAGTCCATCCGGACCCGCGGCATCGACCGCTCGAAGTCCGACCAGTTTCTTTCGCTGCTGACGATGCATATCGACGGCGACAAGCTCAACCTGGTCTTCGCCGGCGGCGCCGTGATCCAACTCGAGGTCGAGAAGCTCAGCCTCTTTCTGCAGGACCTCGACGAAGCCTGGCCGACGCAATGGCGCCCCGACCACAAGATCGGCCCGAACGGCGCCGCCGGTCCCGGATCGACCAGGAAATGAACGACGTCTTCGTCCTGGCTCTGCCCAAGGGGCGCATTCTCGGCGAGGTGATGCCGCTTCTGGAGCGTGCCGGCATCCAGCCCGAGGCGGACTTTGCCAACGACAATTCCCGCGCCCTGCGCTTCAGGACCAATGATCCGCGGCTGGAGATCATCCGCGTGCGGAGCTTCGACGTGGCGACTTTCGTCGCCTTCGGCGCGGCCCAGCTTGGCGTCGCGGGCAACGACGTGCTGCTCGAATTCGACTATCCGGAGATCTATGCGCCGGTCGACCTGAAGATCGGACGCTGCCGCCTCGCCGTCGCCGAACCGGTGGAGGTGTCGGCGCAGGACGATCCCAGCCGCTGGTCGCACATCCGGGTCGCGACCAAGTATCCGAATGTCACCCGTGCCCATTTCGCGGCGCGCGGTGTACAGGCGGAGTGTATCAAGCTGTCTGGCGCCATGGAACTTGCGCCTACCCTCGGCCTCTGCCAGCGCATCGTCGATCTGGTCTCCAGCGGTGCCACGCTGCAGGCGAACAATCTGGTCGAAATTGAGCATATCGCCGACGTGACATCGCGCCTGATCGTCAACCGGACCGCGCTGAAGACCTATCCGGAGGCGATCGGCGGCTGGGTGGAGCGCCTGCGCCGCGCGGCCGCGGCTTGATCGGCGTCGCCATGTCCTGCAGCCGACGGCCCGCACCGTGACGGAGCAACCGATCGCAGGCCTGGAGACGCGCCGGATCGTGAAGATCGATCTCGACGAGGACAAGACCGCGCGCCGCTCGCCCGAGGTCGACAACGAGCGTGCTATTGCGATCTTCGATCTCATCGAGGAGAACAGCTTCACCCCGGCGATCGAGCATGCCGGTCCCTACAATCTGCGGCTCTCCATCGAGGAGAACCGGCTCGCCTTCGATATTCGCGATACCGCCGACAAGGAACTCTACCGCTTCATCCTGTCGCTCTCGCCGTTCCGGCGGATCGTCAAGGAATACTTCGACATCTGCGACAGCTATTTTCACGCCATCAAGACCGCGTCGCCGTCGCAGATCGAGGCGATCGACATGGGCCGGCGCGGGCTGCACAACGAGGGTTCCGAGATCCTGCGGGAGCGGCTGAGCGGCAAGATCGAGATCGATTTCAATACGGCGCGACGGCTTTTCACGCTGATCTGCGCACTGCATATTCGAATGTAGCCGCGATGGCGGGGGAGCTTCCGGGCGCTGTATTGTTCTGCTGCACGATGAATTCGGTCCGTTCGCCGATGGCGGAGGCCATCCTCAAGCAGATGCACGGTCAGCGGATCTTCGTCGATTCGGTCGGCGTGCGGGCGCAGGAGATCGACGGTTTCGTCATCGCGGTGATGGACGAGATCGGTATCGACCTCGCCAGGCACAGGTCAAAGACCTTCGATGATCTAGAGGACAAGTCCTTCGACCTCATCATCTCGCTGTCGCCCGAGGCGCAACACAAGGCCGTGGACATGACTCGGACCATGGCCTGCGACGTCGAGTTCTGGAATACCATGGACCCCTCCATCGTCGAGGGCAGTCGCGAGGAGCGCCTGGAAGCCTACCGCCAGGTCAGGGATGGATTGATGAAGCGGATTCGTCAACGATTCCCTGTACTTGGAGCGCCGCAGATCTGAATCCCCGGGCCCTGCCGCGTAAGCTGCTGGGGAATTGAGGTTTTTGCGGATTGGAGTATGATCCGCGCCGATTTTGCAGGCCGGGCGATGGTCGCCCCTAAACATTGGCCTGCCAAGGAAAGACTGAATGGCGAAAGAAGATCTGATCGAATTCCCCGGCGTGGTCCAGGAACTGCTGCCCAATGCGATGTTCCGGGTGAAGCTGGACAACGAGCATGAAGTGCTGGCCCACACCTCCGGCAAGATGCGCAAGAACCGCATCCGCGTCCTCGCGGGTGATCGTGTGAATGTGGAAATGACGCCCTACGATCTGACCAAGGGCCGCATCACATTCCGCTTCAAGTAGCCTTACCCCTCCAACGATGACGGGCGAAGCCGGGGCAACCGCGCTGATACTGGCTTCCGCCTCGCCGCGTCGACTGGATCTGCTGCGCCAGATCGGCATCGTGCCGGCGGCGGTGGATCCGGCACATATCGACGAGCGCGCGTTGCCGCGGGAACTGCCGGCGGAATATGCGCGGCGCATCGCCCTGGCGAAGCTTGCCGAGGTCGCCAAGCGCCATGGGCGCTGCAAGTTCATTCTGGCGGCGGATACCGTGGTGGCCTGCGGGCGCCGCATCCTGCCGAAGACCGAGGATGCGGCGTCGGCCCGCACCTGCCTGGCACTGCTGAGCGGCCGCCGACATCGTGTCCTCGGCGGCATCGCGCTCCGGGGCGCCGACGGCCAGACGCTGACACGGCTGGTGACGACGACGGTCGCCTTCAAGCGGTTGAGCGACGCGGAGGTCGAACGCTATCTCGACAGTGGCGAATGGCATGGTAAGGCGGGCGGCTATGCCGTGCAGGGGCGGGCGGCGGCTTTCGTCAGCTATGTCGGCGGTTCCTACAGCAATGTCGTCGGGCTGTCGCTCTACGATGTCACGGCCATGCTCGGCGGCCTCGGTTTCGAGCTCTGACATGAGCGAACGCATCTTCCTCGCCCTCGCGCCGGAACGGTCGGAATTCTATCGCTGGTCGGGCGACCGGCTTATCCAGGTGTTGATCGAGGCGGCGGGGCAGGGCAGCCGCTTGGGTGGCATCTACCTCGGCCGCGTGGTGAAGCTGGAAAAAAGCCTCAATGCCGCCTTCGTCGATATCGGCCTGGCAAAGCCCGGCCTGCTGCACCTGAAGAAACATGGTGCGGGCCTTTCCGAAGGCGACGTGGTCACAGTGCAGGTGAAGCGCGATTCCCGCGAGGAGAAGGGCGTGAAGCTATCGCAGTCGATCGCCGCCACGGAGAATGTCGATGCCCTGAAGGCGGGGAAGACGCCGCCCGCCTGCCTGGTTCCGCCGCCGGCCCTCTGGCAGAGCGCCCTGGCAACGGTGGATCCGACCTCGATCGATTTCATTCAGTGCGACCGCCGTGTCGATGTCGAGCGCATCGCCGGCTGGTGCCGCCGGCTCGATCCGAAGCTGGGATCCCGCGTCGCCTTTGCCGCACGCCGTGACTGGGAGCCGGGCGACGCCGCAATTGCCGAGGCGGTGGCTGCGGCGCTGGAGGCGGAAGTGCCCCTGCCGGGCGGAGGCCAGCTCCTGGTCGAGCCGGTCCGTACGCTGACCGCGATCGACGTCAATTCGGCGGCGGCGACCGGGCAGCAGGGCATGGAACAGACGGCCCTCGGGGTCAACATCGAGGCCGCCCGCGAGATTCCGCGGCAGCTGGCCCTGCGCAATCTGGGCGGGATCGTGGTGGTCGATTTCATCGACATGGAAAATCGTAATCGCCGCGACCAGGTTGTCGACGCACTTCGCCAGGCCGTCGCCGTCGATCCGGCGATCGAATGGGTCGGCAACATGTCCCGCCTGGGTCTCGTCGAGCTGCTCCGCAAGCGCACCGGCCCCAGCCTCGCCGAGATGTGGTCGATGCGGACCACCGAGACCTGAGCCGCCATGGTCGGCGACACACAGCCGGGGCCGAAGGCCAGGTGCTCCATCTGCGGCAAGTCCGTGGTGCCGGAGTTCCGTCCCTTCTGTTCGGCGCGCTGCAAGCAGATCGATCTTGGGCGGTGGCTGAACGAGACCTATCGGGTGCCCGTGGCGCCGTCGGAGGAGGAAGCCATGAACGAGGACGATTCGGACCGCGATTGAGCCTGACGGTACCTGGTGAACATATTGATTTCACGCTGTTTTCGCCCGAGTGGACGGGACCGCTATCAAGGCTGGACAGCCTGACGGATTTTCTCTAAAAGTCCGCAGTCCGACCGGCCTGAACAAGGCTCCCGCCCGGATAGGCCCAGGTAGCTCAGTTGGTAGAGCACGTGACTGAAAATCACGGTGTCGGTGGTTCAATTCCGCCCCTGGGCACCATTCTGCGATCTGTCGCGCGCGATCGGCCGGAGGTAGGATCGGGGAGATGACGCGCGGGGCGGGGCAGAGCATCGAGTTGCAGTCGATCCGCGGCCTCGCGGCGCTGCTGGTGCTGCTCCATCACTGCCTGTCCTATTACACCCTCGACGCCGCATTCCATCATGTCGCCGAGATCCTGCTGAACGCCCATGCCGCCGTCGTCACCTTCTTCGTCCTCAGCGGCTATGTGCTGACGCTTTCCCTGTTGCGCGGTGGGCTCGATCCCGGCGAGCTCCGGCGGTTCTATCTGCGGCGGCTGTTCCGGATCTATCCGGCGATCTGGGTGTCGGGCCTGTTCGGGCTGCTGGTGGTCGGTCTCGTTCTCGGCCGGTCGCAAGTGCCCAACCAGTCGCCCTGGTTCAGCGGGCTGTTCAGCCCAGGCGGCTTCACCTTCCGGAACGTCTTCGCCTCCTTCGCGGGCACCGGCACCTATCTCAATCCGCCGCTCTGGTCGATCATGGTCGAGCTGGTGGGGTCCAGCCTGATGCCCCTGTTCGCCATCGCGCTCCGCCTGAAGCCGGTGATCTTCGCCGGCATCCTGCTCGCTTTGGCCGGACTGAGCTTCCTCGATTTCGGCTCGCTGATCCTGGTTCTCACCGCGCGCTATGCGGTTTGTTTCGCGATCGGCGCTTCGATCGTGCTGTGGCAGGCGCCGGTCGGCCGCTGGCTCGACAGACGCGGCGCAAGGCTTGCGGCCTTATGCTGTGTCCTGCTGCTGCTGTTCTTCCGCACCGCCGGCGACTGGCGCTTTGCCGACGACTACAACGCGCCGCTGCCGGGGTTGGTCGAGAGCCTCGCCGCCGCGCTGCTGATGGCGCTCGTCGTCGGCCGCCGCGATGCCTTTGCCGGTCTCGCGACCCGGCCGCTCGCCTTTCTCGGCGAGATTTCCTACAGCGTCTATCTGCTGCATTTCCCGATGATGGCGGCGATCGCCGAGCTGGCCGGGGGATGGCTCGGCCTCTCGCTGTTTTCCGGCACGCCGCTCTCGGGCTTTCTCCTGGCCTTGGCGACGACGAGCCTCACCCTGCCGGCCGCCGCCCTCGTCTATCGCTGGATCGAGCTTCCGGGCATGGCCTTGGGTCGGAAATTGACTGCGCCTGATGGTAAGATGGAGCAAAGTCGGCGGTGACGCGCCAGTGCCGCCGGCTTCGCCGCGTCAGGATGGCATCTTGCGGCGCCGCCTCGGCGATCACATATCCAAAAGAGTATCTTTTGGCCGTGATCCGCCGGGCCAGTGGTTAAGGACGATTTTCAAGCCATGACGTCGCGCTTCGCCAAGGAATTGATCGCAGGCATCCTGCTGTTTTCCGCAGCCGGCAGCGCGATGGCCGATGATCTGCCATTTTTCGACAACCCCTATCTGAAGGGTGGCGGAACGCCCTCCGGTGCCGGCGCCTATGGCCTTGGCGCGCGGCCGCAGACGAGTGCGCCGCGGCATAGCGCCGGTCCACAAGGCAGTTCGCAGGGTGTCGGCCATGATGACAAGGTTGAGCGCCTGTTCCCGGGCACCGGCCGCTACGAAGGCGGGACGAATACCCCCTGTATCGGCACGACCGGCTTCGGCTCCTCGGCCGTCGTCCCTGGCCGCAAGTGCTAGGGGTTACTTGGCATAATCCTTGAGCTGGGCGGCGGTGTCCTTGCAGAAGGGTTCCAGGACGCCTGGACCATCCTTTGCCGGCTGTGCCAGGGCGCTGGCTTCCAGGTTCAGGGTTTCCTGACGGTAGGCGAGGGGCAGTTTCCTCGGATCCCGCGCATAGGTGTCCAGGCCGCCGATGCGGTCCAGACCGACATTGGCAAGGGCGAGATCGGCGGTACAGATGCCCAGCTTGCGGCGCAGGCCGTCCGGCGTCCGCTGCCACGCAGGTGCCTGATCGACGGCCGCGATGAGATCGAAGCGCAGCAGCTGCCGATAATTTTCGTAAGCCTGCAGCGAAGGGAAGCTGCCGTCCTTTGCCGGTGCGCAGGCACCGAGGCCGAGGGCGATCAGGACGGCGAAGCAACGCAACCTCAAGGGCATTCCAGATCTCCGCGGGCCGGGTCCAGTTCAGGCAACGAAGCATAGTGCCGCCGGCCGCAATCCGGCAAGTCCGGGTCGGATTTTCCGTTGCGGCGGCGTTAAATTCCTGTCAATTCGGCGGGCATCGCGGGAAAATGGCGACGATCGAATGCCGCCGATCGAACGCCAGATAGGGGATCCGACACGATGACCGCTCTTGCCCGCCGCGACTGGGTACCCGAGACCTGCGAAAGCTACATCTCGACGCTTGCAGGCCAAACGGCGGCGCAGAGTGCCGACGAAGTCGACGCCGTTCTCCACCGGCTGATCGCGGAGAACCGGACCATCCATGAGCTGGACTGCATCAACCTCAATCCGGCGACCAACGTGATGAACCCGCGTGCCGAAGCGGCACTGGCCGCGGGGCTCGGATCGCGCCCGTCGCTTGGCTATCCGGGCGACAAGTACGAGATGGGGCTGGAGGCGGTCGAGCAGATCGAGGTGATCGCCGCGGAACTGGCCGCGGAGGTCTTCGGTGCACGATATGCGGAGATCCGCGTGCCGTCCGGCGCCATTGCCAATCTCTACTGCTTCATGGCGACCGCCGGGCCCGGCGACCGGATCATCGTGCCGCCGCCGGCGATCGGCGGACACGTCACCCATCACCAGTCGGGTGCTGCTGGGCTCTATGGTGTCGAGATCCATTCGGCCGCTGTCGATCCATCGCGCTACACGGTCGATCTCGACAGGCTGCGGGACCAGGCGCGCCGGCTGCAGCCCAAGCTCATCACCATCGGCGGCAGCCTGAACCTGTTCCCGCATCCGATCCGCGAGGTCCGGGCGATTGCCGACGAGGTCGGGGCGCGGCTGCTGTTCGATGCCGCGCATATGTCGGGAATGATCGCCGGTCATGCCTGGCAGCAGCCCCTTGCGGAGGGGGCCCATCTGATGACGATGAGCACCTACAAGAGCCTGGGCGGGCCGGCCTCGGGTCTGATCGTCAGCAACGATGCGGATATCGCCCGCCGGCTTGACGGCATCGCCTTTCCGGGGCTGACGGCGAATTTCGACGCGGCGAAATCGGCAGCCCTGGCGATCACCCTTTTGGACTGGCGCGTGCATGGGCGTGCCTATGCGGCGGCAATGGCGGCGACCGCCAAGGCCCTGGCCGCGGCCCTGTCGTCCGCCGGCCTGCCGGTTTTTGCCGCGGATCGCGGCTTCACCACCTCCCACCAGTTCGCCCTCGCGGCCGCATCCTTCGGCGGCGGCCAGGCGGCAGCCAGGCGGTTGCGCCGGGCGAATATCCTCAGTTGCGGCATCGGCCTGCCTTTGCCGGAGATCGCAGGCGACATGAACGGCCTGCGCCTCGGCAGCCCGGAAATCGTCCGCTGGGGCATGACCGCCCGGGACATGCCGGAACTCGCCGCATTGATCGCCGCCGCCCTGGCGAAGGATGCGGATCCGGCGGCGGTGGCACCGGCGGTCAGCGCCCTCCGGCGGCGGTTCCGGTCCCTGCATTTCATCCGCGGCGGGGCCTGACGGTGGCAACGGAAGATCTGGGCTTCAAGGCCGACGACGAAGACGGCGAGGAGAATCCGGGGATCCCGGCCGGTGCCAGGAACTACATCACCCCGGACGGGCTTGCGCGGCTCAAGGCCGAGCGCCGCAAGCTGTGGAACGAGGATCGTCCCGAAATCGTTCGGGTGGTCGAATGGGCGGCGGGCAACGGCGACCGCTCGGAGAACGGCGACTACATCTACGGCAAGCGGCGTCTGCGTGAGATCGATCGACGCCTGCGCTTTCTCGACAAGCGGATCGCCGCGGCCGAGCCGGTCGAACCGTCGCGCCAGACCCGGCGCGACCAGGTCTTCTTCGGCGCGACCGTGGTCTATGCCCGGGAGGACGATGTCGAGGTGACGGTCACCATCGTCGGCATCGACGAGACCGCGGCCGGGCCCAATCGCATCAGCTGGGTCTCGCCGGTGGCGCGGGCGCTGATGAAGGCAGGCGTTGGCGATACCGTGAAGGTGCGGACGCCCGCCGGGGCCGAGACCCTGGAGGTCCTGTCGATCACCTACCCGGAAGCGGCGGGATAGGTTTCAGTCGGCGATCTCGACCCAGACCGGCTGGTGGTCCGACCCCAGGGCCGCCATGTCGATCCAGCAGCGCTTCAGGCGCCGCACCAGGTCCAGGGTGACGAAGGCGTAATCGATCCGGCAGGCCAGGTGATAGCCCTTTGCCGGCTCGGCCGGGAAGGTCACCCCGTCCTGCTCCTCGTGTCCGGTGGCCACCCAGGCATCCACCAGGCGATGCGAGACATTGACCCGTCCGTAGCCGAATTTCCGATCCAACGGCCCGACGATGGTTTCGTATTCCGGCGATCCGGGCAGCAGGTTGAAGTCGCCCAGCAGCACCGCCGAAGCCGGCATGGGTACGGGGCCACCCTCGGTCTGCCAGTCCGGGTCATGCCCGGTCCAGGCACCGCCCTCGATCGGGGCGCATTGCAGAATCTCCATCAGCCGCGCGATCTGGACCAGCCGCTCGTCCGGCGAGACATCGGTCAGGTGCACCGCATAGACCCGGAGCGGGCCGCCGGGACAGGCGATGACCGCCTCGAGGAATCCCGCGGTCATGTTGAAGATGGGATCGGTGGCGAATTTTGGCAGGATATGCAGGCGCGAGGAGAGGATCGGCCAGCGGCTGAGGATCATCACGCCGAACTGGCGCCGGCGGTTCCGCAGCCTGCCGTCGGGGTCGACGGTGCTGGCATCGACGTCGAAATAGGGCCCGTAGACCCAGTGATGGCCGGGCAGGCGTGCCGCGATCTCGGCCGGCTGGTCGGCCATGGCGGAGCGCTGCCAATGGCGCTCGACCTCCTGCAGGGCAATGATATCGGCCCCTGAAACCGCCGCGGCGATCCGCCCGAGATCGATCCGGTCGTCCTTGCCCCGGCCGAATTGGGTGTTGTAGGCGACCAGCCGCATATCTGCCTCGCTATAACTGAACGTTCATTCAAAAAATCTTGACAATCATCCGGGCTGGCCGCCATGATTTCAACTGATTTGATGCGCCAGCGCGGCAGACCGACCGGCATTCTATCGGATATTCGCTGCATCCGCGCTAGCAACGCCTTGAAATGACGACGGTTTCTAGAAAAGTTGACCGGACCGGACTCACGGCCGGCAAACAGGCGAGGAAGCACCATGCGATACCGGATGAAATGCGTCTTGGGCGCGGCGGCATTGGCCGTGATCGGCCTGGCGACGCCGGCTTTCGCCGAGGAGACCACCATCGTCGAGGGCATCGGCGACCAGTGGCAAAGCCTCGACCCGCAGTTCAGCTCGGCCTCAAAAGATGCCCAGATCCTGGGTGACCTATACGAAGGCCTGGTGGGACTGACGGTCGACGGCCAGCCGGCGCCGGGAGCCGCGGAAACCTGGGATGTCAGCCCGGACGGCCTCGTCTACACCTTCCATCTGCGCGCCGGACTGAAATGGTCGAACGGCGATCCGCTGGTGGCGCAGGATTTCGTCAACGGCATGCAGCGTCAGCTCGATCCGGCGACCGGTTCCTACAAGGCCTACTACCTGTTCACCCAGCTGCCGGTCACCGGTGCCGCCGATTTCAATGCCAAGACCTCGACCGATTTCTCCACCGTCGGCATCAAGGCGCCGGACGACCGGACGGTCGTCATCCATCTCGATGCGCCGAACCCGAACGCGCTGATCCTGCTCGGCTATTATGTGACCTCGCCGCTGCACAAGCCGAGCCTCGATCAGTTCGGTACCGAGTTTGTCACGCCGGAGCATTTTGTCGGCAACGGCGCCTATGTGATGAAGGAACTCGTGCCGCAGTCGCATGTGCTGCTGGTGAAGAACCCGAACTACTGGGATGCGGCCAGCGTGAAGGTCGACAACATCCGCTACGTGGTGACCGAGGACGTGCATACCGAGTTCAAGCAGTTCCGATCGGGCGAGATCCAGATCACCTGGGACGTGCCGACCGAATCGCTTGAGCAGATCCGCAAGGAGTTCGGCGACCAGCTGCGGATCGCACCCTATGCCGCCAGCGACTACATCTCGTTCAACACCCAGAAGCCCCCGCTCGACGACATCCGTATCCGCCAGGCCCTGGCACTGGCGCTGGATCGCGACGTGCTGGTGAACAAGGTGGCGCGCAGCGCCGAGATCCCCATCGAATCCTTCGTGCCGCCGGTCGATCCCAGTTATCCGTCCCTGCGCCCGAAGATCTTCACCGGCAACCAGAAGGCCAATCTCGAACTGGCGAAGAAGCTGATGGCCGAGGCGGGATACGGGCCCGACCATTCCCTGACCATCAGCTACTACTGTACCTCGGACGATCTCGCACGCAAGAAGACCGAGGCGATATCCATCATGTGGCAGAAGGCGCTCGGCGTAATCAGCCGGATCAAGCTCCAGGAAAGCCAGTCCTACTACGAGGATTTCTACAAACTGGAATGGGACGCCTATTGCGACGGTCTGGTCGGCGACTATGCCGGGCCGGAACCTTTCCTGGTCTACCGCACCAAGGTGGCCGCGGCGGGCTATCCATGGGAGAACGCCAAATACGAGGAAATCATGGGCAAGGCTATCGTCGAGCCCGACCTCGCCAAGCGCAAGGCCTTGCTGGTCGAAGCCGAGCAGATCCTGCTCGACGATTTTCCTCTGGCGCCGCTGCTGCAGGAATCGGTGCGCCGCTTGATCTCGCCCCGGGTCAAGGGCTGGGCCGACAATCCGATCGGCTATCACCTCAGCAAGTATTTGACGCTCGACTAGAGAATTCCGGGAGTTCGACGCGGTCCGCAACGCGGATGCTGTGACAATCCTGTCGATTCCGGTGAGGGATCGGCGGGATATCCGTGCTATTTGCGGCGGAGTTTCGCCAAAATCCCGTCGACGGCATGGAGCCGTGGCAAATCTGTAATCTCGACGGCAGCGCAGCCGCCGTCGGTTGTCCCGCGGGAAACGCGTCTCACATGAGTCTTGCAGCAGGCCGCTGGCCTGGACTCGCTACCTGGAAACACGGGTGCAAGGAGGAGCAAGATGTTGCGAGAACTCATGACGGCTTCGGCAGCGCTGGCGCTGACGATCGGCGCCGCCGCCGCACAGGAAACCAACTCGACCATGCCGCAGGATCCGGCGACGCAAGGCCAGCCGGTCGCGCCGCAGTCCCCGGCTGCGAATGCGCCGAACCCGGATGCGGCGCCCGCCGAGTTGCCGGCCGACCAGGCGCCAACCGCGCAATCCCTGCCGGCCTCGCCGCCGCCCAGTGACGCCATCATCACCGCGCAGGAGCCCAACGAGGTCCGCGCCGACACGCTGATCGGCATGACCGTCTACAACCGGGACGGCCAGGAGGTCGGCAAGATCAACGACATCCTGGTCGACAAGGACGGCAAGGCGAATGGCGTCGTGCTCTCGGTCGGCGGCGTCCTCGGCATCGGCGCGAAATCCGTGGGTCTTGCCTGGAAGGAGATCGACGTGAACACCGACGCGAAGGCGGTGGAGATCGGCTACACCAAGGAGCAGCTCGAGGTGGCGCCCGATTTCAAGACCCAGGAGACCCTCGCGGAGGAGGCGCGCGGCGCCGAGTTCCAGTCGGAACAGCCGAAATCGCCGCAACTGCCGCCGCCCGCCCCGCAGCAGTAGGTCGCGCCCGGCCGCGGCCACCGCGCCGGGTTGAACCTAGGCGTAGTCGTCGCGGCTCGCCTCCAGCCCGCCGGCCATGCCGGCGGGCTGGGTCTTGCCCTCGGCGATACCCGCTCCGGTGACGTCGCTGCGGATGTGCAAATCGCGTTGCGGGAATGGGATCTCGATCCCGTTGGCGCGGAAGGCATCGTCGATGGCGAAATTCAGGTCATTGCGGACCTCGCCGACAAAGTCGGCATCGTCGACGAAGGTCCGCAGCTCGAAGGCCAGGGACGAGTCGTCGAAGCTGCGAAACACCACGGCGGGGGCGGGATCGGCAATGACGTGCGGGTGCTTCTCCGCGCAGGTGATGAGAATGTCCCGCACCAGACGCGTATCGCTGCCATAGGCGACGCCCACCGAGACGATGACACGGACCATGCGGTTCTTGTGGGTCCAGTTGACCACCGACTGCCCGATCAGGTCGGAATTCGGCACGATGACGGTGGCGCGGTCGAAGGTCTCGATTTCGGTGGACCGCACGGATATCCGCTTGACCAGCCCCTCGTTGCCGCCGACCACGATCCAGTCCCCGACCTTGATCGGTCGCTCGATCAGCAGCAGGATGCCGGCAACGAAGTTCTCCACCACGGTCTTCAGGCCGAAGCCGATGCCGACGGAGAGGGCGCCGGCGACGATGGCCAGGTTCGAGAGGTCGATGCCGAGAGCGAGGACCGCCAGCATGATGACGATGATGGCGCCGACATAGCCGAAGCCGGCGGTCACTGAATTCTGCAGGCCGACGTCGAATCGGGTATGCGGCATGACGCGCTCGCCGAGCCACCGCTTGCCCCAACTGACCAGCAGCAGGCCGAAGACCATGACCAGCGCGGCCATGGCGACATCGAATGGCGAGAGCGTGACCTCGCCGATTTGGATGCCGGTGAGGACGGTTCCGATCCAGACGTTCAGCAGGGCCGGCGACAGGCCGAGCGTGACCAGGAGCAGATAGGCGACCGGCGGCCAGAGGACGATGTCGAGCAGTATGTTGATCCAGAACGTCAGCCGGCCGGACGATGCCGTCGCCTCGGCGCCACGTCCGGGCCGCATCATCAGCAGCAGCCCTTCATGCAGTGCGGCGCGCAGCAGCAGCGCGCCGCCGGTCATGGCAATCGACAGCACCAGGGCCCGGACGATCAGGATCGAGAGCGACGCATAGCCGGCGAGCGACAGGAACGGCGTCGCCAGCACGATCACGGCGAGGAGCATCCGCATCGCGGGCCAGAATCCCGATCTCGGCTGGGCACCGGGTTCCAGCCAGTTGCGCAGGCTGAGCATGGGCAGGAACAGCACGCAGAGTGCGACGTTGCGGACGAACATCAGCACGGCGACGAATTCGTCGCTCGGCCCGGTATCCTTGCTGGCGGCGTAATAGGCGATGGTGGTGATCGCGATCAGACCGGCGAGAAGCCAGATTCGGGTTGCCAGCCGGCGGGCGCCGAGGGTCGTTACCGGAACGATGCGCCAGGCCGGCAGCCGCGGCGACAGGGCCGCATCCGCAAGTCCCGCAACCACGGAAAACAGGATCAGGCTGACGCCGGTGGCGCGAACCAGGGTGACGAAGAAGTCGCTATCCGAAGGTGCCGTCAACTCGGCGACGCCGATCAGCGCGGCCAGGGCGATCGACGGCAGCAGCACCTCGGCGAGGCCGGTGGTTCCGGCGACCACGATGCGGCGCGCATAGCTCGGCTCGGTCTCGTCGGCCACCGCGCCCCAGCGCCGGATGATCCACCGGCGCAGCGGCCAGGCCAGGATCACGGAAAAGACCAAAAGGGATATCCCGGCGACGCCGGCCGTCTCGTCGAGGTCCTGGGCGACGACCCGCGCCCACCAGGCGCCGGGCTCGGCCAGCGTCGTCTCCACGGCCGCCATCGCCTCCTTGCCCGCGGCGAGCCAGACGGCCGGCTTCAAGGGTGTCGGACCGCGGCTCAGCATGAAGGCGGTCAGGCGGCCCTGTTCCAGGCGGCCGATGTCGCTGAGCAGGTTCTGGGCGCGAACGGTAGCCAGCTGCGCCTGGCTCAGCTGCCCCTGGATCGTCGAGAGCTCCTGCAGCAGGCGCCCGCGGGCCTCGGCCACCTTGGCATCCTCCGGCGGGGCGGTGTCCTCCGGCGCTGGACCGAGGCTCGCCAGTTCGGCCTTCAACGGCCCGAGGCGCTGCTGGCCGCGGTTCTGCACGCCTTGCGCCTCGAGCAGCACCTGGTTGAGGGACCGCTTCGTCTTCCCGATCTGCTCGGTGTCCTGGTTCTGCCCCGGGCTGACGGCAATCTCGGCGCGGTCCAGCTGGGTCTGCCAGCCGGCGATGAGTTCGGCTGGAGCCTTGGCCGGAGTCAGGTCCTCGGCCCGGCCCGAAGCCGCCAGGAACAGGGCCGCGCAGACCACCAGCAGCGCGAGACATCGGTGCAGTTTCACGTGAAACATCAGGATCCGGAAGCCGTGGAGCGAAGCGCGGTCAAGGTCCGGTCCAGACTAGCCCCGGTCCAGGGAAAGTCCAGCCGATCCGGCATTTTCCCCGGTGCGGCGCCGGTGGAATCCCGGTCTGGCGCCGGCTCGGCCACGGTCCGGGTCAGAAATTGCGGAAATAGGTGAAGACCAGGATCTGGGTCACCTCGTTCCCGCCGCTCGACAGGGGCAGGAACAGTTCTTCGGAATCGCTGACCCGTCCGCCGGCGGTCAGGAAATCGCTGTCGTCGAAGCGGGGCGCACGGTTCCGGGCCACAAAATCGTAGTTGAAAAGCACCTTCTCCTTGGTCCGGCCGAAGAACCGGTCGCCGATCGCATGCCCGGTCGGGTCCTCGCCCCGGGCCTCGACCTCCCGGGTGCCGACCAGCCGATAGACGTAGCGCCGCGAATCCGGGACCAGATCGACGATCATCAGTGCCGGCAGGTAGGGGCGCAGGTCGAGCGGGTCGATATCCGTCCGGGTCGGCATGGTTCGGTCGCCGCGCTTGGCATTCCAATAGTCGTAGACCGCCCGGATACTGCTATGGCACCGGCTCAAGAACTCAGGCTGCATCGAGGACCCCGGGCAGGACGTATTGCGGCATCCTAAGGATGATTCGTCTATTGGACCAGCAGATCAAGGGCTTCCGGTTGTCCGCTGCGACGGCTGCCGAGCCGGCTCAGATGCCGATGAAGGGCTGCATCAGGCGTCCGATCAGATTCTTGAAGCGCAAGGGCGCCTCGGTGACCGCCAGGCAAATGCAGACGGCCTCGCTGCCGGCGACCGGGGCGTGCTCCACCGAATCATCCGCGACTTCCAGATCGCCGCGCAGGAACTGCTGACCGCCGGACCGGTAGCTGCCCTGCAGGACCAGGGTCAGCTCCTGGCCGCTATGGCCGTGATTGAAGACCGCGAGACCAGGCTGGATCCGCAGCAGCCGTGCCGTCGCTCCCGTGGCGCTGCGGATCAGTTCGCGGTGCTGGATCCCCGGTCCCAACCGCTTCCAGGTCACGGCACCCAGGTCGCCACCGGCATAGGTCCGCAGCGGTTGCGGCAGCACCAGGGAAGGCGCGGCGATGCCCGTCCCCGCTGCCGCCGGCCGTGGCGCGGAGTCCCGGCGGACCGCAGCCCGCTGCAGCGTGATCGCCAGGGAATCCGCCGCCATCGATTTACCGCCGGTCTCCTCGATCATGACGCCGCCCAGGGCTTCGGCATCGGCGACGGCCGCGCGGCACGCCGGGCAAAGGGCGAGATGGGTGGCCACGACCAAGGATTTGGCCTCGTCCAGGCCGCCTCCGGCATAGGCGAAGAGGATATCGTCGGTGGGATGGTGGTGGTGCAGGCTCATTGAAACTCTCCCAGCGCCTTGCGGAACCGCTGCATGGCCAACCGCAGGCGCGACTTCACGGTTCCCAGGGGAATGCCGAGTTTCTCGGCAATGTCGCCATGGGGCCGATCCTCAAAGAATGACAGGCGGACGATAAGGGCCTGTTCCGCCGGCAGATCGCCCAGGGCCCGGCTTACGGCCCGCGCCCTCTGCTGCGCGTTCAGGGCGCCTTCCGGTGTCGTGTGCTCGACCTGCTCGAATACCGGGTCGGTCGGATCGACTTCCGGTCGGCGCTCGCGGCGCAGGGCGTCGATGCGCAGGTTGCGGGCGATGGTGAAGATCCAGGTGCCGGCCCCGGCCTTGGCCGGGTCGAACATCGGCGCCTTGTTCCAGACCGTCGCCATGGCGTCCTGGGCCAGGTCCTCCGCCGTGCGTTCGTCGGCGCCCAGCCGCCGCAGATAGGCCTTGATCCGCGGGGCATAGAACTGGAACAGCTCCGCGAAGATCGCCTGATCCTGCTGGGCGGCGAGTTGCGCCAGCAGCCCGGTCATGCGTTGGCTCTCGGGCGTCACATTAGGTCCTCGACCAGGGTCGCGCCGATTGCCGGCACCGAGCCGGACGGCCGCCGCTACGCCGTTCCAAGGCAGTTTGGCCCAGGGTGCGTTTCCCATCCGGTTGGCGATAACGACGGCCGCTGTCATGGCTGGGTCTACGCGCGGCCGGCGCGGCCGGATCACCGACCCATTCAATATAACCCTCTGCATCTACAGGCGAAAATGGCGCGTAGCCGGAGAATTGCCGCTGGCAGCGGCGCGGTGCCGGCAGGCGGGGCTGCCAGGGCGCAGTGATCCAGCGCCGGCGCAATCGCGTAAGCCTTTCAGATTTTGGGGTAATTCGCCTCGTTTTCGGGGCTTCAAGAAAGGTCATCATGCCGCCACTGGATCAGGGCCCGGGCGAATTTGGTTATAACCAGGGCCCGGCGTCAATTGCCGATGCTCCTTCCAGGCGGGATGGCGGATTGCGGGTGGCCGTCATCGGATCGGGCATCTCCGGCCTTTCCGCCGCCTGGTTGCTGAGCAGGCGGCACAAAGTCACCCTCTACGAGGCGGACGACCGGGCGGGCGGCCATGCGAATACGGCGGATATCCGGACATCGGACGGCACCGTCGCCGTCGACACCGGGTTCATCGTCTTCAACGATGTGACCTATCCGAATTTCACCGCGCTCCTCGCTCATCTGGGAGTTGGCACCCATGCCAGCGACATGTCGTTTGCCGCCTCGCTCGATGGCGGCAGCTTCGAATATTCCGGCGCCAGCCTCGCCGGCCTGTTTGCGCAGCGCCGGAACCTGCTACGTCCCCGGCTCTGGCGGATGCTGCGCAGCATCCTGCGCTTCTACCGGGAGGCGCCGGCGCGCATTGCCGGCGGAGATGCCGACCACCTGTCGCTGGGGGCCTATCTCTCGGACGAGAACTACGATCGCGCCTTCGTCGAGGACCATCTCCTGCCGATGGCGGGCGCAATCTGGTCGACGGCGCCCGAGAGCATGCTGGCCTATCCTCTGCATGCCTTCGTGCGGTTCTGCGACAATCACGGACTGCTGAAGGTGACGGACCGGCCGATCTGGCGCACGGTGGATGGCGGAAGCCGCAGCTATGTCCGGCGGCTGCTCGAGGACTTGGGCGAGACGGTGCGGCTGAAGACGCCGGTCGCCGGCATCCGGCGCAGCTCCGACGGACCGGAAGTGCTCGATCAGTCCGGCTTTCGGCAGATCTACGATCATGTCGTGGTTGCAACCCATGCCGACCAGGCGCTTCGGCTGGTTTCCACGCCGACCGCAGCGGAGGCCCGCCTGCTGTCGGCCTTCCCCTATCAGCAGAACCGGGCGGTTCTCCATTCCGACGCGAGCCTGATGCCGAAATGCCGACGCGCCTGGTCGAGCTGGAATTTCATCGGCGGCGGCGGAAAATCCGACCTCGTCTGCGTCAGCTATTGGATGAACCGGCTGCAGCGCCTGGCGACCAGCCAGGATATCTTCGTCACGCTCAATCCGGTGCGCGAGCCCCGTCATGATCTGGTCGTTCGTGAATACGTCTATGCCCATCCGTTATTCGACCAGGCGGCACTTGCGGCCCAACAGCAGCTCTGGCAGCTGCAGGGCGAGGGCGGGCTCTGGTATTGCGGCGCCTATTTCGGCGCAGGATTCCACGAGGACGGCCTGCAATCCGGCCTGGCGGTCGCCGAGGCGCTGGGCGGGGTGCGGCGACCCTGGCTGGTGCAGGATGAATCCGGGCGCATTCACCTGCCGGTCGCGGCGGTACGCCCGGCAGTGGCGGCGTGATGGCCTGGCGATCAGGACTCTATCACGGAACCGTGTCGCATCGGCGGCTGCGGCCACGACCCCATGCCCTCAGCTATCGCGTCTTTTCCCTGCTGCTCGACCTGGATGAACTGCCTGCCCTGGATGCCGGATTGAAGCTGTTCAGCCGAAACCGGTTCAATCTTTTCTCCTTTCACGATGGCGATCACGGCGAGGGCAATGCCGGCGACCTGCGGGGCGCCGTCGACCGGCTTCTGCGCGCCGCCAGTCTCGACATCGCGGGTGGCCGGGTGCTCCTGCTATGCTATCCGCGGATCCTCGGTTTCGTCTTCAATCCGCTGAGCGTGTTCTACTGCCACCGGGAGAACGGCGACCTGGCAGCGGTCATCTATGAGGTCAGCAACACCTTCGGCGAGCGCCACAGCTATCTCATTCGTGTCGAGGAACCGCAGGCACTGGTCGTTCGGCAGTCCTGCGCCAAGGCGTTTTATGTTTCTCCCTTCAACGACGTCTCCGGCCATTACGATTTCCGGCTGGTTCCCCCGGCGGAAAAGGTGGCAGTCGCGATCGATCAGCATGATTCCGCCGGGCTGGTGCTGCAGGCTGCCTTCGCCGGCGTGCGACAGGAACTCGGCGATCGCGCGCTGCTGGCGGCGCTTTTCCGCTATCCCCTGATGACCGTTAAGATAATTGCCGGGATCCACTGGGAGGCGTTGAAGCTGTGGATAAAGGGAAACCCGCTTTACAAGCGTCCGGCCGCGCCTAAGAATAGCCACTCGATCTAGGCTTCGGGGGGAGGCTCAGTCGTATCGCCATGTCCATTGATGCGCAACGGTCCGAAACCGCGGACGAGTTGCCGCGGGCGCGCTGGTCGGACGGAATCTGGCTCAATTTCCTCAACCGTGCGGTCGACCGCCTGCAGATTGGGCGGCTCAGCCTCAGTCTGCCCGACGGCAGCCGACGGGAACTGGCAGGGGAAGCCCAGGGGCCGGCCGCCCATCTGCAGATCCGGAGCGCCGGCGGAATCCGCCGATTGCTGGCCGGCGGCGATCTCGGCTTTGCCGAGGCCTACATGGACGGCGAGGTGGAAACCGACGATCTCGCGGCGCTGATCGAACTTGCCATCCGCAACGAGAACCATCTTTCCGCCGCCCTGCAAGGCAAGGCCATGGTGCGGGCCTGGCATCGCCTGCGCCATATCATGCGGCCGAACAGCAAGCGCGGAAGCCGCCGGAACATCGCCCAGCACTACGATCTCGGCAACGATTTCTATCGCCATTGGCTGGACGAGACGATGACCTATTCCTCGGCGATCTTCGAGGACGAGACGGCCGGCCTCAGCGACGCCCAGCGGGCGAAATACCGCCGCGTCGCGGAACTGGCGGGGCTCGGCCAGGGCCGCCATGTGCTTGAGATCGGCTGCGGCTGGGGCGGTTTCGCCGAACTGGCCGCCGGGGATTTCGACTGCCAGGTGACCGGCCTCACCCTGTCGCGCGAGCAGCTCGCCTTCGCCACGGAACGGCTGCGTCGCGCCGGCTTGAGCGAGCGGGTCGATCTGCGCCTGCAGGACTACCGGGATTGCCAGGGTCAGTTCGACGGGATCGTCTCCATCGAGATGTTCGAAGCCGTCGGCGAGGCCCATTGGCGGCGCTACTTCGAGGTGCTGCGCGAGCGCCTGTCGAAAGGCGGCCTCGCCGTGCTGCAGGTGATCACCATCGCCGAGGAGCGCTTCGCCTTCTACCGCGCCAATGCCGATTTCATTCAGCGCTATGTCTTTCCCGGCGGCATGCTGCCGACCAAGACCCTGATGCGCAGCCTGGCGGCCGAGGCGGGCCTGACCCTGGTCAGCGAGAACGCCTTCGGCCTGTCCTATGCCCGGACGCTGAAAACCTGGAACGAGGCGTTCCAGAAGGCTTGGCCGCAGATCCGCGGCATGGGGTTCCAGGACCGTTTCAAGCGGATGTGGGAATACTACCTGGCCTATTGCGAGGCGGGGTTTCGCGCCGGCACCATCGACGTCGTGCACTTCCAGCTCCAGCGCTGATGCGCCACGGCCGGCTGCTGGTCTATGCCCTGCCGGCCATGGCCCTGGCCGTGCCCTTGATCCCGGCCCAGGTTCTCTTGCCCAGCCATTACGCCGACGGACTCGGGGTCGGCCTGGCGGCGGTCGGCGCGGTCCTCGCCCTGGCGCGGTTCTCCGACGTGGTGACCGATCCCCTGATCGGCTGGCTCAGCGATCACTGGCCGTCGGGGCGGCTGCCGGGGCTTCTGGCCGGGCGGCGCAAGCCCTTCATCGCCCTCGGCGCGGTGCTGGGCGGCATCGCCCTGCTGCAGCTCTTCGCGCCCACGGGGCCGGTAGGCGCCCTCTATCTCGGGCTCTGGTCCGGCCTCCTCTATCTGGGCTGGACGCTGATCTCCATTCCCTATGCGGCGTGGGGCGCCGACTTGACCGGCGACTATGCCGAGCGGGCGCAGCTGACCGCCTGGCGCGAAGGCTTCGGCCTGGTCGGGGTCGTCCTGGCGGCGGCGCTGCCGAGCGCCCTGCAGACGCTGGGCTACGGCATCGCCACGTCGCTGCAGGCGGTGGCCTGGGTCGCCATCGCCGCCGGGGCGCCGGCGATCCTGACCCTGCTCTGGCGGCTGCCGGAGCCGCCGCCGCTTGCCGCACGGCGCCCGCAGGCCGACGGGCTGCGCGCCGCCCTCGGCAACCGCCCGTTCCGCCGGCTGCTGTCGGCCTGGCTGCTGAACGGCGTCGCCAACGGGCTGCCGGCAGCGCTGGTGCCGCTCTTCGTCGAGCAGCGCCTGGGATTGGGCGGCCGGGACCTGGGCCTGTTGCTGCTGGTCTATTTCATGGCCGGGCTCGGCGGCCTGCCGGTCTGGCTGCGGCTGGTCCCGCGGTTCGGCAAGCACAAGGTATGGTCGATCGCCATGATGCTGTGCTGCTGCGCCTTCGCCTGGGCGCCGTTCCTCGGCACAGGACAGGTCTGGGCCTTCGCCGCCATTTGCCTGCTGACCGGCGCCACCCTCGGGGCCGACCTGGCCCTGCCGCCGGCGATGCAGGCGGATGTCGTCGACCTCGACCGGATGCGGTCCGGGCAGGACCGCTCGGGCCTGTTCTTCGCCCTCTGGGGCATGGCGACGAAGTTTTCCCTGGCGGCCTCGGTGGGGATCGCCTTTCCGCTGCTGGCCTGGCTCGGCTTCGCGCCGGGTCAGGCCAACACCGCCGGCGCGCTCTTCGCCCTGGCGGCGATCTATGCCTGGGTGCCGGTTGCATTCAAGCTGGGGGCGATCGCCCTGGTCTGGCATCACCCGCTGACCGAGCGTCGCCAGCGCGCCATCCGCCGGCGCCTGGAGCGCCGCGCCCGGATGGCCTGACGTCGCTCAGGACTTCAGCTGCAGGCGGGCCCTGAGGCCCTTGAAGATGCCGCCGATCCAGGGAAATTTCTCATAGAGGCCACTCGCCAGGTCCCAGTAGTCGACCTGGCTCGAAACCAGCCCGTCCCTGGCGAGCCTGATCTCGCTGACGCCGAGGACCGACCAGGGCTTCTCCGTCAGGCTGCGGATCTCGCCGGCGAACTGCCATTTGACGAAGCAATGCGCCGGATCGACCCAGCCGGTCTCCATCACCTTCATCCGCGGCCGGTCGACGCGTTCGATGGTCTCCAGCACGTAGCGCTTGAAGGCCGCCCGCCCGTTCAGCAGGTTGATCGGATCCTTGAACTGCATGTCGACCGCCACCATGCGGTCGAGAACGTCGACCGGCATTGCGGTCAAGTCGGCGCAATAGGCCAGATAGCGGTGGAAGGCGGCGTGGTCCGGGTCATTCATCGGTCTTCACCAGGCGCCGGGTGACGGCGAAATAGAGGGGGTAGGGCAGCATGCGCAGCGCCTTCAGCAGCCAGGTGAAGCGCCGCGGGAAGGTGATCTCGAAACCGCCGCGCTCCAGGCCGAGGCGAATGCGCCGTGCCGCGGTCTCGGCCGAAACCAGCCAGGGCATCCTGAAATCGTTGACCGAGGTCATCGGCGTCGCGACGAAGCCGGGATTGACCACCACGATCCGCACGCCCATCCGTTCCGCCTCCGGCCGCAGGGATTCCGCGAGATTGATCAGGGCCGCCTTGCTGGCGCCGTAGGCTGCCGCCCGGGGCAGGCCGCCATAGCCGGCCACCGAGGCGACGATGGCGATGGTGCCGGCCCGCCGCAAGCCCATGCGGCGCAGCAGCGGATCCAGCGCATTGCCGACGCCGATCACATTGGCCTCGATGGTGCGGCGGAAGACCGCCTGGTCGAAGGTGGCGGCCGACATCGGCGTGTATTGCGCCGCATTCAGGACGGCGAGGTCGATCGGGCCCAGACTCTCCTCGATCGCCGCCACGGTCGCGGCGCAGGCCTCCGGATCGGTGACGTCGAGAGGGAAGGGAAGGATGGCGCCGGGCGCAGCCGCCGCAGTTGCAGCCAGCGCCTCAGGCCGCCGGCCGCTGATCGCGACCTGGGCACCGTAGATTGCATAATCCCGCGCCAGGACCTGTCCGATCCCGCTACCGGCGCCGGTAATCCAGACGACATGCGGGGTCACGGATTGACGGCCAGTCCGGACATCGTGTCCTCGCAGCTCCTGCAGCGGTATTCGATCACGGATCCATCCTGCGCGGTGAAGCGCAGCTTCACCCAGCGTCCGGCCGCGTCATACCAGGATTCGAGGTCGAGATCGCCGCCATAGGCGAAATGTTCGGCATTGATTGTCCGGCCGCCCGCCGTGGCGATCCGCTCGGTTCCCAGCGCGGCGACCGAGATCGTATTCAGTTCGCCGGTGATGGTGTTGAGAAGCTGCCGGCTTTCGACCATGGCCTTCAGCCAATGCTCGGTCGGCAGCAGGGCGGCGGCAAGCTTGCGTGGACCGGCGGGCCCCTTGACGTCGAGTTCCGTCCCGTCCCGCGCCGCGGTGACGGTCGAGAGGCTGCCATCGTCGTCGGTCGCCGCATCGATATGCTGCAGCCGGCCGTCCAGCCAGGTCGAGCGCGCCCGGTAGGCGAAACGATAGGCTTCGAAGACCAGGAAGGGGATGCTGATCTCCGATCGGCTCTCGGCGATCACCGCGTTGCCGGAACGGCGGAAGGTCACCAGGTGGCTGCCGATGGGCTTTTCATCGCGCAGGATGGTGAAGGTAAGCTGCGGGCCGTAGAGGGCGAGCGGGTCCTGCACCGTCCTCTCCGCCCGGGCCGGTCCGGAAAGGGCGAGCGCGGTTCCCGCCGCGATGCCCAGTATCAATCCCTGCAGGTGCCGAAATGCCGCCATGACCGTCTCCTCACGGGCTATCTACGGCGCCGGGACGGGGTTGGATCAGCGGGATCTACGTGTCGTCGGGATCGTCGAACAGGATGCGCTGGGCGGCGCCCTCGAGATCGTCGTATTGCCCGGATTTCAGCGCCCAGAGGAAGGCCGCGAGGCCGAGGCCGCCGAGCAGCAGGGCGATCGGGATGAGGAACAGGAGCACGGTCATGTCCGCCGGGCCCTTCCGCTGCCCAGCCGCAGGGCGTTCAGGATGACGATGACCGAGGAACTCGACATGGCGACGGCGGCGACCAGAGGCGTCACATAGCCCGCGATCGCCAGCGGCACCGCCGCCAGGTTGTAGACCAGGGCGATGGCGAGATTCTGCCGCATCAGCCGGCCGGCGCCGCGGGCGACCTCGATCGCCAGTGGGACCGCAGCCAGCCGGTCACCCTGGAACACGATGTCGGCGGCGCTCTGGCTGATCTCGGCGCCGCTCGCCGGCGCGATCGAGACCCGGGCGGCGGCGAGGGCGGCCGCATCGTTGATGCCGTCTCCTACCATCAGCACGCGATGCCCCTGGCCGGCCAGCGCCTCGAGGCGATGCGCCTTGTCGACCGGGGAGAGCCGGGCCGACCAGCGCCCGATCCCGAGGGTCCGCGCCATGGCTTCCACCGGTGCCGGCCGGTCGCCGGAGCAGATCTCCAGGCCGAGCCCGGCCGCGGCCAGTTCCGCCACCACGGCCTGGCTGTCCGGCCGCAGCCGGTCGGCAAAGACGAAGCGCTGGCTCTGTCCGCCGGGGCCGACCAGCCAGAGCACCTGATCCGCGGTCGCTTCCTCGGGCTGGCCGGTGAAGGCGCAGCTCCCCAGGCGCCAGAGACCGTCCGGCGCGGCCCATTCCAGGCCCTGGCCGGGGCACTCGGTCACCGGCGCCAGGGTGGCCGCATCCGGCCGGGCGGCGGCCAGGGCGCGGGCCAGCGGATGCCGGCTGTTGCCGGCCATGCCCGCCGCCGTTGCCAGCAGCTGAGGTGCTGCACCCGGCTGCAGCGCCAGGCGGCCGAGGGTGAGGGTGCCGGTCTTGTCGAAGACCACCCGGTCGATCTCCTGCAGGCGCTCCAGGGCGTCGGCGGATTTCAGCAGGATGCCCGCGCGCATCAGGCGCTGGCTGGCCACCACCTGCACCACCGGCACGGCCAAAGCGAGGGCGCAAGGGCAGGTGATGATGAGGACGGCAACCGAGATCAGCAGGGCCTGCGCCCAGGCCATGCCGCCGATCAGCGTCCAGCCGAGAAAGGTGAGGAGGGCGACGCTGTGGACGACCGGCGCATAGAGCCGCGCCACCCGATCGGCGAGCCGCAGGTACTTCCCGCGCCGGGATTCGGCCGCCTCCATCAGGCGGATGATGTCGGCGAGCAGGGTCGCCTCGCCGACCGCGGTCACCTGCATCTGCAACGGTCCGGTCAGGTTGAGCGTGCCGGCGAAGACCGTGTCGCCCGGCCGGCAGGCCTGCGGCGCGCTTTCGCCGGAGATCAGGCTGACGTCGAGATCGCTCTCGCCGGCGGCGACACGCCCGTCGGCCGGTGCCCGCCCGCCCGGTGCCACCAGCACGGTCATGCCGGGCAGGAGCTGGTTCGGCGGCAGATCGCGGCGGCTGCCGTCCGCCTCGATCACCGTCGCCGCCACGGCGTTCAGGGCCAGCAGCCGCGTCGCCGCCTCATGGGCGCGGTTGCGCGCCTGCTGATCGAGATAGCGGCCGATCAGCAGGAAGAACAGCAGGGTGACGGCGGAATCGAAATAGGCATGCGCCCCGGAGGTGAAGGTCTCGACCAGGCTGACACTTGGGGCGAGGATGACGGCGATCGAGATCGGCACGTCCATGTTGCTGCGCCGGTTGCGCAGGGCAGACCAGGCCGAGCGGAAGAACGGCCGTCCGGCATAGGCGATGGCGGGCACGGCGATCAGGGCCGAGATCCAGTGCAGCAGGTCGCGGGTGCCGACGCTCATGTCGCCGATCGCGCCGGACCAGACCGAGACCGAGAGCAGCATGATGTTCCCGGCGGCGAACCCGGCCACCGCCATGCAGCGCAGCAGTTCCTTCGCCTGGACGGCGGTGGCGGCCGCGAGACGCTCGGGATCGCAGGGCACCAGCCGGTAGCCGAGCCGCGCGACCAGCGCGACCAGGGCCGCCGGATCCGCCTCGCCCTCCTGCCAGTCCAGCGTGAGGCGACGGGTCGACAGCGCGACCCGCGCCGCGACCACGCCCGGCTGGCGCAGCAGGGTCTGTTCGATCAGCCAGACGCAGGCGCCGCATTGCAGCCCGTCGACCATCAGCGTGAGGCGCGCCCGGCCGCCGTCCTGCGGCTTGATCCAGGCGGCGAGGTTGAGCGCTTCCGGCAGGGTGTCGGGCCGGGTCGGCCGCTGTGCCGGGTCGCAGACCTTCTGCTCGTAGTAGCGGGCGAGGCCCAGCGACTGGACCAGGCCAAAGGCCGCGGCGCAGCCGCCGCAGCAGAAGTCCCCGGTCGAATCGCAGACGGATCCGCAATGCCTGCAGGCCCGGCTGGCCGAAGCTTCGGCGGGCGCCAGGCCCACCGATTGCGGCAGGGCATTCATTTGATGAAGATGTGGGCGATCTTCTGCCATTCCGGGCCGGCGCCGCGGGCGAGCAGGCGCAATTCCCAGTTGCCGCGGGCGGGCAGGGTGACGTCCGTCTGGTAGAGGCCGGGCGCGCCGGCCGCCGGCAGCAGCGTGAGGGACTGGTCGAAGGCGGTGCTGACCGGGCGCACCAGCTGCGCCGATACCCGCAGGCCCTCGACCGGCTGGCCGTTCCTGTCGGTCAGGCGCAGCGACAGGCGGTCACCCCGGTCGGCCGGCGTCACGGCGATCTCGGCCTGCCAGCCCAGTGCCGCGCTCGCCGCCGCCGCCGCCAGCGTCTTGTTGTAGTCGAGACCCTCCTGGTAGGCGTGATCGGTGTCGAGCCCGCTGAAGGTGTGGGTGGCGAAATAGATCAGCGTGCCGTTGACCGCGACGACCAGCAGCATCAGGCCGATGAAGGTGGCCGGGATCCAGAGCGCCCGCCGCTGCGGCGTGCTATTCGCCGGGAGCGTTGAAGATGGCTGCATGATGGCTCTCCTCGCCGGTGGCGGCGTTCTTGACGGTGATGGTGATCGGGCTGGACTTGGATTTCAAGGCCTGGCGCGGCACGTGCAGCAGCATCCGGTAGGTGCCGACGCGGTCGGGATTGACCGTGAGGCTGCCGGACTCGTTGCCGATGATCTTCATTTCCATCCCGTCCGGCCCGGCCGCGGTCAGGCTGAAGGTGACGTCGTTGCGCTGCTTGTTGGAGATCTTCAGGGTATAGCCGTTCTGGATCTCGCCATCCGCCAGCTTGACGAAGAGCGGGGAGCGGTCGCCCTGGACCGTGACCTCGACGGTGCCGCGCAGGGACAGCGCCGTCATCATGCCGATGGCGACCACGACCAGCGCGACGGCATAGATGATCGTCCGCGGCCGGAAGAAGTGGTAGCGCTCCTTGCCTCCCGCCGCGCGCTCGGCCTGGTTGGAGAGCGAATCATAGGTGATCAGTTCCAGGGGCCGGCCGATCTTCGCCATCACCGAGTTGCAGGCATCGACGCAGAGCGCACAGCCGATGCAGGCCAGCTGCTGGCCGTTGCGGATGTCGATGCCGGTCGGGCAGACCCGGACGCAGAGGCCGCAATCGATGCAATCGCCGCGACCGGTGAAGTCCTGGTCCTTCTTCATGTGGCCGCGCGGCTCGCCGCGCCAGGTCTCGTAGGTGACGATCAGCGAATGCTCGTCGAACATCGCCGCCTGGAAGCGGGGCCAGGGGCACATGTAGATGCAGACCTGCTCGCGGGCCCAGCCGGCAAGGACATAGGTCGTGGCGGTGAACAGGCCGATGAAACCGTATTGCGACGGGCTGGCCTGGAAGGTAGCCAGGCTCTTCACCAGCGTCGGCGCGTCGTTGAAATACATCACCCAGGCACCGCCGGTGAGGGCCGCGATCACCAGCCAGATGCCATGCTTGGCGAGCTTCTTTCCCAGCTTGACCAGACTCCAGGGTTCGGCATCTAGCTTGATCCGGGCGTTGCGGTCGCCCTCGATCCAGCGCTCGACCTGCATGTAGAGGTCGGTCCAGACCGTCTGCGGGCAGGTGAAGCCACACCACACCCGGCCGAGCAGGGAGGTTGCCAGAAACAGGCCGATCGCCCCCAGGATCAGCAGGCCGGTGAGGTAGTAGACCTCCTGCGGCCAGATCTCGACCCAGAAGAAATAGGCCCGGCGCCCGGGCATGTCGATCAGCAGCGCCTGGTCGGGCGCGCCGGGGCCGCGGTCCCAGCGCAGCCAGGGCGCCAGGTAGTAGATCGACAGCAGGATCCCCAGCGCGACCCATTTGAGCACGCGAAAACGGCCGAGGATCCGCTGGGGATAGACCTTGATGTGCTCGGCGTAGAAGTTGCTGCCTGGTATTGCCATGATTTATTGTGACCCGCTCCCTGTTCGGGCCTCAAGCTCCTTGATCGGTTGCAGCGACGGCTACTGGCCGCCGCTCAGAGAATGTACATAGACCGCGAGCATCTTGATCTGCGCGTCGCTCAGCCGTCCCTGCCAGGCCGGCATGACGCCCTGCTTCGGCAGGTTGATCTGCGCCAGGATGGCGGTCATGCCGTCGCCGTAGAGCCAGATGCTGTCGGTCAGGTTGGGGCCGCCCATTTCGGCCACGCCCTTGCCTTCCGGTCCATGGCAGGCGGCGCAGTTCTCGGCGAAGACCGCCTTGCCGCGCTCCGCCGCCGCCGCATCCGCCTCGCCGCCGGAGAGGGACGCCACGAAGCTGGCGACATCGGTGATCTGCTCCGGCTTCAGCAGGCCGTCGATGCCGAAGCGCGGCATCACGTTGTTGCGGGTGTCGCTGTCGTTGGTCGCGCGGATGCCGTGGCGGATGGTCTGCTCGATATCGGCGAGCTTGCCGCCCCAGATCCAGTCGTCATCCGCCAGCACCGGGAATCCCGGCCGCCCGGCACCGCCGACGGCATGGCAGGCGGCGCAATTCTCGTTGAAGATCGCGCGGCCGCCGGCCATCGAGAAGGTGAGCAGCTCGCCGTTCGCGGCGATCTGGTCGACGCTCGACGCGGCAATCTGGTCGGTCCACTGCTTCTGCGCCTCGGCCGCCGCATTCGCCTCCTCGGCATAGATCTGGTGCGAGTTGTAGCCGAACATGCCCTTGGTATAGCTGTGCAGGGTCGGCCAGGCCGGATAGACGACCCAATAGCCGATCGACCAGACGATGCAGGCATAGAAGGTAAACAGCCACCATTTCGGCAGCGGCGTGTTCAGCTCCTGGATGCCGTCCCACTCATGACCGGTGGTCGGTTTGCCGGTGAGTTTGTCATGGTTCAGGTCAGTCATGGTCAAGCAACTCCTCGGCATCGGACTTGAAGGGGATCTGCGAGCAGTCTTCGAAGTGCCGTTTGTTCTTCGGGCGCAGGGCGTAGAAGGCGATCGCCAGGAACATCAGCATCAGCCAGGCGACCCACATCTGGCGGGCCAGATCCGAGATCTCGTGCCAATTCATTGCGTGCCTCCCTCGGCGTAATCCGGCCGGAAGGTGGTCATGTCGGCCATGCGGCCTAGCACCTGCAGATAGGCGACCAGCGCGTCCATCTCGGTGATCCGGCTCGGATCGCCGTCGAGATCGCCGGTCACCGCCTTGGGATAGCGCGCCAGGAACTCGGTGGTATCGGCATCCGGCGTCGCCTGGGCGGCGAGGTCGGCGCCGGCATTCTGGATCATCGCCTCGCTGTAGGGGACGCCGACGATGGTCAGCGTCTTCAGGTGCTCGGCGATATCCTCGGCGGACAGCTCGTGCCGCGCCAGGGCCGGATAGAGCGGCATGATCGATTCCGGCACCACCGCGCGCGGATCGATCAGGTGCGCGACATGCCAGTCGTCTGAATACTTGCCGCCGACCCGCGCCAGGTCCGGCCCGGTGCGCTTCGAGCCCCACTGGAACGGATGGTCGTACATGCTCTCGGCGGCCAGGCTGTAGTGGCCGTAGCGCTCCACCTCGTCGCGGAACGGGCGGATCTGCTGGCTGTGGCAGAGATAGCAGCCCTCCCGCACGTAGATGTCCTGGCCCATCAGTTCGAGCGGGCGAATAGGGGCGCACCCCGTCCACCTTCTCGATGGTCTCGCCGATGGTGAACAGCGGGACGATTTCGACCAGTCCGCCGACGGCGATCGTGACGATGATGCCGAGCAGCAGCACGATCGAGTTGGTTTCGAAGCGTTCGTGTTTGATCATCTTCGGATCCTCGATCTTCAGGCTGCTGCGGACGCCACGGCGCCCAGCTTGGTTTCGGTTCGGAGATCCCCGCGGATCGTCCGCCAGACGTTGTAGACCATGATCAGCGCGCCGAGCAGGAACAGCACCCCGCCCAGCGCCCGCATCACGTAGTAGGGGTGCATCGCGGCCACGGTCTCGACGAAGGAGAACTGCAGGAAGCCGAGGTCGTCATAGGCGCGCCACATCAGGCCCTGCATGATCCCGGAGATCCACATCGAGGTGATGTAGAGCACGATGCCGAAGGTGGCGATCCAGAAATGCCACTCGACCATGCGCAGGCTGTAGAGCCGCTCGCGACCCCAGAGCTTGGGCACCAGGTAGTACATCGCGCCGAAGCTGACGAAGGCGACCCAGCCCAGCGCACCCGAATGCACGTGGCCGATGGTCCAGTCGGTGTAGTGGCTGAGGCTGTTCACCGCCTTGATCGACATCACCGGGCCCTCGAACGTGGACATGCCGTAGAAGCCGACCGAGGTCACCAGGAAGCGCAGCACCGGATCGGTGCGGAGCTTGTCCCAGGCGCCGGACAGGGTCATCACGCCGTTGATCATGCCGCCCCAGCTCGGCATCCACAGCATGATCGAGAAGGTCATGCCAAGGGTCTGCGCCCAGTCCGGCAGGGCGGTGTAGTGCAGGTGGTGCGGTCCGGCCCAGATGTAGAGGAAGATCAGCGACCAGAAATGGATGATCGACAGGCGGTAGGAATAGATCGGCCGCTGCGCCTGCTTCGGCACGAAGTAGTACATGATGCCGAGGAAGCCGGCGGTGAGGAAGAAGCCGACCGCGTTGTGGCCGTACCACCATTGCAGCATCGCGTCCTGGACGCCGGCGAAAAGCGTGTAGCTCTTGGCGCCGAAGATCGACACCGGCACCGAGATGTTGTTGCCGATATGCAGCACCGCGACGGTGACGATGAAGGCCAGGAAGAACCAGTTGGCGACGTAGATGTGCGGTTCCTTGCGCTTCATCAGCGTGCCGAGGAAGATCAGCAGGTAGACCACCCAGACGATGGTCAGCCAGATGTCGACATACCATTCCGGCTCGGCATATTCGCGGCCCTGGGTGATGCCCAGCACATAGCCGCTGGCGGCCAGGACGATGAACAGCTGGTAGCCCCAGAACAGGAACTCGGCGAGGCCGTCGCCGCCGAACAGCCGCGCCCGGCAGGTGCGCTGGACGCAATAGAGGCTGGTGGCGAACAGCGCCTAGCCGCCGAAGGCAAAGACGGCGGCCGAGGTATGTACGGGCCGCAGCCGGCCGAAGGTGGTCCATTCCAGGCCCAGATTCAGCGCCGGAAAGGCGAGCTGCGAGGCGATGAAGGTTCCGGCCAGGAAGGCGACCACGCCCCAGAAGATCGTGGCGATGGTGAACTGGCGGACGACCCGGTTGTTATAGGGGCTGGCGCTGCCGTGGCTCGGGACTTCCTGCATGGCGGTTGCGGCGCTGGGCATCACGCGCTCTCCTTGACGTCGAATGAAATGGCGATCAGCCGGAACAGCATCAGCACCGTGAAGCCGAACAGCAGCAGCCCGAACAGGGCGATTGGGCCGTCATGCGCGCGGGCGCTGATCAGCAGCCCGACGATGCCGAGGATGGCATAGACGCCACCGCCGATGAATTTTCCTACCCCGTTCACGTGAACCTCCGCTCTTGGCCGGTGCCGGCCGTTGACTTCTCTGTAAGAAACGAATGCAAAACCAGAAACCTCATCGGCCGGTCTCCACCAGGTCGCGATAGGCGTGCCAGGTGGCATGCCCGATCAGCGGCATGGTGATGACCAGGCCAAGGCAGCCGGTCGCGATCCCCGCGCCGGTGAACAGCACGATCAGCGCGCCCCAGCCCAGCATCACCCGCCAGTTGGCCAGGGTGACGGCGACCGAGGTGGCGACCGCCTGGACCGTGCCGACGTCGCGATCGAGCAGCAGCGGGAAGGAAACGACGCTGAGCGCGAAAGCCGCCACCGCCATCGCGCCGCCGGCGAGCGAGCCGGTCGCCAGAAACAGGAAGCCGCGTCCGGTGGTCAGGATGTCGACCAGGAAATCCTCCCAGCGCGGCGCCTCCATCCCGAAGAACAATGCATAGATTAGGAGTGCCAGCCGCATCCAGGCGATCTGGAACAGCATCATGATCAGGCCGAGCATGAAGAGTTGCGCCGGGCGCTGGCGCCAGGCAAAGGCGATGTCCCAGAAGCTGACCGGCATGCCGAGTTCGAGCCGCCGGCTGATCTCGTAGAAGGCCATGCCCAGGAACGGCGCAACGAACATGTAGCCGGAGGCGAGCGGGAAGGTATAGGCGAACCAGTCCTGCTGCCACATGCCATAGAGCAGGATCAGGCTGGCCAGCGCGATGGCCGCGCCGAAAGTCAGGCTGACCTCGCGGGCGCGCTGCATGTCCTGCCAGCCACGGCGTAACCACCCCCAATGAAACTCGGCATCGACCCGATTGATGGGTAGGATAAGTCCCGTGTATTCGGCGCTGGTCTCGGCCCGTATGGTCCGGTCCCCCATCGATCGCTCCGCAAATGGGCTTCTAAGTCGTTCTTGACCGTAAGGATCTCGGGGGCTTTGAGCATTGATATAGATCAACGCTGCAATGCGGTATGGCCGCGAGACTGCGGCAAAATTGGACGTTCCAGCAGGATCTTACGCCCGTGAACCCGCTCTTGCTCCAGCTCGCCGTTTTCGGCGCCCATTGCCAGGCCGCGATCGACCAGAACGGGACGCTGATCGGCGGCCTGTTTCTCGCCGGGCTTGTCGGCAGCGCCAGCCATTGCGCCGGCATGTGCGGCCCCTTTGTGCTGGCCCAGGTGGGGGCGAACCAGGTGGGGGCGAACCAGGCGGGGGCGAACCAGGCGGGGGCGAACCAAACGGGGGAGGCGGCGCACGGATTGCTCCTGCGGCTGGCGGGGGCCGCGCTGCTGCCCTACCACCTGGGCCGCGGCACCACCTATGTGCTGCTGGGCGTGCTGCTGGCGACGCCGGTGGCGGCGCTTGGCGCCGTGGCCGGATTGCACTGGCTGGCGCCGATCCTGTTGACGCTGGCGGCGGCGATCTTTGCCCTGCTCGCCCTGCAGACCGCCGGCTTTCTCGGCCACGCCGCCGGTGAATTTGCCGGAATCGCCTGGCTGGTGGCGGTGGCGCGCCCGCTTTTCGCCCGGCCGCGCGGCTGGCGGGGCTACCTGCTGGGGGGGCTGCTGGGGTTCCTGCCCTGCGGACTGCTCTACGCCGCACTCGCCGCGGCGGCGGCCACCGGAAGCCCCCTGGCCGCGGCTTTCGGCATGGCGGGATTCATCCTCGGCACGGTGCCGCTACTGCTGGCCATCGGCTGGCTCGGGCAGGCGGCGGCGCAGCGCTGGCGCGGTCTTGCCCGCCGTGCCATGCCGTTTGTCGCCGGCCTGAATGCGCTGGTACTTTTAATGATGGCCTATCGGGTAGCCTCGGGCCTTTGACGGAACGCATTTCGTTATAAAATATAATATATAATCAGATGGTTATGTATAATTGCTAAGATGGAGAATAGGGCAAGCCGAAGTCCGCATCGGCATCCAGGGCCATGCATGCGTGTTATGGCCGATCCTCGCGATCCGGCGCCGCAAGGGGTTGAAAAACCCAGGCTTATCAAGCATGTTGCGCTCAAGTTCAGCCCAAATTGAATCGGTCTCTAGGAATGAGCAGTCGAAACGCGACCGCTGCCCAAATGAACGTTGCGCAGAACGATATGCGCCTCGATACGCTGGACGCCCGCCTCGGTCTCGGCATCGAACGGGCGAGCGATGCGCTGCTGCGTCAGCAGCGTCCCGACGGGCATTGGGCCTTCGAACTCGAGGCCGACGCGACGATTCCGGCGGAATACGTGCTTCTCCGGCATTTCCTCGATGAAATCGACACCGGCATCGAGGCGCAGATCGCGGTCTATCTGCGGAAGATCCAGGGCGAACACGGCGGGTGGCCGCTGTTTCACGGCGGCGAGTTCAACATCTCGGCCAGTGTGAAGGCCTATTACGCACTGAAATGCTGCGGCGACGATATCGAGGCGGCGCATATGAAGCGCGCCCGGGACGCCATCCTCGCCCATGGCGGCGCGGCGACCAGCAACGTCTTCACCCTGGTGCAGCTGGCCCTGTTCGGCCAGGTGCCCTGGCATGCCTGCCCGGTGATGCCGGTCGAGATCATGAACCTGCCGCCCTGGTTCCCGTTCCACCTCAACAAGGTGAGCTACTGGTCGCGCACCGTGATCGTGCCGCTGCTGGTGCTGATGACGCTGCGGCCATTGGCGCGCAATCCGAAGGCGGTCCATGTCCGCGAGCTCTTCGTGACCCCGCCGGAGCAGGTGAAGAACTGGTACAACATGAACCGCCGCGGCTTCTGGGCCAGCCTGTTCCGCAGCCTCGACCGGGTGCTGCAGCCCGCCCAGAAGCTGTTTCCGGAAAAGGGCCGCAAGAAGGCGATCGCGCGCGCCGTCGCCTGGATCACCGAGCGGCTGAACGGCGAAGACGGCCTCGGCGCCATCTACCCGGCGATGGCCAACAGCGTGATGATGTTCGATACCCTCGGCTATGCCAGGGACCACCCGGACTATGCCACGGCGCGCCGCTCGCTGGAAAAGCTGATGGTGTTCCGCGACGGTCTCGCCTATTGCCAGCCCTGCCTGTCGCCGGTCTGGGATACCGGCCTGGTCAGCCATGCCCTGCTGGAAGTCGGCGGGGCCGCGGCCGAGCGGGTGAAGCCGGCGGCGCAATGGCTGCGCGAGCGCCAGATCCTCGACGTCAAGGGCGACTGGGCGGACAAGTGTCCGGACGTGCGGCCCGGCGGCTGGGCCTTCCAGTATGCCAACGACCACTACCCGGATGTCGACGATACCGCGGTCGTGGTCATGGCGCTCGACAGGCTCGATCCGGAGGCCAACAAGGAAGCAATCGCCCGCGGGACGGAGTGGATCCTCGGCCTGCAGAGCAGCAACGGCGGTTGGGGCGCCTTCGACGCCGACAACGAGCACTATTACCTCAATCACATCCCCTTTGCCGATCACGGCGCGCTGCTTGATCCGCCGACCGCCGACGTTTCCGCGCGCTGCCTCGGCATGCTGGCGCAGCTCGGCTACACGGCGGACCATCCCAAGGTAAAGGCGGGGATCGACTATCTCCTGCGCGTGCAGGAGGCCGAAGGCTGCTGGTTCGGCCGCTGGGGCACCAACTATGTCTACGGCACCTGGTCGGTGCTCTGCGCGCTCAATGCGGTGGGCCTGCCGGCCGATCATCCGGCGGTGCGCAAGGCGGTCGCCTGGCTGGAATCGAAGCAGCGCGCCGATGGCGGCTGGGGCGAGAGCGGCGCCTCATATTGGGAAGACCGGCCGAAAGGCGAGGGACCGGTCTCGACCGCGTCGCAGACCGCATGGGCGGTGCTGGGGTTGATGGCGGCCGGCGAGGTCGACAGCGCCGCCACCCAGCGCGGCATCCATTTCCTCACCTCGACCCAGACCGACCACGGCCTGTGGGACGAGGAGGAATACACCTCGGTCGGTTTCCCGCGGGTCTTCTATCTCCGCTATCACGGCTACCGCGCCTTCTTCCCGCTCTGGGCGATGGCGCGCTATCGGAACCTGAAGCAGGGCAACGCCACCCAGGTCCTGCACGGGATGTGACGCGGCACCGGCGCGCCGGATACCGGAAAATCGCTAGTCGTTCTCGCCGGCGGTGGTGAGTACCTTGACGTTGGCGCCGTCGAGCGCCTGCGCCAGTTCGCCTTTCGGCGCCTTGTCGGCGATCAGTGCCGTCAGCCGGCCGAGGGGACAGACATTGGCCAGCCCGGCCTGACCGAACTTGCTGTGATCGACCAGCAGGATGCGCTGTTGCGACTGGGAGAACATCGCCCGCTTCACCGCGGTGAGGGCGGGGTTGGCGTCGCTCGGCCCCTGGGCAGTGATGCCGCTGGCGCCGACGAAGGCGCTCTTGGCATTGAACTTGGCGATGAACTCGATGGTCTCGACACCAAGGACGCAGCCCTGTTGCGGATCATAGGTGCCGGGGCAGACGATGACGGTGATCGCCGGGTTGGCGCTGAGCGTCGTCGCCACCATGAGGCCATTGGTGACGACGGTCAGGTCGGTCGCGTTGCGCACCAGGTACTGGGCGAAATGCTGCACCGTCGACCCGGCATCGATCATCAGCACGTCGCCGGGCGATACCTGCGCGCCGGCGATGCTGGCGATGGCCGCCCGCTCCTTGCGGAGTTGGACATGACGCTGATCCCAGGCAAGTTCCGACCCGAAGGGGCGCGCCACGGCGCCGCCATAGGTCTTTGCCACCTTGCCCGAGCGATTGAGTTCCTCGACGTCGCGACGAATGGTTTCGCCGGAGACGCCGAAATCGCGAGCCATTTCGGAAATCCGGATCGACGGATTGGTTTGCAGTTCGGCCAGAATTCTCTGTTGCCGAGCGCTTTTCGCTTTCGCGCTTCTCCCCACGGCGTGCCTTTCGTTCTTCGGCGCATTCGGCGCCAAAGTCGGCTTCCGGGACTCGGAAGCGCTCGTCGGGCGCCGCTCTTTCATGTGCGACTGACTAGCATGCCGTCAAACTTTCGACGAGATGTGACTGTGGGGGATTCGCAGAGAAAGATGGATTTCCAACCGGTTGGCTGAGGGTTCTGGAGTAGATTAGGTTGTAAGTGTCAACAAATAATTCTAATCTAGGAAAACAATCATACAGAAGTTGCATTTTGCGCACGCCGCCGGAGCCCGCAGAATAAGCGAATAAATTCCGCAGGTTCTTCGCGTCCAATGGACCGGTTTTGGTATTGTCTTCCGCAACGGTCATGAACGTCCTCGCCGAAGCTGGTCGGTCCACGCGATTGGTCCTCTATAGCGTGGAAGCGGGGCGTCGGTAGATCAACATAATGTGAGACCAGTAACATAATGTGACCTTTGTCACATATCTTGTTGGCCCAGGTGTCTATCACGGTGGAAGCGCCCCCATTGCCCTGCCGGAAGCAGATCCGGACGGGCCGCCAGGAGTTCACCACACATCTGGCGCTGTTCTTGGGCCATGCCGGCGATGTCGACAAGATGACCGGCGGCGCCGGCGTCGACACCTTCCACTTCGATGTCGACATCGCCAGCAGGAGTGCGATCACCGATTTCAAGCTCGGCGAGGACCGGCTGACCTTCGGCGGCGTCATCGACGGTGCCGGCGACGACATCCAGGATCTCCTCGATGCCGGCGTGACCGCACGGGCCACCGGCTCCACCCTGACCATCGGCTGGCAGGGCGGGGCGGGGCAGGTGACCATCGCCGGCTGGTCCGGCGGCGCGGTCGACGGCGTCGCCGCCCTGGGCTGGGCCCTCGGCGCGGATCTCGCCGCCGAACCCTGAGCGCAGCCGGCCGAACCCTGAGCGCAGCCGCCGCGGCTTGGCGAATCCGCCCGGCGCCGGTATCCTCCGCCCGCCTTCGGGAGCGGGGAAGCAATGGCCGTCGGATCGGGCAGAAGATGAAGCTGGGCGTCATCACCGGCATGGCGGCGGAGGCCCGCCTGCTGCGCGGTCTCGGCCTGCTGGTCGAGAGCGGCGGCGGCCACCCGGCGGCCACCCGGCGCAAGATCGAACGGCTGATCGCGGGCGGCGCCGGGCGCATCCTCAGCTTCGGCATCGCCGGCGCCCTCGATCCGGCGCTGATGCCGGGCGACATCCTGCTGGCGGATGCGGTGCTGACCGAGGACGGCACCCGCTATCCGGCCGACGCCGCCTGGCGGGCGGCGCTGCAAGCCGGGCTGCCGGGCGCCGGGCGCGGCGACCTGCTGGGCGTTTCGCGGATCGTCGCCGGCACGGCGGAGAAGGCGCGCCTGTTCAGCACCCGCGGGCTTGGCGCCGTCGACATGGAAAGCCATCACGCCGCCGCCCTCGCCGCGGCGCATGGGCTGCCCTTCGCGGCGATCCGGGCGATCGCCGATACCGCCGCCGACGAACTGCCGCCGGCGGTGCTGGACAGTCTCGATGAGGACGGAAAGGCAGCGATCGGGCCGGTGCTCCGATCGCTGCTGTCGCGGCCGGCACAACTGCCGGCGCTGATCCGGGTCGCCCGCCGGTCGCGGCGGGCGCTGGATGCGCTATTCCGCTGCCGCGCGGTTCTGGCGGTCTAGCGCTTCCTTCTTGGCGTGGATGTCCTGCATCGCCTCCTCGACGTGGCGGGCGAAGACGTATTCCGCCGGCCGCTGCTTGGCGAGCGACACGTCCGGCGCCATCTCGCCCTCGACGGTGACGCCGCGCAGCGCGACCCGCAAGGCCTTCAGCGGATGCTTCACCGCATCCTTCACCGCGGTGCCCTCGTAGCCGCTATGCACCATGCAGTCGGCGCACTTCTCGTAGTTGCCGGTGCCGTAGTCGTCCCACTTGGTCTCTTCCATCAGCTCGCGGAAGGAATTCGCGTTGCCCTCGCCGAGCAGGTAGCAGGGGCGCTGCCAGCCGAACACGTTGCGGGTCGGATTGGCCCAGGGGGTGCAGTGATAGGTCTCGTTGCCGGCCAGGAAGTTGAGGAACAGCGACGACTGGCTGAACTCCCACTTCTTCGCCTTTTCGCCGAGGCGGAAGATGTCGCGGAACAGCTGGCGGGTCTTCTGCCGGTTGAGGAAATGCTGCTGGTCGGGCGCCCGCTCATAGGCATAGCCCGGCGAGACGGTGATGCCGTCGACGCCCATCGCCATGACGTCGTCGAAGAAGCTGGCCGCCTTCTCCGGCTTGGTGCCGTCGAAGAAGGTGCAGTTGATGTTGACCCGGAACCCGGCCTGCTTGGCCATGCGGATCGCCGCCACCGCCTTGTCGTAGACGCCGTCCTGGCACACCGACTTGTCGTGCTCGGCGCGGCTGCCGTCGAGATGCACCGACCAGGTGAAATACCTGTTCGGCCGGTAGAGATGCATCTTCTTCTCGAGCAGCAGGGCATTGGTGCAGAGATAGACGAAGCGCTTCTGCTTGATCAGCCCGTCGACGATTTGCGGCAGCTCCTTGTGCAGCAGCGGCTCGCCGCCGGCGATGGAGACCACCGGCGCGCCGCACTCGGCCGCCGAGTTCAGCGCATCCGCGACCGAGATCCGCTGGTTGAGGATGTCGTCGGGATAGTCGATCTTGCCGCAGCCGGCGCAGGCGAGATTGCAGCGGAACAGCGGTTCCAGCATCAGCACCAGCGGGTAGCGCTTGCGCCCCAGCAGGTGCTGCTTCATCACGTAGCTGCCGACGCGTACGGCCTGATGCAAGGGTACCGCCACGATTATCTCCTTCTCGTGCTCATCTCGGGTTACGGCGGGGCGGCTACTGGGCCGCGCCGCGCCTCTGCTCCACGGCCTCGGCCAGCTCGGCCGGCAGCCGGAAGCGTACGTTCTCCGCAACGCCCGTCATCAGTTCCAGTTTGACGTCGTGCAGTTCCTTCAGTTTCGCCACCAGGTCCTGGACCAGGATGTCCGGCGCCGAGGCGCCGGCGGTGACGCCGACCGCATTGGCGCCTTCCAGCCATTCCGGACGCAGCTGGCCGGCATTCTCGATCAGGTAGCTCTTGATGCCGAGCTCCTCGGCGATTTCCTTCAGCCGGTTGGAGTTCGACGAATTCGGCGCCCCGATCACCAGGATCAGGTCGACCTCCTGCGCCAGGTCGCGGACCGCGCGCTGGCGGTTCTGGGTGGCGTAGCAGATGTCCTTGGTGTCCGGCCCGACGATGCTCGGGAAGCGGCTCTTCAGCGCGTCGATCACGTCCTTGGTGTCGTCGACGCTGAGCGTGGTCTGGGTGACATAGGCCAGCTTCTCCGGATCGCCGACCTGCAGCCCGGCGACCTCGACCGCGGTGGAGATCAGGTGCACGCCGCCCGGGACCTGGCCCATGGTGCCTTCGACCTCGGGATGTCCGGCATGGCCGATCAGGATCACTTCGCGGTCCTGGCTGGCATAGCGGCGACCCTCGGTATGCACCTTGGAGACCAGCGGGCAGGTGGCGTCGATGACATGCAGGCCGCGATGCTCCGCCGCCATCTCGACGGCGCGGGCGACGCCATGGGCGCTGAAGATGGCGATCTTGCCTTCGGGAATCTCGTCAAGTTCCTCGACGAAGATCGCGCCCTTGGCCTTCAGGCTGTCGACGACATGGCGGTTGTGCACGATCTCATGGCGCACATAGACCGGCGGCCCGTAGATCTCGATCGCCTGTTCGACGATCTCGATCGCGCGTTCGACGCCGGCGCAGAAACCGCGCGGCTGTGCCAAGACGACTCGCATCATTCGTGCCCGATGTAGTTTCGGTTCAAATCCTGTTACGCCTGAATTCGCCCAATGCCAATTTCGACCCGCGCCCTATTCCCCTAGCGCCCAAGTCAACATCATCAATGCTGCAGCGCCGAAATAGTGCCAAAATCCGGCCGGGAGTTTTCCATCAAATCACGCTGGGAGCTGAGACCCGATTCGATGACCGAGCATGGCAACTGCACCTGATTTGAGTGGCCTATGTACACAAAATCGACACGGATGCCTATCCCCAATCCGCCGCCGCGTTAACGAATGGAGTTCCACGTAAGCGCCCGGTAAGGAATAAGCCCTTCAATTTGTCAACTATTTGACAAGGGGCAGGGAAAGGCGCGAGCATCGCACTGGCGCTGACCATCGGTTTCGCCTATAAGCGCCCGAATTTTGGCGCATGCCGGGCAGATGCTCTTGGGCCGTGCCCCATAGAATTAAGGATAGTTAACGTGACAGGGACCAGCAAGACGCCGCTTCTCGATCGCGTCACGACGCCCGCGCAACTGCGCCAGCTCGATCCGTCGGATCTGAAGCAGCTGGCCGATGAGCTGCGGCAGGAGACGATCGATGCGGTCTCGGTGACCGGCGGCCATCTCGGCGCCGGCCTCGGCGTGGTCGAGCTCACCACCGCGATCCACTATGTCTTCGACACGCCCTATGACCGGCTGATCTGGGATGTCGGGCATCAGGCCTATCCTCACAAGATCTTGACCGGTCGGCGCGACCGGATCCGCACCATCCGCCAGGGCGGCGGGCTGAGCGGCTTCACCAAGCGCACGGAATCGGAATTCGACCCGTTCGGCGCCGCCCACAGCTCGACCTCGATCTCAGCCGGCCTCGGCATGGCGGTGGCCAGCGAGTTGCAGGGCCGCAAGCGCACCGCCATCGCCGTCATCGGCGACGGCTCGATGTCGGCCGGCATGGCCTACGAGGCGATGAACAATGCCGGCTCGATGGATGCCCGGCTGATCGTCATCCTGAACGACAACGACATGTCGATCGCGCCGCCCGTCGGTGCGCTCTCCGCCTATCTGTCGCGCTCGCTCTCCTCGACCTCGTTCCGCTCGCTCCGGCATTTCGCCAAGGACGTGACCAAGATCCTGCCGCCGCGGCTGCAGCAGGTGGCGGCGCGTGCCGAGGAATATGCCCGCGGCATCATTTCCGGCGGCGGCACGCTGTTCGAGGAACTCGGCTTCTATTACGTCGGCCCGATCGACGGCCACAATCTCGACCACCTGCTGCCGGTGCTGCAAAATCTGCGCAATTCCGACGAGCCGGGCCCGGTCCTGGTGCATGTCATCACCCAGAAGGGCAAGGGCTATGCCCCGGCCGAGAAGTCGGCCGACAAGTACCACGGCGTGGTGAAATTCGACGTCGCCACCGGGGTCCAGGCGAAGACCGCGCCGAAGGCGCCAAGCTATACCGGCGTCTTCGCCAAGGCGCTGATCGCCGAGGCCAAGGCCGACGAGCGCATCGTCGCGGTGAACGCCGCGATGCCCTCCGGCACCGGCCTCGACCTGTTCGGCAAGGAATTCCCGAAGCGCACCTTCGATGTCGGCATCGCCGAGCAGCATGCCGTCACCTTCTGCGCCGGCATGGCCTGCGAGGGGCTGAAGCCCTTTGCCGTCATCTATTCCACCTTCCTGCAGCGCGGCTACGACCAGGTTGTGCACGACGTCGCGATCCAGAGCCTGCCGGTGCGCTTCGCCATGGACCGTGCCGGGCTGGTCGGCGCCGATGGCCAGACCCATGCCGGCAGCTTCGACATCGCCTATCTCGGCTGCCTGCCGAATTTCGTGCTGATGGCGCCGTCGGACGAGGCCGAGCTCATGCACATGGTGGCGACCGCCGCGGCGATCGACGACCAGCCCTCGGCCTTTCGCTATCCGCGCGGCGAGGGCAGCGGCATCGCCCTGCCGGAGCGCGGCCAGGTCCTGCCGATCGGCAAGGGCCGGATCCTGCGCGAAGGCACCAAGGTGGCGCTGCTCTGCTACGGCACCCGGATGCAGGAATGCCTGAAGGCGGCGGACGAGCTGGCGGCGAAGGGCCTCTCGACCACGGTCGCCGATGCCCGCTTCTGCAAGCCGCTGGACACCGACCTGGTGAAGCGTCTCGCCAAGGAACACGAAGTGCTGATCACCATCGAGGAAGGCTCGATCGGCGGTTTCGCGTCGCATGTGCTGCAGTACCTGGCCCTGGCCGGGCTGCTCGACAGCGGCCTGAAGATCCGCCCGATGACGCTCCCCGATACCTTCATCGAGCACGACAATCCGGTGAAGCAGTATGATGAGGCCGGATTGAACGCGAAGCATATCGTTCATCACGCCCTGATGGCTTTGGGCGTGTCGGAGGCGGTCGCCCGCGCATGACGTCGAACGATCGGAGCCTGACGCGCCGGCGGTTTCTCGGCGCCGGTATCGCTGTCGCCGTAGCGGCGCAGGTGCCCGGGGCGCGCGCCGACGGGCTGCAGCCGATCGACATCGTCAAGTCCTTCTACGGCATCCTGCTGGCGGCAATGAAGGACGGGCCGCAGCTCGGCTTCGACGGCCGCTACCAGAAGATCGAGCCGGCGGTGCACGACACCTTCGACGTCGCCACCATGTGCAAGATCGCCATCGGCCCGAGCTGGACGCCGATGCCGGCCGAGAAGAAGAATGCCGTGCTGACGGTCTTCGACCAGTACATGGTCACCAGCTATGCCTCGCGCTTCAAGGAGTTCAAGGGCCAGCAGTTCATCGTCGGTGATGCCAAGCAGGCGAGCGCCGACCGCGTGCTGGTGGAAAGCAAGCTGATCCGCTCCGACGGCGAGCCGGTGCAGTTGAACTACCTGTTCCGCCAGACCGAGGGCGCCTGGAAGATCATCGACATCTATCTCAGCGGCACCATCTCCGAGATGGCCCGCATGCGGTCGGATTTCGCCGACACGCTGAAGACCGGCGGCGCCGATGCCCTGATCGCGCAACTCGACGCCAAGATCAAGGAACTGAAGGCCGGCGCCTAGGTTGGTACGAGGTCGGGCTGCTCGCGGCCCGGTTTGCTGTCCAATCGCTTTCATCCCTGCGACCGAATGACGCTCGACCTGCGACTCACAGCCTGTTGATAGGTGTGCCCCGAAGGGCCATGTCACTTTTAACTCGTGAATTGTTCCCGGAGAAATCGGATCATGGCAATTGCTCGTCGCAAGTTCATGTTGGCTGCCGCGGCTTCGGCGCTGGTGCCGTTCGGCTTGACGCGTTCGGCCGTGGCGTCGGTTTCGGCCGATGCCGCGAGGCCGGTCGAGGCGCTGCATGCCGCCCTGCTCGATGCGATGCAGGGGGGCGAGGCGCTCGGCTTTGCCGGCCGGCTGAAGAAGCTGCAGCCGGTGCTCGGCGAAGTCTTCGATATTGCCGGCATGGCGAAGACGGCGATGGGCCCGGCCTGGGCCGCGCTGTCCTCGGCAGAACAGTCCGAAGCGGTCGACGTCTTCGGCCGCTACATGGCGACCATGTACGCCTCCCGGTTCAGGGCCTTTTCCGGCCAGAGCTTCGACACCGGCAAGGTGACCGAGCGCGGCGCCGACAAGGCGATCGTCGCCACCAGCCTGGTTCTGCCGGGCAAGGATCCGATCGCGCTCGACTATCTGGTCCGTGACGAGAGCGGCCAGTGGCGTATCGCCGACGTCTACCTGAATGGGGCGATCTCGCAGCTGGCACAGCTGCGGGCGGAATTCAGTACGCCCTACCGCAACGGCGGCTTTGCCGGCCTGCAAACCGCCCTCGAGGACAAGATCAAGCAGCTTGGCGGCGGCGCGTAATCCGACGCCGCCCTAGGCCCGATCCAGTTCCTGCGGCGGCGGCCCCATCAGGGCCGGCATGAACAGGAAGATCGCCGCCATGATCGCGCAGAGCGAGATCAGGAGCAGCAGTCCCATGCCTGCGGTTCCCGGGTGGCTGGAAACCGCGAGGCTGCCGAAGGACGAGGCGGTGGTCAGGGCGCTGAACAGCACGGCGCGGGCGGTGCTGGTCGACAGCGGATTGACGATGCCGCGGCGCCAGTTCACCGCGAAATAGATGTTGAACGCCACGCCGATGCCGAGCAGCAGCGGCAGGGCGATGATGTTGGCGAAATTGAGCTGCAGTCCGGCCATCACGCCGATCGCGACCACCGCCAGTCCCGCGACCAGCAAGGTCGACAGCACGTAGAAGACATCGCGGATCCGCCGCAAAATCAGGAACAGCAGCACGGTGATCGCGCCGAGCGCGGTGAGGGTAGCGATCCGGAAGGCGTCGGCCACGGCCCGCCCGGACTCGTAGATCTGCACGGCGGGCCCGGTCGCGTCCGGCGCCACGGTACGCACCGCCGCGACGAATTTCGCCAGCGTCTCGCTGTTGTTGTTGTCGCCCTTCGGCACCACCATGATGCGGGCCTCGCCGTCGGCGGCGACCCAGTCGGACCGGATCTCCGGCGGCAGGGTGTCCAATGTCACAGGCGCGGCGCTCAGCGAGGCGCGCAGAGTGGCGAGGCGCGGCAGCAGGCCATCGACCAGCATGTGCTGGAACTGCGGATAGAGCGCGGGGTCGGCCCCCGCAGCCTGGTCGAGGAAACGCGCCAGCTGCATGGCGATATCCGACGACGGCACCACGGCGCGAAGCCGGGCGGCGCAGGTCTGGAAGGCAGTGCGGACCTCCTCCGGGCTGGGCGGTGGCGCCACCGACAGCGGCTCCAGACTCAATCCCATCAGGTCGTTGAGATCCTGCAGGATCGCCAGCTTCGGCGCCTGATCGGCGGGCACGAAGGACGCGCCCGTCAGCGCCGTGTAGACCTCCGGCAGCGCCTTCAGCCTGGCGGCGATTGCCTGCGCCGCATCGATGTCGGGCGCCAGGACCTCGACCATATAGGGCGAGTGCAGCGGATCCTTCATCAGGTCGAGGATGGTCGACATGGATTCGGTCCGCGCATCCTTCAGATGCAGCGGGTGGAAATCGAAGGTGAGCCGCGGCAGCAGCGCGGCGCCGAGGACGGCGAGCAGCGTCCAGGCGCCGACCACCGGCCAGCGATAGCGCAGCAGGAAGCAGTCCAGACCGAGCGTCCATTTGAAACCCATTTCGGTCGCCGTGCCGCGCGGCTTCAGCAATTCCAGCAGGGCGGGCAGCAGGGTCAGGTTCAGCACCAGCGTCACCGCCATGCCGCCGGTGGCGATCAGCCCGAGCTCGGAGACGCCGCGATAGCTGGTCGGCATGAAGGAGGCAAAGCCGACGGCGATGGCGACGGCGGCGAGGGTGAGCGGCCGCGCCATGGCCCGGCCGGTGCGGAGCAGCGCGGTTTCGTCATCGCGCTCGAAACGCTCCTGGCCGTAGCGGACGCCGAACTGGATCCCGAAGTCGATCGAGAGGCCGATGAACATCACGGCAAAGGCGACCGAGATCAGGTTCAGAGAGCCGATCGTCAGGAAGGCGAAGGCGAAAGTGAAGACCAGTCCGACCGCCAGGGTGGCGAAGCTGGCGACGATCAGCTTGAACGACTTCAGGGCGGCGAAGAGCAGGCCGAGGACCAGCGCCGCCGACAGGACCAAAGCGAGGCCCATGCCCTCGGCCACGGTGCCGAACTCCTCGTCGTTCAGCGCCACCGGCCCGGTCAGGCGCACGCGCACGCCGATATCGCCGTTGATGCCGAGGTCCGCGGCCGTGTCGCGCACGAACCGTGTCGCCTTGGCGCCGGGCTCCAGGGCGGTGAAGTCGCGCTTGGGCTGGGCCAGGATCAGGTGGCGCAGCATGTTCTGGTCGACCGGCCGGTCGATCAGCATGGTCTGCCAGGACAGGCCGCGCTTGCCGCCGGACAGCGCCTCGTTCAGCGTTCCGGCGATCGCCGACAGCGGCTTCTCCAGGCGGTCGATCGGGATCGCCTTGTTCTCGACGCCCTGCAGGAAGGTGGTCAGCGTGCCGAACAGCCCGCGCAGGCTCGGATCCGCCGTCAGGCTGCCGATGAAGGCCTGGGCCTCGATCACCGAATCGGCGATCTTCTGCACCTGTTCGGTCGGCAAATAGAGCAGGCCGTAGGTCTCGAAGAAGGCGCCGCCGTCGGGCCGACGCACCGTGGCGAAAAGATCGGTGCGCTCCAGCATCTTGGCATAGAGCCTGGCGGTGGAATCCTCGACGGCATCCGGCGTGTCGCCGTCGATCACCACTACCAGCAGCCCGGTGTTCTGCGGGAACAGCTGGTTCAGCTTGGTGATATCCTGCCGCCAGGGCAGGTTGGAGGAGATCATGTTGGCGGTGTCGGTATCCATGCGAAAGACCTGCTTCACATAGACGCCGCTGGCGACCGCGAGCAGAAGCATGACACCGACGAGGAGCTTTGCCCGCCGCTGGCTGAAGGCAATGGCGGCGACGACGATACGTTCCAGCACGGCGGCTGAGCTCCCTAGTCAGATTTCACGGTAGGTTAGCAGCAGAATACCGACCAGCGAGAACAATATCGGCCAGGCCCAGCCGCAGACCGTTGCCACCCGGCCGTCCATCCGCAGTTCCAGCCACCGCGTCCAGCCGGCCCAGATGCCGAAGACCGCCAGCGGGATATGGGTCATCTCGATCAGCAGCAGTTCCTTCACGTTGGCCAGCGAATGCGAGTGGGTGAGGAGCATCATGCCGCCGATGGCGCAGAGCAGCGGAAACACGTAGCGCGCCCAGGCCCGCGTCAGCCAGCCGATCCGCACGCTCCATTCGAAGCCGGCGAAGCCGACGATCAGCGCCATAAACACCTTGTGCTGGACGAATTCCGGATCGCGCAGGCTCTCGGCGAGGCTCAGGCGGCCGAAGGGCCAGCCCTCCGCCTCCGAGCGCACGAACAGGAACCAGGCCAGCACCACGAAGAGCAGCGGCCAGTGCCGGGCCCAGGGCGCCCGGCCGCTGCGGTCGAGCAGCGCCAGGAGCCCGATCGCCAGGACGATGAGGCCGGCGATGTGGTGGTTGTACTCCGACCAGGCGATGTCCTCGGCATTGCGCGGCAGCGCGATACCCGAACCGGGGACATAGGCCTCGGCCGCCGGCTTCGCCTTCGCCAGCGCCTCGGCGTCGAGCTTCTGCTGCAGTTCATAGAAGGCGAGGCTGTCCTTGCCCGGACTGGTCAGGCGCGGCCAGTGCGGGTGCAGGCGTTCGGCGATCTCCGCCAGGCTGGCCCGGCCCTCGACCAGGTCGATGGCCGGCGGCAGCGAGGTCATCGAGGCGGCGATGAAGATCATCGACAGGCCGATTCCGAGCTCGACCTCGACGAAGCGTTTCAACCGGACGGCGAGATAAGCGGGGCGGCGGCTCAAATGTTCCACGGCTAGAAAATTCATTCCACCGAGCACGAGCAGGCTGGCGAAGAGCACGATCTTGGCGCCCAGCATCTGCCCGTAGGCGGTGCCGTAGGCCGCCGCCGGCGAGCCGACGAAGGCCACGACCAGGCCGATGCCGCTGCCGGCGATGCCGGCCACCGCGGCCAGGGCGATCGCCGAATACCGCTTGCCGACCCGGCGCCGCGCGCCGTCGTCGGCGAGCAGGCCGAGGGCGGCGAGGAAGCAGGGCAGGCCGCCGATCCAGAGCCCGGCCGCCAGGTGATGTGCCGCGGTGACCGCCGCCAGGGCGGCGCGATGCTCGATCTGCGCCGCCGCATGGCTGGTGGCGACGCCGGCGAGGAGGTCGATCAGCACCAGCGGCGGCAGGAAATAGGACGGCCGCCGGCCGCGGCCGATCAGCGCCAGGACCAGGGCCGCGACCGCGATCCGGACCAGGGTCGCCCTGGAGAAGTCATCGCCGAGCGCCGCGCCGAGCGGGATCTCCAGCGTGCCGGCGAGGATCACCGCATGCACGGCCAGGGCCGCCGCCAGGCTGACGAGGAGGACCAGGACGGCCAGGAACCCGATCCGCCGGGCGCGGGCCAGGATCGCCCCGCCGACCGCGCCGAGGACCGGCTGCAGCGGCAAAGCGAGCAGGAAGATGAAGGCGACGCTGCCCAGGGTCACGCATTGCGCCGCCCGGGCGAAGCCCTCGAGGATGACGCCGAGAAAGCCGGAAATGTCGATCAGCAGGTTCACCGCCGCTCACCGGCCGACGCTGAAGGGGATTTCACCGCGGGTGATGTGGCCGTCCACCGCGAGAACCTGCCATTTCACCACGTATTTTCCCGGTGCGAGCCCGGTGATCTTGCCGGCCAGCACGGCCGGCGACGCGGTGTTTTCCACCGCGACCGGGCGGCTGGACCCGTCCGGCAGGACCAGGCTCAGGCGCGACCGCTCCAGGTCCAGCCGTGAATTGAAGCGCAGTTCGACCGCGACATCGGGTCCGGGGATGACGGATTCCGCCGCCGGCACAGCGGCGAGGACGATGGCATGGGCTGCCGCCGGCGGCGCGCCGATCAGCAGGCCGCCGCACGCCAGGAGGGCGATGAAAAGCACCGCGTTCTTCAACATATTGGCATCCGGATCAAGGTCTTGGCTGCGCCGCCGGTGGCATAGCAGACGCCGCCGCAAAAGTCACGGAGCCGGGCCGCCGCAAGGCCAGTTGCGTGGTTGAAACGCCGTCTATAGGTTTGCCGGTAAGCGGATCGGACTCTTGGATAAGTACAGCGGCGAAAGGTCGTTTCCGGCAGCATGACGCAGTTCAGCCTGGTTACCGGGGGCAGCGGATTCATCGGCCGGCATCTGGTGTCGCTGCTGGCAAACCGGGGCGATCAGGTCCGTGTCCTCGACCTGCGGGAATGGCCGGAGGCGCCGGCGGGGGTGGAACTGCGCCGGGGCTCGATCCTCGACCGCGGCACCCTGGACCGGGCGATGGCCGGGGTGGACCGGGTCTTCCATCTGGCCGCCAACCCCAATCTCTGGGCGCCGGACCCGCAGAGCTTCCTCGACGTCAACTACCAGGGCACCTGCCGGGTGCTGGAGGCGGCAGCCAAGGCCGGGGTCGCCCGACTGGTATATACAAGTACCGAATCCATCCTGAAGAACTCCCGCGCCCCCCGCAATTCGCGGGCTGGGCTGATCGACGAGACGGCGATCCTGACCGTCGACGACATGCCCGGCGCCTACTGCCGGTCGAAATTCCTGGCGGAAGAGGCGGCGAAGCGGGCGGCGGAGACCGGGCTGCCGGTGGTGATCGTCAACCCGACCATGCCGATCGGTCCCGGCGACGTGCTGCTGACGCCGCCGACGAAGATGATCCTCGGCTTCCTCAACGGCACCATCCCGGCCTACCTGAACTGCGAATTCAACCTGGTCGACGCGCGCGATGCCGCCCTCGGGCATCTGGGCGCGGCCGAGCGGGGGCGGATCGGCGAGCGCTACATTCTCGGCGGGACCAATCTCAGCCTGAGCGTGCTGCTGGACCGCCTGACGGCGCTAACCGGGCTCGCCATGCCGCGGACCCGGGTGCCCTACGCCCTGGCCTATGCCGCGGCGGTGGTCAGCGAATCCCTGGCCAATCTGAGCAAGCAGCCGCCGCTGGCGCCGCTGACCGGGGTGCGCCTGGCGCGCAGCTCGATGGCCTTCGACAGCCGCAAGGCGCGCGACGAGCTCGACTGGGCGTGCCGGCCGCTCGACGCCTCGCTGCTGGATACGATCCGCGACTTGAAGCGCCGGGGCCTGCTGCTACGGGACGTCAGCCTGGCCAGCCGCGCCGCCTGAGACCTGCTGAGTCGCGGGCCGCGGGCCCTCGGCGATGTTGTAGATGAAGCCGTAGGCCGGGTAGACCGCGCCGAAGGTCTGGGCTTCCTGGTTGAAGAATTTCAGCTCGGACCAGTCGTTGCCCGGCGATACATCAGCCACCGCCATGCCGGAAGTGACCTCGCCCGGCTTCCAGTTCGCATGGTCGACCAGGATGCGCCGCTCATCGATCACCTGCCGGACCACCGCCAGGTGTCCGCGCGACAGGCGGCTGCTGCGGCTCAGCACCAGCACCGCGCCCGGCAGCGGCTGCTGGCCGCGGAGATAGCTGCCGGCGGCGCTGTCCCACCAGGTATAGGCATCGCCCTGCAGATTGATGCCGGAGAGATAGCGCGCATAGGGCACGCATTGCCGGCTGGTCGGCGGCGCCTGGAGGGCGGTCTCGTAGACCGGAGGCACCGGCGTCGCCGGCGGCGCGGCCAGGATGATCGTCTCGGGTTCCTGGGCGCAGGCGGACAGCAATGCCGCCGCTGCGACAAATTGGCCCAAATTGGTTCGCCTCCGGCCATCGCCGAGGGCGGCTCCGGCGCGGAAAACAGCACTTTTCATCCAGACGACCATCTGGCCTCGCCTCGGGAATGCGACTCGGTGACGTTCCTGCAAATAACCTAGTCGAAATTAGGACAGTCGAGAAGAGTCAATAAAATTAAGGTCATAGCATGCAATCGACGGATTGCCAGGGCGCTGACCGGACATTTGCTGCAAGTGATCCGTCGCCGTTCGTCCATGCGACCAGAGTGATCGCGTGCCGAGCGCAGGGGTCGGGGAGAAGTCCCGACCGCTCGGTTAGACGAACCTATTTTACCGATTCACAGATGTGAAATGCGATTTGAGTGTGTTTGCTATTGCCTGACGTGCGGCTAGTCTGCGGCGCGCGAGGCGAAAAAACCGGATCGCCATCGAAACGCGAATGGGGGCTGAGATGAACATTCACGAATACCAGGCCAAGCAACTGCTGCGCCGCTTCGGGGTCGCGGTGCCGCGCGGTGACGTGGCCCATACGCCGGCCGAGGCCGAGAGCGTCGCCGAGGATCTCGACGGCCCGATCTGGGTGGTGAAGGCGCAGATCCACGCCGGCGGCCGCGGCAAGGCGGGCGGGGTGAAGATCTGCCGAACGGTGAAGGAAGTCGTTGCCACGGTGGACAAGATGCTGGGCATGCGCCTGGTGACCCACCAGACCGGCCCGCAGGGCAAGGAGGTGAAGAAGGTCTATATCGAGCAGGGCAGCGAGATCGCGCGCGAGCTCTATATCGCCCAGCTGGTCGACCGCAAGACCGGCGGCGTCGCGGTGATCGCCTCGACCGAAGGCGGCATGGACATCGAGGAAGTCGCCGAAAAGAACCCGGAGAAGATCGTCAAGCTGATGCTGCCGCCGGCGATGCCGATGCGGGCCTTCCAGGCGCGCAAGATCGCCTTCCAGCTCGACCTGAAGGAGCGCGAGGTACACAAGTTCGTCCGCCTGCTGATGGCGATGAACAAGGCCTTCCGTGACCTCGATGCCAGCCTGATCGAGATCAACCCGCTGGTCGTCACCAAGGCCAACAAGCTGATCGCGCTCGACGCCAAGATGACCTTCGACGAGAACGCCCTGTTCCGGCATCACGACATCCAGGACCTGCGCGACGAGAACGAGATCGATCCGCTGGAGCTCGAGGCCTCGCGCCACGACCTCAACTACGTGAAGCTCGACGGCAACATCGGCTGCATGGTCAACGGGGCCGGGCTCGCCATGGCGACCATGGACATCATCCAGCATTACGGCGGCCAGCCGGCGAACTTCATGGACATCGCCGGGGCGGCGACCAAGGAACGCGTCGCCTGCGCCTTCAAGCTGATCTTCAACGATCCCGGGGTCAAAGGCATCCTGGTCAACGTCTTCGGCGGCATGATGCGCTGCAATTCCATTGCCGAGGGCATCGTCGGCGCCGCCCGCGAGGTCGGACTGGACCGGCCGCTGGTGGTGCGCCTGGAAGGCACCAATGTCGAGCTCGGCCGGAAGATCCTGCAGGAATCCGGCCTGCCGATCGTCACCGCGACGACGCTGGCCGATGCCGCGAGCAAGATCGTCGCGCAGGTAGAGGGGAGGGCCTAGGCCATGGCAATTCTGATCGACAAGTTCACCAAGGTCATCTGCCAGGGCTTCACCGGCACCCAGGGCACGTTCCATTCACAGCAGGCCATCGACTACGGCACCAACATGGTCGGCGGCGTCACGCCGGGCAAGGGCGGCGCCACCCATCTCGGCCTGCCGGTGTTCAACACCGTGATGGAGGCGCGCGAGCGGACCGGGGCCAATGCCAGCGTCATCTACGTGCCGCCGATCTATGCGATGGATTCCATCCTGGAGGCGATCGACGCCGAAATCGAGGTAATCGTCGCGATCACCGACGGCATCCCGGTGCAGGACATGGCCAAGATCAAGCGCGAGCTGAAATACTCCAAGTCGCGGGTCATCGGCCCGAACTGCCCGGGCATGATCACGCCGGACCAGTGCAAGATGGGCATCATGCCGGGCTACGTGCACAAGCCGGGGCGGATCGGCATCGTCTCGCGTTCCGGCACGCTGTCCTACGAAGCGGCGACCCAGACCACGGCGGTCGGCCTCGGCCAGACCACGGTCGTCGGAATTGGCGGCGATCCGGTGAACGGCTCGAACTTCGTCGACATCCTTGACCTGTTCCTCGGCGACGACGAGACCGATGCGATCGTGATGATCGGCGAGATCGGCGGCAGCCCGGAGATCGACGCGGCCGACTTCCTGAAGCAGTCGAAGCGCAAGAAGCCGGTGGTCGGCTTCATCGCCGGGATCGCCGCGCCGCCGGGTCGGCGCATGGGGCATGCCGGCGCCATCGTGTCGGGCGGAGGCGAAAGCGCGGCGGAAAAGATCGAGGCTTTGCGCTCGGCCGGGATTATCATAGCGCCGTCGCCCGCCGAGATCGGCACTGCCGCCCTGCGGGCTTTGGGCAAGGCGGCGGCCTGATCGAACCGGGATTCGGTTGGGAGAACGGCTGCGGATTTTGAGGAATGCCAGATGCCGCTGAAGACCTCGTCGAAAGCCAAGTTGAAGTCTTCAGCGGCGCTGCGCGTTCCGGCGTCGGAGAAACGCCCCGCCGCCAGGAAGCCGCGCCAGCCGGCCGTCCGGCTGGATGAGGGGCTGACGCCGCTGCCGCGGCTGTTCCCGCTCGAGCCGGGATTCGACACGACCCGGGTCGAGCGCGAGCTGGAGACGGCCTTCGGCGATCTCGCCTCGATGCGCGAGCGCAATCCGTTCGGCAATTCCGTGAAGCTCCTGGCGCTCGACATCGGCAAGCGCCTGGACAAGGGCAGCCTCAGCTTCGGCGGGATCGAGGAGCTGGTCCAGCAACTGACCGCCCAGGCCTTCGAGCACCGGGCGCAGCGTCTCGCCCATTACCTCGGAGAGCGCGACGTGCGCCGGAACGAGGAGAGCCTGCGCAATGTCATCCGCCGGATCGCGGGGGTCGCCGGCAAGGGCAAAGCGGGGTTGAAGCCCTTCGCCGAATTCCAGGCCACCATCGAGCGCGAGCTGTTCGGGATCGTGTTCACCGCGCATCCGACCTTCAGCCAGTCGAAGCCGATGATGCGGGCGATGGCGGAACTGGCGATGGATCGGGATGCCGACGGCAGCAAGCTGGCAATCCGGGAACGGGCCCGCCTCATCGATCAGGCGCGGGCCGTCGAGCATCGGCCACCGGAGACCCTGGACCTCGCCTACGAGCATGGGCTCTCCATCCTGGCCATCGCCAACAGCCAGAAGGCCCTCAGGCGCGCCTACGAGATCGTCCTCGAGGTTGCCGCCGAGCTCTATCCCGCCGACTGGGAGAAACTGACGCCGAAGCTGGTGACGATTGCGAGCTGGGTCGGCTACGACCTCGACGGGCGGGCCGACATCAAATGGAGCGATACGCTGTTCAAGCGCCTGAAGCTGCAGGCGCTGCAGCTCGAGCAGTATATTTCGGTGATCGAGGCGGTGCGCGTGGAATTCCCGCGCGGCAAGACCTATGTCGACCTGCACCACCTCCTCGAGCTGCTGGAAAGCCGGCTGGCGCTGGCGATCAAGGAGGCCCGCGACGAAATCGACGTGTTCCAGGGCGGCGGGCAGCCGGGCGAGGCCTGGCACGAGGAGGTCCGCCGCATCGCCAAGCGGATGCATGACAGCCGCGACCTGCGGCTGGTGGAATCGGCCCAGCTCCTGGAACTGGTCGAGCGCGCGATCGACCTCGGCGACCGGCCGTCCGCAAAGCGCAAGCTGCTGATCCTGCGCGCCGAGATCGCCAATCACGGCCTCGGCATGGCGCATACCCATGTGCGCCTGAATTCGGTGCAGATCCACAACGCCGTCCGCAAGCTGATCGACATGGAGGCGGCGCCCGACGATCCGGCGCACAAGCGCTCCTACATGGCCTCTGTCGCCAAGCTGGCGGCGGGGGTGAAGCCGGTGAAGATCAACTTCGCCTCGATCCTGGCGGAGCGCACGTCGGCGAAGCGCCTGTTCATGATCGTTGCGATGATGCTGAAATACATCGATGCGACGACGCCGGTGCGATTCCTCATCGCCGAGAGCGAGACCTCGCTGACGCTGATCGCGGCGCTGTATTTCGCCAAGCTGTTCGGGGTCGAGAAGAAGATCGACATCTCGCCGCTGTTCGAGACCACCAAGGCCTTCGAACGCGGCATCCGGGTGATCGACGAGTGCCTGCAGAACCCGACCTTCGCCGCCTATGTGCGCGAGCGCGGCCGGCTCTGCATCCAGACCGGGTTCTCGGACGCCGGAAGGCATCTGGGCCAGACGGTGGCGGCGATCTCGGTGGAATGGCTGCGGCTGAAGCTCGCCGACCTGATGCGCGAGCGCGGCTTCACCGACGTCGAGCTGGTGATCTTCGACACCCATGGCGAATTGATCGGCCGCGGCGGCCATCCCGAGGATTTCACCGCCCGCCTGGAATACGTGGCATCGCCGGCCAGCCGGCACTATTTCCTGCGCAACGGCGTCCGCGCCAAGGAAGAGGTGAGCTTCCAGGGCGGCGACGGCTACGTCTATTTCGTCACGCCGGAGATCGCCTTCGCCTCGATGACGCGGATCCTGGAATACGCCCTGACGCCGCCGAAAGACGCGATCGCCGCCGATCCGGCCTATGTGTCGGAGGAGGACTACACCAAGGAATTCTTCATCACCATCCGCCGCTTCAACGAGCGGGTGATGGACGATGGCAACTATGCGACCCTGCTCGACACGTTCGGCGGCAACCTGCTGTTCACCAGCGGATCGCGGCCAGTGCGCCGCGAGACCGAGGGCATGGCACAGCGCGTCAACCTCACGCATCCGACGCAGATGCGGGCGATCCCCCACAACGGCATCCTGCAGCAGCTCGGCCTGCTGGCGAACACCATCGGCGGGGTGGGCGAGGCGATCATCCGCGATCCGGAGCGTTTCGAGCGCATCTACAAGTCCTCGGCCCGGTCCCGGCGCCTGATCGGCATGGTCGAATGGGCGCTGGAGTTCACCGACCTCGAGGCGCTGAAATGCTATATCGACCTGTTCGATCCCGGGCAGTGGCTGTCGCGGGCCTATCAGGCCAAGGACCCCAATCGCGCCATCGAGCTGCGGCATGTCGCCGAACACCTCGAGCACGAGCAGCTCTACGACCGGCTGTCGAAGATCTACCGGGTGTTCCAGCTCGACATGCTGGCGCTGCGCGACGGGCTCGCACTGGTGGGGCTGCCGAAGCCGAAAATCTCGCCGGAGGCGCGCATCAATCTGCGGCTGATGCACGGCATCCGGGTGGCGCTGATCATGCGCATCTTCACCCTGACCTCGCATATCCCGGACTTTTCCGAGCAGCACAACATCTCCAAGGCCCAGCTGCTGACCAAGATCTTCCATCTCGAGATCAACGACGCCCTGCGCACGCTGTCGACGATCTTCCCGAAGATCGAGGAAGTGAAGTTCGAGGGCGATTATGGCGAGGTGGCGACCTATGTCGGCGACTGGAGCCAGACCTATGAGCGCGAGCACGAGCAGATTTTCCAGCCGATTGGCAGACTTTACACGCTGATCCGGCGGTTGAGCTCGGGTATCATCCACACCGTCGGGGCGATGGGCTAGGGCGCATCTTCCAGTCCGCCGCCATCGCCGAAACGGAACGCCGCGATGCGGCGCGAGAGGATGCAGCGTGAGCAGCGATAGCAAGTCGGCCCCGGCCGCACAGACCCCGGTCGCGCGGACCCCAGCCGCACGGGCCCCGACCGACCGGGTGGCATGGCTCGTGGTGGCGGTCGGGTTCTTCACGCTTTCGGCGTCGTTCTCGGCCCGGGCGGTGCTCGGCCTGGCGATGCCGGAGATCGAGAAGGAACTCGGCTGGACCCGGACCCTGGTCTCCGACGGCGGGGCCTGGGCCCTGGTGGTCATGGCCCTGATGGCGCCGGTCGCCGGTAATCTGGTCGACCGGTTCGGCGCCCGGCTGCTGCTCAGCGCCGGGCTGGCCGCGATCGGGATCGGCATGTTCGTCACCGCCGGCATGCACGAGACCTGGCAGTTCTACCTGGCCTATAGCGGGCTCGCCGCGGTCGGCTTCGCCATGGCCGCCAATCACGTGGTCTCCACCATCGTCAGCCACCGTTTCGCGGCGCATCGCGGGCTCGCGGTCGGCATCGCCACGTCGGGCTCGACGGCCGGGCAGCTGCTGGTCGTGCCGCTGGTCGCCGATCTGATGGAAACCACCAGCTGGCGGGCGAGCTATATCGGGCTCGCCATTGCCTGCATGGTGCTGGTGCCGACGGTCTTCCTGCTGCTGCGCGGCGGGCGTGGCGGAGGCGGGGGCCGGCAGCGGGCCAGCGACAGTCTCCCGGAGCGGCTGCGGCATGTCGTGGGCAGCTGGGTGTTCCATGCCCTGTTCTGGAGCTTCTTCATCTGCGGCTTCACCACTTCTGGGGTGATCGAGACGCATCTGCTTCCCTATGCGGCGCTCTGCGGGTTTCCGCCGCTGGCCAGTGCCACGGCCTATGGCGTGCTGTCCGCGGTCAACCTGGGCGGCATGATCCTCTCCGGCTGGCTGACCGACCGGATGAGCCGGCCGCTGCTGCTGGCGATCATCTACATTGCCCGCGGATTCACCTTCATCCTGCTGGCCTATGTCGGCCAGGACATCAACCTGCTGATGGCCTTTGCCGTCGTCTTCGGGCTGTTCGACTATTCCACCGTGCCGCCGACGGCGAGCCTGGTGGCGAGCCATCTGGGCCTCAGGGTCATGGGGCTCACCATGGGAATGCTGTCGGCCGGCCATTCGCTGGGCGGGGCGGCCGGCGTGTTCCTGGCCGGCCGGCTGTTCGACATGTTCGGGCGCTACGACTGGATCTGGTTTGCGTCGCTCGGATTGGCTATGGTCGCTGGCTTCCTGGCTCTGTCGATCCGGGAAAGCCGCGACGGGACCCTGGTGCCTGCCGCGGCGCATTAGCGCCGGATCACCCGGCCGAGAGGGGATTTATGCAGGTGGGTTTCCAGCCGAAGCGCGATTCGGCGATGTCGGTCGTCGTTGTCACGGTGGTCGAAGGCGGCAGGTTCTCGGGCCGGGCGGCGGAACTCGACGCCAGCCTCGGCGGTGCCTTGTCCCGGGCCCTGAAGGCGCCGCACTTCACCGCCAAGCGCGAGCAGATCCTCGATATCCTGGCGCCGGGCGCGACGGGGCCGCGGCGGGTCCTGATCGCCGGTCTCGGCGCGGCGAAGGAGATTTCGCCGCAGCATCTGCGTGAAGTCGGCGGCGCCATCGCCGCGCATCTGATGGCCGCGAAAGAGCCGGCGGCAGCCGTGCTGGTCGATCTGCCGCAGAGGATCCGGCTGGACGAGCCGGCACTGGCGGCCAATCTCGCCCTCGGTGCCCGCCTGCGGAACTACCAGTTCGGCAAATACCGGACCAAGGAGAAGCCGGACCGGCCGAAGCTGGTGCGGAAGCTCAGCCTCGTCACCGACCACCCGGCGGCGGCGGCGAAACTGATGCAGCGCTTCGACGCCGTGGCCGACGGCGTGCTGATGGCACGCGATCTCACCAACGAGCCGCCGAACGAGCTCTATCCGGAGATCTTCGCCGCCAGGGCGCGGGAACTCGCCAAGCTCGGCGTCAAGGTCGAGGTACTGAACGAGGCGCAGATGGCGAAGCTCGGCATGAATGCCATCCTCGCCGTCGGCGGCGGCTCGAAACGGCCGCCCCGGCTGCTGGTGCTGCGCTATCTCGGTGCCGGGCGAAGCGGCAAGGGCACGGGGCCGATCGCCCTGGTCGGCAAGGGGGTCTGCTTCGATTCCGGCGGTCTCTGCCTGAAGCGTGCGAACCAGATGATCACCATGAAGGGCGACATGGCGGGCGGCGCGGCGGTGGTGGGAACCATCCGCGCCCTGGCGCAGCGCAAGGCGAAGATCGACGTGGTCGGCGTGGTCGGGCTGGTGGAGAACCTGCCGTCCTCCAGCGCCTACAAGCCGGGCGACATCATCAAGACCATGTCGGGACAGACGATCGAGGTGATCGATACCGACGCCGAGGGGCGGGTGGTGCTGGTCGACGCGCTCTATTACGCGGCGACAAGGTTCAAGCCGCGCTGCATCATCGATCTCGCCACCCTGACCTATTCGGTGACGGCGGCCCTGGGCGGGGCCTTCGCCGGCGTGTTCAGCACCCGCGACCGGCTGGCGCAGGACATCATCGCCGCCGGCGAGGCGGTCGGCGAACGCTTCTGGCGGTTGCCGATCGACGACTACTACGACCACAACCTGGATTCGCCCATCGCCGACTTCCGGCACCACGCGGCGGACGACGAATCCGCCGATGCGGCGCATGCGGCGGCGCTGATGAAGCATTTCGTCGACGGCTGCGACTGGGCGCATCTCGACATCGCCAACAAGGAATTTGCCCACAAGGACCGGGCGCTCTGCCCGGTCGGCGGCACCGGCTTCGGCGTGGCGCTGCTCGAGGAGTTCGCGGCGAAGATCGAGGGCATCGCCTAGCGGGCGCAAACGATAAAGTGAAGGTCGCGCCGGTATATGCCGCCGGGCTTTGGTCCTATATGTTACGGTTTCGTGACACCGTCCGATAGATGCCGAGTCGTAGTCCATCATGACCTTCCTGCTCAACCTGTTCGGCGCCGCGGCTCTGCTGCTCTGGGGCCTGCGCATGGTCAGAACCGGCGTGCTGCGGGCCTATGGCGCCTTCATCCGGCAGCGCCTGGGCAAGGCGATGGGTAACCGCTTCGCCGCCCTCTTCGCCGGGCTCGGGGTGACCTGCGTCCTGCAGTCCTCCAGCGCCACCGCTCTGGTGACCTCGTCCTTCGCCTCGCGCGGTCTGGTCAGCACCGCCTCGGCCCTGGCCATCATGCTGGGCGCCGATGTCGGCACCAGCCTGGTGGCCCAGGCCTATTCCTACCGGGTCGACTGGATCTCGCCGCTGCTGATCCTGACCGGCTGGATCATGTTCAACAAGCTGACCAACACCCAGCTCAGGGACCTCGGCCGGGCGGTGGTCGGGCTCGGCATCGCGCTTCTCGGCCTGCACCTGATCACCGCCGCGGCCGATCCGGTGCGCAACGCGCCGCTGCTGCCGCAGATCCTGCAGCTGCTGAGCGACGCGCCGATCTTCGGGGTCATCGTCGGCGCCGTGCTGACCGTGCTCTCGACCTCCAGCCTCGCCATCGTGCTGCTGGTGGTCTCCTTCATGACCGCGGAAATGGTGCCGCTGGAGCTCGGCCTCGCGCTGGTCCTCGGCGCCAATCTGGGGAGCGCGGTGATGCCGATCATGGCGACGATGACCGAGCCGCCGGATGCCCGCCGGGTGCCGCTCGGCAACCTGATCTTCCGTCTGGTCGGCGTCGCCGCGGTGCTGCCGGTGCTGCCGCTGCTGATGCCCTATGTCGCCATGCTGCAGCCCGAGCCCTGGCGCCAGACCCTGAATTTCCACGTCGGCTTCAACCTGGCGCTGGCGGTGGTCTTCATCGGCTTCGTCGGCCCGATCGCCCGGCTGACGGCGAAGCTGCTCCCCGAGCAGCCGCAGGCCGACGATCCGGCAAAGCCGCGCTATCTCAATGCCAATGCCACGGAATCGCCGACGGTGGCGCTTGCCAATGCCTCGCGCGAGGCGCTGCGCATGGGCGACGTGGTCGGGCAGATGCTGCGGCAGTCGCTGCAGGCCCTGCGCTCCGACGACCGGCGGCTGATCAGGCAGGTCAGCGATCTCGACACCCAGGTCGACCGGCTGAACGACGCGATCAAGCTCTATCTCACCCGCGTCAGCCGCGAGATCATGGATCCGGCCGACCAGCGGCGGGTGATCGACCTCATCACCTTCACCACCAACCTCGAGCACATCGGCGACATCGTCGACAAGAGCCTGATGGAGCTCGCGGCGAAGAAGGTGAAGCACAACCTGAAGTTCTCGGCGGAAGGGTTCCAGGAGCTGGACAACATCCACCACCGCCTCAACCAGAACCTCGACCTGGCGATGAACGTGTTCATGTCGGGCGACATCAAGCTGGCGCGCCAGCTGTTCGCGGAGAAACTGGTGTTCCGCGAGCTGGAGAAGACCGCGGCGGAGAACCATCTCGACCGCCTGCGCTCGGGCCGGATCGAGAGCATCCAGACCAGCAGCCTGCATCTCGACATCCTGCGCGACCTGAAGCGGATCAATTCGCATCTGGCGCTGGTGGCGCAGCCGCTGCTGGAAGCGGTGGGCGAGCTGTCGCCGTCGCGCCTGAAGGAGGGCTGAGGGCCGTCAGCAACCGCTGAGGATGCCCTCCAGCGCCTCCTGCGCGCTCTCCAGGCCGAACTCGGCGCGCCAGCCGATCTTGCTCGCCGCGGCGGTCATCGTCCGTCCGGCCGAGAGCGCGGCGATGAAGCGCTCGATCTCGTTGCGGGCATTCAGGTCCGACGCCTCGAAGATCAGGTCCTCGTCATGGGCGGTCATCACCAGTTCCCGCCGCTGGCTGTCGATGGCGAAGACGATGGAATACCGGTGCTTGTCGGCGACCCGGGTGCGGAACACCGGTGCCTTGAGGACGAAGGAGGCGCGCCCGCCGGAGGGACAGAAGACCGCGAACGAGTCGTTGCGCGGCGTCATCGTTCCGGCGAATTCGGTGTTGCGGTCGAAGCCTCGCTCCCAGGCGGTGGATTGGGCGCCGGCTGCCGTCGCCAGCGCGGTGACGCAGGCGGTGATCGCGAGCAGGTGCCTCATCTTGCGCCCCGCGTCTCGCCGATGCCCTCGCGCACGATGTCCAGGAAGGCCTTCACCAGGGGGGTCGAGCGCCGGTCGTTGAGGCAGGCGACGAATTCCGTCGAGCCGATGATCCTGCCCTCGAATTCCAGCGCCTTCAGGCGCATGTCGTCGCCGAATTCCGAGGCGGCGACGATGCCGATGCCAAGGCCCATCGCCACCGCCTCGCGGATGGCCTCGCGGCTGCCGATCTCCAGTACCTCGCCGATCCGGATCCCGGCGGCGGCCACGGCGGCGTCGAAGCACTGCCGGGTGGTAGAGGCGGGTTCGCGCAGGATGAGGCGCATGCCGGTGAGGTCTTCCAGCTTGATGCGGCGGCGGCGCGCCCAGGCATGGTTGCGGTCGACGAAGGGGATGAGATGATCCTGGCGAAAAGAGAAGCTGTAAATCCGCGGATCCTTCTGCACGTTGGCGGCGATCGCGACGTCGCAGCGCTGGTCGAGCAGATCCGCCTGCAGCCGCTCGGAATTGCCGATCGACATCGAGAGACGCAGATTGGGATAGCGCCGGTTGAAGGCGGCGAGGAACGGGATCGAGTGGTAGGGGGCGTCGGCACCGACCCGAAGATGGCCGCGTTTCAGGCCGCGGGCGGCGGTGAGGACCTGTTCCGCCTCGATCTCGAGATTGAACAGGCGCCAGGTGATGTCGAGCAGGTTGCGGCCGATATCGGTGAGCTCGATCTTGCGCTTGCGCCGGTCGAACAGGCGGACGCCGAACTGGTCCTCGAGCCCCTTCACCTGTCCAGAGAGCGTCGGCTGGGTGACGCTCAGGGCATTGGCCGCCTTGGTGAAGCTGCCTTCGGTCGCCACCGCATGAAAGGCCCGCAGCTGATTGTGATTTATAGATGTCATCTATGGTTCATATCATTAATTGCGATTTGAATTATGATACGCTTTGGCGACATAGTGCTGCAACAGCTTTGGCCGATCTCTGCCCTGCGGGGCGTGGATCTATCTAACTCTTTGCAGGATATAGAGAATGTCTCACGACCCCTGGCTTCTGACTCCCGGCCCGCTGACCACCTCGCTCACCGTCAAACAGGCGATGCTGCATGATTGGGGATCACGGGATGCCAAATTCATCGCCATCAACACCCGGATGCGCCAGCGCCTGGTGGCCATGATCGGCGGTGGCGGCCAGTTCACCTGCGTGCCGATGCAAGGCAGCGGCACCTTCGCCGTCGAAGCGATGATCGGTGCCTTCGTCGCACCGGCGTCGAAGCTGCTGATCCTGATCAACGGCGCATATGGCAAGCGGATCGCCAGGATCTGCAGCTACTACAAGCGCGCGCACGCGGTCCTGGAATGGGCCGAGGATCAGCCGGTCGATCCGGCGCAGGTGAAGGCGGCACTGGACGCCGACCCGGCCATTACTCATGTCGCGGTCGTGCACTGCGAGACGACCTCCGGCGTGCTGAACCCGATCGCGGAGGTCGGCAGGGTGGTTGCGGCCGCCGGCAGGCGCCTCCTGATCGACGCGATGAGCGCCTTCGGCGCGCTCGAGCTCAGTGCAAACGAGATCGCGTTCGATGCGGTGGCGGCCTCGTCGAACAAGTGCATCGAGGGGGTGCCCGGGCTTGGATTCGTGCTGTGCCGCGAAAGCGCCCTCAAGGAGACCGCCGGCAACGCCCCGTCGCTGTCGCTCGATCTGTACGACCAGTGGCAGACGCTGGAGAAGACGAACCAGTACCGGTTCACGCCGCCGATCCATTGCATCGTCGCCTTCGACCAGGCGATGACCGAGCACGAGCAGGAGGGCGGGGTTGCCGGGCGCGGTGCGCGCTATCGCAACAACTGGAGGATCCTGGTCGAAGGGATGCGCGGCCTCGGCTTCGAAACCCTGCTGCCGGATCGCCTGCAGGCGCCGATCATCGTCACTTTCCACATGCCGGCTGATGCCAATTTCGCCTTCCAGACGTTCTACGACAGCCTGCGCCAGCGCGGCTTCGTCATCTACCCGGGCAAATTGACCGTTGCCGACAGCTTCCGCATCGGCTGCATCGGGCGAATCGGCGAGGCCGAAATGCGTGCCTTCCTCGAGGCGGTGAAGGCGGTGATGGCCGAGATGCAGGTGAAGTCCGGCGCACCGCGCATCCGCGCCGCAGAATAGGGAGTCCGTTGCAGATGAAATCCGTCACGGTAAACGGCAAGACCTATGCCTGGCCGACCGAACCCCTGGTTGTCGTCTGCGTCGACGGCTGCGAGCCCGCCTACCTGACCCGCGCAATCGAGGCCGGCGCAATGCCGTGGCTCGCGCGCACGGTGGAGCGGGGCGCCAATCTCATCGGCGACTGCGTCGTCCCCAGCTTCACCAATCCGAACAACCTCTCGATCGTCACCGGGGCGCCGCCGTCGGTGCATGGCATCTGCGGAAACTATCTCTTCGACCGCGAGAGCGGCACGGAAGTGATGATGAACGATCCCAAGTTCCTGCGCGCGCCGACCATACTGGCGGCCTTCGCCGATGCCGGCGCCAAACTGGCGGTGGTCACCGCCAAGGACAAGCTCCGCAAACTGCTCGGCAAGGGCATGAAGGGCATCTGCTTCTCGGCGGAGAAGGCCAACGAGACCACCGTCGCCGAACACGGGATCGAGAATGCGCTCGATTTCGTCGGTCTGCCGCTGCCCTCGGTCTACAGTGCGGCGCTGTCGGAGTTCGTCTTTGCCGCCGGCGTGAAGCTGATGCAGGCAGAGCGACCGGATATCATGTACCTCTCCACCACCGACTACATCCAGCACAAGCATGCGCCCGGCGAGGCGGTGGCGAACGATTTCTACCGGATGATGGACGGCTATCTGGCGCAGCTCGACGCCATGGGGTGCAGGGTTGTGGTGACGGCAGATCATGGCATGAACGACAAGCATGGCGCCGATCTGAAGCCGCAGGTGATCTACCTCCAGGACCTGCTGGACGAATGGCTTGGGGCGGGGATCGCGCGGGTCATTCTGCCGATCACCGATCCCTATGTGGTTCATCACGGGGCCCTGGGCTCGTTCGCAACGGTCTATCTGCCGGCGGACCTCGACCAGCCCGCGCTGATCAAGCGCATCGCCGGCCTGCCGGGGATGGAACTGGCGGTCGATCGCGAGACCGGCTGCCGGCGTTTCGAGCTGCCGGAAGACCGGCTGGGCGACGTGATCGCGATCTCGGCGCGGAACTTCGCGATCGGGACGTCGGTCGCCAAACATGACCTGAGCGGTCTCACCTTGCCGCTGCGGTCTCACGGCGGGATGACCGAGCAGCAGGTTCCAGTGATCCTCAACCGCCGGCTGAAGGCGCTGCCTGCCGGGTATCGCCTGCGCAACTTCAGTGCCTTCGACCTGGCGCTCAACCATGCCGTCGCGGCTCCGGCGACGATGTCAAAAGCCGTATGAAGGAAGGGATTGCCATGGGTGTCGTTCGCAAGGAGAAGATGCGTCTGGCCGGGAACTTCGGTACCGGCGACCGCAGCTTCGAGGTATTCAATCCCTATACCAACGAGGTCATCGGCACCTGCCCGAAGGCCAGCATCGAGGACGTGCAGAAAGCCTTCGCGATTGCCAAGGGATACAAGCCCGGCCTGTCGCGCGCCGACCGCAGCGCGATCCTGCGCAAGACCGCCGAACTGCTGGTCGCCCGCAAGCAGGAAATCGCCGAGCTCATCACGGCGGAATCGGGCCTGTGCCTGAAGGACACGCTCTATGAGGTCGGGCGTGCCTATGACGTCTTCTTTCTCTCCAGCAGTCTGGTCATCAAGGATGACGGGGAGATCTTCTCCTGTGACATCACCCCACATGGCAAGAAGCGCCGGATCTATACCCAGCGCGACCCGCTACTGGGAGCGATTTCGGCGATCACGCCGTTCAATCATCCGCTGAATCAGGTCGCGCACAAGGTGGCGCCGTCGATCGCGACCAACAACCGGATGGTGCTGAAGCCGAGCGAGAAGACGCCACTGACCGCGCTGCTGCTGGCGGACATCCTGTATGAGGCAGGTCTGCCGAGGGAGATGTTCCAGGTCATTACCGGTGATCCACGCGAGATCGCCGATACCATGCTCACCGATTCCAGCGTGGACCTGATCACCTTCACCGGCGGCGTTTCGGTCGGCAAATACATCTCGACCCATATGGGCTATCGCCGCGCAGTCCTTGAGCTCGGTGGTAACGATCCGCTGATCGTGATGGAGGATGCCGATCTCGAGGAAGCGAGCACCCTTGCCGTCGCCGGATCCTACAAGAATTCCGGCCAGCGCTGCACTGCGGTGAAGCGGATGATCGTGCACGAGGCGGTCGCCGACCGTTTCGTCGGCCTGCTGCTGGAGAAGACGAAGCGGATCAGGTTCGGAGACCCCGCCGATCCGGAGACCGATATGGGCACCGTGATCGACGAGGCCTCGGCCAAGTATTGCGAGGAGAAGGTGAACCAGGCGGTCCAGGCCGGGGCCAAGCTCCTCTATGGCAATATCCGCAAGGGCGCCCTTTATTCGCCGACCGTCGTCGATCACGTTCCCTTCGATTGCGACCTGGTGCGGATCGAGACCTTCGGGCCGGTTTCGCCGGTCATCCGGGTCAGGGACATTGAGGATGCGATCCGGGTTTCCAACTCGACGGCCTATGGGCTGTCCTCCGGCGTTTGCACCAACCGGCTGGACTACATCACAAGGTTCGTCCGGGAGCTCGAAGTCGGTACCGTCAATGTGCGGGAGGTTCCGGGCTATCGCATCGAGATGTCCCCGTTCGGCGGCATCAAGGATTCGGGTCTCGGCTACAAGGAGGGCGTCATCGAGGCGATGAAGTGCTTCACCAATGTGAAAACCTACTCCCTGCCGTGGTAGACGCGGTCATGCAGCAGCTCGAGAGTGCTGCGATCGTTGATCGCAGCGTCCGCCTGGGGTGGTCCGGCGGCGGTGCATCTTCGCTGGACGGTTTCTGGCTCCGCGACAATTGCCGTTGCGGCCAATGCCGGCACCCCGGAAATGGGCAGAAACTTTACGAGATTGTCGACCTGCCTTCGGATCTTGCAGTGGTCGAGGCGGTCGTCGGCAGCGACCGTTCCCTTCGCGTTATCTGGTCCGATGGCCATCATTCGGACTTCACCGAATCCTGGCTGGCCAGCCACGACCTGTCCGCCGCGGCCCGGGCAGGCCGGCGCATACCTGTGCGCCTGTGGGGACGCGAGATCGGCAATGACCTGCCGATCGGCGATTGGCCGGCCATCCTGGCGAATCCGCGGGATGAACTGGCCTGGCTGGAGCTCTACGCCGCACTCGGCTTCGGCATCCTGCGGAATGTGCCGATCCGGCCCGGGATGGTGGCCGAGGTGGGCGACCGCCTCGGTTTCGTCCGGGTCACCAATTACGGGCGACTGTTCGACGTGATATCGGTACCGAATCCGACCAATCTTGCCTATACCGCAGTCGGCCTCGGCGTCCATTCCGACAATCCCTATCGCCACCCGTCTCCGGGCGTTCAGCTTCTGCATTGCCTGGAATCCGGCGCACCGGGCGGCGACACGCTGCTGGTCGACGGCTTTGCGGCGGCGGAAGCCCTGCGTCTGGAGGAGCCGGCGGCGTTCGAATTGCTCACCAGCGTGCCGATGACCTTCCGGTTTGCCGATGCGAACACGGAACTGCAGGCGAAGCAGACGCTGATCACCGTCGATCGCGACGGCGTCATCGTCGCTGTCCATTTCAACAACCGCTCGGCCGACTGGCTCGACGCGCCGGCCGATCTCGCAGGCCGCTGGTATGCCGCCTATCGCAGATTCGGCGAGATTCTCAAGCGGCCGGCGGGAGAACTGATCTTCCGACTGGCGCCAGGGGAATGCGTGGTGATGCAGAACGACCGTGCGCTCCATGGCCGGACCGCCTTCGACCCGAGTCTCGGACGCCGCCACCTGCAGGGCTGCTACATTGACCGCGATGGCATCGAAAGCCGGCGACTGGTGCTCCACCGCACCTTGGATGCGGGCAAGGTGCAGGCGGCATGAACGCGCTGGACGAGATTCGCGCCGCCTTTGCCCGGCGCGGTCACGAGGGCTACGGCGAGGGCGTGAGCCAGCTGGATCACGCCCTGCAATGCGGCACGTTTGCCGAGCGCGACGGCGCGTCGGCGGCGCTGATATCCGCGACGTTCCTGCACGACATCGGCCACATGCTGCACGATCTGCCGCAGGATATCGCCGATGCCGGCATCGATACCCAGCACGAATCCCTCGGCTCGGCCTGGCTCTCGCGGCATTTCGGTCCGGCGGTCACCGAGCCGGTCCGCCTGCATGTCGCGGCGAAGCGCTATCTCGCAGCGGTCGAACCCGGCTACTTCGAGCGTCTTTCCGAGGCGTCGGTGCTGTCATTGAAGCTGCAGGGCGGTCCCATGTCACCCGCCGAGGCGCTGGCCTTCGAAGCCGAGCCCTATTTCGCCGATGCGGTGAAGTTGCGGCGCTGGGACGAGGAGGGGAAGATCCTCGGCTACAAGACCCGGGCGATGGCGCATTTCGAGGGCTACGTCGCCGCCTGCCTCTAGGCAGCCTTGGCGCAATTCGTGCAAAGACCCTGAAGCTCGATCGTCAACCGGTTGACCGCGAATCCTGCCTGGGCTGCGCTCTTCTTGACCGCATTTACGATCCCTGGATCCTGCAACTCGATCGCCCCGCTGCACTTGGTGCAGATCAGGAACTGGCTGACATGCCGGTCCTGGGGGTGATCGCAGCCGATGAAGGCGTTCAGGCTCTCGATCTTGTGGACAAGCCCGTGCTCCAGGAGGAAATCCAGGGCCCGATAGACGGTCGGCGGTGCCGCCGATTTGTCGCCGCTGCGCAACTGGTCCAGCACGGCATATGCACCGACCGGGCGATGGCTGTTCCAGACCAGCTCCAGGACCCGGCGGCGCAGGGGGGTGAGGCGGGCACCCCGTTCGGCGCAGAGGCGGTCGGCCCGGGTCAGGGCGTCGGCGATGCAATGGTCATGGTCATGCGGGGAGGTCGCGCGAAGGGTGGCCAATCTCGTGCCTCGAACCAGTAATGTATTGGAATCCCAGTATAGCCCCTGAAAGCCAGGAATGGCGACCGGCCGGATGCCGCGCATTTGGCCATCTTCCTGTTAGCTGGAGTCCGGTACATGTTAGATTTAATCAATGAAAATGTGTGAAATTGAATTTCACACTGTGTTTTTAAACTTGACCCACTTGGACGGGTATCTATATCACATAACGAGGAAAACCGCGGAATTCTGGACGCGTAATTCCATGAAATTTGTGTGATTTAGGTGTGAGATGCAGTCATTTCCGATCTTCGCCAAACTGCAGGGACGCAAGGTCCTCGTGGTCGGCGGCGGTGAGGCCGCCGCGGCGAAGCTGCGACTCCTGGACGCCGCCGGCGCCGATTGCACCGTTCTTGCCGACGCTTTTGATCCCGCCCTCATCACCGGTCATGATCTGGTCTTCGGCGCGACGGGCGACCTGGAGCGCGATCGCGCGGTCTCCCGGGCGGCCCGCGCGGCACACGTCCTGGTCAATGTCGTCGACCGACCCGAGCTGTCAGATTTCATCATGCCGGCGGTGGTCGATCGCGGCGATGTGGTGATCGGGATATCCACCAACGGCGCCTCGCCGGTTCTGGCCCGCAAGGTCCGCGCTGCCATCGAGAATGCCCTGCCGCAGAAACTGGATCGCCTGGCGGCCTTCGCCCGCCGGTTCCGGAGCGCGGTGCATGCCCGGCTCGGCGACAATGCCAATCGCCGGGCCTTCTGGGAGGAGTTCTTCGAGGGCCGGATCGCCGATGCGGTGCTGGCCGGGAATGAGCGCGCGGCGGCACGCGAGCTGATCCGCGTGATCAATGCCGGCGCGGTGGCCAATCGGCCGCAAGGCGAGATCCAGTACTTCACCGTGGCATCCGATGATCCGGAAATGCTGACCCTGAAGGCATTGCGCGCCCTGCGCGCGGCCGACCTCATCCTGCATGACGAGGCCATTGCGCCAGCTGTGCTGGATTTCGCGCGCCGCGACGCCCGGCGGATCGCTGTCGGCGCGAGTTCGGCGCAGATCGAACGTCTGATCGCGGGCGAAGTGGAATCGGGCCGCAAAGTGGTGCGGCTTGCAGCAACAGCCACGGCGGCGAAGCCGCTGCTGGCCGCGGCACGGTGAGGGTGGCGATGTCGATGCAGATCGTCACCGCCAATCGCCTCGGCGACGGCGCCGTGGTCTATCTGACCGCTGCCCGTGGCTGGTCGGAGGATTTCAACGACAGCTTGCTGATCGCCGGCAAAGAGGCGGCACAGTCCGAACTCGCCCGGGCCGAGGAGCTCGTCAAGGCGCGGCAGGTGGTCGGGCCCTATCTGATCGATGCCGCGGAAACTGCGGACGGGCCCCGGCCGACCAGCACGCGCGAGCGCATCCGCGCCGGGCGCGGGCCCACGACCGCCGTCGATGCCGGGTCCTGGACCCGGCGGATCGAGGGCTGACGCCATGTACCGGTACGATGAATTCGATGCCAAGTTCGTAGCCGAGCGCGTCAAGCAGTTCCGTGGCCAGGTTGCACGGCGGGTTGCCGGCGAGCTCGGGGAAGACGAATTCCGGCCGCTCCGGCTGCAGAACGGCCTCTATCTCCAGCTGCATGCCTACATGCTGCGGGTTGCCATACCGTACGGCATGCTGTCCTCGACGCAGCTGCGCAAGCTCGCCTTCATCGCCCGGCGTTTCGACAAGGGCTTCGGGCATTTCACCACGCGCCAGAACATCCAGTACAACTGGCCGCAGCTGCCCGAGGTGCCGGATATCCTGGAGCATCTGGCGGCAGTCGAAATGCATGCCATCCAGACCAGCGGCAACTGCATCCGCAATGTGACCGCCGACCATTTCGCCGGGGTCGCCGCGGACGAGATCGAAGATCCGCGGGTCTGGTCCGAGATCATTCGCCAGTGGTCGACGCTGCATCCCGAGTTCGCCTTCCTGCCGCGCAAGTTCAAGATCGCCTTGACCGGCGCGCCACACGACCGCGCCGCCGTTCGATTGCACGACATCGGCCTGCGGATGGTCAGGAACGAAGCAGGCGAGGTTGGGTTCGAGGTGATCGTCGGCGGCGGGCAGGGGCGCACCCCGGTGATCGGCGTCACGATCCGGGAATTCCTGCCGAAGCAATACCTGCTGAGCTATCTCGAAGCGGTGTTGCGGGTCTACAACATGCTTGGTCGCCGCGACAACATCTACAAGGCGCGGATCAAGATCCTGGTGCAGGCGACGGGCGCCGAGGAATTCGCCCGGCTGGTCGAAGAGGAGTGGGAGCGGATCAAGGGCGGTGCCCTGGGCCTGCCGGATGCCGAGATCGAGCGCATTCGCCGCTATTTCGCACCGCCCAGCTATGAAGCGCTCCCGGCCCTGTCACCGGAACTCGAGAGCGCCCAGCGTGGCAATGCCGAGTTCGCGCGCTGGGTCAGGGCAAACACCCATGCCCATCGGGTCGACGGCTACGCGATCGTCACGATCTCGCTGAAGCCGGAGGGCGGTGCGCCCGGCGACGCCTCTGCCGACCAGATGGACATCGTCGCCGATCTGGCCGACGAATACAGCTTCGGGGAACTGCGGGTCACCCATCACCAGAACCTGGTGCTGGCCGATGTCCGCAAGCAGGATCTGTTTGCTCTCTGGCAGCGTCTGGCCGCGGTCAAGCTGTCCCAGGCCAATATCGGGCTGCTCAGCGATATCATCGCCTGCCCCGGGCTGGACTACTGCAACCTGGCAAATGCCCGGTCGATCCCGATCGCTCAGCGCCTGTCCCGGCGCTTCAACGACGGGAAGCGCCTGGCCGACATCGGCGAGTTGCGCCTGAATATCTCGGGGTGCATCAACGCCTGCGGCCATCACCACGTCGGGCATATCGGCATTCTCGGCGTCGACAAACAGGGCGACGAGTTCTACCAGATTACGCTCGGCGGCTCGTCCGCCGACGATGCCTCGATCGGCAAGATCGTCGGCCCGGCCTTCTCGACCGAACAGGTGGTGGATGCGGTCGAAACCATCATCGATACCTATCTCGATCTGCGGCAAGACCAGGGCGAGCGGTTCATCGACACCTACCGCCGCCTCGGCATGGATCCTTTCAAGGAGAAGCTCTATGGCAATTCTCAAGCACGGCGTCCTGCAGCGGAATGATTGGCTGAGCCTGGCCGACGACGCGGCGCTCCCCGACGGGGCACCGGTCATCGTCTCGCTGGCACGCTGGCAGGCCGAGCGTGACGGCCTGATCCAGCGCAATGCGCCGGTCGGCGTCCGGCTGAAGAGCGACCAGTCGCCGGCGGTGCTGGCCGGCGATCTCCAGCGCATTGCGCTGGTGGCGATCGAGTTTCCGAAGTTCACCGACGGCCGTGGCTTCTCCTATGCCCGGTTGCTGCGCGATCGTTTCGGCTATGCCGGGGAGATCCGGGCGGTGGGCCAGGTCCTGCGCGACCAGTATCTTTTCATGGTTCGCTGCGGCATCGATGCGATCGAACTGCCTGACGACGGCAACATCCAGGGCTATCTCGAAGCCCTGGGCGAGTTCTCTGTCTGGTATCAGCCTGCGTCCGACGACCGTGCGACCGTTGTCCGCCGGCGCCATGCCCCGCGCGCCGGGCGCGGGTCAAGCCCGGTGGTCAACGAGAGCGTGGCGGCGATCTGGGCCTATTGAGTCTCCCCGCGGTTGCCGGCCCCAGGGGCGGCGACATGTTTCCCTAGACTTCAGACGGCGGCTTCGGCCGCCGTTCTTGTTATCACCGGGTAGCGGGCGCGCTCAACCGCCACGGGGTGCCTTGCCGGACAGCGCCTGATAGATTGCCAAGGCCGTGTTTCGCGCCTTGGCGTGATCGACGAGCGGCCAGGGATATGTCCTGCCGAGGGCAACGCCGGCCTCGGCCAGGTCGAGCGGCGCCGCGAGCGAGGGTTCGTGGATGCAATCCGCCGGCAGGGTCGCGAGTTCCGGAACCCAGTGCCGGATGTAGTCGCCCTGCGGATCGAACTTCCTGCTCTGGGTCGTCGGATTGAAGATGCGAAAGAACGGTGCGGCATCGGCACCGCATCCCGCCACCCACTGCCAGTTGCCGGCGTTCTGCGCCAGGTCGGCATCGACCAGGGTATCCCAGAACCACTCCTCGCCGCGTCGCCAGTCGATCAGCAGGTCCTTGACCAGGAACGATCCGACGATCATCCGCACCCGGTTGTGCATCCATCCCGTCTGCCACAGCTGGCGCATCCCGGCATCGACCAGGGGATAGCCGGTCCGGCCACGTTGCCAGGCCCGCAGGGCGGCGGCATCGGTGACGAAGGGAAAGCGCCTGAAGCTTGCGGTCCAGGGCTGCTGCGGCAGGTCCGGGAAATGGTACAGGAGATGCGAATTGAAGTCGCGCCAGCCGAGCTCCCGGAGGTATCCGAGGCCGGCTGCGCCGGCCTGCGCCGTGACCTGCCGCCAGATTTCGTGGACGCTGATCTCGCCCCAGGCGAGATGCGGGCTGAGGCGCGACGTGCCGTCGATGTCGGGCCGGTCGCGCTGCTCGCCATAGGCCTCGACTGGCGTGCCGGCGAAAGCCTTCAGAGCCTTCAGGGCGCCCGCCTCCCCGGGGGCCCAGCTTGCCGCGAGGCCGGACGTCCAGGCATCCTGCCGCTGAATTGCCTTCAGTTCCTCGCTTGCCGGCCAGCGCGGCGGCGCCGCCAGGACCCTCGGGGCGGGTAGCACCGGCGGCGGGCGATAGATGTCGAGCAGCTTCCGCCAGAACGGGGTGAAGACGCGATAGGGCCCGCCGCCACCGGTCTTCACCGACCAGGGCTCGTGCAGCCGGTTTCCCGGAAGCTCGACGACCTCGACGCCGAAGTCCCGCATGGCCTCGGTCACCGCGGCGTCAAGCCTGAGATCGGCGGGCTCGTAGCTGCGGTTGAAGGCGAGGCGGACGGCACCGGTACTGGCGGCAATATCGCGGAGCACGGCGATCGGATCGCCGCCGCGCAACACGAGATCGCTGCCTGCCTGGCGCAATCCGCGGCGCAGCGCGGCCAGGCTCGCCCCGCGCCACCATTGCGCTGCGCCACCTGGGCTCCACTTCTCCTGGTCGGAGCGAATGAAAAGCGGGATGACCGGTCGTCCCGCGGCTGCCGCGGCGGAGATGGCCGGGTTGTCGTGCAGCCGCAGGTCCCGCCGCAGCCAAACTACAATCGGCGCCCGAGAATTCATCGGCTGGCCCGGATAAAGTTTGTGTGATCAGGATCACATGTACGGCTCATATATCCCCGTGGATCATATTGAAAACAAAGGAGGTTTGCAGAAACTGCACAGGTCAATGACAGAATTCCTCTTGGTTACCGAATTGTGACTCCCCATCTATCTAGGCGGAGGAGATTTACTTATGCCCGTATTTTGGAAAACTGCAGTGGTTGCCGCCGGATTCATGGCGGCGTTCAATGGCTTTCAGGATCCGCAAGGGATCGTAGTCCCGAGCCGACAAGTGACACTAGCCGCGGCGCGCAGCGTCGAGGCAACGCCGCTCTTTGCCGCGCTGAGCGAGATCGAGGGCGTGGACACCTGGCGCGCCGTGCTGTCGCGCGCCGGTTATGCATCTGACGGATCCGCGCCGGTCACCTTTCTCGTGCCGTCCGACGCCGCCTTCGTGTCCGGCGACGAACGGTCGCTGATCGAGCAGCTGGGTTCCGATGAACCCGGCAAGCTGGCCGGATTGATCCGCCGCACCATCATCGCCCAGCCCCTGGATCCAGCGGCCTTCGCCGGGCGCAAGGTGAACACGACCACGCTGGCCGGCAATGCGATCACGGTCGATGCCTCGGGCCAGTCGCTGACCGTCGGCGATGCCGAGATCCTGGCGGTGAAACACGCCAGCGACGGCTCGGTGATCTTCATTGTCGATCACCTGCCGGTGAATGGCCAGTCGAGTGACGCGGGCGACGGCGGGGAACACCGGGAATAGGGCGGACCGGCGCCAACCAGATGGACAGGGCCCCGCGGGCTGGCTAGGCTGCCCCGCGGGGCTTTCCGTCACCGGGTGCGGCATTTCATGCGTGAATTCTCGGCGCCGCTCGGCATCATCTGCGCGCTTTCCGAGGAGCGAGCGGCGCTGCTCGATTGCCTCGGTGACATCCGGCACGGCGAAATCGCCGGCCGCGAGGTCCTGAGCGGGTGGCTCGACGACCGTCCCGTCGCCCTGGTCGAATGCGGGGTGGGCAAGGTCGCCGCGGCGATGCTGGCAACACTGCTGATCCGCGACTTCGATTGCCGGGCGCTGCTGGTATCCGGCGTCGCCGGGGGCATAAATCCCGCCTTGGCGATTGGCGACATCGTGGTCGGGCGGTGCCTGATCCAGCATGATTTCGGGCGGCTCCAGGCCGGCGGCTTCACGCCCTTCCGGCCCGGATCGGCACCCCTCGGCGTCGGCCGGAATGACTATGCCTATGCAATGGGCGATGCACTCGCCGCGCGCATCGAGGCCGCAATCGCCGACATCCGATTGGCCGATCTGCCGCCGGATCTGACCCAGCGCAATGGGACCGACCGACATCGTCGGATCGTCATGGGCACGATCGTCAGCGGCGACCAGTTCATCAACGACGACGGCATCCGCCGGCGTCTGCGGGCCGATTTCCAGGCCGATGCGGTGGAGATGGAAGGCGCGGCCGTGGCCCAGGTCGCTGCGTTCTTCGGAATTCCGGCGGTCGTGGTCAGAAGCCTGAGCGACCTCGCCGGAGCCGAAAGCCACCTCGATTTCGACCGGTTTGTCGCCCTCGTCGCTCCGGATGCGGCCAGGGTCATGCGCCGGCTGACGGCCATCATCTGACGCCGATGCCGGGCCCCAGCCTCTTCGCGACCGCGACCGCCCTCGTCCTCGCCTTGGCGATCGGCGGATTTGCCAATCTGCAGTTGCGACGTCCGTTCCACGAGCGGGTCTGGCAGCATATTCCCTGGTTTGGTGTGCAGTTCGTCGCCGCAACGATCTTCCTGATCCTGGCTGCGCACCTGGTCTCGATCCTGACCGGCCACGATTTCAGGGGCCGCTATGGTTCCTGACCGGCAAAGGCACCCTGCCACCGCGCGATTTCGCGAAGAGCGTCGGTGTCCGGCAACGGCAGGGGCGGCACCGCGCCCCAGACCGGGCGGGGCCAGGCTGCATCTCCTGTGGTGCGGCCGATGACGTGGACGTGTAACTGGGGCACAACATTGCCCAGGGCGGCGACGTTGAGCTTGTCGACCCGTGCCACGGCCTGAATGGCCCGGCAGGCCCGGCCGATTTCCGCCAGGAGGACGTGCTGGTCGGTCAGGGTAAGGTCAATGATCTCGCGCAGGCTGTTGCGGCGCGGAACCAGCACCAGCCAGGGATAGTTGCCGTCCTTCATCCTGAGCACCCGGCACAGGGACCAATCCGCCAGGGTCAGGCAATCGGCGGACAACTGAGGGTGCAGGACGAATTCAGGACTGGTCATGAGCTCTGACTTGCTGGCCTTCGCAGGTCTGTCTATGGTCGGCAGCGCATTTAAGACCAACCCCGGTGATCCTGCAAAGCATTCATGATCCAGTCGCTTGCCGCTGTCTTCTCCCTGCTGCTGGGCGCAGCCATCCTGATTCTGGGCAATTCCCTGCTCGGTATCGTGCTGCCGATCCGGATGGGCGTCGAGCATGTCTCTTCGGAACTCTCCGGCCTGGTGATGTCGGCCTTCTACCTCGGATTCATCATGGGAAGCCTGCTGGTGCAGCGGGTGATTCGCCGGGTCGGCCACATCCGCGCCTTTGCGGCACTGGCAGCGATGACAACCTCGGTATTGATGATTCATGCCCTGCAGTTCGACATCTGGCTCTGGACCGCCCTGCGCATCGCCACCGGATTCTGCATGGCCGGGCTTTATGCGATCATCGAAAGCTGGCTCAACGTGAAGAGCGGCAACGAGAATCGCGGCCAGATCCTGTCGATGTACATGGTGACCAGCTATGCCGCAACCTTCGGCGGCCAGTTCCTGGTCAACACCGCCGACGTTTCCGGCATCCAGCTGTTCTGCGTGGCGGCCCTGTTGACGTCGCTGTCGCTGGTACCGGTGGTCCTGACCAAAGTCGCCGGGCCGGAGATATCCAGCATCCATTCGATGAAACTGGCGGACCTTTATCGGGCCTCGCCCCTCGGCGTGGTGGCGACCGGCGGTGCCGGCCTGCTCTCCGGCGCCTTCTATGGTCTCGGCGCGATCTATGCCAGCGATCTCGGGCTTTCGGTATTTCAGGTGTCGCTGTTCATGAGCGTGCCGATTTTTGGTGGCCTCGTCCTGCAGTTCCCGATCGGGCGCATGTCGGATCGCTACGATCGGCGCACCGTCCTGATGTCGGTGATGGTCGGCGCGTTGACCGCCAGCCTGGTGCTCTCGATCCTCAGCCTGAACGCGGCGCCCTTGACGGCACTGCTGGTGGTTGCGGTTTTCCTGGGCGGCTTCCTGGCGACCATCTATCCGATCGCGGTCGCCCAGGCCTTCGACTATATCGACCGGTCGCAGATGGTGGCGGCGTCGGGCGGCCTGCTGCTGGTCTGGGCGATCGGTGCCACCATCGGTCCCTTCGGGGCCTCCCTGGTGATGGGGCAGATCGGACCCTCCGGGCTGTTCGTTTATCTGGCGGGCGTCGCCTTTCTGCTGGCCGGATTTACCCGCTACCGCATGGCGCGCCGCGTCGCCAAGCCGAACGATCAGCAGTCGACCTTCGTGCCGGTGCAGACCACCTCGGCCATCGGCGGCGCGCTCGATCCGCGCACCGAGCTGCTGCCGGAGTTCTACTACGACGATATCGATCCCGGTGACCGCTAGGGCCGGCTAGCGTTGCGCGGTCTGCCAGTTGGGCGCCGCATAGACCGGTGCATTGGACTTGGCCAGCGGCGTCTTGCCGAGGATCATGTCGGAGCACTTCTCCGCCATCATGATGGTCGGCGCGTTTAGGTTGCCGCTGACCACCGAGGGCATGATCGAGGCATCGACGACCCGGAGGCCGTCCAGCCCGCGTACCCGTGCCTGCGGATCGACCACTGCCATCTCATCGGTTCCCATCTTGCAGCTGCAGGAGGGATGATAGGCGCTGTCGGCCCGGGCACGGACGAAGGCATCGATTTCGGCATCGCTCTGGGCATGACTGCCGGGCTGGATCTCCGGCCCGCGATAGGGATCGAAGGCCTTCTGGGCGAAGATCTCCCGGGTCAGCTTGACCGCATCGCGGAACTCCTTCCGGTCGTTCTCGGTCTGCAGGTAGAAGGGCTGGATCCGCGGGTGGACGCGCGGGTCGGCGGATTTCAGCTTGATCCAGCCGCGAGCCTCCTGGCGCATGTTGCCGATATGCACCTGATAGGCATGGCTGGTTCCGTTCTTGCGGCCATGGTCGTTGACCGTCGAGGGGAGGAAATGGAACTGCAGGTTGGGATGCTCGATTCCGGCCTGCGAACGGATGAAGCCGCCGGCTTCGAGATGCGAAGTCGAGCAGATGCCCTTGCGGGTCAGGAACCATTTCACGCCGGCAAACGCCATCGGCACCGGCTTGGTATAGGTGTAGAGGGTGATCGGCTGCTTGCACTGCTGCTGGATATACATCTCCAGATGTTCCTGGAGGTTCTCGCCGACGCCCGGCAGGTGATGCACCGGTTCGATGCCGGTCGCCTTCAGATGGTCGCTCGGACCCACGCCCGAGAGCATGAGGAGCTGGGGCGAGTTGATGGCGCCGCCCGACAGGACGACCTCGCGCTCGGCGCGGTAGCGGCGCAGCTGGCCGTTCTGTGAGAATTCCACGCCGACGGCGCGCTTGCCTTCGAACAGGATCCGGGTGCTGAGGGCACCGGTCTCGATCCGCACGTTCCGGCGCTTCTCGGCGGGCCGGAGATAGGCCATGGCTGCGGACCAGCGGCGACCGTTCCTGACGGTCATGTCCATCTTGCCGACGCCTTCCTGCTGGTAGCCGTTCATGTCCTTGGTGAACGGATATCCAGCCTGCATGGCGGCATCGATGAAGGCCTGATAGAGCGGGTTGGGCTGATCGCCGGTATGGACGAAGAGCGGGCCGGAATCGCCGTGATAGGCGTCGCCGCCGGATTCCCGGGTTTCCGCGCGTTTGAAATAGGGCAGGATCTCCTGATAGGACCAGCCGGGGCAGTTCTCCTTGAAAGCCCAGCGGTCGTAGTCCAGCGCATGGCCGCGGATGTAAACCATGGCGTTCAGGGAGGAGGATCCGCCGAGCACGCGCCCGCGCGGCCAGTACATCACCCGGTCGTTCAGATAGGGCTGCGGTTCCGTATTGTAGTACCAGTTGTAGCGGTCGTGGCAGAGGTTGTACATCAGCGCCGCGGGCATATGGATCTGCCAGTTCCACCAATGATCCTTCGGCCCCGCTTCCAGCGTGCAGACCTTGATCGACGGATCCTCGCTCAGGCGGTGGGTGAGGACGCAGCCCGCGGATCCGGCACCGATGATCAGGTAGTCGTAAGTCGCGTCGTATTTCATGCCGATATTCCTTGCAGGGCGCTAATCGAGGTTGCAGCCGAGTTTCGCATTGAGGTAGTCGAGCACCAGCCGCCGGGCGCGGATCGGGTCGGGACCGTCCGGCGATACCGCGGCGCGCAGCCAGAGCCCGTCGATCAGGGCCTCGGTGACGCCGGCGATATCCGCGGCATCCGGTCGTCCCATCTGTTTCAGGGCGTGCAGCAGGTTGTCGTGCAGGCGCCTGATGATGATGGTCTGGACCCGGGCGAGGCGGGCACTCGTCGGCACCTGCGCCCAGAACGCGAGCCACGCGGAAACCCCCGCGGCGGTGAAGATATGCGATCCCATATTGCCGTCGACCACGGCCAGCAGGCGTTCCACCGGTGTGCGTGCTTGTCGGAGCCGCTGTACCACCGAGAGGCGCAGTCTGTTGCCGAGCTGGCGCAATGTCGCTTCCAGCAGATCCGCCTTGTCCTCGAAGTAGTGGTGGACGATGCCGGTCGAAACGCCGGCGCGGGCCGAGATGCGCGACAGGCTGGAATCCGCGAAGCCGATCTCGTGGATCGAGGCGATGGTGGCGTCGATCAGCTGCCGGCGCCTGATCTCTTCCATTCCAATCTTGGGCATGTCCGGTGCGTGGCCTCGCGATACTTTGATCCGGCGAGGGATTGCCGCTGCCGGTCCGACGGCACAGAATGGGCTCGGACCGGAAGCGCCAGCTCGGCGCGGAGCCGCACATCCTGGGAGTTTTATATTGGACGATCAATCAAATAAAAACCTGGGAACTGTCGAAAAAGCGTCATATCATGGCGTGAAGAGGTAATTTCTTTGTCTATCGGGCCCTTAGTTTTCATTCTGCCCGCGAGCAAGGCCGAAGGGCCGATCGGAAAAGAACGAAAAACAAGGGGCGCAAATTGGGAAGGATTGCAACATGGGAGGATCAAAAATCATGATGATTCGTAAGCTTCTTGCCGCGACGGCGATGTCGGTGGTGTTCGCGGCGGGCTTGAATGCAGCGGCGCAGGCGGCGGAGCCGGAATCCTGCAAGAACGTCCATATGGCAGATGTGGGCTGGACCGACAACACCGCCCAGAACGGCCTCTTCAACAATGTGCTGAAGGGCCTCGGCTATGAGACCAAGATCGACGTGCTCGGATTGCCGGTCATTCTCGAGAGCCTGAAAAACAATCAATTGGATTTCTTCCTCGACAACTGGATGCCGTCCAACGCCGCCAACGTGCAGCCGTATCTGGACAAGAAAGAATTCGAAGCCCTGAAGCCGAACCTGGTCGGCGCCGGTTATGGCCCGGTGGTGCCGGACTATGTGGCCGCCGCCGGCGTGAAGGATGTCAAGGATCTCGGTCCGAACGGCGACAAGTTCGACCACAAGTTCTACGGCATCGAGGCCGGCAATGACGGCAACAAGATCGTGCAGGCCAAGATCGACGATCCGAACACGGGCCTCAAGGGCTGGGAACTGGTGGAATCGTCGGAGCAGGGCATGCTCGCCCAGGCGCAGAAGGCGATGGCCAAGCAGGAATGGATCGTGTTCCTCGGCTGGGCGCCGCATCCGGTCATGGGCAAGATGAACATGGTCTACCTGACCGGGTTCGAGAATGACGGCTTTGGCGATGCCAAGATCAACGCACTGACGCGCAATGGATACAGCGCCGAATGCCCGAATGTCGGCAAGCTGCTGAGCAATCTTGAATTCTCCCTGCCGATGGAGTCCGCGGTGATGGAGGAAATCGGCAACAACGTCGATGGCGACACCGCCGGCAAGAACTGGCTGAAGGCCAATCCGGATGTTCTGGCCAAGTGGCTGGACGGCGTGACCACCGTTGACGGCAAGGACGGGCTGGCAGCCGTCAAGGCGTCGCTGGGTCTTTAGTTAGATCGCGTCTTTCTCATCGGCCCCGGCTTGTCTCCTCAAGCCGGGGCCGACTGCTCTATTCATGGGTGCGGCGCGCGGTGGCCTGATCGGGGACGGGGGACGTCATGGAACAATTCCAGAGCTTAATCGCGGACAACAAGATTCCTGTGGGAATCTGGGCCAAGGCTTTCGTCACCTGGCTGACGACGAATTTCGCCGGGGCGTTTGACGTCATCACGACTCTCTTCAAGGTCCCGATCGACAAGTCCGTCGACTTGCTCCAGCTGATTCCGGCGCCGATCCTGATCCTGCTCATTGCCGGCATCGCCTATCTGGCCCAGCGAAGCTGGCGATTGGGTGCCGGAACCGCAATCGGGCTGCTGTTCATCCTGAACCAGGGACTTTGGAAGGAAATGATTCAGACCCTGGTGCTGGTGGTCTTCGCGACATTCTTCTGCCTGCTGATCGGCGTGCCGATCGGTGTCCTGGCGGCCCGGCGCCCTTGGATCTATCGGACCCTTTCGCCGCTCCTCGATATGATGCAGACCATCCCGACCTTCGTCTATCTGGTGCCGATGCTGGTCCTGTTCGGGCTGGGTGTCGTGCCGGGCATCATCGCGACGGCGATCTTCGCCATCCCAGCGCCCATTCGCCTGACCTACCTCGGCATCAGCCAAGTGCACAATGCGCTGGTCGAGGCTGGCGAATCCTTTGGTTGCACGCGCTGGCAGCTCTTGACCAAGGTAAAGCTGCCGGCCGCATTGCCGACGATCATGGCCGGCGTGAACCAGACGATCATGCTGGCGCTTTCGATGGTGGTGATCGCGGCCCTGGTCGGCGCGGGTGGTCTCGGCACCCCCGTGGTTCGCGCCCTCAATCAGATGAACGTGCCGTTGGGCGTCGAGGCTGGGTTGGCGATCGTGATCGTCGCCATCGTTCTGGACCGGGTCTTGAAGCAGCGCAAGCCGCGCCGCATTGGCAAGAAGAATTAGACGGCAGCGGGGGAGCAAGGACATGAGCAACACCAATGCCGTCCGTTTCGAACATGTCGACGTGGTCTTCGGCCAGAACAACGGCCGGGCGGTTGCGCTCCTGGATGCCGGCGAGGGGCGGGATGCCATTCTCGACAAGACCGGCTGCCTGGTTGCGGTGCACGATGCCTCGATCTTCGTCAACGAGGGCGAGATCCTGGTACTGATGGGCCTCTCGGGCTCCGGCAAGTCGTCGCTGCTGCGCTGCGTGAACGGCCTCAACACCGTCACCCGCGGCAAGGTCATCGTGCATGACGGGCAAGGCGAGGTCGATGTCGCCAATTGCAGCCCTGAGGTCCTTCGTCAGGTGCGTCGCAACCGGATCTCCATGGTGTTCCAGCAATTCGGCCTGATGCCGTGGCTGACGGTTCGCGACAATGTCGGGTTCGGTCTGGACATTCGCGGCGTCGAGAAGGCCGAGCGCGACCGGATCGTCGACGAGAAGATCACCCTCGTGCGCCTCAATCAGTTTGCCGAGAAGTTTCCGCATGAGCTCTCGGGCGGCATGCAGCAGCGCGTCGGTCTGGCGCGGGCCTTTGCCACCGAGGCGAACATCCTGCTGATGGACGAGCCGTTCTCGGCCCTCGATCCGCTGATCCGCGAGCATCTGCAGGACGAACTGATCGAGCTGCAGCAGCGCCTGAAGAAGACCATCGTCTTCGTCAGCCACGATCTCGATGAGGCGCTGAAGATCGGCTCGCGCATCGCCATCATGGAGGCCGGCAAGGTCGTCCAGTTCGGCGTACCGGAAGACATCATCCTCAACCCGGTCAACGACTACGTCCGCCAGTTCGTCGCCTCGATGAACCCGCTGACCGTCTTGAAGGGCGGCACGCTGATGCGATCGGTGGGCGATCTCGTGCGGGAGCCGGGCTCCAGCTTCGTACAGCTCGACCGCGCCGGCAAGTGCCGCTGCCGCCTCGATCCGCATGGCCGGCCGACTGATCTCATGGTCAACGGCAAGCCGGGCCAGTTCGTGCCCTATGCGACCGATCTCAATCTCTCTGGCGTGCCGGACAACATGATGGTGAGCGGTTCCGAGCGGACGCCGATGAAGGCCGCCGTCTTGGTCCGCCAGCTCACCAAGCGACCGCTGGTCCTGCTGGGCGACAATGGCGAGCTCCTCGGCGTGGTCGGCGAGCATGAGCTCTACCGCGGCATGCTGCGGCAGACCGAATATGCCAAGACGGGCGAACCGCCGGCCCCGGTCCGGGTCTGACCCCAGGGAGATCGGGCACCTCCGTGATCCGCGCGGTTCTCTTCGACAAGGACGGCACCCTGTTCGATTTCTACCGGACCTGGGCGCCGGTCACCGAGCAGGCCGCCCTGCTGGCCGCCGGCGGCGACCAGGTCCGCGCCGACGAGATCATGCTGAGATCCGGCAAGGATCCGGTCAGCGGCCGCTATCTGCCCGGTTCCTTGATCGCGTCCGGCAGCAACCGGCAGATCGTCGCCTCCTGGGTGGAGATGGTGGGTCATGGCGATCCCGAGGCGCTCTATACCCAGGTCGAGGCCATGTTCCTGGGTCACCAGGCCTCCGGCGGCGCCCATCCGGTGGTGGCGCTGGACGAGCTCTTCGCGCGCCTGAAGGGGCGGGGATTGAAGCTCGGTGTCGCCACCATGGACAGCGAGGCGGCGGCGCATCGGGCGATGGAACGCTACGGCGTCAAGCAAACCCTTGATTTCATATGCGGGTTCGATACGGGCCACGGCATGAAACCGGGCGGCGGCATGGTCGACGCCTTCGTCCGGCTGGTCGGCATTCCGGCGGCAAACGTCGCCGTGGTCGGCGACAGTCCGCACGATATGGAAATGGCCCATGCCGGCGGCGCCGGGCGCGCCATCGGCGTCTTGACCGGAGTCAGCCCGCGCGAGGCCCTGCTGGAGGCCGGTGCCCATCTGGTGCTCGACAGCATCGCCGACCTGGAATCCGCACTCTAGCAGTTCTTCCGGATCCAGGCGCGCAGCGCCGCCATGCCCTCGGGTACATAATCCCGGCCGAAGCCGATGCGGAACCGGTCGGACGGGGTGGGAGTGAGGGTGGATGCATAGATCCCCGCCGGGAGCAGGACAATTCCGGTTTCTTCCACCAGCTTGCGGCAGAAATTCTCCACCCCGTCGGCGCCCTTGTAGCGGGGATAGGCGATGCAGCCGCCATCCGGCACCTGCCAGTCGAAGAGATCCGGAAATTCGGCGAAGAAATCCTGCATCACCCGCAGGTTGGCGGTGATCAGCGCCAGATTGCGGTCCAGGATCCTGGACCGTGCCTTCAGGGCGATGACGGCAAGGTGCTCGCTGGGGACCGCATTGCAGATCGATAGGTAATGCTTGATCCGCTCCATCCGCGAGAGCAGGACGCGGTCGCGGCTGGCGATCCAGCCGACCCGGAGGCCGGGCAGGCCATAAGCCTTGGACATGACCCCCAGCGACAAGCCTTTCGCATAGCTATCGGCGGCCTGGGGCAGCTGCAACTCGGGCCGGCGCTCGAGCCCGCGATAAACCTCGTCTGAAAACAGATAGATACCGCGTTCGGCGCAAAGTGCTGTCAGCGCGTCGAAGGTCCCGCGGTCGATCACCTTGCCGGTCGGGTTATGCGGAAAATTTATCGACACCACCCGGGTATTGGGCCGCAGCGCCGCCGTCATCTCGCCGAGATCCAGCCGCCAGTTCTCGGTTTCGCGCAGGGCGACGCCGGTGACGGGGCAGATCGACAGGGGAATCTCCTCGGCCGACTGGTAGTTCGGCGTCACCACCACGGCGTGATCGTCCCTGGTCAGGATCGCATGCATGGCGCAGAAGATCCCTTCCTCGGCGCCGGCGAAGCACAGGATGTCGTCGGGCTGCAGGCCGGCATAGGTGGCGGCGATGGCGGCGCGCAGGGGCGGGGTGCCGTAGGTCTCGACATAGCTCAGCGGCAGGTCCTCGAAGGCCGCACGGTCCTCCGGACTCGCCAGGGCCAGAAGCTCCTTGATCGTCAGGGTCTGCATGTCCGAGGCGGTCATGTGGTAGCGCGCGGCGAATTCCCATTTCGACAGATAGGTCTCAAGCTTGAAATCGGGGAGCATGGTCATTTTTTTCTCGCCTTGGGATCGCCGCCGCGGGCGGCCTTGAGGAGCAGATAGAGCGTGGTGCGCGACAGGCTGAGCGCTGCCGCCACATGGTCGACGGCGCGCCGGGTCTGGAAGACGCCCTGCCGATCCAGGAAGGCGACGAGATCGACCCGGCCGTCCTGGTCAAGCGCGCGCATCACGGTGTTTCGCGCCTTCAGGTATTCGGCGATCATGAGATTGACCTGCTCGCGGATATCCTGGCGGAACATCCAGTCCGGACGCGATATGCGCGCCGAGGCGAAGCTCTCTAGCAGTTTCGCTGCGGCGTCGAACTGCGAGACGTCGAGATTGATGCAGAGGAGCGCCCTGGCGATGTCATTGCCTTCGCGCAGAACCGCGCTGATCGATTTCAGTTTTTCGCCCCGCGGCGTCGCTTTCTCGTAGGGCCCGAGCACGTCCTCGTCCTCGAGCTCCGGGTCGACGTCGAGATCGGAGGGTTCGCCAACCTTCCGATTGGAGAAGTTGTTCCAGATCCGCGCGATGCGCCCGGTGGCGAGGTCGTGGAGCACGATCTCGGCATGGGGATGCAGCAGCGCGGCGACGGCCGCGGCAATGGGTGCAACCGCAGCCAGCGATTCCTGGCCGGCCAGCGGCGACGATGCCGGCATCGGCTTTACCTTTGTCGTGCGTGTCATGCATACAGAATGTACGAATTGGACGAATAATCAATTTCAAAATTGCGATTGACTTCAATTCATCGAACATATATTCATTGAATCAATATTCGATGGAATTTGGTGCATCCCATGGTCGGAAAGACTTACCTGCAACGGCGCAGGGCGGAAACCGCGGAGGAAACGCGGAATCGAATTCTCGCCGCCACCTTCGAACTCCACCGCGAGCAGGGCATGGCCGCCACCACCATGAAACAGATCGCGGCCCGTGCCGGCGTCGGGGTGGGAACGGTCTACCACCACTTCCCGAAGGTCGAAGACACGGTGACGGCCTGCGCCAGCATGGTGGCGGAGACCATGCCGATGCCGGGCGAAGCGATGTTCGATGGGTTGACAGGCATGGATGCCAGGCTGCGGCGCCTCGCCAGCGAGCTCTTCGCCTTCTACCAGCGCGTCGGGGCCCTGGAATATGTCCGCAGGGACCAGGATTTCGCCCCGGTCCTGCGCGACTACGCCGACCAGGAGGAACTCCAACCGCCTCGCATTGACCCGGGCGGCGCTGGCGCCCTTTCGCGTCGATCGGGCACTCATCCCGGTCGCCGCGGCGATGCTGGATGTCGGCGTCTACAGGGCGCTGCAAAGGGTCGGCATGGATGCCGGACAGGCCGCGACGACGATCGCGGAGCTTATCGAAGCGCGGCTGAACCAGCCGCGCTGAACATACCTGCAGACGGGAGACAGAAACGTGGAAACCAGAATCGACGAGATTGCGCCAGGCATCTATCGGCTATCGACGCATGTTCCGGACATCGCGCCGCCGGCCGGCTTCACCTTCAACCAGTTTCTTTTGAAAGGCGATGAATCGCTGCTGTTCCATTGCGGCATGCGCGCCCTGTTTCCGGCGGTATCCGCCGCGGTCGCCAGGATCATGCCGCTGAAGCAGCTGCGCTGGATCAGCTTCGGCCATGTCGAGGCCGACGAGTGCGGCTCGATGAATGCCTGGTTGGCGGCGGCGCCCGATGCCGAGATCACCCATGGCACGACCGCCTGCATGGTATCGCTGAACGACCTCGCGGATCGTAAGCCGCGGCCGCTCGCTGATGGCGAGGTGGTCGACCTGGGTGGCTTGCGCCTTCGTTATATCGATACGCCGCATGTGCCGCATGGCTGGGAGGCGGGGGTGATGCATGAGGAGGTTACGGGGACGCTGCTTTGCGGCGATCTCTTCACTCATGTCGGCAGGGGCGCGGCGCTGACCCGGTCGGATATCCTCGGGCCAGCCATCGCCGCCGAGGAGATGTTCCAGGCGACCAGCCTCGGTGCGCGCACTGCGCCGACCCTGCGACGGCTTGCCGACCTGGAGCCGAGGCGCCTCGCCCTGATGCATGGCGCGTCCTACGAGGGCGATGCCGCCGGACAGCTTCGCGGATTGGCCGACTACTTTGCCGGCACCCTGATGCGCGCCGCAGCCTGACTGGGCCGGACGCCGCGCGCCAGGGCTACATGCGCTCCGGCGTGGCGATGCCGAGGGTCTCGAGGGAGAGTTCCAACTGCTTCAGGACCAGCTCCGCGATCGCCAGGCGCGACCGGCGCAGCGCCGCGTCGGTCTCGCTGAGGACGTGGAAATTCGCATAGAAACTGCTGAAGCTCTGCGCCAGATTGAAGGCGAAATCCGCGATCTTGTTCGGCGCCAGCTCGTCATAGGCGGCGGCGATCGCATCCGGCAGATGGCCGAGCATCAGCAGCAGATCGCGTTCGCCGGGCGCCGGCGCCAGGATCGTGCCCGGCCGGTCGCCCTGCTCGGCGGCCTTGCGCAGCAGCGACTTCACCCGGACGGCGGCGTAGAGGAGATAGGGACCGGTCTTGCCCTCGAAGCGCGAGAAGCGATCGAGATCGAAGACGTAGTTGGCGATCGGGTTGTTGCTGAGGTCGGCGAATTTCAACGCCGCCACCCCGACCTTGCGGGCGATGTCGTTGCGCTCGGCGTCATCGTAGCCGCTGCCCAGGCCATGCTCGTTCAGCTTCTTCATCGCCTCGTCGGCGATCATCTGGATCAGGTCGTCGAGGCGCATGACGCCGCCGGCCCGGGTCTTGAACGGCTTGCCGTCGGTGCCGTTCATCGTCCCGTAGCCGAGATGGGTCATCGTCGCCTTGCCGTTGAGCCCGGCCATGATCGCGGCCCGGAACACCTGGACGAAATGCAGCGACTGGCGGTGGTCGACCACGTAGACGATGCGGTCGGGATTCTGGCAGTTCACCCGGTCGACGATGGTGGCGAGATCGGTCGTCGCATACATCGCCGCGCCATCGGACTTCACCAGGATCAGCGGCGGGATCTCCATCTTGTCGTCATCCCGGGCGACGCGGACGACAAGGGCGCCGTCGCTTTCCTCCACGATGCCCTTGGCCTTCATCTGGGCCACCATCGGCGGGATCAGGGGATCGACGCAGGCCTCGCCCTTCCAGAGGTCGAAATAGACCCCGAGATTGCCGTAGTCCCGCTTCATGGCGGCAACCGAGATGTCGAAGAAATGCTGCCAAAGAGCGCGATAGCCCGGCCGGCCGGCCTGCAGTTCCGCCGTCGCCACCCGCGCCCGCTCCAGCCGCGCCGGATCCGCCTTGCAGGCCGCCGAGGCCGTCGGATACATCTCCTCAAGTTCGGCGAGGGTGATCGGGCTGTCATTGGGATAGGGGCCCGAAGTCGCCGCGTCGAAATAGACCAGCTTCGGCTTGCGGAGCTCCAGTTCGGAAATCAGCATGCCCATCTGCAGGCCCCAATCGCCCATGTGGACGTCGCCCACGGTCTCGTCGCCGACGAACTTGAAGATGCGCCGGAGGGAATCGCCGATGATGGCGGCGCGCAGATGGCCGACATGCATCGGCTTGGCGATGTTCGGTCCGCCGTAATCCAGCACCACCATCTGCGGCCTGGCCTTCGCCGGCATGCCGAGCCGATCATCCGCGGCGATGCGGTTGGTGCGCTCGGCCAGATAGGCGTCGGTAAGATTGAGGTTGATGAAGCCGGGGCCGGCCAGGCTCACCTCGCGGAACATCGGCAGCGCCTTCAGCTTCTCCGCCGCCTGCTCGGCGATGGCGCGCGGCGGCTGCTTTGCCGCCTTGGCCGCGGCCAGGGCGCCGTTGCACTGGAACTGCGCCAGATCCGGGCGGCCGGAAATGGTCACCTTGCCGTAGGCCGGGTCTAGGCCGAGCTCATGGAAGACGGCGCCGGCGATGTCGGAGAGTTCTGCGGTGAGCGAGGACATGACTTGGGAACCAGTGTTCAAGGAAAAGGGGAGGGCGGACGCGTGCCCGGCAGGGCCGGCGGCGCCATACCCATCCGGCCGCTCAGAACCGGCCTAGAAGGCGACGTCGCCGCCGACGGCCGGCCGGTCGCGTCGTCGGGCGCGCCGGGTCGCTTGAACCGGCTCGGCCCCGGATAGCTGCGCCTCGGCGCCCGGGGTCAGCTTCCCGAGGCAGGCAGTGATCTCCGTCAGGCTGGGCTTGGCGCCCGGCGTATGGGTCTCCAGGGCGTTCCGCATCGAGCGCAGATGCTCGGGCGAGGTGCCACAGCAGCCACCGACGATCCGGGCCCCGGCGTCGCGCACGATGCGCGCGTAATCCGCCATCAGCTCCGGCGTGCCGTTGTACTTGATCTTGCCGGCGTCGAAGAACGGGATCCCGCAATTGCCCTTGGCGACGATGATATCGCCCGGCCGCGCCGCATCCGCCAGTTGGACGATGGTCGCCACCAGATCCGAGGCGCCGACACCGCAATTCGCGCCATAGGCGACCGGCTTCGGTTCCAGGCTGTGGATGAAATCGACGAATTCCGCCGGGGTAATGCCCATCATGGTCCGGCCGTTGGTGTCGAAACTCATGGTGGTGACCACGGGAAGCCCGGTCGCGGCGGCACCTTTCACGGCGGCCGCAACCTCTTCCTTCGAGGACATGGTTTCCACCCAGAGGACGTCGACGCCGCCATCCTTCAGGGCCCTGGCCTGTTCGGCGAAGGCAGCGATGCCGGCCGCCTCGGTCAGCGGCCCGAGGGGCTCGAACAGCTCGCCGGTCGGGCCGATCGAGCCGGCAACCACCACTTCGCGGCCGTTCGGGCCCTGGGCGGCGCGGTCGGCAACCCGGCGGCCGATCTCGGCCGCCAGCTTGTTGATCTCATAAACCCGGTCCTGGAAGCCGTGCAGCTTGAGCCGCTGCCGGGTGCCGCCGAAGCTGTTGGTCAGGAACAGATCGGCGCCGGAATCGACGAAGGACTGGTGCAGCGCCTCGATCCGTTCCGGATGGTCGAGGTTCCACCCCTCCGGCGAATCGCCGGTCATCAGCCCGGCCGCGAACAGGTTGGTCCCCGTGGCGCCATCCGCCATCAGGAAGGGCCGTTCCTGCAGAAGCCGTAGAAACCGATTTTGGGTCATCGTCGCTGCCTGAAACACTGGTATCGAGCCAGAAACTAGGCGTTTCAAGCCCCTAGGGCAAGTCGACAAACGGCGGGAACCCGCCTTCCGGCGCCGCCTCAGCCCGCCAGGCTCCGGCGCAGTTCGTTCAGGTTTTCGAACCAGGCGCGAATTTGGGTCTGGACATTGGTCGGCGAAACCCCGCCGTAAAGGTCAATATCGATGCTGAAAACCGGCCCCGTCGCCGTGACATAGACCCGGCCGACGTCATGGGCGGCGTTCCAGTCGTTGGCGAAGGCCAGGGGATCGGCGCCGGCGACCTGGACCGTGAGGCGGGCGGACAGGATGATCTTGCGGCAGGCCTTGGTCTCCCCGGCCTCGCAGGTTGCAAGGCGGAGGCTGTAATTGGTGTCGCCAGCGGCGATATCGTCCATCAGCCAGGTGACGTCCTCGAGATCAATGCTGCGCAGCAAAGTGGGGTCGGAGGGACGCATATAGGCCAGAAGCAGGTAGCCGGCGGCGCCCGCGAACAGGCCGGCGGCGATGCCGGCGGCGATGAACTTCAACATGGGTCGGCGATTGGGCATCTCTTTTAACCTCATACTTGAGGTTTACCTGGGGCTTGGGTGCCTCCACCGCCAGGGAAAAGCGTCACTCTACGCCTTCAGTATACTAGAAATATACTTAAGAAACATATAATTACGATATATATCGTCAGTGATTTCTTAGGATAGCTGGGTGGGACAAGGGGTGGCTCGGCGCTGCCGCCGATCCCCAGCGCCTGCGGCGAGCGCAAAAAAGGGCTGGCCCGGCAGTCAGCGTCCAGCATCCGCCAGGCCAGCCAATCATGGCGCGTTGGGACAGCGCCCTACGGCCCTGCCTGGGGTGCTCAAATAGGCAGGTCCGTGGTGACAACGACCCAGTATCGCCTTCTATTCCGTGCGGCGTCGGGGCCGTGATCTGAACCCGCTCATGAACCTTCCGCCGCCAGGACGCGCTGTACCGCCGGCCGCTCGGCCATGCGCCTCAGGTGCCCATACACTTTGGGGAACCGCCGGGGATCGACCCCGTCGCCTTCCAGCCAGCCCGCCAGGGTGAAAAGATAGGGGTCGCAGATCGTGTAGTCCTGCCCCATCACCCAGGGCCCGGCGAACATCTCGGTCTCGATCAGGGTGAAGCAGTCGCCGACCGATTGCGGCACCTTGCGGCGCATGGATTCGAAGGCGGCCTCGTCATCGGCCCACCGGTAGCCGCGCGGGCCATGAGCATGGGCGACATGTACCGTGGCGCAGAGATAGCTGTTGAACGCCTGGACCTGGGCAAAGCCGAAGGGGTCGTCCAGGGGCGCCAACCCGGCTTTCGGGAAGCTCTGGGCGATGAAGGCCAGGATTGCCGGATTCTCGGTGAGGATGCCCCGGTCGGTCGCCAAAGCGGGGACCCTGCCCTTGGGGTTGATCCTCAGGTAGTCCGGCCCGCGCTGGGCGTTCGATTTGAAATCCACCCTCTCGGTTTCATAGGCCGCCCCGGAATCCTCGAGCGCGATATGGGCGGCAAGTGCACAGGTGTCGGGGGTGTAGAAGAGTTTCAGCATGGCATGCTCCGAAAGGCCGAATTGCCAGGAATCCTAACGGGCTGGCGCGGCCCGGCAAGAAAAAACGTGGCGGCCATGTCACGATCGGGTCTGCTGGCTCGTCCTTGGAGAGTAACATCCTCAAAGGAGATGAAAATGACCCCACGTGTAAAGAACCCCTTCAAGTCGGCACCCGAAGGCATCAAGGCCATGATGGCCCTCGAGGCGAGCCTGAAGGCCAGCGGCCTGGAACACAGCCTGCTCGAACTGGTCAAGCTGCGGGCATCGCAGATCAACCGCTGCGCATTCTGCATTCACATGCATGCGACCGATGCGCGGGCTCATGGCGAGACCGAGATGCGGCTCTATATGCTGAACGCCTGGCGGGAATCCCCGCTTTATACCGAGCGCGAACGGGCGGCCCTGGCCTGGACCGAGGCGCTGACGCTCGTCGCCGAAACCGGTGCCCCGGATGAAGACTATGCCCTGGTCGAGCGCGCCTTCACCGAGAGCGAGCGGGTCAATCTGACGCTGATGATCGGCGCCATCAACCTGTGGAACCGGCTGCAGGTCGGGCTGCGGGCCGTCCATCCCGTGGACAACGCGCATGCCGCTGCGTGACGAGGCCACCAGCATCTTCGAGGCGGAGCGGCGGCGATTGACACGGATCGCCTACCGGATGCTCGGCTCGACCGCGGAAGCGGAGGATGTCGTCCAGGACGCCTGGATCCGCTGGCAGCGGACCGATCTGGCCGATGTCCGCGAACCCGCCGCATTCCTGACCCGGACGGTCACGCGCCTCTGCCTCGATGCGATGCGTTCCGCCCGGACCCGGCGCGAGGCCTATGTCGGCAGCTGGCTGCCGGAGCCGATCATGGAGACGGACGTGGACGAACCCGGGCACGACGAATTGACGCTGACGTTGATGCTCGCCCTGGAGCGGCTGTCACCGCTGGAACGAGCCGCCTTCCTCCTGCACGACGTCTTCGACGTGCCGCTGAACGAAGTTGCGGCCACCCTCGATCGGGACGCGGCGGCCGTCCGCCAGCTGGCTGTCCGGGCGCGCCGGCATGTGCAGGCCGCCCGGCCGCGCTACCGCGTCGACCGCGCGGAGGGCGACCGGATTGCCCAGGCCTTCTTCCAGGCATCCAGCAGCGGCGACGTTGCGGGTCTGCGGTCGATGCTGGCGCAATCCGCGGTTCTTCAGTCGGATGGCGGCGGCAAGGTCAATGCCTTCCGCAACCCGATCCTCGGAATGGAACGGATCCTGCGCCTGTTCAGCGGCCTGCGCCGCAAGTTGGCCGCGACACCGGCGGAGTTTATTGCGCCGACCTGGATCGACGGGTTGCCCGGCTACGTCAGCCGGGAACGCGATGGCGTATTGCAGACCACCGCCCTCGATATCGAGGATGGCCACATCACCGCGATCTACATCACCCGCAATCCGGACAAGCTGCAGCGCGTTGCCCACATGCTGGCGGAATCCGGGCCGGTGCAGCGGATGCAGTGAGCCGATCCTGAGGGCTTCAGGTCGGGGACTTCAGGTCCGGGGCTTCAGGTTCTCCGGATCATAGAGCGGCTTGTAGCCGACGGCGGCCACTTCGACCGGATAGGTCTCGCAGAAATATTCGACCAGCAGCTTCCGCCCTTCCTGGCAATAGGCCCAGGGCAGATAGGCGAGCGCGATGTTCTTGCCGATGGTCGGGCCATAGGCGACCGAGGTGGTGAAGGACCTGCGGCCGAGCTCGTCGACCAGGGTCTCGCCGGTTGCCGGGTCCATCACCGGCATCGATACCGACGGGATAGCGGGCAACGCCCTTGGAATCGATGTTGTCGGTCATGACCAGCGTGCACAGCATGGCGGGCTGATGGGCGCGGGCGCGGTATTCCAGGTGCTTGGCCTTGCCGCGGAAATCGGCATCCTTGACCTTCGGGCGGGCGAGGTCGGATTCGATCAGGTTGTATTCGGTCAGGAGGTCGGCATTCTGCAGGCGCAGGCTCTTTTCCATGCGGCGGCTGTTGGCATAGGTCTCGACGCCGAAGGCCATCACCCCGGTTGATCTGAGCGCGTCCCAGACGGCAAGGCCGTCCTCATAGGCCATGTGCAGTTCCCAGCCCTGCTCGCCGACATAGGAGATGCGGAATGCGGTGACGTTCTTGCCGCCGATCTTCAGCGGCTTGATCGCGGCAAACGGGAAGTTCTCATGCGTCAGGCCGCTCGGATCATCGACGACCTTCTGCAGCGTCGTGCGGGCATTCGGACCCCAGATGCCGATGGTGACGTATTTCGACGTCACGTCGGTGACGGTGACGTTGAAGCCCTTGTCCTGGGCCTCGCGGCGCAGATACTGGAAGTCGCGCGGCCCGGCATCGGCGCCGTCGATCACCCGGCAGCGGTCGGCCATGCGGATGACGGTGAGGTCGGCGCGCACCATGCCCTCGTCGTCGAGGAAATGGGTGTAGATGCCTTTGCCGACCATGTTGTCGCCGCCGATCTTGGCGGCGCAGACCCATTCCAGCAGCGCGACATGATCCGGGCCTTCGACATCGATGATCGCGAAATGCGACAGGTTCACGATGCCGCAATCCTCGCTCATGGCGAGATGCTCGGCATTGGAGACGCGCCAGAAATGGCGGTTGTCCCATTCATTCTCGCGCACCGGCACGCGGTTGCCGTATTTCTCCAGCAGGTGCTCGTTGGCGGCATAGCCGTGGGCGCGCTCCCAGCCGCCGAGTTCCATGAAATAGCCGCCGAGCTCCTTCTCGCGCTCGTGGAACGGCGAGCGCCGGATGTTGCGGCTGGTGGCATAGGGCTCGCGCGGATGGACCGCCGGATTGTAGACCTTCTGCGCCGCCTCGCCGCAGCGGTTGGCGATGAAAGCCTCCTCCATCTGGTGCGGATAGAAGCGCGCATAGTCGATCTTGGCGTGGTCGATGGCGGTGCGTCCGTCGGTCATCCAGTCGGCCACCAGCTTGGCCATGCCCGGGGCGTCCTTGACCCAGATGGCCACGGCATACCAGAGGCCGCGGACCTTGCGGCTTTCGCCGATCGAGGGGCCGCCGTCGGCCGTCACCTGCAGGAGGCCGTTGAACGAGCGGCGTTCGTCATAGCCGAGCTCGCCGAGGATCGGCGTCAGTTCGATGGCGCGCTCCAGCGGTGCCAGGATCTGTTCCATGTCGAGGTCGCGCTGCGAGGGCGACAGCCGGGCTTCGTGCTTCTCGAGAATATCGCGCGGATGGCAGAGGCGCGGATGGTTCTCCTCGTAGTAGCCCCATTCGATCATGCCGCCTTCGGCCGTGGTCGGGTCGCCGGTGTCGCGCATATAGGCGGAGTTGCCCTGGTCGCGCAGCAGCGGCCAGCCGATCTCCTTGCCGGTACCGGCGAACTCGGTATAGGGCCCGAAGAAGGTGAGCGGATGGTCGACCGGCATGACCGGCAGGTCCTCCCCCGCCATTTCCGCGATGAGGCGGCCCCAGAGTCCGGCGCAGACCACGACATGGTCGGCCATGACGGTGCCGCGGTCGGTCACCACGCCCTTGATCCGGCCGTTCTCGATGACCAGCGATCTGGCCGGCGTGTTGGCGAAGACCTTCAGCTTGCCTGAGGTCTCCGCCTTGTCGACCAGCTTGCCGGCGACGGTCTGCGAGCGCGGGATGACGAGGCCGGCATCGGGGTCCCAGAGGCCGCCCTGGACCTTGTTTTCCTCGATCAGCGGGAATTTCTTCTTGATCTCGGCGGGGTCGATCAGCCGCGCCCGGGTGCCGAAGGCCTTGCCCGAGGACACCTTGCGCTTGATCTCGTCCATGCGGGCGTCGTCGCCGACGCGGGCAACCTCAAGTCCGCCGATGCGCTCGTAATGGCCCATCTTGTCGTAGAAATCGATGGAATAGAGCGACGTCCAGCACGACAGGAAGTCGTGGCTGGTCATGTAGCAGAAGTCGGAGGCATGCGCCGTCGAGCCGATGTCGGTCGGGATGCCGGACTTGTCGATGCCGACGATGTCGTCCCAGCCGCGCTCGATCAGGTGATGGGCGACCGAGGCACCCACGATCCCGCCCAGCCCGATGATGACGACCTTCGCCTTCTCCGGAAACTCTGCCATTGCCCGCGACTCCAGTTTGGTATTTCCGGCAGACTATAGGGTGCCGCGACGGCGCGATTGCCGCCTGTTTGCGACAATACCAAAATGCCGCGCGACACCAACCCCTTGGGCAGGTGCCCGGTTGCGGGTTTCCCGCGATTTTCCGCGCCGGCCGGGGATCTTGCCCCGACATCGCCGGCAGGATTGCCCGGCAGCTGCATAACCCCCGGAAATCACGCCGCTTCGACGGGCCAGGGCGGGGGCGCGAAAAGGGCAGGCCTTGTCGCTGATCCGCTAGAGGAATTGGCCCTCCGGTGACGAAATGGCCGGCAGAAGCGCGCTTGGGGAATCCCGCAGGGATGCCCGGCGGGGTCCGAATTGGAATGAGGCATCGAGATGGCTGTTGCTGATCAGGTCGAGGGTCAACCGGAAACCGGTCGTCGGACCCGCGGCGGTGCGGATGCGCGGCGCGCCCTGCGCCAGAAGCCGAAGATCGTCCAGAATCCCTACATCGTCCGCAAGATACCCCTGGTGACGGTGCTGGACGAGGAGGGGCTGTCGATCATCGAGCGCAACGCCGACACCATCCTGCAGGAGATCGGCATCGAGTTCCGCGACGAACCCGAGGCGATCGAGCTCTGGAAGAAGGCCGGTGCCGACGTGAAGGGTACCCGGATCCGCTTTCCGCGCGGCCTGCCGCGCTCGATCATCCAGAAATCGGCGCCCAAGGAATACATCCAGCACGCCCGCAATCCGGAGCGCTCGGTGCGGATCGGCGGTGACGCCACGGTCTTCGCGCCGGTCTACGGCCCGCCGTTCATCCGCAACCTCGATGAGGGCCGCCGCTACGCGACCATCGAGGATTTCCGCAACTTCGTGAAGCTCGCCTACATGTCGCCCTCGATCCACCATTCGGGCGGCACCGTCTGCGAGCCGGTCGACCTGCCGGTGAACAAGCGGCATCTCGACATGGTCTACAGCCACATGAAGCTGTCGGACAAGCCGTTCATGGGCTCGGTCACCGCGCCGGAACGCGCCGCCGACACCGTCGCCATGGCGAAGATCCTGTTCGGCGAGAAATTCCTCGAGACCAACACCGTCATCACCTCGCTGATCAATGCCAACTCGCCGATGGTCTGGGACGGCACCATGCTGGGGGCGATGAAGGTCTATGCCCGCGCCAACCAGGCCTGCATCACCACTCCCTTCATCCTGGCCGGCGCGATGAGCCCGGTCACCGCCGCCGGCACCCTGGCCCAGGTCCTCGCCGAAGTGCTGGCCGGCGCCGGCACCTGCCAGCTCTACAAGCCGGGTGCCCCGGTGATCTTCGGCGTCTTCGCGAGTTCGATCTCGATGCAGTCCGGTGCACCCACCTTCGGCACCCCGGAACCGACCCTGGTCAGCCTCGCCGCCGGCCAGCTGGCGCGCCGTCTCGGCATTCCCTACCGGACCGGCGGCTCGCTCTGCGGCTCGAAGATCCCCGACGCCCAGGCCGCCTATGAGAGCGCCCAGACCCTGCTGCCGACGCTGCAGGCCGGCACCAATTTCGTGTTGCACGGCGCCGGCTGGCTGGAGGGCGGCCTCGCCTCTGGCTACGAGAAGTTCGTCCTCGATGCCGATCAGCTCGGCATGATGCAGACCCTCGCCAAGGGCATCGATCTCTCGGAGAACGGCCAGGCCCTGGATGCCATCCGCGAGGTCGGACCGGGCAGCCACTTCCTCGGCTGCAGCCACACCCAGGCGAATTTCGAGACCGCCTTCTACCGCTCGAATCTCACCGACAACAACAGCTTCGAACAGTGGGAAGCCGAGGGTCGCCAGGATGCGGCGATGCGGGCCAACAAGGTCTACAAGCGCATGCTCAGCGAATACGAGGGACCCGCCCTCGACCCGGCCCTCGACGAGGCCCTGCTGGACTTCATCAACCGCAAGAAGGCCGAGACTCCCGACAGCAACGTCTAGGCTCCGCCCGGCGGGGTCACAGCGCCCGCGGCTGCGGGCGGGTGACCATGGTGAAGTCGTCGATGCCGAGGCTGCCGGTGATGGTGACGCCGTCCTCTGACAGGGGGAAGCGCGCCATCTCGAAGACGTTGTCGAGACGGCCCTGCCATTGGATCAGCGACAGGGCGTAGAGCGGCCTGCGGCTGCGGCACATGCGGGCGAAGATCTCGGTGACGTCGATCACGTCCTGCGCCGGCCAGACGTCACCCAGCTCGTCGACCCAGCGACCGCGCATCTCGCCGTTATAGAGCCGGGCCACCTCGGTGCCGACCAGTCGATAGCGGATGCGGAACGGCTCCGGCTGGATCTCGGTCACCGACAGATAGGGCAGGTGCTGCTTCAGCGCCACCGGGTCGATCTCGGCCCGCGAGGGAAAGGCGCGATCGCCGCGCAATCTGGTCCAGTAGTCGTGGATCGCGACGATCATCGCCGAATCGCCGGTCGGTGCCTCGAGATACTTCACCTCGCCGCCCCATTCCTTGATCAGGCGTTCGGCGCGGTCGGTCATGGCGTTCCGTCGTCGCCGGTCTCGGCGGGCGAAACCGCCTGGTGCCGCTTGATCAGACCGGCCTGGGCCAGCATGAAGAGGAAGGTCAGGCCGGTGATGCCGAAGACCTTGAAATCGATCCAGAGATCGGTGCTCTGGGTCCGCCAGACCAGCTCGTTCAGTCCGGCCATGACGGCGAAGAAACCGGCGAGGCGGCCGGTCAGCTTGCGCCAGCCGGCATCGTCGAGGCTGAGCCCGCCCTCCATCACGTCCTTCAGCAGCGGCCTGCCGCAGATCAGGCCGATGCCGAGGGCCAGGGCGAAAAGCCCCTGGATGATTGTGGGCTTCATCTTGATGAAGGTGTCGTCCTTGAACCACAAGGTCAGTCCGCCGAACACCGCGACGATCGCCAGGGTGACCATCGGCATCGGCGGCAGCCTGCGCGTCAAGCCATAGGCGGCGGCGACCGCGACGAAGGTGGCGATCATCAGCGCCACGGTGGCGGCCATCAGCCCCGCCAGCTTGTAGGCGACGAAGAAGACCAGCAGCGGCCCGTAATCGACGGTCGGCTTGAACCACTTCGGTGCGGATCTCGTCATGCGGCGCGGCCTGGAGGAGGTACTGGTCGAGGTACTGGTCGGAATTTTCCGATAGGCTAGTATGGCAATTCGCAGTCGGAACGGCAACCGAGGTAGGCATGGCGGACGAATACCTGAAACGGCTCCTGGCGACCAACCAGGAATGGGCGGCCAAGGAGCGCGAGCGCGATCCGGCCTTCTTCTCCCGCCTGGCGGAACAGCAGGCGCCGGACATGCTGTGGATCGGCTGTTCCGACGCCCGGGTCTCCGCCGACCGGCTGCTGAATGTCCAGCCGGGGCAGGTCTTCGTCCACCGCAACATCGCCAATCAGGTCTACCATATCGACCTCAATTTCCTCTCGGTCCTGGAATTCGCCGTCGAGGTGCTGCAGGTGAAGCACATCATCGTCTGCGGCCACTACGGCTGTGGCGGCGTGCGCGCGGCGGTCGAGCGCAACGAGATCGGCCTGATCGACAACTGGCTGCGACAGCTGAAGGACATCTACGCCGCCAATGCCGAGATCCTCGACAACGAGGCCAACAGCGAGAAGCGCATCAACATGCTCTGCGAGCTCAACGTCCGCCGCCAGGTGATGAACATCTGCCACACCACGATCGTGCAGAACTGCTGGAAGGCGGGGCGGTCGCTGGCGGTGCATGGGCTCATCTATTCGGTGCGCGACGGCCTGCTGCACGACCTGGATTTCTGGGTCGACGGTGCCCATGACCTCGATCCGATCTACCAGATGCTGAATTTCGACGAGACGCCGAGCTTCTAGCTACTTCGGCACCTGGTCGCCGCTCAGCAGCTGCGAAGCGTAGCGGTGCTTCTCGGCGGTCTCCCAGAGGATCCGGTCGCCGTCCCGGTAGATGTCGTAGCAGGTGGCGCCGCCGGAATGCCAGGTCGAGCAGTACTGGGTGTCGCTGACATACCAGCGCCCGTCATCCGGCCTGCCGCCCTTGGCGCGGTAGGTGGTCCAGCCGTCGGCGCCGAAGAAGCTCCAGTATTCGCGGCCCGCCCAGTCGCCATGCACGGTATTGCCGGTGAACAGCGCCTTGATCTCGGGCCCGGCCAGCTTGACCGGCTCGGCCGTGGCCGCGCCGGCGGCGAGAACCAGGGCGAGGATGATCGATGCCCGTCTCATTCCGGCAAGCTGGCATGCTCCGGAACGACCTGCGAATCACGTTTCTGTTGAGTGCGGGCGAGGCGGGCCTCGCGATGCGCGATGTAGAGGCTGGCGGCGATGATCAACACGGCGCCAGCCACCACCTGCGCGGTCGGCCATTGCTGCCAGAACAGGACGCCGAAGAGAGTGGCCCAGATCAGCGCGGTATATTCGATCGGCGCCAGCAGCGAAGCCTCGCCGAGGCGGAAGGCGCGGATCATCGCCAGCTGGCCGACGGCGCTGGCGCTGCCCTGCAGCATGAACAGGCCCCAGTCGGCGAGGGTCGGCTCCTGCCATTCGACGACGGCGAGCGGCATCGCGGCGCAGATCGATATGGCGGTCGAATAGAACAGGATGTTGTGCGGGCTCTCCTTGCCGGAGAGCTTCCGCAGGCTGATCAGCAGCATGGCATAGGTCAGCGCGGAGACCAGGACCAGGATCGCCCCCAGGCTCATGCCGCCGGCGCCGGGCCGCACCGCGATCAGCACGCCGACGAACCCGACCCCGACCGCCGACCAGCGCCGCCAGCCGACCTTCTCGCCCAGCAGCGGGCCCGACATGGCGGTGACGAACAGCGGCGCCGCGAAGGCGACGGCGATGCAGTCGGCCAGCGGCAGGTAGCGCAGCGCCTCGAAGAAGGTGACGGTGGTGATCACCACCAGCACGCTGCGCATCAGGTGCACCTTGATGAAGTTGGTGCGCAGGCGGAACGGGCTGCCGGTGGCGCGGGCGGTGAGGCAGAGCGCCACGATCAGCGCCGGGAAACGGGTGACGGCGACGATCTGCCAGGTGCCATAGCCCGTGGTCAGCCATTTCGTCGTCGCATCGACAATGGCAAAGCCGAACACGGCCAGGAACATGAACAGCATGGCCTGGACGGGAGCGGTCGAGCGCGAGACTGACTTTGCCACTGGATCCCCTCGGGCGGCCGGAATCGGCGCCATGGACGACAGGCCACGGGGGTTTCATATCCGAGGCGGCGGCCGATGGCGAGCGCCATTCCTGCAGCCCTTGGCTGCAGCGGCTGCGGGTTTGGCTGCGCCGGCGCCGCGGATCAATAGGCCGATTGGAACTCGACGCTGGCCTTCAGGATATGCGGGTGGGGATGGAACAGCGGTTCCTTCGGCGTCAGCAGGTAGTCCGCCGCCAGCGCGCTGTAGCCGCGGATGAAATAATGCCCGTTCTCCGCCAGCAGTTGTTCCTTCATCTCCCGGTAGCGGATCGGGCGGCGATACCAGGCAAGGCCCGGCTCGGCGTGGTGCATCGCATGCAGGTTGTTGTGCAGGAAGACCAGGCTCCAGAACGGCCCGGCCTCGATGATCGCCGTGCGCGCCTTGGCCTCGGGCGCCGCCCGATGCTCGGCATAGGAGCGGATCAGGGTGAGCGAGGTTCCCGGATAGGCGAAGCAGAGGACATAGAGCCAGAGCGGCATCCCGCAAATGCCGAGCACCCAATAGAGGACGAGGCCGGCGGCGATCGCGTGCCAGGCCCAGGGGCGCAGCGCCTTGGTGTCCATCCGGTAGAGCGCCCGGCCGAGACCGATCCAGGTCATCGTCGCGAAATAGATCGGGCCGAGGACGATGCGCCCCGCCAGGGTCCGCATCGCGCTGCGCACGGTGCGATGCAGCGGCGACATCCGCGCCCAGATCTCCGGCGTCAGGTAGTTGGATTCCGGATCCTCGAAGGGATCGGTCAGGTCCTCGTCCAGATGATGCTTGAGATGCGTCATCTCGTAGTTCTGGTAGGGCAGCCAGAGCCAGAGCGGCCAGCCGGCAATCAGCAGGTTGGCCCGGGCCCAGCGCGTGGGATAGCCGTGCACGGCCTCATGCTGCAGCGATCCCTGCAGGGCGACGACGACCGCGCCGGCGGGAAGAAGCACCCACCAGGGCAGAGCCGCGTAGTTCCATGTCAGGAGGAAGAAGGCGATATAAACCGCAAACGCCAAAGTCAGAGTTGGCCAATCGATCGCGTAATCGTGTCGTCCCCAGTTGCCTTTGTTGGCCCAGTTGCCTTTGTTGGCAAGGTCGCCGCTCCCGGCAGACCGGCCCGGAACCAGGGCTGCAGTCTCAACTACCACCGTCGTTTCCCCGACGCACCTATACATGTATATACAAGTTTATCAGGCACTTCTTATAACCGCAAGGTCAGCATGGTAATGTCCATCTCCAGGGCCACTCCGCCGCAGCCGGCCGGCACTGGGGCACCGCTTTCGCGGCATTGGCCCGGGCGCAGCGGCCGGGTAAGCTGCGCCGCCCGGATTTCCCGTATCTCCATCCTACCCGATCGAGGTTGAGCCATGGTTAAGGGTCGCTGTCTGTGCGGCGCCGTCAGTTTCGAGGTCGACGGCCTGCGGCCGGGGGCGAGCATGTGCCATTGCGGCATGTGTCGGCGGACCCATGGGGCGCCCGGGGTGTATTCCAGCGCACCGGCGGCGAATTTCCGCTTCTCCGGCAAGGAGAATGTCCAGTGGTGCCGAACCTCCCACGACGCCGAGCGCGGCTTCTGCCGGCTCTGCGGCTCGAAGCTGTTCTGGCGCGAGGTCGGGGGCGCCGAACTCGACGTGACCGTGGGCTGCCTGGAAAAGCCGACGGGCATTCGCATCGACCGGCACATCTGGGTGGCGCATAAGGGAGACTACTACGAGATCGCCGATGGCCTGCCGCTCTATGCCGAATCGTCCGTCGGCGCGCAGCCGCTGCCGCCACCGGGCGAGTCCGCGCCAAGCAAATCCGGCCGCCAGCCGGAGACCCATGCCGGCGGCTGCCAGTGCGGTGCCGTCCGCTACCGGGTCGAGGGGCGGATGCGCGACGTGATCGCCTGCCATTGCGGACAATGCCTGCGCTGGCACGGCCATTCCCCCGGCTACAGCGCCGCCCGCTGGACCCAGGTCGATCTGCAGGGCGCCCAGTTCATCAAATGGCTGGTGTCCTCGGATTCGGCGCGGCGCGGCTTTTGCGGCACCTGCGGTTCCAGCCTGTTCTGGGAACCGAAGGGCAAGGGCACGGTCTCGATCAATGCCGGCACGCTGGACGCGCCGACGGGCCTGCGGACGGTGCGGCAGATCTTCGTTGCCGACAAGGGCGACTACTACGACATCGATCCCCGGATCGAACAGTTCCCGGACGGCCAGGCCGACAAGGCGATCCCGTTCTGAATGCCGGCATGATCGCTTCCCTGCCGATGTATGACCTGCCGGAACTCGCGGCGGCGACCGTCGACTGGTGGCGGGGCCTGCGCCGCCACATGGCCGAAGCTGGCGTCGACGGCCTGCCCGCCGACCTCGTCCAGCCGGATGACCTCTATGCCCATTGGCAGGAGACCGATCTCGCCGTCAGCCAGACCTGCGGCTATCCCCTGACCCATGGGCTGGGGGGCAGGGTGCAGCTGCTGGCGACGCCGCGCTATGCCGCGCAAGGCTGTACCGGCTCCCGATATCTCAGTCATGTCGTCGTCCGCGCCACCGATCCCGCGAAACGCTTTGCCGATCTGCGGGGCCGGCGCGTCGCCTTCAACGGCAGGGATTCGCAGTCGGGCTACAACGTGCTCCGGCACCTGGCGGCGCCGCTCGCGGCCGGCAGGCCGTTCTTTGCGGCCACCGTCGAGAGCGGGGCCCATCGGCGGTCGCTGGCGATGGTTCGCACCGGCGAAGCCGATCTGGCGGCGGTCGATTGCGTGACCTTCGCCCTGCTGGAGCGGGTGGCGCCGGCGGAACTCGCCGGCATCCGCATCCTGTGTTCGAGCGCTGCCGCGCCCGCCTTGCCCTACATCACCTCGCTGCGGACGACCGCGGGGCAGCTGGCGGGCCTGCGGCGCGGATTGCTGGCGGCCGCTGCCGATCCTGCCTTGGCAGCGACCCGCGATGCCCTGCTGATCGACGGTTTCGATGTCCTGCCGGTATCGGCCTATGACGACATCCTGGTGATCGAGGCCGCGGCGGTCTCCATCGGATATGTGAACCTGGCGTGAGGGCTGCATGAGATCCGGACCCTCGACCCTCCTGCCAAGCCTTGCGATGCTGGGCTCCGCCGTGTTCTGGGGCAGCAACTGGATTCCCCTGCGCCAGGTCGAGGCCCAGGGGCTGGTCGGGCTCTGGAGCGGAACCCTGGTCTACGGCCTGGTTGCGCTGCCTCTGCTCCCCTTCGTGATCGTCCGCGGCCGCCGCTTGCTGGCCGGCGGCTGGCCGCTCTTCATCACCGGCGTCTCGGTCGCCGCCTGCAACCTGCTCTTCGCCGGTGGGCTGGTGATGGGTGAGGTCGGCATGGTGATCCTGCTGTTCTATCTCAGCCCGATCTGGACCAGCCTGCTCGAGCGCCTGGTCCTGAAGGCGCCGCTCACCATGTCCCGCTGGGTGGCGATCGCCGTCGCCCTCCTCGGCATGACCGTGCTGCAGGGGATGCAGGGCAGGCTGCCCATGCCCGCCAATCTCTCGGAATGGTTCGGGCTTCTGGCCGGCATGTGCTGGGCGGTGGGGCTCGTCTTTACCAGGGTCGCCGGCAGCGTTTCCGTCATCGACAAGACCTTCGTCCAGTTTCTCTTCGCTCTGCCGATCGGCCTCGTCTTCATTCTCGCCATGGGGGAGATGGACGCCTGGCCGGGAATGGCGATCCTGGTCCAGGGCCTGCCCTGGATTGCCGCGGCCACCCTGCTCTGGGTGATCCCGGCCCTGGTCCTCAGCCTCTGGGGGGCGGGGCGACTGTCGCCGGGGCGTGCCAGCATGCTGATGATGATCGAGGTCCTGGTCGGCGTCGGTTCGGCCGCCTGGCTCGCCGGCGAGCCGCTCGGCTGGAATAAGATCATCGGCGGCGCCTTGATCATCGCGGCCAGCGTCATCGACGCCTGGTTCCACGAAGCCGAGGCCGCCCCAAAGGATACAGCCCGTGAGGATACCGCTCCATGACCCGGATCTTCGACGCCAAGGGCATGAAATGCCCGCTCCCCGTTCTCAAGGCCCGCAAGCTGATCCGCGACCTCGCGCCCGGGGATATACTCGAGATTCACGCAACCGACCCAGGTGCCCCCAAGGACTTCGCGCATTTCTGTGAAACTACCGGCCACAAACTGGTGGAGAGCACGGAAGCCGACGGCGTCTTCGTGATCAAGGTCGCCTGCGTCGCGGCCTGAGGGTATGTGCTGGCTTGCGGGACCAGGCGGAACCCGGCATTCTATCGCGCGATGGTTGAGTGGACCGGGTGATCCCCGGTTTGGGGGCGTCCGCGGAATGGCCGGACGACAGGTCGGAGACTCGGGCGTGCCAGCGGAAGACGAGTTGCCGACGATCACCACGCCACCCCTGCGGGGCCTGGTCGAACTCTGGACGATGCGGTGCCGCGATGGGCGCCTGCCGTCCCGGAGCGATTTCTCCGATGATGACCTCCGGCCCTGTTTCGGCCATCTGCTCATGGTGGATGTCGTCGGGAATCCCCGACGCTTCCGCTTTCGTCTGCTGGGCACATCGCTCGCCACTGCGGCCAGCCGGGAACTGACCGGCAAGTTCTTCGAGGACGTCGATATCCGCGGCTACGAGCCCGACGTGCTCGAGGACTATGAAATGGTGGTGCGGCACCGTCGGCCGTACTGCAAGATCCGCAGCTTCGATCCGGCCCCCGAGGCTTTCGCCGAGATCTGGAAGACCTATGAGCGCCTGCTCCTGCCGCTCGCCGCCGACGGCGAGGCGATCGACCGGATCATGGGCTGCTCCTACCCCCTCGGGACCGTCGAATAGGTCGGCGTAGTTACCCGCGCCGACTGTCGGAAACGTCGCGTCGCCTTCTTCGTCGCGCAGGCGGCGCAGGGTGTTCCAGGAGAAATAGAACCTGCCGTCCCGCCGCCCGCCCCAACGCGGGCCCCAAGAACTGTGGCACCAGACCCGTTTCCGTCGCGCTTGACGGGCTGTGTCGAATTTGATATTTAAGCAATTACTTAAATAATGCTGGATGAGAAACGTGCTTGCGTCTCGAGATCTTACGCAGACCTTCGCGGCGCTCGGCGATCCGACGCGGTTTGCGATCTTGAGCAAGCTGGCGACCGACGGCGACATGACGGTCCAGGAGATCGCACGCCCCTTCGCCATGAGCCTGCCGGCCGTATCGCAGCATCTGCAGGTCCTGGAACGCGCCGGGCTTATCTCCCGCCGACGCGAAGGCCGGCGGCGCCCGTGCCATCTCCGCGTCGAACGTCTGGCAGAAGCCGCCCATTGGTTCGAACACACCCGGCAGGCGTGGCAAGCGCGCCTCGACCGTCTCGAACGCTTCCTCGCAAGCGTCGAATCCTCGCAACCAGACTGAAGGAAAGGCGACACCAGTGGCATCCCATGACCCCCGTTCGACGTGGGCGCCCGAGCGCGAAATCGTGTTGTGCCGCGTGATTGCCGCACCGCGCGAGCGCGTGTTCCTGGCCTGGACAGATCCCAAGCAGATCGTGCAGTGGTTCGGGCCGGATGGTTTCAAGGTGGAGACTCTGGAATGCGACATCCGCCCGGGCGGCCGCTGGCGCTTCGTCTACACCGGCCCCGATGGGACGATGTACGACAACCGCATGGTCTTCTTGCGCCTGGAGGCGCCGCGGCTGATCGAGATCGAGCACGGATCGGACAAGGACGACGATCCGGCCCGCTTTCACGTCACGGTGACATTCGACGAGCAGAGCGACGGCAAGTGTGTGCTCACCATGCGCCAGTTGCATCCGACCAAGGCGCAGCGCGACGCCGGTATTGGATTCGGCGCGGTCGAGTTGGGCTATCAGACCCTCGGCAAACTCGCCAGGCATGTCGGCGCGAATTGACCCTGCGTATCGCGTTCGGCGTTTGCGCGCAGCGTTGATGACCTGATGGCCCAAGTCCGATGTTAGCATGATCGTTAGGCGGATTGTGCTGCGACTGGCGGAATCCAATCTCCGCTCGTGACCGCCTTGCAGTCTGACCGCCAACCAAACGAACAGACCGAAATGGGCCGCTGCCGCACGGCATGACGCCTGGCGTCAGTTCGTCGACGGCGTCGATACCAGGTCCTTGTTCTCGTCGTAGAACTTCTGTGCGCCGGGATGCAGCGGCAGCGTCACGCCGTTCGGCGCGAGGCGGAGGCGCAGTGCATCCGCGGGATTGCCCGCGGCGGCCTGCTGCTGGGCATCGTGCCAGATCGACTTGGTGAGATCGAAGGCGAGCTGAGCGTCAAGTTTCGCCGACACGGCCCAGAGCGTGGGGATGGCGATGCTCGGCGTCGAAGCGATGTTGCGATAGGCGTCGCCGGGAATGGTCTGCGCCGTGATGTAGGCGGCATCCTTCAGCAGCTTCACCACCGGCTGGCCCTCGACCGGCAGCAGGGCGATGTCGACCCGCCTTGCCAGCTCCTTGATGTCGTCGCTGCCGATCCCGTCCACCGACATCATCGCGTCGAGCTTGCCGTTCTCGAGATTGCCGGCGGCGGTCTTGAAATCGTCGAAGCTCGCCTTGTACTTCTTGTCGCCGAGGCCGTAGCTGCTCAGCACCAGCCGCGCGGTGACCGCCGTGCCGCCTTCCTTCAGGCCGAGATTGATCTTTTTGCCCTTGAGATCGGCAACAGACTTCGCCGGGCTGTCCTTGGGCACGATGACATGCAGCATCAGGCTGCCGACCACCGCGATCGCCCGGAGATCAGCATCGGCGCCGGCCTCCTTGAAGGGATCGACGCCCTTGAGGGCGAAGTCCGCGGAATCCGCCTGGACCAGCCCGGATTCCAGCGTGCCGTCGCGCAGGTCCCTGAGGTTTTCCACCGAGCCCGCCGTGGTCTGGGCAAGGCCGATCAGGTTGGGGACGCCGCAGCTGCCGCCCTTGTCGCAGTCCCTGGAGCCCGGCGGATTGCTGATCGCCCCGGCGACCAGGCCGGCGAGGTCGTAGAGCGTCGAGCCGGCGACGCCGGCACCGATGCGGAAATAGGTCAGGATGGGGCTCTGATCGGTCGCCTGGGCACGGGCACGGGCCGGCAGGGCGGCGAGGGCGGAGAGCGCAGCGATGCCCTGCAGCAGGGAACGCCGCGACACCGGCCGGCGGGCGATAACCCCTGGCCGCATATGCAAAATCCGCTCTCCCAAACGGGCAATCCTTACGCGAGAGACGATCTCGGGACAAAATAGAACCTTCGGCCCTGAGTTCGCCAGCGAAACTCTGAGAAAATACCGTGAATTCACCAGGGTTTGATCGGAGTCACGGTTTTCCGCCCCGGCCGGCGCCGCGGCGGGGCGGCGTGTCGGAAATCGATACGGATCGGACGATTTGCCTCAACGCCTTGGCCTCTGGTATCAGCACACCAGATGGGCCCCGGCAGGACGTCCGGGGCAGGCCCTCCGGCGCGGGGGCCAGGCACAGGACCGGATCACGGGGACGGCAGATGACGACCGAGCTGAGCAAGCGGCAGCGCAATATCCGGCGGCTCCTGAAGCCGCGCCATGTCTGCATCGTCGGCGGCCAGGCCCTGGGGGATTCGATCCGCCGCTGTGGCGAGACCGGCTTTGCCGGCGAGATCTGGGTGGTCAGCCCGAAGTATCCCGAGCTCGGCGGCCGCAAGACCTATCCCTCGATTGCCGCCCTGCCGGAGGCGCCGGACGTCACCTTCATCGCCGTGCCGCGCGACGCCACGATCGAGATCCTGCGGGAACTGAATGCCCGCGGGGGCGGCGGCGCCATCTGCTATGCGGCGGGCTATGCCGAAGTGGGCGGCGAGGGGGTGGAACTGCAGAAGCAGTTCATTGCCGCCGCCGGCGATCTCGCGGTGGTCGGGCCGAACTGCTACGGCATCCTCAACTATCTCGACGGCATCGCCCTCTGGCCGACCGGGCATAACGGCCGGCGGGTCGAGCATGGCTGCGCCTTCATCGGCCAGAGCGGCAACATCGCCCTCAACGTCACGCTGAACGACCGCTCGGTGCCCTTCGCCTATGTGATCAGTTCCGGCAACCAGGTGATCCTCAGCGTCGCCGATTTCATCGACGCCTTGGCCGAGGATCCGAAGGTGACGGCGATCGGCCTCTATATCGAGGCGATCAACGACGTCGCCGCCTTCAGCCGCGCCGCGGCCAAGGCGCTGGAGCGCGGCAAGCCGCTGGTGGCGCTGAAGGCGGGGAATTCCGAGCTCGGCGCCAGGCTGGCGATGAGCCATACCAGTTCCCTGGCCGGCAGCGACCGGATGTATGACGCGCTGTTCGCCCGGCTCGGCGTGATCCGCGTCGATTCCATCCCGCAGCTGATGGAGACCATGAAACTGATCTCGGTGGCCGGCCTGCCGCGCGGCAACCGGCTGGCGGTCTTCACCTGCTCGGGCGGCGACGGGCTGCTGACGGCGGACATCGCCGAGAAGCTCGCCTTGCCGCTGAACGCGCACAGCCCGGAACAGGCGGCCGAGCTCAGGACCCAGCTGCCGAATTTTGCCTCGATCACCAATCCGCTCGACTACAACACCTCGCTCTGGGGCCACGAGGATCTGCTGACCCGGCTGTTCGACACGGTGATGCGCGGCGATTTCGACGCCGGCATGCTGATCATCGACTATGCCACCGACGGGATCGAGAGCGAGCGCGCCTGCAACGCCGCGGTGAATGCGCTCATCGCCGCCTGCCAGGCGCATGGGAAACTGCCGATGGTCACCAGCACCTTGCCGGAACTGATGCCGGCCAAGGCGCGCGACCGGATGATCGCCCGCAATGCCGCGCCGATGCAGGGCCTGCCCGAGGCGCTCCACGCCTTCGCCGCCGCCTACCGCTTCGCCCGGCAGCGCGACGACCTGCAGGTTCAGGGTGGCTTTTCCCGCATCACCTTGCCGCCGACGCCGGTGGCGCATGGCGATCACCGGCTGCTCTCGGAGTACGAGGCCAAGCTGCTGCTCGGCACCTATGGCCTGGTGACGCCGGCGCATCGCGTGGTCGATCCGGCGGAAGCCGCGAAGGCGGCGGCGATCCTTGGTTTCCCGGTCGTGGTCAAGGTCGCCGAGCCGGCGATCGCCCACAAGACCGAGGCCGGCGCCGTCGCCGTCAACCTGAAATCCGCCGAGGAGGTCGCGGCCGCGGTGGCGCGGATGGCTGATTCGGTTGGGACATATCGGCCGGGACTGAAGATCGAGAAGGTGCTGGTCGAGCGCATGGTCGCCAATGTGGTGGCCGAGCTGATCGTCGGGGTGACGCGCGATCCGCAGTTCGGCCTGGCGCTGGTGCTCGGCGCCGGCGGCATCTTGGTGGAGATGGTGGAGGATTCGGCGATGCTGCTGCTGCCTGCCGACCGCGCCGGAATCGAGAAGGCGATCAATGGCTTGAAGATCAGCAAGCTGCTGCAGGGCTATCGCGGCAAGCCCGCCGGCGACGTCAAGGCGGTGGTGAATGCGGTGGCCGCGATCGCCGCCTTCGCCGAGGCGCATCGCGGCAACCTGTTGGAACTCGACGTCAATCCGCTGATGGTTCTGACCAGCGGTGCGGTGGCGGTGGATGCGCTGATCGTCCTGGCGGAAGGCTGAAATTGCCGGCTTTTCACCGCGCGGCACCGGTGAAAATCATGGTGGCTGCACGGTGAATCCACGGTGCATGTGCGGTGGCGCGCGGTGCCGCTACGCGGCCGGAAAACCCGAAAATCCGCCCCGCCGGCAGGATTGTATAAAGTACGATTTTTTCCACGAAAAATGACAGCGTTATCAATGGCCCAGCCATTGAGCCAGCCATTGACGCTGGGGCGCTGGGCGGGTGCTGGGAGTCGTTTTCCGACCAGCGCCGCGACCCGGCGGCGTTAGTCTGTGCCGAACATCAGAGATCGAGGGGAGCGCAATGACCTACCAGCCTGGCCGCCATTTCCTGCAGGTCCCGGGGCCGACCAACATTCCGGATGCAGTGTTGCGCGCCATCGCCAAGCCGGTCCTGGACCACCGCGGCCCGGACTTCGCCCGGCTGGCCCAGGACGTGCTGGCCCGGATCAAGCCGGTGTTCAAGACCCGGCAGACGGTGATGATCTTCCCGGCCTCGGGGACCGGCGGCTGGGAATCGGCCCTGGTCAACACGCTCTCGCCGGGCGACCGGGTGCTGTGCTTCGATACCGGCCAGTTCGCCGTGCTCTGGGGCAACATGGCGCGGAAGCTCGGCCTCGACGTGCAGACCCTTGCCACCGACTGGCGCCGGGCGCCGCAGCCGGAGGCGATCGGGGCCGCCCTGGCCGAGGACCGGGAGAAGAAGATCAAGGCGGTGCTGCTGGTCCACAACGAGACCTCGAACGGGGTGATGAGCCGGGTGGCCGAGATCCGCAAGGCGATCGACCAGGCGCAGCATCCGGCGCTGCTGATGGTCGACGTCATCTCCTCGCTGGGCAGCGCCGATTTCCGCTTCGACGAGTGGGGCGTCGATGTCGTCATCGGCGGCTCGCAGAAGGGCCTGATGCTGCCGGCCGGCCTCGCCTTCGTCGCCGCCAGCGACAAGGCCCAGGCGGCGATGAAGACGGCGCGGCTGCCGCGCGCCTTCTGGGACTGGGAGCCGATGCTGAAGAACACCGGCGGCGGCAATTTCCCCTATACGCCGGCCTGCAACCTGCTGTTCGGGCTGCAGGAGGCGCTGAACCTGATCGAGGCCGAGGGGCTGGAGAACGTCTTCGCCCGCCACCGGCGCCATGCCGAGGCGACACGCAAGGCGGCGGCCGGCTGGGGCCTCGAGGTGGTCTGCGCCGAGCCCCGGGAATACAGCCAGTCGGTGACGACGATCTTCATGCCGCAATGGCAGAGCGGGGGCCATTCGGGCGACGCCTTCCGCAAGGTGGTGCTGGAGCGCTTCGGTATGTCCCTGGGCGCCGGGCTCGGCAAGCTCGCCGACAAGGTGTTCCGCATCGGCCATCTCGGTGACTTCAACGACCTGATGCTGGCCGGAACTCTGGGCGGCGTCGAGATGGGGCTTGCCCTCAGCAACGTGCCGCACAAGTCCGGCGGCGTGGTGGCGGCCCTCGATCACCTGGCGGGCGTCGCCGGCAACCGCGCCGCGGCGTAACCCTTCGCTCTCTATCTGTCATCCCCGGGCCTGGCCCGGGGACCTACGCGTTTGTTTGCGACGAAAGCAGATAATTCGTGGGTGGCCGGGCTGATCCCCGGATCAAGTCCGGGGACGGCCATGACGGAGGATGCATCAGGTCCGAGTATGATGAGGATGGATTCGGGAGTGCGGAATTTCCCGTAGATCGCGAACCGGCTGCGAAGCGATAGGCGGATCGGCCTGTCTGCAGGAACGGTCGTCTTGCAATTTGCATCGCTGACGCAAACGACAATCCGGCCTCGCGGTCGACGGCCGGATCGTGCCGCTGGCGACGATCATCTCCAAGGTGACGGTGGTCGGTCGCACGACGATGACCGCCATCATGCGCGACATGACCGAGGCACTGAAGACCGAGGCCGATCTGCGCAACCTGCTGATCGAGCGCGAGGCGGCCCTGGAACGGGCGGTGCTGGCGAACACGGCGAAATCCAGCTTCCTCGCGGTGATGAGCCATGAGCCGCGCACGCCGCTCAACGCCATCATCGGCTTCTCGGAGCTGATGACCCACGAGATCAAGGGGCCGATCGGCAACGATGCCTAACGGCAGTATGCCGTCGACATCCACCAGAGCGGCGAGCTGCTGCTCAACATCGTCAACAACCTGCTGGATATCTCGCGGATCGAATCCGGCAGGTACGATTTCCATATCGGCGAGCTCTGCCTGGACGATGCCTGGCTGCCGATCGAGGCGACGGTGACCCGCGCCGCGGCGGAAAAACGCATCGATCTCAGGCTACGGCCAGCGGCGGCCGGGAGCCGCTTCCTTGGCGATCTCAACGCCGTGTCGCAGATCCTGATGAACCTGGTATCGAACGGGATCAAGTTCACTCCGGCCGGCGGCTGGATCGAGATCGGGCTGGAGGATGACGGCGTCTCACGGCAGCTGGCGCTCTACGTGCGCGACAACGGCCGGGGCATTCCACCTGACCGGCTAACCGACGTGCTGAAGCCCTTCGTCCAGGTCTCGGATTCCCATACCCGCGACACCGGCGCCGTCGGCCTCGGCCTCGGCCTTGCCATCTGCAATTCGCTGGCCCAGGCAATGGCGGGGCGGATCGCGATCGAGAGCGAACTCGGGGCCGGGACAACGGTGCGGGTGTTCCTGCCGCGGATTTAGGTCGGGGCCCGCAATTAAGCATGAAATCAAGAAAAATATCACGATCGTATGTGGTTTGTAGAATTTCATACCAGGATTTAACTCCCGGTTAAATTCCTGAGCCTATTCTCATCATAGATGTGAGGGCGTCGCGGCGCGCGGCGTTTCCAAGTTACAGCCCGGCGTGTGGCGATCACGGTTCAGCGAGGACGATCATGAAACACAGCGCGATTTTCTTGGCCAGCATCCTATTGGCCGGGATCGCCATCGGCGATGCCGGACCGCAAGCCGGCGAAGGCGACGACTGGAATGTGGTGGTCGCCAGCGATGCGACGGTCATCCATGACGGTACCGGGGCGGGCGAGGACCTCCTGGTCGGCAGCATGGTGGCGACCGGGGATCGGCTGACAACCAAGGCCGGCGGCGCCGTTGTGCTGTCGCGCGGCGACGACCTGATCACCATGGCGGAGAATGCCGAGATCGCCATCACCGATCCGCAGCCCGAGCTCAGTACCCTGATCGAGCAGCCCTATGGTGTGGTCGGCTATACCGTGACCAAGAAGGTGACGCCGCATTTCGAGGTGAAGACGCCGTTTCTGGCGGCGGTGGTGAAGGGGACGAGCTTCACGGTGAATGCCGGGGCCGGCAGCACTTCGGTGGCGGTCAGCGAGGGACGAGTGGAGGTGCACGACGCGGCCAGCGGCGAGACCGCGCAGATCGGCCAGGGAACCATGGGCACCGTCGCCCGCGCGGCACCGGGCAGGATCGACGTCGCCAAGGCGGGAACGGTATCCGGCGGAACCGAGACCGCGACCGCCGGCACCGATGACGAAGACACCACCGGGACCGGGTCGGATGCCAGTTCGAGCGACGGTTCCTCCGGAAACTCCGGCAGTGGCAATGGCAACTCCGGCAATGGCAACTCCGGCAATGGCAACTCCGGCAATGGCAACTCCGGCAATGGCAACTCCGGCAATGGCAACTCCGGCAATGGCGGAAGCGACAACGACGGCGGCGACAGCGACGGCGGCGACAGCGACGGCGGCGACAGCGACGGCGGCGATAGCGATGGCGGCGAGGGGAACGGCAATGGGGGCGGCAATGGCAACGGGGGCGGCAATGGCAATAGCGGCGGATAAGGCCGTGGACGCCCGGCCGGCCCCACGCCGGGCGACCGACCCGAGATAGCGCTGGGAATGCCGCCGGAGATCCGCAGTCGTCGCAGTTTGCGCCGGCTCCTCGCCTGGATGAAGTCATCCTGGCCGCAGACGCTGTCGGCAGCGCTCGGTGCGGTGCTGGCACTCGGCTACTTCTTCGGCGGCTTCGCGCCGTTCGACCGCTTCCTGCTGGATTCGACCTTCTCCCTCAGCGCTCGCCGGGCCGGCAACGATCTGCTGGTGATCGAGATCGACCGCAAGAGCCTGCAATCACTGAACACCTGGCCCTGGCCGCGCGCGTTCCACGCGGCACTCCTTGACCGGCTGCGCCAGGACGGCGCGCGCCTGGTCGCCTTCGACATCGACTTCAGCTCGGCCTCGACCTCCTCGGGCGACAAGGCCTTCGCCCGCGCCATCGCCGCCATGCCCGACAAGGTCGTCCTGCCGAGCTTCGTGCAGGCAGCGGGCGTCCATGGCAGCGGCGAGACCACCGTTGCCTTTCCGATCGAACTCTTCCGCGCGCACGCGCTGCTCGGCGTGGTCAACGTGTTTCCCGACTCCGACGGCAGGCTGCGACGCTACCAGCCGTCGCAGGGGTTCCGCGGCGGCACCCCGCCGACCATGGTCGACCAGCTGCTGGCGGGCGAAGCATTGGATCGGCAAGCATCCGGCGACCAGGGGGCGGATGGCGGCTTCTACATCGACTATGGCATCCGTCCGGATTCAGTTGCCCATGTCTCCTATGTCGATGCGTTGACCGGTCGCTACGACCGGCAACTCGTCGCCGGGCGGCGCGTGCTGGTCGGGGCGACTGCGCTGGAACTGGGCGACCAATTCGCCGTGCCGCGCTACGGGTTCCTGTCCGGCGTCGACCTGCAGGCCCTCGCTTATGAGAGCATCGTCCAGGACCGCGCGATCGCCAAGCTGGGACCGGCCTGGACCCTGGTTGGGCTCGGTGTCATCACCTGGCTCGCCCATTTGCTGATGATCGGGCGTTGGCGACGTGTCCTCGGCGTCGCGCTGGTTCTCACGCTCATTATCGTCGGGCTGCAGGTGGGGCTGCAGGTCCTGGCCGCGGTGGCGGTCGATGCCGCGCCCTGGCTGGCGGCCGTCCTTGGCTGCCTGGCGATCGCCATTACCCGCGAGGCCGAGCTTCTCGCCACGGCGGCCCAGGGCCTGCGCGACGCCACCCGCCGCCAGGAGGCGCTCACCCGCAGCGTGTTCAGCGACAGTTCCGACGGCATCATGGTGGTGAACGCCCAGGGACTGGTCGAGGCAGTAAATCCGGCGGCCGAGCGCTTTCTCGAGCAATCCGCGGCCACAATTATCAATAATCCCCTGGCTCTGTTCCTGCCCGGGCTGGGCTTCACCGTCAGAGGCGGCACCGCGGATGGGGCCGCGCCATTGACCCTGGCGCGGGAGATCGTCATGACGCTGCCGGGCCGGGGCGAGATCGTGCTGGCGGTGTTGGTGACGAAATCGCGCCTGCAGATCGAGGCCGCCGCCGCCGAGCCTTCCGCGGCAGCCACCGACATCTATGTCGTCACCATGAGCGACATCACCGCGCGCCGCGCCGCCCAAAGCGCCCATGAGCATGCGATGACCGAGTTGAAGGCGGCGGCGCTGGCCAAGAGCCGGTTCCTGGCCAGTATCAGCCATGAGCTCCGCACGCCGCTGAATGCGATCATCGGCTTCTCCAGCCTGATCAGCCAGCAGGGCCTGGGGCCGGTCGGCAACAGCAAGTACGCGGACTACGCCGTCGATATCAACGAAAGCGGGCACCGGCTACTGCAGCTGGTGAACGACGTCATCGACCTGTCCCGAATCGAGGCCGGGGAGTACGAGATCAAGCGCGACTACCTGGATCTCGAGAGCCTGCTAAACGGCTGCCTGCATGAACTACGGCAGATCGCCAGCTGCCAGTCGCGGACCTTTGATATCGAAATCGCAGCAGGAACCGCCGAAGCGGATGGCGATCCGCGGGCCATACGCAAGGCGCTGGTGAACCTGCTCTCAAATGCGGTGAAGTTCACCAAGCCGAACGGGCAAATCGTGCTGCGCGCGGTGGCGGCACCGGGCCGGCAGCTGGCGCTGGAAGTCCAGGACGACGGCATTGGCATCGAGAAACCGATGCTGGACCGCATCATGGAGCCGTTCTCGCAGATTTCCGGCGGCTTCAGTCGCAGCCATGACGGGATGGGCATCGGCCTGCATGTGGTCAACCGCCTGATCAACCTGCATGGCGGCTCGATGGAGATTTCCAGCGAGCCCGGTGCAGGGACCACCGTCAGGCTGATTCTGCCGGGGAAACTGGCAGTGGCAGGTACGGCGGCTTAGCCGCCTGACCACTCGCTAGGTCGGCAGATGCCAGCGGCTGCGCGGAAGATGCAGAGTCACCGTGGTGCCGACGCCGAGCTTGCTGGCCAAGGCGAGGCGGCCGCCATGCAGTTCCGCCAGCTGCCGGGAGAGGGCGAGGCCGAGCCCGGTGCCCTCGTAGCGCCGGGCGTGATGGCTTTCGCCCTGGACGAAGGGGTCGAGGACCCGCGAGAGATCCGCCTCGGCGATGCCGATCCCGCTGTCGACGACCTGGATCTGCAGATCGTCGGCGCCGAGAACCCGCGCCCGCAGGGTGACGGCGCCGCCGGTATCGGTGAACTTGATGGCGTTGGAGAGCAGGTTCAGCAGGATCTGGCGGACGAAGCGCTGATCGACATGGATCAGCGGCAGGTCCGGCGCCAGATCAGTGCGCAGGTCGATCTTCGATGTCCGGGCGCGTTCGCGCACCTGCGGCAGGCAGGCGGCGACGATCATCTCGACGGCGACCACCTCCTCGTTGAGGTCGACCTGGCCGGACTCGATCTTGGCAAGGTCGAGGATGTCGGTGATCATCTCCAGGAGATGCGAGGCGCTGGAATGGATGTCGCGGACATAGCCGTCGTATTGCGGATCGCCGAGGGGACCGTGCAGGTTCATCCGCATGACGTCGGAGAAGCCGAGGATGGCGTTCAGCGGCGTGCGCAATTCATGGCTCATGTTGGCGAGGAAATGCGACTTGGTGCGGCTGGCCTTCTCCGCCGCCTGCTTGGCCGCCAGCAGGCTGCGCTCACGCTCGGTCAGTTCGGTGATGTCGCTGGCGGTGCCGCGGAAGCCGGTATGGGCGCCGCTGGCGAGGTCGAAGACCGGCACCGCGCTGATCAGGCAGAGCCGGGTGGCGCCGGCGGCATCGGCGGCCTCGAACAGCTGGTCGCGGAAGGGGGCGAGGCCGAGCAGTCGTTGCCTCAGCGCTTGGCCGGTCCCGGCGTCGCGCGCGAGGTCGAGGAGGTTGCGGCCGACGAGTTCGCGCGGCAGCCGGCCGAGGACCTTGATGACCCGCTCGGAGATCGAGGTCAGCACCAGATCGGGATCGGTCTCCCAGACCCAGTCGGAGACCAGGCGCACGACGTCGTCGAAGCGCTCGCGCATCAGGGCGAGCTCGGTCGCGAGGCGCGCGGCCTCGTGCTGCAGGCGGAGGAGGGGCGCTGCGGCGGGCGGCGAGTCGTGCGGCGGCGGCGCGGCTTCCGGCTCGCCCGACCCGTCGCTCGAAGGCTGCTGCGGCTGACGGTATTCCAGGTTCATTTCCGCTGCTGTTCGAGCCGCTTGATCGATTTCAGGAATTCCGGATTGATCTTCCAGCGCTCGACGACCTTGCGGGCGGTTTCCGGCTTCAGGCGGTCGAACAGCTCCAGCGAGCGCGACAGCTGGTAGGGATCGGCCACCGCCTGGTGGGTGCGGGCGCGCTGCAGCAGCAGGAACAGCGTGGTGAAGTTCGCCCGGTCGATGTTGCTGGCGCGGCAGGCGATGACGAAGCCCTCGCCGCCGTCCTCGTACATCAGCTTGCGCACGATGCCCGGCTTCAGATTGGTGAGCTCGGCCATCATCGCCTCGAACAGCGGGATCTCGCCGCGGCGGATGGTCTGCACCAGGACGTCCGGGGTGAGGCCGTCGCGCCTGGCCAGCTGGCGGGCGAGGCTGACGGCGGGATCGTCCTCGACGGTCTCGGCGACCTGCGCCAGCTGCTGGTTGGTGATGGCATTCATCATCACGTCGAGCTCGACGGTGTCGACGGCGAAGTTCTCGACGATGAAGGTTCGCAAGGCGGCGGAGACCCAGACATACATCCGTTTGACCAGCTCGGGATCCAGCTCCTTGCGGCGGAGCAGCGGCTCTTGGAACTCGTCGACTGTTTTCGACTGGTCGACGAGATAGGCCAGGGTGGCCTGGGAGATCTGTGCGCCGTTGTTCTCGAGCAGGGTCTTGATGACGTCGACCGAATTGGTGGCGATCAGCGCGTCGCAGACCACCTCGCTGACCGTCCGGCGCATGGCGATGGCGAGGCGGTGGCTGAGGGTGCGGTGGCGGACGATCTCCACCAGGTCCTCGTCGGTGAGCAGGTCGCTCTTCAGCAGGATCGGCGAGGCGATGTCGAATTCGTCATTGCCCAGGATATGCACGACCTCCTGGGGGGCGTTGGGCGACTGCGAGAGCTTCTCGGCGAGGGCCTTGCGGATCGGGCGGGCGACATCCTGGATCAGCTTCTTCAGGATGTCGTTCATCAGGGCCTTTTCCTGCAGGCTCAGGATGCGGCCGGAATCGTCCATCAGGTCGCCGATCGCGTTGACCAGCTGGCTGCGGCCCTGGGTGGACTTGTCGCGGGCGAGATCGATTAATTGCCTTACGTCCATGGCTATCAAGGAAGTCCGCCCATGCCTGATCGACCCACTGTCCCGCCCGTCCGATCGAACCGCCCCCAATCCGATCGTCCAAGCCTGCCGGACAGCCTGGGGTCAGCCTATCGTTACATTCGTTACCAAAGTCTTAAGTTATGTATGAGGTCCTATTGCCAAGCTGTTGAAAATTAAGTAGCAAATTTGCTATCGGAGTGTGCGTCGGGCCGGCGGAATAGGCCCTGGTCACGGCTCGGCCGGGCGGCGGTGCGGCGCTGGGAAAAAACCCGGAAATCCGGGAGGATCTGGTGCCGGCAGAGGGATTTGAACCCCCGACCTTCGGTTTACAAAACCGCTGCACTACCACTGTGCTATGCCGGCCGCGCCCGGAACGGGTTCCTGGGCTGCCGGCACTATTAGCCGGGTCCGCTGGCATTTATCAAGTGCCCGCGCTGGGAGTAGGATGCCGGATCCGATCGAAGAGGGGGTTGCGATGGCCGAGATCTTCAAAGTCGCCCTGGTGCAGAACTGCGCCGAGCGCGAGATGGCGCCGAGCATCAAGGCGGCCGGCGAGCTGATTCGCGGCGCCGCCAGGGACGGAGCGGATTTCATCCTGCTTCCGGAAATGGTGGCGATGATCGAGCCGAACAACGCGCTCGTCCTCGAGAAGGCGCAGCCCGAGGCCAAGGACCCGGCCCTGGCGGCGTTCCGCGCCATGGCCCAGGAAACCCGGACCTGGATCCATGTCGGTTCCCTGCTGTTCAAGGAGCCGGGCAGGAGCCGGGTGGTCAACCGCTCGCTGCTGCTGAGCCCGCAGGGCGCGATCGTCGCCCGCTACGACAAGCTGCATCTCTTCGACGTCGACATCAAGGATGGGCAGAGCTACCGGGAATCGGCGACGGTCGAGCCGGGCACCAAGGCGGTCCTGGCGGCGACCCCCTGGGGCCTGATGGGCCTCACGATCTGCTATGACCTGCGATTTGCCCAGCTCTACCGGGCCCTTGCCCAGGCGGGTGCAGCGATGCTGGCCATTCCCGCTGCCTTCACCTATGCGACGGGCAAGGCGCATTGGCATGTGCTGGCGCGGGCGCGGGCGATCGAGACCGGCAGCTTCGTCTTCGCCCCGACGCAATCCGGCACGCATGCCGAGGGGCGCCGGACCTTCGGCCATTCGCTGATCGTCGATCCCTGGGGCGAGGTGCTGGCCGATGCCGGCGAACCGGTGGGTTTCGTCACTGCGGAAATCGATCTCGAGAAGGTAACCAAGGCGAGGCAGATGATTCCGGCGCTGAAACACGACCGGAGTTTCGCCGCACCGAGCCTGCCAGTCCTGCAATCGGCAGCGGGCGAATAGCGTGGCACAGCTCAAGATCTACGGCGGCCCGCGCAGCCGCGCCCGGCGGTGCTTCTGGCTGGCAACGGAACTCGGCCTCGATTTCGAGGCGGTGAACGTCGACATCACCAAAGGCGAGCAGAAGTCACCGGAATTCCTCAAGCTCAATCCCAACGGCCACGTGCCGGTGATGGATGACGACGGTTTCCGGCTGTTCGAATCCCTGGCGATCAATCTCTATCTCGCCAGGAAGCACGGCGGATCCCTGGCGCCAAAGTCGCTGCAGGACGAAGCGCTGGCGACGCAATGGAGCTTCTGGGCGGTGAACGAGATCGAGCCGCTTCTGATCACCCTGCTGCTGCACCGGGTCGTGCTGCCGGAGGAGAAGCGCGTGCCCGCCGCCGCCGCCGAGGCGGAGGAGAAGCTGGCGCCGCCGCTGCGGGTGCTGGACGCGGCGGTCTCCGAGCGCGACTACCTGCTCGGCAATGCCTTCACGGTCGCCGACCTGAATGTCGCCGCGGTCCTCAGCCTCGTGCTGCGGGTCGGGGTCGATCTCTCGACCTTTCCCAATGCGAGAGCCTGGTTGGACAGTTGCCTCGGACGGCCGGCGGCGAAGGCCTATGCCTGATCGGCCCCAGCCCCGATACTTCACCCCCGATACTTCACCCCCGGCAGCACGCAGAGCATCTCGTAAAGCAGGTTCGCCGCCAGGAGCGAAGTGTTGCCGCTGACATCGTAGGGCGGCGAGACCTCGACCAGGTCGCAGCCAACCAGATTGAGGCCGCGGCAGCCGCGGATGATCTCCAATCCCTGGATAGTGGTGAGACCGCCGATCTCAGGCGTGCCGGTCCCTGGGGCGCTGGAGGGATCGAGGCCGTCGATGTCAAATGACAGATAGACCGGCCCGCCATCGACCTGCTTGCGGACTTCCGCCATCAGTGGCGTCAGGGACTTGTACCAGCATTCCTCTGCCTGGACGACGCGAAACCCCTGCGCGCGTGGCCAGTCGAAATCCTCGGCCTCGTAGCCGGTGGCGCGCAACCCGATCTGCACCACCCGCTTGCCGTCGAGCAGGCCTTCCTCCACCGCGCGACGGAACGGGGTGCCGTGGGCGATCCTCTCGCCGAACATGGTGTCGTTGATATCTGCATGGGCGTCGATATGCACCATGCCGACCTTGCCATACTTGCGCTTCAGGGCGCGCAGGATGGGGAGGGCGATGGTGTGGTCGCCGCCCATGGTCATCGGGATGCAGTCGTGGGAGAGGATCTCGTCATAGGCGGCCTCGATGATCCCGATGCTCTTTTCCAGATTGAAGGTGTTGATCGCCACGTCGCCGATATCGGCGACCGACAGGCTGTCGAATGGGGCGGCACGGGTCGCCATGTTGTAGGGTCGGATGAGGCAGCTCTCGGCGCGGATCTGGCGCGGCGCGAAACGGGCACCGGCACGGTTCGAGGTGCCGATATCGAAGGGCACGCCGACGAATGCGGCGTCAAGTCCCTTGGCCGATGGCAGCATGGGGAGCCGCATCATGGTGGCGGGACCGCCGAAGCGGGGCATCTTGTTGCCGCCGAGCGGCTGATGAAAGGTCTTGGTCATGATCGGCTCTCCCTGAAGTCGGCTCCAATCCGGCAATATCCGTGCGCAATGGTCAAGTGCTGACTTTGCAATGCCCGGCTGCCATGCGGGGCGGCTTGACCAATTCGAGGCTTTGCAGCAAGTTCCCGCCGTCATTACCAGTCGGGTTGTTTTCATGCGTTATTCCAGCTTCTCCGAACGCATTGGCGGCGAAGGCGCCGCGGCCTGGGAGATCCATCACCAGGCAATCCGGGCGAAACGGGACGGCAAGGACGTGATCGTATTGTCGATCGGCGACCCGGATTTCGATACCCCAGCCTCGATCACCGATGCAGCGGTCGCCGCCCTGAAGGCGGGCGACACACATTATTCCGATATCGTCGGATTCCCCGAATTGCGGCAGGCGATTGCTGCCCATCATCAGCGCGAAAGCGGTCAGGCGGTCACCGAGGCCAATGTGGCGGCCCTGCCGGGCGCGCAATGCGGCTTGTTTGCGGCCTCGCTGCTGACACTGGAGCCGGGCGACGAGGTGATCGCCCTGGAGCCGATGTACCTCACCTATGAGGCGACGATCCGGGCCAGCGGCGCCACCTTGGTGCGGGTGCCGACGCGGCCGGAAAACCATTTTCACCTGGACCCGCAGGATCTGGCGGCGGCAATCACGCCCAAGACCCGGGCCATTTTCTTTGCCACACCGAGCAATCCGACCGGCGCGATGTTCTCCCGGGAGACACTCCAGGCCATGGCCGACCTGGCGATCAAGCACGATCTCTGGGTCATCGCCGACGAGGTCTATGCGACCCTCACCTTCGGGAACCGGCATGTCAGTATCGGCAGCCTGTCCGGCATGGGCGAACGGACGATCACGGTGAACAGCCTATCGAAGTCGCATGCGATGACCGGCTGGCGCTTCGGCTGGCTCGTCGGGCCCGAAGCCCTGATCCATCACATTCACAACCTCGGTCTCACCATGCTCTATGGTCTGCCGCCCTTCATCCAGCGAGCGGCGACCCATGCGCTGACCCATGAGATCGCCGAGGTCGGGAAGATGCGCGACGCCTACCGCCGGCGGCGCGACGCCGCGGTCGGCATGCTCAATCAGGTGCCAGGGTTGAAATGTCACGTGCCTGAGGGCGGCATGTTCATGATGCTGGACGTGCGCGGCACCGGAATGAACGCGCTGGATTTCGCCTGGGGCCTGTTTCGCGAGACCGGTGTCTCGGTGCTTGACGCAACCGCTTTCGGTGCAAGTGCAACCGGTCATTGCCGGGTATCCTTCGTCGTCGACGAGAAGAGTCTGACCGAAGCCTGCAGCAGGATCAGCAAGTATGCGCGCGGCCTACCAGGGGGTCCGCGGTAATCAGCGATCGAACTCGGCCAGGAATGCGCGGACGATCTCGCGCATACGGGCTTGGCCGAAGCTGGGATAGTGGCCGCCATGGACGACACGAACCGGTAAGTCCTGCAGTCGCTTCATGCTGGCGACGTATTGCTGCATTTCCGCCCGATTGTCCGGGTCGTAGGCGAGTTCGCCGTCATAGATGACATCGCCGGCGAAGAGGACTTCCGTTGCCCGCTCGTAGAGCGCGATCGAGCCCGGGGAATGGCCGGGCAGGTGGAGGATGTCGAAAGTCCTGTCGCCGAGATCGACAACGCTGCCGTCCTCGAGCAGGGTCTGGGCCGGGGCGGGGAGCACCTCGTAGCGTTCGGGGTCCCAGGCGCCCGGCGGCAGGGCGGTAAAGATGTCCTGGCGGGTATAATAGGCGGCGCGCGTATTGTCCCGATCAGGATGCGCCAGGATCGCAGCCTCGGCCGGATGGATCGCGCGATCGGGAAATTCGTGGTGGGCGCCGATATGGTCGAAATGGGTATGCGAGGCGACCGCCAGCAATGGCCTTCCGTTCAGCAGGGTGACATGCTGCCTGAGGCCGACGACGCCCATGCCGGAATCCACCAGCATGTCTCGGCTCCGCCCTCGGACATGCCAGATGTTGCAGCGGTAGTAGTCCTTGATGAAGGATTCCTGGATCCAGGTGATTCCGTTGCCGACGGCGCGGGTCTCGTACCAGGTTTCCGGTGTGGCGATGCGCATCTTTTCAGGCCCGTTTGCGTTCTGGCACCCGTTGTACCGCGTCAGCCGGCGTCAGGCCAGTGAAGAGCAGGCGGACATGCTCCAGCAGCATCTTCTTCAGCAACTGGATGGGCATCGCCTCGCGGGTAACGAATATGGTGAACAGGCTGTTGACGATCTCGAACAGCAGATCGCCGGCGACCCGGGGATCGACGGTGCGGTCGACCTGGCCGCGGCGCTGCAGCACGGCCACCATCTCGCCCACTTGGTCGGCCAGCTTGCGGTCGAGCTCGGCATAGCCCATGCCGAAGCGCGCCTCGGCCTGGGTGAGGGCGGTCGCCATCGCATTACGCCAGAGTTCCTTCGAAAGATGGATCAGCGAATGATCGACGTAGAAGGCGAGCAGCTTGTTCAGCGCCTGAACCGGGTCCTTCGGCGGGCTGGCGATGATCTCGCGGCCGGCGGCGCGCACCTCCTCACCGTCGAGTGCCACCAGCGCCAGCAGAAGGTCGCCCTTCGACTGGAAATAGTTGTAGACCGTCCCGGCGGCGAGATCGGCGGCCGCGGCGATGGCTTCTATGCTGGTATCGGCATATCCGTCGCGCCGGAACAAGTCGCCGGCGGCAGCGAGGATATCGCGTTTCCGTCCGGCCTTCTGTCTCTCGCGCAAACCCGCCATGTAAGGTTCCGGCTTGGTTGTTGGAAAATGAATTGACTTAAGTTTGTAGTTCATTCACCTTTTCGTCAAGAAAAAATGCCGGGCGCTACAAACCCGACCAACCGACAGGAGGATGTGATGACCAGCCTTTCGACATCGCCGCGACGCAGCTTCAACCGCCGTCGCTTTCTGCAGACCAGTGCCGCCGGCGCCGCCACCCTGACCTTCGCGCCGAAGTTCGCCCGGGCCGAAGACGAACTGAATTGCCTAGTCTGGTGCGACCATACCCATGCCGCGCTGCTCGATCCCTTCGCCGAGAAGTTCAAGGTGAAGATCAACACCAAGGAATACGAGGGGCCGGGTGCCGCCTACAGCATCCTGGAACAGTCTCAGCCGGGCGACTGGGATGTCTTCGTCATGGATACTGGGGACGTGCTGAGTGCCGTGGGCAAGGGCCTGCTGGCGGAGCTGCCGGATGCGGACATGCCCTGGGCCGACATTTTCCCGGAGATCAAGCAGCCCGACTACAACTACAAGGACGGCAAGCTCTACGGGATGCCAGAGAAGTTCGGCTACAACACCATCGCCTACAACAACACCAAAGTGACGGCAGAGGAAGCGGCGACCGCGGCGGTCATGTGGAATCCGAAGTTCGCCGGTCGCATCGCAATCTACAACTACTACATCCCGACCATGGAAATGGTCGCCGTCGGCCTGGGCATCCGCCCCGACACGATCAACAAGGACAACCTGCAGCAGATCAAGGCGAAGCTGTTAGAAATGAAGAAGCTGGCTTCCGTGGTTGGCGACGTGCCGACCACCCAGAACGCGCTGGTGACCGGTGCCGCCGACATCATCGTCGCCGGTGGCGAGTTCGTGGTCGCGGGGCTGATGGCCGAGAAGCCCGAGCTCGACTGGGTGCTGCCGAACGAAGGCGGGATCCGCTGGTCCCAGTCGATCGGCGTCTTCGCCGGGTCGACCAAGAAGGACCTGGCGACGGAATTCGTGAAATATATCGTTTCGCCCGATGGCCAGGCGCGCCTCGCCACTGCTGACTGCTATTGGGCGATGCCCGCCAATTCAAAGGCCACTTTGGATGAGGTGCAGAAGAAGCGCCTGCGCTGGGACCAGCAGCCCGACTACATTGCCAAGTCCTATCCGTATTTCTTCGGCGATGCCGATCTCGATGCGGCGATGCAGGAGGTCTGGACCGAGGTGCTCGGGGCCTGATGGACAGGGGAATCGCCTTCCGGCGCCGGGGCGGGCCGAGGACCGGCGGCCTCAAGGATTGGGGGCATCTCCCGGCGCTTGCCTGGACTGTCGCGTTCTTCGTGCTGCCGCTGGTCGCCATGCTGGCGACCAGCTTCGCCGCACGGATTGACGGCAAGACGGTCTACAATTGGACGCTGGCCAACTACCAGGCATTCTTCACCCGGGCCGAAGGCACCTTCCTCGGGGCGCTGTGGAACTCGCTGGAAGTCACCGCCTGGACTACGGTGATCAGCATTCTGGTCGCCTATCCCCTGGCTTACATCCTTGCCTATCGCATTCCTTCGCGCTGGCAACGGATTGCGCTGGTGCTGACCGTCCTGCCGTTCTGGACATCCTATGTCATCCGGTCCTACAGCTGGCTGCTGGTGCTGTCGGAGAACGGCGCCGTCAACCAGTTCCTGCTCTGGACGGGAATCCTCGATCAGCCGATCGGCATGGGCAACAGCCGGTTCGCGACGGTCCTAGGCTTCGTGCATTTCTTCGCCATGCTGCTGACCCTGACCATCTATGCAAACCTGGTGCAGATCAAGGACAGCTACCGCAAGGCCGCAGCCGATCTCGGCGCCAACGGACTCCAGGTATTCTGGCATGTCACGCTGCCGTTGAGCCTGCCGGGGGTAGCGGTCGGCGCGTTCCTGACCTTCGTTCTGGCGATTGGCGACTACATCACGCCGCAGATCCTGGGCGGCTCCAAGGAATTGCTGCTGCCCCAGGCGATCATGCTGCAGATCGGCCGCGCCGCGGATTTTCCGCTCGCCTCGGCCTTGAGCATGATCCTCATGCTGGTGGTGACGGCGGCGTTTGTGCTCTTTGCCAGGCGGCTGAAGATGGATCGCGTCTAGAATGCGTCGCTTCTGGACCTTGGCTACGGCGGCCTATCTTGTCAGCGCACTGGTATTCATCTTCCTGCCAGTGGTGATGCTGGTCCTCTATTCCTTCCAGGATGGTCTCGCTCCGGTTCCTCCCTTCACCGGTCCCAGCCTGCGCTGGTGGGGCAAGGTGCTGGAGAATCGCAAGCTGATCGATGCCCTCTGGAATTCGCTGCAGGTCGGGATCGGGTCGTCTTTCGTCGCCACCCTGCTTGGATTTCTGGCCGCCTACGCGCTCGCCCGCAAGCAGCGCCGCCTGAACAGCGCGTTTCAATACGCGATGATGGCCCCGATCACCGTTTCCTACCTCATTATCGGCATGGGACTGCAGATCACCTTCAATCTGCTGGGCATCGAAAAATCCCTGCTGGCCGTGGGAATCGGCCACGTCGTGATCAACCTGCCGCTGACCTTTGCCATCATCTATTCCCAGCTCGGGGAACACCAGGCCAATATCGAAAGGGCGGCCTACGATCTCGGCGCCGGCGATTGGCAGGTCATTCTCCTGGTGACGGCGCCGATGCTCTGGCCGACATTGCTGGCGGCCTTCTTCATCGCCGCCACCTTGTCCTGGGACGAATTCGTCATCGCCTTCCTGCTGAGCCGCTTTGACGTGACCCTGCCGGTGGTGATCTGGAGCATGCTCCGCTCCGGCATGAGCCCGGAGTTGAATGCCGCCGGCACGCTTGTCTTTGTCATCTCCGTAGGAGCCGTCATGCTCGTCGAACTGCTGCTCTGGCGGTCGCGACGTTCGCAAGCGCAGAGGTCCAATGACTGACCGTGTCGAACTCAAGGCTGTTTGCAAGGAATATGCCGGCACCGTCGCGGTGGAAACCGTCGACCTTCAGATCGCTGCGGGAGAGTTCGTGGTCCTGCTCGGCCCGTCGGGGAGCGGCAAGACGACGATTCTCAACATGATCGGCGGGTTCGCCGATCCGACTTCCGGCCGCATCCTGATCGACGGCGCCGATGTGACCGACCTGCCGCCGGCCAAGCGGCCGACGGCGACGGTCTTCCAGGATTATGCGCTGTTTCCGCATCTGAGCGTGCTGGCCAATGTCGGTTTCGGGCTGCGCATGCACGGCATCGGGCGCGCCGAACGGGAAAAGCGCGCGGCGGAGATGCTGGAGCTCGTGGGCCTGGGCGGGTTCGGCGACCGCGGGATCCACCAGATGTCCGGCGGCCAGCGCCAGCGTGTTGCCCTGGCGCGGGCGATGGCGGTCGAGCCCAAGGTGCTGTTGCTCGACGAGCCGCTTGGCGCCCTCGACCTCGCCCTGCGCCGGCAGATGCAGGAGGAACTCGTCCGCCTGCAGAAGAAGCTCGGCGCCACCTTTGTGCATGTCACCCACGACCAGGAGGAGGCGATGTCGATCGCGGACCGGATCATCGTGATGAATCTCGGCCGGATCGAGGATATGGGAACGCCCGACAGGATCTACCTGCGCCCGGCCAGCCGGTTTTCCGCCTGCTTCATGGGGGAAAGCAACATCATTGCCGGGCAGGTGACGGCGGCCCAGGCGGGGGAGATCCGGGTGGCGACGGAATTCGGACCCCTTGTCCTGCCGGGCGCGGCGGCAGTCGGCACCGACGTCCATCTTGCCTTGCGGCCGGAACAGCTGCTGCTCGATCCGCCATCCGTCGGAGCCGATATCGGCGAAGCGACCGTTACGGAAACCTCCTTTCAGGGCACGCACCAGCGCTGCCGCTGCCGGATCGGAGAAACCGAGCTCATCCTTCGGGCCCCGGTGACCGCGGGCCTGGCACCCGGCAACCGGGTGCGGCTTCATGCCCGGAGGTCGGACATCGTCTTGCTCACGCGCTAGTTGCGGCCGGCAGTGAGATCATCTAATCCTGCGCTCCTGTCTGTCGCAACACTGAGGAAATCATGCCGGGTGGATTGAACGAGTTCGGACGCATCAGTAAGCTGGCGATGCGCCGGCCACAGGAAGCGATGGTCAGCCAGGCCAAGATCGACGCGGAATGGCGCAACCTCAACTACCACACGCGCCCGGAATTGCCGGTGGCGATCGACGAACATGCGCGTTTCGCTGAGCTGATCAAGGGCGTGGGAGCCGAGATTCTCTATCTGCCGGCGGACGGGTCGCTGACCATGGACAGCCTCTATGTTCGCGACGCTGCGATGCAGTCGCCCCAAGGCGTCATTCTTTGCAACATGGGAAAGCCCGCGCGTTCCGGCGAACCCGGTATCAACGGCAGGGCGTTCGAGCAGGCGGGATTGAAAGTGGCCGGCGCGATCACCGGCTCCGGCCGTGTCGAGGGCGGCGATCTCATTTGGCTCGACGACAGGACGGTGGCCATCGGCCGTACCTATCGCACCAACGACGAGGGCATTCGGCAATACAAGGAAATCCTCGGCCCCGATATCCATGTCGAGGTGGCAATCATGCCGCATTTCAAGGGCCCGTCCGATGTATTTCATCTGATGTCGGTGATCAGTCCCTTGGACAGGGACCTGCAACTGGTCTATTCGCCGCTGATGCCGATCCCCTTCCGGGAATGGCTGCTGGCCAAGGGCATGACCCTGGTCGAGGTCCCGGACGCCGAGTTCGCCAGCATGGGCTGCAATGTCCTGGCCATCGCACCGCGCGAGGTCGTGATGGTGAAGGGAAATCCGGAGACGAAACGCCGGATGGAGGCCGCCGGCTGCAAGGTGCATGAAATTGCCGCAGATGCGATTTCGGTTCCGGGTGAGGGTGGCCCGACCTGCCTGACCCGCCCCCTGAGCCGCAAAGCGTCTAGGCGCGCAAGACCCGGATAGAGCCCAAGTCGCCGGTCTGGCACATAGGAGGCCTCATAATTGCAGATTCTGAGGTATTCCCATGGATTTCCGTATTTCCGGCATTTCAGTTGCGCCGTTCCGGCCGCTGTTCGACCTCGATGACAATGCCCTGCTGAAGCTAGGCGCTCGGCGCTACGTTGCCGATACCAAGCCCGGGTTCCCCTGCCGCGTCAGCCTGGAAGATGCCGAGCCGGGGGAGGCGCTGCTTCTGGCCAACTATGAACACCAGCCGGCGCCCGGGTCGCCCTACCGGGCGTCCGGTCCGATCTTCGTACGGGAGAATGCCCGCCACACCTTCGATCGCACCAATGAGATCCCCATCCAGCTTCGGACGCGGCTGCTGTCGGTCCGGGCCTATGATGCGGATGCGCTGATCGTCGATGCCGAGGTGGTCGAAGGTGCAGAATTGGAGGATCTGATCGGCAGGTACCTTGAGCGCGAGGATACCGCCTATCTGCATGCCCATTTTGCGCGTCGCGGCTGCTATGCCTGCCGGATCGACCGGGCCTAAGGGCCCGAGCCCAATCCGACACTGTTAAGACCCGGACGGCGCGGCGGGACGCTTTCACCGTGCCGTCCGGCTGTGCCATACTCCTCGCGATCTGGTCGAAACCGAAGGCAGCCTCCTGGTCAAAGGAGGGGCGCCGTCAACAATCTTGGGGAGGAACCGACATGGCGAAAGTTTCAATTCATCCTGCGGTAGATGGCGGCGTGAAGCCGGGCAAGAAGAAGTTTGCCGGCGGCACGTTGACCTGCAAATGCGCCAAGGATCCGGTCGAGGTTACGGTCAAGGCACAGACGGCCCATAACCACGTCTGCGGCTGCACCAAGTGCTGGAAGCCCGCGGGCGCCCTGTTCGCCCAGATCGCCGTGGTCGCCCGTGATGCGGTCAGCGTCACAAAGAATGCGAAAAAACTGAAGATCGTCGACCCGAATGCCACCATCCAGCGGCACGCCTGCACCGGCTGCGGGGTGCACATGATCGGCCGGATAGAGAACAAGAAGCATCCGTTTTATGGCCTGGACTTCATCCATACCGAACTGTCCAAGGAGAAGGGCTGGTCGGCGCCCGAATTCGCCGCCTTCGTTTCCTCGATCATCGAATTGGGGGCGGACCCCAAGGGCATGAAGGCCGTGCGGAAGCGGCTGAAGGCCCTGGGGCTCGAACCCTATGACTGCCTGTCGCCGGCCCTGATGGATGCCATTGCGACCCATCTTGCCAAGCAGTCCGGCGTTCTCGCCGCCTGAAGGTCGTCACTGGAACCGGCCCTCGGGGGGTCCCCGGGGGCCGCATGCCGTAGGCAGCGATTTCCGACCCGGACCTAGGCGCCCTCAGCTCCCTGCAGGGCGCGGCGCGCGTAATGCAGATGGCTGGTGACCATGGCAACCGCGCCTTCGACATCGCGGCTGCTGATCGCTGCCAGCAACGCGCGATGCTGGCGGTTGTAATCGGAGATCCGCTGAGACGTCAGAACCTTATCGCGCATCATCGCCCACTGGTCATGGGAGCGGATCTCGTTGACCTGTTGATAAAGCCACAGCATCAATGGGTTGTGTGACGCTTCTGCAATGCGGACGTGGAACTGCGTATCCCAATCGGTGAAGCGCTCCGGGTCGGTTCCCGCGGCTTCCGCCATGTCACAGGCCTCGCCGAGCTTCTCGATATCGCGGGCGGTGGCGTTGAGGACGGCGAGGCGCGTCATATAGGGCTCGATCGCCAACCGCGCTTCGATGAGCTCCAGTGGCGATGTGATCTCGGCGATATCTGCGGTTTCACCGGGCTGCCGGAAGCTCACAAATGTGCCGCTGCCGACGCGACGCGCCACCAGCTTTTCAGTCTCCAGCTGATCGAGTGCCAGGCGGACGGTGGTCCGGGAGGCGTTGAAGGCATCGGCCAACTGGCGCTCGGCCGGCAGTTTCTCGCCATACTTATAGGTGCCCTCGGTAATGGCCTGGCGCAACTGCCCCGCGATCCAGGCCGATCCCTTGATCGGATCGACCGGCGCGACCACTTCGCCCCCCGGCACTGCCGGCGGCCGGTCGACGAGGCTGTCCCCACCAATTTTAGCCATTTCTGTGCCTTTACCAAAAAGCGGTTGGCAAATGGGTCTTGATATGCTGAGATTATGAAGGTGCTAATCCAGCGCGGTCAACAGAAACCGCAACCAATCCGTCAAATGGTCGGCGTCGGGAGCCAGCCGGATAAAGCCCTGTCAGGTCCGCGAAACAGCCATTTGCAGGTACGGTCTATGGCCCTTCCCAGTCGCATCAAATATGTGATCATCGGCGCCGGCATCCACGGCCTGAGCACGGCCTGGAACTTGGGCGAGAATTTGCGGAAATCGGGGAAGGGCAGTGGCGCCGATATCCTGGTGATCGATAAAGGCGGGATTGCCGCCGGTGCCTCGGGAATCGCCTGCGGGGTCGTACGGAACAACTATTTCCAGCCGGCAATGCGCCGGCTGATGGCCCATAGCGTCAGCGTCTGGGAGAGCGATCCGAAGACCTTCTCCTACAACCCGGTCGGCTATATGCAAATCAGCCCCGAGCTGATGCACAAGGACGTGTCCTCGATCTATGCCCAGCAGAAGGAGATCGGCTACACCTCCAGCTTCATCGAGGGCGAGAAGGACTGCATGGCTTACATGCAGGGGATCTTCAGCGACTGGCAGGCCAAGGGCATAACCTCGGTACTGCACGAGAAGAAGGGCGGCTATGCCAACAATACCGCCTCCATCTATGGCCTCGCCAAGAAGGCAGAAGCCGAGGGAGTGCGGATCATGACCGGGGTCGCCGTCACCGGCTTCAAACGGGATGCCGCCGGCGCTGTGACTTCGGTCGAGACCGACAAGGGATCGGTGGCCTGCGAACAGGTGATCGTTGGCGTCGGCCCCTGGGTGCGATCGGTCTGGAAAATGCTCGACCTGCCGGACGCGATATCGATCAAGGGCCGCGACGGCAAGACCCATGACAACGTACCGATGTGGGTTTACTGGTCGTTGCAGGAAGGCACTTTGGGAGTCGATCCGAACTACCAGAAGACCAATGACGGCAAGATGCCGCCGGTTATCCACGTGGACACCGATGCTCCCCTGATGTCGGATGTCGACGGATCGCTGATCACCGACAAGCTCTGGGGCATCTATTACAAGCCGGACTTCCATTTCGGCGGCGTTCAGGGCGGCGCGATGCCGTTCAAGGTCAAGGCGCCGACCGATCAGGTGAAAGTGGATCCCTATGGTCCCGAGAGCCCGGATTTCGTGGTGGGCGCGGATTTCGCCCATATGTGGGTCTCTGCCCTCGCGTTCTGCCAGAAGCGCTTCCAGGGCACCATGCCGAAATACAAGAAGGAGCCTTCGGGCGGCATCGGCTGCTTCACGGCGGACAGCTTTCCGGTCTTCGACCGCTTCGCCGACAATGTCTACATCGTCGCGGATTCGAACCACGGCTACAAGATGATCGGTGTGGGCAAACTAGTCGCAGACGACATCTGCGGCATGGGCGACGAGCTCTTGCGTCCATTCCGCTTCTCGCGTTTTGCAGAAGGCAAGTTGCATCCGACCTCGAATTCCCCGTTCCCATGGAGTTGAGCGGGGCGGATCAAGAATGGTGATTGCGTTCCAGGGAGGCAGGTTCACAAAGACTGGCATCGGCGCGACACCGACGACCGGCGACACGCGCGGGAGCTAAGACCAGTCAAGGGCATACCTGGCGGGGTGTAACCCGTTAGGGGGAATGGCGGCGAAAAGTCGCCCATAACGGGAGAGACCGAAATGACTGACCTCGAGGCACATGTAAGCGCAAAGGGCCGAAAAGAGCTCGTCAAGCAAGTCCGGGCCAAGATCAACGAGCTCGGGATCAAGTACATTTACTATCAGTTCGTCTCCGTCACCGGCCGCATTGTCGGCAAGGGCATTCCGGCTGACCATTGGGAATCGATCGCTGAGCGTGGTTTCCAGCTCGTCTACGGCTCAACCGCAAATCTGTTCACCGACCGCCGCAAGAATTACATCGGCTATGGTCCGGAAGCCTCTGAGCTGGTCGGCATTCCCGATCCCGAAACTTTCGTCCAGCTGCCCTGGGACAAGCGCGTGGCGCGCGTCTTCTGCACCTGCTTTCGGAATCGCGAGGAGCGGCAGAATCCGGGCGGCCATCTGACTTCGGACTGCCGCGGCAATCTGCGGATCATCCACAACGAGTTCCAGAAGAAGCACAAGGGCCTGCATCTCCGCCACGGCTGTGAACCGGAGATGATGTGGCTGAAGAAGGGTGCCGATGGACTTCCCGACGGCGGGTTCTCCAAGCCTAACTGCTATCATATCGACCAGTTTGAGAGCCTTCGCCCGGTCTTCATGAAGGTCATCGAATACGCCAGCGCGATGGGCCTGGACATGATCCAGGGCGACCACGAAGACGCGCCCGGCCAGCTCGAACTGAATTTCATGTTCGACGACTGCCTGCGCACCGCCGACCGCCTGACCACCTACCGGCAGATTTGCGCCCAGGTCGCGCGCGAGTTCAACCTGATTGCCTGCTTCATGCCAAAGCCCTTCATGGGAGTCTCGGCCTCGGGCTGCCACCATAATCTGTCGCTTTGGCGCGGCGGTGCGGATGTGGTGAACGATCTCCACAACAAGCCGATCCCCGGCATGAAAGAGGTCTTCGCCTATCGCAAGGGCGGCGAGAACACCTTCATGCCACTGAAGGGTCAGGCGAAGCCGGGCCCGATCGGCCTCAATTGTATCGGCGGCGTGATCAAGCATCTGGGGGCGCTGACGGCACTGGGCTCGTCGACGGTGAACTCCTATCGCCGACTGTGGGATACCGGCTTCTGGGCTCCGGTTTTCGCCGACTGGGGCTATCAGAACCGCACCTGTGCATTGCGCATCTCGGCACCGGGCCGATTCGAGTACCGGTCGGTGGACGCGGCAGTCAATCCCTACATGATGGCGGCGGCGCTGCTGCAGGCTTTCGACGACGGCATCGTCAGCAAGCTGGATCCGGGCGAGCCGGAAGAGCGCAACATCTACGAGGCGATGTCCGCCGGCAAGAAAGTGAAGAAGCTGCCGATGTCGCTTGGCGAGGCGCTGGATCGCCTGGAGCAGGACGAAGTTATCAAGAAGGCGATGCCCGACGAAATGTACCGGGTGTTCATGCACTACAAGCGTGACGAGTGGGAACGCTTTATGTGCACGGTCACCAACTGGGATCTGGAGACCTACTGGGACTGCCTGCCCTAAGCGGCGCGGCCTACCGATCAACCGAGGGAGAGATATCCATGTGTGGAATTGCGGGCCTCATCCATCGCGGCAAGACCGGCGACATCGGCCGGGAAATGACCGCGATGCTGCAAAGCCTGAAGCATCGCGGGCCGGATTCGACCGGCTTCGCGCTGTATGGGTCGCCGAAGAACAACACCCTGGTGATGCGCTTCAAGGTGGCCGAGCAGGAAGACATGAAGCATGGCTTCGACATTCACGATCAGGTGAAGAAGCGTCGGGCCGAGGTGGACAAGCGGCTGAAATCCCTAGGTGCCACCATCGTGTCGGAGGATGAGGCGACGGAGTACGCCTTTCGCTACACCATCGATTTCGGCGGCGACAAGCGCAAGCTCGCCGACTATATCGAGGATATCGAAGGCGCCGAGATTCTCTCCCTCGGCTATGGTCTGGAACTGATCAAGGATCTCGGCGACGCGGCTCAGGTCTCGGGTCAGTACCACCTGAAGGGGTTCAAGGGCAGCCATGCTCTCGGACATACCCGGATGGCGACGGAATCCGATGTCGACATCCGCTCGGCGCATCCCTACTGGGCCTATCCCTTCGCCGACGTCTCGGTGGTCCATAACGGCCAGCTCACGAACTACTGGACGGGCCGGCGCAACCTCGAGCGCCGCGGCCATCGCTTCATGTCGAACTGCGATAGCGAGCTGATCGCGGTCTATCTCGCCGACAAGATGCAGAGCGGCCACAAACTCGAGGATGCGATGAAGGACTCGATCGACGAGCTCGACGGTGTCTTCACCTATCTTGTGGCGACGTCCGACAGCCTCGGGATGGCCAAGGATGTCATGGCGGCGAAGCCGATGGTGCTCTACGAGAGCGACGAATTCATCGCTCTTGCCTCCGAGGAAGTGGCAATTCGCAGCGTCTTCCCGCACGAGATCGATACCTGGGATCCCTATGAAGGCGATGTCCGGGTCTGGAAGCGATAGTCGGCAGCGATACAAACAGCAGGAATATCAACATGGCGCTCCGTACCAAGTCCCATGACATGGGCATGCATACCGAGAAGCTTCTCGGGCGTACCCAGCAGCGCTTCTTCTCGCCGGAGGAAGAAGAGAATTTCACCTATCCCGGCGCACATGAGGTCGACTACAACAAACGGGCAGAATTCGACGCCGACAAGCTGTCGACCAACGAAATAAACCTGAAGCTGCGCAGCCTGATGAGCCAGGGTTACGGCACCATCGTCATCAAGAACCCGGGCGCCAAGCACGCCATCGCCGTCGGCATCCTCAATCGGCTCAACCTGCATATCGAGGGTAGCCTGGGGTATTTCGGCTGTGGCCTGATCGACGGCCCGAATGTTCATATCAAGGGGCGTGTCGGTTGGTCCTGCGCCGAGAACATGCTGGCCGGCACCATCGTCATCGAGAAGAACGCCGGCTCGACCTTCGGTGCGGCGATCCGCGGCGGCGACCTCGTCTGCAAGGGCGATGTCGGGGCGCGCATGGGGATTGACCAGAAGGGCGGCACGATCATCGTCGGCGGGCGGTGCGGCGCGTTCTGCGGCTTCATGATGCAGCGCGGCCGCATGGTGGTCCTTGGCGATGCCGGCAAGAATCTCGGTGATTCGATGTACGACGGCACGATCTATGTCGGGGGCAAGATTGAGGGGCTCGGAGTCGACGCAGTGCCCGGCGAGATGAACGACCTCGATTGCCAGTGGCTGGAACGTAAGCTGAAGCAGTACGGGATGAAGGCGCCGAAGGGCGTCAAGAACATGACCAAGATCGTCGCGGGCCGGCAGCTCTGGAACTACGACAATCTGGAGCCCTCCGAGAAGAAGCTTATTCTGTAACCGTTGGCGTCAGAGAAGGATTTCGAGTTATGGCAAGAGAGAAAAAGGCGCCGAAGACTGCCCCGAAGACCAAGAAGAAGGCTTTGTCGCGCGATCCCAGTCGCCTCGGCAACAGCTTCATGTTTCCACCTTCGGTGATCGACGATATCCACATCAAGTCCGAGCTCGGCCGCTATCGCATGCGCGGCTTCTCGCTGTTCAAGAAGATACCGAGCTGGGACGATTTGACGTTCCTGCCCGGAACGCTGACCCGCTTCGTCATCGAGGGGTATCGCGAGAAGTGCGAGACCAAGACGGTGATCGGGCCGAAGGCCAAGCGCCCGCTGGTGCTTGACGTCCCGGTCTACATTACCGGCATGAGCTTCGGCGCCCTGAGCTACGAGGCGAAGATCGCCCTGGCGCGCGGCGCCACCATGGCGGGAACCGCCACCTGTTCGGGTGAAGGCGGCATGATTCCCGACGAGCGCCGATTCAGCTCGAAGTGGTTTTACCAGTGCATCCAGTCGCGCTACGGATTCAATCCGCACCACCTGCAACTCGCCGATGCCTGCGAGTTCTTCATCGGCCAGGGCTGCAAGGTCGGCCTCGGCGGCCATTTGATGGGCCAGAAGGTGACCGACCAGGTGGCGGAGATGCGCTCGCTGCCCGCCGGAATCGACCAGCGGTCGCCGGCACGCCATCCCGACTGGCTGGGCCCGGACGATCTCGCCCTGAAAATCCAGGAGATCCGCGAGGCCACGGACTGGCAGATTCCGATCCAGCTGAAGCTCGGTGCGGCGCGTGTCTATGACGACGTGCGCATGGCGGCGAAGACCGGTCCGGATTCGATCTATATCGACGGCATGGAAGGCGGCACCGGCGCCGGCCCGCATATCGCGACGGAAGAAACCGGCGTCCCCGGCATTGCCGCAATCCGCCAGGCCCGCAAGGCGCTCGATGACGTGGGCAAGACCGGCGAGATCAGCCTGGTCTATGCCGGCGGCATTCGCAACGGCGGCGACGTCGCCAAGGCCCTTGCGCTCGGTGCCGATGCGGTGGCGATCGGGCATTCGGCGCTGATGGCGCTGAACTGCAACAAGGACATCCCGGAAGCCGACTTCGAGAAAGAGATCGGTTGCGAGGCTGGCTATTGCTATCACTGCCATACCGGAAGGTGCCCGGTTGGCGTGGCCACGCAGGATCCGACCTTGCGCAAGCGGCTGGATCCGGACGAGGCGGCGGAGCGGGTCTACAACTTCCTTCACTGCCTGACCATCGAGGCGCAGATGATGGCGCGCGCCTGCGGCAAGACCAACGTGCATTCCCTGGAGCCGGAGGACCTCGCGGCCCTCACCATGGAAGCATCGGCGCTTGCCCAGGTCCCGCTCGCCGGATCGCAGCACACGGTCGGCCGGCCCGACATGACCCGTTACTGAGGAGGCCGAGATGGCTGACGACAAGAAGAAGGCGAAGACCGACGTCGACAAGTTCATGAAGGGCGAAGGTCTCGATACCAAGCGCGAGAAGGAAATCGGCCAGCACATCGGCTACCGCTACGACGTGAACCTGGTGCCGGACTACAAGCGCCTGACGCCGTTCCTGAAGAAGTACATGGAGATCATGGGCTGGGACGACCTCAACTGGCTCGAGGACGTCCACATGGGCTACGAGGAGCACCGGGCGGCGGTGTTCGATCGCAACATCAACGGCTGGGTCACGGTGCCGAAGAACATCAAGCTGCCGGACAATCAGCAGGACCGCGACATGATCGCGCGCGAACTGCTGATCAAGTTCCAGATGTCGCGGAAGCATCCGATGGTGGACCTGAACAAGGCCTATCGGAAATTCTGACCGGCCTCGAGGAGCCCTCGCGCCGCCACCTGGCCGGACTGGTCTCGTCCGGCAATGGCGGCGGGGCGAGGGCGCTTTTTATCCCTCGTCGGACTCCGTCCTGGTGCTGGCGTGCCGCCAGTCCGGGGTGAAGGACAGGACCCTGGCGCCGGCCGGGATGCTCGGGTTGAACAGGCGATTGTGCCAATAGGTTGACTGATAGAGCGGTTCATGCTCGGCGAGCTCCAGGACCCCGCATGGCAGATTGAAGCTGCGGCTCACCTCGCGGAATTCGAGGGCGATTTTGCCATGGTTGAGCAAGGTATCGGGAAAACCCGGGCCGGGGCCGAACAGGGCGGTAATGACGTCGCTGAACTCGCGATGCCGCTGGAAATAGCCGGCCGCCATGTGCTCGGTGCCTTTTTCCCAGCGTTCGATGGGGTCCTGGGTCTTCAGCACCTGATGCCGGAAATACGCAATCGCGTCCTCGGGTTCGAGCTTGTGGAGCACCACGATGATGCCGGGATGAAGGCTATCTGCGGCCATGCTGAAGACCTCGGGCCGCATCGCCGAACTTGGCCGCCCGCCGCCCTCGCGCATGGCGAACTGGCGGAGCTTGCACTGCCAATGCAGGAAGTCATCCTTGATCTCTTCGGCGGCTTCGCCCAGGCGCACGATATTGTCGGTCGGGTGGGTCACGCTGTCTCCCTCAAAGGCGGTCCTGGCGCAGAATGCGGTGCCCGCGGCGGGGTTCAAAATGGCGTCTCGGCGGGCAACTGGCAAGCGGCCGGGCGTGGATCGGCCAGCCTAGCACCGTCATCCGGCCCATGTGAACCGTGGGAAAGAATGTTGAATACCAGGAAACAAACCGGTATCGTCCGGACCAACGCGACTCAGAGGTTTTAGCGATGCTGCCAGCTTGGTTTCCCAGCGGCCTGTTGAAATACGGCTATGAAGGGGTCTTTAAGCACCGCTATCCGGCGCAGCGGCATTTCCCCGCGCCGAAGGAGCTGAAGAACAAGTACGAGGTCGTCATCATCGGCGGCGGCGGGCATGCCCTGGCGACCGCATATTACCTGGCGCGGGACTACGGGATTACCGATGTCTGCATCCTGGAGCGGGGCTACCTTGCTGGCGGCAACACGGCGCGCAACACCGCGATCATCCGTTCGAACTATCTGACGCCCGAGGGCGTGCAGTTCTACGAGGAATCCCTGCGGCTCTACCGCGATCTGTCCCAGGACCTCGACTTCAACATCCTCTATTCCGAGCGCGGCCACTTCACCCTGGCCCATACGGACGCGGCGATGCGCACCAGCCGCTGGCGGGCCGAGGTCAACAAGCACCTGGGCGTTGATTCCGCGCTGATCTATCCGGACGAGATCGCGCGACTTTGCCCCGCGCTGAACATGAGCGACGATGTGCGCTATCCCATCATGGGCGCGCTCTACCATCCGCCCGGCGCCATTGCCCGCCATGATGCCGTGGCCTGGGGTTTTGCCCGCCGCGCCGCGCAGATGGGGGTCGAGATTCATCAGCAGACCGGCGTCACCGGCATCATCGTCGAGAGCGGCAAGGCCAAGGGGGTTGAGACCACGCGCGGCAAGATCTACGCCGACAAGGTGGTTCAGGCGGTTGCCGGCATGACCTCGGTGGTCGCCAAGATGGCGGGTTTCCGCCTGCCGATCCGCACCATTCCGCTGCAGGCCTGCGTCTCGGTGCCGCTGAAGCCGTTCCTCGACCAGATCGTGGTCTCCGGCAGCCTGCACGTCTATGTCTCGCAGTCGTCGCGCGGCGAACTGGTGATGGGCGGCTCGACCGATCCCTACGGCCTCTATTCCACCCGCTCGACCCTCGATTTCAAGGAGGGCCTGCTCGGCCACATGCTGGAACTGTTGCCGATGGTGGGCGAGGTCAAGGTGCTGCGCCAATGGGCCGGCATGGCCGACATGACGCCGGATTTCAGCCCGATCATGGGCCTGACCCCGATCGAGAACTATTACATCGACAGCGGCTGGGGCACTTGGGGTTTCAAGGCGACGCCGGTCTGCGGCGCCACCATGTCCTACACCATCGCCAACAACAAGCCGCACCGCCTGATCGAGCCGTTCACTTTCGAGCGCTTCCTGAACTATTCACAGGTCGGCGAAAAAGGCGCGGCCTCGGTCGGTCATTGAGGAGGGCGACGAGATGAAGATCATGAACTGCCCGCTCAATGGCCCGCGCAACATCAGCGAATTCGTCTGGGGTGGCGAGGTGAAGCCGATGCCCGATGCCTCCGGCATCAGCGATCGCGACTGGGCGGAATATGTGTTCCTGGAGAACAATACCGCCGGCGTCGTTCGTGAATGGTGGTGCCATGTGCCGACGTCGTTCTGGTTCATCGCTGAGCGCAACACGGTGACCGACGAGATCGTCCGCACCTATGCGGCCTCGGATGTCTTCAGCAAGCGCGTGGACTTCGCGCCGAAAGCCCCCGGAGCGAGATCATGAACGGTGGCACGGCCATGAACAGCGGATTGAACCGGCTGCCAGGGAAGAAAGGGCTTCTGATCGACCGGTCGAAGCCGGTCACCTTCACTTTCGAAGGCAAGGTCATCGAGGGCCTTGCCGGCGACACCGTTGCCAGCGCGCTGGCGGCAAACGGCCAGTGGATGATCTCCCGCAGCTTCAAGTACCATCGACCGCGTGGCGTCCTGACCATGGCCGGGCAGGACGCGAATACCCTGGTTCAGATCGGCGAGGAGCCCAGCTGTCTCGCCGACAAGCGCGCCATCGCGCCCGGCCTTGCGGTCGAGGCGCAGAACTATTTCGGATCGTTCGAGTCGGACGGCGGACGTTTCGTCGAATGGGTGTCGAAGTTCCTGCCGGTCGGGTTCTACTACAAGACCTTTCACGAGAAGAAGGCGTCCTGGAAATTCTGGGAGCCGATCGTCCGGGCGATGGCTGGGCTCGGCAAGGTCGACATCCGCTGGCATCACGGCTATTTCGACAAGAAGTATCTCTTCGCCGACGTGGCGGTGATCGGCGGCGGACCGGCGGGCATGGCGGCTGCGCTCGAGGCCGCCGGGAGCGGCGGCGAGGTGGTCCTGGTCGAGGAGAATCCCATTCTCGGCGGCAGCCTCAACTACGGCCGCTTCGACGAGAAGGGGGAAGCCTCCTGTCGCGCGGTCGGCGACCTGGTGAATTCTGTAAAGATCGCGAAGAATATCACCGTGCTGACCGGTGCGGTCTGCACCGGCTATTTCGCCGACAACTGGCTGCCGGTGATCCAGGGCAACCGGCTGCACAAGCTGCGCGCGAAGTCCGTGGTCATGGCCACCGGCTCGATCGAGCAGCCGGCGGTATTCCGCAACAACGATTTGCCCGGGATCATGATGGGTTCGGCGGCGCAACGCCTGATCCATCTCTATGGCGTGAAGCCCGGAACGCGCGCCGTCATCCTGACCGCGAACGACGACGGGTATGGCCAGGCGTTGGATCTCGCCGAGGCCGGTATCGTCGTGGCGGCAGTGGTCGATCTCCGCGCCAACCCGCCGCAGACCGCGCTGTCCGCCGCCGTCGCCCGGGCCGATACGCCGATCCTGGCCGGTCACGCGGTCTCCGAAGCCTTGCATCACGGTAACAAGCAGCATGTGGTCGGCGTCCAGGTCGCGCCGGTCGTCGGCGAAGGCCAACTCGGCACTCCGGATGCCGGTTTCGACTGCGATCTGGTGCTGATGTCGGTCGGGTACACGCCGGCGGCGCAGCTCCTGCACCACGCCGGAACGAAATTCGCCTATGACCCGTCCAGCCACATGTTCCGGCCGGATGTATTGCCGGCCCATGTCTTCGTCGCCGGCTCGGTCAACAATACGTTCCGGCTCGATGCCGTCATCGCCGATGGCCGCCGTGCCGGCTGGGCCGCGGCAAAGGACGCGGGGGCCGCCGTGGGAGCGGAACCCGCCGCGCCCGCCGAACGCGGGGCCGCGAACCAGACACATCCCTGGCCGATCTTTCCCCATGCCAAGGGCTGGGAATTCGTCGATTTCGACGAGGATCTCAAATACGACGATCTGATCAACGGCATCGGTGATGGCTATGACAGCGTCGAGCTGCTGAAGCGCTATTCCACCGTCGGCATGGGCCCGTCGCAGGGCAAGCATTCGGCGGTCACCGCGGTCCGCGTCGTCGCCAAGGTGACCGGCGCCGATCTTCGCGGCATGAACGTGACGACCCAGCGCCCCCCCTATACGCCGGAGAAATTCGGCCACATGGCGGGGCGGGTCTTCGAGCCCGGCCGGCGAACCGCGATGCATCATCGCCATCTCGAGGCGGGAGCGCAGATGATGCCGGCCGGCCTGTGGTGGCGCCCGGCCTACTACGGGACCAGGTCCGAGCGCGACAGGACGATCGCGGCCGAAGTCCTCAATGTCCGCAACAACGTCGGCCTGATCGATGTGTCGACCCTGGGCGGGCTGGACGTGCGTGGTCCGGATGCGGCGGAATTCCTGAACCGGATGTATACGTTCACCTACACCAAGCTGCCGGTCGGCCGCTCCCGGTACGTGCTGATGACCGACCAGGCCGGTGTCATTACCGACGACGGCGTCGCCTGCCGTTTCTCGGAGGAGCATTTCTACGTGACGGCGACCACCAGCGGCGTGGATTCGGTCTATCGCTCGATGCTGCAATGGAATGCGCAGTGGCGGCTCGACGTCGATGTCGCCAACGTCACGGCGGCCTATTGCGGCGTCAACATCGCCGGGCCGAAATCGCGGGAAGTGCTGCAGCGCGTCTGCCACGACATCGACCTCTCGGCGGAGGCTTTCCCCTATCTTGGCGTGCGCCAGGGAACGGTCGCCGGTATTCCGGCGCGACTGATGCGGGTCGGGTTCGTCGGCGAGCTCGGCTATGAGATCCACGCCCCGGCTGGCTATGGCGAGGCGCTTTGGGACGCGCTGATGTCGGCCGGCGGCCAGAACGATATCCGCCCCTTCGGCGTTGAAGCCCAGCGTGTCCTACGCCTGGAGAAGGGTCATATCATCGTCAGCCAGGATACCGACGGCCTGACCAATGTCTGGGAGGCCGATATGCCCTGGGCGATCGCCAAGACCAAGCCGTTCTATGTCGGCAGCCGCTCGACCGAGATCATGGCGAAGATGGATCTGGTCCGGAAGCTGGTGGGCTTCACGCTGGAGAATGCCACGGATCCCTGCCCGGAGGAATGTCACCTCGTCATCCGGGGCGGCGAGATAGCCGGCCGGGTCACTTCCGCGGTGCTGTCACCGTCGCTGCGCAAGGTGGTGGGCCTTGCCTATGTGCATGCCGCGGACAGTGCCCACGGATCGAAGTTCCAGATCAAGATCGACGGGGGGCGCATGCTCGAGGCCACCGTGGTGCCGTATCCCTTCTACGATCCCGACAACAAGCGGCAGGAGATGTAGGACATGGCCGCCTTGCCCAAGGTGTTTCCGCAGGTGCAGCAACGCCGCAGCATGATCTATCGACAGCTCCAGGCGGCAGGTGCCTGGTTCGAGGTGGTGAATGGCGGCGCAGTCGCTGTCCGCTATGGCGACAATGCCGACCGGGAATTGCAGCAGGCCCGGGAAATGGGCATTGCCGACCTGTCGGTGTTGCCGCGCACGGGATTCAAGGGCGCCGGGACTGTCGAGTGGCTGGTTGGACAGGGTCTCGCCATCGGGGCAGACAGCAATGTCGCCTATCGCCAGGCCGGCGGCGAACTGGCGGCACGGCTTGCGCCAGGCGAGATCCTCCTGATCGACAGCCTCGCGGCTACCGGGGATCTGATCGACCGGCTGAACGCCGCCTGGACCTGGGGCGGCGAAAAACCGCGCAAGCTCATCGGCTATCCAACCCCGCGGCAGGACAGCCATGCCTGGTTCATGGTGAGCGGCAATCATGCGCCGGACATGTTCGCGAAGATGTGTGGCGTCGATCTGCGCCCGCACAAGTTCGCATCCGGCGCCATTGCGCAGACGTCGATCGCCAAGATGAGCGGCATCATCATCCGCGCCGATCTCGGCACCACGCCGGGATATCATCTCCTCGCCGATATCGCCTCCGCGGAATACCTCTGGGACTGCGTTCTGGACGCCATGGCCGAGTTCGGCGGCAGGCCGGTTGGGCTGGCGGCATTGCGACAACTGGCCGAGGGCTAGTCGGGAAGGTCTTTGGGGACGGGGAGGGGAGCCTTATGACGACTGCACGCCTGATGCTGCCGACCGCCGCCATCCCGCCCATCCCGCTGAAGACAAATGGACTTCTGGCGCCCAGGCTCGCTGACGCCCCTGCCTTTCATCTCGCCATTGTGCTCGCCCCGGGCTTTGCCCTCATGTCCTTCGCTTCGGTCGTCGAGCCCGCTCGCGGGGCCAATCGGGTCTCCGGGCTCAAATACTACGACTGGGCCCTCTATTCCACGCGCGGGGGCGAGGTGGAATCCAACAGCGGCATCACCGTCCGCACCCGGCCGCTGGCTGAACTCGAGGCTGTCGAGGTCGATCTCGTGGTGATCTGTGCCGCGACCAATGCCGAACAGATTGCCGATGCCGAGCTGGAATCCCTGCTTCGCCGCTTGACCCGCCATGGCGTGGCCATGGGTGCCGTCAGTACCGCGAGTTTCATCCTGGCACGCGCCGGCCTCCTGGACGGGCGGCGCTGTACCCTGCACTGGGACTATATCGAAGCCTTCCGCGAGGCCTTTCCGGAGGTCGAGACCAGCGAGGAGCTCTATGTCATCGACGACGGCGTGGTCACCTGCGCCGGGGCCACCGCCGCTCTCGACATGATGCTGGAACTGATCCGAGGCCATCACGGGCCGGCTTTGGCCCGATCGATCGCCGAGCAGTTCCTCCATGGTGCCATCCGGACCTCGGAGGACGTGCAGCGCGGCGATCTTCGCCAGCGCCTCGGGGTTGCCAATCCGAACCTGCTGAAGGCGGTGGGATTGATGGAGGAATCCGTCGAAAGCCCGCTGCCGCCCGGTGACCTGGCCGCGGAAATCGGCGTTTCCCAGCGGCAGCTGGAGCGCCATTTCCGGCGCTATCTCGGCTGCACGCCAGCCAAATACTACATGCGCCTCCGGCTGGAACGGGCGCGGCGCCTGCTGCGCCAAACCAGTCTGTCGGTTACCGAGGTGGCAATCGCCAGCGGCTTTGTCGCTTTGTCGCATTTCGCCAAGGCCTATCGCCAGCAGTTCGGCATCCGGCCGCGGGACGACCGGGGATCACGCTAGTGCGCTGAAAAACGACATGTTTCGGTCGCCGTTAGGCGGAAAACCGGGCTTGAATGATCCTAGGCTGTCGACCGAAATCGACCGGGTCAGGCGGACCCTCCAGCCGGCGGAATTTTTGGACCGGACCTGAATTGACGCAGTTTTGGGAGCAGTTGAGATGAGCAAGAAGATCGGCAGCGATATCGAGATCGCCCGCGAAGCCAAGATGAAGCCGATCCGCGAGGTCGCGGCGAAACTCGGCATCGCCGAGCAGCACCTTCTGCCCTTCGGCCACACCAAGGCCAAGATGTCGATGGATTACGTGAAGTCGTTGAAGGACAAGTCCGACGGCAAGTTGATCCTGGTCACCGCGATCAGTCCAACCCCGGCCGGCGAAGGCAAGACCACGACCACGGTTGGTCTCGGCGACGGGCTCAATCGGCTTGGCAAGAAGGCGATCATCTGTCTGCGCGAGCCGTCGCTCGGACCCTGCTTCGGCGTGAAGGGCGGCGCAGCCGGAGGTGGCTATGCCCAGGTCGTGCCGATGGAAGATATCAACCTGCATTTCACCGGCGACTTCCATGCGATCTCGACCGCCCACAATCTGCTGGCGGCGCTCATCGACAACCACATCTACTGGGGCAACGAGCTCGGCTTCGACACCCGCCGGGTCCAGTGGCGCCGGGTCATGGACATGAACGACCGCGCCCTGCGCAGCATCGTCGGGTCCCTTGGCGGTGTCGCCAACGGTTTCCCGCGTGAAGATGGATTCGACATCACCGTCGCATCGGAAGTCATGGCGATCTTCTGCCTGTCCAACGATCTCGCCGACCTCACCAAGCGCCTCGGCAACATCATCGTCGGCTATACCCGCGACAAGAAGCCGATCTTCGCCCGCGACCTGAAGGCGGACGGCCCGATGACTGTCTTGCTGAAGGATGCGATTGCTCCGAATCTGGTGCAGACCCTTGAGAACAACCCCGCCTTCATCCATGGCGGGCCCTTCGCGAATATCGCCCATGGCTGCAACTCGGTGATCGCTACCAAGACGGCGCTGAAGCTTGCGGATTATGTGGTGACCGAAGCCGGATTCGGCGCCGATCTCGGGGCCGAGAAGTTCTTCGACATCAAGTGCCGCAAGGCCGGATTAAAGCCCAGTGCCGTGGTCATCGTCTGCACCATCCGCGCCCTGAAGATGCACGGCGGCATCGCCAAGGAGGATCTCGGCAAGGAGAACATCGAGGCGCTGAAGAAGGGCGCCTCCAACCTCGCGCGCCATGTCGAGAACGTAAAGAAGTTCGGCGTCATGCCCGTGGTCGGCATCAACCGCTTCTCGGCGGATACCGATGCCGAACTCGCGGCGGTCAAGCAGCTCTGCGCCGAACTGGAGACCGAGGCGTTCGAGTGCAATCACTGGTCCAGCGGCGGCGCCGGTATCGAGGATCTGGCCAAAGCCGTGGTCAAGCTCTGCGACAAGCCGAACAATTTCGCGCCGCTCTATCCCGACTCCATGCCGCTCTGGGACAAGGTCCGCACCATCGCCCAGAGCCTCTACGGCGCCCAGGGCATTATCGCCGACAAGGCGGTGCGCGATCGATTTGCCGAATTCGAGAAGGCGGGTTTCGGCCACTATCCGGTCTGTATTGCCAAGACCCAGTACAGCTTCTCTACCGATCCCAACCTGAAGGGTGCACCCTCGAACCACGTCGTGCCGATCCGCGAGCTCCGGCTCTCGGCCGGCGCGGAGTTCATCGTCGTTGTCTGTGGCGAGATCATGACGATGCCCGGCCTGCCGCGCGTTCCTTCGGCCAATCACATCAAGCTGAACGACAAGGGCGAAATCGAGGGTCTCTTCTAGGGCCGAACGGTCACCCAGCGTCGGAACTCACCGGGGTCGGCTCCATGCCGGCCCCGAACTGTTTCAGCCAAGTGGGTTTCGGCCGATGCCTCAGGGTTTCGGCTGCAGCCGGAACCCGGTATCGGTGTGCAGGGCGGCGGTAAAATCGGGATCACTGAATAAAGCCCGCAGTTGCGCGGCATCCAGGCTGCCGGCGAAGCGGTCGTTGGTCGTCTTCGGGTCGGTGCCGAGGTCCTCGAAGCTGATCTTGCCCGCACCGTGCCGCGCGAGGATCGGCTGCAGGTCATCGGTGCGCCGCTCGGGCAGTAGGTCGAAGGCGCGGAACTCCCACAATCCGGCCGCGTCGCGGCTGACCAGGGCATACATCGCGGCGCTGTCCGGCTTGTCGTCGGTGAGGATGCCCAGATATGTCCCGGTTCCGAAGGCCAGCAGCCGGATGACGTTCGGCGCGTCGCGGTGGCCGTCCTCGATGAAGGTGAGGAGATAGCTGCCGTCCTCCCGGGCGACGATCTCGGCGTCGCTGGGCGGCGGCCCGCCGGGTGCGCCTTCCGGCAGGGCGACGGCCACATGATTGCCTGCCAGGCCATCGATCTGCACCAGGTCTTCGCGGGCGATCTTCGGCGGGTCGCTGGTCAGGCAGGCGCCCAGGCCGAGGGCCAGAACGAGACCGACAATCAGACCGGGACGGCGAAAGGCGCGGCGCATGGCGGGTTCCAGGCTTCAATGCCCATGCTAGGGCGGGTTTCCGGACGCTAACACGGCAGCGCCCGCTCCGGATAGTCGTCGCCACGGGCGGGAAGGTTCAAGGCCCGGTACCGGCCGCCGGGATAGTCCCTTGGCGGCCCCGCGGCCTTGCGCCTAAGATGATGCAATCGACCGGTCGAAAGAGCCGGGGGCGCCGTCAGGCCGGGCAGGGGAGCAACGCATGCTGCACAAGTACCAGAGCAAGAAGCTCAAGAACATCTCCGACATCCGCCGCTTCTTCCACCGCAATGACGCGCCGATCTTCTTCATCAGTGCCACTAATTTCAACCTGCTCGGGATCGATGAATGGGTGCGGAATTTTAAGTATATCAACTACATCGACTGCTTCGACGGGCGCCATCCGAATGTCTTTGTCCCGAAGGAGATGCCGCATGAGGAATTCCAGAGCATCGAGGACATCAACAACTACATGCTGCAGCACCCGGATGTGAAGGCCTTCATCCGCGGCCGCGGCAAGAGGCCCCGGGCGGTTTTCCTGATGTTCGACGGCAAGACCGAGCAGCTGGCGAAGCAGCTCGGCATGCAGGTCTGGTTCCCCAAGGCGAAGCTGCGGCAGCGGGTCGACAACAAGATCGAGACCGTGCGCATCGGCAACAAGGCCGGCGTTCCCAGCGTCCCCAACATCTTGGCTCGGGTCAAGAGCTACGCCGATCTCCGCAAGGCCGCGAAGAAGCTGGGCGAACATCTGGTGGTGCAGACCGCGTTCGGCGATTCCGGCCATACCACGTATTTCATCTCGACCGAGAAGGACTGGAAGAAATACGCGGCGGATATCGTCGACGCCGGCGAAGTGAAGATCATGAAGCGCATCCGCTGCCGCGGCTCGGCGATCGAGGCCTGCACCACCAAGCGCGGCACCGTGGTCGGGCCGCTGATGACCGAGCTGGTCGGGTTCAAGGAGCTGACGCCCTACAAGGGAGGCTGGTGCGGCAACGAGATCTTCCACAACTGCTTCACCCCGGCGATCCGGCACAAGGCCCGTGAATACACCTTCAAGTTCGGCGAGCAGCTGCGCAAGGAGGGCTATCGCGGCTATTTCGAGCTCGATCTGCTGATCGACGAGGACAGCGGCGATCTCTATCTCGGCGAACTCAACCCCCGGATCACCGGCGCCTCATCGATGACCAACCATGCGGCCTTCGCCCATGCCGACATGCCGCTCTTCCTGCTGCACCTGCTGGAATTCTCCAACATCGACTTCGACTGCGATATCGAGGGCATGAACGCCCGCTGGTCCGATCCGGACAATGTCGACGGCTGGAGCCAGATGGTGATCAAGCACACCGCCGACACTGTCGACATCCTGACCGATGCGCCGCAATCCGGCATCTGGCAGCTCAATGGCACCGGCGGCATCTCCTATGCCCGCTTCGACTATCACCGGCGCGCCGTCACCGGCGAGAACGAGGCCTTCTTCCTGCGCATCAGCGGGCCCGGCGACTATCGCTACGAAGGCGCGGATCTCGGCATCCTGGTCACCCGCGGCCGGCTGATGACCGAGAATTTCAAGCTGAACCGCCGCGCCAGGCAGTGGCTGAAGGGCATCCACGACCAGTACCGGGCGAAGCCGCTGACGCCGGAGCATCACGGCGCCCATCTCGAGCCCGGCGCCTTCAAGATCCTGTGAGCCGCATGGTCCTGCAGCCCGCCCTCACGCCATTCCCCGTGGTTGCCCTTGGGCCGGTCGATCCCGATCCGCCCCTGCACCGCGGCGAGATCCGCATCGGGACCCTGCTTGGGCGGGTGCCGCCGGCCGGCCTCATCCTGCTCTCCATCGTCTCGGTGCAGCTCGGTTCGGCCTTCGCCACGGTTCTCTTCGCGGATCTCGGTCCCGGCGGCACCACGCTCGCCACCACCGGCTTTGCGACCCTGATGCTGGCCCTGCTGTCGCGCCCGCGGCTCGACCGGCGCCTGCGCCGCCATGCCGGGCTGATCCTGCTGTTCGGCATCGCCCTGGTGGCGATGCTGCTGCCCTTCTTCCTGGCGCTGCAGACGATCCCCCTCGGCATCGCCTCGACCGTCGCCTTCCTCGGGCCCCTGGCGCTGGCGGTGGTCGCCTCGCGCCGGCCGGCGCATTTCCTCTGGAGCGGCGTCGCGGTGCTCGGCCTGTTGCTGCTGACGCCCGAGATCGGCGCCGATCTCGACCCCCGGGGGCTCGGCCTGGCTGCGATCTCCGCCATCGGCTGGGCCGCCTTCGTGCCGCTCAGCAAGCGCGCAGGCCAGGTCTTCGACAGCGGCAGCGGCCTTACCCTCGGCATGGCGGTGGCGACGCTGCTGCTGGTGCCCTATGCCCTCATCGAAGGCACAATCCTGGCGGCGACGCCGCTGCAGGTCGGTTCCGCCATGCTGGTGGCGCTGCTCGCCACCGTCTTCCCGATGGCGCTGGAGTTCCAGGCGCTGCAGCGGATGTCGGCCCGCACCTATGGCATCCTCCTCACCCTGGAACCGGCTGCGGCGGCGGTGGTCGGCGCGATCTTCCTCGGCCAGGGCTTGGGCGGCCGGATGCTGCTGGCGATCGCCTGCGTCACGGTGGCCGCCCTTGGCGTCACCCTGTTCGAGAAGCGCGGGGCCTCGTGACGTCGCACCCCCACCCGGTAGCCGCCCTGCGTCTCGACTTCGAAGCCATCCAGGAGGATCGCCCCGGCCCGAAATGGCAGCGCCTGTTCCACCGGCTCTGGCCGGCCTATCAGCGCTGGTATCTGGCGGAGGGTCCCGAGGCCCGGCCGAATCTGGCGCAATGCCGGCGGGCCCTGCGCACCCATATGCCGGAGCTGGTGCCGATCTACGACCGGCTGGTGGAGATGGCCGGGGGGAGCGACCTCGTCGCCCGCTTCCTCAGCCTCTACAACCCGCCGGCCTATCTGGCGAGCTGCAGCCAGGTGGTCTGGACCCGGGGGCTCGAGCCCTGGCTGATCCGCAACTACGACTACGCCCCGCGCCTCTGCGAAGGGGTGATGCTGGAGACCCGCTGGAACGGCCGCCGGGTCATCGCCATGGGCGACTGCATCTGGGGGGCGATCGACGGCATGAACGAGTCCGGCCTCGCCGCCAGCATCACCTTCGGCGGAAGGCGCGTGGTCGGCGACGGCTTCGGCATCCCGATCATCATCCGCTACATCCTGGAATTCTGCAGCACCGCCGCCGAGGCGGCCGAGGTGCTGCGCCGGGTGCCGACCCACATGGCCTACAACGTCACCGTGCTCGACCGCAGCGGCGCCTACGTCACCGCCTTGCTGGCGCCGGACCGCGCGCCCGGCCTGCTGCAGCTTCCCGTCGCCACCAATCACCAGGGCGACGTCGACTGGCACGATTACGCAAGGGCGACGGCGACGGTCGAGCGCGAGCGCTTCCTGCAGATGCGTCTCGCCGCGCCCGAGATGACGCCGGAGCGCCTCGGCGAGGCCTTTCTCCAGCCGCCGCTCCACACCACCGCCTATCACAACGGCATCGGCACCATCTATACCGCGGCCTATCGCCCGGCGGCGGGCGCCGTCGAGCTGCGCTGGCCGGGCCAGGTCTGGCGGCAGTCCTTCGGGAGATTCCGCGAGGGCCACAAATCCGTGGTCTTCGATGGCACGCCGCGCGGTTGAGCCGGCTATTCCGCCGAATGCGGCGCCTTCCCCGGCAGCGGCTTGCCGGCGGCATCGGTCTCCGCCGTCCGCATCAGCACGCCGCGCTCGGTGATCAGCACGGTGACCAGAGCGAGCAGGCCCATTGCGGCGAAGCCCAGGGTGAGCGGCCGCACCGAGCCGTCGAACTGCTGGCCGACGATCCAGCCGAAGAAGGCGCCGGCCGCCGAGGTGTAGAAACCGATCACCGAGGCCGCCATGCCGGCGACATGTCCCATCGGCTCCATGGCCAGCGCATTGAAGTTCGGCGCGATCAGGCCGAAGCAGAACAGCGCGCCGCCGATGACGAGGCCCAGCACCGGCAGCGGCGGCTGGCCGGGGAAGCCGAAGAGGCCGAGGCTCGCGGTCACCAGCACATAGGCGACGAGGGCGAGATGCGAGACCCGGCGCATGCCGAGCCGCCCCACCAGCCTCGCATTGGTGAAGGAGGCGAAAGCGAGTACCGAGGCCATGCCGCCGAACATCGCCGGGAACAGGCTGCCGAGGCCGTAGACGTCGACGAAGATCTGCTGCGCGCTGCCGACATAGGCCATCAGCCCGCCGAACAGGAAGCCCATCGCCACCGCATAGCCGCAGGTGCGCCGGTTGCTGACCACGGTGCGGAAGGCGCGCCGCAGCGCCGCCACCGAGAGCGCGATGCGGTCCTCCGGCGCCCGGGTCTCCGGCAGGCGCAGGGCCGCCCAGCCGAGGGCGAGGCAGGCGCAGAGCAGCATGAAGCCGAAGATCCAGGACCAGTGGCCGAGCTGCACCAGGCCCTCGCCGATGGTCGGCGCGAAGATCGGCACGATGATGAAGACCATCATCACGAAGGACATCACCCGCGCCATGTGCCGGCCGATGAAGCGGTCACGCACGATCGCCATCGAGGTGATCCGCGGCGAGGCCGCCCCCAGCCCCTGCAGCGCGCGCGCCGCCAGCAGCGTCTCGAAGCTCGGCGCGATCAGGGCGAGGAGCGAGCCCAGGAGATAGAGCAGCAGCCCGGCGACCAGCACCGGCTTGCGCCCGAAGCGGTCCGACAAAGGCCCGCAGAACGGCTGGCCGAGGGCGAAGCCCGCGAGATAGAAGGTGATGATCAGCTGCCGGTCATTGGCCGCGGTGACGCCGTAGGAGCCGGCGATGTCCGCCAGCGCCGGCAGCATGATGTCGATCGACAGGGCCGTCATCCCGATCAGCACGGCGATCAGGGTGACGAACTCGTTGAAATGGATGTCGATGGCGCGCGCCGGCGCCGGCTGGGGAGCTGACATGGCGCGCAATCTGCCACGCCCCCTCGGCGCTCACAACTGCAGGCCTCGCAGGCGGGTCATGCAGGAATGAGCGAGGCCGCCGCGCCCCGCCGGGGAACGCCGCCTAGAGATCCTTCAGCCGGGCGCTGTCATCCGGCTGCAGCGCGCCCAGCACCGCCGCCCGCACCTCGGCCGGCTGGTCCTGCAGCGCCCTGAGCAGCGTCTTCACGATGCCGCGGAGATCGTAGATCTGGTCGAGCAGCGAGAGCACCATCGGCACGGTGTCCTCGGGCGTGTCCATCTCGCGCCGCAGGTCGTAGATCAGACTGACCCGCGCGAGATCGATCTCGTGGAAGACCCAGGTCCCGCCTTCGCCACGCTCCGGCCGCACCCAGCGCTGCTCGATCCAGGAGGTGAGCTCGACGCTGTCGAGGCCGGGGAACAGGGCGGCGACGTCCTCCAGGCGTTTCATGGCGCGACACCCCGTGCCAGGCGCTCGAACTCCGCCCGCGGATTTTCCGCATGCTCCGGCGTCCAGCTCTCCAGGAAAGCGGCGAGGGCGGGTTCCGCCTGGGAGGGCAGCACCAGCTTCAGCTCGACATACTGGTCTCCCGTCTGGTCCCCGACGGCAATGCCGCGCCCCTTCAGGCGCAGGCGCCGGCCGCGGCCGGAATGCGGCGGGATCATCAGGTTGACCGTGCCGGCGATGGTCGGCACGTCGATCCGGGTCCCCAGGATGGATTCCTTCAGCGTCACCGGCAGTTCCAGGATGACGTCGTTGCCGACCCGCCTGAACAGCGGATGCGGCGCCACATGCACCTCGATCAGCGCATCGCCGGCCGGGCCCTGGCCGAGGCCGGGGAGGCCCTGGCCCTTGAGGCGCATGACCTGCCCGTCGCGCAGCCCCGCCGGGATCTTCACGTCGAGGCCGCGCCCGTCGGGCAGGGTGATGCGCTTCTGCGCACCCCGGGCCGCTTCGAGGAAATCCACGATCAGGCTGTAGCGCGCATCTGGCCCGCGGGCGGAGAAGCCGTGCGGCCTCTCGCCCACCGTGTCGGCGAAGATGTCGTGCAGGAAGGCATCGTCGAAATCCGGCGCCGCGCGATACTTGCCGCGTGCCGGCTGGTCGCCGTAATCCCGGTAGAAGCGCCGCTCGGCCGGGCGCTCGGCGCCGCTGGCATCGATCTCGCCCTTGTCGAAGCGCGCCCGCTTCACCGGATCGGAGAGCAGGTCATGCGCCCCGGCGATCTCCTTGAAGCGCGCCTCGGCCTTGGGCTTTCCGGGATTGACGTCGGGATGATGCAGCTTCGCCAGCTTGCGATAGGCGCGGCGGATCTCCTCCGCCGTCGCCTCGCGCGTCACGCCCAGGATCTTGTAGGGGTCTTCCATGGCGGAAAGCCTAGCATGGCGCCCCGCCGGGGCCAGCCCCCATCTTGCCGCATCAGGCGAAAATCAACGCCTAACCGGCTCAGATTAAAATTTATTTCCCGTCCTGGGCGATCGTCCCATCGGGCGTCAGGATGACCCGGGTCGGGACCCCGCCATAGACGCCTGCGGGCATGCCAGACGTTGTCGCAGCCCTTGCGGAGGACCTGCACCGAGGAATAGCCGGCGGCCTCCAGCTTGGCCTTGGTCTGGGCGGGGGTCGTGCTGTCGATGACCTCGCCGTAGTTGCAGCCCCTGACGATGGTCGGATCCTGGGCCGACAAGCCGTCATCGACGAGGGTATCCTGCGCAAAGGCGGGCAATGCCGCGCCCAGCAGCAGGGCGAATGAAAGGGCTCCGGTTGTCCAGCGCATGACAGGCTCCTGCTAAGACGACCCGGCCCTTCCCCGGCAGCCGCGTGCCGCCGGGAAGGCCGGTCACCCATCACAACCCGGCAACTTCGCTTTGGTTGCGCGACCCGACGCCGCATCCCACCAAGCCCAGACGCCACAAAAAATCTCCCTCTCCCCTGGGAGGCAAAGCCGACCTTCGTCGGCGGGGAGGAGAGGGCAGGGGTGAGGGGGCGCGAGCGCAGCGAGCGACCTGCTTTCTTTTGGGCAAGCTTGCACCCGCGAACAGCCCCCGCTAGATTTCAACCATTGCGCTCAGGACACCAAGCGGGGAAAGCGTGACGCCAATACCGAAACCGCGCCACCTTCCCCCTCTCCCGATTCGGGCGAGGGCAGGGGAGAGGGCGCAAGCGCAGCGAGCCACGTCCTCATCGCAGACACGACGCCAAACGAAGTTGGTGAATCAATGAACCGCATGCCCAAACGACGCATTCACCGCATGGGGACATGCCTGAGGACGCTCTTGATCTCCCTGTCTATCCTTTCAGCCGGTGCTTCCGCCGATTTTCCAACTGTCATGGCGCGAGATCTGCGGCAAGCCATGGAAAATCTGCGGATCGAAGCCACTGAAATAGCAAAGGCCTTGGCTGTTTTCCCGGCACCGGATGGCAAGCTGCATCTTGTGCGATGGGATCATACCTATGTGACGCTCGGACTGCGCCTTTCTGAAGGCATGCCAAGGAAAGATGTCTATCCGATCGCTTTGAGATTGATCCAATCATTTGCAGACGTCGGTCGAAAGCTCGACATCTGTCTGCGTTCCGGCCAGGGCGAAGGGGTACAAACGGAGTCCGACCAGGCTTTGGCGCCGTGCAAATCCGACGCTACGGAAATTGACCTAGTGATCGATACCTCTACAGACCCATCTCTTGCGTCATATGTGCCATCGTCGCGGACAGTCGGAGGGGTCGTCAGCGATTTGGAGTCCTTCTGGGAGAAAGCCAGGTTGCGTGTTGCCAGCCAGCCTGCCGAGTACTTCTGCCAATCCTACTTTTCATCCGACCCGGCCGCACAGAGGCTTGTTGGTATCGAAGGGCTGATCCGGGTGCCCGTGACCATGAAAGATTTTGCGCGAAACCTGAAGCAATGCGAAACCGGAATGACCTACGCCCTCCTAGGCTCCGCACCGATACGGGGAAGCGATGAAACCAAGGTTACCTTCTCAAAAGACTTGGTGCAGCTCCTGTATTCAAGCGAGTTTCAATCGGGTGAAACATATGAAGATGTGCTCAAGGCGCTGCGAGCGGTAGCGCCGGTAGATTGAACTCAGGCTGTATTCGCTGGTGAAGGTGACGGGCACGGTGGAGAGGGCAGTGGGTGCTACCTCGGCGAGTTGCTTCCGGCGCCGCACGAAACCCCCTCTCCCCTCGTGGGAGAGGGCAGGGGTGAGGGGGCGCGAGCGCAGCGAGCGACTTTCCTTCTTCGCCCGATGCATCCCAATCGCCGCAATAGCACGCTGGTCAACTTCCTTGCGTGCCGTGGATGCCGTCAATCCCGGCGACCCCTACACCCCCAAACCCCACCCCATCCCCTCCATCTTCCGTCAGCAAATCGCCACCTAGCTGTCGCCAAGCTGACACCTCTGCGGTATATTGATCCTCAGGGAGCGCTGTTGGGGGAATTGCGGCAATCTTGTCCGACCAGACCGACATATCTGCCGGAACCATCGGGTCGCGGAGCGAGCCGATCGTCCATCGCGGGCGGAAGCTGTCCGCCCGGGCGGCCTGGGCGCTTCCCGATCTCGGCACCGTCCTGGCGCTCCTCGCCTTGCTGCCGCCCGCCTGGTTGCTGCCGGAACGCTTCTGGGCGCCGCTCTGGCGCGGCGTCGCGCGCCTGCCTTTCTTCACCAGCCAAAGCGCCATCCGGCGCACCGGCGCCAGCATCCAGGCGGCCCTCGGCAACGTCGACCGGCCCCGCGCCGAGGCCATCGCCCGCGACCTCAAGGCGGCGGTCTACGAGCTCCGCATGCAGGATCTCCGGGCCTGGGGCCCCGATTACTGGCAGCCCGAGGTTGCCCTCGAAGGCGAGGCGCATCTCCAGCGCGGCGCTGGCCGAGGGCAGGGGGGCGATCCTCTGGGTGGCGCCCTTCGTCTTCAACAGCTTCCCCACCAAGCAGGTGCTGCACCGCGCCGGCTACCGGGTCTCGCATCTCAGCAGCCCGCAGCACGGCTATTCTGAGACCCGTTTCGGCATCGCCTGGCTCAATCGCATCCGCTGCATCCCCGAGGACCGGCATCTGGCGCAGCGCATCGTCTTCGACCGCGCCGCACCCGCGACTGCCATGCGCCGGATGGTGCGCGCCCTGAAGGCGGGCGAGGTGGTCTCCATCGTCGCCGCCGCCACCGAGGGCTACGAGATGATCGAGGCGCCGTGCTTCGGCGGCCGCCAGCCGGTCGCCGTCGGCGCCCCGCGCCTTGCCGGCCTCACCGGCGCGCCGCTGCTGCCGCTCTTTACTGTGCGCGATCCCGATGGCAGCTACCGGGTGGTCATCGAGGCGCCGATCCAGATCGACCCCGAACGCCCGGCCGGCGAGCGCTGCAGCGCCGCCGCCGTGGATTTCTTCCGCCGCGCCGAACCCTGGGTCCGCCGCTTCCCCGAGCAGTGGCGCTCCTGGAGCAAGTGGCGCCGCGCGCCTCGTCCTGACGCCTGGCCAGGCTTCCGACAAGACAACCTTTCCCACCCTGATCGAGGGCTTGCCGCTGGCCCGGGACGTGGTCGCCGATCGCGGTTTCTTCGCCCGCACCATCATCGAGCTGATCCAGGCCGGCGGCGCGGCGGCCCACATCCCCTCGCAGAGCAACGTCAAGGTCCGGCGCGTTGTCGATCGGGATATCTACCGTCAGCGCAATCTCGTCGAGCGCTTCTTCAACAAACTGAAGCACTTCCGGCGCATCGCCACACGCTTCGACAAACTCGCACGAAACTACCTCGCCGCCGTCCTCTGGCCGCTACAAGGCTATGGGCCAGAGCTTATGAGACGACCTAGGGCGCGGTCGAGTTAAATCGAGCTGTGAACTTCCCCCTCTCCTCTGGGAGGCAAAGCCGACCTTCGTCGGCGGGGTGGGAGAGGGCAGGGGTGAGGGGTCGCTCCGCTGCCGGAACGGTCGGCGGGCGTTACGGCGCTTTCTGCCACGGTCCAGGCTACGCACCCATTACCCGCGACTCTGTGTCGTAGTATTCCAGTGGCCCAGTTGCCCAGTTGCCCAGTTGCTCAGACCAGGCAAAGTTCCTTGGCGAGATTTTCTGCCCGGTGAATGCGATCGCTTGAGGCCGCGGCTTTCGCCATCTCCAGGTCGTAGTGCGCCTGGAGATTGATCCAAAACTCCGGCGTCGTGTTGAATGCCTTGCCAAGCAAGATAGCGGTATCCGCCGTGACGGCGCGCTGACCATTGACGATTGCAGCGATACGGTTCGCCGGCACGCCGAGCGAAATCGCCAAGCGATTTGCGCTGATCTTGAGAGGCACCAGGAACTCCTCCTTGAGAACCTCTCCGGGATGAATGAAGATCTTCGTGTGCGCGGTCATGATCTCAAGCTCCTTCAGTGATAGTCGGTGATCTCGACCCGCTCCGCGTGTCCATCGTCCCAAACGAAACAAACTCGATATTGCTTGTTGATACGAATTGCGTGTTGCCCCTTGCGCTCTTTCTTGAGGGCCTCGAGCTGGTTATTCGGTGGCGACTTCAAATCGTGAAGGCTCTTCGCGGCATGCACCATCACCAGCTTCCGATATGCGACGCGCTCAAAACTCCGCCACTTTCGGTGACAACCCCTCTGATGGAAGAGATCCTCAGTCGCTTTATCTCGGAACGACTTGATCACAGTATGGGCTCCCTTACGTCTTACGTCAAGCATAAGATCACGCGACCCTTCAAAACGAAAATTGGGTCTGGCGCGCAATTTATAACCGGGGCTTGGTCAACAGACAGCCGGAATTGACAGGATGAGTCCACACGTAAAGTAAACGCCTGGCTTGGGGAGGGGGAGGCGGAAGTAGGTCTGCCAAATCCCATCGTGCCACAGCGCACGCGTCTTCCCGATGCGCCTCACGCCATCGGGTCGCGCTTCACCTCGTCCATCAGCCATCGGGTGAAGGCCGCTAGGTTCCTGCCGACCGGCCGGCCGCGCGGCCGCAGGAGATAATAGGCGCTGCCGGGATCGATGCTGACCGCGAAGGGCCGCACCAGCTGGCCGCTGCGGAGATCCTCCTGCACCAGGCCCTGGAAGAAGAGGGCGATGCCATGGCCGTCGATCGCGGTGCGCCGCAAGGCATGGGAATCGTCGATGCGCACCGTATCGAGCTTCGCCCCCAGTTCGGCCCCCGGTGCAGTCCCGGGTGCAGTCCCGGGCGCACTCCCGGGTGCAACCCCCGCCGCCGCGAACCAGCGCCGCCAGTGCCCCGGGTCGAACTCGTAGAACAGCCGGTGGCGGAGGAGATCCGACGGCTTGGGCTTGCGCGGCAGCTTGCGCAGGAAGGCCGGGCTGCAGACCGCCGTCAGCTCGCCCGTCATCACCAGGGTCGCATCGGCCTCGGGCCAGGCGCCGTGGCCCCAGCCGATGCCGGCATGGACCTTCTCGTCGAGGAAATCGGCGGGCTGATAGGCATGATGGAGCCGGAGATCGATCTTCGGATGCCGCGCCCACCAGCGGCCGAGCCGGGGGGTGAGCCAGCGCGCCGAGAAATAGGGCGCAACACTCACCGTCAGCACGCCGTCCTCGGCTTCCGGCCTTGCCCGGCGGACGGCGCCGGCCAACGCCTCGAAGCCGCGGGCGCAGTCGGCGCCGAGGGCCGCACCCGCCGCGGTCAATTCGATGCGCCGGTGCAGGCGGCGGACCAGCGTCAGGCCGAGCTCCGCCTCGAGATGCCGCACGTGATGGCTGAGCGCCGATTGCGTGACATGGAGCTCCTCCGCCGCGCGCTTGAAGCTCGCCTGCCGGGCGACCGCCTCGAAGGCCCGCAGCATCGTCAGCAGGGAGGACGGGAGTTCCATGGCGCGAGGATACAGTTGAGCTGAGATCAAGTCAAAAAAATCTATTCATTTGAGGGGCAGCGCCTTTCCTCGGAATATCTGCCGGCACCCCGCAACGGCAACCCGATGAGTTGAGGCGAAATCACATGGCAACAGTCGATACCCAACGCCCCAAGGCCGCCTTCGAGATCCGCAAGGGAAGCCGGCGGGTGCTCACCCTGAGCGAGGCCCAGGTCGAAACCTGCCTCGATCTGCAGGAACTCCTGGACGGGCTCGAGGACGGTTTCGGCGGCCTCGAACGGGGTGACGTCCAGTCGCCGGCGCGACCCGAGGTCAAGGTGCCGGGCAAGGGGTTCTCGCTCGCCATGACGGCCTGGCGGCCGGGCATGGCGATCGCGGTCAAGGTCGTCAACGTCTACGACGGCAATCTGGCCCTCGGCCTTCCCAACCATCTGGCGATGATCACCCTCTATGCGGCGGAAACCGGTCTTGCCTGCTGCGTCATGGACGGCACCTACATCACCGGCATCCGCACCGCCGCTTCCGCCGTGCTCTCGGCGCGGCTCCTGGCCCGTCCGGAGGCGCGCATCGCCACCGTGATCGGCGCCGGCGTGCAGGGGCGGGAGCATCTCCGCCTGCTGCCGCTCATCCGCGACTTCGAGCGCATCAATCTCTGCTCGCTCCATCCGGAAGAGGCCGAGCGCCTGGCGGCGCTGAGTCCGCTGGCGCGCGCAACCGCCGATGTCGAGGCGGCGGTCCGGGACTCCGATGTCGTCTGTCTTGCCACCCACAGCGCCGCGCCGGTGATCGACGCCGCTTGGCTGAAGCCCGGCACCCATGTCTCGTCCGTCGGCTACCATCCCCCGGCCGGCGAGCTGCCGACCGCCCTGGCGCGGGACGGCCGCCTCTTCGTCGAATCCCTCGACGCCTTCCGGCTGCCGCCGGTCGGCTGCGGCGAGCTCGCCGGCATCGATCCCGGGCGCGCGACGACGCTGGGCGCCGTGGTGCTCGGCCGCGCCGCGGGACGGCGGAACGCGCGCGAAATCACCGTCTACAAGGCGATGGGCATCGCCATGGAGGACATGGTGGCGGCGAACCTCGCCTTTCGGCGGGCGCAGCGCAACGGGATCGGCGGCAGGATGGACTGGTGAGCCCGGCCGGAGGCGGAAACGACAGCGCCGCGGCCAAACTCCGGCCGCGGCGCCGTCCCCGAAAGCGATGCGGTCGGGTCTTATCCGACCGAGAAATAGGCGCCCGGGCTGGCGACGATGTCGGCCGCCTTCACGCCGACCAGGGTGATCTGGTCGCCGTTGCCGAAATCGATCACCGCATTGCCGTCGACGTCGGAGAGGTGCGAGAGCACGTCTTCGGGGGCGGCGATGCCGCTGTCGTTGATGTTGCGGGCGATGCGCAGCAGGTCCTCGCCGGGCTGGAAGTTCAGCACCACCTCGCGGCCGCCGCCGCGGTTGAAGATGAAGAGGTTGAGGGCGCCTTCACCGGCTTCCGCTTCTGATTCCGCTTCCGCCGAGGGTTCCCCCGCGGCTGCCGCCGCTTCCGCCTCGACGTCCCACCAGCGGTTGCGCTCGGCGCTGACGTCGTCGCTGCGCGCGGCCTGGGCCTGGGCATGGGCGCGCTGCGCCTGGACGGCGATGGCGCCGATCGAATGCGACGTCATCGCCTGCACGCTGGTTGCATGCGCCTGGGCCAGCATCGGGGTGACCGCGGCCGCGGCGGCCGGCTGCAGGGCGACCGGCTGCAGGGCGACGGCGGCGGCGCTCTTGCCGGCGATGCCGATGCCCTGGGCATAGGCGGGTGCGGTCTGGCCCAGGGTCGACTGGCCAAGAACCGGTCCGTTGAGCTGCGGGCTCGGGTTGCGGGCGACCAGGCTGAGATTGGCGCCGGCCGCCGGGCGCTGCACCTGCGCCGGCGCATTGATGCCGGTCGCCACCACCGAGATCCGCAGCTTGCCCTCGAGCGAGGGATCGAAGGTCGAGCCGAAGATGATGTTGGCCTCGGGATCGACCTCGGTGCGGACCCGGTCCGCCGCCTCGTTGATCTCGTAGAGGGTGGTGTCCATGTCGCCGGCGATGTTGATCAGGATGCCGCGCGCCCCCTTCATGCTGACCTCGTCGAGCAGCGGGTTGTTGATCGCGGCCTCGGCGGCGGCGATCGCCCGGTTGTCGCCGGAGGCCTCGCCGGTGCCCATCATCGCCTTGCCCATCTCGCTCATCACCGACTTGATGTCGGCGAAGTCGAGGTTGATCAGGCCGGGGATGATCATCAGGTCGCTGACGCCGCGGACACCGGCATAGAGCACCTCGTCCGCCATCTTGAAGGCGTCGACGAAGGTGGTCTTCTCGCTGGCGATGCGGAACAGGTTCTGGTTGGGGATGATGATCAGCGTGTCGACATACTGCTGCAGCTCCTCGATCCCGGCCTCGGCCAGGCGCATGCGCCGGGTGCCCTCGAAATGGAACGGCTTGGTGACCACGCCGACGGTGAGGATGCCCTGCTCGCGGGCGATCTGCGCCACCACCGGCGCCGCACCCGTGCCGGTGCCGCCGCCCATGCCGGCGGTGATGAAGGCCATGTTGGAGCCGGCCAGCTGCTCGGCGATCTCGCGCACCGCTTCCTCCGCCGAGGCCCGGCCGATATCGGGCTTGGCACCGGCGCCCAGGCCCTTGGTCACCGTGGTGCCGAGCTGGATCCGGTTGTCGCAGAGCGACTGGCGCAGCGCCTGGGAATCGGTGTTGGCCACCATGAAGTCGACGCCTTCCAGCTTCGACCGGATCATGTTGCTGACCGCGTTCCCGCCGGCGCCGCCGACGCCGATCACGGTGATCTTCGGTTTGAGATCGAAGGGTTCCAGCTGTTTGATGGCACTCATGGGGCTCTCCTCGGGGCGCATTCCAGGCCGCGCCCGACTACCGTTCAGGAGAACTGCAACACAATAAAAGTCTTGTCGCAACAATAGGTTATTTAAGTGATTTCGCTCGGATTTTAGCGCGTCCTTGTGGCAGTTGGTTGATCGCATCGTGTGCGCGGCCCGGCGGCGCACCGGTGGATATTAACCCTGGGCGGTTCGCGCCGTCGGAAGCGTCCTCGCCGGCACCGGGGGTAAGTGCCGGAACCGGCTGGAAAAATGTCCTGAAAGTGGCAGCCTAGTCGCGCCTGCAACCCCAGGTTAAGTTTACCATCGCCTTGACTTGTACATACTTGTATATACAAGTTGGGCGGAGCGGGGCCTGAAACCGGTCAAGCGGGGCGGAATCGTCGTTCCGGCGGTTTCAACCACCGGGAATCCACCGGGGATCCACCATGATTTCACCACGCGCGCACCGTGCATTCACCGGCGATCGCCCGGTGGAATCACCGTGGCTGCACGGTGAAAATCCCCGGTTTTCAGGCCTGGAACCGCCCGGAAAGCCGGTACCGGCTCCCCGGATAAACCAGCCGAACCACACTCACCGGTTTGCCGCCCGACCAGGTGGTCCGGCGCAGCTGCAGGCAGGGCTCGTTGGCCTCGATCTTCAGGTAGCGCCGCTCGAGATTCGAGGGCAGCACCGCCTCGATCACGTGCTCGGCCTCGGAGATCGGCGCTACCGCCGTGAGATAGACATAGGGCGTGATCTTGCTGAAGTCCTGGGCGAGGTAGTCCGGCGCCCGCCGCGGATCGACATAGCGGTCCTCGAACTGCACCGGGACGCCGTTCTCGTGATGCACCAGCAGCGAATGGAAGACCTCGGTCTCCGGCCGCAGATCGAAGACCTGGGCGACATCCGCCGGCGCGCCCACCGCCGCCAGCGCCACCACCCGCGCCAGATGCGTGTGGCCGCGCCCGGTGATCTCCTCGGCGATGTTGCGCACCTCGAAGGGCGTCGACTGCGCCTTCGCCTCGGCGACGAAGGTGCCGACGCCCTGGACCCGGACCAGCGTCCCCTCGAGGCTCATCTCGCGCAACGCCCGGTTGATCGTCATCCGGCTGACCGCGAGCTCGCGGGTGAGATCCGCCTCGGAGGGGATCCGGTCGCCGGTGCGCCACTCGCCGCTGGCGATGCGCTCGGCGATCATCCGCTTCACGCGGGAATAGCGGGGCAGCGGCTCGGTCTTCAACTCGGTCCCTCGAGATTGCGGTCGGCGGAATCGCGGTGTCGCCGACGGCAATCGGCGATATATATGTACATGTATAGACAGCCGGTGAGAAGGCGGAGATGACCCAGGCCACGCGCAAGACCTATTTCGCCGCCCAGGCGCTGCTGGCGACGGGCTGGGCCCGCGACGTGGCGATCGAGGTCGATGCCGCGGGCAGCATCGCCGCCCTGCGCCCGGAGGCGACATCCGGCGGTGCCGGCCTGCTGAAGGGCCCGGTCGTCGCCGGCATGCCGAACCTGCATTCGCACGCCTTCCAGCGGGCGATGGCCGGCCTCACCGAAGTGGCGCTCAACCCGGAGGACAGTTTCTGGACCTGGCGCGACCTGATGTACCGCCTGGTCGGCAAGCTCGATCCCGAGCAGGTCGAGGCGATCGCCCGCTACCTCTACATCGACATGCTGAAGGGCGGCTACACCGCGGTCGCCGAATTCCACTACCTGCATCACGACCGCGACGGCCGGCCCTATGCCGACCCGGCGGAGATGTCGCGCCGGGTGCTGGCGGCGGCGGAACGCGCCGGCATCCACATCACGCTGCTGCCGGTGATGTATGCCCATGGCGGCTTCGGCGGCAAGGCGCCGAGCGAGGGCCAGCGCCGCTTCCTGCACGACAGCGACGGCTATCTGCGGCTCCTCGACTTCCTTGCCGCTGATTGCCGCAGGCCGAACCGCGGGCTCGGCGCCTGCTTCCATTCCCTGCGCGCGGTGACGCTGGCGGAGATGCAGCGCGTGCTCGCCGCCACCGACGACGGACGGCCGATCCACCTGCACATCGCCGAGCAGCAGAAGGAGGTCGACGACTGCCTCGCCTGGTCGAACCGCCGGCCGATCGAATGGCTCTACGACAATCTCCCGGTCGATGCCCGCTGGTGCCTGATCCATGCCACCCATGCCGATCCGGGCGAGGTGGCGGCGATGGCGAAGAGCCGGGCGGTGGTCGGCATCTGCCCGACGACCGAGGCCAATCTCGGCGACGGCATCTTCCCGGCGATCGACTTCGCCGCGGCCGGCGGCGCGATGGGCATCGGCTCCGACAGTCATGTCTCGCTGAGCGCCCTCGAGGAACTGCGCTGGCTGGAATACGGCCAGCGCCTGAAGCACGAGAAGCGCAACCGGCTCCATGCGGCAGGGCAGAAGAACGTCGCCGCCTTCCTCTACGATGCCTGCCTCAAGGGTGGGGCGCAGGCGATGAACGGCACCGCGGCGGGCGCGGCGCGCTCGGGGGCGCTGGCCGTCGGCAGCCGTGCCGACCTGGTGGTGCTCGACGGCCAGCATCCGCTGCTCGCCCATGTCGCCGGCGACGACATCCTGGGCCGCTGGCTCTTCGCCGGCTCCGATCGCCTGGTCCGGGACGTGATGGTCGGTGGTGACTGGGTGGTCCAGGACGGAAGGCATCCGGACGAGATCGAGGCGGGAAGGGCCTTCGCCGAGGCGGTCAAGGCGGTGCTGGGATA
>CAWKIJ010000004.1:0-10650 GCA_963849845.1 uncultured Alphaproteobacteria bacterium
GAGCTGCGCCCGGGCCCGCGCCTTCGGATAGCGCTCCCGGAAGCCCTCGAGGTTGTCCCAATGGACGGCGACGTCCCTCCCGTCGAGCAGGCCCGCCGCCGCCACGATCTCGCTGCCGGTCTCGATGCCGCCGATCTCGACGCCGAACCGCGCCATCCGCCGCAGCCAGCCGGTGACGCGGCGGTCCTCGGCATGCTGTTTCGGATTGAAGCTGGCGACGACGAAGATGCTGCGATAGGCATTGCCGCCCGACAGCGCCGCCTCCACCGGCATCAGCAGGCCGTTGGAGGCGCGGACCGGGCCGCCGTCCGCCGACAGGATCGACCAGGCGAACAGCTGGCGCTGGGCCAGCCAGTTCGCCACGAAGAGCGGCTCCACCGCCAGGGCGAGGCCGAGATGGGAGAAGTCCGGCACCAGCAGGAAGGCGATCTTGTGCATCTTCGGCCGTCGGCTGTGTCTTGCAGAATACGACGCCAAGATGACGTATTATGTCAAGTCATTCTGTCGCACCGGCCGCAGATTTCCGGCGAAACGCGCGACCTCGATGCGGGAGACCGAACATGCTGGCGAAGAAGACGTCCTGGGATAACGGCGATGCGGAGAAGGCCTATTCGCTGCCGTCGCGGTTCTTCTACGATCCGCAGGTCTTCGCCGCCGAGAAGGCGGCGATCTTCCTGAAGTCCTGGCACATCGTCTGCCATGAAAGCGAGATCGCCGAACCCGGCCAGTATCTGCGCCAGGACATCTTCGAGCAGAGCGTCATCGCCGTGCGCGGCCAGGACGGCCGGATCCGGGCCTTCCACAATGTCTGCCAGCATCGCGGCAACCGGCTGTTCCAGGACCGCCGCGGCAAGGTGGGCTCGGTCATCCGCTGCGGCTATCATTCCTGGATCTACGGCCTCGACGGCCAGCTGCGCGTGGCGCCGCGCAGCGAGTGCCTGAAGGACTTCGACAAGGGCGAATTCGGCCTGAAGCCGGTGCGCCTGGAGATCTTCGCCGGCTTCGTCTTCGTCAATCTCGATCCGGAGGCCCAGTCGATCGCCGACATGGCGCCCGGGGCGGCGGCGGAGATGCGCCGCTTCATCCCCGATCTCGACGATCTGCACCTGATCGAGGAGGTCGACGTCGTCGTGCCGGCGAACTGGAAGATAATCCAGGACAATTCCATCGAAGGCTATCATTTCGACCTCTCCGGGCCGGTGCACAAGCATATCGCCGAGCTGATCGATTTCAGCGGCTATCGCCTGGTTCCGCATGGCAGGTGGTGGACCTATATGGGCCCGCCGAAGCCCGGCGCGACGCGGGCCTATGGCGAGCCGCTGGCCGGCGCCACCTTCCAGACCGACTGGTTCTTCAATCTCGGCCTCTGGCCCAACACCACGTTCTACTGCTTTCCCTTCACCGACATGCTCGGCACCTTCGTGATGACGCCGATCGACGCCGGAGAAATCGCTCCTGCATTTCGGCTATTACGGCCCGCGCCGCGCTTTGCCGAAGGTGACCGCAGCCGGCATCCGCTGGATGAACACCGAGCTCGGGCCGGAGGACATCCATCTCAACGTCACGCAGCAGCAGGGGCTGCGCTCCTTCGGCTTCGACCAGGGCCGCTACCTGATCGACCCCGCCCGCGGCAACAGCAGCGAGCATCTGGTCCAGCATTTCCACAAGCTGTGCTACGAAGCGATCGGCGCGTGAGCCGGAGCTTCGATTTCATCGTCGTCGGCGCCGGTTCCGCCGGCTGCGTGCTGGCGGCGCGTCTCAGCGCCGATCCGCACTGCCGGGTCCTGCTGCTCGAGGCGGGCCCGGCCGATCGCGGCTGGCAGATCCACATGCCGGCCGGCCTCGGCCAGCTGCTGTCCTCCGACCGCTTCAACTGGGCCTATGTCTCCGAGCCGGAGCCGCACCTCGACCATCGCCGCCTGTCGCATCCGCGCGGCCGGGTGCTCGGCGGCTCGTCGTCGATCAACGGCATGATGTATGTCCGCGGCCATGCCCGCGACTACGACAGCTGGGCGCAGGCGGGCTGCCGGGGCTGGAGCTATGCGGACGTGCTGCCCTATTTCCGCCGCGCCCAGACCCACGCGGCCGGCGGCGATGCCTATCGCGGCGATGAGGGTCCGCTGCATGTGGCGGCGCCCGATCTCGCCGCCTCACCCCTGGCCAGGGCCTTCATCCAGGCGGGGATCGAGGCCGGCTATCCCTACACGCCGGATTGCAACGGCCACCGGCAGGAAGGCGTCGGGCCGATGGACCGCACCACCCGGGCCGGCAGCCGCTGGAGCACGGCGCGCGGCTACCTCGCCGCGGCCACCGGGCGACCGAACCTGACGATCGAGACCGGCGCCGTCGCGCAATCGATTCTGCTGGAGGGCCGGCGGGCGGTCGGCATCGCCTATCTGCGGAACGGCACCGCCTGCGCCGCGACGGCGGCGCGCGAGGTGATCCTGGCGGGCGGTGCCATCAATTCGCCGCAGCTGCTGCAGGTCTCGGGCATCGGCCCGGCCGATCACCTGCGCGCCGTCGGCATCGCGCCCCGCCACGCCCTGGCCGGCGTCGGCGCCAATCTCAGCGACCACCCCGATGTCGTCATCCAGCATGCCTGCACCCAGCCGGTCAGCCTCTACCCGGCGACCCGCGCGCCGCGGAAATGGCTGGTCGGCCTGCAGTGGTTCCTGGCCCGGTCCGGCGCCGCCGCCAGCAACCATTTCGAGGCGGGTGCCTTCATCCGCAGCCGCCCGGGCATCGAGCATCCCGATCTGCAGCTCACCTTCATGCCCCTGGCGGTGAAGCCCGGCACGGTGGAGAGCGTCGCCTTCCATGCCTTCCAGGTGCATATCGACCTGATGCGGCCGCACAGCCGCGGCAGCGTCCTGGCGCGGTCGGCGGATCCGCGGGTGCCGCCGGCGATCCGCTTCAACTACATGGCGGATCCCCGGGACCGCGCCGACATGCGGGCCGGCATCCGCCTCACCCGCGAGATCCTGGCGCAGAAGGCCTTCGACCCGTTCCGCGGCGCCGAGATCTTTCCCGGCGCCGGGGTCGAATCCGACGACGCCCTCGATGCCTGGGTGCGGCAGGCGGTGGAAACCTGCTATCATCCGGTCGGCACCTGCCGGATGGGGCCGGCGACCGATGCCATGGCGGTGGTCGACGACCAGCTCCGGGTGCACGGGCTGGAGGGACTGCGGGTGGTCGATGCCTCGATCATGCCGGCGATCGTCAGCGGCAACACCAATGCGCCGACGATCATGATCGCCGAGAAGGCCAGCGACCTCATCGCCGGCCGGGCCGCGCCGCCGCGGGCCGAGGCGCCGGTCTGGATCCACCCGGCCTGGGAGCAGGCACAGCGTTAGTCGGGAAGCGGAGGAAAGAGATGCGTTCACGTGCGACCGTCGAGGCCGGCCAGCAGCCGGAGGATGCCTTCATCCGCCAGGCGCGGATCGATCTGGCGGCGGCCTTCCGCTGGTTCGCCCGCCTCGGCATGCACGAATCGGTGGCCAATCACCTCAGCGTCGCGGTCTCCCGCGACGGCACGAGGTTCCTGATGAATCCGCGCGGCCGGCATTTCTCGCGCATGCGGGCCGGCGACCTGCTGCTGCTCGACGCCAACGATCCGGCGACCACCAGCCGCCCGGAGGCGCCGGACCCGACCGCCTGGTACATCCATGCCCGCCTGCATGCGCGCCTGCCCCAGGCGCGCTGCCTGATGCATCTCCATCCGAAGTTCACCACCGCTTTGGCCGGCCTCGCCGACAGCACCATGTACCCGATCGACCAGAACACCATGCGCTTCTATGGCAAGGTCGCGACCGACGAGGCCTTCGGCGGCATGGCGCTGTCGGACGACGAGGGCGATCGCCTGGCCGGGCTGCTCGGCGACAAGTCGGTGCTGATGATGGGCAATCACGGCGTGCTGATCGCCGGTGCGACCGTCGCCCGCGCCTTCGACGAGATGTATTATTTCGAGCGCGCCGCCGAGACCCTGATGACCTGCTACGCCACCGGACGGCCGCTGCGCATCGCCTCCGACAATGTCGCCGCCCTCACCGCCCAGCAATGGGCGGAATATCCGGATCTCTCCGACGATCACTTCAGCGAGGTGAAGGCGATCCTCGATGCCGAGGAGCCGGACTATCGCCTCTGAGCCGGCCGCCGCGGTGAATCATCTCGCATTGCAGCAGCGAATCACCTAACGTTTCCGCAGTGCGGGAACCGCAGGTTGCGACGTGATCTATATCGCCTATCAGACGCAATCGGATGTGTTCGCCGCCATGCGGCCGGTGGCCTCGACGGCGCTGGCGATGCTGGCACCCTGGCGCGCGGCCCTCGCGGCGCTAGGGTGCCCCCGGGGCCTTGGCGCCGCGGCGCCTGACCGCCGGCTGGGAGCTGCTGTCCCGCGTCGGTCTCAGCCATGCGCGCCCGGCCTACGGGTTCCACCGGATCAGGATCGGCCGCCGCCTGGTCGCGGTGACCGAGGAAACCACCGCCGAGACGCCCTTCGGCAAGCTGCTGCATTTCCGCAAGCAGACCCGCCACCCACAACCGGCCCAGCCGAAGGTGCTGATCGTGGCACCCCTGTCCGGGCACTTCTCGACGCTGCTCCGCGGCACCATCCGCACGCTGCTGGTCGAGCACGACGTCTATGTCACCGACTGGCAGAACGCGCGCGACATTCCGCTCAGTGCCGGCCGCTTCGATTTCGACGCCTATATCGACCACGTCGTCGGCTTCCTCGAGGCGATCGGGCCCGGCGCCCATGTGGTCGCCGTCTGCCAGCCCTGCGTCCAGGTCCTTGCCGCGGTGGCGCTGATGGCGGAGGCCGGGCATCCGGCGCAGCCGCGCAGCATGGCGCTGATGGCGGGGCCGGTCGATCCCAGGATCAATCCGACCAAGGTCAACGACTTCGCCGTCGCCCGGTCGCTCGACTGGTTCGAGAACAACGTCATCGCCACCGTGCCCCGCCGGCATCCGGGGCGCGGGCGGAAGGTCTATCCCGGCTTCCTCCAGCTGGCCGCCTTCGCCTCGATGAATCTCGGACGGCACGTGAACGCCCATGTCGATCTCTTCCGCCACCTCGCCCGCGGCGAGGCGGTCGAGGCCGAGGCGATCAAGGCCTTCTACGACGAGTATTTCGCGGTGCTCGACCTGCCGGCCGAATTCTACCTGGAGACGGTGCAGAAGGTGTTCCAGGACGCCGCGCTGGCCGCCGGCCGCCTGACCTATCGCGGCCGCCGCGTCGATCCGGGGGCGATCCGGAAGACCTTCCTGCTCACCGTCGAAGGCGAGCGCGACGACATCTGCGCCGTCGGCCAGACCGCCGCCGCCCACGACCTCTGCACCGGACTGCCGCCGCGCCTGCGCCGCCGTCACGTCCAGTCCGGCGCCGGGCATTTCGGCGTCTTCAGCGGGCGCCGCTGGGAGAGCGAGGTCTATCCGATCATCCGGGCCATTACCCACGCCCCAACCTCCCGCCCTCCAACCTCACGCGCCCCGCGCTGAATGGCGCCCGGATCGCGCCTGGGTTGCGCCCGAAGTAGGACCATAATCCGAAAACTGCCTGCGCCGCCGCGCGGGCTTGTGCGCTTCGCAAAATCGGATAATGGTCGACAGGGTTCGTGGCCCAAAGGTGGACGGCCCGGTGGAAAGCTCGGGTGCCGGTTCCCGGCGGCCCGCGGATCCGGGTTCAGGATGGATCGACGGTCATGCGATGAAACCCCAAAGGGCGCGGTCAACCCAACGCAGGCAGCCTTTTGCCGATGGCACGCTGCAGAAGAATGCGGCCGAAGCGATCGCCGACGAGCTGCGCGAGCGGATCCTGACCGGCGAGCTGAAGCCGGAGACCCGGCTCACCCAGCGCCATCTCGCCGCCGAATTCGGCCTCAGCCCGATGCCGGCGCGCGATGCCATCAAGCTGCTGATCGCCGAGGGCCTGGCGATCCAGGAGACCTCGAAGACGATCACCGTGGCACCCCTGAATGCCGGGGATTTCACCGACATCATGGATATCCGCTGCCGGCTCGAGCCCCTGGCGCTGGAGCTCTCCATCCCGCAGATGTCGGCCGAGGACATCGCCCGCAGCCGGGCGCTGCTCGGCCTCTCCGGCACCTCCAATCATCCGATGACCTATGTCGACAACCACTGGCGGTTCCACCGCTCGATCTATCGCCGTGCCGGCCGGCCGCGCCTGCTGGCGATCATCGAGAGCCAGCAGATGCACCTGATCCGCTATCTGATGCCGAACTGGGCGCTGCTCGGCGTCTGGGCGGACTGGGCGGAAGGCGAGGCGGAACTGATGGAGCTCGTTGCCCGCAAGCGCGTCGCCGAAGCCGTCGCCTATCTCCGCGGCGATCTCGAACGGACCAAGCACCGGGTCCTCGAGGCCCTGCCGCAGCGCTAGGCGATCCCGCGCCATCGAGGCCTGACGGCCGGGTCGGATGAAAGATGCCGGATAAACGCACGACGTCGCCGACCGAATTTCTCCAGCGCTGCTCGCCGTCGATGGCGGCGTTCTATGCGTATTGGGAGTCGAAGCGCCGGGGGCGACCGATGCCGGCCCGGGCGGATATCGATCCGATCGAGATGAAGCCCTGGCTGCCGGGCATCATCCTGGTCTCGGTCCACCGCGACCCGTTTCGGCTGGTCTACCGGCTGGTCGGCGAGCGCTCGGTCCGGATGCGCAGGTTCAATCCGACCGGCAGGACCGTGGAGGAGGGGTATCACGGGAATTCCCTCGCCGAGGTGCTGGAGAACTACCGCCTCGTCATCGAGGAGAAGTCGCTGGTCTATGACTGGCGCGGCACGCCGAGCTGGACCGGGCTGGTCAGGGAAACCGGGGTGCTGCTGCTGCCGCTGTCCGCCGACGGGGAAACCGTCGACATGGTGATCGTCTATATGGAAGCCGAGGGCAGCGGCAAGCCCTGACCCGGCGCGAAACCGGCGCAGGATCATGCTTGCAATACGGGAAAGTCTCCCTCTAGGATCAACACGCGGCTGAGCCGGAGTCCCCCGTCGGGTCGCGGGCCCGACGGCCGCAAGAATCCCTGACGACGAACACGCCCATCGCGATGAAAAGATTCAGGCAGGCCATACGCTATCGTGCCGTTCGAACCGTCTACGCCCTTTTCGCCGCGGCTTCATCGATGGCGGTCGGCCTCTATGCGTCCGTCTTCCGGGAGCGAGGCGGCTTGAACGGGGTCGTTGCGGCAATCATCGGTGCAGCAGTCCCTGGCCCCATCCCGGGCCGCGTGGTCGCGGCCGCGCGCAATGCCATCGATCATTCGCAAGAACCCCCTCTCCCGATTCGGGAGAGGGCAGGGATGAGGGTGCGAGCGCAGCGAGCCCTTTCTCCTCCGCCCGCACCGCCTTCGATCGCACGACGCTGAACGTGGACGGCAAGATCGTGAACCTGCCGCCCGGCATGGCGGCGACGGTGGCGATCAGGACCGGGAAGCGGGGGCTGATCGAGCTCGTGTTCAACCCGCTGCTGAAGATGGCGGGTGAGGCGGGAAGGGAGAGGTGAGATTTCAAATGTTCTGGGTTCTAACGTGTTAGGTGCATTCGACTGTCATGGCCGGATAGGCCGAATATCGTTTCTCATCCGTTGGCTTGCATGGCTTTTATCCATACCTATTGCGGCGATCATTTGTTTCGCGGTCTATTTTCTTTCTGAGCCCACAGATCTTGGCCCGAAGATCCCAGCATGGAGCCCGTCAAATGCCGCATTCGTACAAACATATCTGAGTTGGGTCTACGTTAGCTGGAATCCGATGTTGGTCTGCCTCGCCGCCTTCCTTGCTGGATTGCGGGTCTTTCTGTGTGCCTGTGTCAAGCGTGCGCGTGATCTCGGTGTCGAAATACCTAATGTGTCGCTTCTGCCGACATACTTCTTGAATTCACGTTCGGGGATGAACGTACTGACATTGCTCTTAAAGAAGGGAGGCCAGGCTTGAGGTCGCAAGATTGCGCTCGATCCTTGCTCTGGAGGGCGGCGAGGTGCTCGATAACCCGACAGCGGATCTGGATCAGGCCGCGGTCCTGCTGGCCCGGAGTTACCGCGTCAGAAATCGACCCAAGAATCGCCGGCGTTGGATAACGCTCGAATCGACGAGCATCGATACAGGCCAAGAGGAGCTGGAATGCTAACGCGTCGCGAGATTCAAATTTCTGCATGTGCGGCGGCTATGATTGCCATGGTTGGAGTGCACGGTGCTTTAGCCGACTTTGACATATCTTATATGGGCGCCGCTCGCCTGTCGGAGATCTGCGAAAGCCAGGTTCCGATAAGTGTCACCTCTTGCTCAGCCTACATCATTGGGGCACTCGATGCGATAAGACAGGTAGGCAGCGAAGCGGAATGTTCATTCAAGCTTGACCCCAATATGAGCCGCCAACAAGCTGTTGATGACGTGAAATGGTACCTGGAAGCCAATCCTGAGGCGGCCAAGCTGACAGCAGTGATGGTTATCAAAGCCGCATTGCAGCATTTCTACCCGTGCGATCAATGAACGCGCAACGCCGTCAAAGCCTCTTACAGTCGATGATCGATCGAGAGCACAATCGTCTCGTCCCTGCAGACATAATTGTTGACGCCGGCTCGACGTGCCTGCAACGCGTGACCCGAGCCCCTTCGCTCATCCAATCGGAAGCAGAGTCATCTCCCCTTTGAACTTGCCCCGGCTTATTGCCGATCCCGTTTGCCGATCCGCCTTGCCGATGGCGGCGCAGATCGCGGGCCGGATGCCGCCGCCTATAGCCGCCGTTAGCGCTGATTCCGCTGCCCCAGGTCGCTCCTAATACGAATACGGCCCGTCCCAGCTGTAGTTGGGGGCTTCGAGAGGCGCGACCTTGAGGTCGCCCAGCAGTTTCTCCAGCTTCCCGGTACCACCCTTCAATGTCACCGTGCCGGTCTGTGTCTTGCCATCGAGGACCACATGGCCGTAGCCGGCGTCGCCATTCGGGGTATTGATGACAAGGTCGGTATCCGATCCGCCGTCGGCCGTGTCGGCATCCTTGTAGACGATTTTCGAACCGGGCGGAATCATCGGGCAGTTCGATGTCACGATCGTGCAGAAGGAACCGGGCCCGCCTGCGTATTGCGAGCATTCCTTCGTCACATGCAATGTTCCGCTCTCGCTGGATGCGGGCAGCGATGCCAATGCAAGTCCCAACCCTGCGATCAATGCGGCGATCATTGCTTTCATCACTGGTTCCTCCCCGTCGCAGTTTCCTGTGGTGACGCAACGCAGAGGCCACGCGACCTCAACGTGACTGCGTCTTTCATGCCCTCCGGCAGGATGGAATTCTAGTTCGCTGATGGGGACGCCACCATCCCCCGAACGGGGGATGGTGCCTACTGCACGCGGGCAACCGCTGGCGCCACCAGCAAACCCGCCAGTGCGCTCTGGCGATTGACGCCGGTCTTGGCATAGATGTGCTTGAGATGCGTGCGCACGGTCTCAGGCGCGAGGCCCAACGTCTTGGCGGCGTCTCGGATGCTGAAGGACCGCGTGATCAGCCAGGCAACGCGCGCCTCTGCCGGGCTGAGCTTGTAGGCTGCCTGCAGATGCTCGGCCAAGGTGGCGGCATGGCGTTCGGGGTCGGAAAGGAAAACCGCGGCGGCGCCCTGCGGACCCTGGGCTGCAACGGACACCGCGAGCCTGCCGACCAGAGGCGTGACGAGCGCGGAGACGGGAAGCCGGCGCGAGGGAGCGCTCAGCAGAAGCGAGCCGCCGGGCCCGCCGGTGATGGCGGATCCGACGAGCCTGCGCAGGACGTCGCTTTGCTCTCGTTGCTGGCACCGGACCGTCCGGTCTTTCAGCACCAGTACGTCAGCGGCGATCTCCCGTGCCGCGATGTTCGCGAACAGCACGCGCGCCTGGCTGTCGAGGATCAGGACGCCCGCGGCAAGTCGGTCGAGCGCGTCCAGCGCGAGCTTTTCCTGTTCGCGGTTCCGTTCGAGGAGAAGCCGCAGCTGCATCGCCCGCCGCAGGTGCGGAAGCAGTTCCTGCGAGGCTTCGAGCTCGGTCGGCGTGAAGGGTCCGCGCGTGGTCGAGCGGTGGATCGTCATTGCCACATGGAACTGCGGCATATCGTCGACGACGAACAGGGCGCCATGGCCGATGCCCAGGGGCTCGAGTATTTCACCGTAGAAATCGGTGCGGCGCACCTGATCGAACGGGACGAAGGAGTCGCTGGCAGCAGGGCTTCCCACAGGAAGCGTCACCATGTGCCGGCGCCAGACGTTGTTGAGATGGCGCGCGTTCAGCGTCGGCATCAGCGAAGGATCGAGGCGAAAGAGAACCGCGAATGGCAGCGGCCCCGGGGCCTTCTTCAGGATTCCGAGTATTCCGTTCTCGCCACCGATCCGCTCGCAGAGGCCGGAGAGAACATCCGGCAGCGCATCGGCGTTGTCGACCGCGTCGTAGATCCGTCGAATGAGAATGTCGGTGTCGCGTTGCATGTTCGGTGTCCACCTACCCATGCTCTCCCGCCGCCAATCTCACCATCCGCCCGGCGACGTGACAAGCGGGTCTCGGGCGGGCCACCCGGACAAGAAACATTGGAAAGCCATGGCAGGAGGCGCGTGTCCTGCCGAGGGTTAAGTCTATGGTATAGAATGCTTGTTTCCGCCCGCCCCGCCCCGGGGCGGAA
>CAWKIJ010000005.1:5000-499833 GCA_963849845.1 uncultured Alphaproteobacteria bacterium
GATCGAGGCCGTATCCGACCCAGGTCAGAGGATCGAGCAGGTAGTCGACGACGCGGCCCACGGAATCGCGCGTGTTGCTCGGACCGAGCAGCGGCAGGATCACATAGAAACCCTCGCCGACGCCGAAGGTACCGAGAGTCTGCCCGAAGTCCTCGCTGTGGTACCTCATGCCCAGGCGCTCGCCGACGTCGATCAGGCCGCCGACGCCGACCGTACTGTTCACCAGGAACCGGCCGGCGGTGTCGCCGGCGCGGCCGAATTCGCCCTGGAACAGGTCATTGGCCAGGATGGTCGGCGCATGCAGGTTGCGCACCACGTTGCGCACCGCATCCTCGGCAAAGTCCGGCAGTGCGGTGTGGTAGTAGCCGGCGAAGGGCTTCAGCAGGATCTCGTCGAGGAAATGGTTGACCTCGAAGAAGTAGCGGTTCATCGGCTCGAGCGGATCATTGGCCTCGGCATAGACTTCCAAGGCGGCATCGTCGCCGGGAGTCGGCGGCAGCGCGCAACCGGCGGCCAAGAGCAGCAGTGCCGCCGTGCCGGATGCGCGGGTGATTCCACCTAGATCTGCGCCACGTCGCCACGCCACTTCGACCGCAACTCCGGTATTCGGGCGAACCGACCTGCCGGCAAATTCGCAATGCCTGCATCATTGCATCGGGATTTCCTCGGATATTGATGCAGATCAACGCGATCCCGGCGCGAAAGCCCGCATGGTTTCCAGACAATGAACGCGTCTGGCCTCGGGATGGGCGACATTGAAGCTGCTGCGCAGGCATGACCCTCGGGTGCCAATCCACCGGCTTTGCCTCGCGCTGGCGATCCTTGCCGGGATGGCATGCCTGCCGGCGCAGGCGCAAGGCCAGGAGCGCGGCGCCGCGCCGGCAATGCCGGCCATCGGCCTCGCCGCCGCCAACCTGACGCCCGAAGCCGCGCCGGCCTTCGGCATGGGGGACAGCCGTGGCGCGCTTGTGGTTGGGACCTTCCCCGGTGCATCCGCCGATCTTGCCGGGGTGATGCTGGGCGATGTGGTGCGCAGCCTGGCCGGAAGGCCGGTCGCCGATGCGGATGACCTGGTGGCGATCGTCCAGGCCTTGCCGATCGGCGCCACCGCGAAGTTGGTCCTGCGCCGGCGCGGCCACGACACCTCGGTCGTCCTCAAGGTCGGGAATGCCGCGGCGCTGGCTGCGGCGGCGCCGACCGGCGCCGACGAGGAGCGCCTGCGGGACGCCGCCGCCGCCTTCGAAAAGCAGGATCCGGCCGCCTGGGCCCTGAACCTGGACCTGGCGCGACGCGGCTACAGCAGCGCCCAGAACCTTCTGGGCATCATGCAGTCGATTGGCGTCGCCGGCCCGCCCGATCCGGTCCAGGCCAGCTGGTGGTTTCGCCTGGCAGCGCAGCAGGGCGATCCCAGCGGCGAGAACAATCTCGCCTGGCAATACTGGTATGGCACCGGCCTGCCGGTCGACAAGGCCCGGGCATATTACTGGATGGCGCGGGCGGCGACGGCCGGCAATCCCGATTGCATCGCCGCGCGCGACAATATCGCGGCCGCGCTGCAGCCGGCGGAAATGGCTTCCGCCCAGGCCTGGCTGAACTGGGCGCCGCCGCCGAAGCCGGGCCCGGGATCTGCGCCAGCCGAGACACAGCCAAAACCGACGGCGACCGGGCCGAAGCCGGAGGACGTGCGCCGGGCGCAGCAGGAACTGGCGCGGCTCGGCTACGATGTCGGGGCGCCCGACGCCGTCGCCGGCCGCCGCACCGTGGCGGCGGTCAAGGCGTTCCAGCGCGACGCCGGATTGCCGGTCGATGGGACCATCACCGCTGGCCTGCTGAAGGCACTGGCGAAGCGCCCGACACCGGCCGCAGCTCCGGCCTCAGCTCCGGCAGCCGCCCAGGTCCCGCCCGCAATCGGGCCCAAGCCGGGCACGTCTGGGGGGCTCGGCGACCTCGGATTCCCCGCCGGAAGCCTGGATATCCCGGAATGACGCACGTGGTCCCTTCGCGACTGCACTGGATGCTTTGCATCTGGGTCGCCCTGGCCGCGACGATGGCGTTTGGCGTCGCCGCGCAGGCCCAGGGACAGGCGCCGGCGGAAGCCTGGGGCAGCCGGAGCTATGCCGTGGAGAAGCCAATCTACGAGACGCTCGTCGCCGAACTCGAGGGCAAGATCGCCGAAAGCGATGCGCGCGTCGCAAAGACCGCGGCCGAGCGCGACGCCTACTGGCAGGACTGGTCGTCGGACGAGCGCGGCGAGGCCAGGGCATGGTTCGAGCGCTCCGCGCACTATCCGTCAGCGGCGAAGCGGCTGATCTGGGCAAAGGATGAGCGCGAGGCCGCCGCGGCCCGCTATCGCACGATCCTGGAAAGCGGCGCCGATATCGACCTCGCGGCCGACAGCGAGGCAGGAAAAGCGCGGCGCGAGCGGCTCTGGGGCGCGCATATCGCGCTGCTGCGCCGCGAAGTGGCGCAGCGCAACGAGCAGGCGATCTACGACGGAATCGAGCTGCAGGCGGTAAAGTCGTATCTCGGCGCGCTGATCAACCGCGACCTCGGGATGAGCGTGGAGGAATTCGCCGCGGATACCGCCGACGACGCCTGGTACATCATCAAGAACCATGCGGACAAGTTCTGGGACGAGCTGCTGAAATGCGCCGGCAAAATAGTGATCCGCGAGGGCGTCCGCAAAATGCTGGGCCATTGGGCATCCGAATACAAGACGCCGCCGGACGTGCCCGGCGTCGTCTCCACGCCCGAGGGCGTCGCGGCGGAATGCATGGGCGACATGCTGCGCAACAGCCTGGTCAATGCCCTGACGGCCGCGATGCGGAAGAACTTCGTCGATGACATGACCGGCCAGGGCATCGCCCCGGAAGTCGCCGAGTACTGGTGGTCGAGCTTCATCCTGGAGGGCGAAGCGGCGGCCGGCCCGAACGAGCCGCGGGTGAAACCGCTGGTGTCGGCGATCTATCACCGGATCGGCGCCGCCGTCGAGGATGTGCTCGAGGAATCCGACATGGAGCAGTCCAAGGAACTGGCAAAGCGCGCGCTGGAGATCGAGGCGAAGGTGCGCCTGGCAAGCGAAGTCCGCGCCGCGGCGCTGGAAGCGGCCCGCACCGCTCAGCGCGAGGGAGCGCATCTGGCGCAGCAGACCCTGCGCCTGGAATCCGTCCAGCGGGCGACGCAGAAGCTGGGCCCGGAACTCTACGCCAAGGACTTCAGCCTGCGCTTCCTGGAAGCCCTCGACGGCGTCGAGATGCTGCTGCAGCAGTATACCGTCTACAGTTCCGTCACCGAATCCCGGGAGACCTTCGACAGGGCCGGCAAGCCGTTGATCGACGAGTATTGGGAGGTCATGCGCTGCCTCGAGGCGACGAAACAGGCCACCGGCGCGCATATGGTCCTGCAGTTCTACCGCTGGCCGGAAGCCACGCGGCGGGAGTTCTTCTCCACCTGCGGCGAGACGAAGGAGGGCGCGAACCTCGCCCAGGCGCGGCAGATGGCTAGCCAGATGGTCGGCCTGGCGCAACTCGCTTCGTCGAACCTAGCGGATGTCGAGGCGCATTGTGCCGAAGGTGACGCGCGCCTGCGGGCGGCCGAGTTGGCGATCGCCAGGTACGAAGGCAAGCTCCTGTCCATTGCCCATCGCAGCAACCTGTTCGCCAGCATCGGCATGCTCTTCGATGGCATCGTCGAGGATGCGGACAGCACGATGGCGGAAGCGACGCGTCTCGCCGAGGAGACGGAGAAGGCGAAGAAGGAAACCGAGGCCGCAGCCGAGCAGGCGTGCCGCCTCGCCGAAGAGATCCGGGCGGTGAGCGACGCGACGCTGCTGCGCACCAAGCTGGATGCGACGGTCGCGGCGGAAGCGCAGGCACGGGAGCGCGCGTCGGCGGCCGCCACTGCGGCGGGCCAGACCGAGGCCGCCGCGAAGCAGGCCATATCCGCCGCGGAGCAAGCGAGAGAACTTGTCCTCCAGCTCTCCATCATGACCACGGACGCCGCGGACCTGGACGGGGCGGGAGCCGAAGTCGAGGCGGCGTTCCTTGCGGTGGCCGACGAGGCCCAGGCGAACGGGAAGGCAAGCCGGGCGCTCGCCCGGGTCGGCCGCGATGCCACTGTGCTGGCCAACCGGGCGCGGCAACTCCTCGGGGGGCCCACACAGACCGCGGCGATAAAGCAGCAGCTGCAGTGGATCGAGGAGATGTATGCAGTGGTGAAAGGCACCACGGCCCGGGACAGCGGTTGCGAGAAACGGCTGAACACGGCGATCGCGACGCTGCACGAGCGGTTCGACCCGCTCCGGCCGCAAGCCACGCGCATCCAGGCGGATGCGCAGAAGGTCAGGGCCGAGCTTGGCGACAGCAGCAGCTACGCCGACATCTGGGGTTATCCGGACCAGGCCCGGGCGACGGCCGATGTTGCACGGGTGATCGCCGAGGCGGCGGCTTCCTCGGCGGCAGATGCCCAGACGTGCCTGGACCTCGCCCGCGCGGCAACCGAGGGTCAAGGCGCGGAACTGGCGGCTGCGGGGCGGGCGGCCTTGGGCCAATGCGACTATCTCCGTGCCAAGGACCTCATCGAGCGGCTTCCCGCCGGGCGCGACCGCCAGGACCTGGCCGACGCCTATCGCGCCTCGGTGACCCGCGAGCAGAAGACCAAGGCGCTGTGGGACGAAGCAGATGCCCTCTATGTGCAGGGCGCCTTCGACGAGGCCGCCGCCAAGCTCGATGCCGCCCTGGCCAATACCGCCTGCGAGACCTACAAGTCGCGAATTGTCGAGTTGATCGCGCGGATCCGTGCCGAGCGCAATCAGCTGCTCGAGGCGGCGGCGCGCAGCGCGATCGCCGACTGCGACTTCGATGAAGCCACGGCCGTCCTGACGGCGATGGAGGAGGCGGAGCATCCGAAGGCCGGCGAAATCGAGGCGGCGCTGGAATCAGCCATGGCGCGCGAGGCCGAGGTGGACAAGCTGCTCGCCCAGGCAGAGACGCTGGCGGATTATGCCGACGACGATCAGATTGTCGCGGCGTTGCGCCAGGCGCAGGCAATGACGAAATGCACGACCCTGCAAGGTGAAATCGCAGCATCGATTGCCAACATGCGGCAAGCTGCAGCCGCGCCGGCGCCTGGGCCGGAGTTGGGATCGGGTCAGGCAACCGACGCCTCGCCATCCGGCAGCCCTGGCGGCCCCGTGACGGGGAGGTGGGAAGGTCCCTGGCGGGGCGGCTTGAGTCTCCGGGAATTCGTGGTCAACGGCCAGGCAACGGATCCGCGGGCCCTCGCGGCACGCCTCGACGGGGAATGGCAGGGCTTCCTCGACCGGCGCCGCAGCGCCGGCGATGTTCTGGCGCCGATGGAGGAGGAGATCGGGGGTAGGATGAAGGAAATGGCGAAATCAGGCTTCATGCTGCTGACCGGCGACCTGCCGATCAGTTTCGTCCTGATCGGCGAGGCCGGCGGATATCGCCTCGCACTGCCGGCGATGCCCCCGGCGAAGGCCAGCGACCCGGTGCTCGTCCAGTTCGTTCGCGGTCTGCCGGTGCTCCTGCCCGACGGCCAGGGCGGATGGCGCGCCGCGATGAGGGACAAAGGCAGTTCGATCATCCTCTCGATCACCGCGGCCGACGCCGCGCTCACCCGCCTCAATCTGAGCCTTTCCCTGGAATTCCAGAAGCCGGATGACGTGGCCGATGCCGGCGCCTCCTTCAATATCCGGTCCCTCAGGATGACCCTGGCCGGAACGGCGGATCCGGGGCAGATACCTTATGACAGCCTGGTCGCCGAATACGGCCGGCTGATCAGCGAGCGCCGCATGGGGCTGCCGCTGCGCAGGCTTGGACCGGGCCGGGGCCGACATCTGCTCCGGCACGGCGGGTCCGCCAAAGTTGGCCGCTAGCCTGTGCTTCAAGAAATATCAATGACTTAGCTCAAATCGAGCGAGGCCGTCTGGCGCACCCAAGTCGCGCCAGAGACCCCAGATCCGGGCTGTCGTCGGGTGGCTCTACCCGGGCTGGCTCACTCGCGAGTCCACCCCTTCAAACGGCCTCGGCTAGAATGGCAATTGCGGCAGCAGGCGAAGCCTCGATTTGCCTATTGCCTTCTCACGGATGAATGGAGGTCAGACATGAATCCAGGCGAAGCCCAAGCGACAACGGGTCGCTGCATGTGTGGTGACATTCGATTTCAATTCACGGGGGCTCCCATCGAAACGGCACATTGCCACTGCGAAAGCTGCAGGCGGCACACGTCAAGTTCCTTCGTGACTTACATCGTCGTCGACAAAGCGGCATTTCGCTACACCAAGGGGAAACCGGTCATCTACGCCTCCTCGCCCGGCGTCCAGCGCGGCCATTGCGGGCGCTGTGGCGCGCCTATTTCATATGAGACCGAGCGTGAGCTGGCAGTCTATGCCTGCACACTCGACGACCTCGCGAAAGTGGTGCCCACCATGCATGTCAGGGTGGATGAGCAGTTGCCGTGGATTGAGATTGCAGACAACTTGCCACGCTACGCCCTTGGCAAGCGCGATAAACCCGTTCGGGTCGGTCCGAAAATCGACATATAGTCGGGACATATGTGAGATGGAGATACACACCTAGCTATTGCAGAAATCGCCAGGGGATCGAAAACAGTCAGTCCCGTCGGTTTCGGAACCTGACGCGTGGACCGGCATGGCGCCTTGCCGATGCCTTGCAGCGATCGAGACGGAAGCGGACGAAAATCCACCATGACTCGCAGCGACGTTTTGCGCGCTGCGTCGGCGCCCTTTCAGGGCTAAGGTGCTTCCTTCCTGGTCAGCCAGCCCCTGAGTACCAGGTTGACCTGATCTTCGATCGCCTGCCTTTCATCTTCCGCGGTGCGGAACTCATTAGCGATCATTCTGTAGTAGTTCTCCGCTGCAATCGCGTAGAGCACGCTGACCAAGGTCGGCAGCGGCGTTTCCCGCGCCAGGAATGAATCGCGGTGCAGGCGTTGCAGGATCCGTTCGATATGCTTCTCAAAATACCGCTTGATGGCGCGAAATTCGTCCTCGGGGTCGTCATGCACGCGCAGAAGCGCGGCGATCGCCTCGCGCCAAAGCTTGCGGGTGCGTTTCGAGCGAATACCGCTGTTGTTGAGGACGAGAAGCCCGGCAACCGAGGCTACGGCATCCCATGAAGCCGACTTTCGATGGAAATCGTCCAGTGCGCCGGCAAGGCGCTCGCGCTCCTTCCAGAAAAGAGCGATGAGGAGCTCGGTCTTCCGCGGGAAGTAGCGGTACAGGGTGGGCGGCGAGACATCGGCCTGCGCCGCTATCTCTTCCATGGTGGTCTGCTCATAGCCCCTGTCCCGGAAGAGCTCCATGGCGGCGTCGATGATCGTGTCATGGCGTTCCTGGCGCTTCCGCTGCCGCATTCCCGTCACGATTCACCTCAGCATCCGGACGTCCAGCCGGTTGACTCTGCCAGAAAATGATAGTGAACTAACAAAGAATGGTCAAATAAACAAAATCGATGGTGGAGGCATCATGGCAAGCCACGCGGGCTATGAAGACCGGGCGGACCTGGGCGTGATCGAGCCGGAGGACATGCTTTCGCCGCGCCACTATGCGGCAGTGCGTCGGGGCGGGCGATTGATGCGGGCATTGCCGCTCTGGTGCTACACATCCGAGCGCTTCCATCAGGCCGAGAAGGAGAGGATCTTCCTGCGCCGCTGGAACATGATCGAGCGGGTCGAGGTCGTCCCGAATGCGGGGGACTTCCATGCGATGTCGTTCCTCGGGGTCCCGCTTCTTGTGGTGCGCGGCAAGGATATGAGAGTGCGGGTCTTCGCCAATACCTGCCGCCATCGCGGCGCCAAGGTGGCGGAAGGCTCCGGGAACTGCAAGGCGTTCCGCTGTCCGTACCACTTCTGGACCTATGGCCTGGACGGCCGCCTGATCGGAGCGCCGAACTATCTCGACCCCGACGGCAAGCCGCTGATCGAGGCCGGCAACAAGGAGGAATTCGGCCTCGCCGAGATCGAGAGCGGAACCTGGGGCGGCTTCCTGTTCATCCGATTCCGGCCGGGCGCCGAGACATTGGAGCAGCATCTCGGGGCCTTCGTCGAGAGCCTGGCGTCGCACCGACTCGAGGACATGATCTGTGCCCGGAAGGTGGTCTACGACATGGACGCCAACTGGAAATGCTTCGTCGAGAACTACATCGACGCCTATCACATCCCCTATGTGCACAAGGATTCCCTCGCGCGCTGGAAGACCGACACCTATTTCGGCATCGAAGCCCGGGGCGAGGAATCCGTCGTGTTCGCCGTGCATGACGGGAGCCAGCTGTTGCTGCCCTTGCCTGGCTACGACGGCTTTCCGCCGATGCCGCAGATCGACAAGGACAAGGCGCGCGGAACCTTCTTCACCACCCTGCGCCCCGGCGTGATGATGACGCTCGGCAATGACGGGGCGCTGGTGTTCCAGAGCGAGCCGGTCACGGCGAAGACGTCGCGGCTGACGGTGAGCTCGCTGTTTCCGAGATCCCATTTCGACCGGCCCGATTTCGAGCGCCTCTCGCAGAACTACTACCGGCGCAACGACATGGTCGTGGCCGAGGACAAGGAGATCTCGCTCCGCCAGTATGCCGGGATCCAGTCGCCCTATGCGCGCATCGCCCGGCTGTGCAGCGAGGAGATCAACTTGAGCCGGTTCGCCAACTGGATCGTCGACCAGGTGGTGGCGCCCGACAGCGAGACGATCGCGGCGGAATAGGGGCGGCGGTGGCTTGACATCGTCGTCCGCGCAACCGATCCTATTGGACGATCGTCCAATATGAGAGCGGGTCATGGAAGACATTGTCCAAACCGAGCGTATCGGTCATGTGCTGCGGATCGTGCTCAATCGGCCGAAGGTGAACGCGATCAGTCGCGCGCTCGGCAACGCGATCCATGCCGCGGCGAAGACGCTGCAGGCCGATCCGGACCTCAGGGTCGGCATCATCACGGCGAAGGGCGACCGCGTCTTCTCCGCCGGCTGGGACTTCGCCGAGGCGAGCACCGCGCCGGCGCCGGAGACCGAAGCCCCGGCCTATGAAGGCGGCTTTGCCGGGATCACGGCCTACTGGGACCTGAAGAAGCCGCTGATCGCCGCAGTGAACGGCGCCGCCATCGGCGGCGGGTTCGAGATCGCCCTGGCCGCCGACATCATCCTGATGGCCGAGCACGCCTATTTCGAACTGCCGGAAATACAGCGCGGATTCCTGCCAGATGCCGGCGGCATCCAGCGCCTGCCGCGGCGCGTCCCGTACAACGTCGCCATGGAAATGATCCTGGCCGGGCGCCGCATGTCCGCCGGCGAGGCGTTGGGTTGGGGCCTGGCGCGAAAGGTCGTTGCAGCGGATCGACTGCAGGATGAAGCGCTGGACCTTGCGACACATATCGCCAAGGGCGCGCCCCTTGCCCTGCAGGCCCTGAAGGAAGTCATGCTGGCGATCGAGGGCAAGCCGCTGCGCGAAGCGATGGAGATGTCCAGCGCCGGGACAACGCCGCTGCCGACCCTGACCCGGATGTGGCAGAGCGAGGACGCCAAGGAGGGTCCGCGCGCCTTCCTGGAAAAGCGCCCGCCGCACTGGCGCGGCGGGTAGTCGGCGCCAGTGCCAGCCGCTGACCTGCCCCGGCCGGTATTTCTTGGCCTAAAAAGTTTTGTTGAACGTCCAACAAAAGTATGGAAGATTTTGGTCGGCCGAAGCCAGTCGATCCGGAACGGTTCCGACAAGAAATCGATGGTAGCCAATGTGGAGGAGACAGCCATGAGAACGTTTCGGGCGACCGCACTTGCGGTTTCGTCAGCCCTTGCCCTTGCCGTTGCCATTCCCGCCCTCGCCGAAGACAGCCTGGCCGTGGCGTCCTGGGGCGGCGTCTACCAGGAGGCGCTGCACAAGGCCTTCTACGAGCCCACCGCGAAGCAGCTTGGGATCACCATCAACGAGTTCACCGAACAGTCCGGCGTCGCCGACATCCGGACCCAGGTGAAATCCGGCGCCATCCAGTGGGACATCGTCGAGCTGTATGGCGGCGGCTGCCAGCAGGCCGCCAATGAAGGCCTGGTGGAGCCGCTGGATTACAGCGTGATCAATGCCGACGGCGTGCCGAAGTCGCTGGTCCAGGAGCATTGGATCGGCTTCGACGCCTATTCGACGGTGATCGCCTACAACAAGGAGAAGTACAAGGACAACCCGCCGCAGAACTGGGCGGACTTCTTCGACACGAAGAAGTTCCCGGGCACGCGGGCGCTCTCCGGCTTCGGGGCGGAGGGCAATGCCGAGGCGGCGCTGCTGGCCGACGGCGTTCCGATGGACAAGCTCTATCCGCTCGATCTCGATCGGGCCTTCAAGAAGCTGGCCGAGCTGAAGCCCGATGTCGCGGTGTGGTGGCAGTCCGGTTCGCAGCAGGCGCAGCTCGCCGTCAACCAGGAAGTCGACATGGTGGCGATCTGGGTTTCGCGGATCGACGACGCCATCAAGCAGGGGGCGCCCTTCGCCTATACCTACAACCAGGGCATCATGGACATCGAGTGCCTGGTGATCCCGAAGGGCTCGACGAAGAAGGACCTGGCGATGAAGGCCATCAATGCCTTCGTGAGCCCGGAATTCCAGGCTAATCTGCCGCAATACATCCCCTACGGCCCGATGAACCAGAAGGCCTATGACACCGGCAAGATCTCGGCGGACATGATGAAGAACAGCGTGACCGCGCCCGACAACCTGAAGGTCCAGGTCATGATGGATAAGCCCTATTGGGCGGAGAACGGCCAGAAAGCCCAGGAGAAGTGGGACGCGTTCCTGCAACAATGAGGTGACGACCGGCAGCCGGCTTCGGCCGGCTGCCATGCGCCCTGCATGAGTTTGGGAAGGCATCCGCGTTGGAAACCGCTATGAAACCCGAGACAATCGGCCGGGCGATTCCCGTCGCCATCCGGAATGTCGTCAAGCTGTTCGGCCAGGTGCGGGCGCTCGACGACGTCTCCTTGACGGTGGGAGCGGGCGAGTTCGTGACCTTGCTCGGCCCCTCGGGCTCCGGCAAGACGACGCTGCTGATGGTGATCGCCGGGTTCGTGCGGCCGAGCGGGGGGTCGATCAACATCGGCGGTACCGAAGTGGTCCGCCTGCCGCCGCACCGGCGGGAGATCGGCATGGTGTTCCAGAACTATGCGCTATTCCCGCACATGTCCGTCGGCGAGAACATCGCCTATCCGCTGAAGCTCCGCAATGTGCCCAGGGCCGAGGTCGCCGATCGCGTCGCGCATGTCCTGGACCTCGTCCAGTTGCAGGGCTACGGCGTCCGCCGCGTCGACCAGCTCTCCGGCGGACAGCGGCAGCGCGTCGCCCTGGCGCGCGCCATCGTCTTCGAGCCGCGCATCCTGCTGATGGACGAACCGCTCTCGGCCCTCGACAAGCAGCTGCGCGAGAAGATGCAGATCGAGATCCGGCGGCTGCACGACCGGCTCGGGATGACGACGATCGCCGTCACCCATGACCAGCGCGAGGCCTTGACCATGTCGGATCGCGTCGCCGTGCTGGATCGCGGCCGGCTGATCCAGTTCGACACGCCGCGCCGCCTCTATGAGCGGCCGGTCGACCGGTTCGTGGCGGAATTCATCGGCGAATCCAGCTTCATTCCCGTCGCCGTCGCCGATGGCGCGGCGGTCTATGCCGGCAGGAGGCTGCAGCTCGGCGAGCCGCTGCCGGCATGTTCCTCGGCCCTGCTGGTGTTGCGGCCGGAGAAGCTGATCCTCTCGTCCCGAACCCTGGGTGACGACGTCAACCGCTTCGCGGGCGTGGTGCAGGATGCCATGTTCCAGGGGGAAAGCGTGCTGCTGACCGTCGTGCTGGAAAGCGGCCACGAGATCCAGACCCGCATCCCGAACCGGCAGTTGGATTGCAGGGGCATCCCCGCCGCCGGCAGCGCGATTGAACTCGGCATCGCCGCGGCGGACACCCTGGTGATACCGGACGGCAAATCATGACCGCCCTTGCCGCAGCGGCGGGAGGCGAGGCGGCGCTGCGCAACGGTGATGCGCTCGAGCAGGATCGCCGCCGCGAGGACCGGCGGCTGCTGGCGCTCTGCTCGCCGGGCGTGGTCCTGGCATTCCTCCTGCTCTGCCTGCCGATCGGCTGGCTGTTCTGGTTTTCCGTCATTGACGCCGCCGGAAGCCCGACCTTCGAGAACTACAGCCGGATCTGGACCGAAGGGGCCTATGTCCAGATCTTCGTGAACACCTTCCGGACCAGCGCCCTGGTGACGGTGATCTGCATCCTTCTCGGCTACCCGCTGGCATATTGCCTCTCGCAGGTGCCGCAGAGATGGTCCGGCATCCTGATGCTCGGCGTGCTGGTGCCGTTCTGGACCTCGCTGCTGGTTCGCACCTATGCCTGGCTGGTGCTGCTGCAGCGCAAGGGCATCGTCAACACGCTGCTGATCGACAGCGGCCTGATCGACCAGCCGGTCCCGCTGGTGAACAATCTCACCGGCACCATCATCGGCATGGTGCATGTGATGGTGCCGTTCCTGGTGCTGCCGCTCTATGCCTCGATGCGCGCGATCGACGGTACCTATGTGCGCGCCGCCGCCAATCTCGGTGCGTCGCCGACCAGGGCGTTCTGGCAGATCTACCTGCCGCTGTCCTTGCCGGGCCTCCTGGCTGGCACGGTCCTGACCTTCATCCTCTGTCTCGGCTTCTACATCACGCCGGCCGTGCTCGGCGGTGGCCGGGTACAGTTCATCGCCCAGCGTGTCGCCGCCTCGGTCAGCCTGTATCCGACCTGGGGTCCCGCCAGCGCGCTTGGCGTGGTGCTCCTGGTATTGACGCTCATCATCCTGGTGGCGAGCCAGGCGCTGCTGAACCGCTGGCGCCGGCGCTTCGGGTAGGGGCGCAGGCGCATGGAAAGCCATATTACGCATGCCGAGAGATGGTGGCTCTATGTCCTGACCGGGCTCATCATCGCCTTTCTGGTCCTGCCCAGCCTGATCGTCATTCCGATGTCGTTCTCCGGCAGCACCTCGATGATGTTCCCGCCGCCCTCCTGGTCGCTGCGCTGGTACGCCACCTATTTCTCGTCCTCGCAGTGGCTGGGCGCCACCTGGATCACGATCCAGGTCAGCATCGCCACCACGCTGCTCGCGACCCCGATCGGCGTTGCCGCCGCCTACGGCCTGCACCTCGGGACCTTCCGCATCAACCGGGCGATCTATGGCGTGCTGATCGCCTCGCTGATGGTCCCGGTGATCCTGATCGCCATCGGTGCCTATTTCGCCTTCGCCCAGGTCGGGATGGTCAACACCCGCCCGGCGCTGATCCTGTGCGACACCCTGCTCGCCGTGCCCTTCGTGCTGGTGACCGTGAGTGCCGGCCTCAAGGGCTACGACTTCAACCAGGAGCAGGTCGCGCGTTCGCTCGGCGCCTCGCGCCTGAAGGCGTTTCTCACCGTCACCCTGCCGCAGATCCGGCCGTCGGTGATCGCCGGCGCCTTCTTCGCCTTCATCGTCGCCTTCGACGAGGTGGTGATCTCGAGCTTCCTCTCCGGCGGCGACGGGGCGACACTGACCAACATGATGTTCGCCAGCCTGCGCAACGAGATCGATCCGACCATCGCCGCTATTTCATCGATGATGATCGTGCTGACCACCATCCCGCCGTTCATCGGCCACATCGTCATGCTGCGGCGCAGGCGCCGCGCAGCCGAGCAATAGGAGCAACCCCGCATGACCGACACCAGCAAAGACATCGTCCAGGTCGAGGACCGCGGCGCCGTCCGCTACATCTTCCTGAACCGGCCCCAGGTGCGCAACGCGATCAATCACCGGATGCTGGTCGAGTTGCGCAAGGCGGTGCAGGCGGCGGCAAAGGCCGCGGACGTGCGGGCGGTGGTGTTCGGAGGCCGCGGCGCCGCCTTCTCGGCCGGCGCGGATGTCAAGGAGTGGGCGGAACTGACCAAGGACGGGCGGACGCCTCCGGCCGATTACGATTGGGTCGAACAGGCGGTGCAGCTGGTGCAGGAAGTGGCCGCACTGGCGAAGCCGACCATCGCGATGATCGACGGTGCCGCCGTCGGCGGCGGGCTGGACATGGCCCTCGCCTGCGATTTCCGGATTGCCTCCACCAGGGGGAAGTTCATCTGCGCCTATACCTGGGTCGGTTTTCCGCCGGATTGCGGCGGTTCCTGGCTGCTGCCGCGCCTGATCGGGGTCGAGGCGGCAAAGCTCTTCGTCTATACCGGTGATACCTGGAGCGCCGAGAAGGCCAGGTCGATGGGCATGGTGACCGAGGTGGTGGCGCAGGACGAGCTCGAGAAGACCACGGCCGAGTGGGCCGAGCGCCTGTCGAAGACGCCGACCGTCGCCACCGGTCTCGCCAAGCAGCTGATCGATACCGCGCATGCACGTACCTTCGCCGAGCAGCTTGTCGAGGAGCAGCGCGCCGGGAAGATCTGCGCCCGGACGGCGGATCACGCCGAAGGCCTGGCGGCCGCCAACGAGCGCCGCATGCCGAACTTCGTCGGCCGCTGACGCTTCCTGCCGAACCGAGGAGAGAACCGTGGATTTCAGCATCACTTTTGAGCAGCAGGCGCTGGTCGATTCATTGGCCGCCTTCGTCGAGAAGGAGCTCTATCCGCACGAGGCCTTGGTTGAGGAACTGCGCCGGGTACCGGACGAGATTGCCGACGACATCAAGCGGAAGGCCAAGGATGCCGGATTCCTGTCGATGAACATGCCGGAAGAGCTCGGCGGCGGCGGCCTTGACTATCAGACCATGGTCCTGGTCGAGCGCGAACTCGGCAAGCCGTCGACCGCGCTGTCGCTCCTGATCAAGCGCCCGACCAAGATCCTGCTGAGCTGCAAGGGCGAGCAGGTCGACCGCTACCTGCTCCCGGTGGTCCGAGGCGAACGGATGGACTGCTTCGCGCTGACCGAGCCGGCCGGCGGCTCGGACGCCAAGGCGATCACCACCAGCGCCCGCCGCGATGGCGACGATTGGATCATCAACGGGGTGAAGCAGTTCATCTCCCACGCCGATGTCGCGGACTTCATCGTGCTTTTCGCGGTCAGCGGGATGGACGAGACGCCGAAGGGGCCGCGCAAGCGCTTCACCGCCTTCCTGATCGACAAGGACACGCCCGGAGTCACGGTGAAGCCGATGCCGTCCATCTGCACCCGGGGCTACAATCCCACCATGATCTACCTGAATGACGTGCGTCTGCATGCGCGGCAGATCCTGGGGGAGGAGGGCAAGGGCTTCGATTTCGCCAATGACTGGCTCTATTCCGGCCGGGTCATGCTGACGGCAAGCTCGGTCGGCCGGGCGGAACGGGTCTTCAAGATGGCTTGCGAATGGGCGGCCACGCGCAAGGCCTTCGGCAGGACGATCGGCGAGTTCCAGGGCACCGGCTTCAAGATTGCGGACATGGCCGCCGACATCAAGATGGCCTGGCTGCTGGCCCTGGAGGCCGCCTGGAAGATGGATCAGGGCACGCTGACCCGGCACGAGGCGTCAATCGTTAATCTCCAGGGCTCGGAGATGATCGGCCGGGTCACCGACCATGCCGTCCAGATCTTCGGCGGCATGGGGATGATGGAGGAATTTCCGATCCAGCGCTTCTGGCGGGATGCGCGAATCGAGCGAATCTGGGAAGGTACCTCGGAGATCCACCGCGACATCATCGCGCGGGACATGCTGAGGGAATATCGGAGCTGATTGATGGCCAATGCCGCCAAGCGCACCCAGACGATCATCAGCCGTCGCCAGGACCTGATCCAGGGAACGATCAAGTCGATCGCCAACCTCGGATATGGCAACTCGACGGTGCAGACCATTTGCGAGGCGGCAGGGCTCTCGCGCGGGCTGATCGGGCACTATTTCAAAGGCAAGGACGATCTCCTGATCGAAGCCTTCCGCCACATGTGCGCCCAGTCGGACGAGGCGACACGGCAGGCCATTCGCGCCGTGGGCGAGGATCCGCTACAACGCCTGCTGGCCGCGACGGCCGTGACGTTCAGGTCGGCGGCCGGTCGCGACAACGCCCTGGTCTGGCTGGCATGCTGCGGCGTGGCGCCGTGGAACAAGAGCATGACCGAGCTCCACAACCGCCTCTATCGCCGCTATCGCATCTGGATCCAGCGGATGATGGAACAGGCGGCGGCGGAACGCGGCATGGCAATCGATGCAAAACGCGCTGCCTTGACCTATGCCCAGATGGTCGATGGATTCTGGATCGGCTGGCTGATGGACCGGGAAGCCTATTCGCTGGAGGAGGCAACCGCCTGCGTGTCGGATTGGGTGCTCGGACTCTTCGGCGAGCGTGCACCGGCAACGCGCAAGCGGGCGGCCGCGAAGGCCACCACCTCGTCCAGCACCTCTCGAGGCGGCACGATAAAGGCCGCCGCCGCAGGATCCCGGAACAAGTCTGCACGTAGATGAGGGCATGATGTTCAAGAGCGACCTTCTGGCCGGCCATCGCATTCTGATCACCGGTGGCGGTACCGGCATCGGGCGGTCCATCGCACAGAACTTCCTGTCGCTGGGGGCGGAGATCGTCATCTGCGGCCGGCGCGAGAACGTGCTGGCAGATACCGCCGGCGCGCTGATGCAGGAGACCGGCGGGAAGGTTGCCTATAAGACCTGCGACATCCGTGACGCAGCCCAGGTGGAGGCGCTCTGCGACTGGGCCTGGTCGGAGGCGCCGCTGACCGGCCTCATCAACAACGCCGCCGGCAACTTCATCGCACAAAGCGAGAACTTGAGCCCGCGCGCGGTCGATGCGGTGCTCGGCATCGTCCTGCACGGCTCGGCCTATATGACGCTGAACTGCGGCAGGCGATGGCTTGCGGCCGGTCGGAAAGGCACGGTGCTTTCCATCATCACGACCTATGCCTGGACCGGCAGCGCCTATGTCGTCCCCTCGGCGATGGCGAAGGCGGGCGTGCTTGCCCTGACGCGCTCGCTGGCGGTCGAATGGGGTGGGCGCGGGATCCGGCTGAATGCCATCGCACCGGGTCCGTTCCCGACCGCGGGCGCCTGGGAGCGGCTGGTGCCGAAACCCGAGCTGGCCGCCGCCTTCGAGGCCAAGAATCCGATGAGGCGCTCCGGTCGCCACGAAGAGTTGGCGAACCTGGCCGCGTTCCTGATGGCCGACGATGTCGGCTACATCAATGGCGAGGTGGTGACGATCGACGGCGGCGAATGGCTGCAGGGCGCTGGGCAGTTCAATTTCATCGGCGAGCACATGACCGAGGCTGATTGGCAATCATTGAAGCCCAAGAAGTAGTGGCGCAGAGCAAGAGCAAGACCGGCCGGAAGGCGGGTGACGTCGGGCGTCCTGGGAGTGGAAATTGGCCGAGACTGGATCCTTAACGGCTGCGCGCCGTCAAAACCTGAAACGCCTGTTGAGTCCCCAGCACATCGCTTTCCTCGGCGGCGACCGCGCCGGATTGGCCATCCGCTGCTGCAAGGTGGCGGGATATGCCGGCAGGATGTTCGCCATTCATCCGAAAAAGACCGAGCTGGAAGGCGTCCCTTGCGTCCCCAGGATTCGCGATCTTCCTTTCGGGCCGGACGCTGCCTTCATCAGCATCCCCGCGGACAATACCATTGCGGCGGTCCGCGATCTGGCCGACATGGGGGGCGGCGGCGCCGTTTGCTACGCCTCGGGATTCGCCGAGCTGGGTGACGTCGGGCAGCGGCGCAACGAGGCATTGCTTGCGGCCGCGCACGACCTCGCGGTCGTCGGGCCGAATTGCTTCGGCGTCATCAACTATGTCAATCACGGCAGCCTCTGGCCGACCCACTACCCGCTGCAGGCAACGACTCGTGGCGCCGCGGTCATCGGGCAGAGCGGGAATCTCTGCATCAATCTCTCGATGAACCAGCACGAGGTGCCGTTCAGCTATATCGTCAGCGCCGGCAACCAGGCGGTGCTGGGCTTCGAGGACTACATCGATGTTCTGGTCGACGATCCAAAGGTCACGGCGATCGGGCTGTTCCTGGAGGGCGTGCGCGATGTCGCCGCGTTTTCCGACTCCTGCCGGAAGGCGCTGGAGCGCGGCATGCCGCTGGTGGCCTTGCGCGTCGGCACCTCGGAGATGGGCGCCCGGGTGGCCGCCAGCCATACCAGTTCGCTCGCCGGCCAGAATGAACTCTACGACACGCTGTTCGAACGCTTCGGCATCCTGACGACGAATACGGTTCCGCAATTCCTCGAGCTGCTGAAGGCGGTGTCGGTCGGCCGCCTGCCGGCCGGGCGGCGTCTCACGGTGTTCTCAAGTTCCGGCGGCGACAACGGCATGGCGGCCGACTTCGCCAGTGCCGCGGGCTTCGAGATGCCGCCGCCGTCGGAAACGCAGGCGAAGGCGGTGAAGGCGCTGCTGCCGGATTACGGGACCGCCAGCAACCCGCTCGATTTCACCGCCGGATACTGGGGGCAGGAGAAACTGCTGACGCCGATGCTTACCGAGATGATGCGCAGCGGTTACGACTACGGCGCCATCGTGATCGACCATGGGCGGCGCCGGCCGGACGACCGTACGGTCGATGAATGGCTCGCCGCCATGGTGCGGGCGATGGGCAGCGCCAGCCGCGGAAGTGGTCTGCCGGGCGCCGTGATCTGCGTGAACCCCGAATCCATGCCGGATGAGATGCGCCAGATGGTGCTGGCCGAGGGCCTCATACCGCTCCAGGGGTTGCACGACGCCTTTGAGGTCCTGGGGCGCATGGCCGATTATGCCGCGTTCAAGCAGCGGATCGCGGAAATCGGCTTGCCGGCCGTGCCGCTGCGCGCGCCGTCGCTTGGCGCGGGCCGCCGGGTCCTCGATGAAGTGACAAGCAAAGCACGGCTGGCCGCTTCCGGATTGCCGGTGCCGCAGGGTCGGGTCTCGGATCTGGCGGGGCTGCGCGGCGCGGCGGCGGGCGCCTCCGGGCCCCTGGCGCTGAAGGCCGTCAGCGACCAACTTCCGCACAAGACCAAGTCGGGGGCCGTGGCACTTGGCCTGCGCGGGCCGGATGCCGTGGCCGCCGCAGGTGCCGAAATCGTCCGTCGCGTCCAGGACTACAAGCCGGAGGTAAAGCTGGACCGGTTCCTGCTGGAGCCCATGATCGAGGGCACCGTCGCCGAGATCCTCATCGGCGTCACCATCGATCCGCATTTCGGCCCGGTCCTGGTGATCGGCGCCGGCGGCATCTTCGTCGAGCTGCTGCGCGATGCATCGCGCCTGCTGCTGCCGGCAACCCGCGGCGACATCGAGGCTGCGATTCGGCGTCTGAAGACCTTTCCCTTGCTCGACGGCTTCCGCGGCCGCCCGAAAGGCGATCTCCCGGCTCTGGTGAGCGCCATCGAGGCCGTCGCCCGCTATGCCGAGGCGAATCTTGCGACCCTGGCCGAGATCGACGTCAATCCGATCATGGTCCTGCCCCAGGGCCGCGGCGTCATGGCCGCCGATGCCCTGATCATCGTAACCACGGCGTGAGTATGAACCCATGAATACCGTCGGCATGTATCTGGCTCGGCTCCTCGACGCTTACGGCATCGAGGTCGTCTTCGGCATTCCCGGGGTTCATACGGTGGAACTCTATCGCGGCATGCCGCAGACCAGGCTGCGGCACGTGACCCCGCGACACGAGCAGGGCGCCGGCTTCATGGCCGATGGCTATGCACGGGTGACCGGAAAGCCCGCCGCCTGCTTCATCATCACCGGCCCCGGCATGACCAACATCGCCACCGCGATGGCGCAGGCCTACGGCAATTCCATCCCGATGCTGGTGATCTCGGCGGTCAATGCCTTCGGCGAGATCGGTTCCGGCGACGGCTGGCTGCATGAATTGCAGGACCAGCGGCAATTGATCAGGCAGGTCTCGGCCTTCAGCCACACCGTGACAGCGCCCGAGGAGTTGCCCCTGGTCGTCGCCCGGGCCTTCTCGGTCTTCAGCAGCAGCCGACCGCGGCCGGTCCATATCGAACTGCCGCTGAACATCATCACCGCATCTGCGGACAAGCTGCCGCCGATCAGGCCGGTTGCCCTGCCGAGCCGCCCCGGCGCCGCCGCCAAGGCCCTGGATGCGGCCGCTGTCCTGATCAACCAGGCATCGAAACCGCTGCTGATCCTGGGCGGCGGGGCGCAGGACAGCGGCACGCTGGTGCGCGAGCTGGCTGAGAAGCTGGATGCGCCTGCCGTCATGACCAACAACGCCCGCGGCCTGCTCCCGGTGGGGCATCCGTTGGCGGTGGCATGCGGCGCCTCGTCGGACGCGGTCATCGACCTCATCGAAGGCGCGGATCTGGTTCTCGCCCTCGGCACGGAATTGGGGCCGACGGAATTCAACTGGAATTCCCGGGGACCCGCCAGGTTCCGCGGCAGGAGCATCCGGATCGATATCGATCCCGGCCAGCTCGCCCGGGCGCAGCTGGTGGACCTGCCGATCGTCGCCGACGTTTCCGAAGCGCTCGCTGGTCTCGTGCCGCGGATCGAGGCGCGCAGCCGCGACGGCGCCGCCCGTGCGGCCCGCACCCGGGACGATTTGCGGCGCAGCCTGAGCCCGCTCTATCAGGCTTGCCTCGATGTCCTCGCCTGCGTGCGCGACACCCTGCCGGGCGTGGTCATGGTCGGGGATTCGGCGCAGCCGGTTTACGCCGCCGGCATGGGCTACGAGGCCGCGGCGCCGCGCACCTGGTTCTGCTCGGCGACGGGCTACGGCACCTTGGGCTATGGCCTGCCGGCGGCGATCGGCGCGAAACTCGGGGCACCGGCACGGCCCGTCGTCTGCGTGGTGGGCGATGGCGGGCTGCAGTTCTCGATTCAGGAGCTCGCCTCCGCCCGCGAGCTCGAGATGCCGGTGATCGTCCTGCTCTGGAACAACTACGGCTATGCCGAGATCAAGTCCTATATGACGTCCAACCAGATCCACCCGATCGGCGTCGATATCTACACGCCGGATTTCCAGATTCTGGCAAAGGGCTTCGGTTGCGAGGCGGTGAAGGTCGCCAGGCTCGCGGATCTTCCCGCGCAGCTGCGCGCCGCCGCAGGGCGGAAAACCGCGACGATCATCGAAATCGTCGAGCAGGACTTCATGGACACCTGACCCACTGGGCCGGTCTCAAGATCGTCGACGGCGGTCATGCGGAATTAACAACCCCGAAGCGAGATATCTAACTGACAATTCCCCAGTTGTGATCGGTCCGCGGGCCGCGACATTCTTGAACGTTCATTCAAAATCTGAATGCCGGTTCAAGAATTCCGGTGCCCGGGACCATCGTGGCCGGCAGGGCGCCGGTCTCAGTGGCCGGGCGCGGCGGGCGGATCGGCCATGGCGTCGGGCGCGGGCGGCGGGCCGGCGGGCGCCGGAGCCTCGTGCTTCGGCCGGGTGCTCGGCCGGATTCGCTCCCGGGTCGCCTGGAACACGACGTAGAGCGGCGGGATCACGAAGATCCCGATGAAGGACGCCGCGATCATGCCACCGAAGACCGGCGTGCCGACATCGCGGCGCGCCAGTTCCGAAGCACCCTTTGCCACCACCAGGGGGAAGAGGCCGAGGATGAAGGCGAAGGACGTCATCATCACCGGGCGGAACCGCAGCCGGGCGCCCTCGGTCGCGGCGGTGAGCAGCGGAACGCCCTTCTCGCGCTGCTCCTTGGCGAATTCGACGATCAGGATCCCGTTCTTCGCCGCCAGGCCGATCAGCACGACCATGCCGATCTGCGCATAGAGATCGAGGGTCAGTCCATAGGCGAGGAGTGCCGCGAAGGCGCCGAACACGCCGACGGTGACCGAGAGCAGGACCGGCACCGGAATGGTCCAGCTTTCGTAGAGGGCAACCAGGAACAGGAAGGCGAACAGCACGGCAAAGGCCAGGATCATGGCGGTCTTGCCTTCCGCCCGCTTCTCCTGGAAGGCGGTATCCGTCCACTCGCCCATGAAGCCGGCCGGGAGGGTCTTCGCCGCCGCGCCCTCCATGATCTTCAGTGCCTGGCCGGTGGAAACCCCCGCCGCCGGTTCGCCCTGGATCGTCACGGCGCGGCGATTGTTGTAGCGGATGAGGGAGGGCGGCCCGACCACCACATGCGCCTCCAGGAGGCTGCGCATCGGGATCATCTGGCCGGAGGCGTTGCGCACGTTGATCTGGTAGATGTCGTCGATGCTGGCCCGGTCGGTCGATTCCGCCTGCACCTGGACCTGCCAGGTCCGGCCGTAGAGATTGACGTCGTTCACATAGTAGCCGCCGAGCGCGGCCTGCAGCGCCTGGAAGACCGAGCTCAGCTCGACCCCGAGAATCTGCACCTTGTCGCGGTTGATATCGAGATAGATCGACGGGCTGGTGGCCGAGAAGGTGCTGAAGACGCGCCGCAGTTGCGGCTCCTGGTTGGCGGCGACGACCAGTCCCCGCAGCACCTGGGCCATCTCCTTGGGGTCGCCGCCGCCCAGATCCTCGAGGACATAGGTGAAGCCGCCGCCGGTCCCGAGGCCGATGATCGGCGGGGGGGCGAGGGGGATCACCGCGGCGCCGCCGATCTCGCGGAACTTCCCGCCAAGCCGGGCGATCACCTGCGCGGCGCCCAATGACGGGTCCTTGCGGTCCTCGAACGACTTCAGGGTCACGACGATGAAGGCGGCATTGCCCTGGGAGTAGTTGTCGATGAAATTCAGGCCGATGACCGAGGTGTAGTCCTCGACCAATTCCTCGGCATGCAGGATCGCCTCCGCCTTGCGGATCACCTCGGTCGTCCGCGCCACCGACGCACCCTCGGGCAGCTGCACCACGACAAAGAAGGCGCCCTGGTCGTCCGCCGGCAGGAAGCCGGTCGGCGTCAGCCTGGCGAGGCCGACCGTGCCCACGGCGGCGACGGCGGTCAGGACGAGGCCGATCACCGAGATCCGGACGATGCGCGCCACCGCGCTGCCATAGGCGTCCCGCACCCGGTCGATCGCCCGCATGACGTAGCCGATGATGCCCCGGCGCGGGCCGCTATGGCGCTTCAGCAGGATGGCGCAGAGCGCCGGCGAGAGCGTGAGGGCGTTGATCGCCGACAGGAACATCGAAACCGCGACGGTGACGGCAAACTGCCGGAACAGCTCGCCGGAGATGCCCGGGATGAAGGCCACCGGCACGAAGACCGAGAGCAGAACGAGGGTGATGGCGATGATGGGGGCGGTGATCTCCGCCATGGCCCGCTTGGTCGCCGCCGCCGCCGACAGCTCGGGATGCTCCTCCATCACCCGCTCGACATTCTCGACCACGACGATCGCGTCGTCGACGACGATGCCGATGGCGAGGACGATGGCGAGGAGCGAGACGGAATTGGCGGAATAGCCGATCGCGTTGAGGACGATGAAAGCGCCGATCAGGCTGACCGGCACCGCCAGTGTCGGGATCAGGGTGGCGCGAATGCTGCCGAGAAACAGGAACACCACCACGACCACGAGGATGAAGGCCTCGACCAGGGTCTTCTGCACCTCGTGGATCGTCTCCTTGACGAAGGCCGTCGGGTCGTAGGTGACCTTCCAGGCGAGGTCGGCGGGGAAGCTCTTCTCGTATTCCGTCAGCTTGGCCCGGACGGCATCCAGGGTTGCGATGGCATTGGCACCAGGCGACTGGTAGATGGCGATCACCGAGGCCGGTCCGCCGTTGAACAGGGTGTCACGGTCGAGGTTCGCGGCCCCCAGCTCGAGCCGGGCGACGTCGCCCAGGCGCAGCGTCGAGCCGTCGGAATTGGTACGCAGGATGATCTTCTCGAATTCCTCGATCGTCGCCAGCCGCCCCTTGGTCTGGATGTTGAGCTGCAGCTGCTGGTCGTTGGAGATCGGGCGGGCGCCGATCCGGCCGACCGCCGCCTGGAGGTTCTGGCCCTGGATGGCGTCGATCAGATCGCCGGTGGTCAGGCCGAGGCCGGTCAAGCGGTCGATCCTGACCCAGGCCCGCACCGCATAATCCTGGGGTCCCCACAGGGTCGCATCGCCGACGCCCGGGGTGCTTTTGATCTGGTCGAGCAGGTTGATGGTCACATAGTTGGAAATGTACAGCGGATCGTAGGTCGACTTGGGCGAATAGACGGCGACGACGCCGAGCAGCGCCGAGGATTTCTTCTTCACCGTGACGCCCTGCCGCTGCACGTCCTGCGGCAGCTTGGAGAGCGCGATCTGGACGCGGTTGTTCACGTTCACCGCATTGATGTCGGGGTCGGTGCCGAGCTCGAAGGAGGCAAGGAGCGAATAGCTGCCGTCGTTGCCGCTGACGCTCTTCATGTAGATCATCTTGTCGACGCCGACGATCTGGGCCTCGATCGGCTGGGCGACGGTGGCATCGACGACCGCGGCCGAGGCGCCGGGATAGACCGTGGTCACCGATACCTGCGGCGGCACGATGTCCGGGTACTGCGCGATCGGGATGACCATCAGCGACAGCAGGCCGGCGATCGTGGTGACGATCGCTATGACGATGGCCAAGCGCGGCCGATCGACGAAAATGGCTGAGAACATGCGATCAGCTCGGATCGAGCGAGGTCGGCAATGGCTGCGCCGTCACCGGCGCGTTCGGGCGCACCGCCTGCAGGCCCTCGACGATGACGAGGTCGCCTTCGGCGAGGCCCTCGGTGACGATCGAGTTGGTGCCGCTGTCGCCGCCGAGCTTGACCCGCTTCTGCACCGCCTTGCCGTCGACGACGACGAAAACGTAGGTTCCCGCCTGGTCCGCCAGGAGCGCCGATTGCGGCACGACGATCTTCTCCTGGCTTGTCCCGCTTTCCAGGACCACGCTGACGAACTGCCCGTCGACGAGGACGCCATTCGGGTTCGGCAGCACGGCGCGGGCGATCACCGTGTCGGTTCCGGTATCGACCTTCACGTCGATGAAGTCGATCCTGCCGGGAAAGGGATATTCCGACCCGTCGGCGAACCGGATCAGCACCTTGATCGTGCCGGTATCGACCGGCTTGCCGGATTCCTGGGCCTTCAGGAATTCGCGCTGGCTGACGGGAAACTGCACGTGGATGGGGTCGAGCGAGACGATCGTCGTCAGGACGCCGCTGTCCGGCCCGACGACGTTGCCCTTGGTGACGTTGGTCAGGCTGATGCGGCCGGAAATCGGCGATGCGATCTGGGTATAGGACAGGTTGAGGTTGGCTGCCGCCAGATTGGCCTGGTCGATGATGATGCTGCCTTTCGCCCGGGCGACCTCTGCCACGGTCTGGTCGCGGGCGACTTCGGTTCCGGTGTTCTTGGCATAGAGTTCGGCGGCCCGTTTTGCCTGCAAGACCGCCAGGGTGAGGGCGGCCTGGCCCTGTTCCACGGCGCCCTGCGCCTGCTTCACCGCCGTCTGGTATTCGTCCGGCTCGATCTGATAGAGCTGGTCGCCTTCCTTGACCGCATCGCCTTCCTTGAAGAGGACGCTCTGCAGGTATCCCTTGACCCGGGCGGTGATGTCGACGCGCTGGATGGCCTTCACCCGGCCGACGAAGTCCATGGTCTTGGCGATCGATTGGAGCTTGGCCGGAACGGTGCCCACCGTCACGGCGGGAGCCGCCGTGTCCTGGGCCGCGGCCGGGAGGGCCTGTCCCGCGGCCAGGACCGCGACGCACAAAACGAACCACAGTTTTCGCGTCATCTCCTGCACCCGCCTCATTGCCGGAACCCTGGTCGCCATATTAACTGCATCCATCGGTCGATTTACACCGAATCATTGTCACGGCGCCGCTGGAGGCCGGACGCCCTCTGGGACGGCGATCCTACCGCCTGAATGCGTGTTCCGAAGCCTGAATCCGCCTGCGGTACCAGCAGGCCCGGCCAGGAACAGGCGCGGACCCCGCACGAAGGTGTGGGGCCGCCAGCTACCGGTACTTTCACCATGCCCCTTGATCCGGATCCAAGCCTGCGCGGCACCCTGTTTACCCCGCATCGTAGCCGGCAAGATACCAGCCAATCCCTATGGAAGGCTATCCATTGTGCGCGATTTCCAGGTTGACATGGATCAATACCTTTGGCCCACACTGCGACATGATTAGATTGCAGCTTGTTGACTGCCATCTGCGGGAGGCGCCCTCGGTTTGGTGCCTCGGCAGGGCAGCCGGCCGAAAGTGCCGGTCGCAGGAGCGTGCGCCGGTCTCGTTGTCACCCATACCAGAGGAACCAATTACATGACCAGCGGCGAAGACGGTGATTTCCTGACTCCCAACGATCTCAAGAAGATCGAGTCCGACAAGGACATGGAGGCGGCGAAGAAGGCGTTCGAGAAGATGCGCCACGACGAGGACGAGAAGCGCTCCCTGCACCAGGCCTTCCAGGAACGCGACCTCCATCCGGACGTCAAGAAGCGGGTGAACGCCGCCGTTCGGCGCGCGGCCGAGCAGGGCAAGAACGAGCTGCAGATCATCCAGTTCCCGGCCAAATGGCTGGAAGACGGGGGACGGGCGATCAACAACGAAGATCCGGACTGGCCGAAATCCCTGACCGGCTTCTCCAAGCGGGCCTATGACTACTACGTGGAGAATCTGCGGCCGCTCGGCTTCAAGCTCTCGGCCAAGATCATCAGCTTCCCGGAGGGCATGCTCGGCGACGTCGGCATCTTCCTGCACTGGTGACGGCGCGGCGCGCCGGGCCCGACTGACGGACATCCGGCGCGCCATCCAAGGCAGCAGGCGGAATAGACTGGCGCCTGTCCGCGGCCGCTAGAAGACCTCCGGGATCATCTTGTCGGACAGGTCGATTTCCTTGTAGCCCGACGGCTTTCCCCGCTTCGGCAGCTTGATCTTCGACTTGGGCAGGTCCTTGTAGGGGATCTTGCTCAGCAGATGGGTGATGATGTTCAGGCGGGCGCGCTTCTTGTCGTCGGAGCGCGCGACGAACCAGGGCGCCCAGGCGGCGCTGGTCGCCTGGATCATCTCGTCGCGGGCCTTGGTGTAGTCATGCCAGCGGCTGTACGACTTCAGGTCCATCGGCGTGAGTTTCCAGATCTTCCGACCATCGTCAATGCGCGATTTCAGGCGCCGCGTCTGCTCGTCGGGCCCGACCTCAAGCCAGTATTTCAGCAGGATGATGCCCGATTCAACCATGAATCTTTCAACCAAGGGTGCTGCATGAAGGAATTTTTTGGCCTGCTCGTCGGTGCAAAACCCCATCACCCGTTCGACGCCTGCGCGGTTGTACCAGCTGCGATCGAAAATGACGATCTCGCCGGCGGCAGGGAAGTGTGGCAGGTAGCGCTGCAAAAGGATTTGCGTCTTTTCACGATCGGATGGCGCCGGCAGGGCAATGACCCGGAACACCCGCGGGCTGACCCGCTCGGTGATCGCCTTGATGGTGCCGCCCTTTCCGGCCCCGTCCCGGCCTTCGAAGACCACGCAGACCTTCAGTCCCGCCTTCTTCACCCATTCCTGCAGCTTGACCAGTTCGACATGCAGGCGCTCGAGCTCCTTGTCGTAGTCCTTGCGGGACATCCTGCCGTCACCCTCGGCCGTCTTTTGCGTGGGATCGGCCTTCGATTTCTTCGACATCTTCCCCTCCTGTCCCTATGGCATCGCGCCGGCAAGACCGCGTCCAAACGATGCCCCACACGAAAATCCATATACATGTTCCGCGCGGCGTCAATGTTGATCCTGATCAACACCGGTCCTAGAAGGTGAACGAAGGTGCCGCGCCGACCCGCGGCCGCCGTCTGTTGCAATGCAGTAACCGAAGATGCAAAGCTGGCTGCGAGCGGATAAGGCCGGGGCAGGAAACCATGGAATTCGATGCAAGACCTCTGTTCGAGCCCCTTACGCTGCGGCACCTGACGCTGCGCAATCGCATCACCTTCGGCGCCCATACGGCCAACATGGCCGTCGACGGGCTGCCGGGCGACCGGCATCTCGGCTACTATCGGGAGCGGGCGATCGGCGGCGCCGGCATGATCGTCGTCGAACCGGTTCCCGTGCATCCGAGCGCCGTGCTCACCCGCGGCAATTTCCGCGCCGACGACAATTCGGTCATCCCGCATTTCCGCCGCATCACCGATGCCTGCCACGCCGAGGGTGCGGCGATGATCCAGCAGCTCTATCACGTCGGCGCGCATGGCGACTGGGACAACTCCTTCAGCGCGAACTGGTCGCCGTCGGGACGCGTCTCGATGCACGATTCGGACGGCAGCCATGCCATGACCGAGCGCGAGATCGCGGAGACGGTCGCCGCCTTCGCCCGCGCGGCGCAGCGGGCGAAGCTGGCCGGCTTCGACGGATGCGAGCTGATGGCGGCCTACAACGCGCTCATCGAGCAGTTCTGGTCGCCGTTCTCGAATCTGCGGACCGATCGCTACGGCGGGAGTTTCGCCAACCGCATGCGCTTCTCGACCGAGGTGCTCGCGGCCATCCGGCGCGCCTGCGGCGAAGACTTCGTCATCGGTCTCGCGATCAGCGTCGACGGGACACGGCCGGATGTCGCCAGCCTCGACGACCAGCTGGCGGCGATCCGGTATCACGACGAGAAGATGCTGTGCGACTACGTCACGATCGGGACCGGCAGCTACTACGATTTCACCCAGATCATCCCGCCGTTCCTGCATGCCGACAAATTGGGCGCGCCCTTCGCCGAGGCGGCGAAGGGGATAGCCAGGAACATCCGGATCCAGGCGGAAAGCCATATTCGCACTCCGGAGAACGCGGCCTATCTGCTGCAGGCCAAGCAGGCGGACATGGTGTCGATCGTGCGCGGCCAGATCGCCGACCCGCATTGGGTGAACAAGGTCAAGGCCGGCACTGCCGATCGGATCCGGCGCTGCATCTCCTGCAACCAGATGTGCTGGGGGCGGCGGTCGCGGGACTATTGGATCTCCTGCCTGGTCAACCCCTCGGCGGGGCGCGAGTTCGAATGGGGCGGCGACCGGTTTGCGCGGGCCGACGCGGTGAAATCGGTCCTTGTCGTCGGCGGCGGCCCGGCGGGGCTGGAGGCCGCCCGGGTTGCCGCGGAACGCGGGCACCGGGTGGCGCTGCATGAAGCGGCCGCCCAGCTCGGCGGCCAGTTCCGTCTCGCCGGCCTGCAGCCGCGGCGCGGGCAGATCCTCGAGCTCCTGGACTGGTACGAATCCGAATTGCGGCGTCTCGGGGTGACGGTTGTGCTGAACAGCCTGCTGGACACGGCGGACGTTGCCGCCATGGCGGCGGATGCCGTGATCGTCGCCACCGGATCGCTGCCCGACGCGGCACCAACCCAGCGCTGGCTGGCGCAGGACAGCCAGGCGACCGGCCTGTCGGGACCGCGCGTGACCAGCGTCGAGGCCGTCATGGCGCGCGAGGTGCGGCTCGGCGCGCGGATCGTCGTCCTCGACGAGGGCGGCAACTGGCGCGGCGCCGGCACCGCCTGGCATCTCGCGGAGAAGGGACACAAGGTGACCATCGTCACGCCCGACCCGCATATCGGCCGCGATCTCGTCCGCACCTCGGCGGACAGTCTGCTGCGCGCCAGGCTGGCCCGGCTCGGCGTCCGCTTCGTCACCGAGAGCGTGCTTCTCCACTGGGGCAACGGGATCGCCCGGCTGCGCAGCCTGCTCGATGACAGCGAGACGGAGATCGAGGCCGACGATCTGGTGCTGGCGCTCACCAACCGCCCGAATGGCGAGCTCGCCGCCGGATTGTCGGAGGCCGGGATCGACTTCGACGACATCGGCGATGGCGTCTCGGCCCGCCATGCCGCGGCGGCGATCTATGAAGGCCGGAAGCTCGGCCTTGGGATCTAGCGGGGGCTGCCGCCCGATTCCAGCAGGGGCAATTGCGGCTTTTCCCCGACCGGCACCGCGGCCGGGACATCCATACGCCGGCACCGGCCATCCAGGAACGCGCCCTGTTCGATGGCCAGGGAGCGATGCAGAATGTCGCCGGTGACCCGCGCGGTCCGCTCCAGCACCACATTGTCGGCGCGGATCTCCCCCAGCACGGTGCCGCCGACCCGGACCATTTCGCCCTGCAGGCTGCCGCGGACCGCGGCATTCTCGCCGATGTGGATGTGACGTCCGGTGACATGGCCATCGATGCGGCCGTCGATCTGCAGGTCGCCGATGGTGACGAGGTCGCCGGTGATGGTCAGGTCCGGACTGAGGATGGAGGGGACGCTGTTGCGTTCGCCCCGCGCCGCTTCCGCATGGCCGTCGAACCGATCCGGCTTGTTCGATTTCGAAAACATGAGACTTTGCCCCCCCGAGCCCGCGTCGCGATCCAAGGGTGCCGGTTCCGGCCGTCCGCTCGGTCGGGCGCAGTCTAACGTCCGCATATCGATAGTCTAGCGAATCCTGTATGTTTGGCCGTGGTTTAGCTGGATGGGTCCCGTTGCGCGATGCCTGATTCCGTTGCCGTCTACCCTGCCGTCGCGCCGTCGATCCTGCGCGAATACGACATCCGGGGGATCGTCGGCGAGACCCTCGGCTCCGGGGATGCACGGGCGATCGGCCATGCCTTTGCCACGATTGTCGCCGGACAGGGCTTGGCCCGACCGCGCATCTGCGTCGGTTGCGACGGCCGCTTGAGCTCGCCGGACCTGAAAGCCGCGGTCATCGACGGGGCGATGCAAGCGGGCGCCACGGTGATCGATGTCGGCCTGGGGCCGACGCCGATGCTGTATTTCGCCGTCAACCACCTGGTCGCCGACGGCGGGATCATGATCACCGGCTCGCACAACCCCCCGACCCATAACGGATTCAAGATGATGATCGGCCGCAAGCCGTTCTACGGCGGGCAGATCCAGGAGATCGGCCGCAGGATCGCCGCCGGTGACCTGCGCCGCGGCCGGGGGCGGGCGGAGACGGTGGCGATCTTCGACGCCTATGTCTGGCGCCTGCTGGCCGAAGCGGCGGATCTGAGCGGCATGGCCGTGGCCTGGGACGCCGGCAACGGCGCGGCCGGCGCGGCCATGGCGGCACTGACCCGCGGCCTCGCCGGGCGCCATGTCCTGCTCAACGAGCGCATCGACGGCAGCTTTCCCGCCCATCATCCCGATCCGACGGAACCCCGCAATCTGGTGCAGCTGCAGGAGACCGTGGTCGGCCAAGGGCTTGATCTCGGCATCGCCTTCGACGGCGACGGCGACCGGATCGGGGCGGTGGATGCCCAGGGCCGCATCGTTTCCGGCGACCAGCTGCTGGCGATCCTGGCGCGGGAGGTTCTGGCCGAGCGGCCGGGCGCCACGATCATCGCCGACGTCAAGGCGAGCCAGGTCCTGTTCGACGAGATCGCCCGGCTGGGCGGGACGCCGCTGATGTGGCGCACCGGCCATTCCCTGATCAAGACCAAGATGGCGGAGACCGGCTGCCCGCTGGCCGGCGAGATGAGCGGCCATATCTTCTTCGCCGACCGGTATTTCGGCTATGACGATGCACTCTACGCGGCAATTCGCCTGCTGGGCGCGGTGAAGCGGCTGGGCGGCGGGCTCGCGGCCCTGCGCGATGCACTCCCCAAGGCGGTGAACACCCCGGAGATCCGCATCGACTGCGCCGACGACCGCAAATTCGCCGTCGTCGACGAGGTCCGGGCGCGGCTGCAGGCGCAGGGCGCCAGCTTCAACGATATCGACGGCGTGCGCGTGCAGCGGCCCGCGGGATGGTGGCTGCTGCGCGCATCCAACACCCAGGCGATCCTGGTGGCGCGCGCTGAAGCGCTTGATTCCGCTGGTCTTTCGTCCTTGCTGGCGGAACTGGCGGCGGCCCTGGCCGCGAGCGGCGTGACCTTGCCGCCGGGCGCAGCCTAGGCCGAACGGGCCCCCTGGCCGGCGCCGGATTTCAGATACCAGTCATAGGTGGCGGCGATTCCGGCGCGAAGCTCGATCTTCGCCTGCCAGCCGAGCTCTGACAGGCGCGACACGTCCAGCAGCTTGCGCGGCGTTCCGTCGGGCTTCGAGCGGTCATAGGAGAAGCGCCCGCGGAAGCCGACGATTTCGCCGATCAGTTCGGCAAGATCCGCGATGGTCACGTCGACGCCGGTGCCGACATTGAGCGGCAGGTCGCCGTCGAAATTGCGCATCAGGAAGACGCAGGCATCGGCGAGATCGTCGACATGCAGGAATTCCCGCCGCGGCTGGCCGCTGCCCCAGATCGGCACCTCCGCGGCACCGGCCAGCTTCGCCTCGTGGATCTTCCGGATCAGCGCCGGCAGGACGTGGCTGGACTGCAGGTCGAAGTTGTCATTCGGCCCATAGAGGTTGGTCGGCATGCAGCTGATGAACCGGCTGCCATACTGCCGGCGGAAGGCCTGGCACAATTTCAGCCCGGCGATCTTGGCGATCGCATACCATTCGTTGGTCGGCTCCAGGGGACCGGAGAGCAGGGATTCCTCGCGGATCGGCTGCGGCGCGAATTTCGGGTAGACGCAGGAGGAGCCGAGAAAAAGCAGCTTCTGGACGCCGGTCTCCCGGGCCGCGGCGATGACGCTGGTCTCGATGGCCAGGTTGTCGATGATGAATTCGGCCGGCCTCAGGCTGTTTTCCAGGATGCCGCCGACCTTCGCCGCGGCCACGAAGACCACGTCCGGAGCCCGGGACTTCATCCAGGCCAGCGTCGCCTGCGGATCCCGCAGGTCGACGTCCTGGCGCGACGCCGTCAGGATCTCGCAGCCTTCGCTGGCCAGGCGCCGCTGGATCGCCGATCCCACCATGCCGCGATGCCCCGCCACCCAGACGCGCCGGCCGCCGAGGTCGAAGCACTCCCGTTTCAGCGGCGCGGGCGTGGCGTCCATCAGACCAGATACCCTTTGTAGTTCGGCTCGACCTGCAGCAATTTCACGTCGGCGGCGACCATTTCCTGCACCAGCTCGGCAAACGGCACCTGCGGCTTCCAGCCGAGCAGGCGCTGCGCCTTGCTGGCATCGCCCAGCAGCAGCTCCACTTCGGTCGGCCGGAAGTAGCGGGGGTCGATGGCCACGATCTTGCGGCCGGTCTTGCGATCGAAGCCGCTCTCGTCGACGCCCTTGCCGCGCCACTCGACATCCATGCCGATATGGGAGAAGGCCAGTTCCACGAATTGCCGGACGGAGTTGGTGTGGCCGGTTGCCAGCACGAAATCCTCGGGCTCCTTGTGCTGAAGCATGCGCCACATGCCGTCCACGTAGTCGCGGGCGTGGCCCCAGTCGCGCTTGGCGTCGAGATTGCCGAGATACAGGCATTCCTCGCGTCCCAGGCTGATATTGGCGACCGCCCGGGTGATCTTGCGGGTCACGAAGGTCTCGCCGCGGATCGGGCTCTCATGGTTGAAGAGGATGCCGTTGACCGCGAACAGGCCGTAGGCCTCGCGATAGTTCACGGTGATCCAGTAGGCGTAGAGCTTGGCCGCGGCATAGGGGCTGCGGGGATAGAACGGGGTGGTCTCACGCTGCGGGGTTTCCTGGACCTTGCCGAACAGTTCCGAAGTCGAGGCCTGGTAGAATCGCGTCTTGCGTTCCAGACCGAGAATGCGAATGGCCTCCAGGAGCCGCAATGTGCCGATCCCGTCGGCATTGGCCGTGTATTCCGGGGTCTCGAAACTGACCTGAACGTGGCTCTGGGCGGCCAGATTGTAGATCTCGTCCGGCTGGGTTTCCTGAACGATTCGAATGAGATTGGTGGCGTCCGTCATGTCGCCGTAGTGCAGATGGAACGGTTCGCCGGCCACATGCGGATCGTGATAGAGGTGATCTATACGGCCGGTATTGAAGGAGGAGGAGCGGCGCTTGACGCCGTGAACGACGTAGCCCTTGCCGAGAAGAAGGCGGGCCAGGAATGCGCCATCCTGGCCGGTAATGCCGGTAATCAACGCCACTTTTTGGGTCATTTGCTGTCGATCGATTCAATAAGGTTAATCAATGTTGCTGTCTTACCGGCAGCCTACCCAAAACACAACAGAATGACATTCTCGCCAAACCCGCCCGTATTGCGGGCATCCTGGCCTGTCCGAGCAAGGATCAATCCAGGGAAAAATAAGTCAGCATTACTGATCTAGTGGTCTTGGTCCTTAACCGAAAATGTATATTAAAGACCCTGACATCTGGCCTGAAATGCATGGAAAATTTACCGAGATTTTTTGATAGAAGGCATCTTGCAAGTCAGAACATAGGACTTAAATCTTATAATAAGATTATTGTAATAGAATTCCAGGGCTTACCCCTGGGTCAAGGACTTCGGTCCGACCCCCGTTATTAGTTTCTTAGATTATTTCTTGTACGCAACAGGGCACATCCGGCCGATTTTTGCTCCGCTTGGGCGGCGCATGCACAGGAGTTCCCTATGACGCTCGTCCTCGGTACCAAAGGCAACGATACCAAGACATTCAACCCCGGGGACAATTACAGCCTGAGCACGGGTACCGATACGCTGGTGTTCAACATCACCGACGCGGATCTGACCTCGACCACCCTCACCAGCGTCGAAATCCTGAAGGCCGGCAACGCGTCGGATACCACGTTCACGGTCGATCAGGCGGACATGGCCTCGGGGGGCAGCGTCCTCGGCAGCTCCGGCAGCGATACCCTGATCATTCACGGAACCTCGCTCAACCTGACCAGCACCGTCCTCGACAGCATCGAGGCTATCTCTGCGGGCTCCAGCCTCGGTACGACCTTCACCGTCGATGCGGCGGATCTCGTCGCCGGCGGATCCGTGACCGGCAGCAGCGGTACCGATACCCTGGTGGTCAAGAGCACCGCGATCAATCTGACCAGCACGACCCTGACCAGCGTCGAAAAGCTGCAGGCCGGGCTCGCCACCCCAACCGTCTTCACCGTCGACACCGCGGACCTGGCCTCCGGCGGCTTCGTGGTCGGCGGCAAGGGCAGCGACACGCTGACCGTGAACGATACCGCCATCGACCTGACCAGCACCACGTTGACCAGCATCGAGAAGCTGGCAGCGGGATCGGGCAGCGATACGGTCTTCACCGTCGACCAGGCGGATCTTGCGAGCAAGGGCTCGGTGGCGGGCAGCAGCGGCGTCGACAGCCTGGTCATCAACGGAACCGCGCTCAACCTGACCAGTTCCACCCTGACCAGCATCGAGAACCTGAAGGCGGGTTCAAGCCTGGCGACGACCTTCACGCTCGATGCCGCGGACCTCATTTCCGGCGGGTCGGTCACCGGCAGCTCAGGCAACGACAAGCTGGTGATCAAGGGCACCGCCCTCAATTTGACCAGCACGACCCTTGACAGCATCGAGATCCTGGCCGGGAGCGGGACGGCCACGACGTTCACGCTCGATCAGAACGACCTGGTGACCGGCGGCAGCGTCCTGGGGAGCAGCGGGACCGATACGCTGGTCGTCAAGGATGCGGCGATCGACCTGACCAGCACGAATTTGACCAGCATCGAAATCCTGAAGGCCGGCGCCAGCCTGGCGACCACCTTCACGGTTGATGCGTCCCAGCTCCTCCCGGGCGGCTCGGTGATCGGCAGCAGCGGCGCCGATACCCTGATCGTCAACGGCAGCGTCATCAACCTGACCAGCACGACGCTGACCAGCGTCGAGGCGATCCAGGGGGGCCTGAGCACCGCGACCACGTTCACCGTCGATGCCGCCGATCTCGCCAGCGGCGGCTCCATTACCGGCAGCAGCGGCGTCGATACCCTGATCATCAAGGGAACGGCGCTCAATCTCAGCAGCACCACGGTCGACAATATCGAGATTCTGAAGGGCGGATCCAGCCAGGCGACGACGTTCACCGTCGATGCCGCCGATCTCGCATCCGGCGGCTCGATCATCGGCAGCAGCGGCAATGACACCCTGACCTTCAAGGGCACGGTCGGGGATCTCTCCAGCACCACCCTGTCCAGCATCGAGATCCTGAAGGCCGGCGCGAGCCTGGGGACGGCCTTCACCGTCGATACGGCCGATCTCGCCACCGGAGGCTCGGTCGTCGGAAGCACGGGCAGCGATTCCCTGTCGGTCATCGACACGTCGATCGACCTGACCAGCACCACCCTCACCAGCATCGAGAAGATCGCCGCCGGCTCGGCCGCCGACACAACCTTCAGGCTGGACCAGGCGGATCTGGCCGCAAACGGCACCATTGCCGGAAGCACCGGGGCCGATACGCTGATCGTCAAGGGGACGTCGTTCAACCTGACGAGCACCAACCTCGATAGCCTCGAGACCCTGAAAACGGGGTCGAGTTCTGGCGACAACCTTCAGCGTCGATGCCGGCGACTTGACTTCCGTCACCGACATCCTCGGCAGCACCGGCGTCGATACGATCGCGTTCAAGGGATCGGCGTTCGACCTGACCAGCACCGCGCTTACCAGCATCGAGAAACTGCAGACCGCCACCGCCACCGGTACCACTTTCATGGTCGATGCCGCGGACCTCGCGAACGGTGGGTCGGTCATCGGCAGCACCGGCAGCGATGCGCTCATGGTCTTCGACGCCACCGTCGATCTCACCAGCACGACGCTCACCAGCATCGAGAAGCTGGCTGCAGGCTCGACCGCGGATACCTTCTTCACCGTCAATCAAGCCGATCTCGCGCCCAACGGCAGCGTCTTCGGCAACGCCGGCAACGATACCCTGTCGATCGTCGGGACCTCTGCCAATCTGACCAGCACCACCCTGAACAGCATCGAAGTCCTGCAAGCCGGATCCGGGGCGGATTCAGTCTTCACGGTGGACCAGGCCGACCTGAATGTTCTCGACGAGATCATCGGCAGCGCCGGATCGGACACGCTGATCACCAAGAGCTCGACGATGAACCTGGCCGGCACCACGCTGACCAGCATCGAGAAGCTGCAGGGCTCGCTGGCGGCGACGATATTCACCCTGGACAACAACGACCTGGCAGCCGGCGGCAGCGTGCTTGGCGGCAAGGGCACCGATGTCGTCGCCGCAGGCAGCGGATCCCTCGACCTGACCAGCACCACCCTGACCAGCATCGAGAAGCTGGCCGCAGGAACCAGCAATGCCACGACGTTCACCGTCGATGCCGCCGACCTGGTTGCCGGAGGATCGGTCGCCGGCAGCTCGGGCAACGATGCGCTGGCGATCGTCGGAACCGCTTTCAACCTGACCAGCACGGCGCTGACCAGTATCGAGATCCTGAAGGCGGGGTCCTCTTCCGACACGACGTTCACGCTCAATTCGGCGGATCTGGCCTCCGGCGGCAGCGTGATCGGCAGCACGGGGACCGACACGCTGATCATCAAGGGAACGGCCTTCAATCTCGCCTCGACCGCATTGTCGAGCATCGAGAAGCTGCAGGCAGGATCCAGCCTGGCAACGACATTCACCCTCGATCAGGCGGATCTTGCCTCGGGCGGAACCGTCGTCGGAACTGGTGGCATCGATACTCTGACCAGCAAGGGTACCGGTGTCGACCTGACCAGCACGACATTGAACAGCATCGAGATCCTGAAGGCCGGCGTGAGCACCGCGACAACCTTCATCGTCGACTCGGCAGACCTTGCTTCCGGCGGTTCGGTCATCGGCAGCAGCGGCTCCGACACCCTGACCGTGAGCGGCACGAACGCCGATCTCACCAGCACGACCCTGACCAGCATCGAAAAGCTGGCAGCCGGTGCCAGCCTGGATACGACGTTCACGGTGAACCAGGCCGACCTGGCGTCGAACGGCAGCGTGGTGGGCAGCGCCAGCACGTTCGGGACCGATACCCTGATCGTGACCGGAACCAGCTTCGACGTGAGCAGCACGACGCTGACCAGCGTCGAGATCCTGAAGGCCAGCAGCAGTCTCGCCACGACTTTCGTGGTCGATGCCGGCGATCTCGCCGCCGGCGGCGCGGTGCTGGGCAGCAGCGGCAACGACACATTGCTGTTCAAGGGCACGGCCTTCGACCTGTCGAGCACCGCGGCGAGCAGCATCGAGATCCTGAAGGCGGGAACTGCCGCGGCAACGACATTCACCGTCAACCAGGCAGACCTCGCCGCGAACGGCAGCATTCTCGGCAGCACGGGCAGCGATACCGTCGCCGCCGGGGGCACAGCGCTTGACCTGACCAGCACGACTCTCAGCAGCATCGAAAAGATCGCTGCCGGGACCAGCGTGGCGACGGCCTTCACGGTCGACGTGGCTGACCTCGTCTCTGGAGGCTCGGTCATCGGCAGCAGCGGCAGCGACACGCTGACCGTCAACGCGACCACCATCAATCTGACCAGCACGACCTTGACCAGCATCGAGAGCCTCAATGCCGGCTCCAGCCTGGCGACCACGTTCACCGTCGACCAGGGCGATCTGGTGGCGGGCGGCTCGGTCGTCGGCAGCAGCGGCATCGACACGCTGATCGGCAAGGGCTCGGAGCTCAATCTGGCGAATACGACGCTGACCAGCATCGAGAAGCTGCAAGGGGCCCTCGCGGCGACCACGTTCACCCTGGACAACAACGACCTCGCCGCCGGCGGCAGCGTTGTCGGCGGCAGCGGGCAGGACATCGTCGCGGCGGGCGGCACCGAACTCGATCTCACCAGCACGACCTTGAGCAGCATCGAGGTCCTGCGGGCGGCCAATGCCGGTACGGCCTTCACCGTGGATGCCTCGGATCTCGCCGTCGGCGGCAGCGTCCTGGGCGGCGCCGGCGTCGATGCGCTGATCATCAAGAGCTCGGCGTTCGACGTCAGCAGTTCGACCCTGTCCAGTGTCGAGATCCTGCAGGCCGGCGTCAGCGACGCCACGACATTCACCGTCGATCTCGCCGACCTTGCCAATGGCGGCTCGATCGTCGGCAGCAGCGGCGTCGATACGCTGATCATCAAGGGAACCTCGTTCGATCTCAACAGCACCAGCTTGACGAGTGTCGAGGTTCTGCAGGCAGGCTCCAGCCTCGGTACCACCTTTACCCTGGACGCGGACGACCTGGCGTCGGGCGGGTCGGTGGTCGGCGACGCCGGAGTCGACACGCTGCTGGCGGGCGGCACCGATCTCGATCTGTCGAGCACGTCACTCTCCAGCATCGAGGTCCTGAAGGCCAGCACCAGCCTGGCGACCACCTTCACCGTGGACCAGGCCGATCTGGCCCAGGTCACCATCGAGGGCAGCAGCGGCATCGACACGCTGGCGGCAGCCGGGACGAGCCTCGATCTCACCAGCACCAGCCTGACCAGCATCGAGATCCTGCAGGCGGGGTCGAGCCTGGGCACGACGTTTACCGTGGATGCGGCGGATCTCGCTTCCGGCGGCAGCGTGGTGGGGAGCAGCGGCGACGACACGCTGGTGCTGCAGACCTCCGCCTTCGATCTCACCAGCACTTCGCTGACCAGCATCGAGATCCTGCAGGCGGGCCTCAGCACGGCGACGATTTTCACCGTCGATGCGGATGATCTTGCCGCGGGCGGCTCGGTGATCGGCAGCACCGGCAGCGATACGCTGACGGTGAAGGGCACGGCCGTTGACCTCAGCAGCACCTCGCTCACCAGCATCGAGGTCCTGCAGGCGGGCTCCAGCCTGGCGACCACCTTCACCCTCGACCAGGCGGATCTGAATGCGGGCGTGACGTCGGTCCAGGGCAGCAGCGGCGTCGATACCCTGGTGGCAGCCGGGACGGAGCTTGACCTTACCAGTACCTCGCTCACCAGCATCGAAATCCTGCAGGCGGGCTCCAGCCTTGCGACGACGTTCACGGTGGATGCGGCGGATCTCGTCGCGGGTGGAAGCGTGGTGGGGAGCAGCGGCGACGATACCTTGGCGCTGAAGACCACCGCCTTCGACCTCACCAGCACGTCGCTCACCAGCATCGAGATCCTGCAGGCGGGCCTGAGCACGGCCACGACCTTCACGGTGGATGCGGCCGATCTCGCCGCCGGCGGCTCGGTCATCGGCAGTTCCGGTAGCGACACGCTGACGGTGAAGGGCACGGCCTTCGATCTCAGCAGCACGTCGCTCACCAGCATCGAGACCTTGAAGTCGAGCTCGAGCCTCGCGACCACCTTCACCCTCGACCAGGCGGACCTGGATGCGGGCGTGACTTCGGTCCAGGGCAGCAGCGGCGTCGATACCCTGGTGGCGGCAGGGTCGGGGCTTGATCTCACCAGTACATCGCTCACCAGCATCGAGAAACTGCAGGCGGGCCTGAGCACGGCGACGACCTTCACCGTGGATGCGGCGGATCTTCTCTCCGGCGGCAGCGTGGTGGGGAGCAGCGGCGACGATACCCTGGTTCTGAGGACCACGGCCTTCGACCTCACCAGCACGTCGCTGACCAGCGTCGAGATCCTGCAGGCGGGCCTGAGCACGGCCACGACCTTCACGGTGGACGCGGCCGATCTCGCCGCCGGCGGCTCGGTCATCGGCAGCTCCGGCAGCGACACGCTGACGGTGAAGGGCACGGCCTTCGACCTCACCAGCACCTCGCTCACCAGCATCGAGACCTTGAAGTCCGGGTCGAGCCTCGCGACCACCTTCACCCTCGACCAGGCGGACCTGGATGCGGGCGTGACTTCGGTCCAGGGCAGCAGCGGCGTCGATACCTTGGTGGCGGCCGGGACGGGGCTAGATCTCACCAGCACGCGCTCACCAGCATCGAGAAGCTGCAGGCGGGCTCCAGCCTGGCAACGACCTTCACGGTGGATGCGGCCGATCTCGTGTCCGGCGGCTCGGTCATCGGCAGCTCCGGCAGCGACACGCTGTCGGTGAAGGGCACGGCCTTCGATCTCGGCAGCACCTCGCTCAGCAGCGTCGAAATCCTGCAGGCAGGCTCCAGCCTCGCGACCACCTTCACCCTGGACCAGGCGGATCTTGCCGCCGGCGGTTCGGTCCAGGGCAGCAGCGGCATCGATACCCTGGTAGCGGCGGGATCTGGCCTCGATCTAACCAGCACTTCGCTCACCAGCATCGAGAGGCTGCAGGCGGGCCTGAGCACCGCAACGACCTTCACGGTGGATGCAGCCGATCTCGTCTCCGGCGGCTCGGTGGTCGGCAGCTCGGGCAGCGACACGCTGACGATGAAGGACGCGGCCTTCGATCTCACCAGCACCAGTCTGACCAGCATCGAGAAGCTGCAGGCGGGCCTGAGCACGGCGACGACCTTCACCGTGGATGCGGTGGACCTTGCTTCCGGTGGTTCGGTGATCGGCAGTTCCGGCAATGATTCACTGACCGTCGTGGGGACGGCCTTCGATCTCACCAGCACCACGCTGACCAACGTCGAGTCCCTGCAGGCGGGCTCCAGCCTTGCGACGACCTTCACCGTGGATGCGGCGGATCTTCTCTCCGGCGGCAGCGTGGTGGGGAGCAGCGGCGACGATACCTTGGCGCTGAAGACCACCGCCTTCGACCTCACCAGCACGTCGCTTACCAGCATCGAGATCCTGCAGGCTGGCCTAAGCACGGCCACGACCTTCACCGTGGATGCGGCCGATCTCGCCTCCGGCGGATCGGTCATCGGCAGCTCCGGCAGCGACACGCTGATGGTGAAGGGCACGGCCTTCGATCTCACCAGCACGTCGCTCACCAGCATCGAGACCTTGAAGTCGGGTTCGAGCCTCGCGACCACCTTCACCCTCGACCAGGCGGACCTGGATGCGGGCGTGACTTCGGTCCAGGGCAGCAGCGGCACGGACACGCTGGCGGCGGCCGGGACGGGGCTTGATCTCACCAGCACCTCGCTCACCAGCGTCGAGATCCTGCAGGCGGGCTCCAGTCTCGCAACGACCTTCACGGTGGATGCGGCGGATCTCCTTTCCGGCGGTTCGGTGGTCGGCAGCTCGGGCAGCGATACGCTGGCGCTGAAGACCACGGCCTTCGATCTCACCAGCACCTCGCTCACCAGCATCGAAAAGCTGCAGGCGGGCTCCAGCCTCGCGACGACCTTCACCGTGGACGCGGCCGATCTCGCTGCGGGCGGCTCGGTCATCGGCAGCTCCGGCAGCGACACGCTGACGGTGAAGGGCACGGCCTTCGACCTCAGCAGCACCTCGCTCACCAGCATCGAGACCTTGAAGTCGGGGTCGAGCCTCGCGACCACCTTCATCCTCGACCAGGCCGACCTGGATGCGGGCGTGACTTCGGTCCAGGGCAGCAGCGGCGTCGATACCTTGGTGGCGGCCGGGACGGGGCTAGATCTCACCAGCACGTCGCTCACCAGCATCGAGAAGCTGCAGGCGGGTTCCAGCCTTGCAACGACCTTCACGGTGGATGCGGCCGATCTCGTGTCTGGCGGCTCGGTCATCGGCAGTTCCGGCAGCGACACGCTGACGGTGAAGGGCACGGCCTTCGATCTCAGCAGCACGAGCCTCAGCAGCATCGAGACCTTAAAGTCGGGCTCCAGCCTGGCGACGACCTTCACCCTCGACCAGGCGGACCTCGATGCAGGCGTCGGCTCGATCCAGGGCAGCAGCGGCGTCGATACCCTGGTAGCGGCGGGATCTGGCCTCGATCTCACCAGCACCTCGCTGACCAGCATCGAGAAGCTGCAGGCGGGCCTGAGCGCGGCGACGACCTTCACGGTGGATGCGGCCGACCTCGTCTCCGGCGGCTCGGTGGTCGGCAGCTCGGGCAACGATACCCTGGTGATGAAGGACGCGGCCTTCGATCTCACCAGCACCAGTCTGACCAGCATCGAGAAGCTGCAGGCGGGCCTGAGCACGGCCACCACCTTCACCGTGGACCCGGCGGATCTCCTTTCCGGCGGTTCGGTGGTCGGCAGCTCGGGCAACGACAGCCTGGTATTGAAGTCCACGGCCTTCGATCTCACCAGCACCTCGCTGACCAGCGTCGAAATCCTGCAGGCGGGCTCCAGTCTCGCGACAACCTTCACCTTGGATGTGGCGGATCTCGCCTCCGGCGGCTCGGTCATCGGCAGCACCGGCAGCGACACGCTGACGGTGACGGGCACGGCCTTCGATCTCAGCGGCACGAGTTTCACCAGCATCGAGACGCTGAAGACGGGCTCGAGCCTGGCCACGACGTTCACCCTCGACCAGGCGGATCTGGATGCCGGCGTGACTTCAGTCCAGGGCAGCAGTGGCACCGATACGCTGGCGGCAGCCGGTACTGGCCTGGATCTCACCAGCACCAGCCTGACCAGCATCGAGAAGCTGCAGGCGGGTTCCAGTCTCGCGACGACCTTCACGGTGGATGTGGCGGATCTCGTCTCCGGCGGCAGCGTCGCGGGGAGCAGCGGCGACGACACGCTGGTGCTGAAGACCACCGCCTTCGACCTCACCAGCACCAGTCTGACCAGCATCGAGATCCTGAAGGCGGGCCTGAGCACCGCGACGACCTTCACCGTGGACCCGGCGGATCTCGCCTCCGGTGGCTCGGTCATCGGCAGCTCCGGCAGCGATGCGCTGACGGTGAAGGGCACGGCCTTCGACCTCAGCAGCACTTCGCTCACCAGCATCGAGGTTCTGCAGGCGGGATCGAGCCTCGCCAACACATTCACCCTCGACCAGGCGGATCTTGCCTCCGGCGGCTCGATCCAGGGCAGCAGCGGCAGCGACGTGCTGAGTGCCAAATCGACGGGCTTCGACCTGACGAGCACCACGCTGTCCAGCATCGAGACCATCCGGGCCGGCAGCAGCCTGGCGACGACCTTCACCGTCGACCTGGCGGACCTCATCTCCGGCGGCACTGTCGCCGGAAGCAGCGGTGTCGACAGCCTCGTCATCAAGGGGACCAGCGCCGACCTGACCAGCACCACGCTGACCAGCATCGAGATCCTGCGGGCCGGGTCCAGCACCGCGACGACCTTCACCGTCAACCCGGGCGATCTCGCCTCCGGCGGCTCGGTGGTCGGCAGCAGCGGCAACGACACGCTGAACATTCTCAGCACCGCCTTTGACCTCAGCAGCACAGGCCTCACCTCGATCGAGGTGCTGCAGGCTGGCACCAGCAGCGCGACCACCTTCACCGTGGATCAGGCGGACCTCGCCGCCGGCGGCAGCGTGGTGGGCAGCAGCGGCAGCGACTCGCTGGTCATCAAGGGTACCGCGATCGACCTCACCGGTACGACACTGACCAGCATCGAGTCCCTGAAGGCGGGCTCAAGCCTCGCCACCACGTTCACGGTCGACCAGGCCGATCTCGCATCGGGCCTGTCCGTGGTCGGCAGCAGCGGAAACGATACGCTGGTTGCCGGCGGATCCGCGCTGGATCTGACCAGCACGGTGCTGAGCAGCATCGAGATCCTGAGGGCCGGCCTGAGCACGGCCACCACCTTCACCGTCGATACCGCTGATCTGGCGTCGAACGGATCGGTTGTGGGCAGCTCCGGCAACGACTCCCTGGTGATCAAGAGCACCGCCTTCGACTTGAGCAGCACGGCGCTGAGCAGCGTTGAGATCCTGCAGGCCGGCCTGAATTCGGCAACGACCTTTACCCTCGATCAGGCGGACCTCGCCTCGGGCGGCTCGGTCGTGGGCAGCACCGGCAGCGACATCATCGTCGCCAACGGCACTGGCCTCGACCTGAGCAGCACGGTGCTCACGAGCATCGAGACTCTGAAGGCAGGGTTGAGCCTCGCCACCACGTTCGTCGTCGATCAGGCGGATCTGGTATCGAACGGGACCGTATCCGGCAGCACCGGGAACGACACGCTGTCCGCGGCCGGAACCGATCTCAACCTGAGCAGCACGACGCTGACCAGTGTCGAGATCCTCACCGCCGGGTCCAGCCTGGCCACCACCTTCACCGTCGATCAAGGCGACCTTGCGGCGAGCGGTACCGTCACCGGCAATGCCGGAAACGATACCCTGAAAGCGTTCGGGACCGGCCTCGATCTGACCAGCACGACGGTCAGCAGCATCGAAATCCTGCAGGCAGGATCGGTGTCCGCCACGACATTCACCGTCGACCAGACGGACCTCGCCGCCAGTGGCAGCGTCGTTGGCAGCAGCGGCAGCGACATTCTCGTGGCCGGAGGTACCGGCCTCGATCTCTCGAGCACGACCCTGTCGAGCATCGAGAAGCTGCAGGCCGGCCTGAGTATTGCGACGACCTTTACCGTCGACCAGACGGACCTCGCCACAAGCGGATCCGTCATCGGCAGCACCGGCAACGACACGCTGGCGATCAAGGGCACCAGCCTCGACGTTACCAGCACTACCTTGACCAGCGTCGAGATTCTGAAGGCTGCATCGAGTTTGGCAACCACCTTCACCGTTGACGCGGCGGACCTGGTTTCCGGTGGTTCGGTGATCGGCAGCAGCGGGAATGATACCCTGACGCTGAAGACAACGGCATTCGACCTGAGCAGCACGACGCTGAGCAGCATCGAGATCCTGCAGGCCGGCCTCAGCACGGCAACGACCTTCACCGTTGACCAGTCGGATCTCATCGGCGGCGGGTCGGTCACCGGCAGCAGCGGTAGCGACATCCTCCTGGCCGTGGGCACGACACTCGATCTCAGCGCGACGACTCTCAGCAGCGTCGAGACGCTGAAGGCCGGGTCGGCGTTGGCGACCACCATCACGGTGGACCAGGCGGACCTGGCATCGGGTGGGTCCGTCACCGGCAGCACCGGCAGCGATATTCTCGTCGCCAGCGGCACGGATCTCAATCTCTCCAGCACCACACTCACCAGCATCGAGACGCTCAAGGCGGGAACCACCCTGGCGACGACGTTCACCGTCGACCAGGCGGATCTTGCCGCGGCCGGGTCAGTCACCGGCAGTACCGGGAACGATATCCTGGCAGCGGCTGGGACCGGCCTCGATGTCACCAGCACGACACTGACCAGCGTCGAGGTGCTGAAGGCGGGTTCCAGCGTGGCAACGACGTTCACCGTCGATGCGGCGGACCTGCTGTCCGGCGGCTCGGTGATCGGCAGCAGCGGAAACGACACGTTGACGCTGAAGACCACGGCATTCGACGTGAGCAGCACGACCCTGACCAGCATCGAGATCCTGAAGGCTGCGCTCTCCACGGCGACGACGTTCACCGTCGACCAGGCGGATCTTGCTGCCGGCGGCTCGATCACTGGCAGCAGTGGCAGCGACACCGTGTCTGCCTTCGGTACAGTGCTGGATCTGAGCAGCACCACGCTTTCGAGCATCGAGATCCTCAAGGCCGGCGCCAGCCTCGCGACGGTATTCACCGTCGACTCAGCGGACCTCCTGGCAGCCGGCTCGGTCACCGGCAGCAGCGGCAACGACACACTGGTCGCTGCGGGTACCGCCCTTGACCTCAGCAGCACCACGCTGACCAGCATCGAAATACTTCAGGCAGGGTCGAGTTCTTGCCACGACCTTCACCGTTGATGCTGCGGATCTGGCTTCCGGCGGCTCGGTTGTCGGCAGCACCGGCAATGACGTCCTGGTGATGAAGACGACAGCCTTCACCCTCAGCAGCACCACGCTGGCCAGCGTCGAGGTGCTGCAGGCCGGCCTGTCGACGGCCACGACGTTCACGATCGATCAGGCGGATCTTGCCTCTGGCGGTTCCGTGACCGGCAGCAGCGGCAGCGACATTCTTACGGCCGTTGGCACCACGCTCGACCTCAGCAGCACGGTTCTCACGAGCATAGAGACCCTGAAGGCCGGGTCCTCGTTGGCCACGATCTTCACCGTCGATCAGGCGGATCTCGTCGCCAGCGCCTCGGTTACCGGCAGCTCCGGCAACGACACGCTTGCCGCCGCCGGAACCGGCCTCGACCTGTCGAGCACGACCCTGACCAGCATCGAGATACTGAAGGCGGGATCGAGCCTGGGTACCACCTTCACGGTTGACGCAGCGGATCTCGCATCCGGCGGCTCGGTCAACGGCAACTCTGGCACCGATACACTGGTGATGAAGACCACCGCCTTCGACCTCACCAGCACGACGTTGAGCAGCATCGAAGTGCTGCAGGCCGGTTCAGCTTCCGCGACCACCTTCACCGTCGATGCGGCGGATCTTGCGGCGGGGGGCAGTGTCATCGGCAGCACCGGCAGTGATATCCTGACAATCAAGGGTACGACCTTCGATACCAGCAGCACCACGCTCTCCAGCATCGAGAATTTGAAGGCGCAGTCCAGTCTTGCCACGACATTTGTGGTCGACCAGACCGACCTTCTGTCCGGCGGATCGGTAACCGGCAGCTCGGGCAACGATACGCTGACGATTGCCGGTACCGGACTCGATTTGACCAGCACTACCTTGAGCAGTATCGAGATCCTCAAGGCCGGGAGCAGCCTGGCGACGACCTTCACAGTGGACCTGACCGATCTGGTGTCCGCCGGCTCGGTTACGGGCAGCTCCGGCAACGATGTGCTGGCGATCGCCGGTACCAGCCTTGATCTGACATCCACCACCTTGACGAGCATTGAGATCCTGAGGGCTGGGTCTGCGTCGGCGACCACATTCACCGTGGATACCGCCGATCTTGCCTCCGGCGGCTCCGTCAATGGCAGTAGCGGCAGCGATACGCTGTCGGTGAAATCGACCGCGTTCGATCTGAGCAGCACGACGCTCGCAAGCATCGAAATCCTGAAGGCAGCACTGTCGACGGCGACGACCTTCACCGTCGACCAGGCGGACCTGATTTCGGGAGGATCGGTAACGGGAAGCAGCGGCAACGATACGTTGGCGTCGGCTGGTACCGCCCTCGATCTGAGCTCGTCGACGTTGACGAGCATCGAGATACTGAAGACGAACTCCAGTCTTGCAACGACATTCACCGTGGATACGGCGGATCTTGCCTCCGGCGGCACGGTGACTGGAAGCAGCGGCAACGACACCCTGGCGGCGGGATCGACGGCCATCGATCTGACAAGCAGCACGCTTAGCAGCATCGAGATCCTCACGGCCGGATCAAGTCTTGCCACGACCTTTACGGTGGATGCCGCCGACCTCGCCGCAAACGGCACGGTTGCCGGCAGCACCGGCATCGATACGCTGGCGATGAAGACCACGGCCTACGATCTGACCAGCACGACCCTGACAAGCATCGAAAACCTGAAGGCGGGGCTGACGACAGCAACGACGTTCACTCTCAATCAGGCGGATCTAATCTCTGGCGGGTCGGTGACGGGAACCACACAGACCGATATCCTGACGATCTCCGGTGCCAGCCTCGATCTGACGAACACGAACCTTGTCAGTATTGACAACCTGAAGGCGGGCCTGAGCACCGCAACGACCTTTACCGTCGATCAGATTGATCTCGTGTCGGGCGGGTCGGTAACCGGCAGTTCAGGCAGTGACACCCTGGTCATCAAGGATGCGACCCTTGACTTGACCAGCACGACTCTCTCGAGCATCGAGAGTTTGAAGGCGGGGTCAAGTGCTGCGACCACTTTCATTGTGGATGCAACTGATTTGCTGTCCGGCGGCTCGGTGGTCGGCAGCAGTGGTATCGATGTGTTGACGATGAGAACGACAGCCTTTGATCTGACCAGCACGACGCTGACCAGCATCGAAATTCTTCAGGCGGGGTTGAGTACAGCGACCACCTTTACCGTGGACCAGGCCGATTTGGCTACAAGCGGCAGCGTCATCGGCAGCAGCGGGCTCGACAGTCTGGTCATCAAATCCGCGGCATTCGACCTGTCCAGCGCGACCTTGAGCAGTGTCGAAATTCTCCAGGCCGGTCTCAGCATTGCCACCGTGTTCACCGTGGATCAAGCCGATCTCGCCACCGCAGGTACGGTGGCCGGAAGCTCCGGTACGGATACGCTCCTGTCGAACGGGACCAGCCTGGATCTGAGCAGCACGACGCTCAGCAGCATCGAGGTGCTGCGGGCCGGAACCGGGACGGCGACAACATTCGTTGTCGACGCCGCGGATCTGGCGTCTGGCGGCAGCGTGTTCGGGAGCAGCGGCAGCGACACACTGACCATGAAGGGAACGAGCTTCGATCTGACTAGCACCACTCTGTCGAGCATCGAGCTCCTGCGGGCCGGGTCCAGCCTCGCGACGACCTTCAGTGTCGATGCTGCCGATCTGGTGTCGGGCGGCTCGATCATCGGCAGCAGCGGAACCGATACGCTCTCGATCCAGGGTACGGCGTTTGACCTGTCAGGCTCGACGCTGAGCAGCATCGAGGTCTTGAAGTCGGCGTCCAGCCTGGCGACGACCTTTACCGCGGACCTTGGCGATCTCCTCGCCGGCGGGTCTGTTGTTGGCAGCACCGGCAGCGATACGCTGATCATCAATGGCACGTCCTTTGATCTGAGCAGCACCACGCTGAGCAGCATCGAGGTCCTGCAGGACGGCTCAGCATCGCCGACAACCTTCACCGTCGATCAGGCCGACTTGGCATCGTCGGGCTCGGTGATAGGGAGTACGGGCACCGATACGTTGAGCGCATTCGGTGCAGCGCTTGACCTGACCAGCACGACACTTTCGAGCATCGAAGTGCTTTCGGCAGCATCGACGCTGGCAACGACCTTTACGGTCGATCAGACCGATCTGTTCGCCGGTGGATCAGTTATCGGAAACATTGGCAGCGATACGCTGTCGGTTGCCGCGACCGGGCTCGACCTGACCAGCACCACATTGACCAGCGTCGAGATCATTCGCGCCGGCCTGAGCACGGCAACGACCTTTACCGTGAATCAGGCGGACCTGCTGGTGAACGGATCTGTCATCGGAAGTTCCGGGTCGGACAGCCTCGCCATCAGCGGTACCGCACTTGATCTCAGCAGCTCTTCGCTGAGCAGCATCGAGATACTGCGGGCGGGGAGCAGCCTGGCGACGACATTTACCGTCGATCAGGTTGATCTTGCTTCCGGGGGCTCGGTTATCGGGAGCAGCGGCAGCGACATGCTCATCGTGAACGGGCACAGCATCGACCTGAGCAATACAACATTTACGAGCATAGAGACCATCGAGACTTCCGCTCCGGCCGGTGCGTCGACCTTTACGGTGGGCGGCGGGATCGGGGGCGCGGCAATCGAGCTGACCGCCAACGGGGTCATAGACACGGTGGCGCTGGCTGCGGGTTACAAGGTTGCGGACATCACCAATGATGCCTCCATCCTAGGCCATTCCGTGACCCTCAACAGCTTCGCGGATGGCGTTGGCGGCGACGTCATCGACCTATCCGGGATTACCAATGGGTCGCCGACGAGCAGCATCGATATTACCGGCTATGTTGCACTATCCGCTCCGGCGACGCTGAAGGATGCGCTTGATATTGCAGCAGCGGGCAATGGGTCCTCGACGGCCACGGTCGTGACCTTCCAGTATTCCGGCAATACCTATGTCCTGGTCGACAATTCGGCCAGCCATTCACTGACGGTTGATGACGTCGTGGTCAAACTGACGGGCACGCACACCTTGTCGGATCCGGCGAACTTCACCTTCTGAGCCGCCTTTCCAGAGCGTGCGGCGACCTTCGTTGGTCGCCGCACTCTTTTTAGGTTGGGTGCGAATTTGTTTGTCGTGCTATTACTTGAAATATCAGGCATTTGAGCCGAATTTTCCGTAGCGACGAGTTTCCCGATGGGTCAAAGGCGGAAGTCGACCAGCAGTAATCCAGCCAAGCCGAGGGAGGACTTGGGGTTAGGCAATGGAAGCGTCGCAGAAGCCGCGAATCCGGTCGGAACCGCAGCCATCGAGACATTGCGCGAGGCGATGCGGCTTCATGTCGGTGGAAGGCTCGCCGATGCCGTTCCGGTGTATCGGCGATATCTAGCCATGGAGCGGAGCCCGATTGCCCTGAACAACCTGGGGGCTGCCTTGCGGGACCTCGGAAAATCCGGGGAGGCCCTGGAGTGTTTTCGTGAATCCCTGACCCTGGATGCCGGGTATGCCGATGGTCAGCTCAATCTGGGCTTGGCCCTGGCGGATGTCGGGGATTTGACCCAGTCCGAGGCGGTCTTGACCCGAGCACTGACGGTGTTGCCCAACCCATCGCCGACCACGACGGCGGTCGACCCGCGATACCTTCAGGCCGTCAACGGCTATGGCAGCGTGCTGCGGCGCCAGGGCAGAGTTGAGGAGATGCTGGCCCTCTATCGACGCGTGGCAGGCGCGGCACCGAAGGACGCCAATCTATGGGTGCATCTCGGCAACGTTCTGTACGAGACGCACCGATTGGAGGAGGCGGCCTCTGCCTACAACACGGCATTGAGTCTCGATCCGGTGTCCGTCGCCGCTCTGGGAAATCTCGGGACGGTCTATTCGACCCTCGGAAAGCTGGACGAGGCAGTGCACTGCCAGCGCGCCGTCATTGGGATCGAGCCGGAAAATCCCAAGCACTTTGTCAATCTGGGAGCCGCCTTGAAGGGAAAGGGGTTGCTGGGCGAGGCAGCGGCCGCCTACCGTCGGGCAATCGAGCTCAAGCCGGACTACGACTACGCCATCAACAATCTCGGGAATTTGCTGCGCGAGCAGGGGCAGCTGTCGGAGTCGATTGCGTGCTTTCGCCGTGCAATCGAGATCTCGCCCGACTACCTGAGTGCCCATTCCAATCTCCTGTTCACGCTGAACTCAATGCCGACCATGACTCCGGCGGAGATCTATGCCGAGCATCGGAAATTCGGCGAGCTGGTCGAGGCAAAGGCATCGGTGCGTCGCGACCACGACAATGTCGCGACACCGGACAGGGTATTGCGCATCGGCTATCTTTCTCCCGATTTCCTGGGACATTCGGTTGCGTATTTCATCGAGAATCTGCTCGAATTCCACGACCGGCGGCAGGTGGAGATTGTCTGCTATGCGTTGAATAAGCGGATGGATTCCCTCTCGAAGCGGCTGCAATCGCGCGCCAGCCTCTGGCGCTCCTGTTCCTTCATGACAGACGATGAGCTTGACTCACAGATCCGCGCGGACCGGATCGATATCCTGGTCGATCTGGCTGGCCATACCGCTGAGAACCGGCAGACTGTCATGGCGCGCAAGCCCGCGCCGATCGGCGTGACATATCTCGGCTACCCGAATACCACCGGCCTGACCACAATCGACTACCGTTTGACGGATGCCGATGTTGATCCACCGGGCGAGGCGGACGAAGTTCACTCCGAGCAGCTGGTTAGACTGCCGCATGGCTTCCTTTGTTTCCGCCCTTCGGATTTCGCGGGTGACGTTCCGCCGCGGCCGGTGGCAAAGAATGGATACGTCACGTTCGGGTCATTTAACGTGATGGCGAAGATGACCGACGAGGTCATCGCGACTTGGGCCCGCATACTCCTGCGCGTTCCGAAGTCCCGCCTAATCATGAAATGCAATGCATTTACCGATGCCGAAACCGTAGAACTCTATCGTCGGCGATTCAAATCGCATGGAATCGCCGAGGAACGCCTGGACTTGCTCGGTCGTCAGCCGCTGATTGGAGATCACCTGGCAACCTACGGTCGGATAGACATCGCGCTCGACCCATTTCCGTATAATGGCACGACCACAACCTGCGAGGCGCTCTGGATGGGCGTGCCGATGATAGCCCTTCGCGGCACCCGGCACGTCGGGAGAGTCAGCGCCGCACTGCTGTCCCAGTTGCAATTGGGCGATCTGGTGGCAGTTGATGTCGACGACTATGTCGAGGTGGCGACCCGATTGGCGCTCGACCCGGGACGGATTCAGGCAATCAGTGCCCAATTGCGTCCCGTGATGGCAGCCTCGCCACTGATGGATGGGCCGGGATTTGCCCGCGACGTGGAGGCCGCGTTTCGGCAAATGTGGCTGAAATGGTGCCTGGGGCGAGGCGAGGTGATGGGCGAAGGGAGACGCGGGCTGGCGAGCTTTGAGAGTCGCCTCTCCGAGGGTGTAGATCGCTTCAATCGCGGCGACTGGAGTGGCGCGGAGCGGGCATTTCGTATCGCAATTGGGCTGCAGCCATCCAGCCCGGAAGCTGTCCTCAACCTCGGAACGGCGCTGAAGCGGTTGAAGCGGCTGCCCGAGGCGTTGGCATGCTTTCAACGTGCAGTCGCGCTACGTCCGGATTGGGCGCCTGCCTATGCAAATCTTGGCTCGGTCCATTGCGATCTGGGCCAGCAAGCAGAGGCAGAAGTCGCTTGCCGGCGCGCCATCCTGATCGATCCGTCCAATCGCAACGCATACAGCAATCTGGCATCCGCGATCGCCGCCCAGCGCCGCGAGCAAGATGCAATTCCCTATTTCGAGAAGGCTCTGGAGATTGGGCCGCCGACCGCGGAGCTTTTCGTAAATCTTTCGGCGGCATTGCTCTCTGCTGGTCAGCTGGCCAAGGCGGCCGAAGCTTGCCGCCGCGCCATTTCCCTGCAGCCGAACCTCGCCGAAGCGCACGCAAATTTGGCATCCACTCTCGGTGCCCAAGGCCTGGGGCGGGAGACGATTGCCGCGTCGCGGGAGGTGACGCGGTTGAAGCCGGACATGCACCTTGGATGGTCGAACCTGCTGTTTGCTCTGAATTATGCCGATGACATGACCGCCGATCAGGTGTTCGAGGAGCATAGGGCGTGGGGTGGACGGTTTACGGAAGCCCGGCTCGACCTGACCAGAAATCCTGCTGACGCATCGCGGCGCCTGCGGGTCGGGTTTGTCTCCGCGGATTTCTGCGCGCATTCCGTCGCGTTTTTCCTGAAGCCGCTGTTCGACAGGCATGATCGGTCTGAGCTGGAGTTCTACTGCTATTCCGACGTGGTCAATCCCGACCTCTATACGGACCTCCTGCGGAACAAAGCGGAACACTGGCGTCAGACGGCGGGATTTTCGGACGAACATGTTGCCGACCTGGTTCGTGAAGACCGGATCGACATCCTGGTCGATCTGGCGGGCCACACCAGCAAGAACCGGCTGATGGTTTTCGCGGCGCGCGCAGCCCCCGTCCAGGTCACCTGGCTGGGATACCCGAATACAACCGGATTGGTGACGATGGATTACCGGCTGGTGGACGGGATCTCCGATCCCGTGGGCGCGGCCGATCGCCAGCATACCGAGGCTCTCTGGCGGCTGCGGGCGCCATTTCTCTGCTACGATCCGCCGCCGCAAAGCCCCGATGTCGGCCCATTGCCTGCCGGGGGCGGCGGGCAAATCACCTTCGGCAGCTTCAACAAGATCAACAAGATATCGGATTTCACTCTCGGCCTCTGGGCCGGGGTCCTTGCGGCGGTGCCAAATTCTCGGCTGATCCTGAAGTCCCGATCCTTTGGCGATATGGAAACGGCATCGCGGTTGCGCCGCCGGTTCCGAGACCTTGGCATTGATGATGCGCGGGTCGAGTTGCTGGATTGGGAGCCGCATCTGAAGAGCCATCTGGAGGTCTACAACCGCGTCGACCTCGCTCTCGATACCTACCCCTACAACGGAACGACAACGATCTGCGAAGCTGCATGGATGGGTGTTCCGACGCTGACCCTCTGCGGTGATCGACATGCAGCACGCGTGGGCACGTCGATCAATTTGGCGCTCCGCCTGCCACAGTATACGGCTGCTGATGCGACGGAGTTCGTCAGTCGGGCAAAGGTAATCACGGCAGACATTCCGGCGCTGGCGGAATTGCGCCAAGGCCTCCGCGACCGCATGCTCGCTTCACCTCTGTGCGATGCGGCGGAGTTCTCGAGCGCGTTCGGCAGGGCGATGCGAGAGATGTGGCAGAACTGGTGTCGGTTGCAGTCGAGCGAAAGTGACATAGGGAGCGAAGAAGCCGCGATGATCCGGGTGCCAGCGAACATGCTGAAAGTGCGATTGAAAGGCGAGGTCGATATCTGCGTTCCGAGAAACCTGGATCTGATATCTCCCTATGTACTGCTCGAACAGGAGGACTGGTTCGAGGACGAGGCACCGTTCATACGGAGATTGCTGCGGTCTGGCGACAAAGTCGTCGACATCGGTGCCAACTACGGCGTCTACAGCTTGACCGCAGCCAAGGCGGTGGGTGATGGCGGCCATGTATGGAGTTTCGAGCCAGCGAGCGAGACCGCTGCTCACCTATCGCAGAGCATCGCGGCGAATGGATTCAAGAACGTAACCCTGATACAGGCCGCGCTGTCCAATCGCGAAGGGCAAGCGCAGCTGTCCCTTAGCGGCCAGTCGGAATTGAATACCCTGCAAGGCTCGGCGGCTGGTTCGGAAACGGTATCCCTCACCACTCTGGATGCCTGGGCCGCTGGCGCCGGTTGGCCGAAGGTGGATTTCATGAAGCTCGACGCGGAGGGGGAAGAGGGCAATGTGATTCGCGGCGGCGAGAATTTTCTACGGCGCGCCTCGCCACTTGTCATGTTCGAGATCAAGCACGGATCCAAACTCAACCTGGCTCTGCAAGGTCAGCTGACCGAGCTCGGCTACGCCGCGTACCGGCTCTTGCCCGGTATCGGCATATTGCGGCCATTCCACGCGACGGGTAGCGAGGATCCCTACCTTCTCAATCTGTTCGCCTGCAAGCCAGACAAGGCGGCGGAGCTTGCGGAAAGGGGTATTCTGGCGGAAGCGCCGGTGATCGACATCCCGGCAATTCCGGAGGGGGCCTGGAAGAAGCAGCTTTCCGCCATGCCCTATGCGCGGGACTTGACCGGGCAGTGGCTCAGGCCGGGTGTGGTTGCTGCCGATTACGGCAACGCCTTAGACGCGTACTGCCTGGCACACGAGTCCAGCGCGCCAGCCCCGCGGCGTGCGGCTGCTCTGGAAGTCGCCGTTGCGGCGATGCGCCGGCTGTCGGAAGGCGACCCTCGGTTCTGCTACCTTCTGTCGCTGGCGCGGGCTGCGTCCGAGGCGGGGCAGCGCGCCGTCGGGGTGCTTGCATTGCAGCGCCTGGTTGCTGGCCTGGCCAAGGGCCAATGTGATCCGAGCCAACCATTTCTGGCGCCTTCCGAACGATTTGAGAATCTGCCGATGGCGGGGAAGGCCGAGCACTGGTGCTTTGCCGCCATTCTGGAGACGTTTGAGCGTCTTTCCGCCTATTCGTCCTTTTATGACCCGAATCACGCCTCCATACTGGACGACCTCAGAAAAACCGGGCTGCAGAGCGTGGAGTCCGAGCGCCGCAGAATTCTGATAGGCTTACGCAAGGGCATAAAGCCGAAGGAACCACTGCCAAGCGCATTGTTACGGGCATCTTCGGAGAACCTAAATCCGGAATTCTGGCAGGCGGTTGAGAAGCCAGTACCTGCTGCGGACAACCTCCTTGAGTTGTTGCCCCTGACGTCGCTGGTGAGCATCGTTGATATTGGTGCCATGGCGCTGGGCAGTGAGACAGAACCGTATCGACCCTTGATCAGAGCGGGGAAGGCACGGGTTGTCGGGTTTGAGCCCAACGAAGCCGAATGTGCCAAGCTAAACCAGGGAACGGGTGGGAAATACTATCCGTATTTCATTGGCGATGGCAGCACGCGCACGTTTCACGAGACAAATATGGCGATGACCGGGTCGCTCTATGCGCCGAACACGCCGCTTCTGGCGAAATTCACCAATCTGGCCGAGTTGGTCACGCCCAAGATGCAGCATCCTGGGATCGTAACGCGTCGCCTCGATGACCTTGGTGATCTTGACGGGTTATCTGACATTGACCTGATCAAGATTGACGTGCAAGGAGCCGAGCTCGATGTCTTCCAGGGCGCCGCCAGGGCATTGAGCACGGCACTCATGATTATCACTGAGGTAGAGTTCGTCGAGCTCTATGTCGGGCAGCCGCTTTTCGGTGACGTCGATGGCTTCTTGCGGAAGAACGGCTACCAATTTCATACGTTCATGGGTTTCGGGCAGCGCTTCTTCAAGCCACTTTCGGCACGCGGAAATCCATCTGCAGGATTGCGGCAGATTCTATGGTCGGACGCAGTTTTCGTCCGCGACTTCATGCAATTCGAAAAATTGGCCGATGAGAAGCTGTTGAAGCTGGCAATTCTGCTGGACACCGTCCTGCAATCCGTCGATCTCGCCGCCCTTGCTCTGCGGGAATATGATCGGCGCAATGGCTCTTCTTACGCGGACAGCTATGTTGGCGCCATCATTGGCAAGGCATCCGGCGCCAAGTCTGGGTTGCCGCAATGACGGCGCTTCAGTCTCCTGGACTCTGGCAGTGGACGTTGCGTGGCAGTCGGGCGCATATCTTAGGAATCTGCGCATTCAGCCTGGGCATCAATTTTCTGTACCTGACGCCAACCATCTACATGCTGCAGGTTTACAATCGTGTGATCGGAAGCGGCAGCATAGCAACACTGGTCATGATTTCGGTTGCGGCAGCTGTCGCTCTGATTGCACTGAGCATTCTCGAAGCCGTCCGCAATCTCCTGCTGGTCCGGCTGGGAAACCATCTCGATGTCGTCTTGTCCGAAGAGGTGCTCCGCCGACAGGTCGAAATCACCAGCATCATAGGACAACGGCCGGGCATTGTCAGGGATCTCGACGTCTACCGCAACTTCCTGACGCAGTCCGGGGCAGTGGCGATCTTCGATCTGCCCTGGCTACCTGTATATTTGCTGGCGTGCTTCCTGCTGCACCCTTTGTTGGGAGTGATCGCAAGTGCAAGCATCGGCCTGATGCTGGTGCTGGCAATTCTCAATGAATACGTCACCTCCGGTCACTTGCGAAAATCCGAGGAGGCTGCGCGGCGCAACTATTCATTTACCGATGCAAGCTTGCGCAATACGGAAGTTATCCAGGCCATGGGAATGCTTCCTGCGTTTCTGCGGCGGTGGCGCGAAAGCCGGCGAGAAATGCTCCGGCAGCAGACCATCGGGAGCGAGCGGGGCGCCTATCTGCAGGGACTGATCCGGTTCTTCCGCCTGGCTCTACAGAGCGCGATCATCGGCGTGGGTGCATGGATGACGATCAACGGCGAGGTAACCGCCGGTGTCATCTACGCCGCTGCGATCCTGCTTGCACGAACACTGTCTCCGATCGAGCAACTGGTTGGCGGCTGGCGCTCCTTTGTTGCCGCGCGCGCGGCCGCAAAGCGGGTCGATGACCTCATAACCATGCCGGCTCCAGGCGAAGCCATGCGGTTGCCGGCTCCCGAAGGAAGGCTTTCGGTCGAGAGCGTATCCTATTTCGCTGCGGGCGTAGCCAAACCAATTCTGCATGCAGTCAGCTTTGCGCTTCAGCCTGGAGAGCGATTGGCGGTCATTGGCCCGAGCGGAGCAGGCAAATCCTCGCTGGCGCGCCTCCTGGTCGGCGTCTGGCGCCCCCGCAATGGGGCCGTCCGGCTCGATGGCGCCGATGTCCATGCCTGGAACCGAGTGGATTTCGGTCGCCACGTCGGATATTTGCCCCAGGAGGTCGAATTGTTCGAGGGCACAATACGGGAGAATATTGCCAGGTTCGGTGAAGCCACGCCCGAGCAGATCATTGCCGCTGCGATGCGTGCTGGGGTTCACGATCTGATTTTGCGCATGCCAGATGGATACGACACCCAGGTTGGGACGGGTGGTGGGGTGCTATCGGGCGGAACGCGTCAGCGGATTGGGCTGGCCAGAGCCTTGCTCGGGGACCCGCGTCTTCTTGTACTCGACGAGCCGAACTCCAACCTGGATTCCGACGGCGAACGGGCGCTCCTGGCAGTGTTGAACGAGGCCAAGACGCAAGGCATGACCACAGTCGTGATATCGCATCGTTCGGGTGTACTTGCGGCCGTGGACAAGATACTGTTCCTCCGCGATGGTGTGGTCGAACGGTTGGCGCCGCGCAACGAATTCATGGCGGCACTGTCGCCCGCCGAGTCGCCCGCCAGGATCCCGCTGGCGTCGGGGCAGCCGCGATGAGCCGGCGATCTTTGGCGCTACCCGATGGATATGATGGCCGGGGTCCTCAGGGATCGGCACATGGCTTGCCGACCAGTCCCTGGCCGGTGATTTGCGTCGGCTTGGTTGTCGTCGTCCTGTTCTTTGGCGGATTGGGTGGATGGGCGGCGTTCGCGCCCCTCGCCAGTGCCGTGAGTGCCTACGGGACGCTGCAGGCGTCTGGCCAGAACAAGATCGTTCAGCATCTGGACGGCGGCATCATTAAAGAGCTCCGGGTAAAGAACGGGGATACCGTTTCGAATGGGCAGATACTGGTCCTGCTGGACGACACCCAGGCGCAAGCAGCGGTCAATCTGATTCGGTCGCAGTATTTCTCCCTGCTTGCCGTAAAGGCCAAACTCGAGGCGGAGCGGGAGGGCGCGAAGACCGTTCACTATCCGTCGGAGCTTACGGAAGCTGCGTCGGATGCGGGTGTCAAGGAGACGATTGCCGGGCAGACGAGCGTGTTCGAAGAGCGCCGAAACATGTTGGTTGGCCAAGTTGCGTTGCTCGAAAAGCAAATCAAGCAGCTGCAGCAGCAGATGCATGGCGCGGCAGTTCAACAGGATGCCCAGGCGGAGCAGTTGGCGCTGATCGAGGACGAATTAAAAAGCGCCAAGAGCCTCTATGAGAAGGGCTATGTGCCAAAGACCCGGGTCCTGCTTCTCGAACGTCAAGCCGCGGCACTGAGCGGGCAGGGCGGGGAGTACAGCAGCAGCAGGGCGGGCATCGAACAGGCGATCGGCGAGGCGCAACTGCAGATCCTGCAGCTGCAGAAGGAGCGTCTTTCCGAGGTATCGCAAAATCTGAGCGATGTTCAGGACAAGCTGAACGCAATGGAGGAGCGCCTGAATTCGGCCGAGGATGTTCTCGCGCGAACCGTCATCACCGCGCCGGCGGCGGGGATCGTGCTGGGCATGAACGCAAACACCGTCGGCGGCGTCATTGAGCGTGGCGCGCAAATTCTCGAGATCGTCCCAAGCGGCGAGCAATTGGTAATCAGGGCTGCGGTTAGGCCGGAAGATATCGCTGACATCCACGTCGGAATGAAGACCGAAGTTCGCTTGACCGCCTATGACCAGAGGCAAACTGGCATTTTGCATGGCGAAGTCACCGAGGTATCCGCAGACCGGATCGTGACTCAAGCCGACCAGAGGGGGCATTTCGAAGTCAAGGTGGCGATCAGCGACGACCTGTCGCTTATCCCGGAAATTGCTGTGGTTCCTGGAATGCCTGCAACGGTGCTGATTCCGACCAAGCAGAGAACGGTGCTGGAATACCTTGCGGGTCCATTGACCGACTATTTCCTTGGCGGGATGCGGGAAAAATAGGCGCAAGCGGCAAGGCCGACGATACCGATATCAGGTCCGGCCGTAGGTATCGTCATAGCGGATGATGTCATCTTCTTCCAGATAGGACCCGGTCTGCACCTCGATGACGTTCAGCGGCATTTTTCCAGGGTTCTCCAGGCGATGGCGAGTTCCAATCGGAATGTAGATCAACTCGTTCTCCTGTACGAGCTTGATCTCGTCGCCATGGGTGACACGCGCCGTGCCATTCACGACAACCCAGTGCTCGGCGCGATGCATGTGCATCTGCAGTGAAATCCTAGCGCCAGGATTGATGGTAAGGCGCTTCACCTGGAATCGGTCGCCGCGATGCAGGGACTGGAAAAATCCCCAGGGGCGGCTGACGCGCTTGGGTTCGATGGCCTCCGGGCGCTTCAATTCCCTGAGTCGCTCGGTCAGCTTGCGAACGGACTGGGCATGCTCGGCGCCGGCCACAAGGATCGCATCCGTCGTTGCCACGATGATTGTGTCCTTCAGGCCGACGGCAGCAACAAGCGTATCGGCTCCATTAACGTAGCAGCGCGTCACGTTCTCGACGAGTACATCGCCGAGCAGGACATTGGAATTCTCGTCCTTCGGCAGGACGTTCCAGATTTCTGTCCAGGATCCGATGTCGGACCAGCTGGATTGCAGCGGTATGACTGCGGCCTTCTTGGTTTTTTCCATGACAGCGTAGTCGATGGAGATGTTCGGCGATGCAGCGTACTGCTGATGGCCCAAGCGGAGAAAATCCTTATCGGAAGTGCGGGCAGAGAAGGAGTTCCGGACCGCCTCAAAGACCCCTGGAGCATGTATTCTCAATTCGGCGAGGTAGGTCGACGCCTTGAAGACGAACATTCCGCAGTTCCAGTAATACCCGCCCTGATGGATGTAGTTTGCCGCGGTCTCCCGGGAAGGTTTTTCGGTGAATGACGTTACCTGAAATCCGGCGGACCCTGCGATGGCCTCACCGTGACGGATGTAGCCATAGCCGGTCTCGGGACGGGTCGGAACGGCGCCAAAGGTCACCAGATAGTCCCGCTCGGCCAGTACAACGGCATTGTCCACGCTGGCCAGAAAAAGATCCGTGTCCGCAATCATGTGGTCCGACGGCAGCACGACGAGGATGGCATCCTCGGTGCCGGATTGGGCTTGGCATGCGGCAACAGCAATTGCGGCGGCCGTATTTCTGATCGCGGGCTCCAAGGTAATCGCCGCATCGCACCCTATGGCGTGAGTTTGCTCGGCAATGGCAAATCGCAGCACTTCGTTGGTGAGAATTATCGGCTTGTCGAAACGCTGCAGGTCGGAGATACGTGAGATCGTCGTCTGCAGAAGGCTGCGATCTCCGACCAGGGGGCTCAATTGCTTCGGAAACGTCTCGCGGGACAGCGGCCAGAGCCTCGTCCCGCTGCCGCCGGCAAGAATGACGGGTATGATACGGGGCTTATTGCCCTTGACGTCTTCCATTCAGGCCAGGATCCTCGTTGGTCACATGCTGCATCCTATCCCGCGGCGCGGCGTGATGCAGCAGGAATAGCTCAACCAGGAACCAGGCGAAAGTCCTTGCCTTCCGGGAGCGTCTGGCCGCCGTCGACGACGATGGTCGTTCCGGTAATGTATTCGGCCTCGTCGGAAGCCAGGAAGAGTGCTGCGTTAGCGATGTCGCGCGGTGTTCCCAGCCGGCCAAGCGGTACGGCGTCTTTCATGTTCCGGATGAAGGCTTCGCTGCGGTGCATCTTCATCCCTTCTGTCAGGATATTCCCGGGCTCGACACCGTTGACGGTTATGCCAAAGGACGAGAACTCGAGCGCGGCGGCCTTGATGAATCCATTGATGCCGGCCTTGGTCGCCGAATAGTGCCCATGCCCCGGACTGGTCACGCGCGGACCGGTGATCGAGGAGGTGAACACCATCCGGCCATACTTCCTTGTCTTCATATGCGGCAATGCAGCCCGCGCAATAAGATACGTGCCACGGAGATTGACGGCCATTACCGCGTCCCATTCCTCGGGCTCGGTATCCTCGATCAACGACCAGGGATAGATCCCGGCATTCTGGATCACGATGTCGAGGCGGCCAAAGGCTTCGATTGCAGTGGTGACCGCCCTTTCGGCATCCAGCTTTCGAGAGATATCCGTTTCGATGAAGCGCCCGCCTATTGCCGTCGCGGTGACTTGTCCGGCATCGACCTCGGTATCGGCAATGACGAGCTTGGCGCCTTCCTCGTGAAATCGGTCCGCAATTCCCTTGCCTATCCCGCGGGCACCACCAACGACAAGCGCGACGCGTCCGTGCAGGCGTCCAGTCATAGCAACCTCTGCCGAACGGAGAGCTTCACGGTATCGAGCATCACGGCGGCCAAGACCAGCCCGCCGAGGATCATCTGGGTATAGTGGGCAGGCAGCCCCATGAGATTGATGGCAGTATGAATTGAGGAAAGCAGGAGAACGCCGGCATAGACACCCGGCAGCCTGCCAATTCCGCCCTTGAGGCTCACCCCGCCGATCACCACCGCCGCAAAGGCATTGAACAGCATGCCGGTGCCGAGATTGGCCGTGGCCCCCGACGTTCGGATCGCCAGCAGCCATCCGGCCAAGCCGGCAATCGCACCGGCCATGACAAATGTCACGACAATGAGACGATCCACCTTGATTCCCGCGCGGAATGTCGCCACCGGATTGCCGCCTATCATCGTCACGTGCCGCCCGAATGGGACTTTTGCCATAACGAACGTGAACAGCGCGAAGCAGAATATCGCAATCCATGCAATCAGGGGGATGAACAGCACGTTCTGGATGCCGATGTAGCGCAGGGCAGGAGCCAGATCCTGCGCGGATCGGCCACCGGATACCGCCACGACGAGGCCGCGGACCCAGATATATGATGCGAGCGTGACGATGAAAGCGTTCATCTTCAGGCCGACAACCAGCAACCCATTGAACAGGCCGATGAGCGCACCAACCAACAGCGCAATGCCGAGTGAAATCGGCAGCACCAGCCACTCCGGCGAGAAGGTGTAGCCAAGGCCGACACCGTGGGAACAGAAGAGAATCCCGGTCACCATTGCCGTTAGTGCCGCGGTCGACTCGACCGAAAGATCCATGTTTCCAGCGATGATGACAATGGCGAGACCAATCGCCATCACGCCGACAAAGGTCGACTGCTCGATAATGTTCGAGAATATGCCGATCTGGCAGAAGTTCGGGATGGCAATCGAAAATGCGATCAGGACGACGACGAGCAGCAGCCAAACCAGATTGTCCAGCGTGAATTCTATCAACGCCCGCCGGCCAGGAGAAATCATTGATGAACTCCGAAGAGAATACCCGGACTGCGCGGGGCAGTCCGGGCTCATTGGATGGGAATCTACTCGACCGGGGTAATCGGGTCGGTTGGGGCTTTCATGTTTCCCCAGAACCTCGGCTCGTCGATGTTGTCCTTGGTGATTGCAGCACCGGGAATCTTGATGTTCGGTCCCCACGCCTCAATCGTCATTGTCGAGTCGAGACCGAGGACTTTGTACTGCCCGGCCTTGATCTCCTGCTTGTTGACAACCTTGTCGGCAAACATTGCGAGGGCGGCTGCCTGGGCATATAGGGGTTGCTCGACCTCAACCTGCTCCCATCCCTTGCGGATGAGATCAAGTCCTACAGGCGCTCCGTTCGACGAAACCAGCAATACATCGCCCGGCTTCTTGCCCTTCGCTTCTAGTGACGCAACCGCAGCGACCGCTAGGTGCGCTGCATGAACGAAGATCAGGTCGATGTCCGGGTTCGCTACCATCTGATCGGCGACAATCGTGCCTGCATTCGATGCTTCCCATTGCATCGCAGGCAGTGAGATGATCTGCACGCCGGGAAACGCCTTCATCTTCTCCTCAAACCCCTTCTGGATATCGAGGGTATAGGGATCGCCTGGATCTCCGAGTACCTGCAGGATCTTGCCTTTCACGTCGCCGTTCTTCTCCTTCAGCAGACGCTGAATTTCGCCGGCGGCGACATAGCCGATCTCGACCGTCCCCGCGACCGACGTCAGGTCGGCTTGCGTCGACGTAATCTGGCGATCGAAGATCATGACGGGAATCCCGGCTGCCCGGGCCTTTTCGATCGACGGCTTCAAGGCGTTGAAATCCACCGCCGCCAGGATGATGGCCTTGGGCTTTACCAGGATTGCGTCGTTCATCTGGCTCTGCTGCAGGTCGGTCTTGTTGTCGGCATTGAGCGTGACCGGTTCGTAGCCGACGTCCTTGAGAAACTTCTCGATGGCATTAACCAATTCCGTCTGGAATTCGTCCAGCAGGGTCGGCACCATATAGTAGATCTTGCCCTTGGATTCCGCGATGGCCGGCGACGCAAGCGCGACGGTCGCCAGCATAAGGGCACTAAGTGCTGCAGTTAGTATACGTTTCATTTGACCTCTCCTCTCGTGTTCCCATTGCGGATCATTCGATCTCGTTATTCTCACCGGTCCCGTCGATGCTTCCGCCGGTAATCATTGAGACAACTGCATCGGGGCTGGTATCCTTGCGCAAGACATCGCCTGCCACTTTGCCGTGACGGATGACGACGATCCGATCCGCAACCTGAAATGCCTGCGCCATAATATGGGTGATGACGACGACGCCGATGCCTTGAGCGGCGATGCGCTTGATCATATCGAGGCCCCGGCGGGTTTGCTCGACGCCCAGCGCGGCAAACGGCTCATCAAGCAGGACCAATTTGCCGCCCCAATGCACGAACCGGTTCAGTTCGATTGCCTGACGCTGTCCGCCCGAGAGATGTTCAACATTGGTCCGCATCGACGGAATTCGCGTTCCGGCGGTCGCCATTGCCTTCTCGACGACATCCTGCATGGCCCGTTCCTGCAGAATCGGAACCCCAAATACATGCCGGACGATCTCCCGTCCCATGAAAAAGTTTGCGACCACGTCGACATTCGTGCAGAGCGACAGATCCTGATAGACGGTTTCAATCCCGACGGCCTTTGCCTCGGCAGGGGATGCAAAATTTCGCTCCTGGCCTTCGAAAATAACCTTGCCCGCGCTCGGCTGCAGGCCGCCCGAAATGATTTTGACCAGCGTCGATTTTCCGGCGCCATTGTCGCCCAGCAGGGCAACAACCTGTCCTCGGTCGATCTCAAAGCTGATCCCGCGCAAGGCGGCAATTGCGCCGAAATTCTTGACGATTCCATCGAGGCGGAGCAGGGGTTGGGTGCCTGTCATGCGGCCGCCCCATGGTGGGTTCGGTCCTGCATGATTGGGTCGCGCTGCTTCTCGTCACTGTCAGCGAAGGCCAAGCCGAATCTTGGTTCCAGGACGCCCGCGACCGCAAGGGCCGCAGCGCCGCGCAACACGGCATCCTCGCCGTGCGACGACAGCATGACCCGCGGATTGGTTCTTCCATTGCGCACGGCGACTGAATTTGGAAAGGGTGCCGCTGCCGCCAGCAGCCCGGCGAGCAGCTCGTCCGGCGCAATGCCGCCGACGACAATGGTTTGTGGATCAAATAAATTCTCAATGGCGACGACGGCACGCCTCAGGAGTGGCGCCATTTCAGTGATGCAGGCCGTTGCGCCGATTTCCTCGCTGCGTCGTTCCATGGCTTCCAATGAGAGGTATCGCTCCAGGCATCCGCGATTGCCGCATGGGCAGGGTTCACCTTCCGGGACCAGAGGGAGGTGGCCGATCTCCCCGGCATTCCCATGGCTGCCACGGAGCGCATTGCCGTCTTGGACCATGCACCCGCCGAGCCCAACGCCGAAATATAGATAGTAGAAATCCCGGATATTGCGGCCGATACCGTAGATTCGTTCGCCCAAGGCGGCGGCGGCATGGTCGACTTCAATGAAGACCGGAAGATCCGATGCCTGCGCCAGGCGCTCTCTGATCGGTATTCCTTTCCAGCCCTCAAGGGTTGTCGGGCCGACAAAGCTCATGGAATCGACATTGAACGGCCCGGGCATGGCCAGCCCGATGCCCAGCATACGACAGCCTGGCCGGACTGAGCGCATCGAAGCCACGAGCTTCCCGATCGCGAGGAAGGCGTCGTCGGGGGCCAGATGAGGCATGTCATAGCGATCTTGGGAGATGACTTCGCCCGCAAGGTTGATCAGTGCTGCTTCAAGTCCGCGAGGCGTCAAATGCAGGCCGATGGCGTAGCCGCCGTCGGGGTTGATGGCAAGACTTGTCGCCGGGTATCCGCGTTTTTTGGCGAGATCGCGAGAGCCGGAAACGAAGCCTTGCACTTCAAGTTCCCGGATGATTGTGGATACGGTCTGAACGGTGAGGCCGACGCGACGTGCAATTTCTCCACGCGCGATCGGCGCATGCAATCTGATGGCCTCGAGCACGATCCGGCGATTATAGGGCCGGCCATACTCTTGGTTGGTCCCCCGCAAAACCATGGCCCCCCCATAGACGACAGGAACAGATCCACGCTAGTTGGGGCGGAAAAATAAGTCAAATGGAATTAAAAAATAGACCGCCTCAGCGGGCACTGTTGCTGCGACGGGTCCGTCAGCCTCCGACCATCCGGGGCAGGAGGACGACTTCGCTTGCCGGGCCCAGAGGCTGCAGCCAGCCGTCGCGAAAGATTATCCCGTCGACCGACACCGAGACGCCGCGTTTCAGTTGCGGCTGCAGGCCCGGATAGGCTTCCCCTAGCCGGGCCAGCAGATCACGCACGTTCCTGGCGTCGATCTCAACAGTTGCTTTGCCGCCGGTATGCGGTTTGAGCGAACCCCAGACGATGACTTTTGCCATCGCGTTCTCTCAGCCCCGTCCTTTCGCTTCGATTGCCGCCAGGACCTTGGGCGGCGACATGGGAAGCGACGTCAATCGGACACCTGCCGCTGCCGAGACCGCGTTTGCGATCGCTGCCAACGGCGGGACGATCGACGTCTCGCCCACGCCACGGACACCATAAGGATGCCCGGGATTCGGGATTTCAAGGATCACGGTGTCGATCATCGGCAGGTCCGAACAGACAGGGATACGATAGTCCAGGAAGCCGGCGTTCTGCAGGCGCCCGTCCTTGCCGTAAATATATTCCTCGTTGAGGGCCCAGCCGATTCCCTGAACGGCGCCGCCCTGGAACTGCCCCTCGACATAGCTGGGATGGACAGCCTTGCCGGCGTCCTGAAGCACCGTGTAACGCGTGATCTTGGTCGCGCCCGTTTCCGGATCAACTTCGGCATCACAGATATGCGTTGCAAAGCTGACCCCGGCACCGTCCGCGTTGTATTCGTAGTGTCCGGCGATGGGTCCGCCAGTCGCCCCTGACGTGGCAGCAATATCCCTGATGGACAAAGGCGGGAAATTGCCGGCATTCGCTCCGGCCGGCCGCGCGTGGCCCTTGTCCCAGACGACGGCATCTTCCGGGATTCCCCAGGTCTGTGCCGCGCGGGCGCACAATTTCTTGATGGCATCGCGGGCCGCCAGGATGCAGGCCATCCCGGTTGCGAAGGTCGTCCGACTGCCGTCGGTCACGTCATTGTAGCCCAATGAACTGGTGTCGGCGATGATGGCGCGCACATTTTCATAGGGAACGCCAAGTTCCTCCGCAGTCATCAGGCACATCGATGCACGCGAACCGCCAATGTCCGGGGACCCCACCGAGATGGCGACCGTGCCGTCGGCGTTCACATTCATTGAAACGCAGGACTGGCCGCCAAAATTGAACCAGAAGCCGCAAGCCATGCCGCGGCCCTGGTTCTTTCCAAGGGGTGCCTTGAAGTGCGGGTGCTTCTTGGCCTCCGCCAAGGTTGCTGCCAGGCCGATCGGACCATAGATCGGCCCATAGGAGGCCTTGGTGCCCTCGCGCGCCGCATTCTTGATGCGGAAATCGATGGGCTCGATGCCAAGCTTCTTCGCCAGTTCCTCGACGACGCTTTCGACGGCGAAGTTGGCCATCGGCGCCCCGGGGGCCCGATACGCGGCCTGCTTCGGGCGATTGGTCACGACGTCATAGGCAACAGCGCGAACATTCTCCAAGTCGTAGGCGGCAAATGCGCACATCGCCCCGAACTCGGCCGGTGACCCTGCAAAAGCACCGCCCTGGTAGCGCAGCGTCGCGTCAGCCGCAACGATCCGGCCGTCCTTCTTGACGCCAATCTTGACATCGATCGACGTACTGGAGGTCGGCCCGCTGGCCTTGAACACCTCGTCGCGAGTCATCACGACCTTGACCGGCCGGTTCGCCTTCCGAGACAGTGCAAGGGCCACGGGCTCGATGAAGACGGTGGTCTTGCCGCCGAAGCCGCCACCGATTTCGGATGCCGTCACCCGCAACTTGGAAATATCCATGCCGAGAAGGCGAGCACAGGTGTCGCGCACCATGAAATGTCCCTGGGTACAGACCCAAAGTTCGCCTTGGCCGTCCGGGCCGACGCTGGCCAGGCAGGCATGAGGCTCGATGTAGCCTTGATGCGTGGCTTCCGTCTTGAACGTCCGCTCGACAATGATATCCGCTTGCTTGAAGCCCGCATCGACATCGCCATGTCCGAATTCGTAACGGCGCACGACGTTCGACGCCTTCTTCGGCTTCGGAACGACTCCGTCGGTGAACATTTTGGCGTGCAGGACGGGGGCTCCTGGCTTCATCGCCTCGTCGACGTCGGTCACATGCGGAAGAATCTCGTAGTCGACCTTGATGAGCTTCAATGCTTGGCGTGCGACAGAGGCGCTGACCGCCGCCACCGCGGCAACGGCATGGCCTTCATAAAGGGCCTTCTCGCGCGCCATGACGTTATACAGAACGTCGTATAACCCGGCGTCGCCGTTGGTGTGGTCGGGGAAATCCGCCCGGGTCACGACGGCTTTGACGCCGGCCAGCTTCTCAGCCTTGGAAGTATCGATCGCCTTGATCCGCGCATGCGGGTGAGGCGAACGCAGAACCCGGCCCACCAGCATCCCGGGAGCCGTCGCATCGGCCCCGAATTTGGCACGTCCGGTCACCTTATCAAGACCATCCGGGCGCAACGGACGGGTGCCGACGACGGCGAATTTGCGCTTCGAATCCGGCATGTTGTCCAACGGCATGATCAGGCCCTCCGCATTTCTTGCGCAGTATCCAGTACCGCACGCACGATCTTGTCATAGCCCGTGCAGCGGCAGAGATTGCCGGCAAGGGCGAAACGCACTTCGGTTTCGCTCGGCTTCGGATTGTGATCGAGCAGGGCTTTGGCGGCGACCAGGATTCCCGGCGTGCAAATGCCGCACTGCAGCGCTGCATGCTCCAGGAACTTCCTTTGCAGCGGATGCAGCTCCTCGCCTTTTGCCATGCCCTCGATTGTGCCGATTTCGCAACCCTCGGCTTCAGCCCCCAGTACCAGGCACGAACAGGTGAGGCGTCCATCTACGGTCACGCTGCAGGCCCCGCAATCGCCGGTGCTGCAGCCTTCTTTCGCCCCGGTCAGGCCGAGCCGGTTGCGCAGCACGTCCAGCAATGTCTCGTCCGCCTCGCAGACATACTCGACAGTATCGCCGTTGATCTTGGTGGTTACATGGATGGCAGACATCATTTTCCTCCGGCGCGCTGGCGCGCGATGACGGCGGCGCGGCGTGCAAGCACACCTGCCACCTTGATACGAAAATCCCGTGTGCCGCGCTTGTCATCGATCGGGCGGCAGGCGGCCGAGCAGGCGGCGGCCAGGGCGTCAAGTGCCTTGGGGTCCAGTCGCGTGCCGATGATCGCCTTCGCCGCCTCGGACACCAGCAGGACAGTGGGGGCGACCGCACCCAGCGCGACGCGGGCAGCCGTGCAGACGCCTTTGGCATCCAGCGTCAGGCTGACGCCAACCCCGACGACCGCAATATCCATTTCGGTGCGGGGAATGAAGCGCAGATAGGCATCGCCGGAACGCGCTGGGCGTTTCGGCAGCAGCAGGCTCTCGATGATCTCGCCCTTCTTGAGCGATGTCCGGCCGGGACCCACCGGGATCTGCTCGACCGGAACCGTTCGTTTGCCCTTTGGCCCAACCACGACCGCCTTCGCCCCGGCCGCAACCAGGGCCGGAACGCTGTCCGCCGCCGGCGACGCATTGCAGAGATTGCCCGACATGGTGCAGCGGCCTTGAACCTGCTTGGAGCCGATGAGATTGGCGGCCTCGACCACCCCGGGCCAGGCCTTCCTTAGCTGGGTGTGCTCGCCGAGCTCCGCGCCGGATACCGATGCGCCGATCTTGAACCCGGCCGCGGTCTTCTGGATGGTCCGGGTTGCCGCGATGCGCTTGATGTCGACGATCAGATCAGGCTCGATAAAGCCGGTACGCAAGCGGACAAGGAGGTCCGTGCCGCCTGCCAGAACAAAGGCCTGCCCTTTTTCCTTGGCCAGAAGCGTGGACGCTGCCTTCAAGGTGGCTGGGCGCTCGTATCTCATGTCTGCTCCCTATTCGCTGAACGAACCGGTCCCGTTCGACCGGGATTGCCCGCACAATAGCCGCCCGCTTGCCGCCAGACAACCGTCCGGTAACGAACTTTAACAGCAGAATTTGGTCTATTGGGCCTCGAAGACGCGTCCGCCTGGGCCCGGACCGGCCTTAGCGGGGGAGGGACGCCAGATCGGGCGAGGGCATTGAGCGCAGGCGCTGCGTTTCCGACAGTAGGTTCGCCCATGCCAAACGCCGGGACGGTTTCGCGGGGAATTCGCCCTGCATCCCAGCCGGCGACAGGTGCCGTGGCGGTTCAGAGACGCGTCTGGCTCACCAGCTTGAACTGAAGGAATTCCTCAATTCCCTCCCGCCCACCCTCATAGCCGTAGCCGCTGTCGCCGGTGCCGCCGATCGGCATGTCGGGGAGGGAGGGGCACATCTGATTGATGCCGATATTGCCGGCATCGAGATGGCTGGCCGCATGTTCCGCCGTCTTCAGCGAGGCGGTGAAGACATAGGCGGCAAATCCGTAGGGCAGGCGGTTGGCCGAGGCCAGCGCGGCGTCGACGTCGTCGAACACCGACATTGGCGCGATCGGCCCGAACGGCTCCTCGTTCATCAGCAAGGCGGTTTCCGGAACGTCGGAGAGCACCGTCGGCGCCCAGAAGAAGCCGGGGCGCGCGATCCGCTTGCCGCCGGCCGCGATCGAAGCGCCTTGGCGGCAGGCGTCCTCGGTGAAGCGCTCCATCGCCACGATCCGCCGGGCATTGGCGAGCGGACCCATTCTCGTCGCAGGGTCGAGGCCGTCACCGACCACGATGGCACCGGCCGCGGCAACGAACTTGCCGACAAACTCCTGGTAGCGGCTGCGGTGCAGATAGAAACGGCTGGGGGCGATGCAGGATTGTCCGGCCGAGGTGAACTTGAACGGGATGGTGGCGGCGACGGCGGCATCGACATCGCCATCGGCGCAGAGGATCACCGGCGCATGGCCTCCCAGTTCGAAGACGCAGCGCTTCAGATCGGGCGCCGCCAGGCGTGCCAGCTCCTTGCCGATACGGGTCGAGCCAGTGAAGGTGATCTTGCGCACCACCGGCGAACCGAGGAGCCGCGCGGCCACCGCCGGCGGATCGCCGAACAGCAGGTTCACGGCGCCGGCCGGTATGCCGGCCTTGGCCAGGCAATCGACGATGACGGCGGCGGTATAGGGTGCTTCTTCCGCCGCCTTCAGGATCACCGGGCAGCCGGCGGCCAGCGCCGCACCGAGCTTGCGCGTGGCGAGCACGGCGGGGAAGTTCCAGGCGGCAAAGGCGGCAACGACCCCGACGGGCACCGGCAACCGGCGGCGGGTCGTCCCGGCAGCGCGGCCGGCGACGATCCGGCCTTCGATCCGGGGCGCCTCTTCTCCGTTCCAGGCCAGCGTCTCGATGGCGCGGGTGATTTCGCCGCGGGATTCGGCCAGGGTCTTGCCCTGCTCGAGCGTCAGCAGGTGCGCCGTGGCGTCGATGCGGTCGCGCAGCAGCCCGGCCGCACGGGTCAGGACGGCACCCCGATCGGTTGGCGATACTGCCCCCCAGATCGAGGCCGCGCGCTCCGCGGCGGCCAGCGCCGCATCGACCTGGGCCGGATCGGCGAGGCCGACGGATCCCATCGGCAGCTCCGTGGCCGGATCGATGACGTCCCGGGTCCCGGCGGATCCAGGTGTCCAGTTGCCGTCGATGAAAAGCGGAACCGGCGCCTGGACCGGACCCCGTTCAGCGGACATAGCTGGCGCCGTTGATGTCGATCGTCGTGCCGGTGGCGTGGCGGGCGAGGCCCGAGGCCAGGAAGGCGATGGTATTGGCGATATCCTGCGGCTCCGCGATCTCGCCCAGCGGGATGCCTTCCGCCGCGGCCGCCACGCCGTGATCGCGGAAGAAGGCCGCGTTGAGATTGGTGCGCACGAAGCCCGGCGCTACGGCGAAGGCGGTGATGTTGTCGCGGCCGAAATGCCGGGCGATGGTCCGCGTCATCGCGACGATGCCGGCCTTCGAGGCCGCGTAGTGCATGTAATCCGCGTCGTCCCCGCGAAATGCCGCGCGGCTCGCCAGATTGATGATGATGCCGCCGCCGCGGCCCTTGAAGTGGCGGATGGCGTCGCGGCAGAAATGCCCGGCGGCGATCAGGTTCACCTGCAGCGTGCGGTGCCAGGATGCACTCCAGGCGTCGAACGCGTCGCCGATATCGGCGGATTCATAGATCCCGGCATTGTTGACCAGCACGTCGACATGGCCCTGCCAGGCAACCGCCTCGGCCCAGACCCGCGGCGGCGAATCGTCCGACGCCAGATCACCGGTGACCACCCGGCAGCTGGCGCTTCCCAGCTCCTGCAGGAGCGTCGCCGCCGCGCCGTCGGCGCGGAGATCGTGCAGGACCGCCAGCCCGCCGGCCTTGACCACGGTACGAACGACGGCGGCGCCGATGCCGCCCGACCCGCCCGTCACCAGAACGACTTTACCGCTGAGATCGATCATCGCCAACTTCCCCTCAAGGTTCCTTCATGCCATGACGCTCCGCCCAGTCGAACGGGTAGAGCGCGTAGAAATAGGCGCAGCGGCGGCCGGTCATGTCGTAGTCGAGCGTGACGCCTTCCGGCAGCCAGATGATGTCGCCGACACCGCATTCGAATTCGCCCTGGTCGGTCCGGACGATCATGCTGCCTTCGTGGATGAACAGGATCTCGTCATAGAGGGTCGTCCAGTGCACCCGGATATTCTCCGCGATCTCCAGCCCGCCGCCCATGTGCCGGCTGATGCTGCCGTTGATCACCCGGGCGATCTGGGTCTCGCCGCCCGGCGCCTTGCAGGGGATGAACGGCAGTTCCTTGCGCTTGAAATGAAGTGCCTTCGGCATCATGGCTCTCCCTCGTTGTATCGGTGGCTAGTTCTTGACGACGCGTGACGTGGTGATGCCGCCCGGGGCCATGGCGGCCAGGCTGCGCACCACGAAGCCCGGCTCGCGATCCTCGTAGGCGAGGCGGTCCTTGCGCTTGATGGCGGCGCGGACCATGTGGGCGCCGATGTAGCGGATCGGCTCCGGCGGCAGCCAGGTCTCGGCCGGCCGCACCAGGCCGCAACCCGACCAGGCATCCGCCTCGCCCAGGGCCAGCGAAGCCAGGATGCGGCCGGCGATCGGTGTCGTGGCCACGCCGTTTCCGGAGAAGCCGTAGCCATAGAAGATGTGCGGATGCCGGGGCAGGGGCCCGAACAGCGGCAGGCCGCTGCGCGTCCGGTCGATCGGCCCGCACCAGCTGTCGGCAAAGGGCAGGTCGGCCAGCGCCGGATGGCCGCGCCGCACGCAATCGCGAATGTCGGCCTCGCGGTGGGAGCGTCCTTCGAAGCGCGCGCCGTTGAGTCCGCCGAAGCCGATGATGCCGCCGGTAATGCCGGGGTTGAAGCGATGGTTGCCGGTGGTGCGGAAGCCGGTGACGAAGAGCTGCGAGTCGCCCATCAGCGGCTTCGCCTTGTAGCCGATCTTCTCCAGGAGTTCCGGAGCCGGCGCGGTGACGGCATCGTCGCTGGCAATGACCAGGATGGCGGCGCGCAGGTCCGGGATGCTGGTCGACCAGGCATTCATCGTGAGGACGACGCGCGGTGCGGTGATCGAGCCCTGCGCCGTGCGCACCCTTGCCGGCTGCTGCCGCTCCAGCCGCGTCATCGGCGAGTTCTCATAGACGCGGATTCCCTGCTGCAGCACGACCCGGCGAATGCCGCGGACCAGCTTCCCGGGATGGATCGTCGCGGCGGTCGGATCGTGGATGCCGGCCAGGAAGGAGCTGCTGCCGGTCATGCTCCGGATCTCCTCGGCGCCGACCGGGCGAAACGGCCGCAGATCGTGCTGGCCCAGGGCGGTCAGGATGCCGTTCCAGGAGCCGACCTGGCGCCGGCAGGTGGCGCCCCAGATCCAGCCGTCGCGCCGGAACTCCGCATCGATGCCGTGGGTCCGGCAGAAGGCTTCGATGTCGCTTGCGGAATTCCCGAAGACATGTCCCAGGCGAATGGCGTCGGCGGTCCCGCAGAACGCCTCGAGCGCCTGGAACTTGGCCCATTGCGACAGCACCATGCCGGAATTGCGTCCGCTGGCGCCGCCGCCGCAGATATCGGCTTCGACGATGGCGATGTCCAGCCCGGGTTGGCGGCGCTTGAGCTCCAGCGCCGTCCACATGCCGGCATAGCCGCCGCCGACGATGCAAATGTCGGCGCGCAGATCGCCCTGCAAGGGAGGGGCGTCTTCTTCGCCGTCCTGGATCGCTTCGCGCAGCCAGACGCACCGGCCGTCTTTGCGTGTCTTCATCGCCTCACGCCTCGGGATTGAGCGTCTTGCCGCGGCGTCGGATCGCCTCGTCGAGCGGGGCGGCGGCACGCTTGTTGAGGTCGAACAGCACCGTCGTCTGCTCGCTTGTCGAATGCAGCGTGTCGGTCTCGACATTGCGAAGCTCGTGCAGGTATTCGACCGACTTGTTGCCGAGGCGCTTCAGCGTGCTGCGCACCACCAGCAGGGATCCCGATCGCACCTCGTGCTTGTATTCGATGACCTGTCGCACGTCGGCCCAACCCAGCCCGGACTTCTGCAGTTCCGCATAGGGCGCCAGCATCGACAGGAAGTGAAACCCCGCCCCGTCATAGAGCACGGAATAGAACTGGGTATTCATGTGCCCCATGGAGTCGCAGTGCCAGGGATAGGCGACCCCGCGATAGGTTTCGACCGGCGTCGCCATGCTCAGAACCCGACCTTGTCGCCGCCCTTCAGCCTGAGCATCGCGCGGGCCTCGTCCGGCGTTGCGATCTCCAGCGACAGCTCCTCGAGGATCCGGCGGATCTTGCGCACCTGATCGGCATTGCCCTTGGCGAGCTTGCCGGGCCCGAGATAGATGCTGTCCTCGAGCCCCACACGGACGTTGCCGCCCATCGTCGCGCCGATCGTTGCCAGATTGATCTGATGGCGTCCCGCCGCCAGGATCGACCATTGATAGTCCTTGCCGAACAGGCGATCGGCGGTGCGGCGCATGTGCATCAGGTCATCCGGATGCGGTCCGATGCCGCCGAGTACGCCGAAGATCGTCTGCACGAAGAGCGGCGGCTCCAGCAGCTTGCGATCCAGAAAATGCGCCAAGGTGTAGAGGTGTCCCACGTCATAGCACTCGCATTCGAAGCGCGTGCCGTGGCCGTGGCCAAGTTCGCGGATGAAGCGCTCGATCTGGGCGAAGCTGTTGCTGACGACGTTCTCCCTGGTCTTCTCGACATAGGCCTTTTCCCAGTCGTATTTCCACTCGCTGATCTTGTCGGTGACGTGGAAGATGCCGAAGTTCATCGAGCCCATGTTCAGCGAGCAGAGTTCCGGCTTCGCCCGCAGCGGCGCCGCCAGGCGGTCTTCCATGCTCATGCCCAGTGATCCGCCGGTGGTGATGTTGACCACCGCATTGGTGCCCTGCTTGATGCGCGGCAGGAACTGCATGAAGACGGCGGGATCCGGAGTGGGCCGACCGTCCTTGGGGTCGCGGGCGTGAAGATGGATCACCGCCGCGCCGGCTTCGGCCGCCTCGATCGACTCCCGGGCGATGTCATCCGGCGTGATCGGCAGATAGGGCGTCATGGTCGGTGTGTGCACGGAACCGGTCACGGCACAGGTGATGATCACCTTGCGCTTGCTCTTGCCGGCGCCTTCCGCATTCCCGCTTTTGGCAGTTTCCTGGCTTGCCATGGCTGAATCTGCTCCCTGACCGTGGTTGTGAATCTTCTTGTGCCGATCTTGACTCGGCTTTGACGTCAAGACTAGCATCACATAGCTTGTGATCACAAGATGCTGAAAGGCCAGGAGTGGCGGACGTCCGCTGGTCCGTGCCTGAAAATTTTGCTAATAGAATCAAAATCTAACGCTTGAGGACCCTGCCATGACCACAGCCCCGGCCGCCCGCCAGTCCAGCAATCAGCATCTGTCTTCTGCGGTCCAGGAAGCGGAGGCCCGATACGCGACGGCGAATCCCGAGAGCGGCCGGATCAACGCGGCGGCGAAGGGTGCGATGCCGGGCGGAAATACCCGGACGACATTGCACTATGGCCCCTTTCCGCTCTGCGTCCGGTCGGCGTCGGGATCGAAGGTCACCGATGTCGACGGGCATTCCTACGTCGATTTCATCAACGAGCATACGGCTGGCGTTTTCGGTCACTCCGAGCCGGTCATCCAGGCGGCGTTGAAGCAGGCGATCGACGACGGCCTGACACTGGGCGCACCGAACATCTACGATCACGAGCTGGCGAAGGAGATCGGCCGCCGGTTCGTGTCGATGGAGCGCGTGCGCTTCTGCAACTCGGGAACCGAGGCCAATCTGATCGTCCTGGCGACGGCCCGGGCGGTCACCGGCAAGCCGGCCGTGATGATCTTCGACGGGGCCTATCACGGCAGTCTTCTGTATTTCAGCCATGGCGGTTCGCCACTGAACATGCCGATCCCGTTCATTGAATCCCGCTACAATGATCTGGAGGTCGCGCGCGCCGACATAGAAAAGAACGCGTCGCGTCTGGCCGCAGTGATCGTCGAGCCGATGCAGGGCGGGGCAGGCGCCATTCCCGGCGATCCGACATTCCTGAAGATGTTGCGCGAAGCCTGCACCACGCACGGCGTGCTTCTGGTATTCGACGAGGTGATGACCTCCCGACTTTCGCCCTCCGGCCTGCAAGGCCTGCACGGGATCAAGCCGGACCTCACCAGCCTCGGCAAATATGTCGGCGGCGGCATGACCATCGGCGCCTTCGGCGGGCGCGCCGACATCATGGACCGCTTCGATCCGGGCCGCGCCAATTCCTTTCCCCATGGCGGTACCTTCAACAACAACGTGCTGGCGATGGCCGCCGGCCTCGCCGCCTTCAGGAAGGTCCTGACGCCAGATGCCTTGAACCGGATGAACGCTCTGGGCGATTCCCTGCGGCAGCGGGCCAATGCCCTGGCGGCGAAGCATGACCTTGCGCTGCAGGCGACGGGTGTCGGTTCGATCTTTGGCCTGCACTTTCATCGCGGGCCGATCCGCAACGCCCAGGACCTGGATGCCGGGGAGGCAGGGCGCGAGACCGAGATCAACGACCTCAAGAAGCTCTTCCAGTTCGACCTGTTCCAGCGCGGTCTCTACGTGACGCGCCGAATTCTCTGCAATCTGTCGCTGCAGACCAGCCAGGCCGATGTCGACCTGTTCATCGATGCGCTGGACGAGTTCATGGTCAATCGCGGCAGCCTGATCCGCCAGGTCGTGCCCTGAGGGGTCGTACTCTGAGGGGTCGTACTCTGAGGGGTCGTACTCTGAGGGGTCGTACCTTGAGGATTGGTCTATTTTCGCAGGTAGGCGGGCCGCAGTGAGTGTTCCAGCCGCTTGATGATTCGGGCGGCGCCGAAGCTCATGATGAAGTAGATGATGCCAACGAGGAGAATCGTCTCCACGCTGCGGAAGTTCTCCGAGATGATGTACTTGCCCTGGCGCAAGAGTTCTTCGACGGCAATCACCGAGACCAGCGAGCAATCCTTCAGCAGCGAGATGAAATAGCCGCCGACCGTTGGCAGCGCGATTGCCATCGCCTGCGGCAGGATGACCTTGCGGTAGATGGTGACGCGCTTCATGCCCAGCGCCATGCCGGCCTGGTACTGGCCGGGATCGATCGCTTCGATCGAGGCACGGAAGACCTCGCTGAGATAGGCCCCCAGGTTGAAGGTCAGCCCGAACACCGCTGCCCAGAATGCCGGCAGGCTGATGCCCAGGACCGGGAGCAGGAAATAGGTGAAATACAGGATGACCAGCAGCGGCACGCCACGGCAGATCTCGACATAGATCCGGACGACCCAGTTGGCGGTCTTGTTCCCGGTCTGCGTGGCGATGGCGCAGATCAGGCCGACGGCAACGCCCGCGAGCATGCTGCAGGCGGAGAGCTCAAGCGTGACCACGGCGCCGGTCAGCAGGCGCGGCAGGTACTTGGGCGCAAACTCGGTGAAGAATTCGAGCATATCGGGTTATCCTCCTGCGGCCGGGCTGCGGGCGCGGATATCTTCGGCAAGACTGCGCATTGAGACAAGAAGGGCCTGCCGACCAGCTGATCGGCAGGCCCGGAAAGACAGTCTGCGAGAGCTACTTCGACATCATGGCTTCGCGGGACAGTGATTCGTCCCACAGGCCGTATTTCTCGAGGATCTTCTGGCGGACGCCCTCCGCATCCATGTCGTCGAGCGCCTTGTTGAGGGCCGCCAGCAGGGCGGTGTCCTCCTTGCGGACCCCGATGCCGTCGCCGCCGAACTTGTAGCCGGCATTGGCCTGCTTGTCCTGCCATTCCGGGCTCGCGGACAGGGACATCGGCTCGCCGATGACCCGGAGGTTCGGCGTCACCTTCTTCTGCTCGCCATAGGTGGTGTTGTCGACGATGACCGCATCCACCTGGCCGTTCTGCAGGGCCAGGAAGGGCGCGGCGAAGTCGTCGAAGGATTTCACTTCGCCGCCCATGCCTTTCGAGACCAGGTTCTTTGCCTGCATTTCCTCGACGGTGCCGACCGTCGTCGCGAGGATCTTGCCCTTCAGGTCTTCAGGTTTCTGATAGGGCGAATCTTCCTTCACCGCGATGCGGTCGCTTTCGAAGTAGTAGGGGCGGGTGAACTCGATGCCGGCGCCCTGGCGGCGCTCCTCGGTCACCGTCATGCCGGAGAAGATGATGTCCCAGCGCTTGGCCTTCAGGCCTGGGATCAGGCTGTCCCACTCCGTCGTGACATACTCGAATTTCGAAATGCCGAGTTTGGGCAAGATGTACTGCAGCATCTCGTATTCCATGCCGGCATAGCTGCCATCGGCTTCCTGGTAGACCCAGGGTTTGGTGCCCATGACGCCGTTGCCGATGGTGATGACGCCTTTCTGCTTGATTTCGTCCAGTGTGTCGGCCAGGGCCGCGAACGGGCGCATGGTCGTGACCACCGCTCCGGCCGCGCCGGCCGCCAGCATCTGACGGCGTGTAATCCTGAATGCCATTTATGCCTCCCTTGTTTGTTTGCCCGCCCTGTAACGTCATCGGAGGCGAATTTTTTCGCCTGCGCTTCTCCTGAGGGTAGTGCTCCGTCCCGCAGAAGTGCGATTCTTGTGACTTGTGATCACGAATGATGTAATGCTATGTAGGTAGTGTAGCGGCTGTCAAGTAGATGCTTCTCGGCTAAACTCGCATGAGGCGCTAATTCTGTTGCCAAGGTGAGTCCCATGGCAAGATGACTTGGCGGGACAATCGATGAGGCAATTGGCATATAGATCATGGCTGTAACCGAAAGCACGGTTGAAAAACGACCGTTCGGATTGGCGCGACTGGAGCGCGAGACGCTGCACGATCGCGCCTACCAGGAAGTGAAAAAAGCGATCATGGCCGGCGCCATCCTGCCGGGCGCCCCGATGACCATCCGCGCCCTGGCCAAGGCCCTTGGAACCAGCGTGATGCCGGTGCGCGAGGCGCTGCGCCGTCTCGTCGCCGAACGCGCTCTGGAACTGTTGCCGAACCGGTCTGTCTCCCTGCCGGTGATGACGGCGGAAAAATTCGACGAGATCTGCCGCATCCGCCTGGCGCTCGAGGGTCTGATGGCCGAGACCGCCGCGCAGCACATCACCGCGGAAGAGCTGCGCCGCATGTCCAGGCTCAATGAAGAAATGACCCAGGGCAAGAGCCTCGGTCCCAAGCGCTATCTGGCCAAGAACCAGGAGTTCCATTTCCAGCTCTATCAGGCGGCGCAGATGCCGCAGGCGATGTCGATCGTCGAGGCACTGTGGATGCAGATCGGGCCGTTCCTCAATCATGTCGTGACCGATGTCCGGACCGCGGCGGTATTCGAACACCATGGCGCGGCGCTGAAGGCGCTGCAGGCGCGCAACGGCAAGGCCGCGCGCCAGGCGATCGAAAGCGATATATCCGAAGCTGCCGAAACCATCATGCAGTTGCTGCGCGATCAGTCCGCCAGCGCTGCCGAATAGGCGCGGCGGCGGCGCGGGCCGGTGCCTGCGGATTTGACATCATCCATTCATCTGTCAAGACGAGCCGCTTGATTGCGGGTCGAAGCGGGCTATGCTCGAAACCGGTCGGCTGCCGATCGAGGCGATTGGCCGCGGCCACGGGGGCGGAGACTGGCGATGGAAGACAAGGCGTTGCCGGGTGCCAATCGCTGGCGCCGCTTTGCCGATTGGGACGATCGGCCGCTGCGGCTCGATAAGTTCGCCGTCGAGGATCCGGACGGCGGATTCGCCGCCTTCAACAGCCCCCACGACCCGAAACCCGGCCTGGTCATCGAGAACGGCAGGGTCACGTCGATGGACGGCATCGCCGCCGCCGATTTCGACATGATCGACATGTTCATCGCCAGGCATCATCTGGATCTCGGTATCGCCGCCGAGGCGATGGCGATGCCGTCCGGCGAGATCGCCCGGATGCTGGTGGATTTCAACGTGCCGCGCACCACGCTGGTGCGGCTTGCCCATGGCATGACGCCGGCCAAGCTTGCCGAGGTGGTGGCGCAGTTGAACGCCATGGAGATCGCCTTCGCCTACAGCAAGATGCGGGCGCGCCAGACCCCCGGCAATCAGGGCCATGTCACCAATGCCAAGGACGATCCCCTGCAGCTGGCGGCCGATGCCGCCACCGCGGTCGCCTTTGGCTTTGACGAGATCGAGACGACCATGCGGGTGGCGCGGAACGCCTGGTCCAACGCCGTCGCCTGCGCCGTCGGCGGCGCCGTCGGCCGCTGGGGGACCCTGTTTCAATGCTCCAGCGAGGAGGCCGAAGAGCTGCAGATCGGCATGGCCGGCTTCTCGTCCTATGCCGAGACCGTCTCCGTCTACGGCACCGAGAAGGCCTTCATCGACGGCGACGACACGCCCTGGTCGAAGGCTTTTCTCGCCTCCGCTTATGCGTCCCGCGGCATCAAGATGCGCTGCACCTCGGGTGCGGCGTCCGAACTCCTGATGGGCTTCCACGAGAGCAAGTCGCTGCTGTATCTCGAAGCCCGCTGCCTCTGCCTGCAGCGCGGCATGGGTGCCCAGGGCACCCAGAACGGCGGTATCGACGGCGCGCCGCTGGCGGCCACCGTCCCGGGCGGTGTCCGCGAACTGATGGCGGAGAACCTGGTCGCCGTCTGGCTCGACCTGGAATGCGCCTCGGGGAACGACGCCCGGCATTCCGAATCCGAGATCCGCGTCGGGGCGAAAATTCTGCCGGTCCTGATCGCCGGTTCGGACTTCATCTGCTCCGGCTTCGGCACCATCAAGGCCTATGACAATTCCTTCAATCCCTCGTCGTTCAACGGCGAGGAGATGGAGGATTTCCTGGTCCTGCAGCGGGATTTCGAGGCCGATGGCGGGCTGACGCCGGCCGGCGAGACCCAGGTCCTGGAAGTGCGGCAGCGGGCGGTGGCGGCGATTTCCGCGGTGTTCGAGGAGCTTGGCCTGTCCACGCCCACTGCCGAGATGAAGGCGAGCGTCGTCGTTGCCTCCGGATCGGACGAGACCGAGAGCTACCTGCCGCGCGAGGTTTCCTTCATCAGCGAGGCGATCAAGGGCCGGGGCATCAATGTCATCGACGTCATCCGCGCCCTGGCGAAGCGCGGCTACCGGGACGAGGCCCAGAATCTCCTGAATGTCGTCAAGCTGCGGATTTCCGGGGATTACCTGCAGACCTCCGCCATCGTCCGCAACGGCCGGGTGCTGAGCGCGGTCAACGACCCCAACTGCTATCTCGGGCCGGGCACCGGATACCGGCTCAGCGCCGCAAGGCGGGCCGAAATGATTAACATCCGCGACCTGCTGGACCGCGACGAAGTGCTTCGGGCGGAGAACCGCCATGCCAAAGGGGAAACCCAGCGGATCAGCTATCGCAGCCTCGGTCCGGCGCAGCCATCCGCCGACAAGACGGAAGTGGTCATCGGCATCAGCCCGGCATTCGGCCTGAAGCTGTTCCGGACCCTCGCCGGTCACCCGCTGTCCACGGTCCTGGCCGAGATCATGGAGGGAATCCGCTCGAAGGGCGGGCAGCCGCGGATCGTCCGGTTCCGGCACACGGCTGATACCTCGTTCCTCGGGCTCAGCGCCGCGCGCCTGGCAGGGTCGGGGGTCGGGATCGGCATACAAGCCAAGGGCACGGCGGTCATCCACCAGGCGGAGCGCCTGCCGCACCACAATCTTGAGCTTTTTTCTAATGCGCCGATCACCAAGCTGCAGCACTACCGGCGTTTCGGCGAGAATGCCGCGGCCTATGCCTTCGGCGAAATTCCCGATCCGGTCGTGGTGCCGACCCATGGCGAAGCGATGGGCGCCCGCTTCCACGCCCAGGTCGCCTTGATCTATGCCATCGAGACCTCGCTGACCGCCGACGGGGCCAAGCCCGAGGATGTCGACGTGAGCTTCCTGAGGGCCGCGCAATGACCGAACGCAGGCCGCTGAGCACCGCTGACTATCCCCTGGCGGAGAAGCGCCCGGACCTGGTCCGCACGCGCCGGCAGAAGCCGCTGGAGGCCATCACGCTCGCCGCGATCGAATCCGGCGAGGCGGTCCTGGAGGACATCCGGATTTCGCCCACGGCTTTGTTGCTGCAGGCCGAAATCGCCGCGGCGGCCGGCCGGCCGATGATGGCTAGGAACTTTGAACGCGCGGCCGATATCGTTGATGTTCCTCAGGATTTCATCCTGCAGACCTATGAACTGCTGCGCCCCGGCCGGGCGAAATCCAAGGCGGACCTGCTCGCCCAGGCCGGGATCCTGCGGGAGACCTACAAGGCGGAGCGCATGGCCGCCTTCGTCGAGGAGGCCGCCGAGGTCTATGAGCGCCGCGGCTTGTTTACCTACCGCTTCTAGATCCGGAACCGACCCTGCATGAGCTGGAAAACCCGTCACAGATCAATCTATTACGCCGGGGCGCCGGAGCCGGAGGATCTCGACCTGAAACCGGCGGAGACGGCGCTGCTGGTGATCGATGTGCAGAACACCTACCTCGAGCGTCCGGACCCGGCGACGCTCGGTCCGGCCGAGCGCGCGCGATACGATGCCTGGACGCCGTTCCACGACCGGATGCGCAATTTGGTCATTCCCCGTACGGCGGACCTGCTGGCATTGTGCCGCCGGAACCGCATCGAATGCCTGTTTGCCCGGATCGCCTGCCACACGACGGACGGCCGCGACCGGTCCTTGAGTCAGAAGAAACCCGGCTGGAACAACCTGTTACTGCCGAAGACCGAGCTCCCGTCCCAGCTGGTTCCGGAGCTGGCGCCCCGGGGCGACGAAATCGTGGTGACGAAGACCACGGATAGCGCGCTGACCGGCACGAATCTCCGGCTCATTCTCCACAATCTCGGCGTCAAGAACGTGGTTTGCACCGGCATTTTCACGGATCAATGCGTCTCCTCTACGGTCCGGAGCCTGGCCGACGAGAGCTACAACGTGGTGGTGGTGGAGGATTGCTGCGCCGCCGGCAGCGACGCCCTGCACGAGCAGGAACTCGATATCATCAACATGATCTATTGCCATGTCGTCACCGCCGCCGAATTGAAGTCAATTATGAAGCTAGATGCGTAAGTTTTTGATTGTAGTCCCGGAACTGGTGGCGCCACCCGGGCTGGTGGGGGAGGCGATCATCGCCAGCGGCGCCGGCTACGATGCGATCCTGCCGGTTGCCCGGCACGCCACCGCGTCCCCGTTCAACTATCCGGGACTGCCCGGATCTCCCGGCGCCTATGCCGGCCTGATCGTCATGGGCGGGCCGATGAGTGCCAACGATACCGCGGAGCATCCGTTTGTGCTGGAACTGATGGATCTCATCCGCGCCTTCGACGGCCTGGGACGGCCGGTCCTCGGGGTCTGCCTGGGGGCGCAGATCATCGCCAAGGCCTATGGCGGCGAGGTCTATCGGATGGGCCCGCTGGAATCCGGGTTCTACCAGCTCGAACTGACCCCGGCGGGCCGCGAAGACCCGGTCATGGCGGCGCTCGGCGCCCCTTTGACCGTCTTCCAGAACCATTACGAGGCGGTGCGGGCCATCCCGCAGGCGGTCACCCTGGCGACCGGCGGCGCCTGCGACGTCCAGGCGTTCAGGGTCGGGCGGGCGGTCTACGGCGTCCAATTCCACCCGGAAGTGACCATCGACATCGTCCGGGACTGGATCCGGGTCTTCGGCGGCACCTTCTGCCGGGACGAGCCCAGGCTCCTCACCGATCTCGACCGGCAGTTCCGCGAGCATTTTCCGCGCTACCGGGCCATTTGCGATGCCTTGGTCGGCCGCTGGATGGCACAGGCATGAAAGGTGCTGCGGTGCAAAACCAGGGCTGTCAAGATCGGCGCCCTAGATGTCAAGATCGAGGCGGACAGACTACCTAGGGTCGATTCAGTGGCGACCCGCCGGTTTTGCCAATGCAGTTGCTTGGTTAGGGCCGACGGTTATGTTGGAATACGACAACCAAAGCCGGAAGCGCATAACTGGCCCGGACTGAAGGTGGCACCTTCGTGAACCGTGCTTCAACCGATGGGGAGTTGCAATCATGACCGAGAGAAGCGTATCGCGTCGGAACTTCATGCAGCAGTCGGCCGCTCTTGCCGCTGCCGTGGCGGCCGGGGGTGCAGGCTTGAGCCGGCGCGCCTTGGCTGATCGATCCAAGGAACTGAACATCCTCTGCTGGGAAGGATACAACTCGGCCCAGGTGCTGGATCCGTTCCGCACCGCAAATTCCGCCGAGGTGAAGGCGGAATCGCTGACCAACGATCCGACCATGATCAACCGGCTGCGCGCCGGTGAGACGAAGATCTGGGATCTCATCAACGTGAACAATCCCTGGGCGCGCAAGATCATGTTCCCCGAAAAGCTCATCAAGCCGCTCGATCGGGCGATGATGGAGCCGTATTTCGAGAAGATGCTGCCGATGTACAAGCCGCCCTACAAATGGGCGATGGACGACAGCGGCCAGGAGCTTCTCGGCATGTGCCAGCGCTTCGGTCCCTACAGCTTCGTGGTCAACACCGACAAGGTGAGCCGCGCCGCCGCCGAGGATCAGGGCTGGGATCTCTGGAACGATCCGAAGAACGACAAGAAATACGGCATCCTGGAATCCGACGACTGGAACGTGTTCTGCATCTGCTGCATCGCCGGCTTCGATCCGTTCAAGCAGCATGACGATGCCGAGGTCGCCAAGTTCACGGAAACGGCGAAGCGGGTGTTCAAGGGTGCGAAAGTCGTCGGCGACATCGCGACGATGAACCAATCCCTGGTTTCGGGCGAAATCGACTTCCATCTGACCGGCGGCACCTACAGCGCCTCGCCGGCCCGCCACGACGGGGCCACGAACATCCGCGGCGTCACGCCGTTGAAGGGCCCGATGGCGGGCGGCAAGGGCGGTATCTCCTGGATCGAGGTGACGTCGACCGTCAACAACCCGGATCTGTCGCCGCTCGCTGTCGAGTTCCTCAAATACGTCCAGGATCCGAAGGTGGCACATACCGTTGCCTTCGCCGAAGGCACCTTCAATCCGGTTGCGCAGATGGCGAATCCGGAATGCTTCAACCTCTTCACCAAGGAAGAGCTGGACGCGATCCAGTGGGACAGCCTTGAAGAGGAAATGGCGCGGTCGATCGAATACGACATCGTGCCGGACTATGACAAGCTGCTGGACATCATGACCTCCGCGAAGCGCGAAGCTTCCGGCGGCTGATCGACGACGCAAGTCAGCCTACCGATGCCTCCGCCGCAGTCGATGTTCGTATCGGCCGCGGCGGGGTTGCATTGACCGGTATAGTCCAGATGCAGCTTTCGATTTGAAGAAGACATGAACAATCGTGTACCGATCCTGAAACTGAATGCCGTTGAAAAGGTTTTCGGATCTTTCGTCGCGGTCAATCGCATCGACCTGGAAATTGCCGAGGGCGAGTTCTTCACCATCGTCGGGCCGTCGGGCAGCGGCAAGACGACGATGCTGCGCATGCTGGCCGGCATGGAATCCCCGACCAGCGGCGATATCCTGCTTCGCGGCGAGCGGATCAATGACGTTCCGGCGAACCGCCGTCCGACCTGCATGGTGTTCCAGTCCCTGGCCCTGTTCCCGCATCGGACGGTGGGCCAGAACATCGAGTTCCCGCTGAAGATCCGAAACGTGGATCCGGCCCAGCGCAAGGCGCGGGCATTGCAGCTGATGGCGCAGCTGCGCCTGCCGGAAGCCTATTACGGCAAGAGCGTGACCAAATGCTCCGGCGGCGAGCGCCAGCGCGTCGCACTGGCGCGGGCCCTGGCCTACGACCCGGAGATCCTGTTCTTCGACGAGCCGCTCTCGGCCATCGACTACAAGCTCCGCAAGACGCTGGAGAAGGAACTCAAGGACATCCATCGCGAGACCGGCAAGACCTTCGTCTACATCACCCACAGCCTGGAGGAGGCGATGGTGATGAGCGACCGGATCGGCGTGATGCAGGCGGGAAATCTCGTCCAGGTCGGCTCGCCGAACGAGATCTACACTGCCCCGAAGAACCGGTTTGTCTCGGAATTCATCGGCGACGTCAACGTGATTGCCGTGCGCCGCACCGAGGTCGGAAAGCTGCACGCCGAGGCGTTCGGGGCGGAGTTCACGGCGCCGCGCGATCTGGCCGGCTTCACCAGCGGGCATCTGGTGGTGCGGCCGGAATTCCTTCGCTTCCTGGATCGGCCGGAAGGTGCAGAGAACCGCCTGGTCGGGCGGCTGTACAACGAGTACGCGCTTGGATCCCGCATCCAGTACCAGGTCCGCGTCGGCGAGAACGTGTTCATCGTCGAGAAGCTGCGGCAACAGGCCTATGGCGGCAAGCTCGACGACGAGGTCCTGATCGGATGGGATGCCCGCGACAGCATCCTGGTGAGCGACTGATGACGGCGCTGAACGGGATCCTGCGACGGGTTTCGCCCGGTCCGCGCTATGCGGCACCGCTGATCCTGGTGCTGCTGCTGGGATTTGCCGCGCCGCTGCTTGCGGTGATCGGATTCAGCGTCATGCCGGCGCGCACCTTCGGGATCTGGCATACGCCGACGCTGGGTAACTATGTCGATATCTTCACCAGCACCAGCTACATCTCGTTCCTCTGGTCGCTCGCCCTGGCGGCGATCACCATCTGCATCCTGGTGCTGTTCTGCTATCCGGTGGCGCTGGGACTGTCGCGGGTCTTCGGCAAGTGGTCGTCGCTCCTGACGCTGCTGTTCACCATTCCGCTCTTCGTATCCGAGAACGTCCGGCTCTACGGCTGGGTACTGTTCTTCATCAAGGGCGGCGTGATGCTGGGAACGCTGAAGTCGATCCTCGGCATCGAGGTCGACAGCTGGCTGTTCACCCGCGGGATCATCGTCTTCGGCATGGTTTACGTGTATCTGCCCTTCATGCTGTTCCCAATGACCCTCGGCATCAGCATGGTGCCGAACGAGACCCGCGAGGCGGCCTATGATCTCGGCGCGTCCCGCTGGCAGGTGTTCCGCGAGGTCGACCTGCCGCTGTCGATGCCGGGAATCATGATCGGCGTGCTGCTGTCCTTCGTGCTGGCGGTCGGGGCGATCACCGAATCGAAGGTCCTGGGCGGCCAGCAGGTCATTCCGATCACCCATGATATCGAGATCGCCTTCACCTATGCGCAGAACTGGCCGCTGGGCGCCGCGCTGTCGGTGCTGCTGATGATCGTGATCGGCGTGCTGGTGCTCATGGTGCTGCGCCGCTTCGACCTCGATGCCATCCTGGGAAAGCGCTAGGCCATGCAGTCGCAACAGCGCTGGCGAACCTCGTTGATCTGGGCCTGGACCCTGACGCTGGTCGTCTTCATGTATCTGCCGGCGATGTGCCTGCTGCTGGCCTCGCTGACCGCCAGCCGCTATTTCATCTTCCCGATCACCAAATGGGGCGTCGAGTGGTGGCAAAAGACCTTCAACTCGCTGGAGGTCCATGCGCTCTTCCATACCTCGATCTCGATCGCCCTGGCGGTTACCGCGATCGCGGTGACGATCGGCCTGTTCGGCGCACTCGCCTTCGCGCGCTATGACTGGAAGGGCCGGTCGGCGTTTCAGAAGATGGTCCTGCTGCCGATCTTCTTTCCGCAATCCGTGCTCGGCCTCGCCCTTCTGCTGTGGTTCAACGCCCTGGGCCTCGACCTGTCGTGGAAGACCGCGGTGCTGGCGCATCTCGTCTGGATCATTCCGGTGGTGACGCTGGTGATCTCGATCCAGGTCTACAGCTTCGACCCGGCGCTCGAGGAGGCCGCCTTCGATCTCGGTGCCAGCCGCTGGCAGGTCTTCAAGGAAGTGACCCTGCCGGTGCTGTTTCCCGGCATATTCTCCGGGTCGCTGTTCGCCTTCCTGCTGTCCTGGGGCAACTTCCCGCTGTCGCTCTATACGACCGGGGCGGATACCACGATCCCGGAATATCTCTATGCGAAGATGGTCGCCGGCTACACGCCGGGGGTTCCGGTGCTGGGCACCGTCAATACCGTCGGGGCGGCGGTGCTCCTGCTCGGCGGCTATGCGCTGATCCTGTGGTGGCGTCGCGGCAGGACGGAAGGAAAGTAGACGCGGGGAATCGCTGACGGCACTATGCCGGCGAGATAGGTGCGCCAAGGGGAGGAACGTGATGCTGGGGTCATCCATCAAGGACAAATCGGTCATCGTCACCGGCGCCAGCAAGGGCATCGGCAAGGGCATCGCACGGGTCTTCGTCAATCACGGCGCCAGGGTCCTGGTCGTTGCCCGCGACCTGAAGGCCGCCGAAGCCGCGGCCCGGGAGCTCAGCAAGGACGGAGGCACCGCCTCGGCCTTTTCCGCCGACGTGACGAAGCTGCCGCAGCTGGAGGCCGCAGCCAAGGCGGCGGTCGAGCGCCATGGCGGCCTCGACGTGCTCTGTGCCAATGCCGGCGTCTTCCCGCCGGCCAAGCTGGAGGACATGTCGCCCGAGCAATGGGACGACGTGATGGCGACGAACCTGAAGGGCACGTTCCTCTCGGTGAAGGCCTGCGTCCCCTATCTGAAGAAGAGCGGACAGGGGCGCATCGTCCTCACCTCGTCGATCACCGGGCCGGTCACCGGCTATCCGGGCTGGACCCATTACGGTGCCACCAAGGCCGGACAGCTCGGCTTCATGCGCACCGCCTGCATCGAGCTCGCCAAATACGGCATTACGGTGAACGCCGTCCTGCCGGGCAACATCATCACCGAAGGACTGGCCGATCTCGGCGAGGACTACCAGCGCTCGATGGCGGCGTCGGTGCCGCTGAAGCGCCTGGGGACGGTCGAGGATATCGGCCATGCCGCCCTGTTCCTGGCGACCAAGGAGGCGGCCTATATCACCGGCCAGACGATCATCGTCGACGGGGGCCAGATCCTGCCGGAATCCCTGGAGGCGCTGGCCCAGGCTTGATCGGCCGCGAAGGGCGGGCGACTGAAAAGCTGGGGATTGAAGAGCTGGTGATTAGTGGCCGGACCGTGCCTGGCGGTAGGCGCGGGGCGAGATCCCGGTCCAGCGGGCGAAGGCCCGGCTGAAGGCGCTCAACTCGGAATAGCCCAGCAGAAAGGCGATCTCGGTGAGCGGCAGCTGGCGCTGTTCCAGGTACATCTGGGCCAGGGTCTTGCGCATGTGCTCGACCGCGTCCTTGTAGGTCAGGCCGTGCTCGGCAAGGTCTCGCTGGATGGCGCTCGGCGCTACCCGCAATTCGCCGGCGATCTGGTCGAGTGACGGATAGCCGGTGGGCAGCTTGACGCGGATGGCCGTGCGCACCCGGTCGAACAGCCCTTCACTGCCGGCGCTGCGCGAGCCCAGGGCCTCCATGCAGGTCCGCATGATGGTGTGGAGGCGGGCATCCCGGTTCGGCATCGGCCGCGCCAGCAGAGTCGGCTTGAAGACCAGGGCGTTGAAAGGCTGGCTGAAATAGACCGGCGCCTGGAAGGCGGTCTGATGCTCCTTCCATATTTCCGGCTTCGGGTGCTCGAAATGCACCTCCTCGGGACCCCAATGTGGGCCGCAGCAATCGCGGATGACATTCAGGAACATGCCGAGCGAGAGCTCGGCGTCCTGCCGCCGCCCGACGATCTCCTGGGACAGGATCTGATATTCCAGCCGGACCAGCCCGTCGGCGGTATGGACCAGGCGCATCGCCGAGGAATCCTGCTGGTAGCGGAACAGGCCGACGAGATTCTCCAGCGCGCTGCCGAGGGTCTGACAGGAGATCGCCGCATAGCCCCAGAGGCCGAGATCCTGGGGCTTGAACTGGTTGCCGAACCAAAGGCCGAAATTGTCGTTGTGGGTATGGCTCGAAGCTTCCTCGAACAGGCCGCAATAGGCGGTCAGCTTCAGTTTCAGCGTCGGTTCGCCCGCAAGGTCAGGAGCGATGCCGGCATTGCCGAAGATCGAATCAACGTCGCCGCCTAAGCGTTCGATAAATTTCACGATTCCCGTGGCGGCCGAAGCCAGCACCGCGGGATCCTGCCCGTTCGCCGGGCTGGCGCGGGTCCAATCGTAACTGCCCAAGGCTGCGGCTTCCGCGATACCCATCTGCCCCTGTCCAATTGGACCGCAACGCGGTCGGCAAATTGTGGCACATGCCGCATTGCAGGTTCAAGCAGTCCCTGGTAACCGTTGGACGCCGCGTCCGGCGCTGTCAAAATCGTCAACTCTCCTGTCAAGTGCAATGGAATCTCTTGCTTTAGGGTCAAGACGTTAGGGGCGGCGGCGCGGTCCAATAACAACCGATACGAGTTGCAGGCGGCGGAGGATCGCGACCGTCCTTGCGGAGCAGGAACTGGGAGGCCGGCACGAGCGGCATGCTGACACACGACGATCTGCTGCAGAGTGTGGAAAAACTCGCCGCGCTGGCGCTTGGCCGATGGGGCCTCGACGGCGCTGCGCTGCGCATGATCAATCATTCCGAAAACACCACCTACCTGGTGACGCCCCAGGCCGGCCCGCCGGTGATCCTGCGTGTGCACCGCGAGGACTACCATACGATCAACGGCATCCGCAGCGAACTCGCCTGGATGCGGGCATTGCAGGCCGAGGCCGGCGTGAAGACGCCCCAGGCAATCCCGGGGCGGGACGGCGAGGACATCCAGACGGTCAGCCACCCGTCGCTGCCGCGGCCGCGCAACTGCGTGCTGTTCGAGTTCATCGACGGCATCGAGCCGCCCCAGGACAACCTGATCGCGCCGTTCAAGCAGCTGGGCGAAGTCACCGCCCGATGCCACATCCATTCCCAGGGCTGGAAGCGGCCGGCCTATTTCGAGCGCCTGTGCTGGGATTTCGAGCACGCCATCAGCGTCAAGCCGAACTGGGGCCCCTGGACCGCCGGGCCGGACCTGACGCCGGAACGCCAGGCGCTGATCCAGCGCGCCGTCGATCTGATGGGTCGGCGGCTGGCGGCCTTTGGCAAGGGCGCCGATCGCTATGGCCTCATCCATGCTGATTTCCGCCTTGCCAACCTGCTGATTCATAACGGCGATACCCGGGTCATCGATTTCGACGACTGCGGCATCGGCTGGTTCCTCTACGACGCGGCGACCGCGGTCAGCTTCTTCGAGGACCGCGCCGATGTGCCCGAGCTGATGGAAGCCTGGATGGAAGGCTACCGTCGCGTGCGCCAGCTGAGCGCCGCGGACGTGGCCGAGCTCTGGACCTTCATCTTCCTGCGCCGGGTCATTCTGTTCGCCTGGATGGGGTCGCATGCCGAAACCGATCTCGCCAAGACCGAAGGACCGGGCTATAGCCTGGGGACCTGCGATCTGGCGGAGCGCTATCTCAAGCGCTTCGGCTGATGCGCCAGCCGTGAGCGTCATGACATTGCACTGCGACTAGGGAGCCGATCCGATGGCCAGCGCCGAGAAGCAGGAATTCATCGAGAAGTCCAAGACCTACTGGAACCCGAACAAGACCCAGTTCTGGCAGGACCAGGGTGTCGACCTGGTGATCGACCGGCGCGAGGGCTACCTGCTCTACGACATGGATGGGCGGCGGCTGATCGACGTGCACCTGAACGGCGGCACCTACAACATCGGGCACCGGCATCCGGAGCTGATCGAGGTGCTCAACCGTGGCACCACGCGCTTCGACATGGGCAACCATCATTTCCCCGCCCTGGGGCGGACCGCGCTGGCGGAGATGCTGGCCAAGGTCTGCGGCGGCGGCATGCAGTACGCGATGTACACCGCCGGCGGCGCCGAGGCGATCGATCTCGCCATCAAGACGGCGCGCAATGCCACCAAGAAGCGGAAGATCGTCTCGATCATCAATGCCTATCACGGCCACAGCGGCCTCGCCGTCGCGACCGGAGCCGACCGCTTCTCGAAGATCTTCCTGTCGGACCGGCCGGACGAGTTCATCCACGTGCGGTTCAATGACCTGAACGTCATGGAAGACGCACTGCGCGCCAAGGACATCGCCGCGGTGATCATGGAGACGATCCCGGCGACCTACGGTTTCCCGATGCCGCTGGAAGGATACCTCAACGAGGTCAAGCGCCTCTGCGAGAAATACGATGCGCTCTATATCGCCGACGAGGTCCAGACCGGGCTGATGCGCACCGGCGAGATGTGGGGCTACCAGCGCTACGGCGTCGAGCCCGACATCATGGTGACGGGGAAGGGCATTTCCGGCGGGATGTATCCGATCGCCTGCGTGGTGGCGCGCCCGGAATGCGCGGGCTGGCTGAAGGAAGACGGCTTCGCGCATATGTCGACAATGGGCGGCGCCGAGCTCGGCTGCCTGGTGGCGATGAAGACCCTGGAGATCCTGCAGCGACCGCAGATCCGCGTGACGGTGAACTACATTTCCGAAATGATGCGCAACGGTCTCACCGAGATCATGAAGCTCTATGCCGATTTCTTCGTCGGCATCCGGCAGTGCGGCGTGGTGATGGGGCTGGAATTCGACTACCCGGAAGGCGCCAAGCCGGTGATGAAGCACCTCTACGAGAACGGCGTCTGGGCGATCTTCTCGACCCTGGATCCGCGCGTGCTGCAGTTCAAGCCCGGCATCCTGATGTCGGCCGACCTGTGCCAGGAACTGCTGGAGCGGGTCGAGCGTTCGATCGGACTGGCGCGGGCCGAATGCCTGGGGTCGGGGCTGGGCTCGGGCAAGGGCCGCGGCCGGCGCGCGGCCTGACGGGGAATGCCATCATGAACGCGATCGTCGAAGAACTTCTGGCCGGCCCCGAGCGGCAGACCGGCGCGGCCGACCAGATCCTGCAGGCGGCGGAATGGGCCGCCGCCGCCTTCGCCCAGTTCGACCACGCCCGGGTCGACGCGATCGCCCGGGCAGCGGCGGAAGCGGCCTATGCCAAGGCCGGAGCGCTGGCCGAGGCGGCGGTGCGGGAGACCGGCTTCGGCGTCGCGGCGGACAAGAAGGTGAAGAACGAGATCACCTCGCGCGGCATGTACGAGATCTACCGCACCCATGACTACTGCTCGAAGCGGGTCCGCGACGCCGACAAGATCGTCGAGCTGCCGCGGCCGGCGGGCGTGGTCTTCGCCCTGACGCCCTCGACCAATCCGATCTGCACGGTGTTCTACAAGGTGATGCTGGCGCTGCTGACCCGCAACGCCATCGTCATCTCGCCGCATCCGATGGCGAAGAAATGCTCGGTCGAGGCGGCGCGGACGATGGCCGAGGCGGCGGAGCGCGCCGGTGCGCCGGTCGGCGTCATCCAGGTCATCGAGGAGCCCAACCTGCCGCTGATCGACCACGTCATGAAGTCGCCGAAGGTCAATGTCATCCTGGCAACCGGCGGCGCGCCGATGGTGCGCGCGGCCTACAGCTCGGGCAATCCGGCGATCGGGGTCGGGCCCGGCAACGCGCCGGTGCTGGTCGATGCCAGCGCCGATCTCGACGCCGCGGCGAAGCGCATCGTGCATTCGAAGTCCTTCGACAATTCGGTGCTCTGCACCAACGAGAGCGTCGTCGTCGCCGAACAGGCGATCGCCGACAAGCTGCTGGCGGCACTGGCCCGTGCCGGGGCCTACGTGGCGAAGCCGGCGGAGGTCGTGCTGCTGCGCGACTACCTCTTCGGCGCCGGCAGCTTCAACATCGAGGCGCTCGGCAAGTCCGCGGTCGACATCGCGCAGCGGGTCGGGCTGCGGATCCCGTCCGCCAGTCGGATCGTCGTCGCCGAGATCGACCGGGTCGGCGTCGACGAGCGCCTGTCCCGCGAGAAACTCTGCCCGGTCCTGGGCTTCGTGCGGGTGCCGCATGTCGAAGCCGGCATCACCACGGCCCGCGCCCTGATCCGGATGTCCGGTGCCGGCCATTCCGCCGCGATTCACAGCAGGACCCCTGCCACCATCCTGGCCTATGGCCAGGCGGTGAAGGCGCTGCGGGTGGTGGTGAACGCGCCGTGCAGCCAGGGCGCCGCGGGTTTCGCCACGCATCTGGCGCCGACCTTCACCATCGGCACCGGCTTCTTCGGCGGCTCCTCCATCGGCGAGAACATCGAGCCCCGGCATCTGGTGAACTGGACCCGCATCGCCTATAGCGACGAGGCCAGCGAGCCGTTCGGCGATTTCGACGGCCTGGAGACCTGGGCGCGGCCGGGCACCATCGCCGTCGGCCGCGAGGCGCCGATGTCGCTGGGCAAGCTGCAGGAGGGCGCGCCGGCGGCGTCGGGCGATACCGACGAGATCGCGCAGCTGCGCGAGGAGATCCGCCGCATGGTGCTCGAAGAGCTGCGCAGCGCCTTGAAGGGTTGAGCGGATGGCCGAACTGCGTTCCTTCATTTTTCTCGATCAGCTGCAGCCGCAGACGCTGTGCTACATGGCGACCTGGATGCGGGGGCGGCTGCCGCGCCTGAACATGGCGGCCCAGATCATCGAGGTGGCGCCCGGACTGGACATCGAGCACCTGACCAATGTCGCACTGAAATATGCCGATGTCGGCGGCGGCATCCTGGTCGTCGAGCGCCAGTTCGGGTATCTCGAATTCCATGCGCGCTCGACCGCCTCGGTCAAGGCGGCGGCGCAGGCGGTGCTGGACGAACTCGGCGCCGATGAAGGCCAGGCGATGCGGCCGCAGGTGCTGGCCTCCAAGATCGTGACGCGCGTCGACCCGGTTCACGCCTTCCTGATCAATCGCAACAAGATCGGCTCGATGATCCTGCCCGGGGAATCGCTGTTCGTCCTGGAGATGCAGCCGGCCTCCTACGCGATCCTGGCGGCCAACGAGGCGGAGAAGACCGCGGAGATCAAGATCGTCGACTACCGCATGATCGGGGCGACCGGGCGGCTCTATCTGTCCGGCGAGGAGTTCGAACGTACGTATGGGCGCGGCGGCAGCCGAACGCGCGCTTTCGGCCCAGGCAGCATGAGTTTGGCGAGGTAGATGCCTAGATGATCGATCAAGCAACCCTGCGGGCCCTGATCCGCGACGTGATTGCGACGGAGGTGGCCGCCGTCAAGGCCGGCGGCGGGCCGAAGCATGGCACGCCGCCGAGCGACCGCGAGGTGCGGATCGGCAATGACGCCGATCTCAACGCCTTCGCCAAGAAGGTGCTCGCGCTGGCTGCCGACGCCGGGCTGCGGCAGTCGATCGCGGCCGGGACCTATGGATTCCGCCTCGACCAGGGTGCCTCGGGAAAACCGCCTTCCGGGCCTGGCCAGGCAACCGGCTCGACACTGCGGATCGATGACGGCGTGGTCACCGAAACCACGCTCAACCGTTTGCCGAAGGGCGTTACCAGGCTTCAATTGGCCCCGGGCGTCTCGCTGACCCCGCTCGCCAAAGATCGGGTACGCAGTCTCAACCTCACGATCGAGAGGATAAAGAAATGATACGCGGTCATGTCGTCGGCCGATATTGGGCCACCAAGCGCCTCGAGCATATCCCGTCCGGTGCCTTCCTCGAGGTCGAGACCTCGGGCGGCGGACGCATCATGGCCTTCGACGTCCTTGGCTGCGGCGACGGCGAAGAGGTGATGATCGTCACCGGCTCGACGGCCGCATCCTGGCTGGGCGGCGGCAAGATCCCGATCGACGCGCTGATCATCGGCTCGCTCGATCAGCAGGCCAATGGCGGAAAACCCAAGTAAATCGACCTTTGCAACCGATTAACCAGCATAACGGAGAAATACCATGTCGAACGCAATCGGAATGATCGAAACCAAGGGCTTCGTCGCTGCACTGGCGGCCGCCGACGCGATGGTGAAGGCGGCCAACGTGACCGTCGTTGGACGCGAGCAGGTGGGTGACGGCCTGGTCGCGGTCATCATCAATGGCGATGTCGGCGCGGTGAAGGCGGCGACCGAGGCCGGTGCCGAGGCGGCAACGAGCGTCGGGACGCTGGTTTCCGTCCACGTCATTCCGCGTCCGCACCCCGATCTCAACAAGCATTTCTCGATCGCGACCGGAAAGTAGGGCCTGTTGACCCGGAGCAAGCCGGCGCGCCGTGGCGTGCCGGCCCGGGTTGCCGGTGCCGAAAATATGACATGAAGGACCGTTCGTGACCGAACTGCGCGTCTATCTGCTGATCGAGGCCCTGGAACGGCAGTTCGCGGCCTACATGTCGACGCCGATGCGCGCACGCGGCTATCCGCCTATGGAAGGCGAGCACAGCCTTATCATCGAGGTGGCGCCGGCCCTGGTGATCCACCGGATCTGCGATCTTGCCTTGAAACATGCCCCGGAGATGGAGCCGGGTCTGCTCTATGTCGAGCGCCAGTATGGCCTGCTGGAACTTCACTCGCCGGATCTCGGCGAACTCAAGCGGACCGGCGAGATCATCCTGAAGGGAATTGGCCGTTCGGCCGAAGACCAGTTCCGGCCGCGGACGCTCTTTGCCGACATCATCGAGGATGTCGCCGACCAGCACGCGATCATCCTCAATCGGACCCGCGAAGCCTCCATGCTGCTACCGGGGATGTCGCTGCTGATCTATGAACTCGAGCCGGCGCTGTTCGCCACGGTCGCGGCCAACGAGGCCGAAAAGGCGGCGCCCGGCATTACCCTGGTCGACGTCCAGATGATCGGTGCCACCGGACGATTGTTCCTGGCCGGCACCAAGAGGGATTGTGAGGCGGCCAAGGCCAGGATTGACGCAGTTCTGGCCGCAATCGAGGGGCGTGGCCTGTCCGGGGCCTGATCCTCGGCGCGGCAGACATAAGAAAAACTCGATCCGCGATCCGTGAAGTTTAATTTGTCTACTGATTCAGTAGAGATTATACCTCCGACCTGACTGGAACGGCTGGGGAGGCGAAAACATTTCCCTAGGCCAGGACGGCAACCAAGAGCTTGGAGGTTAAACTAATGAAAATACATAATTATTCATTGATGACGGCCCTTGTCTTGGGTGTTCTGGGCGTCGGCACCGCCGGAATGGCCAGCGCCGAAACGACATTGCTGAACGTGTCCTACGACCCGACGCGCGAACTCTACAAGGCCTATAATGATGCCTTCGCTGCCCATTGGAAGCAGGAGACCGGGGAAGACCTGACCATCGAGGCCTCCCATGGCGGTTCGGGCAAGCAGGCGCGCGCGGTCATCGACGGGCTCGAGGCCGATGTCGTGACCCTTGCCTTGGCCTATGACATCGATCAGATCGCTGCCAAGGCAGGGCTGCTCGACGCTGGCTGGCAGTCCCGCCTGCCGAACCATAGTTCGCCCTATACGTCGACGATCGTCTTCCTGGTCCGCAAGGGCAATCCCAAGGGCATCAAGGATTGGGGGGATCTGGTGAAAGAGGGTGTCCAGGTCATCACTCCGAATCCCAAGACCTCGGGCGGTGCGCGCTGGAACTATCTGGCGGCGTGGGGCTATGAGCTGAAGCAGGCCAACGGCGATGCCGCCCGGGCCCAGGAATTCGTCGCAAAACTCTATCACAACGTGCCGGTCCTCGATACCGGTGCGCGCGGCTCGACCACCACTTTCGTGCAGCGCGGCATCGGCGATGTGCTAATCGCCTGGGAGAACGAGGCCTTCCTTGCGATCAAGGAACTTGGACCCGATCAGGTCGAGATCGTCGTCCCGAGCATCAGCATCCTCGCTGAACCTCCGGTAGCGGTGGTGGACAAGATCGTCGACAAGCACGGCACGCGCAAAGTGGCAGAGGCCTACCTCCAGTATCTCTATTCCCCGGAGGGACAGGAAATAGCGGCGAAGAACTACTATCGCCCGATCGATCCGACGATAGCCGCGAAGTATGCCGATGCCTTTCCCAAGATTCCGCTGTTCACGATCGACGAGGTATTCGGCGGATGGAAGAAGGCTCAGGCCGAACATTTTGCCGATGGCGGGATCTTCGACCAGATCTACAAACCTTCGAACTGATCTCGATCTCTTGCTTTGATTGCGGTGCGGGCGTGCCAGGCTGAGGCCCGGTCACGCCCGCAGCCTTGTTGGCGTGGGGTGCGGGATGTCTACGGTCGCAATTGTCGGTGCGGGATTCAGCGGCTCGCTGCTCGCGACCCATCTGTTGCGGCGCTCCGCGCCGGACGATCGGGTCCTGCTGATCGAAAAGAACCCGCAGCTGGGCCGGGGGATCGCCTATTCGGCGGGCAACCCGGATCATCTCCTGAATGTTCGCGCCGGGAACATGAGTGCGTTCTCAAGCCAGCCCGATCATTTCGTCGACTGGTTGCGCAATCTACCTGACGCATCCCGCGCCGCGATCGGTTCCGATATCGGCCCGGCGAGCTTCGTGTCGCGCAGCCTGTATGGTGCCTATATCCAGAGCGTCATGGGCGACCGGCTGTGGCGGGAGGGATGCGACAAGAACCTGTATATCGCCACCGACGAGGCCGTGCGCGTCCTCCGCGAGGCCGGAAAGCTGTCGATCGAGCTTGCCGTCGGCCGACGGTTTCCGGTGGATGGGGTGGTTCTCGCGCTCGGCAATTTCCCGCCCGGCCGCTCGGCGGGAGACATCTATCGCGATCCCTGGGATCCCCGGGCGGTGGCGGGCCTCGATCCAGAGGCTGAGGTCCTGTTGATCGGGACGGGCCTCACCATGGTCGATATCGTCATCTCCCTTCTGCGCCAGGGCCACCGCGGCCGGATTACCGCCATCTCGCGTCGCGGGCTGCTGCCGCGTGTCCACAAGTCCGGCTACGCCGCGATCAAGGTGGCGCAGGTATCCCACCCGACGTCGCTGGCGCTAATCGCCCAGGAAGTCCGGCGCCTGGCGCGGCAGGCGGAAGCCGGCGGGGGCGACTGGCGGGCGGCAATCGACGGACTGCGGCCGATCACGCAGAAAATCTGGCAGGACTTGCCCCATGCGGAGCGGGCACGGTTCCTGCGCCACTTGCGGCCGTGGTGGGATGCCCATCGCCACCGCATGGCGCCCCAGGTCTGGGACCAGATTCACCAGGCCATCGCCCGCGGACAGCTGGAGATTCGCCGTGCCCAGCTCGGTGAACTGCGGCAGCTGGACGGCATTTCCGTGGCGGAACTCCGGCCGCGTGGCGGCGGACAGCGTGTCGACCTGAAGGTGGCGCGCATCATCGACTGCTCCGGGCTCAATTCCAATTTCGAAGCCCTGGAACAGCCGCTGATCCGTGATCTTCTGTCGCGTGGCCAGATTCGCGCCTCGGCATTCGGCCTGGGCATCGACGTCACCGAGGACGGTGCGGTCATCGATAAGAGCGGCGTCGCTGCAGAGGAGATATTTGCGATCGGACCGATCACGCGTGGCAGATTCTGGGAGATCGTGGCCGTGCCGGATCTCAGGGTGGCTTGCGAACGGCTCGCCGACCACCTTCAGAGCTTGGGCATCATCGGGCCCAGTCAGATGCAAAGCACACCGCCAGATATGGGCCGGATCAGTCACGGCACGTAATCAGGAAATAGATAAGCGAAATAGTCTATATTATTGATATTGAAATATTATTCATAAAAATGTGCCGGCGCCTGGGAGGGGAGGAAACATCCCCGACGCCGCCGCAGTCACGGCGTAGCCCTTCCGTGATCGGGAAAGCAGCTTTCATGATCGGCATGGTCCAGTTTGGCACACTGGGCCCGGCAAGTTTCCGCGGTGCTCGCGATCCGGCGTAACCGCGATATTGACAAGAATATTATTACCCCACTAACTTGATAGACAAACCAGCAAATCTGATCGCCGCCTTGAGAGGTTCTCATGCAGAACAGACCCCGACGTTTGCCCCCGTTGAATTCCCTGCGGGCCTTTGCGGCGGCAGCGGAACGTCTCAGTCTGGCTGCCGCTGCGGCCGACCTGCATGTGACGCCTTCGGCCGTCAGCCTGCAGATCCGGCAATTGGAGGACCATTTGGGTCTACCGGTCTTCCTGCGCACCGGGCGTGGCCTGCAGCTCACGGCAGAGGGCCGCGCGATCCTGCCGGGCATCCTGGAAGGCTTCGACCAGCTGCGCATGGCGCTGTCCTTGATCGGTCCGCAGGCGGAAGAGGGTGTGCTGACCGTCTCGGTCGCGCCATCCTTTGCCGCGAAATGGCTGACGCCGCGGCTGGATGCGTTCAGCGCGGCCCATCCGGAGATCGACGTGCGAATCTTGGCCACAGACCAGCTGGTCGATTTCGCCGTCGACGAGGCCGACCTCGCGATCCGCTACGGCAGTGGCGCCTATCCCGGTTTGACCTCGGAACGGCTGCTGGCCGAACGGGTCTTTCCCGTCTGCAGCCCGCAGCTCCTCTCCCCGGAACTGTCCGGGCTGCCGCTGGAACTGCTCCGCGGCCAGCCCTTGCTGCATGACGACAGCCCGGATCTCGACAAGACCTGCCCCGACTGGCGGATGTGGCTGAAGGCGGCACGGCTGAGCAGCGTCGACTGGCGTCGCGGGCCGCGCTTCAACCAGTCGAGCCTGGTCCTGGAGGCTGCCGTGGCGGGGCGTGGCATTGCCCTGGCGAAGGCGACCCTGGCGGCGGCGGATCTGGCTGCCGGCCGTATCGTCAAGCTGGCGGATATCGATCAGCCGGTGGAGTTCGCCTATTACCTCGTCTATCCCGCCGAGCGCCGGCAGAGCGGGAAATGCGCTGCCTTCCGGGATTGGCTCTTTCGCGAGGCCAAGGCCTACAAGGACGCCTGATCGCCTATTCCAGGGCCATGGCCGGATCGACCGGTGGCGCGGCCCGGCGCGGCTGCCGCAGCAACAGGAGCAGCGGTGCGGCGAGGACGATGATCCACATCATGAGAACGAAATCGTCGACATAGGCGATGGCCGATGCCTGGCGATTGACCTCGGCATTCAGTGCCGCCAGACCCGGCGCGGCCTGCAGCGTCCAGGTCTGCGGCAGCCAGGGATTCTGCATCATCGGATTGAAGGGATTGACCTGCTCGACAATCGAGGCATGGTTGATCTGGGTATTCCGCGACAGCAGATAGATGACGACCGAGATGCCGATGCTGCTGCCGACATTGCGCATCAGGCTGAACAGGCCGGCCGCTTCGGTGCGGAAATGCGGCGCCAGGGTTGAGAAGGTGATGGTGCTCAGGGGCACGAAAATGAAGCCGAGGCCGACGCCCTGGATGAAGCCGGTCCGCATGATGTCCCAGCTCGAAATGTCCGGGGTAAATCCGGTCATCTCCCAGAGCGAGAGTGCCGTGAGGCAAAGTCCGACGAAGACCAGAAGCCGGGAATCGAAACGCCCGATCAGGCGGCCGACGATCATCATCGCGATCATCGTGCCGATCCCGCGTGGCGCGAGGACGAAGCCGGTATCGATGACCGGGTAGCCCATCAGGTTCTGCAGGTAGGGCGGCAGCAAAGCGAGGGTGGCCAGCAGGATGATGCCGATCAGGAAGATGAAGGCCAGGCCGGTGACGAAATTCCGATCCTTGAACAGCTGCGGATTGATGAAGGGGCGGGCATAGGTCAGGGTGTGGACCAGGAACAGGTAGAAGCACAGACTGCTGAGCGTGGCCTCGAAGATGACCTCGCGCGACCCGAACCAGTCCTTCAACTCGCCGCGATCCAGCATCAACTGGAGTGCGCCCATGGCAATGCTGAGCGTGGCAAAACCGAAGCTGTCGAAGGGCAGTTTGTGTTGGCGATCGGTTTCCGGCACGAAACTCAGAATTCCGAGCAATGCCAGTATGCCGAATGGCAGATTGATGAAGAAGACCCAGCGCCAATTATAGTATTCCGTCAGGTATCCGCCGAGCGTCGGACCCAGGATCGGCCCGACCATGACGCCGACGCCCCATAGCGCCATCGCAGATCCGTGTTTCTCTCGGGGATAGGTATCGAGCAGCACGGCCTGGGACAGGGGGACGAGCGAGGCGCCGAAGACACCCTGCAGCAGGCGGAAGAAAACGATCTGGTCGAGTGACGTGGCGACGCCGCAAAGCATGGATGCCAAGGTGAATCCGCCGACCGCCCAGGAGAAGATCTGCCGGCGTCCGAACCTTGCCGCCAGGAACCCGGTCGGCGGCGTCATGATCGCGGCAGCGACGATGTAGGACGTGAGGACCCAGGAAATCTGGTCCTGGGTCGCGGCGAGGCTGCCCTGCATGTGCGGCAGGGCCACATTCGCGATGGTGGTGTCCAGCGCCTGCATAATGGTCGCCAGCATGACGCAGACGGTGATGGCGCCGCGATGCCGGGCGGCGCTGGCGGTGGAGGTCACTTGCCGGAATCCGCCCAGGCGACGATGCCGCCGAACAGGCCGGCGAAGCTGCGCCGCGTGCCGGTGTCGATATCGACGATGGCGCTCATCCCGGCACGCAGCCGCGATTGGCTCTGGTTGGTGTCGAGAACCACGCGGACCGGCAGGCGCTGCACGACCTTGACCCAGTTGCCGCTGGCATTCTGCGGCGGCAGGACGCTGAATTCGGAGCCGGTGGCGGCGCCGATACTCGCGACGGTTCCACTCCAGGTCTCGCCAGGATAGGAATTGATGGTGACGTCGGCATGCTGGCCTGGCCTCACATTGGTCAGGTCGGTCTCCTTGAGATTTGCCTCCACCCAAAGGTGGTCGGTGGAAACCAGGCTGAAGACCGGCTGGCCCTCGGTCACGTAGTCGCCCACCTGCAGTGAGTCGATGCGGCTGACGATGCCGGCCGCCGGTGCCGGTATGACCGCGTGTTTCAGATCGAGCTTTGCCGCGTCGACCTCGGCGACCGCCTCGCGATACTGGGGATGCTGCTCGAGGGGGATGTCCGGCGAGCCGCCGAGCTGGGCGAGGATGCGGTCCAAATCCTGCTGGATCGCGGCGATCTGCTGGTTGGCGATATCCAGCTTGTTGCGGGCGTCGTCGAATTCCGTCGCGGAAATGACCTTGGATTCGATCAGGCTCTTGCGCCGCTTGAACTCGCGGTCGGCATAGGCCTGGTTCGACTGCGCCATTTTCAGTTCTTCCTGCCGCTGATGATAGCTGGCGCGGAGCGCATCGATCTCGAAGCCGACGTTCTGCATGGTGGCCTGCGCCTTGGCGAGGGCGATCCGGAGCGGCTCCTCGTCGATGGTGAAGAGCGGCTGCCCGGCGGTGACCACATCGTTCTCATGCACCATGACGGAAGTGACCCGGCCGGAGATGTCGGCGCTGATCGAGGTCTTCGATGCCTTCACATAGGCGTTGTCGGTATCGACGCTGCGTCCGCCGGTTTCATAGACGTAGGCGGCGCCGAGGATGACGGCGACCGGTCCGAGAATCAGCAGGAGCGGGCGCAGCAGGCGTCGGCGGCGGCGCGGCGCAAGCGCAATGCCGCGCGGTGCGGCGGCGGGCGGCGTGGTGGTGTCGAGGCTGGTACCGGACTCAGGCATGATGGGCTTTCAGTGATGGATCTTGGTCTTGGGCAGATGCGTCGCCCGTCTGGAGATTGGCGCGCATTCGGATGAGCAGAGCGGTCAACCGGTCCTGGTCGTCAGGGCCGAGGCCCTGCAGGGCGACGTCGCGGGTCTCCTTGCCGAGCGCATGCATCTGATCGAGGACCGACCAGGCCTTCTCGGTGAGAAACAGCAGGCGCGCGCGGCGATCCAGCGGATCCGCCCGTCGTTCGATCCAGTCCGCCTCCGCCATGCGGTCGATGGTGCGGGCGAGGGTGATCGGCTGGATTTCAAGGGTGTCGGCGACAGAGATCTGGTTGGCACCTTCGTTGCGGGCAAGGTGTGCCAAAACGGTCCATTGCGCACGCGTCAGCCCGATCGCCTTCGCGCGCTTCTCGAAGTCGCGTCGATAGAGCCGTGCACATTCATGGATCAGGTAGCCGATGGTGAGTTCGGTTTTCTTCCGCATCGCAGCCTCATTTTGCGATGCTTATAATAAGCATGCTTATGATATGCTTATAATGCAATTTCCGCAGACCACCTCTGCGCAGATAACATATGTAAAATCAATGACTTATATCTAGCCGCCCGGCAGACGGCGCAGCTGCGTCGGTCCGATCAGGCCGGCGAGCGCGAGATCGATTTGATGCGACCGCGCGGTCGGCCGGACCGTTCGCCGATCTCCCGATCCTGGGCCTCGACGATCGCCTTGGCCGGCGAATCGCCGTCCAGGCCACCCACTTCCTGGCTCGGGACCTTCCGGTTCGAGGTCCGGGAGCCGTCCTCGTAAATCACGTCGAACAGCACAAAACCGCTGTCCGCAGGCTTCTTGCGGGCCATTGCCCCTCCAAATCGCTTGATTGCCGGGTCAGCTCTTCTGGTCTTCGCCGGCTACCGCATCGGTCGTCGGTTCGCCCTTGCGTAGCGCCGCCTCTTCCTGGCGCAGACGGAGCTTTTCTTCTTTCTTTGCCTGCTTGGCCCGATCGCGATCGTTGCGCTGCTGCTGGTAGTTCACCTTGAATGCCATGATACCTCCGATTTTGGCGCACCCTACACGCTCACCTGCGGGATTTGCACCCTCAATTTCGCGGGGCGCCGGCCGGGGTGACGAAACCGGCGCCGGCTTGTATGTAGGTAGGGGGGTGTAGTCGGGGGTTAAGGGTCGGAACGTGCTGGAGATTTACGTCGATGGCGATGCCTGTCCGGTGAAGGACGAGGTGCTCCGCGTGGCGGAACGCCACGGCATGATCGTGCATCTGGTGAGCAATCGCTGGCTGCGGCGGGCCGACAATCCGCTGGTGCGCCAGGTGGTGGTCGCCGCCGGTTTCGATGCGGCCGACGACTGGATCGCCGAGCGGATCGGCGAGGGCGACATATCGGTGACGGCCGATATCCCGCTGGCCGCGCGCTGCCTGAAGAAGGGCGCCCAGGCCCTGGGTCCGACCGGCAAGCCGTTCACCGAGGAGAGCATCGGCATGGCTCTGGCCATGCGCGAGCTGATGTCGCATTTGCGCGATACCGGCGAGGTGAAGGGCTATGTGCCGAACTTCACCCGGCAGGACCGCTCGCGGTTTCTGCAGGCTCTGGAAAATGCCATCCAGGATATCCGTCAGGGGCGGCATCCCAAGGCGGCGGCCGACAAGGCATCGCAACCGTGATCCGGATCAATGAACGCATCGCGCTGGACGAAAGCGAGATCGAGGAGAGTTTCGTCCGGGCCTCGGGGCCGGGCGGGCAGAACGTGAACAAGCTGTCGACGGCGGTGCAACTGCGGTTCGACGTGCGCCAGTCGCGAAGCCTGCCCGACGACGTTCGGGCGCGGTTGATCCGTCTTGCCGGACGTCGGGTGAGCCAGGACGGGATTCTTCAGATCATCGCCCAGCGCCATCGCACGCAGGAACGCAACCGACAGGATGCTTTGGCGCGATTGATTGAATTGATTCGCGAGGCGGCCATTCCGCCGGTGAAACGCCGGGCAACCAAACCCACCTTCGGCTCCAAGCAGCGCCGCCTGGAAAAGAAGGTGCGCCGCTCCGGAGTGAAGCAGCTGCGCCGCTCGCGGCCTGCCGACGACTAGGAGGCAGGCCTCTTCATCTATGCCGGCACGGAACCGCCTGCACCGCGCCCCTGATCCGGACTGCCCAGCTGCTGGGAAATGGATGCAGCGACCCGCATCACGGCGCCGGCCAGGGTCTTCTGGCGGGTGTCCCAGTCGCGCGGCTTCAGCCCGGTGACGCTGATCGCGCCGATCGCCTTGCCGGATCGGTCGTAGACGCAGGCGCCGATGCAGGCGACACCTTCGTTGTCCTCCTCATCGTCCAAGGCGTAGCCACGCTCAGCAGAGCGTTGAAGTTCCGCCATCAACGCCGTGGGGTCGGTGATCGTGTGCGGCGTGCGGCGCGGCAGGTCAAGCTTCTGCAGGATGGCCGCCGCCTCGGCCTTCGGCAATGCCGACAGCAGGGCCTTGCCGACCGCAGAGCAATGCGGCAGCTCCCTGCGGCCGAGTGCGGCGTCGAAGCGGATCGCGCCTGGCGCGTCGACGCGGCCGATCACCACGGCATAGCCGTCATCGAGAATGGCGAGGCGCGACGTCATGCTGAGTTCGTCGGTGAGGTCATGCAGGATGGGAATTGCCACATCCGCCAGGGCGATGTTGGAGATCGCAAGATCGCCCAGCCGCGCCAGCGCCATGCCCAGGCGATAGCGACGGGTGGAACCCTTGCCGAAATCGGCAACGTAGCCGCGCGACAGCAGGGTCTGCAGAATGGCGAAGGTCGAGGCCTTGGAGAGGCCCAGTTCATGCGCAAGATCGGTCAGTCTGCCGCCATTCTTGCCCTGGCGGGCGACGATTTCGACCAGGTCGAGCGCGCGGCCGAGGCTCAATACGCGGTATCTTTGATCGACTGCAACGGAAACGTCTTCGGTCAGTGGGCCGTCCATGTGTTCCTCGGGGAGCTAGATTGACTCATATCCTATTTGATCGATAACATAGCATAGCAAAACCCAGTTTGGCGATGCCAAACAAAAATGAGGGAAAATCATGGCCGATCGGCCGAAAAAGCTGCGCTCCAGCGAGTGGTTCGGCGGCGAGGGCAAGAATGCCTTCATGCATCGGAGCTGGATGAAGAATCAGGGGCTGCCCAGCCACCTGTTCGATGGTCGTCCCGTCATCGGCATCTGCAACACCTGGTCCGAGTTGACGCCCTGCAATGCGCATCTGCGGATCATCGCGGAACACGTCAAGCGCGGGGTCTATGAAGCCGGCGGATTTCCGCTCGAGTTTCCGGTCATGAGCCTCGGCGAATCCAACCTGCGGCCGACGGCGATGCTGTTCCGCAATCTTGCCAGCATGGATGTTGAGGAATCGATCCGCGCCAATCCGATGGATGGCGTCATCCTGCTGGTGGGTTGCGACAAGACGACACCGGCGCTGCTGATGGGGGCGGCGAGCTGCGACCTGCCGACAATCGCGGTTTCCGGCGGCCCCATGCTGAACGGGGACTATCGCGGCCAGAAGATCGGCTCCGGCACCCATGTCTGGAAGGTCTTCGACGAGATCAAGGCCGGCAAGATTTCGCTGGCCGATGTCATGGCGGCCGAGCAGGGGCAGAGCCGCTCCGCTGGCAGCTGCATGACCATGGGGACCGCATCGACCATGGCCAGCATGGTCGAAGCACTCGGCATCGGCCTCACCGACAATGCCGCGATACCCGCGGTCGATTCCCGCCGGCGCGTGCTGGCGCACATGGCCGGCAAGCGCATCGTGGAACTGGTCAAGAGCGACACCCGCATGTCGCAGATCCTGACCCGCAAGGCGTTCGAGAACGCCATCCGGGTGAACGGCGCGATCGGCGGATCGACCAATGCCGTCATCCACCTGATTGCAATCGCCGGTCGGCTCGGCGTCGACCTGACCCTCGACGACTGGGATCGGCTCGGCCGCGATATCCCGACCATCGTCGACCTGATGCCCTCGGGCCGGTTCCTGATGGAGGACTTCTACTATGCCGGCGGGCTGAAGGCCGTGATGCGGGCGCTGGTCGAAGCGGGGAAGCTGCACGCCGATGCGCTGACCGTCACCGGCGAGACCATCGGCCAGATCGCGGCGAATGCCCCGAACTACAACGCTGAGGTCATCCGCCCGCTCGACAAGCCGCTGACCGCCCAGGGCGGCATGGCCATTCTGCGCGGCAACCTGGCGCCGAACGGCGCGGTGATCAAGCCGTCTGCCGCCACGCCGGCCTTGATGCAGCATCGCGGCCGGGCGGTGGTCTTCGAGAGCATCGAGGATTTCCACGCCCGGGTCGACGATCCGGCGCTGGATATCGACGAGACCTGCGTGATGGTGCTGAAGAACTGCGGGCCGAAGGGCTATCCGGGCATGGCCGAGGTCGGCAACATGCCGCTGCCCACGAAGGTCCTGAAGAAGGGATTCGAGGACATGGTGCGGATCTCCGATGCGCGCATGAGCGGCACCGCCTATGGCACCGTCGTTCTCCATACCGCGCCGGAAGCGGCGGCCGGCGGGCCGCTGGCCCTGGTCCAGAACGGCGACATGATCGAACTCGACGTCGCCGGCAGGCGTCTGCATCTCGATGTATCCGAGGCCGAACTCGCCAAGCGTCGGGCGGCCTGGTCGCCGCCGGCGATGCATGGAGACAGCGGCTATCAGCGGCTGTACGTCGACCATGTGCTTCAGGCCGACCGTGGCTGCGACATGGATTTCCTGGTCGGCAAGCGCGGTGCCCACGTGCCGCGGCATTCGCATTAGAGGATGGCGATGCAACCCGGGGAAATCGAGCAGCCGGCGATCTATCCGAGCCTGAAGGGGCGGGTGGTGTTCATCACCGGCGGGGGCAGCGGGATCGGTGCCAGCCTGGTGGAGCATTTCTGCGCCCAGGGCGCGCGAGTGACCTTCGTCGACATCGCCGAGGCGGCGTCGCAGGCGGTGGCGGCGCGGATCGCGGCAGCCGGGCATGCGGCGCCGGACTTCATCCGGTGCGACCTGCGGGACATCGCGGCGCTGCGGGCGGCGATCGAGGCGACGCGGGCGAAGCACGGGCCGATCCGGGTGCTGGTCAACAATGCCGGCAACGACGACCGGCATGCGACCAAGGACGTGACGGTTGAATACTGGGACGAGCGCATGGCGGTGAACGTGCGGCACCAGTTCTTCGCGGCGCAGGCGGTGCGGCCGCAGATGCGCGATGCCGGCGGCGGCTCGATCATCAACTTCGGTTCGATCACCTGGATGGTGGGCGACGGCGACTGTCCGGGCTATGTCACCTCGAAGGCGGCGATCACCGGCATGACCCGGGCGCTGGCGCGGGAATTCGGCCCGGAGCGGATCCGGGTCAACTGCATGCTGCCGGGCTGGGTGCTGACCGAGCGGCAGATCAAGCTGTGGCTGAACGCCGCGGGCGAGCAGCAGATCGCCGAGCGCCAGTGCCTGAAGGACAAGCTCTATCCGCCGGACATCGCCCGCATGGTGCTGTTCCTGGCGGCCGACGACAGCCGCATGTGCGCGTCGCAGAATTTCATCGTCGACGGCGGCTGGGTCTGAGCCGTTGTTGCGGAATTGGGGGTAGGTTAATGCGTCTCATTCAGTATCAGACCGCGACGACCGGACGACAGGTGGGCTGGGTCACCGAGGACGGCGATCACGTCCGCCCGCTCAAGGGCTATGCGACGGTCTACGAACTGGCGACGGCGGCAATCGAGCGCGCCACGCGGATCGAAGATCTGGTCAAGGCCAGTGCATCCGAGACCCTGGTCGACTATGTTGCCCTGCTGAAGGCCGGTCAGGTCCTGGCGCCGCTCGATCATCCGGAGCCGGCCCGCTATCTCATCACCGGCACCGGGCTGACGCATCTCGGCAGCGCGGATGCGCGGAACAAGATGCACACCGATACCCATGGCCAGGAAGCGCCGGAATCGGATTCGATGAAGATCTTTCGCATGGGGATCGGCGGCGGCAAGCCTGGGCCGGGTCAGATCGGGGTGCAGCCGGAATGGTTCTTCAAGGGGGTCGGGACCTGCGTGCTGCCGACCGGGGCGCCGCTGCCTCTGCCGGCCTTTGCCGAGGCCGGGGCGGAGGAGGCGGAGATCGCCGGCCTGTATCTGATCGACAAGGCCGGAAACCCCCGGCGCATCGGCTATACGCTCGGCAACGAGTTCTCCGACCACGTGACCGAAGCCCAGAACTACCTGTATCTCGCCCATTCGAAGCTGCGGGCCTGCGCCATGGGGCCGGAGCTGCTGATCGGCAACCTGCCGGACGACGTCCGGGGGAAATCGCGGGTCCTGCGCGACGGCAAGGTCCTCTGGGAGGAGGATTTCCTGTCCGGCGAAGGCAACATGTCGCATTCGATCGCCAATCTGGAGCATTTCCACTTCCGCTATGACATGTTCCGTCGGCCCGGCGACCTGCATGCCTATTTCTTCGGTGCGGCGGTCTTGAGCTATGCTGCCGGAGTGAAGACGCTTCCCGGTGACGAATTCGAGATCGTGGCGCCAGCCTTCGGCAAGCCGCTGCGCAACCGGATGGAGCGCGTCCCGGACCGGGGTCTGGTGAAGGTTTCGCCGCTGTGACAGGCCGGCGATATGCTAGAGTGAGACAACAACAATAGGGAGGTTGGCGTGATGTTGAAGATTCTGACCAAGATTGCCTTGCCGATGCTGGCCGTGGCAGCGACCACCGCCGCGACGCTCTGGACGGCCCCGGTCGAGGCCAAGGAGCTGCGCGTGCTCGCCTGGGAGGGCTATGCCGACGACGACTGGGTGAAGGAATTCGAGAAGCAGAGCGGCGCCGACGTCAAGGTCGTGTTCATCGGCAGCGACGACGAGATCTGGGCGAAGATCAAGGGCAGCGAGGGCAAGGATTTTGACGTGTTCGCCGTCAACACCGCGCCAGCTGCAGCGCTACATCGACGCCGGCCTGGTGCAGCCCGATCGACCTCGACAAGATTGCCCAACCAGAAGGACGAGCTGCCGCGACTTCCACGACCTCTCCAAGGTCAAGGGCGTGATCGCGCGACGGCAAGGTCTACTGCGATTCCCGTTCTGCCTTCGATTCCATCGGGCTCATCTACGACACCGACAAGGTGAAGCCCGGCACCGACCTCGATGGACGTGCTGTGGGATCCGAAATACAAGGGCAAGGTGCTCGCCTACGACAACGGCGAGCACAACTTCTCCTTCACCGCCCTGACCATGGGCATCGACGACCCGTTCAATCTCGAGCGCCGAGCAGATGGCAACGGTCAAGGACAAGCTGATCGACCTCAAGAAGAACGTGCTCGAGCTTCTACACCACCGCCGACGAGGCCCAGCAGATCTACAAGAACAACGACATCGCCCTGATCTGGGCGAACTACGGCCAGCAGCAGGTGAAGGCGTGCAGGAGGCCGGCGCCAAGGTCGCCTACATCAACCCGAAGGAAGGCGCGCTCACCTGGCTCGACACCTGGGCGATCACCAGGGCGTGCAGGACAAGGATCTGGCCGAGCAGTGGGTGAACTTCCTGCTGCAGAAGAAGATCGGCGCAGCAGCTCTCCGAGCGCACCGGCTTCGGCAACACCGTCGGTCGCCATCCGAGGCGGGCCGACGCCGAAGGACAAGCTCGATCTGGCTCGAGGCAGGTCGAGGATCCGACCAAGCGCGCCGATCTCTGGAACGAGATCAAGGCGGCGCAGTAGCCGACGTCATCGTCCCTGTCCGGTCCGCCCGCAAGGCGGATCGGGCAGGCGATGCTACGCAGTGCCAGGAACCGGCCGCAGGGCATGTCGACCGAGAACATCCTCCTTGAGCTGAAGTCCGTCTCGAAGTCCTTCGGCGCGACGCAGGTGCTGGAGGGCGTCGACCTTGCCGTCCGGGACGGCGAATTCATCACCATCCTCGGGCCCTCGGGCTCGGGCAAGACCACGATCCTGCGGATGATCGGCGGCTTCACCGAGCCGAGCCGCGGCGCGATCCTGCTGGACGGGCAGGACATCGCCGGCGTGCCGATCAACCGGCGGCCATTCAACACCGTGTTCCAGGACTACGCCCTGTTTCCGCACATGACGGTCGCCGACAACGTCGGCTACGGCCTGCAGGTCCGCGGCATCGCCCGGGGCGAGATCGAGCGCCGGGTCGCCGAGGCGCTCGACCTGGTCCAGCTCGGCCCGCTGCGCGGCGCGCTATCCCGGCCCAGCTCTCGGGCGGCCAGCGCCAGCGCGTCGCGCTGGCCCGCGCCATCATCTGCCAGCCGCGGCTGATCCTGCTGGACGAGCCGCTGGCCGCGCTCGACGTCGAGCTGCGCAAGCAGATGCAGCTGTTCCTCAAGGACATCCAGCGCGAGATCAGGACCACCTTCCTCTTCGTCACCCATGACCAGGAGGAGGCGATCGCCATGGCGGACCGCATCTGCGTGATGAATTTCGGCCGGATCCAGCAGCTGGGCATCGCCGCAGGACGTCTATTACCGGCCGGACACCGAATTCGTCGCCCGCTTCTTCGGCGACAACAACCTGGTCGAGGGCCGGCTGGGTGCGCAGCCGACGGCTACCGGCAGATCGAGACGCGCGGTCGGGACCCTGCTCTGTGCCGTCGGCGGGCAGTCGGACATCGCCGCCGCACCGCAGGGCGAGCGCGCCTTCGCCGTCTCCGGCCGGAGCGGTCTTTCTGGTCCGGCCGGTGCCGGGGCGCGCTCGAACCGGGTCGAGGGCAGGGTCGCCGCGGTCGATTTCGGCGGTGCCAGCCACCGTCGCCACCGTCGAGCTGCCGGCGAACGGCGCGCCGCAGCAGCGTCCGCGTCAAGCATGCCGAGCCGGATGCGGCGGCGCCGAGATCGCGGCCGGCGACCGCGTCACCCTGAACTGGGGCGCTGGCGCATGTCGGCTGGTGCTGGCCGTAGAGCGCCGCGTCGCCGGCCTGCCGCTGACGGCGTCCGGCGCGGCGGCCTGGCGCCGGCTCCTGGTCCTCGTCGCCTACGGCCTGCCGATGGTCTTCATCCTGGCGCCGCTGGCGATGTTCCTGGCCTACAGTTTCTTCTCGGTCGAACGGTACCGAGATGCACTACGACCTGTCGCTGCTGAACTATCGCCGCTTCTTCGCCGAGGGGACCTTCCTCCGCGTGTTCCGGCAGACCTGCGTCCTCTGCCTCGAGGTCTCGATCCTCACCATCGCCTTCGCCTATCCGGTCGCCTATTTCCTCGCCGGGCTCTAGGGCCGGAAGAGATACATCCTCATCATGCTGCTGCTGGTGCCGCTGCTGATGAGCTATATCATCAAGATCTATGCCATCCGCAGCATCCTCGGCGGCACCGGCTTCCTGAACACGGCGCTGATGGCGACTGGCCTGATCGACGCGCCGCTCGACGCATCTTCGTCTTCAACCTCAACGCCGTGCTGCTGACGCTGACCGTGCTGCTGATCCCCTTCGCCATCCTGCCGATCTTCCTCTCGCTCGAGCGAATCCCGCGCAATCTGCTGGAGGCCTCGGCGGATCTCGGCGCCTCGAACTGGCAGACCTTCGCCCGGGTGATCGCTGCCCTTGAGCCTGCCCGGCGTGGTCGCCGCCGGCGACCTTCGTCTTCGTCCTGGCGATCGGCGATTTTCTCACCCCGCAGATGGTCGGCGGGCAGAGCGGCTTCACCTTCGGCCGGGTCGATCTACAGCCAGTTCGGCACCGCCTTCAACTGGCCCTTCGGCGCGGCTCTGGCGGTGATCCTGGCGTCGTGGTGATCCTGGCGATCGCGCTCGGCGGCACGCTCGGCTCGCAACAGGGAGTGGCGACATGAACGCGCCGACCCCTGGGTCAATGCGTCGCGCTGGTCGCGGTCACCGGCCTCGTCTTCGTGCTGCTCTACGGCCCCTGCGGTGCCGGTCGTCTCCTCCTTCTTCCCGGTGAAGCAGGGGCAGATCGACTGGAGCGCGGCCAAGCTCGATGCCTATGCCGGCCGCTGGCCGGCAACGAGGGCATTCTCGAGGCGGTGAAGCAACACGCTGATCGTCGGCTTCTCCGCCGTTGCCTGCCTGCGCTGGTCTCGGCACCGCTGATCGCCTTCTACTACAACAGCGGCACCTCGCAAGGGCCGCGGTCGTTCCTGCAAGTTCGTGGTCTTTCTGCCCTTCCTGATGCCGCCGATCATCACCGGCCTGTCGCTGCTGATCTTCTTCCGCGAGATCGATTTCGACCCGATCGCTGGTGACCGTGGTCATCGGCCACACCGTCTTCGTGCTGGCCCTGGTCTACCGCACGATTCTCGTGCGCCTGCAATCGCTGAGCGCGCAGCCTCGTCGAGGCCTCCTAGGATCTCGGCGCCAGCGGCTGGCAGACCTTCCGCTACATCCTGCTGCCGAACCTCTCCAGCGCGATGATCGGCGCCGCGGTGCTGGCCTTCGCGCTCTCCTTCGACGAGACGATGATCACCCTCCTGGTCACCGGAACGGACAGCACGCTCCCAGTGCGTCTCTGGGCGATGATGCGCCTGGGCTTCACGCCGGACATCAATGCGCTGGTGGCGATCATCCTGGGGCTGACGACGGTACTCTGCCTGGTCGCGGCGCGGCAGCTGATGCCGAAGGAGCTGGTGCAGCGCGAGGCATAGCCGTCCGAGGTTACTTGGCCGAAGCGCTCTTTTCCATGAGGGCGAGCAGACCCTTGAGAATGTCAACTGGCTTCGGTGGGCAGCCGCGAATATGCAGATCGACCGGCACGACGGCCGAAACGCCGCCGACGCAGGCATAACTCCCCGCGAAGAAACCGCCGTCCAGCGCGCAATCGCCAAGAGCAACCACCCATTTTGGCTCCGGCGTCGCTCGATAGGTCCGCTCCAGCGCCTCCCGCATATTCGTCGTCACCGGTCCCGTGACCAGAAGCACGTCGGCATGCCGAGGAGATGCCACGAAGCGGAAGCCGAAACGCTCGATATCATAGAAGGCGTTGCTAAGCGCATGGATCTCCAGCTCGCAGCCATTGCAGGAGCCGGCGTCAATCTGGCGAATGGACAGGCTGCGGCCAAGCCTGCGCCGCGCAGTGCGATCAAGGGCGCCCGCAATCTCGGCAAGGGCTGCGTCGTCGGGACTCGGCGGCGGCTCCGTCACTGATCCCTTTAGGATGCTTTCGATGATGGTGTTGCGCATATCGAGGGTACCTACAGGTCCTGGCCGGAATAGGAACAATTGAAGGATTTGTTGCAGAGCGGGAAGTCTGCCACGATATTGCCCTCGATCGCGGCTTCGATGACCGGCCATTGGAACCAGGATGGGTCGCGCAGATGGCAGCGCGCTACCTTTCCTTCGCGGTCCAATCGCATCCAAACAAGAATATCGCCGCGGAAACCCTCGACAATGGCGATACCTTCCGTTTCTCTGCCAGAATTGCCGCTGATATCGGCCCTGACCGATCCAGGCGGCAGCCGATCGAGAATTTGCTCGATCAGCGAAAAACTCTGCTCTACTTCGCGGATTCGGATCCAGATTCGGGCGTTGACATCGCCTTCCGACAGCATCGGCACGTCGAACCGGAGTTCATCATAGGGCGGATAGGGGAGAATGCGACGGGTGTCGAAGTGACGGCCGGACGCCCTGCCGACATAGCCGCCGCAGCCATATTGGCGGGCGAGTGCCGGCTGCAGGATACCGGTGCCGACGGTGCGGTCCTGCAACGAGGCCGTATTGTCAAATAGTTTGACAAGTTTCGGGAAGTGCTGGCGCGCCTCGCCGAGAAAGGCGCGAATCACGGCCACACCGCCTTTGTCGAGATCGACGCTGACGCCGCCGGGGATGATGCAATCCCGCATCAGGCGATGACCGAAACAAGCGTCCGCAGCCCGCAGAACGCGTTCGCGCAGGATTCCACATTGCGCATGCATTATGGCGAAAGACGCATCGTTGCAGATGGCGCCAATATCGCCGAAATGGTTGGCCAGCCGCTCCAGCTCCGCCATCAGTGCGCGCAACCAGACGGCGCGCGGCGGCACTTCGATCGAGAGCGCCGCCTCGGCCGCCCGGGCAAAGGCCAGACCATAAGCTGCGGTGCTATCGCCGGAAGTGCGCCCGGCGAGCCCTGCGGCGCGCGCCAGATCGGCGCCGATCATAAGCCCCTCGATTCCTTTATGGACGTAACCCAGTCTCGCCTCGAGGCGGACCACGGCCTCGCCATTTGCCGTGAAGCGGAAATGCCCGGGCTCGATGATGCCGGCGTGGATCGGTCCAACTGCGATCTGATGCAGGCCTTCTCCCTCGGCGGAACGGAAATCATATGCCGGCGGCACTGGCGAGCTGGCAATCCGATCGCCCAATGGGTGCCGGAAGCCCCAACGACCATGGTCGAGCCAGGGGCGGGCATCGGGCGCCGCCTCAGCTTCAAATCCATATAAGTCACAGATCGTGCGCTCAAGGCGCGTCGCGGGGGGGTGTTGCTCGGCAACCGAGGGAAAGACCTTGGAAGAACATTCCAATGTCACAACGCCCACCTCGCCACGACCTTCATCGAGCGCCGCCAGATGCACGGCATCGGCGTCGCCCCATAGCCCAAGCAGGGTCCAGTGCCCTTCGGCGATTTGCCCGACTACGAATCGCCACACTTCCTCCTGGACGATCGCCCGGGGCCACGTCCGATGATTGTCAACCTTTTGACCCGCCAGGATTGCATCGATAAGGGCCGGCATGAATGTCCCTCCTTATCCGAGCTGCAGTGCGACGTGCTGGAACCAGGCGACAAGTGGCCAGGGCAGATAGACGCCGGCGCCGAAGACCAGCGCCAGATGCATGAACATCGGTACATAGGACGCCTCCACCGGCGCCAAGCTGCCGTGGGCCGGGCCGAATGCGAGGCCGCCGAGCCTGAGCATGAGCGCGCCGAAGGCGATCAGCAAGCCGGCGACCAGCGGAATTGCCAGCAGAGGCTCGCGGGCAAAGGTCGAGCTCACGACCAGGAATTCACTCATGAAGATGCCGAGCGGCGGCATGCCGGCGATGGCGACGACGCCGAGCACCAATCCCCAACCCAGGACCGGATGGCTCTCGGTAAGTCCGCGAATATCGGCGATCTTCTGCGTGCCCTTCACCTGAGCGATATGACCGACCGCGAAGAAGATCGCCGACTTCGTCAGGCTGTGCATGGTCATGTGCAGGAGGCCCGCAAAATTGGCGAGCGGGCCACCCATGCCGAACGCAAAGGCGATAATGCCCATATGTTCAATCGAGGAGTAGGCGAACATCCGCTTGATATCGCGCCGGCGATACAGCATGAATCCGGCGAAAATCAGCGATGTCAGACCCATCGTGACCATCAGTGGGCCTGGTGCGATGGCCCCCGGGCTGGCGGCCAGCAGCATCTTGAAACGCAATACGGCATAGAGCGCCACGTTCAGCAGCAGGCCGGACAGCACCGCCGAGATCGGCGTCGGGCCCTCCGCATGCGCATCCGGCAGCCAGGCATGCAGCGGCGCGAGGCCAACCTTGGTACCATAGCCCAGCAACAGAAATACGAACGCAACATTCAGCAGGGCCGGATCGAATTCGGCCACGCGCTGGATCACCGTGGTCCAGACCATCGCGCCGAGGCCTTCACCGATGACCGGCCGCGCCGCCATGTAGACCAGGATCGTACCAAAGAGCGCCAAAGCGATGCCGACGCTGCCCAGGATGAAATATTTCCAGGCCGCCTCGAGCGCTTCGTGGGTGCGATAGATGCCGACCATCAGCACGGTGCTGAGCGTCGCGAGTTCCACCGCCACCCACATGAGCCCCAGATTGTTCGAGACCAGCGCCAGGTTCATGCCGAACATCATGACCTGATACATGGCGTGGTAGAATCGAAGATAGGTCGGAGTCAGGCGTCGGATCTCCAGTTCATGGGCGATATAGGTCGCGCTGAAGATGCTGGTGGTGAATCCGACAAACGTGCTGAGGACCACGAAGACAATGTTGAGATCGTCGACGAACAGGTATTCTCCAGGCTCCGGCCGCTCGATGAATAGCATCAGGGCGGCGAGGAAGGTCAGCAGGCTGGCAAGGACATTGAGGCGGGCGGAAAGTCTGTAGCCCGGCAGCAATGCAAGGATGCCGGCCGACCCGATCGGCACCAGCAGGATGGCGGTCACCGCATGGGAGGCGAGAGCGTTCATTTCTGATCGCCCCTGAATTCATCCAATGCGCTGATGTCCACGGTGTCAAATCGCTCGCGGATGCGGAAAAGGAAGATGCCGATCACGATGAAGGCGATCAGAACCGAGAAGGCGACACTGATTTCGACGACCAACGGCATGCCCTTGGCGCCGGTCGCGGCCAGAATGAGGCCGTTTTCGAGCGACATGAATCCGACCACCTGGCTGACCGCATTGCGCCGCGTCACCATCACCAGCAGGCCCAGCAGCAGCACGGAGAGCGCGAAAGCCAGATCCTCGCGAGCCAACGGATCCGCTTGCGGAGTCACTCGCAGCATCACCACCATGGAAAGCGCCACAAGCCCCATGCCGGCCAGCATGGTGAGGCCGACTCCACCGCCGTCTCGATCTCGCGGTGGATGCCGAGGCGAACGATCATGCGATGCAGGGCAACTGGAATGACAATCGCCTTGAAGAGCAGCGCGATGGCGGCGGTGATATAGAGGTGGGGTGCGTCCTGCACATAGGCCTGCCAGGCAACCGAAAGCGTCAGGACAAGTGCGTGCAACGCAAACACGTTCAGCAGCGCGTAGAGGCGATCCTGATACAGCATCATGAAGCTGACGAGGACGAGGCCGCCGGCGAGGAGATGCGCCAGGTCGAATTGCAGGCTATGCATCTAGAGGCTCCTCGAGACGAACAGGAGTAGAGTACCGAGGAGGCCCAGCATCAGTGCGGCGCCGAGAAAATCCGGGACGCGGAAGACGCGCATTTTGGCGATCGCCGTCTCGAACAGCGCCAGCAATCCGGCGGCGACGCAAAGTTTCGCGATGAAGACGCCAGCACCGATCGCATAGGCGGTCATGCCGCCTCCGTCCTGTGCCAATCCCCAGGGAGCGAACAGGCAGATGATCAGTGAAATATAGAGCTGCAGCTTGAGCGCGGCGGCGAGTTCGATCATGGCGAGATGCCGGCCGGAATATTCCAGCACCATTGCTTCGTGCACCATGGTGAGTTCGAGGTGCGTGGCTGGGTTGTCGACGGGGATGCGGGCGTTTTCCGCGATCGCCACGATGATCAGGGCGATCAGCGCCAGACCGAGCGAAACCCGCAGGCCGACTTGCGAGGACAGCATATAGGCAGCGAGGGTCGACAGCTGGGTCGAGCCAGCGACCAGTGCGAGGGTAAATACGATCATGATCATCGCCGGCTCGGCGAGGGTTGCGATCAGCATTTCCCGGCTGGAGCCGATGCCGCCGAAACTGGTGCCGACATCGAGGCCGGCCAGCGCCAGAAAGAACCGGGCGCTGCCCAGCAAGGCGATGATCGCGATGAGATCGGCCGACCAGCTGAACAGCAGGCCGGTGGCAAAGGTCGGCACCAGGGCGGCTGCCACCCAGGTAGCGACGAATATCAGATACGGCGCCACGCGGAACAGCCATGAGGCGTTGTAGGCCAGCACCGCCTCCTTGCGCAGCAGCCGCAGCAAGTCCCGGTAAGGCTGCAGGATCGGCGGTCCCTGGCGTCGCAGCAGCCGCGCTTTCACCTTGCGCACGAGTCCGGTCAATCCCGGCGCCAGGAGCAGCACCAGCGCCATCTGCGCACCCTGCACGGCGATGTCGGAGATCACGACCATATGGCGATCACCATGAGCAACGATACCAGCGCCAGAAAGACCAGGCTGAGATAGCGCCGAATGGTCAGGAACTGCAGATGATTGAGTCGGTCCGCGAGATAGTTGACGACGCCGGCGATTGGGGCATAGGCCGTTTCCCAGATGAGATCTCGGATCTCGACTTGCAGGCGCGCCGGCCGCGCATCGCCGGGCGCCGGCATGTCGATGGTCTCGCGCGCACGGAATATGGTCGTCCCGAAGACCCGGCGCAGGGGTTGGGCGAAGCTGCTGGCGGTATACTGGGTCAGCGGGCTGGCATTGGGAAATCCACAATCCCACGCATCCGCGCGGCGGGTCGCCCGCGACGCCAGGCGGTGAATGCCGAGCACGGTGACGGCGGTTGAAACGGCGATGAACAGGAAAACCAGCAAGCCGTTATAGGAGCTGCGGCTCTCCGCGATCGGCACGATCGAGAGCCAGGCTACTGTCAGTTGCTTCGGCATTTCGTTGCCAACCAGCAGCTTCGCGGTTGGCGCCAAGGCATCAATGAGGAAACCGGGAAGGACGCCGGAGAGCAGGCAGAGCAAAGCGAGCCCCGCCATCGCTGCCAGCGAGAAGCGATCGACCTCCTCGGCGGTTTCGGCCGCCGGCGTCCGCGGCCGTCCGAGGAAAGTGATGCCGAAGGCGCGGACAAAACAGGCGCCGGCGAGGGCGGCCGCGAGCGCCAGCAATGCGCCGACCGCCGGAATCATCAGCTTGAGGCCCCATTGCGGAATCTGCGGGCTGAGGAGCACGGCCTGAAACGTCAGCCATTCGGAGACGAAGCCGTTGAGCGGCGGCAAGGCCGAGATCGCGGCGGCGCCGACCAGAAAGGTGAAGCTGGTGACCGGCATGCGGCGGATCAGGCCGCCAAGCTGCTCGATATTGCGGATGCCGGTCGACGACAGGACGGCGCCAGCGCCGAAGAACAGCAGGCTCTTGAACAGCATGTGATTGAGGACGTGCAGCAGGGCGGCCGTCATCGCCAGCGCCGCGGCCCAGCTCAAGGCATTGGCCTCGAAGGCCAGCGCAAGTCCGAGACCGATGAATATGATGCCGACGTTCTCGACGGTGCTATAGGCGAGCAGGCGCTTCAGGTCGGTCTGCATCAGGGCATAGAGGATACCGAGAACCGCAGTGAGACCGCCAAGCGCCAGCACGATGACGCCCCACCACCAGGCCGGCGCGCCCAGGAGATCGAACACGACACGGATGAAGCCGTAGACGGCGACTTTGGTCATGACGCCGCTCATCAGGGCCGAGACATGACTGGGTGCCGCGGGATGGGCGAGCGGCAGCCAGACATGGAGCGGCACTAGGCCGGCCTTGGAGCCGGCGCCGATCAGAACCAGCGCCAGAACCAGCGCGGCCAAGGCGGGCGAGGGGGCGCTGGCGCGGATGGTCGCGAAGGCATAGCCGCCCTCCGGCCCGGCGAGCAGGCCGAAGGCGAGCAGCAGGCACAAAGTGCCGAAACTCGCCATCAGCAGGTAGATGTACCCGGCGCGCCGGTTTTCCGGATCGCGATGATGCGCCATCACCAACGCCCACGAGCTCAGCGACATGAACTCCCAGGCCAGGAGGAAGGAGAACGCGTCCGCGGCCAGAACCACCAGGTTCATGCCGGCCAGAAACGCCGGAAAGAACGGAAGGACGCGCAGCGGTGCGGCCTCGTGGCGGCCATAGCCGAGCCCATAGAGGCTCGCCGCGGCGCCGCCCAGATTGACGATCATCAGGAAGAAGGCCGAAAGCGCATCGATGCCGAGATGCGCGCCGAGCCAGGGCAGCCCGAAGGGCAGTGTCATGGCCGTCGGCTCGGCGGCGATCTGCGGGCAGGCGGCGCCGAAAGCGATGCTGGAGCCGAAGAAACATGCCCAATACACGACTTGCGAGCCGACCCGTGCGCGTCCCACGGCCACCGCTAATACGGCTATCCCCAGCAGGGCTGCAACGCATGACATGGTGACGGTGAGTGCCACAGCGCCTAGCCTCGACCAGATCGCGGGCCGGCGATCCGCGGACTTTCGGAGCGCGACGCCTTCTTCGGCGCGTGCCTGCCCTTGAGCCGAACGCCGCGTCCACCGTCTTGGCTGACAGCGTCTTCGCCGATCAGCTCGATGCCGGCGGCCTGCAGGGCGCCGACCAGTTTCATCAGGGAGTCCACGTTGCCGCGGATCACGTCCTCGCTCGCTTCCATGCGCTGGATGGTCGGCACCGAAAGGCCGGACAGCTCCGCCAATTCGCGTTGATCGATGCCGATAAGCGCGCGCGCTGCGCGCAACTGGGAAGCGGTGAGCATGGGCGGCTAGTCGGTGGTTGTCCGCAACACTGCGGAACAACCTTTATAGCCAAAATAATGAGATTTCAAGCCTCATTATATATGTTTAAAACATCATTTTGCGCCAACCTAATAGCGCCGGCGGCTGGCCTGCCGGCTCGGCAAGACCTAGCCGGCGACCGCCAGGCCGAAATCCTCCGCGACCATGCCCATCCACTGCCAGAGATAGTCGGCGAAGCTCTTCAGCACATAGATGTCATAGCTCGGTCGGTCATCGGTCTGATGCAGCAGGACATTGGCCTTGCTGAGGCTGGTCTGGGCGCAGTGCCCGGCCGCGAAGACCCGCGGATGGAGGTCGAGGCTGACGCCGCGGGCGAGGAGATCCCGCGCCTTCGGGCCGGTGAGGGTGATCACCGTTCGGCTCTCCGAGACATCGGTGACCGCCGTATGCTGGCCCTGGAAGGCCTGGCGCAGGCCGGCGAGCAGGTCGACGCTTCGCCCCTCCGGCCCGACGACCCACCATTCGTCCGGGCCGAGCCAGAGAATCTTCAGGTCGCCGCCCACCGTCACGGTATTCGCCTGGGTCGGCAACGCGACGCCGGAGGCCGCCCTGACCGAGGCCGCGAAGGCCGGATCCCCGGCATTGCCGCGGATGTTGATGATCGTGCGATGGGCGCTCTCGCCCAGGATCACGCCGGCCGCCGCCGGATTGGCCTGGGCGGCCCGGGCCGCCAGTCCGAAATGCGCCAGGGCGCTGCGACGCTGATAGGCCTCAACCATTGATGCGCGCTCCCTCGGGATCGTAGAATTTCGGCTCGGTCACCTTCATCTTCACCCGCTTGTCCTCCCAGCAGGCATAGAGTGTCTGGCCCATCCGGTTGCGGCCGTTCTTGACCAGCCCCATGGCGATCGAACGTTCGCAATTCGGGCTCCAGTAGCTGGACGTGACATGTCCCAGCATCACCATCGGCGGCTTGTCCTTCAGGTGCTCGACGATCTGGGCGCCGTCCGGAATGACCTGGTTGGGGTTTTCGGTCAGCAGCCCGACCAGATGCTTGCGGTCCGGGCGCCTGGTGTCGGACCGCAGCATCGAGCGCCGGCCGATGAAATCCGGCTTCTGCTTGCCGACGATCCAGTCCATGCCCAGGTCCTGCGGCGTGATCGTGCCATCGGTATCCTGGCCGACGATGATGAAGCCCTTCTCCGCCCGCAGTACGTGCAGCGCCTCGGTGCCGTAGGGCGTGATGTCGTATTTCTCGCCGGCCTGCATGAAGGCCCGCCAGACATGCAGCCCGTAGGACGGCGGCACGTTGATCTCGAAGCTCATCTCGCCGGTGAAGGTGATGCGGAACACCCGCGCCGGCACACCGGCGACATGGCCTTCCTTGAATGACAGATGCGGGAAGGATTTGTCATCCAGGGCGATGTCGGTGGTGAGCTCCGCGAGCAGCTTGCGCGCCATCGGCCCGCCGATCGCGATCACCGCCCATTGCTCGGTCACCGAGGTGAAATAGACCTTCTTGTCCGGCCATTCGCACTGGTGCCATTCCTCCAGCCAGCCCATGACCCGCGCGGCGCCGCCGGTGGTCGTGGTCATGTGGAAGTGGTTTTCCGCGAGCCGGCTGGTGACGCCGTCGTCGAAGACCATGCCGTCCTCGCCGCACATCAGGCCGTAGCGGCACTTGCCCGGTTCGAGTTTCGACCAGGCATTGGTATAGACCATGTTGAGGAACCAGGCGGCATCCGGACCCTGGACGTCGATCTTGCCGAGCGTCGTGGCGTCGACGATGCCGACGCTGGCGCGGGCCGCCTTGACCTCGCGGTTGACCGCGGCATGCATGTCCTCGCCGGGCTTTGGATAGTACCAGGCGCGATTCCACTGGCCGACCGGCTCGAACTTCGCGCCGTGCTCCAGATGCCACTGGTACATCGGCGTCTTGCGCACCGGATCCAGGAATTCGCCCTTGTCGCGACCGGCAAAGGCGCCATAGGTGACCGGCGTATAGGGTGGCCGGAAGGTCGTGGTGCCGACCTGCGGGATCTCGACATTGCGCAGCCCGGCCATGATTGCCAGGGCGTTCACGTTGCTGGTCTTGCCCTGGTCGGTCGCCATGCCGGTCGTGGTGTAGCGCTTCAGGTGCTCGACCGAGCGGTAGCCTTCGCGATGTGCCAGCAGCACATCGGCGGCGGTGACGTCGTTCTGATAATCGAGGAAATGTTTGCCGCCCTGGCCGACCGGCCGCTCCGACGGCACGATCCAGAGTGAGCGCACCGGCTCGCTCGCGGGTTCCGGGCTTGCACCTGGAGCGGTGCCGGGCGCTGCGTCGAAGCCGACATCCCGTGCCGCTTCCGCGCCCGTCACATGCCCCGAGGCGAGGCAATCGGCGACGGCGTAGATGCCGTTGGCGCCGCCGATCGAAACGTTGTTCTGGCCGGGCAGCGGGCGGTCCGGCACGAAGGCCTGGATGCCGTCGTTCCATTTCACCTTGGCGCGGGTCTGCGAATGCAGATGCACGGTCGGCTGCCAGCCGCCGGACGACAGGACGAGGTCGCAATAGATATGCTTTGCGGCACCGGTGACGCTCTTGCCGTCGGCACTCAGCGGCATCACCTCGACTTCGCGGACCGCCAGCTTGCCCTTCACCTTGGTGATGGCCTGGCCGGCAAGAATCTCGATCCCCTTGGCACGCGCCGCCTTGGGCAGGTCGCCTTGCGGGTTGGTGCGCAGATCGACGATCGCCGCCACCGAAACCCCGGCTTCGGCAAGGTCCAGCGCCGCCTGATAGGCGCCATCGTTGTTGGTCATCAGCACCGCGCGCTTGCCCGGCATGGCGCCATAGCGATTGACGTAGGTCTGCGCCGCGGAAGCCAGCATGCAGCCGGGACGGTCGTTGTCGATATAGACCAGGGGGCGCTCGATGGCGCCGGCCGCCAGGATCACCCGCTTGCCGCGCACCCGCCACAGGCGCTGGCGCGGCTTGCCTGGCGTCGGACCCAGGTGATCGGTGACACGCTCGATCAGGCTGAGCGAATTGTGATCGTAATAGGCAAAGGCCGTCGTGCGGCTCAGCACCGTCACCTCCGGCATCGCGGCCAGCTCCGCCACGGCCGTGGCGACCCATTCCGCGGCGGACTTGCCGTCGATCCGGACGGTACGATTGGCGAGGAGCGAGCCGCCGGGCTCCTGCTGCTCGTCGACGAGAATCACCCGGGCGCCCGTGCGTCCGGCGGCGAGGGCGGCGGCGAGGCCGGTCGGACCGGCACCTACCACCAGCACGTCGCAGCTGGCATAGAGCTTGTCATAGCGGTCGGGATCAGGCTCGGTCGGGCCCTTGCCCAGGCCCGCGGCCTCGCGGATGAATTTCTCATAGAACAGCCAGCCCTTGGCCGGCCACATGAACGTCTTGTAGTAGAAGCCGGAGGGGATGAAGCGCTCGATCAGGTTGTTGACGGCGCCGATATCGAGGGTGAGCGACGGCCAGCGGTTCTGGCTTTCGGCCACCAGCCCGTCATAGAGCTCGATCTGCGTCGCCCGGGTATTCGGCTCGGTGCGCGCCCCGACGCCAAGCTGGATCAGTGCGTTGGGCTCCTCGGCGCCGGCCGAGAGGATGCCGCGCGGCCGATGGTACTTGAAGCTCCGCCCGACCAGAACCACGCCGTTCGCCAGCAGGGCCGAAGCCAGGGTGTCGCCCTGATAACCGGTATAGCGATTGCCGTCGAAGGTGAAGGACAGCGGCTTGGACCGGTCGATCCTGCCGCCGGAGGCGAGGCGGTTCTGCTGCGCGCTCATCACTTGCTCTCCGTCGACGCGGCGTCGATCTGCGGTGCGGGCTCGCCCATCTTGTAGATCGCCTTGATCTCGTGGGTCACCGTGCTGCGGGCCATGTTGAACCAGCGGCGGCAGCCCTTGGTATGCACCCAGCGCTCGAAATGCACGCCCTTCGGATTCTTGCGCAGGAACAGGTAGTCCGCCCATTCGGCGTCGGTCATTTGCCCCTGCTGGTCCAGCGTCGGCCGGGCGATATGCGCCTCGTGGCCATAGCCGAATTCATGCTCGTCGCGCGGGCCGCAATAGGGACAGGTGATCAGAAACATGGTCGCAACCCTTAGTGAGCGACGCCAGCGGCGCCGTGTTCGTCGATCAGATAGCCGGTCGTAAAGCGCTCGAGCGCGAAGGGCACGGCCAGCGGATGCGGCTCGCCCTTGGCGATCGTATGCGCGAAGACGTTGCCGGATCCCGGCGTCGCCTTGAACCCGCCGGTGCCCCAGCCGCAGTTGATGAACAGGTTCTCCACCGGGGTCTTGCCGATGATCGGGCTCGCATCCGGGCAGGTGTCGACGATGCCGCCCCACTGCCGCAGCATGCGCAGCCGGCTGAAGATCGGGAAGAGGTCGGTGAGCGCGTTCAGCTGATTCTCGACGATCGGCGGGCTGCCGGCCTGGGCATAGGAGTTGAAGGCGTCGATGCCGGCGCCCAGCACCAGCTCGCCCTTGTCGGACTGGCTGACATAGACATGGACCTGGGGCGACATCACGACCGTGTGCAGCAGCGGCTTGATCGGTTCCGAGACCAGGGCCTGCAGCGGGTGGCTCTCCACCGGCAGGCGGAACCCGGCCATGCCAGCCAGGACGCCGGAATGGCCGGCGGCGACCATGCCGACCTTCTTGGCGCCGATGAAGCCGCGGTTGGTCTCCACGCCCTTCACCACGCCGTTGACGATGCGGAATCCGGTGACCTCGCAATTCTGGATGATGTCGACGCCGCGCTCGTCGGCCTTGCGGGCGAAACCCCAGGCGACCGCGTCATGGCGGGCGACGCCGCCGCGCCGCTGCAGGCTGGCGCCGAGGATGGGGTAGCGCGCCTCGGGCGAGGTATCGAGGATCGGCACCATCTCCTTGATCTGCTGCGGTGTCAGGATCTCGGAATCGATGCCGTTCATCTGGATCGCATAGACCCGACGGCGCAGTGCCTGCAGGTCGTGCTGGGTATGGGCGAGGTTCATCAGGCCGCGCTGGCTGAACATCACGTTGTAGTTCAGATCCTGGCTCAGCCCTTCCCATAACTTCAGCGAATGCTCGTAGAGGAAGGCCGATTCGTCCCACAGGTAGTTCGAGCGCACGATCGTCGTGTTGCGCCCGGTATTGCCGCCGCCGAGCCAGCCCTTCTCGATCACCGCGACATTGGTGATGCCGTGCTCCTTGGCCAGGTAATAGGCCGTCGCCAGCCCATGGCCGCCGCCGCCGACGATGATGGCGTCGTATTCCGGCTTGGGATCGGGGCTGCGCCAGGCTTCCTGCCAATCCTGGTGATAGGAAAGCGCGTTCCGGATCAGCGTGAAAATGGAATAGGTCTGTTTCATGAGGATTCCCAAGGCCGACGTCAGCGCGGGGCGGCTGCTTTTCCGGCTCGGCATACTGCCCAGCCGGCAAGGGTCGTTCCCCTGACCGAGCGCCATTTAATGTCGCGTTACCGCCGCAGGGTCAAGGCGGCATACCGTCATAACCCGTTGAGATTTTTGCCATCTGGCGGTCGGATCGCGGACCGTTTGCGGCATCGGCTGGGCCGGATCGCCGGTGGCGGGCCGTTCGGCCGGCGGGTCGCCAATGGGCTAATCCGGTCGGTGTCGCAAATGGATCAGGCGGTTCTGCTCCGCGTCCTCTGCGAATGCCGCACATGGCGCCATCGGTCGTTTCCGCCGACATCAATCCTATACCGGAAATACCCGGCATAACCGGCGATTAATCAAAGATATTTCTTAACAGTCTTGAGGTGGCGATTTTGCACGAGCCGGCATTCCGGCGATTTGACGCAGTTCGGGGGTGCACGCAAAAACCCTCAGGACAGGGCGGGCAAGTTCAATTATAACCACCCCTCAATGTTCTAACTGCGCCGCTTGGTTAAGAGCATCGCCGGGCCGATGGCGGAAATCGACAAATCGGCTGATTGAGGGAAAGATGTTCGGAGACCTGCCGGCCAAGCTGCCCCAGCATATCGCCTTCCTGCTGGTGCCGAATTTCTCGATGATCGCCTTCACCTCGGCGGTGGAGCCGCTGCGGCTCGCCAATCGCGCGAGCGGCAAGGAACTTTATCGCTGGCATCTCTTTTCCACCGACGGCAAGCCGGTTGCGGCCAGCAACGGCATCCTCCTGACGCCCGAGGGTCCGGCCGAACAGATGCTCAGCTACCACACGGTGGTGCTGTGCAGCGGCATCGACGGCCATCTCTTCGAGGACAAGAACATCTTCGCCATCCTGCGCCGGGCGGACCGGCAGGGTGCCGATATCGGCGCCCTGTGCACCGGCAGCCATATCCTGGCCCGGGCCAACATGCTGAACGGCTATCGCTGCACCATTCATTGGGAGAATCTCGCCAGCTTCACCGAGAATTTCCCCGAGATCGAGGCCACGTCGGAGCTGTTCGAGATCGACCGCAACCGCTTCACCTGCTCCGGCGGCACCGCGGCGCTGGACATGATGCTGAACATGATCGGCCAGCAGCACGGCCATGAGCTCGCGGCGGCGGTGTCCGAGCAGTTCATCCACGAGCGGATCCGCGACCGTCACGACCATCAGCGCATGGCGCTGACCGCCCGGCTCGGTGTGCGCCATCCGAAGCTGATCCAGGTCATCCAGCTGATGGAGGCCAATCTCGAGGAGCCGCTGTCGCGCGGCGATCTGGCGGAGGCGGCCGGGCTCTCCAGCCGGCAGATGGAGCGCCTCTTCGCCAAGTACCTCCACAAATCGCCGGCGCGGTACTACGTCGAGCTCCGGCTGAACCGCGCCAGGCTGCTGCTCCTGCAGACGAACATGTCGGTGATCGATATCGCGCTGGCCTGCGGCTTCGTCTCGGCCTCGCATTTCTCCAAATGCTACCGGGACTTCTTCGGCAAGACGCCGCGCCGCGAACGGGCTGCGCCGAGCCCGCGGGCGGCGGACGAGCCGCGCGTCGCGGTCCGCGCCTAGGCCCTTCGGTCCCTCAGCAGGAGCGGATTTCGGTCGGCTGCACCGCGCCGGCCGGGCGCCTCACTTCGGCGTTGTAGTCGTCGAATTCGTAAACGTCCTCGGGGCTCGAGGCGGCGAGGTTCTGCTCGAAGCCGGCCGCTTCCGGCCGCGAGGCATCGATCACCGCCGCCGGGCCAGGCACCGTGTTTTCACCGCGCGCCACCGTGTCATCGGCCAGCGCAATACCGGCGCCGATCAGGAAACACAGGGCAACGACGGCCAAGGTGAGGAAGCTCATCAGACGAAGCATGGAGGTGACCTTTCCTTCCGGGCACGGCGACGGAGCTGCCGTATCGGATCGGTCGACTATCTATGCCTTCGGGTTCAGCCTGACTGTGACGGGCCGCACAGATCTGCGGAACTTTCCCGTCCCAATAAATGTCGAGTCTCTGAATTATAAGGAAAAATCAGCAGTTTGAACAATTTTCCTGAGAAAAGCAGTTACCTTACAAATGAGCGAACGGCTTGCGTGCGAACAGCCGCCGGACCATCGGCTCGAAGGCCTGGAGGGGCAGGGTGTCGTAGTTTGGGTCGAAGGAGCACTGGTCATAGAGTTCGCAGAAGGCGGCGGTCTTCGCGAACATCGGATGGCCGCGGAATTCCTCGCGGGCATTCCGGTCCAGGCCGACATGGTGGAAATAGTAGTAGCCCTGGAAGACCCCGTGATTCTTCACCAGCCAGTAGTTGTCCGCGCTGACATAGGGGCGAAGGATGGCGGCGGCGAGCTGGGAGTGGTTCTCCGGCGCCAGCAGATCGCCGACGTCGTGGAGCAGGGCGCAGACCACCATTTCCTCATCCTGCCCGTCGCGCTGGGCCCGGCTGGCGGTCTGCAGGGAATGCTGGTAGCGGTCGATCGGGTAGCCGATCCTGTCGCCGGCCAGCAGCTTCAGCTGGGCGAGGACCGTATCCGCCACGTGATCGGTCAGTCTCCGATAGGCCCGGTCGAGGAGCTGGTAGTCCTCGAAGGTTCCCTCGTCCATCCGTATGAAGCTGACGGTTTCCGAATCCATAGCGACGCTCCGCGGCCAGAATTTCCTCGGTTTCCAGCCTAAGGTTACGGCAGTTGAGATGCAATCGCCGGAAATTCGCCTGCCCGATGCAATGCCATAATTCCCTGTTATGACCCCCGTCATGATCCCTGATTTCATCGCTGAGCTTGCTGCCGCCCTGGCCCCTTCCGGGTTCATCCTGCGCGGCGGCTTCGATGCCGGGCCGGAAGACGGCCTGCCCAGCCTCGCCGGCGGCCGTCCCGCCGCCGCCGTGCTCATGGTGGGCAATGCTGGCGGCGCGATGTGGCGGGCCTTCGCGGCCGACCCGGACGTGGACCGCGCCAGTGCCGATCCGCTGGACGACTGGACGCGCGCCCGGATCGCACCGATTGCCGCCGCGTTCGGCGCCCAGGCGGCATTCCCCTTCGGCGGACCGCCCTGGCTGCCCTTCCAGCGCTGGGCGATGCGGGCCGAGCCGGTCCATCCGTCACCGCTCGGCATCCTCATTCATCCGCGCTACGGGCTCTGGCATGCCTACCGGGCGGCCCTGATCTTTGCCGAGGCGATCGAAGGCCTGCCCCGCACGACGGCGGCGGCCAGCCCCTGCGCAACCTGCATGGACCGGCCGTGCCTGACCACCTGCCCGGTCGGCGCCTTCGGTGCCGCGGGCTACGACATAGCGTCCTGCGCCGCCCATGTCCGCAGTGCCGCCGGTGGCGACTGCCGCGATGCCGGTTGCCGGGCCCGGCGTGCCTGTCCGGTCGGGACGGCCTATGCCTATCCGGCGGCCGAGGGCGCATTCCACATCGCCGCCTTTCTCTCCCGGCACTGACCGCGAACCCGCGACTTGAACCCGATGACCCGCCGCCGCGACCGACTGTCGTTATCCACCCGCTTGACCGAGATCAAATTCATCATGCGCCACCGTCACGACCTGCTCAATCTTGCCGGCCTCTGTCTCTGCGCTGCGCTGATGATCGGGGTCGCGCTGCTCGCCGGCTGGGCGGCGCAGGCGGGCGCGCCGGCGGGATCCGCGCCCGTTACGGCGAGGCCGCAATAATTCCTTGATCCGGCACGGATATTCGAATTCAGCTTGTGTTGGCGGGAGTCGCAAGGTTATCTCTCATCCTGCTCCTTGAAATCTCCGGCAGGATGGTCAGATGGCGCGCCTCTTCATTCACTGGCTGCTCGCTGCAGCGTTTCTGGTCCCCTTTTCCGCGCGCGTCGCCGCCGCGACCCCGGTCTCGCTGACTGCGGTCGACCGGCCGGGCGGTGCGGCGCTGCAGGGCAGCGTCAGCTGGACCATCGTCCGGCTGAACAATACCACCGGGCAGCCCGAGGCCAGCCCGGCCGCGACCGGGACCGCGCCGACGCTGGAGACCGACCTGCCGCCGGGCCATTACATGATCACCGCCGAGGCCGGGGCGGCCGCCGTCAAGCAGCCGATCTTCATCGGCTACAGCGCCACCCAGAGGAACATTCCCATGAGCCTGCCGTCCCAGCCGGTGGCGGCGCCGGTCGCCCAGCAGATCGCCGGCACGCCGGCGGTGCCGGCGCAGCAGCCGGCGAATACCCAGGCGACCAACCAGGCCTCCGCCACCCAGGCGGCACCGGCCGCGCAGCCGGCGACACAGCCGGTGCCGGCGTCCGCCGTCGCCGGCCCGCCGGCCAAACTGTCGATCAACATGATCGCCAGCTCCGGTAACAAGCCGATCAAGGAAGCGATCGGCTGGCAGGTCTTCACCTATGACAAGGGCGGGACCGAGAGTGGGGTCAAGGTGGCCGACATGGCGTCCGCGACCGGCATCTTCAGCCTGCCGCCGGGCAGCTACGTTGTCCGCGCCCATTACCGCGAGACCGAGGCGGACCTGGTGATCCCGATGGCGCCGGGACAGTCCTACACCTATACGATCAACCTCTATGCCGGTTACGCCAAGCTCTTCGCCATCAAGACGAAGGAGATCGCCCGTGCCGGCGTGGTCTGGCAGATCGTCAAGCGGCAGCCGAACGCCCAGGGCGAATACGCCCTGGTGGCCGAGAGCAAGGATTCGCTGCCGAACCTGATGGTGCGCGAAGGGAAGTATCTGGCGATCGCCCGGCAGGGCGAGCAATGGGGCGTCGAGCCGCTCGACATCAAGGCCGGCCAGACCAACAAGCTGAAGGTGACCCTGCGCAAGGGTGTCGGTGCCCCGGTCATCGCCACGGCGAACTGACGATCCAATCCCGGACTCGGCAGGACCTCCCCTCGAACTCCGCCTCCGGTGCCTTCAGGATCCGGATTCGCAATCCGGGTCGCGTCGAAATCCCCAGTCCTTTCATTGCTTTGGCGGGATCGTTTCCGGACCGGTCGGCGCCGCATGAGGCGAGGGCATCGGTCGATGAGGTTTTTTCGGAAACATCGGCCAAACCGCAATGATACCTTCCGCTTCGGGGGCGGATCCCCGGCACCCGCGGTGCAGGCCCGCCCTGCGGCCCCTTGCAGATGAAGAACCAAGCCATGTCGCGCGAACATCCTCGGCCAAGACGGGAACGACGCATCGTGGGGGCGCTCAACCAGCTGCCCTGGCGCAACTACCGCAATCCCTACAGCCCGGTCGAGGTGCTGACCGAGGAGAAGCTGGAGAAGCTGCACAACGCCTCGCTGCGGATCCTCGAGGAACTCGGCATGGAGTTCATGGAGGAGGAAGCGCTCGCCATACTCAAGGCCAACGGCGCCGAGATGATCCCGGGCACCCAGAAGGTGAAACTGCCGCGCGATCTCGTCATGCATTTCGTCGGCAAGGCCCCGCCGGAATTCACCCTGCATGCCCGCAATCCCGCGCACAATCTCACCTTCGGCGCCAATCACGTGAATTTCGGCTCGGTCGCGTCCGCGCCGAATGTCTCGGATCTCGATCGCGGCCGGCGTCCGGGCAATTTCGAGGACTACTGCAATCTGCTGCGGCTGGTGCAGTCGCTGAACGTCATCCAGTTCATCGGCGGGTATCCGGTCGAGCCGGCGGACATCCCGCCCTCGACCCGGCACCTCGACGCGCATTACGCGGCGATCACGCTGACCGACAAGATCTGGCATCCCTATTCGCTGGGCGGCGACCGCATCCGCGATGCCGTCGAGATGATCTGCATCGCCCGCGGCATTTCCAAGGAGCAGCTGGCCAAGGAGCCGAGCCTGTTCTCGATCGTCAACACCAACTCGCCGCTGAAGCTCGATACGCCGATGCTGCAGGGATTGATGGCGATGGCGCGGGCCGGACAGCCGGTCGTGGTGACGCCCTTCACCCTGTCGGGCGCGATGGCGCCGGTGACCGTCGCCGGGGCCCTGTCGCTGCAGAATGCCGAGGCCCTGGCCGGCATCGCCTTCATCCAGATGGTGAATCCGGGCGTGCCCTGTGCCTATGGCGGGTTCACCTCGAATGTCGACATGAAGACCGGTGCCCCGGCCTTCGGCACGCCGGAATATACCCGGGCGGCGATGGCCGGCGGCCAGCTCGCCCGCCGCTACAAGCTGCCCTACCGCTCGAGCAACACCTGCGCCGCCAACATGGTCGACGCCCAGGCCGCCTACAAATCGGAGATGTCGCTCTGGGGCGCGGTGATGGGCCATGCCAACCTGATCCTGCACAGCGCCGGCTGGATGGAAGGCGGCCTCGTCGCCTCCTTCGAGAAGATGGTGCTCGATGCCGAACTGATCCAGCACATGGTCGAGTTCCTGAAGCCGCTCGAGGTCAACGACGACACCCTCGGCTTCGAGGCGATCAAGGAAGTCGGTCCCGGCGGGCATTTCTTCGGTGCCGCGCATACGCTGGAGCGCTACGAGACGGCCTTCTACACGCCGATGCTCTCGGACTGGCGGAACTACGAGAACTGGCGCCTCGCCGGCGCCCAGGACACCGCGCAGCGGGCCAATGCGATCTGGAAGCAGCTGCTCGTCGACTTCACCCCACCACCCCTCGACCCCGCCATCGACGAGGCCCTGAAGGCCTTCGTGGCCAGGCGCAAGGCAGAGGGCGGGGTGAAGGCGGCGTAACGGCCAAACCCACCCCATCATCCTCCAATTTAGTCATCCCCCGGCTCGGCCCGGGGACCCACGGCTTCGCTATCCCTGCTTCACGCCTTCGGCCCAGAAAATGCCATACCAGATTGCCGAATCAGGCGCCTTTTGCCACGTTCCGAGCTCGGCGATGGCGCGCTCAACCATCTCTCGCGAGACGCCGGTTTCGACAATGTCATCGGTCAACTCCGCGATGACGCTGCCGATATTGAGCACGTAATTCTCGAAGTCCGGCTCACCCGAACAGGAGCCGAAGAAGACGAATGTATTGCTCTTCGGCGCGGCACCCGCCTGGTGCAGGAGCTGCACCAGGCGTCGTCCGATGCTGGGATCGTTGCGATGGCGATCATAGGCTCGCTGATAGGCGCGCCACACCGGTGCCAGCGCCGGCGGCTCGGGCCAAAGGCGCAAGGCTTCACAATCATCGTCGGCCAGAATGATCCGGCCCCCGGGGCGGACGGCTCGAACCATGTTCTGTACCGTGATCAACGGATCGCGCAGGTGCTCGAGCAGAAAGCGCGCATGTGCAACATCGAAGCTGCCCCACTCGGCCGCCGCGATCGGGGGTGCTTCAGCCTCTCCCTGCCGCATCTCGAGGAGATGAGAGTCCTGCTCCAAGGACGCTTGCGACATCGCGCCGCGAATCTGCTCCTCGCTGCGCTCGATCCCGACGACCTTGACGCCGGTGGCCCGCGCCATGGCGCGGGAGAACTGGCCGAGGCCGGCGCCAAAGTCGACCACCCGGTCGCCCGTGTTCAGGCGCGCGGCCGCAAGGCACCTGTCGTTCAAAAGCCGGTTCATCGTGGTCAGGCGCAGCTGTTCTGCCGCGTCGGTCCCGTGAGCGTAGTGAGAAGATGTCATGCTATTTCCCCCTATGCGTGGCGATGAGCGGCTCCAGCACCCCTTGCGTCGTGCCCTGTGCGTCGCGAGCGTGCCCGTCTCGTCGGCTCCCATCGGCCGTCCATAGCCGCCAAATCCTGGGTCCGGGGCGATCGCATGGCGAGTCCGCTTGCTGCCATGTGAGGACGGCTACGCAGGGACTTTCGCAGCGGCTCCTGTTCAGTGAATCGTAGCCAAGTAGGCGATCAGGTCTGCTCTCTCGGCCTCGCGCCTAACCGGCGGTGCCGTCATCGTGGTGCCCTTCACGAACTCTGACGGATACTTGAGAAACTGATCGAGCGTTGCCTCATCCCACTTTGCACCGCTTGCACCCAAAGCCGCCATTGGCGCGGAGTATGAATATCCTGCCGTAGAGGCAACAGGTCGCCCGACCACGCCTTTTAAAGACGGCCCTTTCCTTTTCGGGTCTTCCTCCGCGACCGAGTGGCAGGAAGCGCAGCGCTGAAAGAGCTTTTCCCCCTCGCTGACCCTTCCCTCGGAAGTCGCCGGCGTGGCGTGCACGGCGATACAGACCATGGCAAAGGCAAACGCAAACCTGCGCATCTGAGTCCCTCCCTCCGCAGTCAGCACGAGCAGGCGGAATTGGTGTCGCGCTTCCGGACGATAGCGCCGCTTGGCAATCCGGATACTCCGGCAAGTGTAGATTGCGAATTGAGTCGCCGTCCAGATTCAAGAGTAGTTACTTGGATTTCCGCTTTTGCCATGTGTGGACGGCTCCCCGTTGGCAAGGGTTTCTTTGACGGTGATGCGGGGCTGGTTGGTGCAGCCATGTGTCCGGCCTGTTAATGCGGCACTGCATGGCCGCTGGCCATAATGCTCTCCGCGGATCGGGTCCCGGTCAAAAGCACGCATTCAAGGGATGCGCTGGCACAAGTGGGTTTTCCCGATCCCCGGATCAACCGGCTTTCGCATTACCTCGCAGTTGCCCTTCCCATCTGGTTGGCGCGCCGTCGTGGCGCGCGCGTTCACGCGGTCTGCAGCGTTGGCTCCCTATAAGCCTCACCCCGGGCCATGACGGCCCAGGCCATGCGTGCGATCTTGTTGGCGAGCGCCACAGCCGCGACCTTGGCTGGCCGGCGTTCCAGCAAGCGCGCCAGCCATGGGCGATGCGCGGTTCCGTGGGTCTGGGCGTAGCGAATCACGGAGAGGGCTCCAACCGTCAGCAACGTGCGCAAGTACCGGTTCCCATGCTTGGAAATGCCGCCAAGCCGTTCCTTGCCGCCGCTCGAGTTCTGCTTCGGGACCAGCCCGATCCAAGCGGCCAAGTCCCGGCCGGACTTGAAAGCCTGGGGGTTGGGCACGCTGGCGACCAGCGCCGTCGCGATGAGTGGTCCGACACCCGGGATATGGTCGAGCCGTCGGCTGGCCTCATTGGTCCGGTGCCAGGCGAGAACCCGCCGGTCGGCCTCAAGGATCTGCCGGTTCGCCAGTTGCAGCTGCATGGCCAGTGCTTCCAGGCAGGTTCGGGCGACATCGGGAATCCGACCGTCTTCGGCATCGCCAATGGCCTGAAGCAGCTTCTCCACGCCATTGCGGCCGATTGCCGCCACAATCCCGAACTCTGCCAGATGCGCCCGGATCGCATTGATCAGCGTGGTGCGCTGGCGGACGAACAGTTGCCGGGTCCGGTGCAGCATCAGGATGCTCTGCTGCTCGGGCGTCTTCAGCCAGACGAAGCGCATCGTCGGCCTGGTTACCGCCTCGCAGATCGCCTCGGCGTCGGCCGCATCGTTCTTCTTGGTCTTCACATAGGCCTTCACGTAGCGCGGTGGCATCAACCTCACACGGTGGCCAAGCCGCTCGATCTCCCGACCCCAGTGATGCGCTGTCGCGCAAGCCTCCATCCCCACTATGTAGGGTGGCAACTTCTCGAAGAATGGTAGCACCTGACCCCGCCGCAGCTGGCGCCGAACCACCACTGTCTTTTCGGTATCCACGCCATGAACCTGAAACACCGACTTAGCAAGATCCACGCCGATCGTGATAACGTCTCCCATTGGATGGCTCCCCTTTCATGTGGTCACATACAGCAACCACATCATGGCACCTAGATGCCGGGTGGGGAGCCGTCCACAGCATCAGAAGCGGACATTGCTGCATCGAGCCCACCGGCGCCGCTCCATCCGCCGGTATCTCGACGAGTTCGTCTAGCGGTTCAACCGCCGGCATTGCCGGTTTGCGACCTTCCAACTCATCCCGGGCCTGGGCACGAAGATCCCGTCAGCGCCGCTGCGGAAGATCGTCAGCGATCCGGTCGATAACCACGACGCTATCATCGGCTTGCCGTCCCCACGACCAGCCAAGCCGCTGGCGGACAACATACTCAAGCGCCTGAAGGCCACTCGATGCAGAGCCGGTTGACGAAGGACATGTCATTGCCGCCCAGATCCAACGCGCAGTTTCAAATTGTGCACGCAAGAACATCGGAGCAACGGTCACTATGGATGACGTAGGCTCTGTACCAATCAGGCAGTCGGCTTCGCACTATGGAAGCGGCGCGGGGCTGTCGCTCAATGTCCGCAGGAACGCGATAAGGTCCGCACGATCTTGTAGCTTGTGAATACCCCGCGCCTTCATCGCAACGCCCGGAACGGTCCAGGCTGGATGCGCAATGTAGTCATTAAGATCCGCGTAGCTCCAACTGCCCACCTCCGCCTTCAACGCGTCAGAGTACTTGAACCCTGGGTAGCTTGCCTTTGCCCGCCCTACAACATCCCAAAGCGGTGGCCCGGATTTGAGCTTGGCTTCTCGATCGATTGAATGGCATCCGTGGCAATGCTGCACTACCTTGCCGCCATGCTGCGCGTCGGCTGACGCCAACAGCGGCCCGATATCTACGAGCGCGGGGGCCTTCGTCCCCCGTTCGCGCAGCAGATCCGCAACGTCGGTGTGCCTATAGGTAAGCGCCAGATGCAGGGGCGGCTCGTCCAGGTCGGTCAATGCATTGATATCTGCACCGTAATCCAGCAGGGTGCGTGCGACGTCGACCTGGCCAAATTTTGCCGCATTATGCAGCGGTGTCAGAGAATTCCAGGTGGCATTGGGGTCGGCGCCATGCTCCAGGAGCAGGGCCACAATCGGCGTCATGCCCCTGGTCGCAGCCGCGTGCAAAGGTGTCCCGAAAGTCGACCGTGCATTGACATCGGCCCCGCGCTCGATCAGCAGCTCGGCGGCCTCCGCATGTTCGGTATTGACGGCAATAAAGAGCGGGGTGCCATCCGAGGACTTCTCGTTGATGTCGGCGCTTGCATCTAGCAGCGATGCGATCTGCGCGACATCACCTGCCTTGGCGGCCTCGTGCAGCGGTCCGGCGTCCGCCAAATCTGGCAAACAGAGCCTAAGACACGCAATTGCAATTGTGAGTTTGTACGCCATCGCACTTCCTCTCAGTGAACGATAAACATGCGACTGCACAAGGGCGCACATATCATAGGCCCCGACCCTGGAAATATCCTGTCTTTCTTTGGCGCCAGATTTATCGAGGCTGGAACACCGAGCTTTCACGCGCTCCCATCGGCGCACTGGAGCGCCATGTCCACTTTGTGCCATGAGCCGACCTCGTGAACGTGGCATGCTGAAAAGCGATTTGGTATGGCAAGACCATTGTTTAGAGCCGTTGAGCTGGGGATTTGGAGTCCGCTTGTAACCAAGGAATTCTAGGGTATGCCCGTGCGTCTCTGCTCGGCCGCCGACGCCGGCGAGGGAACAAGAGGTAAGATGTTTCTTGCCGTCGCCGAACAGCTTGGCCTGTTGCCGCAATTCTTCGCGTGAACACCGCCAATGCCGGGAGGGCAGGCGGTGAAGGCCGTCGCTGCTGTCGAATTTCGTGACACAATAAAGCTGGGAGCGGTTTATGACTGAGATCAGAACGAAGTTCCTGTTCCGTCTGGCTCTGGATGTCGGCGCCCACCATGTGGTGGGTCCCACGCCCTTTGGCAGCCGCCGCGTCGCGCCCATTGCAGGCGGCACCTTCGCGAGGCCGCTGCTGTCCGGGATCGTGCTGCCTGGCGGTACCGACTGGATTACCGAGGATGCCGCCGGTGCCTGGATCCGCATCAACGTGCAGGTGCCGCTACGCACCGATGACGGCGACCTGCTGACCATGGCCTACCAAGGCTTCCGCAGCGGCCCGCCGGACGTGCTCGCCAAGGTCGCGCGCGGAGAGACCGTCGATGCCGACAGCTACTACTACCGCGTGTCGGGCTCCTTCGAGACCGCATCGCCCAGGCTGGCGCGCCTGAACACGCTGGTGATCGTCGCCAGCGGCTGGCGGACCTCCGTCGGTCCGGGATACGACGTCTTCGAGGTGCTCTGACCGCAGCTTTCCTCAGCACCTCGCGCCACCGATCAATCGGTGGATGGGCATCAGACGTGCTGCCCTCGGCCGGGCGCTGGCTTTGGTTTGCGTGTAAAAACGTAAAATATCTTGACATATATGTGTAAAGCGTATATTATGGTCTGTATCGGCCCAGGCTTGCGACGGGTGCCGACTGAGCTCCACGGGGAGCGGTCGATAACGCCATGTTGATGCCTGGATAACTGATGATGACGGCCATCTGGAATCGCTCGGTTGCCCGTCGGTGCAAGCCGCTTCCGGTAGGGATATCCCGCGGCGCAGAACCGATACCCGGCTCGGGGGTCTTGAGGCGTTCTGCCTAAGACGACGAGCGCTTGGCCGGCAGCTGCCCGGCCCCTTGGATCGAGGCGGTGATCGATCCCCCCGGGCCGGACGGGAAACCGGCCCACGACGACCGGCGTCATCCGGTCGCCCCGGACGGTGCGGGAAAGCCCGTCCAGCGACGGCCGGCGGCATCCGGTCGACCCCGCGCGGCCGGCTGCAAAACCGGCGCGCCAGAACGGCCGTCGGCTTGCGTCCGACGGCGGCCTGCGGATTGCGATCTGCGGGCGCCGCGTCCCCGTGCCATGGCACGGACGCAACCGCAGCCCCCGGCCCCCAAGGCCGGGATGACCTGCCCGAGCAATTCCAGATGGCCGGCCTGAAGATGATGAGATCGAGGTTCGAACCCAGAGCAGAGCACCGAACAATCTCCAGCGTCATGCCAAGGCTTGGCCTTGGCATCCACGAGTTGCTTTGAAAGTGAAGAAACTCGTGGATGGCCGGGCCAAGCCCGGCCATGACAACTCACTGTCAGCGATATAACCCCCGTCATCCCCGGGCTTGGCCCTGGGACCCACGCCTTCGCGCGTCATCGAAGGGGTGACGCACACCCGGATGACGACCCCCGCGCCCCAGCAAGCCCTAGAGCGCGACGAAGATGTCGCTGTCCGCGTAATAGACCTCGTCGCAATTGGCGCCCTTGCCGCCGCGATCGATGGTGAGGAAGTCGGTGCGGCGCTCGAGGGCGATCAGCGGATGGTGCCAGGTGCCGCGGGCATAGTTGATGCCCTGGCTGCCGGTGGTCCGGAAGCAGATCATGTCCTTGGCCGTCGGCGCCTTGCCCGGCCGGGCGACGACCACCAGGAACGGCCCGGGAGTCATCGGCACGAAGGCCTGGGAGGAGAGCGGATGCCGTTCCATGATCTCGATCCGCAGCGGCATCGTTCGCGGCTTCGCGCGGAACACGCTGACGATCGGCCGGCCGCCGCGGAAGGTGAGGTCGAGACTGGCGAGATCGTGGAACCGCTCGGCGAAGCCCTGGTTGGTGGTCCAGTGCCGGCTGCCGGCGACATCGATGACGTCGCCGAAGGGCGCGAAGGCGGCGCGCGTCAGCTTGCGGATGCGCAATTTCACCGGCTTCATTCCGGGACTCCCCAGAGCCGCAGGCGGCTGACGCCGCCATCCGGGATGTTGTTGAAGCGGATGTGGGTGACCGGCCCGATCTGTTCGACCTGTTTCTCGAAGGCGTGCTGCTTGTCGGCCTGCAGCTTCTGTTCGGGCAGCAGGGTGCGCCAGAACATCGACTGGGTGACCAGCGACTGGTCGGTGGCGGCGGCGACGTCGCCGGCCTGGATCGAGCAGCGATCCGGAAAGTTGCCCTTGAAATGCGCGGTATCGACTTCGACCCTGACGATCCGGCCGCGATGCCCGAGGGCGATGATCGCCCAGTCGTTGCCGGGCTCGCGGCGCCGCCGGGTTTCCCAGCCGTCGCCCATGTTCACCCCGCGGCCGGGATAGAGCATGTTCATCGGCGATCCGTAATGCTGATCCGAACAGGCGATGCCCCGCCCGCCATTCCCGATCGCCGCCAGATCGACGGGCTTGCGCTTGTCGATCTTCTTCCAGTCGATCTGCACCCGGCCATAGGCGCGCAGGCGCGCCACGCCGCCATCGGGAAAGATGTTGAGGCGGATATGGGTACAGGCGGGGGCATCGGCGGCAGCGGCGCGGAAATGGTGGCTGTCGCCGGCGAGGCTGGTCGGCGCCAGCAGCGGCCGCCACTGGGTCCGCGCCGTCGGCGCCGTCTCCGACCAGGTGCCGTCGATCGACGCCGCCGGGGGATAATTGCCGGTGAAATGGCTGGTATCGATGTCGAAGCCCTCGACGATCCCGGGCAGGCCGAGCCGGCAGATGCAGAAGTCGTGGCCCTCGACGCGCTTGCGCCGGCTTTCCCATCCATCCATCCATTTGCCGTTCTTGTCGTATTTGCCGGGGATGAAGACGGCGGGGGCGGGGTCCAGCATGCGATCCTTCGGGGCGAAGAATTCGTCGCTGGCCGCGATCGCCTCGGCACCGAGGCGCGGGTCCAGAAGGTTGACGCGGTTGATCGCGAAGGCGGGCAGGGCCATGTCGGAAGGGTTCATGGTGCGGACCTCTCGAAGGGATGGTGTGCGTGCCAGTGGCGCGCGATGTCGATGCGGCGGCAGAACCAGACCCGGTCATGGCTCTGCGCATAGGCGATGAAGCGCCGCAGCGCGGCGATGCGCCCCGGCCGGCCGATCAGGCGGCAATGCAGGCCGACCGACATCATGCGCGGGGTCTTCGCGCCCTCGGCATAGAGCGTGTCGAAGCTGTCCTTGAGATAGGCGAAGAACTGATCGCCGCTGTTGAACCCCTGCGCCGTCGCGAAGCGCATGTCGTTGGCATCAAGCGTGTAGGGCACGACCAGCTGTGCCTTGCCGCCGACCTCGGTCCAGAACGGCAGGTCGTCGCTGTAGTCGTCGGCGTCGTAGAGGAAGCCGCCGTCCTCGGCGACCAGCCGCCGGGTATTGGGACTGGTGCGCCCGGTATACCAGCCGAGCGGCCGCTGGCCGGTGGCCTTGGCGATGGCGGCGATCGCCAGTTGCATGTGCCGGCGCTCGGTGGCTTCGTCGATATCCTGGTAGTTGATCCAGCGGTAGCCGTGGCTGCAGATCTCGTGACCCTGTGCGGCCATGTAGCGGATCAGCTCTGGGTGGCGCTCGACCGCCATGCCGACGGCGAAGACGGTGAGCGGGATGCCGGCGGTGCCGAACAGATCGAGGATTCGCCAGGCGCCGACCCGGCTGCCGTATTCGTAGATCAATTCCATGCTGATGTGCCGGCGTCCCTCCAGCGGCTGGGCGCCGACGATCTCGGAGAGGAAGGCTTCCGACGACTTGTCGCCATGCAGAACCGAGTTCTCGCCGCCCTCCTCGTAATTGAGGACGAACTGCAGAGCGATGCGGGCGCCGCCGGGCCAAGCCGCCTGCGGCGGCGTCCGGCCATAGCCGACAAGATCTCTCGGATATTGCGGATCGTCCATGGACCGACGCCTTCCCCCTCTGCTTCGGCCGCCTTTCGGCACTGCCCTTAGTGTCGTCTGTAAGTTGCCGGTCAGGCAACCGACGTCGCGCGAGCTTAGGCCGGAATGAGCAACAAGAAATTGTTTAAAATCGCGACCGCGGCGGGGCAAGGGCGAATTTGGCCGCTAGGAGCAGCAATCGCCGCATGCTAGGTTAATGTGGGGACAAAAACACACGTCAAACCCAAACCCAATGAGAGGGAGAAACTACATGATGAAGCGTACGATCCTGGCTGCCGCGGCGGCAGGGATGATGATGTTGAGCGGCTCTGCGATGGCGGGTGCCGGCGTCAACGTCGGTTCGCTGTCGTGCAACGTGGCTGGCGGCGTCGGATTTATTTTCGGCTCGTCGAAGAGCCTGTCCTGCGTGTTCACCCGCCCGAACGGCACCGCCGAGTCATATCACGGCGACATCAGCAAGTTCGGAGTCGACATCGGCTTCACCACCGAGAGCCACATCATCTGGGCGGTCTTCGCGCCCGGCGAAGTCGCTGCCGGTGCGCTGGCCGGTGATTACGGCGGCGCTTCGGCGGATGCGACGGCGGGCCTCGGCCTCGGCGCCAATGTCCTGGTCGGCGGCAGCGGCAGTCAGATCGCCCTGCAGCCCGTCAGCATCTCGGGCAATGTCGGCCTGAACGTGGCGGCCGGGGTGGCCTCGATCACCCTGCGGGCCGGCATGTAAGCGCGATCGGCCCGGGCAGGTCCCGGGCCGTTGACGGAACCGGAGCGGCAGCGGGTGCGAAAGCATCCGCCGCCGTTTCCGTTCCCGGCCCGACTCGACGACGCGAACCGGCTGCCGAAATCGGCGTCTAGGAGGCCTGCTGGCTGCATGCTACTGTGTGCAATCGAAGCGAGTCTGCGATCGGCAAGAGGATGCAATCCATGTTGAAGCGCATTATTGTGGCAGCTGCGGCAGCGGCGGGCCTGCTGCTCGGCAACACGGCAATGGCGGCATCCGGCGTCAATATCGGCGCCCTGAACTGCAAGGTGGCCGGCGGCATCGGCTTCATCTTCGGCTCGTCGAAGACCCTGACCTGCACCCTCAACCGGACCAACGGTGCCGTCGAGACCTATACCGGCGAGATCAAGAAATACGGCATCGATCTCGGCTTCACCACCGAGAGCCACATCATCTGGGGGGTATTCGCCCCGGGGAACATCGCCGCGGGCTCGCTGGCCGGCCAGTATGGCGGCGTCTCGGCAGACGTTGCCCTGGGCCTCGGCCTCGGCGCCAACGTGCTGGTCGGCGGCAGCGGCAACCAGATCGCGCTGCAGCCCCTCAGCATCAACGGCGATGTCGGGGTCAACATCGCGGCCGGCATCACCACCATCGTGCTGCGCTCCGGCGGCTGATCCTGCCCGCATGCGCTGCGTCCGGCTCGGCCTGACCGCCCTGGCGACCGGGCTGCTGGTGTTGGTCGGCGCTCCGGTGGCGGCCGACAAGGCCGCCTACCGCCTTTCCGGCAGCTGCGGTGGTCTTCCCCGGATCGAAATCGAAACGGCACCCGGCTATTGCCTCGGGCTGGTCGCCGGCGGGTTGCGGTTCCCGCGCGGGCTGCTGCCGCTGGATGACGGGCGGATCCTGGTGGCCGAGATGGCCGGCTGGGGTTCCGCCAAGGGACGGATCGCGGCGCTGGCGCCGGACGGCAAGGGCGCCCATATCCGCACCGAGCTCCTGCGCGGCCTGCCACAGCCGCATGGCTTGGCGCTCGGCCCGGACGGTCGGGTCTATGTCGGCGTCGTCGGCGGCGTTAAGCGGTTCGACCTTGCCGACCCCAGGTCCAGCCTGGAGGACGTGATCGGCTACACGGCGGCGGTGCCGGGACCGCCGGGCGACGGGCGCCACCCCCTGGTCAGCCTGCTGTTCACCGACCGGGGGACCCTGCTGATCAATGTCGGGTCCTACAGCAACAACTGCGAAACCGAGTTCGGGCGACCTGCCGGATCCCCGCCGGCCCTGTCCCGAGACCCTGGGGTCCGGCGGCCATGGGCAGGTGCGGGAATACGATTTCGACTGGTCGAGCGGCAAGGCCACCGGCTGGCGGGTCTTCGCCTCCGGCCTCAGGAACTCGCTGGGGCTCGCCCAGCATCCGGGCAGCAAGGTCATTCTCCAGGTCGAGAACGCGCGGGACGACATCGACCAGGTGATGACGGGTCTCGAGAACGACGAGGACCTGCCGCCGGACGAGATCAACTGGCTCGTGGCGGGACGGAATTACGGCTGGCCCTATTGCTACGGCGCCCGGCTGGCCAGCCCGGAATATGCCGGCTGGGACTGCGGCCCCTCCGAGCCGCCGCAAACCGCGCTGCCCGCCCATGCGGCGCCCCTGGGGCTCGCCTGGTGGCAGGACGGACTCATCGTCGGCTTCCACGGCTATCGCAGCCACGGCCATCGCCTGGTGCGCTTCCCGGTCGACGGCCAGGGCCTGCCGAACGGGCCGCTGCAGGACCTGGTATTCGGCTGGGAACTCGCCGGAAGGCGCCCCGGTCGACCTCCGGGTCGGGCCGGATGGGGGGCTCTATATCTCGGAGGACCGCAACGGCACGGTGCTGCGCCTGATCAGGGAATAAGGCGGCGGCAGGCGGCACAAGAAATGAGGCGCCCAGCGGGGATGTACGCTAGGCGCCTCGGATCTCGAAGCGGGCCCGTGGGGACGGTTGGGTGAAGTGCCCGCTTCGTGAGGATATATCTAGACGCGCTCCGGCGCGGCGTCTGTGACGCGGGTCACAGTCCCGCTGGCAATTTGAGGCGAATGCCCCGCACCGCGTCTAGTCAGTTGATTCAGAACGAAAAAATTCATATCACGGGATCGTGAGCGGGCGGCAACGGCGGCCCCGATGCGGGCCGCCGTCATTCGTCTACCAGGGGCTATTTGTTGCCCTGGACCGCCATCTGCATGTCGCGCTGGCGGCGTTCCTCGGCCTTCGCCATGTAGATGGTGGCGAAGATCACCCCCAGGGCGACCACCGAGATGATCAGGGTGGCGAGGGCGTTGATCTCCGGATTGAGGCCCAGGCGCACCTTGGAGAAGATCACCATCGGCAGGGTATTGGCACCCGGGCCGCTGGTGAAGCTGGTGATGACGAGATCGTCGATCGAGATGGTGAAGCCGAGCAGCCAGCCCGAGACGATGGCGGGGGCGACGATCGGCAGGGTGATGACGAAGAACACCTTCAGCGGCTTGGCGCCGAGATCCATCGCCGCCTCTTCCAGCGAGATGTCGAGGGTCGAGAAGCGCGACTGCATCACCACGGCGATGTAGGACATGGTGAAGGTGATGTGGGCGAGGCTGATGGTGACGAAGCCGCGATGCGGCCAGCCGAACAGCTGTTCCATGGAGACGAAGAGCAGCAGCAGGGACAGGCCGGTGATCACCTCGGGCATGACCAGCGGCGCCGTCACCATGCCGGAAAACAGCGTCCGCCCGCGGAACACGCCGAAGCGCGACAGCACGTAGCCGGCGATGGTGCCGAGGATGGTGGCGACGGTCGAGCTGACGATGGCGATCCGCAGGCTGAGCAGGAAGGCGGAGATCACCGGCTCGTCGTTCATCAGCGCGCCGTACCACTTGGTCGAGAATCCACCCCAGACCGTGACCAGCTTCAACTCATTGAAGGAATAGACGACCAGCGAGACGATCGGCCCATAGAGGAAGAAGTAGCCGATCGCCATGACCATGATGATGAACCAGGAGAGGCGCTTGCTCATTTGCCGGCCTCCGCTTCCTTGCTCTGGTAGTACTGGTAGATGCCGAGCGGCACCACCAGCAGCACCAGCACGGCGATGGCGACGGCCGAGGCGACCGGCCAGTCCCGGTTCTGCGAGAACTCGTTGACCAGGACCCGGCCGATCATCAGGCTGCTCGGCCCGCCGAGCAGTTCCGGAATGACGTATTCGCCGACCGCCGGGATGAAGACCAGCATCGATCCGGCGATGATGCCGGGGAAGGACAGCGGCACGGTGATGACGAAGAATGCCTTCAAGGGCCGGCAGCCGAGATCGGCCGCGGCCTCGAGCAGGGTCAGATCCATCTTCTCCAGGTTCGCATAGAGCGGCAGGATCATGAACGGCAGGTAGGAATAGACGATGCCGACGAAGACCGCGAAATTGGTGTTCATCATGGCGATCGGCTGGTCGATGATGCCGGTGGAGAGCAGGATGTTGTTGATGATGCCGTTGTTCTTCAGGATGCCGATCCAGGCATAGACCCGGATCAGGAACGAGGTCCAGAACGGCAGGACGATCAGCATCATCAGGGCATTGCGCACGGTCGGACTCGAACGGGCGATGCCGTAGGCCATCGGGTAACCGATCAGCAGGCAGAGCACGGTCGAGACCGTCGCCGTCCATACCGAATTCAGGTAGGCGCGGAAATACAGCGCGTCGTCCAGCAGGCGCTGGTAGTTCTGCCAGATCTCATCGAACGGGAGGCTGCCGGGCCCGAACATCGGCGTATAGGGCGGCTGGGCGATGGCGGCCAAGGCGAAGCTGATCTTCAGCACGATGGCGAAGGGGATGAGGAAGAACAGCAGCAGCCACAGATAGGGTATGAGGATGACGATGAGGCGCGGACGGAACCCCATGCGCGCCAGGGTCTTTGCCAGGGTCTGGGCGCCGGGCGCGCGGCCGAGGATCGCTGCCTCGGAGATCGCGGCGGCCGGCTGGTCTTCGCTGCTAGACATCATCTGCACCCGTCACGACAGCAACGCGACGGGACTGTTGGCATGCCAGGTCAGCGAGACCCGATCCTCCCAGTCGATCGCCAACTCGGCGGCGCGCAGCTGGTTCGGCATCGTCACCTTGACCTGCTTGCCGCTGTCGAGCTGGATCAGGTAGATCGACAGGTTGCCCATATAGGCGATGCCCTTGACGGTGCCCTTGAGGCAGTTGTAGGGCGCGTCGACCTCGCCCTTCTGGATCTGCATCTTCTCCGGGCGCAGCGCGGTCCAGACCTTGGCGCCGGGTGCCGCGGAAATGCCGTGGTCGATGTAGATCTTGCCGCCCGCCTCGTGCAAATCGATCAGCACGTGATCCGGCTCGTCCTCGACGATGTTGCCCTCGAACAGGTTGACCGAGCCGATGAAGTCGGCGACCTGCTTGTTGTTGGGATACTCGTAGATCTCCTGCGGTGTCCCGATCTGGGTGATCTGTCCCTGGTGCATGACGCCGATCCGGGTCGACAGGGTCATCGCCTCCTCCTGGTCGTGGGTGACGACCATGAAGGTGATGCCGAGCTTGTCCTGGATGTTCATGATCTCGAACTGGGTCGCCTCGCGCAGCTTCTTGTCGAGGGCGCCCAGCGGCTCGTCGAGCAGCAGCAGCTTCGGCGCCTTGACCAGGGCGCGGGCAAGGGCGACGCGCTGGCGCTGTCCGCCGGAGAGCTGGTGCGGCTTGCGCTTGGCGAACTGCGTCAGCTGCACCATCTCGAGGATGTCGCCGACCCGCTTCTTGACCTCGGCGTCGGGGGTCTTGTCCTGCTTGAGGCCGAAGGCGACGTTCTGCTCGACAGTCATGTGCGGGAACAGCGCGTAGGACTGGAACATCATGTTGGTCGGGCGTTCGTAGGGCGGGATGTCCGCCATGTCGACGCCGTCGATGTAGATCTTGCCGGTGGTCGGGTTCTCGAAGCCGGCCAGCATGCGCAGCAGCGTGGTCTTGCCGCAGCCGGAGCCGCCGAGAAGCGAGAACAGCTCGCCGCGATAGACGTTCAGGGAGACGTTGTTGACCGCCACGAAGTCGCCGAACTTCTTGGTCACCCCCTCGATCCGGATGTAGGGCTCGGCCTTCGGATCGTTCCACGGCGTCGCGGTATGCTGGTGTTTCGCTTTTTCGGCTGCCATGACTTCCCCTGTTCTGCGTAGCGTAACCGGAAACGGCGCCGGGATACCCGGCGCCGCTCACTTCATCCTATTGGCCCGTCTTCAGGCGGGTCCATTCCCTGGTGATGACCCGCTGGACATCGGCGTCCCGGGTGACGCTGGGGAAGCCCTTGCTGATGATGTCCTCGCCGGGATAGACCGCGGGATCGGCGAGGATCTCCGGCGTGACGAACTCGCGGGCGGCCTTGTTGCCGTTCGCATAGTTGGTGTAGTTGGTGCAATCGGCGATGACCTCGGGGCGCATCATGTAGTTGAGGAACAGCATGGCGTTCTTCGGATGCGGCGCGTCCTTCGGCACCAGCATGCCGTCGAACCAGATGTTGGTGCCTTCCTTGGGGATCGTATAGGCAAGGTTGATCTTCACCCCGGCCTCGGCCGCGCGCGCCGCGGCGGTCGCATAGTCGCCGGACCAGGTCATCGCGATGCAGATGTCGCCGTTCGGCAGGGCGTTCAGGTATTCCTGGGAATCGAAGCGCCGGATATAGGGCCGGACGTTCATCAGCATGTCGACCGCGGCCTTGATGTCGTCCTTGTTCTGCGAAGCCGGATCCTTGCCCAGATAGGCCAGAGCCAGCGGGATGACGTCTTCCGGCGAATCCAGGAACGACACGCCGCAATCCTGGAATTTCGAGATCACATCCGGGTCGAAGATCATCTTCAGGCTGTCGAGCGGCGCATCCGGCATCCGCTGCTTGATCATGTCGACGTTGTAGGTGAAGCCGTTGGTGCCCCACATGTAGGGAATCGCATATTCGTTGCCCGGATCGGCCTGCGCGCTGACCTTGCTCATGATCTGCGGGTCCATATTGGCCAGGTTTGTCAGCGCCGCCTTGTCGAGCTTCTGGTAGATGCCGATGCCGATCTGGCGGGCGAAGAAGGAGGAGGAGGGGAACACGACGTCGTAGCCGGTATTGCCGGTCATCAGCTTGGCTTCGAGGGTCTCGTTGCCGTCATAGGTGTCGTAGCGCACCTTGATGCCGGTCTCCTTCTCGAAGTTCTCGATGGTGTGTTCGCCGATATAGTCCGACCAGTTGTAGATATTGAGTTCCTTCGCCTCGTCCGCCCGGGCCGGGGCGAAGGAAAGGGCGGAACCGGCCAACGCAATCGCTGCGGAAAACGACATGACGCAAGCCGCAGCGCCGAGCGTGCGTGAAAACCTCATCCTGCAGCCTCCCATGGCCTATTTGCCTCGCGCCTCGGGCTGTATGCAGCCCGTCGTCTTTTGGTGTGCAATTATCTAACCGCAGTCGGTGCGGATTTGTCAAACATCGCCAATTGTTGAGATTAAACGACAGAGCCCTGCTCCGGGTCTTGTCGGAGCAGGGCCGATGTCATCGCCAGAAAATTACTGGCCGGTCTTCACCGTCGTCCAGGTCCGGGTGCGCAGCCGATCGAGTTCGGGGCTGGCCACCTGGTCGCCATAGAGCTTGCTCATCACTTCCGGCGCCGGATAGATCGCCGGATTCGCCTTGTCCTCGGCGGCGACCAGGTCCTTGTCGAAGGCGGTCTTGTTGGGCGTGGCGTAATGCACGAAGTTGGCATTGTCCGCGGCGACCTGCGGATCAAGCATGTTGTTGATGTACTTGAGCGCGCTGTCGACGTTCACCGCGTCCTTCGGCATCGCGAGATTGTCGACCCAGAGCAGTGCACCCTCCTTCGGGATCACGTACTGGATCTTGACGTTGTTCTTGGCCTCGTCGGCCCGGGCCTGGGCGATGCCGAAATCGCCGTTCCAGCCGATCGCCAGGCAGATCTCGCCATTGGCGATATCGTTGATGTAGCTGGAGGAGTGGAAGTACTTGATATAGGGCCGGACGGCCAGCAGCGTCTTCTGCACCTCGGCATAGTCCTCGGGGCTGGCGCTGTGCGGGTCCTTGCCCAGATAGATCAGCACCGACTGCATGATGTCGCTGGGGGCATCCAGCATGGTCACGCCGCAATCGGCGAACTTGGCGACGACCTCGGGCTTCAGCACCATGTCCCAGCTGCCGACCGGCGCGTCGGGCATGCGCTCCTTGATCTTGTCGACATTGTAGCCGACGCCGACCGTGCCCCAGAAATACGGCACGGAATATTCATGCGTCGGATCGAAGGCCTCGGTCGCCTTGACGATGTTGGGATCGAGATTGCCGAGATTTGTCAGCTTCGACTTGTCGAGCTTCTGGAACACGCCGGCCTGGATCTGGCGGCCGAGGAAGGCGCCCGAGGGGACGACGACGTCATAGCCGGTGCTGCCCGCCAGCAGCTTGGCTTCCAGGGTCTCGTTCGAGTTCGAACACGTCGTACTGCACCGCGATGCCGGTCGCGGCGGTGAAATTCTCGTTGGTCTTCTCGCCGATATAATCCGACCAGTTGTAGACATTGACCTTGTTGGTTGCGGCGGCCGGCGCCGGCGCCGGGGTGACAGCTGCCTCCTGAGTTGCGGCCGGCGCTGCCGGCTCGGTCTGGGTTTCCTTCTTCTCGTCCTTGTCGCCGCAGGCGGCCAAAAGCAACGCTGATACGCATGCTACAGCGCCAAAGCCCAGTTTTTTCACGATAATCCTCCAGGTCCGGTTGTGCGTCCGATGATAGGGAGCCCGTATGAACCGGGCTTCTTCCTGTATTGGTTCAACCATTTGTCCCCGCCGGCCGGCAAAAGTCAACCGCTGGCCGCGAGTTGGCAGGCCGCCGTAAACCTATACAGATCAAATATTTGTGCCCGGAAGCCGGCGGGCTGCGGCAAGAGCGCGGCGGCGGCTATTCGCTCCAGTTTTGCCCATCCAGGGTCATCAGCACGGTGTAAAGGTCCGGCCGCCGGTCGCGGAACAGGCCCCAGCCGGCCCGCTGCTGGCGCAGGCGTTCGAAGTCGAAATCCGCCGTCAGGACGCATTCCTCCCCGCCGGCCTCGGCGATCAGTTCGCCGCGCGCGCCGGCGATGAAGGAGCGGCCATAAAAATCCAGCGCGCAGCTCCGGCCCTGCTCGCGGCCGATCCGGTTCGAGGCCACGACCGGGATCATGTTGGCCGCGGCATGCCCCTGCATCACCCGCTGCCAATGGTCGGAACTGTCATAGGTCGGGTCGAGCGGTTCGCTGCCGATGGCGGTCGGATAGAGCAGGATGTCGGCGCCCTGCAGTGCCATGGCCCGTGCCGATTCCGGGAACCACTGGTCCCAGCAGATGGCGAGGCCGACCCGGCCGAATCCGGTATCCCAGACGCGAAAGCCGGTATCGCCGGGGCTGAAGTAGAATTTCTCCTGGTAGCCCGGACCCTCCGGAATGTGCGACTTGCGATAGATCCCCAGCTGCTCGCCGTCGCCGTCGATCATCACCACGGTGTTGTAGTAGGCGTTGTTCGCCCGCTCGAAGGTGCTCACCGGCAGCACGATGCCGAGCTCGCGCGCCAGGGCCTGCATCCGCAGCACGGTCGGATGGTCGTCGATCGGCCGCGCCAGGGCGAAATACTCCGCCGTCTGGTCCTTGCAGAAATACGGCGTCTCGAACAGTTCCTGCAGCAGGACGATGCCGGCGCCGCGCTGGGCGGCCATCCGCACCATGATCTCCGCGCGCTCGACATTGGTCTCGACATTCGGACTGCAGGCGAATTGCGTGGCAGCGACGGTGACGCTTGGCATTGCAGGCTCCTCGATGAATTAATCGATTCATAGCGCTTGTCGCGCGGCGTTCAAGCCTCTATTGCCACTTCCGGCAATTCGGGCAACAATCGCCGCAAATCCGCGACATATCTGTACTGCCGGCCTAGGCCGCAGCAGGTTGGCAATCCGCACTGGAGCAGTCATGGGGCCGATCGGTGCCTTCTTTCGCCGCATGAGCCGGCGCCGCCGCATCGGCATGGCGGTTGCGGCGCTGGCGATCGCGCTGGCCGCGGTCTTGGCGTCGATCCGCAGCCGAGAGACCGCGCCCGATCCGTCAAGCGTCGATGGCCTGGATCCGCAGACCGCGCCCGCATCCGGTGCACCGCCGGAAGCCGGTGGCGAGGCGGATATCATCCCGCCCGACGAAGGAGGAGACGAGGCCGGATCCGGCGATACCCCGAATGCCGGAACCGCCGATATTCCTGTGCCTGAACCTTAAGCGGCGAAAATATCGGCGGCGGAGCGCATATGGCAGTTGCCGGCCCGATGCAAGGTTAGGCGGGCGGCGAGAATCGTGGCAGTATTCCGGGCTCGAGCAGGTCGAGGCAAGAGTTCGCGCAAACGGACCGCCAGGGAGGAACCAGAATGGATATGTTGCTCGCCTTGAGCCGCGGCATCGACGCGGTAAACGGCCAAATCGGCCGACTGGTCAAATGGCTCATTCTAGCTGCAGTTTTGGTCAGCGCGGCCAACGCCATCATCCGGAAGGTGTTCGACAGCAGTTCGAATTCCTGGCTCGAGCTGCAATGGTATCTGTTCGGCGCGGTCTTCATGCTGGCCGCAGCCTATACACTGCAGCGCAACGAGCATATCCGCATTGACGTATTGTCCAGTCGGTTCACCAAGCGAGCGCGCGACTGGATCGATTTGATATGCCACATCGTGATCCTCATTCCCTTTGCCGGGCTGATGATCGTCCTGTGCATTCCCTTTTTCATCGACTCGTACCAGTCGAGCGAGATGTCGATGAATGCCGGCGGCCTCATCGTCTGGCCGGCCAAGGGTCTGATCCTGGCCGGCTTCATAATGCTTTTTGTCCAGGCGATCTCGGAAATCATCAAGCGCTGCGCGGTCCTCGCCGGCATCATTCCCGAGCCGTCGCTTCAGCATGCCCATTCGCCGATCGCCGAGGAACAGGTAAAAGGCATGGGGGGCGACGGCCATGATTGAGCTCATTGCCTACAATCTCGCCCCGATCATGTTCGCGGCGCTGGTACTGTTCCTCCTGCTCGGCTATCCGGTCGCTTTCGCCCTGGCCGCCAACGGCCTGTTCTTCTTCTTCATCGGCGTCGAGTTGGCCCCCTATTCCGGCGGCGAGATCTCCCTGTCCTGGCCGCTGCTGAACGCCTCGCCGGGACGGCTGCTCGGCGTCATGAGCAACGATACACTGCTGGCCATCCCGTTCTTCACCTTCATGGGGATCATCCTCGAAAAATCGAACATGGCCGAGGACCTCTTGGAGACGGTCGGCCAGCTCTTCGGCCCGATTCGCGGCGGCCTGGCCTATGCCGTGGTGCTGGTCGGGGCCCTGCTGGCCGCGACCACCGGCGTCGTCGCCGCCTCGGTGATTGCCATGGGATTGATCTCCCTGCCGATCATGTTGCGCTACGGCTATGACCGCTCGTTGGCGACCGGGGTGATCGCGGCCTCAGGAACATTGGCGCAGATCATACCGCCGTCTCTGGTCCTGATCGTGCTCGCCGACCAGCTCGGTAAGTCGGTCGGCGACATGTATGCCGGTGCGGTCCTGCCGGGCGTGATGCTGACCGGCTTGTTCTGCATATACGTGCTGGTGGTGAGTCTGCTGAGGCCGCACTATGTGCCGGCCCTGCCGGCGGAGGCCCGCACCCTGGGCGGCGGCGTAGCTTCCTTTGTTGCCACCCTGGCCGCCGGCATCGCCGTCGGCTTCGTTGCCGACCGGCTGCTGCTCGGCGTCATGGAACGGGGCACTGAGATCTGGGCGGCGACGATTGGCGTCGTGTTCATGTATGTCGTCGCCTTGGCCAACCGCGCCTTGAAGCTCGGCCTCCTTTCCCGCCTGGCGCAGGAGGTGATCATCACCCTCATCCCGCCGCTGGCGCTCATCTTCCTGGTGCTCGGAACGATCTTCCTGGGCATTGCAACGCCCACCGAAGGCGGGGCGATGGGGGCGACCGGAGCGCTGATCATGGCCCTTGCCAAGCGCCGGTTGAACATGGCGACCCTCCGCCTGGCGCTCGATTCGACCACCAAACTCTCCTGCTTCGTGCTCTTCATCCTGATCGGTGCCCGGGTATTCTCGCTGACCTTCTACGGCGTGAACGGCCATATCTGGGTAGAGAACCTGATGACCGGCCTGCCGGGCGGTCAGACCGGGTTTCTCATCGCAGTCAACGTGCTCGTGTTCATTCTCGGCTGCTTCATCGATTTCTTCGAGATCGCCTTCATCGTGATCCCGCTGCTGGCGCCGGTCGCCGACAAGCTTGGCATCGATCTCATCTGGTTCGGCGTTGTGCTGGGCGTGAACATGCAGACCAGCTTCCTCACGCCGCCGTTCGGGTTCGCGCTGTTCTACATGCGATCGGTGGCACCTACCGCGCCCTATGTCGACAAGGTCACCGGGCGGACCCTGGCGGGCGTCACCACGGCGCAAATATACAAGGGCGCCTCACAGTTCATCATCCTGCAGGTCATCATGGTCGCCCTGGTCATGCTGTTCCCCAACCTGGTGACGCACTACCAGGATACCGGGCCGAAGACGGATCCGTCGCAGATCGAGATCACGCTACCGCCGTCCGAGGACATCGGGAACTCCTGGCGATCTCGGCCTGCCGCCGCCGGTCGATCTCTCGCAGCCGCCCGATTTGAATTCCAACTGAAGGCGCGAAAAAGCCCCGGGCTTCGCTGGAAGCCCGGGGCTCTTGCCGGCGTGACGGGATCGGTCAGAGCTGCTTCTTGCGCTGCTGGCCCATCATGAAGGTGTCGTAGGTGTATTCCGAGACCTGGAACCAGAGGTACTCGTCGGCACGGAACGCGACCATGGCGTCGTGCACCTTCTTGAAGGCGGCGTTGGTGCTGCCGATCTCGACATAGGTTTCCTTGGCCGCATTGAAGCAGGCTTCGAGAACCTCGGTCGGGAAGGGACGCAGCTTGGCGCCGGCACCTGCAAGCTTCTTCAGCGCGGTCGGATTGAGGAAGTCGTATTTCGCCTGCATGTCGCAATTGGCCGCCTGGGCCGCCGCGGTGACGATCGCCTTATAGGCGGCCGGGAGCTCGTTCCACTTGGTCACGTTGAACATGGTGTGCAACATGGCGCCGCCTTCCCACCATCCCGGATAGTAGTAGTAGGGCGCCACCTTGTAGAAGCCCAGCTTCTCGTCGTCGTAGGGGCCGACCCATTCCGCGGCATCGATCGTGCCCTTCTCGAGGGACGGGTAGATGTCGCCGCCGGCAATCTGCTGCGGCACCACGCCCAGCTTCGAGATTACCTTGCCGCCGAAGCCGCCGATCCGCATCTTGACTCCCTGCAGGTCGGCCACCGACTTAATCTCCTTGCGGAACCAGCCGCCCATCTGCGCCCCGGTATTGCCGCAGGGCAGGGCATAGAGGTTGTGGGTCGCATAGAATTCGTTCATCAGATCGATGCCGCCGCCGTAATACATCCAGGCGTTCTCCATGCGGCTGTTGAGGCCGAAGGGGACGGCGGTGCCGAAGGCGAAGGTCGGGTCCTTGCCCCAGTAATAGTAGCTGGCGGTATGGCACATCTCGACGGTGCCCTTGGAGACCTCGTTCGCGGCCTCCAGGCCCGGGGCGATCTCTCCGGCCGGGAAAACCTGGATCTTGAACTTGTTGTCGGTGGCCTCGGCGACATATTTCGAGAAGGTCTCGGCTGCGCCGAATATGGTGTCCAGGCTCTTTGGAAAGCTGGATGTCAGGCGCCAGTTAACTTCCGGTGCCGACTGGGCGATCGCCGGCGCGGCGATCGTCGTCGTTGACGCCGCGGCAAGCCCAGCGGTGCCGGCGGTTTTCAGGAATTTCCTGCGGTCCATAGACGATTCCTCCTCTGATCCAGTATTCGGTTTGTTGCGCAACGTCGGCTTGCCGCCAATGTCGCGGAAGATGGCCGGAGTCGACCACCGGGCGGGACCGAGCTTTGATGATTCCGGCGGCGCATTCAAGCGGAATGGCAGAATTTGGTCCACCCCCGACTTTAGTCGGGGGTGGACTGGCGCGTTCCCAGCTCAACCCTGCGGGAAATCGAACTTCATCGCCCGCGCCGAGGCATACGCGGCATCGCCGACTTTATTCCACTGCAGCGCCAGTTTGCGGAACTTGAAATAGGATGCGCCGACGCGCTTGGTGATGTCGCTGCCGCCGTCGACGATCTCCTGCATCGTTTCGCCGGCCGCGGTGCCGATCGCCAGCAGGACCTCGCGCGGATACTGCATCAGCTTCACCTTGTATTCGCTGACCAGGGTGGCCAGTGCGGCCGGACTGCGGCCGTAATACTCGGCCTGGGTAATGTCGTTCTCCGCGGCGCAGGCGGCGGCGACGATCTGCTTCAGGTCATCGGCGAGGGCATTGTACTTCGCCTTGTTGACGATGCATTGCAGTGCCGAACCCGGCTCGTGGAATCCCGGCCAGTAATAGAGCTTGGTCACCTTGTAGAGGCCGAGCGAAAGGTCGTTGTAGGGGCCGACCCATTCCGCCGCGTCGATCGCGCCGGATTGCAGGTTGTCGAAGATCTCTCCGCTCGGGAGCGCAACCGGTATCGCGCCGAACTTGCGCAGGACTTCGCCGCCATAGCCGGAGATGCAGATCTTCAGGCCGCCGAAGTCCTTCAGCGTGGCGATCTCCTTGCGATACCAGCCGCCCATCTGGACACCGGTATTGCCGGCCAGGAACGGGCGCACGCCGAACGGGTCGTAGAGCTCCTCCCACAATTCCTGGCCGCCGCCGAAATTGATCCAGCCGTTGAATTCGGCCCCGGTGAGGCCGAACGGGACGGCCCCGAAGAAGCCGGCGGCAGGCGCCTGATCGGTATGGTACTGCGCCGAATCCTGGCCCATCTCGGCGGTACCCTTGGAGACCGCGTCGAAGCACTGCGTCGCCGGGACCAGTTCGCCGGCCGCATAGACCTTGACGGTCAGCCTGCCGCCACTCAGCTTGCCGATCCGATCCGCCAGCCGCTCGGCGCTGGAGCCCAGTCCCGGCATGCCCTTGGGCCAGCTGGTCACCATCTTCCATTCGGTCCGGTCCTGGGAAATGGCCGGCTTGGCAAGCGTCGAGGCGAGGGTCGCCGTGGCGGCCAAGCCCGTTCCCGCGATAAACCCGCGGCGATTCATCGAAAAGCCTCCATGCTGCCTGTACGGCCTCGTTCTTGCGGGCGCAGGACCGCGCCCGGGGAATGCGGCCGGTAACCTAACAATCCCGGTCGATCAATGAAAGAGCGGTTTCGACGTCACGCGCCGCCCGCGACCTGCCGCCAGCCTTGCGGGCCATAGTACTCCGCCGGCCGGAACCGGCGCTTGTAGTCCATCTTCTGGCTGCCATTCACCCAGTATCCCAGATAGACATAGGGCAGCCCCTGGCGCCGCGCCTCGGCAACGAGCCAGAGAACGATGTAGGTGCCGAGGCTGTCCTGGGCACGGGCCGGATCGAAGAAGCTGTAGACGGCGGAAATTCCGTCCGCCCCCCAGTCGGTGAGGCAGCCGGCGCTCAGCTTGCCCTCCGGGTCCCGGAATTCGACGATCCGGGTGTCGACCGGGCTGTCGCCCACCATGCTGGCATAATCCTGCGGTCCCATGCCGACCATCTCGCCGTCGTTGTGGCGTGCCTCGAGATAGGCCGCGAACAGCTGGAATTGCTCCTGGGTCGGCGTGGCATCGAGGATTGCGGCGGTCAGGTCGCGGCCGCGCCGCTCGACCCGACGCAGCGACCTGTTCCACTGGAAATCTCCGGCGACGATGCGGATCGGGACGCAGGCTTGGCAGCCGAAGCAGGCCGGCCGGTAGGCGATCGAATGGCTGCGGCGAAAGCCGGCATGCGACAGGATCTCGAACAACTCGGGCGCCTGCGCGCCGGAAAGCTCGGTGATGATCTTGCGTTCCATCCGGTCAGGAAGATACGGACAGGGGACCTCGGTGGTCACCATGAAGGGGATCGGAAGTCCTCTGCCCTGGACGCTCATGGCACAAGCCTAATCCAAAGCGGTTCCATGCGCCAGATGGTGCCGTCCGGATGGTGCGGGAATGGTTCGCTCAGCCGCGCGCGTCGCGGATCACGAAGACGCCCGAAAGGTAGTCGTGCAGGCATCGGCTGCGACGGTTGAACAGGGCGAATGCCAGGATGAAAGTCCCGGTCGGGAGGATCGTCCCGTAGAACATCGCCGGCATCAGCAGCGCCTGAAAATAATCCGGCCGGGCGCCCACCCAGGTCACGACCCGCAGGCCCATGAGCCGCATCCCGGGCGTCGCCGCCCGCGCTCCGCCGATGGTCAGGGCCGCCAGGGCGATATGAATGACCGGCGCCGCCAGCAGTACCGCGGGAAGGGCGAACAGGCCCAGAGTCACAACCTGTGCCGTGCAGCTCGCCATCAGTGCCAGCATCGCCAGGCAGTAGACCAGGAATCCGTCGATCAGGGCGGCAAAGGTCCGGCGCAAGAGAACCCCCTCGTAGAGGGCGCCGTCGTCCAGCCAAGCGGGCATGGTCGGGGTCTCGAACCCGGTGGTGCCGAGGGGAATGGTGGGAAGCTTTCGGTCGGCCAAGGTCGGTACCGATTTGGTTAATGCGACTTCACCATATTGGCCCGGGCGGCGATGAATGCAAGGCGGACCACGCGATTGTGAGGTGACAGGCGCGGCTACTGGATGCCGGTGCCGGTGGAGGGCACGATCTCCTGCGGTGTTTCCGGCGGCTGATCGGCCGGCGCGGCCGGGGCCACGGTCCCGTCGCTGGCCGGCACGGTGCCGACCGGTGCATCGCGCAGCAGGACGATGCTGATCCGCCGGTTCTGCGGCGAGGTCGGGTCGGTCTTCACGAAGGGATCTGTATCGGCCTTGCCGGTGACGTTCTCCACCCGCGCCGCATCGACGCCGGACTGAACCAGCTCCCGCCGCGCCGCATTCGCCCGGTCGGTGGAGAGCTCCCAGTTGCTGTAGCCGTTGGCGCCCTGGAATGGCGTGGCATCGGTATGGCCGGAGATCGACAGCTTGTTGTGCAGCGGCTGCACCACCTTCGCCACCAGTTCCAGCAGCTGCTTGCTCTTCTGGTTCATCTCGGCGCTGCCGGAGGGGAACATCGAGACCTTCTCGCGGTCGAGCAGCTGGATGCGCAGGCCCTCCGGGGTCTGCTCGATCTGGATGTTGTCCTTGAGTTCGGCGAGGCCGGCATCCTGCTGGATCTGCTGTTCGATCTTCGCCTTGACGTCCTGGAACTGCTTCTGCTCCGCCTGCTGTACCACCTTCTGCGCTTCGTTGACGTCGACCGGCTTGGCATCCGTCTGGTCGCCCGGCGTCGGCGCCTCGGCCGCGGCCGAGGGATCGGCCGTGGCATCCTCGGCCGGGGTGTCGACCTGCACCGTGGCCTGCGCCGCCGAGGCGCCGTTGACCTCGGTCATCACCGCCGGCTGGCCGTTCAGGATCGTCTCGGAGCTCGCCGGATTCGACGGCGCGATGGTCGGGCGGAAGTAGTTGGCGATGCCCTGCTTCTGCTCCTCGGTCACCGCGTTCAGCAGCCAGAGCAGCAGGAAGAAGGCCATCATCGCCGTGACGAAATCCGCATAGGCGACCTTCCAGGCGCCGCCGTGATGGCCGCCGCCCATCTTCTTGATGCGCTTGATGATGATCGGTCTTTCGTCGGCCGCCATCTCAGGACCTCATGCCGGGCAGGGCCGGAGCGTGCACTAGACCGCGGGCAGGGCGCTGACCGCCTGCTCGACCTCGTAGAAGTTCGGGCGCTCGGTGGACAGCAGGACCTTGCGGGCGAACTCGATGGAAACCGCCGGCGGATAGCCCTGCATATGGGCCAGCAGGCCGGCCTTGATGCACTGGTAGTATTTCGAATCGGCGGCATCGACCATGCCGATGGCGCTGGCGAGCGGCGCCACGAAGCCATAGGAGACCAGCACGCCGAAGAAGGTGCCGACCAGCGCCGCGCCGATCAGCTCGCCGAGCACTTCCGGCGGTTCGGTGATCGAGCCCATGGTGTGGATGACGCCGAGCACTGCGGCGACGATGCCGAGGGCGGGCATGCCGTCGGCCATGGTCTGGATCGCGTGCTGGGCGCCGTGCAGCTCGGCATGATGCGTCTCGAGCTCGGCATCCATCAGGGTCTCGACCTCGTTCGGGTTCTCGGTGCCCAGGGTCATCATGCGCAGGTAGTCGCAGAGGAACTCGACGACGTGATGGTCCTTCTGGAACTTCGGGAACTGGGCGAACAGGGTGCTCTCGTCCGGCTTCTCGACATGCTGCTCCAGCGCCAGCATGCCCTTGGTCTTGGCCAGGCGGAACAGCTGGTACTGCACGCTGAGCAGCTCGATGTAGTCCGCCTTCTTGTAGGTCGGGCCCTTCACCGCGCGCTTGATGCCGGCCAGAGTGCCTTTGATGTTGGCCTTGGTGTTGGCCATGATGAAGGCGCCGAGCGCGGCGCCGAGGATGATGAGGAATTCGAAGGGCTGGATGAGGACGCCGAAATGGCCGCCACCGGCCAGGTAGCCGCCGGCCACACAGGCTATGACAACGATGGCGCCGACGATCACAAGCATCTGACGGGGAATCCCTGAGCCCGAATTCGAACAGGCTCAAAGATTGACGAATTTAGTTAATACTTGGTTAGGGTGGCGGTTAAAGGTTGGTTATCAAACTCGATTCCCGGCCGCAGCTTTTCGCCGCCGGGCCGCGGTTTTCCGCCGCCGGCGCTACTTCTCCGCCGACCGGGTCGACAGCCGCCGCGTCGGGAAGCCGGCCTTGCCCAGGGCCTCGATGATCTCGACCACGTGCTGGGCGTTGCGGGTCTCGATCACCGCATCGACGTCGGCCCGCTTGATCGGCAGGTCGAAGAACATGCGCTGGTGATAGATCTCGATGATGTTGCCGCCGGTGGCGCCGATCAGCCGGGCGACATGGGCGAGCACGCCGGGCTGGTCGGAGATCTCGACCCGCAGGGTCACCACCCGCCCGTCCTGGATCAGCCCGCGCATCAGCACCTGGGCCAGCAGGCGGGCATCGATGTTGCCGCCCGAGATCACCAGCGCCACCGTCCGGCCGCGGAATTTCTCCGGATAGGCCATCAGGCAGGCGAGCGCCGCGCCGCCGGCGCCTTCCGCCACCAGGTGCTGCTGCTCGACCAGCAGGTGGACGGCGCGCTCCAGGTCGTCCTCCTCGACCAGCAGCAGCTCCTTCACATGCTTCTCGATGATCGCCCGGGTCAGTGCCCCCGGCGACTTCACCGCGATGCCGTCGGCGATGGTCTGGCCGCGGTTGTCCGGCGCCATGCCCTTCACCGCGTGGTGCATCGAGGGATAGAGCTCGGCCTCGACGCCGTAGAACTCGACCGCCGGCTTCTGCGCCTTCACCGCCGTGGCGATGCCGCCGAGCAGCCCGCCGCCGCCGATCGGCGCGACGATCGCCTCGACGTCCGGCGCGTCCTCCAGGATCTCCAGCCCGATCGTGCCCTGGCCGGCGACGATCAGCGCGTCGTCATAGGGATGCACGAAGACCAGGTGCTCCTGCGCCGCCAGCTCGCGGGCATGGGTCGCCGCCGCGTCGATGGTGTCGCCCTTCAGGACGATCCTGGCGCCGAAGCTGGCGGTGCGCTCGACCTTGGTGAACGGCGTCCCCTCCGGCATGACGATGGTGGCCGGAATCCCCAGGCGCTGCGCATGGAAGGCGACGCCCTGGGCATGATTGCCGGCCGACATGGCGATGACGCCGCGACGCTGCTCGGCGGCGTCCAGGCTCTTCAGCTTGTTGAAGGCGCCGCGATCCTTGAACGAGCCGGTGAACTGCTGGTTCTCCAGCTTGAGATAGAGCTTGCCGACGCCGGTCAGCGCGGCGAGGCGCGGCGCCGCCACGCAGGGCGTACGCACGACATGCCCCTGGATGCAGGCGGCGGCCCTGCGGATGTCGTCGAGCGTCGGGAGTTTCGGGTCGGCCATGGCGGTGTCTTTGGTCATTGCGGCTTCAGGATCAGGGTATGCTGGGCTGGCTGGACGATAGTCCGATATCGCCCGTCGCGCCAGTCCATGAGCCCGTCGGCGTAATGCGGCGAGAGCGGATTGCCGGACTGGCCGCCGGCCAGGGTGAAGGCGGCGGCCAGCGGCCGGGCGAGGTCGACCACCATCCGCATGCTCGGCCCGTGCACGTCGGGAAATTCCAGCACCCCCTGGCGCGAGAACGTGGCACCGCGGTTGACGGTGAAGAAGTCGCCGTCGGCCGGCAGGTCGGGATCGAGCCAGGCGCCGAGCAGCGGCACCTGGCGCAGGACCGGGTTCGCCATATGGGCCCGGTGCGCCTTGCCCCAGAGCCAGCCGCTGCGATCGGCGCCATAGCCGGCGCGCAGCTCCTTCAGGGTATCGGCGAAGGCGGTGCCGATCTGCCAGTCGCAGCTCTCGATCTCGGTCGTCGCCCGGGCATCGCAGAAGGTCGCATCCCGCATCACCGCCCGCAACCGGTCGACCTGCCAGAGCCACCAGCTGTCCAGCGTCACCGCCGCCGCCGCGCCGCCGCCGTCCCCGGGCGGCGCCGGGAAGTCGTCGCCGAGGATCCGCCGCGCGGTGCGGTCCAGCCACAGGGTGGCGATCAGCGGCTCCACCCGGTCGCGATCCATCCGCCCGTCCCAGGTGGCCAGCATCGCTCTGATCTCCGGCTCGGCATCGCCGATCGCCGGCAGCCAGGACTGAACGAGATCCTTCAGCGGCTCCGAGAGCGTGTCCTGCTGCATCCGCTCGAAATCGCCGGGCGTGAACCTGTCCTGCGCCGTCAGCATCGCCCGGATCCGCCGGTAGCGCTCGTCGCCCGGCCAGGCGGCGGTGATGAACGGTCGATAGCCCTCCGGCGTCACCTTGTTGTTGGCGGTGGCGAGCCAGCCTTGCCCCTCGCCATGGCTCTGCGGCAGGTCGGCGAAGGGCAGGGTGCCGATCCAGTCATAGGCGCCGCTCCAGCCGGGCGCCGGCAGCAGGCTGCCGCGATAGATCGCGCGCCGGAGCGGCACCCGTCCGGCCGCGACGAAGCCGATCGTTCCCGTCGCATCGGCATAGACCACGTTCTGCTGCGGGGCGTGGAAATCATGGAGGGCGGCCGCGAAGGCGGCGGCGGTATCGGCGAGGTTCATCGCCATCAGCGCATCGGGCGTGCGATCGTCCGGGGCGAGCGCCGTCCAGGCCAGCGCCAGGATTGGCCCCGCCGGAGCGCCGGCATCGCCGGCCGTGCCGGCATCGAGATCAGAGATCACCGGCCCGTGCCGCGTGCGGCGGATGGTGAAATGGATATCGGGCCCGCCCTTGACCCTGATCGCCGCCGCCTCGGTGTCGAAGGGCAGGGGGCCGGCCGGGGTCTCGTAGCGGTCGGTCGATCCGGCGGCGAGGCGCTCCTCGAACAGGTCCTGGGTGTCGCTTTGCGTGGTGGTGAAGCCCCAGGCGATGTGGTCGTTGGCGCCGATGATCACCAGCGGCATGCCGGGACTGGTGGCGCCGACCAGGTTGCGCTGCGGGGTCGTGATCCGCGCCAGGTACCAGATCGACGGCGCGCCGAGGCCGAGATGCGGATCGTTGGCCAGCAACGGACTGCCGCTGGCGCTCTTCGCGGCACCCACCACCCAGTTGTTGGAGGCCGCGGCCAGCGGCCCGAACCATCTGCCGGGCAGCCCGGCCCTGGCCTGTGCCGCGGGGAGGAGGAGCTGGAAGAGCCTGGGCGGCAGGGCTTTCTCCAGCTCCAGATCGAGGCGCTCTTCGGCATAGTTGCCGGAGAGCTGCAGCGCCATGATCCTTCCCCAGACCAGGGAATCCGCGGGCGTCCAGGGCTCAGGCACGAGATCCAGCAGCTGGAATTCCAGCGGCAGGGCGCCGCGTCGGGTCGCGAGAAAGGCGTTTACCCCGGCGGCATAGGCATCGAGCGCCCGGCGAAGCTCCGGACTTGCATGGGCGACCTGATCCTGGGCCTGGGCATAGAGCCCCAGCGTCCGCATCAGCTTGTCGACCTCGACCGTCACCTGGCCGAGGACTTCCGACAGCCGGCCGGCACCCAGCCGCCGCATCGCCTCCATCTGGAACAGCCTGTCCTGGGCATGGGCGAAGCCGAGCGCGAAGGCCGCATCTGCCATTGACGCCGCCTCGATGGTGACCACGCCGCGGTCGTCCCGCAGGATCTTCGTGGCGCCGGCCAGCCCGGGCACCGTGATGTCGCCGTCTACCTGCGGCAGGGAGCTGCGCAGCCAGATGAAACCCGCGCCGATGCAGAGCAGGGCGGCGGCAGCCGCCGCCGCCAGGGCATACCCGAGCCAGCGGAAGCTGCGCCGCATCGGCTATCCGCGCATCTCGCCCCGGCCCCAACTCCGGCCCCAACCCCGGCCCCAAATCCGGCCGTGGACCGGGGAGGGAAGCGGCGGGGATCGGCGCAAGGTTGCCGGCGGCGTCACGGGAATTCCCGCAGGATCCGCGCGCGGTCCTGGTCGAGTTCGGGTGCCGCGCCGCGGCTGCGGGGCTCCGGATAGGCGGACATCTTGATCGGCGTGCCGGCCACCATCAGCGGCGCGACGCTCGGATCGTCGACCGGAAGCACCATGTTCCGGGCCCGCACCTGCGGATCGTTCATCGCATCGGCGACGTCGTTGATCGGCGCGCAGGGAATGCCGGCCGCCATCAGCAGGTCCAGCCAGTGCCGGGTCGGCCGCTGCGCCAGGATGCCCTCGAGGACCGCCTTCAGCTCCAGCACGTGATCGCTGCGCCGGGCATTCTCGACGAAATGCGGATCCGCCGCGATATCCGGCCGGTCGATCGCCGCGCAGAACTGGCGGAACAGCTGGTCGTTGCCGCAGGCGATCACGACATAGCCGTCCGCCGTCTTGTAGGGCTCGAATGGCGCGATCGACGGATGCCGCGCGCCCAGGGGCTTCGGCGCCTCGCCATTGGCGAAATAGCGGGTGATGGCGTTTTCCAGCAGTGCCACCTGGGAATCCAGCATGGCGACATCGATCATCATGCCCTCGCCGGTGCGGTTGCGGTGATGCAGGGCGGTCAGGATGCCGATCGCGGTGAAGAGGCCGGCGCCGAGGTCGCCGATCGATGACCCGACCCGTGTCGGCGGGCTGTCGGGGTGACCGGTGATGCTCATGATCCCGCCCATCGCCTGGGCGATGATGTCGTAGGCCGGCCGCTGCGCATAGGGCCCGGTCTGGCCGAAGCCCGAGGTCGAGGCCTGGATCAGCCTCGGGTAACGGGCATGCAGGTCCTTCCAGCCCAGGCCCAGGCGGTCCATGGCGCCGGCGCGGAAGTTCTCGGTCATCACGTCGGCCTTGGCGAGCAGCCGGTGCAGGATGGCGACGTCTGCGGCCTTCTTCAGATCCAGCGCGATGGATTCCTTGCCCCGATTCTGCGCGATGAAATAGCCGGACTTGCCATGGATGAAGGGCCCGTACGAGCGCAAATCGTCGCCGCCCACCGGATTCTCCACCTTGATCACCCGGGCGCCCAGATCGGACAGCAGCATGGTGCAGAACGGTCCGGCCAGAACCCGCGTCAGATCGACGATCACGATGTCCGAAAGTGGCCCCGGTCCCGGCATTTCCATCCCCGCTGCGATTTGCGCCTTGATACCCGAATGCCGCCGGTTTCGCCAGAAACTCCTGGATCCGCGCGCCCTGTGGATTGGGGGGTGTCGCACCCGGATCTGCCGCTGCCCGGGGGTGCGGCTGCAAGATCTGTCCGGCACGTCGGTGCTCCGGTGCGGGATCGGCGCAAACCGGAGGAATCCATCCCGTCTTCGTCGGCCGGCGGGGAAATACCGCGAATTTGCTTGCGGGGCGGCAGATCATCGGCAAACGTGATTGCTGACGCCGCGCCGCGCAAACCGGGAAAGCCATGCAGCCGCTGGTCAAGGAAATCTGTCACAACCGGCTCCTCTGGTTGCTGGTCTTCGTGCCGGTGGTGCTTGTTGCCGAGCGGGCCGCTCCCGATGCGCATACGGCGCTCTTCGTGGTGGCGATCCTGGCCATCGTGCCGCTGGCGGCCCTGCTGAGCCGCGCCACGGAATCCGTCGCCGCCAAGACCGGGGATGCGATCGGCGGCCTGCTCAATGCGACCCTGGGGAACCTGACCGAACTGGTGATCGCGCTGACCGCGCTGCAGGCGGGCCAGTACATGCTGGTGAAGGCCTCGATTGTCGGTGCGATCGTCACCAACACCCTGTTCCTGCCGGGTGCGGCCTTCCTGCTGGGCGGGCTGAAGTATCGCGAGCAGGAGTTCAACCGGGCTGGCGCCCGGCTGCAGGCCGGGCTGCTGTTCCTGGCCACCGTCGCGCTGATCTTTCCTTCGGCGATCATGGAGGCGGATTCGGTGGCCGTCGCGACCTTCCGGCAGGAATTGAGCCTGGGCCTCGCGCTGCTGCTGCTGGCGGCCTACGGCATGAGCCTGGTCTTCTCGCTGAAGACCCATCGCGAGCTCTTTGCCAGTGCCGCGGGCGGCGAGGAGGTCGAGGCGCCCTGGCCGATGGGACTGGCGCTCGGCACCCTGGCCGGCGTCACGCTGCTGATCGCGCTGGTCAGCGAGATCTTCGTCGCCTCGGTCCAGAATGCCGCGATCGCCTTCGGGATGACGCCGGCCTTCGTCGGCTTCATCGTCGTCGCCCTGGTGGGTGGCGCGGCGGAGATGGCTTCCGTATTTTCGGCGGCGCGCAAGAACCGCCTCGATCTCAGTGTCGGTATCGCCCTGGGCAGCGCCTCGCAGATTGCCCTGTTCGTCGCCCCGGTGCTGGTCCTGCTCAGCTACGTCATCGGTCCGGTGCCGATGGACCTGCAGTTCTGGCCCGGTGCCGTCATTATGATGCTGATCGCCACGATGACCGTCGCGCTGGTGACCGTCGGCGGCCGGTCGATGTGGTTCCTCGGTGCCCTGGTCCTGATGGTCTACCTCGTCTTCGCCCTGACGCTCTATCTGCTGCCCACGGGCGGATCCTGACATGATCCGGGGTCATCTTCCATTGTGCGGCGCCGCCGGAAGCCCCTTCCAACTGACATCGGTGATGGGCCATGCCTGACGACCACGGCAGATCGACCAAGCGTGTTCTCGACCCGATCGACCGCATCTCCGAGATCCTGTTCGGGCTGATCATGGTGCTCACCTTCACCGGCTCGCTCAGCGTCACCGAATCCGGGCGCGACGATGTCCGTACAATGCTGATCGGCGCCCTGGGCTGCAACCTCGCCTGGGGCATCATCGATGCCGCCTTCTACCTCATGGGATGCCTGGCCGAGAAAAGCCGCAACCTCGCAACCTACCGCGCGGTCCGTGGCGCCGCGGACGCGCAGGAGGCGCAGCGTCTGATTGCCGACGCCCTGCCGCCGCGGCTGGCCGCCATCCTGACGCCGGAGGAATTCCAGTCGATGCGCCGGCGGCTGATGGACCTGCCGCCGCCGCCGGCGCGGGCGCATCTGCACCGCGAGGATTGGCTGGGTGCCCTGGGGGTCTTTCTCCTGGTGTCGCTGTCGATCCTTCCGATCGCCGTGCCATTCGTCTTCATTGCCGACATTCAGCCGGCGCTGCGGGCCTCCAACGCGGTCGCGGTCGTCCTCATGTTCGTGGTCGGCTATGCCTTCGGGCGCATGACGGGGCGGCGCCCCTGGGCGGTCGGTCTCGCCATGGTCGTCGTCGGCGCCCTCCTGGTCGCCCTGACCATCGCCCTCGGCGGCTAGGGGGCGTCGCGTTGCGCCATGGCAGGGCACTTTTGGGCGTCCAAGCGCTGACCAAACTCGGTCCTGCGGTCAGGTGATGTGATCATATAGATCGGCCCAGCCGGGATTGTGCGCCGTTATCAAGCGCACCTTCCATGCGCGCGGCCAGCCCTTCACTGTCCTTTCTCTCTGAATGGCCAATGGCATCGTATTGTGCTGCTCCGCATGAACCAGCAGCTTCAGTCCATATCTGCGCGTGAAGGCGGACATGCCGGTGCGATGTTCGCAGGCCCGCCTCGCCAGATCGGAGGTGACGCCGACATAGAGCACCCCATTCTTCCGATTGCTCATGATGTCGACCCAGGCGCTCATCGTTGCAGGTTTTGAATGGGGTCCTAAGCCAGTCAGAAAGGCGCTGGCCCGCCTTCTTCCGCGTCATGCCAAGGCTTGGCCTTGGCATCCACGAGTTGCTTTCCAGGTGCTGGATCGATAGACAATTAATGCGCGTATTTTAATCCGCCACGTTGCTTGCTTGAAAGCCGAGCGGCGACGGAAATGGCGGCGCGGGTTGGCGGGCGCGGACGGCATCTCCGGCAGTGGCGCCACGAATTCCTGCGCGTACTCGTGGACCCCAAGGCCAGGCTTTGGGGTGACGCAAACAGATGAAGTTAGTCCAGGCGAACGTCGCGACAAGCCGTCACAGCAAGCCGCGGCCGCATCATGCCCGGCTTGCGACAACCTTAACCGCCGCTCCATCGACAAGGCGCGCCGACTGGGCTAAACCTCGGGAAATCCGCCATCTATACCGGGAGGCCGCATGGCCAAGGAATTCGCGACCGTCAAGGACATGGTAAAGGCCCTGCAGCCGAGCTATCCGGTCTTCTGCCTGCGTCCAGAGATCATCGCCGCGACAGCCCGGAAATTCCTCGAGCAGTTCCCCGGCCGTGTGCTCTACGCGGTGAAATGCAACCCCCATCCCGAGGTGCTGAAGGCGCTCTATCGCGCCGGGATCCGGCATTTCGATACCGCCTCGCTGCCGGAGATCGCCCAGGTGCGCGAGAGTTTTCCCGACGGCGCCTGCTATTTCATGCACCCGGTGAAGACCCGCGCCGTCATCGGCACCTCGGCCCATGTCTACGGCATCGACACCTTCGTCGTCGACCATCCGGACGAGCTCGACAAGGTGCTGAAGGAAACCGGCGGCGCCGAGGGTCTCACCATCTTCGTGCGGATCGTCACCCCGCCGGTGGAGGGCGCTTTCTATCACCTCGCCTCGAAATTCGGCGCGACGCCGCCTGCTGCCGCTGCCATGCTGAAGGAGGCGCAGTCGCGCGGCTGCCAGGTCGGCATCGCCTTTCATGTCGGTTCGCAGTGCCTGGTGCCCGGGGCCTACAGCGAGGCGATGAAGATCGTCGGCGAGGTACTGGACCTGGCGCAGGTCGATCTCGCCGGCCTGGATGTCGGCGGCGGATTTCCGGCGGAATATATCGGCACCAACATGCCGCCGCTGGAAGCCTTCATCGCCGAGATCGAAGCCGGGGCGAAGGCCCTGAAACTGCGCCGCGACTGCGTGCTGATGTGCGAGCCGGGCCGCGCCCTGGTCGCCCATGGCATCTCCCTGGTCACCCAGGTGCAGCTCCGCAAGGACAACCAGCTCTACATCAACGACGGGGTCTATGGCTCGCTGTCCGAGACGGTCGATGCCGGGCTGCGTCTGCCGGCGCGCCTCATCCGCCTCAGCGGCGACGCCTCGCCCGAGATGAAGGATTTCATCCTGAACGGGCCGACCTGCAATTCCCTGGACGTGCTGCCCTCGACGTTCTCGCTGCCGGCCGATGTCGCCGAAGGCGACTGGATCGAGATCGACCGGGTTGGCGCCTATTCCAGTTCGCTTGCCACCCGCTTCAACGGCTTCTATCCCGAAACCATGGTGGTGGTGCACGACGCACCGATCGGGATGACGAAGTGAGTCCGGATCGCTGCGATCCGAATCGAATCCTTTCGACGTCCAGCGATAGCGGCGCCTGCCGCCCGCGGCAGGCGTCATGAAATTCAGCATCGAACTCAAGATCGCAGCGGTCGTCCTGCTGCTTCTCGGGCTGGTCGGCTCGGTCGCCTGGATCAACGCCCGGAGCTCGCGGCACGTCGAGTCTCTGATCGAGAATGTGCACGGCACCTACGTGCCGGCCTATGGCGCCTTGACGCGCGCCAATGTCGCCCTGGTGGAAGAGGGTCTCTTCGTCCGCCGGTGGCTGTTCGCCCGGATCGATGCGGAAGCGGACAAGTCGACCTTGCCGCGGGACAAGGAGCGCGTCGCCGCGAAGTCGCGCGAGGCCAACGCGGAACTGAAGCAGGCACGTACCTATATCGGGCTCGAGCTCGCCGACCCGACCAGCTTCGGCGACAAGCTGGAGCTGAAGCGGCTGGACACGGCGCTCGAGTTCCTCCTCGGGCGGCATGGCGAATACGATCTGGCGGTGGCTGCCCTGGTGGACGCGGCGGAGCGCGGCGCGGCCGCTGAGCTGGAGTTCCGTGTCGGGGAACTGGACCGGCTGCGCGGCCTTTTCGATGCCGAGGCCGACGCCGCCACCCGCACCATGCTCATCCTGCTGGAAAATGCCAGCGAGCTGGCGGTGCATAAGCAGAAAACCTCGGTCAGGATCGGGCTGGTGCTGCTGACCCTGGCGCTTGCCCTCGGGGCCGTTACCGCCGCGATGATCACGATTGAACTCGTCCGTCCCCTGCGGCGGCTGCTGGCCGGCACGGTTCTCATTCAGCAGGGGCGGCTCGATGTCGAGGTGCCCGTTACGTCGCGCGACGAGGTCGGCGAGCTGACCGCCGGGTTCAACACCATGGTGCGCGAGCTGCGCTCCAAGGACCGCATCCGCGAGACCTTCGGGCGCTACATGGATCCGCAAATCGTCGAGGGCCTGATCGACCAGCCGGACCGCCTCGCCGGGACCGGTGACCGGCGGGAGATGACGATCTTCTTTTCCGACATGCGGGGGTTCACCAATCTCAGCGAGGGCATGACCCCGGCCGGCATGGTGCGAATCGTCAATCGCTATCTGGCCCTGATGTCGGCGCCGGTGCATCGCAACCAGGGGGTCATCGACAAGTACATGGGCGACGGCATCATGGCGTTCTGGGGACCGCCCTTTTCCCGTCCCGAGGACCAGGCCAGGCTGGCCTGCCTGTCCGGCCTCGAACAGCTGGCGTCCCTCGGCGATTTTCGCGCGGAGCTGCCGGAGGTCACGGGCCTGAGACGGGGACTGCCGACCATCGACATGCGCATCGGGATCGCGACGGGCGGGGTGATCGTCGGCAATATCGGTTCCGAGATTTCGATGAGCTATACCGTCATGGGCGATTCCGTGAATCTGGCCTCACGCCTCGAGGGCGCGAACAAGGCCTATGGCACGCAATTCCTGGTGAACGCGCGGACGGCGGAATTGGTGCGCGACAGCATCGAGTGCCGCGAAGTGGATCAGATCCTGGTCGAAGGCAAGCAGGAGCCGGAGCGGATCTTCGAGGTGCTCGGTCGCCACGGCGAGCTCGCGGCCGCGGTGCGCGAGATGGCGGGGCATTACGCCGAAGGACTCGCCGCCTACCGGAAGCGCGCCTGGGACGCCGCGGCGGCGGCCTTTGGCGCTGCCCTGCAGGCCGTGCCGGAGGACGGCCCGAGCCGGGAGTTCCTGCGGCGCGTGACGGTCCTTGCCGCCGATCCGCCGCCGGCCGGCTGGGACGGGGTCTGGACGCTGAATGAGAAATAGCGGGACGCGATCCATCCGTTGCCCGATGCCGCCGATCCGCATACGGTGAACGCTTGATGAGGGAACACAGCTATCTCGGCCTCAGCGCCGCCGGCTTCCATCGCATCGCCTATACCGAATGGGGCGACCCCGGCGCCGCGCGGGTGGTCGTGTGCTGCCACGGATTGACCCGCAACGGGCGGGATTTCGACGCCCTCGCCGAACGCCTTTCGAGGACCGCGCGGGTGATCTGCCCGGACGTGGTGGGGCGGGGCAGGAGCGACTGGCTGGCCGATCCCAGGCTCTACGGCTATCCGCAATATGTCGCCGACATGGCGGGGCTCATCGCCAGGCTGGACGTTGCCGCGGTGGACTGGATCGGCACCTCGATGGGCGGGCTGATCGGCATGACACTCGCCTCCCAGGCGAAATCTCCGATCCGCTCGCTGGTGATGAACGACGTCGGTCCCGTCGTGCCGAAAGCGGCGCTGCAGCGGATCGCCGACTATGTCGGCCTGGACAACCGGTTCTCCTCGCTGCGGAGCCTCGAGAACCACCTGCGCAAGGCCTATGCGCCCTTCGGGCCGCTGACCGACGCGCAATGGGCGCATCTGACGGCGCATGGCCATCGCGTCATCGGCGAGGGCGTCTATGGCCTCGCCTATGACCCGGCGATCGCCGTCAATGTGAAGCTCGGGGTGCAGGACTGGGACATGTGGCCGATCTACGACCGGATCACCTGCCCGACGCTGGTGATCCGCGGCATGGAATCCGACCTCCTGTCCGAGGCGACCGTGGCCGAGATGGCGCGGCGCGGACCCAAGGCCAGCCGCCTGGACATTCCCGGCACCGGCCACGCCCCCGCCCTGATGGCCGAGGACCAGATCGGCGCGGTGGAAATCGTGGCTGGCCCGGATTGGCTGAGCGGCCTGCCGCCGTTCCGGCCGCTCTGGCCCTGGATCGGCGGCGATCTCCAGACCCTGCGCAACCGGCTGCGGCCGCCCGGCGTCGCGCTCGCGGCCTATCCGGGCGAAGTGCTGGCTTTCGAGACCGACGACGGCACGGGCGACCGGCTCGAGGGGGTGCTGCACCGGCCGAAAACCGCGGAAAACCGCCCTTTGGTCATCCTGGTCCATGGGCTGACCGGCTCGCGCGACAGCTTGTATATACAAGTAAGCTCCATGCATCTTTTAGCCGCCGGATTCCCCGTTTTGCGGGTCGATCTGCGTGGCGCCGGGGCGCCGAAGACGCCGCCGAAGCGCTTCTACCACGGTGGAAAGACCGGCGATCTGACCGTGATCCACCGGGCGATCACCACGGTCTTGCCGGCACGAAAGACGGTGTTTGCCGGCTTTTCCCTGGGCGGAAACGTGGTTCTGAAGCACGTTTCCGAGCAGGCCGCCGATGACCGGCTGCTGGCGGCGATCAGCATCTCCGCGCCGATCGACCTCCAGGCCGCGCAGCGGCGGCTGAGTGCGCCGCGGAACCGGATCTATCACCGCCATCTGCTCGCCGACATGAAACGCGAGCGCGGCGGCCCGGAAGCGGCCGGAATCGCCACCATCCTCGACTTCGACAACCGCATCGTCGCCCCGGCGAACGGCTTTCGCGATGCGGCGGACTACTACCGCCAGTGCTCGGCGGCGCCGCTTCTGGGCGCGATCCGGCATCCGACCCTGCTGATCCATGCGGCCGACGACCCCTGGATCCCGGCCGACAGCTACCGCGCCATCGACCGGCGGAACCCGGCGCTCCACCTGCTGCTGACCCGGTCCGGCGGGCATGTCGGCTTCCACGCCCGCGGCCTCGCCATGCCGTGGCACGATTTCGCCATGCTGCGGTTCCTCTCAGGCCTTGGCGAGTAGCTCCGCCGCCTCGATCGCGAAATAGGTCAGCACGCCGTCGGCGCCGGCGCGCTTGAAGCCGAGCAGGCTCTCCAGCATCACGCGGTCGTGGTCGAGCCAGCCGTTCTGCGCCGCCGCCTTGATCATCGAGTACTCGCCGGAGACCTGGTAGGCGAAGGTCGGCATGCGGAACTGCTCCTTCACCCGCCACAGCATATCGAGATAGGGCATGCCCGGCTTGACCATCACCATGTCGGCACCCTCGGCGACATCGAGGGCGCACTTCCCGCAGCGCCTCGTCGCCGTTCGCCGGGTCCATCTGGTAGGTGTGCTTGTCGCCCTTGCCGAGCGAGGATTTCGAGCCGACCGCCTCGCGGAACGGGCCGTAGAATGCGGAGGCATATTTCGCCGCATAGGACATGATCTTCACCCGCTGGTGTCCGGCCGCGTCCAGCGCATCGCGGAGCCCGCCGACACGCCCGTCCATCATGTCGGACGGCGCGATGACGTCGATGCCGGCCTCGGCCTGGGCGATGGCCTGCCGGGCCAGCACCTCGATCGTCTCGTCGTTCAGGATCCGGTCGCCCTTCAGCAGCCCGTCATGGCCATGGCTGGTATAGGGATCGAGCGCCACGTCGCAGACGACGCCGATCTGCGGCACCGCCTGCTTCAGCGCCGCCACGGCGCGGTTGCAGAGGTTGTCGGCGCGATAGGCCTCGGCCCCGTCCTCGCCCTTCTTCTCCTTCGGGACCACCGGGAAGATCGCGATCGCCGGAATGCCGAGCTTGGCCGCCTTCGCTGCGGCATCGAGCAGGCCCGGGATCGTCACCCGCTCGACGCCCGGCATGGCGGCGAATCTTCTCGCGCCTGGAGCCGCCTTCCTTGACGAAGATCGGCCAGATGAGGTCAGTCGCCGTCAGGCGGTTCTCCGCCACCATCCGGCGCGCCCAGTCCTCGGCGCGATTGCGCCGCAGGCGGATGCGCGGGAACTGGCCGAAGGGCTGGCGGTGGTTCTTATGTTCGGGCATGGCGCTGCAGGTCTTTCCTCGGTCCGGGAGCGGGCCGGATACTAGACCGTAACCGGGCCGCGCAACAACGGCCTGCCGGGGCGTCCCCGGCAGGCCGGATGTCGCAGCTATTCGGCGGCCTTGGCCAGGGTCGCCTTGTCGAGCGCCTGGTCGAGGTCGGCGAGGATGTCGTCGATATGCTCGATGCCGATCGAGAGGCGGACATAGCCGGCGTGACGCCGGTCGCCTTCTGCTCCTCGGCAGAAAGCTGGCGAATGGGTGGTGCTGGCCGGATGGATCGCAAGGCTGCGGGCATCGCCGATATTGGCGACGTGGTAGAACATCTTCAGCGCGTCGATGAACTTGCGTCCGGCCTCGACGCCGCCCTTGAGCTCGAAGCCGACCAGGCCGCCGTAGCCGCCCTTCAGGTAGCGTCGGCGCGGCGCTTGGCCTCGCCCTCGTCTGAAGCCGGGATAGATCACCCGGGTCACCGAGCCGTGGCCGCTTGAGGAACTCGGCCACCGCCTGGGCGTTGCGCGCAGTGCTCGCGCATGCGCAGCGGCAGCGTCTCCAGGCCCTGGATGAACATGGAAGGCGTTGAACGGGCGTCATCGCCGCGCCGAGGTCGCGCAGCAGGGTGACGCGGGCCTTGATGATGTAGGCGATCGGGCCGAGCGGCTTCACCGCCTGGGTCCAGACCGCGCCGTGATAGCTGGGGTCCGGCTGTGTTCAGCGTCGGGAAGCGGTCGGCATGGGCCTCCCAGTCGAAATTGCCGCCGTCGACGACGACGCCGCCGATCGAGGTGCCGTGGCCGCCGATGTACTTGGTGGTGGAGTAGCACGACGATCGCCGCGCCGTGCTCGAAGCGGCTTGCAGAGGATCGGCGCCGCGGTGTTGTCCATGATCAGCGGCACGCCGAGCTTGCGGCCGATTCGGCGACCTCCGCGATCGGGAAGACCGTGCAGCTTCGGGTTGGGCAGGGTCTCGGCGTAGTAGGCGCGGGTCTTCGCGTCGGTCGCGCGGCGAAGGCCTCGGGGTCGGCCGGGTCGACGAAGCGCACCTCGATGCCCATGTCCTTCAGCGTGTTGTGCGAACAGGTTCCAGGTGCCGCCGTAGAGGTCGGTCGAGCTGACGATGTTGTCGCCGGCCTTGGCGATGTTCTGGATGCGAAGGCCGTCGCCGCCTGGCCCGAGCGCGACGCAAGCGCGGCGACGCCGCCTTCGAGTGCCGCGACGCGCTGCTCCAGCACGTCGGTCGTCGGGTTCATGATGCGGGTGTAGATGTTGCCGAAGCGCTTCAGCCCGAAGAGGTCGGCGGCGTGGCCGGTGTCGTGGAACTGGTAGGAGGTCGTCTGGTAGATCGGCACGGCGACCGAATTGGTGGCGCGGTCGCGGCGATGGCCGGCATGCAGCACGATCGTCTCGGGGTGCTTGCTCTTGATCGTCATGATTTCTCTCCCTGGGGTAACCGGTCGGGTGGAATGAGGAAATTAGGCCGCAATCGGGGCGGTTTCGCAATGGGTCAGAACGAGCTCGATCCTGACCGGCGTGGCATGGCGCAGCATGTCGAGGACCGGCGCATGGCGCTCCACCGTGATGCGCAGGCGCTCGACCTCGTAGATGTCGGCCGGGCTGGAGAGCTGCACCGTCGCGGCTATCCCGGCAAAGCCCGGACGGATGTGGTCGGCGGCGGCATAAATGCCGCGCAGATCGAGCGCGCCCTGCAATTTCACCTGGATATCGGTCAGCGGAACGCCGAGGGCCTCGGCATATAGCCGGTAGGTCGCGGCGTGGCACTCGGCGAGGGCATCGAGCAGGCGCTGGGCCGAGGCAAGATCCGGATTTGCCGGAGCTTCCGGCGCAGATGCCGAATTCGCGGTCAGGGTGGCAAGGCTGCGTTCGGGATGGGTGCGCAGATCGTCCTGACGTTCCGCAACCCGGCTGTCGTTACAATGCAAGGGGGACGGGTCCCCGATGGCGATGGTCATGGTTCCTGGCACTCCTGGCTGCCGCAACATCGCGGCGGTGGTTTCCTGGGGCCCCGGAATATGCGCTTTAGCATTGGTGACGCGGTGCAAGCTGCCCCTCAAATCCCGCGGGTCCGTGATCCCGGCCCGGACCGGGCCAAACAAAAAATCCGCCGCAGCGAAAGCTGGGCGGACGACCCACTCTTTAGCTGCATTTATAACGCGCCCGCAAGCTGAGGCTCAAATCGGCGCGGCCGGAATGTGGCAGCTTTCCGCGCCCCTTGTCAAGCGCGCGGGATCATGCGAAGCAGGCGCCGCAGGCCGCGGCGGCCCCCCATTCGCGTCGACGGCCCCCAATAGGTAAGCGGCTGAAATCATGCTTGAAACCGATCAGGTCCAGTTCTCCCGGCGCGAGGACGTTGGCGACGTTGTGCTCAACCGGCCGGAAGCCCATAACGCGCTCACCCTGGAAATGATCGAAGCGATCCATCGCCAACTCGCCCTCTGGTCGGCAGATCCGGAAGTCGCCGGGGTGGTGTTCAAGGGCGCCGGCGGAAAGGCCTTCTGCGCCGGCGGCGACGTGCGGGCGCTCTACCAGGCGAAGCAGGCCGGGGATGCCAAGTTCCTGGAGACCTTCTATCGGCGTGAGTACCAGCTCAACTACCGGATCGCCACCTATCCGAAGCCGACGGTCGCGGTGATGGACGGCATCGTCATGGGCGGCGGCGCCGGGATCGCGATGAACTGCCAGCACCGCATTGCCACCGACAACAGTCATTTCGCCATGCCGGAATGCAAGATCGGCCTGTTCCCCGACGTCGGCGCCGGCTACTTCCTGAACCGTTGCCCGGGCGAGATCGGCATGTTCCTGGCGCTGACCGGCGTCGCCCTCAAGGCGCCGGGGATGAATTTTGCCGGCCTAGCGACCGCCTTCGTGCCGGACGACCGGGTCGATTTCATCACGCCCGCCCTGCTGGAACGCCTGTCCATGCCTTTCGCCGCGGCACCGCTCGGAAGCATCCGTCCGATGATCGACCAGGTCTTCAGCCTGCCGTCGATCGAAGAGATATTCAACATCCTCAAGGTCCGCGGCGGCAGCTGGGCGGGGGAGACATTGGGGATGATGCGCGGGCATTCGCCGACCAGCCTCAAGGTGACCTTCGCCCATATGCGCCGGTCGCGCGGCCAGAAGCTGGCCGACGTGCTGAAGGCGGAATTCCGCCTGAGCCAGCATTTCATGGCGGGCAAGGAGTTCTTCGAGGGGGTGCGCGCCATCGTCATCGACAAGGATCAGCAGCCGGCCTGGCGGCCGAACGAGTTGACGGACGTGGCGGATGCGGAAGTAACGCGATATTTCGCGGCGGTTCCGGGCATCGAGGACTGGGCGCCGGCGAAGGACTGACCGCCCGCGACGACGCCGGCCGGCTGGCGGGCGCTGCCGCATAAAGAGTCCTTAATGATTCCCCTGGTACAAGGCATTCAGAGCGAGTGCGCACCGCTGCCCGGGGAATTGGCCATGGCTTCAGACAAGACCTATCAGGTTCGCTGGCTCCTGGCGCCCGAAGATCCGGAGAGCGCCGGCCTGTTCGGCACGACGACGCATGCGGCGAAGAGCCCTGCCTCCGCGGCACTCCGGTCCGCCGAAACGGTAACCCGGGCAATCTCCGAAGACGAGAGCCGCGCGGCATTCCACGTGATCAGCGTGACCGACCAGGAAAACAGCGGCAATCTGCTCTCTTCCGATCAGTTGCGTCTGGCATTGCGCTATCACCCGACGGAACTTCCGGTCGAGGTCGTCTATCGGCCGCTTTGCTGATGGCACAAGCCGGCAGCCGGGAGCGGGGCGAATATTTTCTGCCCACCCCGATCCCGGCTGTTCCAGTGCGTACGAACCTTCACTTCAGGCAACTTGCCTAAGGCGTTCGCCTACCACTCCAGGTCCTTGTAGCGATCGCGGAACGAGCGAACCTGCTTCTCCGCCTCTTCCTTGGCGATGCCGTAGCGCTCCTGCACCTTGCCGGTCAGCTGATCGCTGCTGCCTTCAAGGACGGTCAAGTCGTCATCGGTCAGCTTGCCCCACTGTTCCTTGATCTTGCCCTTGACTTGCTTCCACTTGCCGGACGCCTGATCCTGATTCATTGCTGCATCTCCTGTGTTGCGTACCGCCCGTCGGACGGCCGATCGACAGAGGGTAAACGGTCCGCGGCGCAGATGGTTCCAGGCGGTGCCGCGGGAACCAACCTCCGGCGGCAACGTTGCTATCACAGGACGACGGGGCAATATGTGGAGGCTGGAATGCTCGGTACAATCCTGTTGATTCTCCTGGTGATGATTCTGCTCGGCGCCATTCCTTCCTGGCCCTACAGCCGCTCCTGGGGTTATGCCCCGAGCGGAATCGCCGGTCTGCTGCTGATCGCAGTGGTGATCGCACTCGTCACCGGGCACATCTGAGAGCCGAAACGGATCCAGGCTGCGCCGGGGTCAGGGGCGCTCCGCTTTCGCAACCGCCTTCTGGCGATCGAAATCCGCGCGGCGCCGCGCAATCTCCTCCGGCGTCAGGCGGTCGATATTGCCGTAGTCGCGTTTCCATCCCGGGTCCGAGGACCAGGCCAGCGGCGACTGGAGGGTGAGCCGGGGAGCCGGTGCGGCGTCGATGAGCCCGATTGCCAAGGCCAGGGTCAGGTCCTGGGAGGGGGGATCGTTCGGCTTTCCGGCGGCGTTGCCGAGCGGAAAATCGGAGAACAGGAAGCGCGGGACACCGACATGTTCGACGATGTCCTTGGCGCATCCCATCACCACCGTCGCAATGCCGCTCGCTTCCAGGGCCCGGGCCGCGAGGCTGACGGTCTGGTGGCAGATCGGGCAGTTCGGCACCAGGATCGCGACATCGACGCCGTCAGCCTGGCAGCGCGCGACAATCTCCGGGCAATCGATCTCCAGAGTGACGCGATGGCTGCGGTTTGTCGGCGCGCCGTGAAACCGCGGGGCCAAGGAACCGATTCGTCCATTGGCCGCCGCCCGTCGCATTGCCGCAAGGGGAAAATAGGTCCCCTGATCCGCGCCGGTGGTGTGGTCCCGGTCGATGGCGACATGCGAGATCCGGAGGTCATGATCGTGCGCGGTGTCGCCGGAATAGACCCGATGGAACTTCGCCGCGGCATTGTAGGGGGCACCGGGACCCTGATCGCCTTTGTCGGGGCGATAGGGTGCCGCCGTCGTGATCAGAGAAACCCGACAGGCGCCAACCGGCCGTGCCGGCCGGTGGAACGGGACGCTCGCGTAATGTGCCCAGGCATAAGGCGTGTCATAGCCGAGGGCTGCATAATAGCTTCGCGTTCGGGCGATATAGGGGATCGGCACATCGTCGACCGGCGCGAAGCCGAAGCCGCCTCCCGAGACCATGTCTGTCATCGCACGACCTCCAAACCGGTCGATCAGGGTCGCGGGCAGGGCAGGAGTCCCTGGCGGCCCGGCCGCGACGCTTCGAACCAGGATAGGCAAGCGGGCAGCCGATGCATAGGCCAATCCCCGGGGCTATACTGATCTGGAAGGTAGTGGTGCTGGAGGGCATTATGGCGGAGATCGCTTTCATCGGCGTCGGCAACATGGGCAGCCGGATGGCGGCCAATCTGCTCAAGCGCGGTCATCGGCTGCGGGTCCTGGATACGCTGGAGACAAACGTGGCCCGGATGACAGCCCTCGGCGCCTTGGCCGCGCCGGACGTGGCTGCTGCGGTCGCCGGTGCCGATGTGGTCGTCACCATGCTGCCCTCGGGACGGGAGCTCAGGACCATCTATCTCGAAGCCGCTGGCGTCATCGCCACGGCTGGGCCCGGCGCTTTGCTGATCGACTGTTCGACGGCCGATGTCGAGACGACCCGGGTGGTACAGGCGGCAGCGGCGGCACGCGGGATCGGCATGCTGGACGCCCCGGTCTCCGGCGGAATCGCCGGGGCGGAGGCGGGGAGCCTCACCTTTATGGTGGGTGGTCCGGTCGAGACGCTGGAGCGGGCCCGTCCCGTCCTGCTGGCGATGGGCACCACGGTGATCCATGCCGGAGCCGGCGGGGCGGGGCAGGCGGCGAAGATCTGCAACAACCTCATCCTGGGAATCAGCATGATCGGTGTCTGCGAGGCCTTCGTTCTCGCAAGCCACCTGGGCCTCGCCCCGGAGAAGCTGTTCGAGATCAGCGCGAAGTCCTCCGGCCAGTGCTGGTCACTGACCAGCTACTGTCCGGTGCCCGGGCTGGTGCCGAGCGCGCCGTCCAACCGCGACTATACCCCGGGCTTCTCGGCGGCGATGATGCTGAAGGACCTGCGGCTGGCGCAGGAGGCCGGCAAGGATCGCGAGACGGGCTACGGTCCGCAGGCGGGTTTGGCCGAGGCGGCCACACACATCTATGAGCAGTTCGTCCAGGCGGGCGGGGGAAACGTCGATTTTTCTGGCATTATCCGTTATTTGGAGCAAAACTAATCGCGCATTAACCATTCCTTTACAACGACCGTCTAGCGTGTGGATTGCCGCTAAGACGCGTGCCTTGGGGAAATTTTCGGGGGCCCACCGGTGAAGAAGGCCTATTTAGAGACGATCGCACTGATCGAACGCCTGCATCGCGAGTGTCTTGAAGTCATCAAGGCGGATCTCGACAAGCAGGGTATCCGCGACCTGAACAACGTCCAGGCGATGATCCTGTTCAACATCGGCACCGACATCCTTTCGGTGGGCGAGTTGACCAACCGCGGCTACTACCTCGGGTCGAACGTGTCCTACAACGTGAAGAAGATGGTCGAGAACGGCTATCTCATCCAGGAACGTTCGCCGCACGACCGCCGCGCGGTACACGTCAAGCTGTCGCAGAAGGCGCTGGGCGTGGTCGAGAAGATGCACGAGATGTACGAACGGCATCTGCGGGCGATGACCGCCGAGGTCGCGAGCGAGTCGGATCTCGACGGGATCAACGGTTCGCTGCGGCGCCTGGAGCGCTTCTGGGCCGGCAGCATGGATTACGCCCGGCGCTGATCGGACTGCCGGATCGATTCGCCTGCCGCTCGTCGGCAGGATGCCAGGGCCGCGACCGGTGAGATCATCCCGGACGACCATGGCGCGACGCAAGGCACCGATGCCGCCTCAGCCGAGCCGGGTTTTCCTCAGCCGCTCCTCGTCGAGGTCGTAGCCCATCCCGGCCCGTTCGCCGAGGGTGATCCAGCCGTCGGGGCCGGCCGCGAAGGTGTCACGCATCATGAAATCCCGGCGGTCAAGGCTCCATTCCGGCGGGTCGAAGGGGAATTCCAGCCAGGGCGAATCGGTGAGGCCGGCGGTGAGGTGCGCATTCGCCACCACGCCCATGCCGTTGGTCCAGGTATGGGGGGTGAACATGAGATTGTGCTCGGCCGCCATCGCGGCGATCCGCCGCAGGCCGGTGATGCCGCCAACCAGGGCCGCATCCGGCTGCAGGACATCCAGCGAGCCCTTCTCGATCAGCATACGGAACTCGTAGAGCTCGCGGGTCATCTCGCCGCCGGCGATCCGCAGATCGGTCATCTGCCGCAGCGCCGCCATGCCGTCATGATCGCCGCGATGCAGCGGTTCCTCCATCCAAAAGACGCCGAGGCGTTCCAGCTCCCGGGCGACCTGGACCGCGTCCTTCAGGGTCCAGGGCGTCGCCGTATCCCAGGCCATGCGCCAGCCCTGGTTGCAGTCGACCATCAGCGTCAGCTTGTCGCCGACCGCCTTGCGCACGGCCTCCAATGCCTTGATGTCATCGCGCCAGGCGCCGCGATGGAACCGCACCTTCATCGCCTGGTAGCCCTGGCCGAGGAAGGACTGGGCGACGTCCGCCATCTCCGCCGGGTTGCGCAGGGTGCCGGAGGAGGCATAGGCGCGGATGCGGCTGTTCAGGCCGCCGAGCAGGCGCCAGACCGGCTGACCGGTAATCTTGCCCGCGAGATCCCAGAGGGCGAGGTCGAGCGGCCAGCAGCGGCCATAGTGGAACTGGATGTTGTTGATCACGCGGTAGTGGCGCTCGATCTGCATCGGGTCCTGACCGACGAACAGGTGTTCGTGGCCCTCGAACCCGACCATCATGTCGCCCGAGCCGATCCCGGTCACGCCCTCGTCGGTCTCGACCCGGGTGATCGTGGCATCGAAATGGGTGCGCGGCCGGGTGTCCCAGCTGGCGCGAAAGGGCGGATCCAGCGGCAGGCGGTGATGGCTGATGGCGATCTTGGTGATTTTCATCGAGGTCCCTCTGGATCGACCCCTGGAACAGGCCGGACGGTTAGGCTAGTTTCTGGGCTCCATCTTGCCAAGGCCTTGAACCTCAGAGAATTTCTCATGCAGCCGATGACGTTTTCGATGACGCCCTGCCCGCCGGTCAAGTTCGGCGTCGACCGGGTGGAGAAGCTGGCCGGGGACCTGGCGGCCGTCGCCGGGGCCGGTGCGCCGGCGCTGCTGGTGGCGGACCCGGGTTTGGGCAGCCAGGTCGACCGGGTGGCGGCGCTGATGCGCAAGGGCGGCGGCGAGGTCGCGGTCTTCACCGAGGTGCGCAGCGATCCGCTGGGCAGCGCCATAGATGCGGCAGCGAACCAGGCGCGCCGGATCGGCGCCAGGGTCGTGGTCGGCCTTGGCGGCGGCTCGACGCTGGATTCGGCGAAGCTGGCGGCGGCGATTGCGGTTGCCGAGCGGCCGGCGGAGCATTACGCGCTGGCGGTCAACCGGCTGCCGTCGAATCCGCTGAAGAAGATCTGCATCCCGACCACCGCCGGAACCGGTTCCGAGGCGACCCGGGTCTCAGTGTTCAACAACGCGAACGGCGACAAGGTCTGGGCCTGGGGCGACCCCCTGATGCCCGACCTGTCGCTGCTCGATCCGCGCCTGACCGTCGGACTCCCGGCCGGGCTGACGGCGGCCACGGGCGTGGATGCGCTGGTGCATGCCATCGAGGCGATGACCATCCGCCGGGCCAATCCGATGAACGACGCGTCCTGCCTGCAGGCCATCCGCCTGGTCGTGAAATACCTGCCCCGCGCCGTCGTCCAGCCGGACGATCTGGAGGCGCGCGGCGCCATGCAGATCGCCGCCTGCCTTGCCGGCACCAGCATCGACAATTCCGGCACCGGCATCGCGCACGCGCTGGGGCATGCCCTGGGGGCGATCGGCCATGTGCACCATGGACGCGCCGTCGGGCTGAGCCTGAGGGTCGCCCTGGCCTGGAATGCCGAGATTGGCGTCGCGCGTCACGCCGAGGTCGCCGAGGCGCTGGGCGTCCCGGCCAGCGGTCGCGATGCCGCTGCCGTCGCCGCCGACCTGGCGCCGGCCTTCGACCGCTTCCTGCGCCGGGTCGGGATGACGATATCCCTGGCCGGCGACGGGCTGGGACCCCAGGATGCCGGGCGCCTTGCCGCGACCACCATGGCGGCGGAGAACAAGTCGATGCGCGACGGCAATATCCGCGAGATCACCTCGGCCGATGCCGCCTGGCTGGCCGAGCAGCTGCTGAAGGCAAGCTGACGGCCGGCGCCGGAGGCAATTTCGGGGAAGAGGGCCCTATGCCGCAACCCAATATCGTCGCCTTCATCTTCGCCCGCGGCGGATCGAAGGGTCTGCCCGGGAAGAACGTGCGGCCGCTGAACGGGGTGCCGCTGATCGGGCATGCGATCCGCTGCGCCAGGCAGGTGCCGGCGGTGCGGCGGGTGATCGTATCCACCGACGACGACGAGATCGCGCTGGTGGCGCGGTCGGAGGGTGCCGAGGTGCCGTTTCTTCGCCCGGCACAGCTGGCCAGCGATACCGCCAGTGAGTTCGCCGCCTGGCGCCACGCCGTCGATTTCGTCGAAAGCCAGCCCGGCGCGGCACCCATCGACATCTTCGTGTCGGTGCCGGCGGTCTGCCCGTTGCGGCTGCCCGGGGATGTCGCCCGGGCGATCGACAAGTTTCGCAGTGCCAAGGCGGACATCGTCTTCACGGTGACGCCGGCCCGGGTCAATCCCTATTACACGCTGGTCGAACTCGGATCCGACGGCTCGGCGCATCTCTGCAAGGCGCCGCCCGCCGCGCTGCATGGCCGCCAGGCGGCACCGCCGGTCTTCGAGATCGTCGCCCTGGCCTATGTCACCAGTCCGGCCTTCATCCGGCGTGCCGAGCGGATCTGGGACGGCAGCAATGCCGTGATCGAGGTCCCGCGGGAGCGGGCGATCGACATCGACACCGAGGCCGATTTCATGATGGCGGAAATCCTGGCGGCACGGCGGGGCGGCATCTGACGAAGCCGGTCCCCGAATGTACGCGCGCCTTCACTCCGGCGCGATCATTGTCCAGTCCAGCGCCGATCCGCGCTTGAGCGCCCGGCTGGCCTTCCGGCCCAGGACCGACGGCAGGTATTTCGGCGCCAGCCCGAGGCCGGGCCGTATCGACCGGACATGCTGCCCGGTGATGGTTTCCCCGGCGGCAACATCGCGCACAACGTAGAGCGAGCGCCGCAAGGGGCGAATCGCCCGCTCGCTCGGCGACACCTGATACTGGACCCGGCCAAGGGCCTCTGCCGCAATCCGGCAATCGGCCACCAACCGGGTCAATTCATGCGGCTCGAGACTGAAGGCGGAATCGACGCCGCCGTCGGCCCGCGCCAGAGTGAAATGCTTCTCGATCACCCGGGCGCCGAGAGCGACTGCCGCCACCGGCACCGCCGTCCCCATCGTGTGATCCGAAAGGCCGACCGGGCAATCAAACATCTCCGCCAGATGCGGAATGGTGCGCAGATTGCTTTCCGCTGGCGGAGTAGGGTAGCCGCTGGTGCAATGAAGCAGGATCAGGTCCCTGCAACCGGCGGCACGTGCGGATGCGACGCCCTCGGCGATCTCGCCCAGCTCGGACGCGCCGGTCGACATGATCAGCGGCTTTCCCGTCGCCACCATCCGCTGGATCAGCGCGGTGTCCCCGATCTCAAGCGACGCCACCTTGTAGGCAGGGGCGTCGAGCGATTGCAGAAGATCAACCGCCGATGCGTCGAACGGCGAACTGAACACGGCGATGCCCAATTCGCGGCCGCGCCTGAACAGCGGCTCATGCCAGTCCCACGGCATTGCCGCCGAGGCATAGAGCTCGAAGAGTCGGCGGCCCGCCCAGAGGCCTTCGGTAATCAGGAATTCCGGGCCATCGTGATCGATCGTGATGGTGTCGGCGCGGTAGGTCTGCAGCTTCACCGCATCGGCACCGGCGGCTTTCGCCGCCTCCATGATCTTCAGCGCGCGATCGAGGCTGCCGTTATGGTTGCCCGACATCTCGGCAATAACGTAGGGCGGGTGCTCGGGGCCGATCCGGCGGCCGGCAATCTCTACAGACGTCATCGGCGATCCTGCTCCAGATGAGGTGCCGCATGATAATACCCGTCGTCGCCGGGGCGATAGCCGCAAGCGAGGAACAGGCCATGCGATGCCGTGTTCTCGGCAAGTATTTTTGCATAGAAGTGCGCATCCGGCATCAACTGCCTGGCATTGCCCAGTAGCGCCCGGCCGATGCCCCGTCTGTACTGGCCGGGGGAAGCGGCAATCGAGACGAGATATTGCGTCATTCCGCGGTCTTCGCCAAACCAGTCGAGGCGCAAGAATCCGCAGGGGGTACCATGGGACTCTCCCAGCATCAGCCAGTCACGATCCGAGGCGACCTTGTCTTCCAGCCATTTCCGGTGTTGGGGATAAGTGAATGGCGCCTGGTTCATGGCATATCGCCGGGTTTCCGGCGCCTGCTGCCAGTCGTACAGCATCTCGGCATCGCTGATCTCGGCAAGGCGGAGAGTGACGGGTGCCCCATCGGCGAGCAGGGACGCCGGGGTGAATGCCGCTGCCAGTCGCATTGCCCCGCGCCCATCACAGAGGGCCGCAGCCGCCGCAAGCATTCTCCGGAACAGCTGAGGTTCGGTGAGGACTCGTTCGATATCGCGACGCAAGCATGCGGCGACCGTCTCTCTGGCATCCGAAGTAAGAAATCCGGACAGAAGACCGGCGCCGGCCTCCTTCGCCGTTCGGGCATTTGCGCGCTGGTTTTCGGCGATGCCGACGAGAAGGCTCGGCAGACCAAGGCAGGCACGTTCCCAGGTCCCCGTTCCGGGTGCGCCTATCGCCAGATCGCTTTCGGCGACGATGTCGGCCATTTCAGCGGCATCGACAAACAGCCGGGCACGGCCGCCGAACGATGCCACGCTCGCGCGCACGGCATCGAGATGCGGCGCCTTTGCGCCGAGAACGACGTCGATGTGCTGCACGGGCAGCGCCCGCAGTGCTTCGAGCGCTAGCGTTGTACCGTCCACCGGATCGGTACCACCGAAGGCGACCAGAACTCGGTCCGGCCGATCGCGGTCGGCAAGGCGGGCGAGGGACCGGCGTCGCCGGGCAGAGAACTGCCTGCGCAGGATTGCGAAGTCCGGCCCGTGCAGGAGACGAGCCTCCGGGCGCATCCATCTGTGATACGAGGTTGCGGCGATTGCAGGCGTCGGATTCACGACAATGTCGGCATCGAGGACACGGTCGGCGAGGTCATCCAGTGCCACGGTTAGCACCGATGCGGATCTCATTTCCGTCTCGAGGCCGGCATTCGCGCCATACCGATCGACAACCAGAAGGTCGCATCTGCCTGTTGCCGCGAGAATCGCGGCTCTCTGGGCGGCGGGCGTATCTGCCGCCAGAACGATGCAAGCATGCGCTGGCGCATGCGAGCCAATGAAGGCAGCCGTCTGTGGTGATACCGCCCAGAAGCAGCGCCATCCGTTGGTATCCATCTGTGTCGCCAATGCGTTGCATCGCATGGCGTGGCCGAGACCGGTCTGCGGGTCGGCCTCGAACTGGAACACCGCTGTCGGAGCCGCCGGCGGCTTGCTGCCCGGCCCACCAATCCGATGCTGGGCGTTGACCCGGGCAATGTCGGGGCGGTCCGCAAGGATTGCCAGAACGGCCTCGGTGCCGGAGATCCCGCCTTGCGGCAGCAACGGAAACAGGGTCGCGAAAAATTCGTAGTCTTCCGGAAAATCCAATGTCCATCGCTGCTGCATCGCCGGCCAGCCCGGCCCGATCAGGCTGGTGCGAGACAGGCCCGCGGTCCGCCGCATCCAGGGCGTTACATGCTCGCGATCATAGGAATCGCGCGCGGTACGGTCGGCCGCCTCAAGCGTGTCACGGGTAAACACCTCGCAATCGAGGCCATGCGGAAACAGGCGCGGCATGTTGTTCGCCGCATAATCGACTTGCGCTTCCGCACGCAGGCGAATGACACGCTCGCAGATCATCGGGTCGATCAACGGGCAATCGCTGGTGACCCGCAGAACGATCTCGGCTGATGACATTCGTGCCGCGCCGGCATAGCGCTGCAATACGTCGCTTGAGTCCCCCCTGAAGACTCCGGCGCCAGCCTGGGCCGCCGCGGCGACAATGGCGTCGTCTTCAGCCAGGACAGTCGTCGCAACTATCACTTCATCAATGGACGGAATGGCGCGGCAGCGGGCGACAACATGGTCGATCACGCGTCGGTTACCGAGAGGCTTCAGCACCTTGCCAGGCAGGCGGGTCGATCCCAGGCGGGCCTGGACGATAGCAACTGTCTTTGGGTTGGGCGGTCCAGCCGGCGGCGGCATGCGCGCTATCTCAGCGTGCCGTCTCGGAAATCGATCGACTTCTCCGCGAAGGAGCGGCGCAGCCGGACCAGGCGGCCCATGCGCTGGTTGCCGATCAGCAGCACCTTGCTGCCGCAATACTCGACGTTGGGCGCAAGATGAATGCCAAGAGCACGCGCGATCTTCACCAGGCGCTGTTCGACCATTGCGCGATCCAAAACTGGAAACAGTTCGCCGCGAACATTCTTGTCCGGCAGATGCCAGATGTATTTCCGGGCCGGACGCCAGGTGCTGCTGCCCAGCCAACCGCCCGCCAGTTTGTGGCGCCGCGAGGCGCCCTGGATCAGGTCTTCGACGATGGTCTGCGCGCCAAGTTGATCGTCCTCGAACGACATCGCATGCTTAAACGAGTCGATCATCTCCGGAGAATACAGGGTCTGGCCCGACAAGGCGCGATCGGTGAGCGCTAATGTCTCAGCGGTGGAACGCGCCGTCGGATTGACCCGGTTCGACAGGTACCGTGCGCTCACCGGCGAATCCGTGGGAAGGACACAGATCGCCGGCCGATCGAGTGCGATCGCTTCGGTTCCGGTCGTGCAGTTGGTGTGAATGAGAACCGCGGAAGCTATGATCCACGGTGCCGCCGACCCCTCACGGACCACGAAGACGTTATTGTGTCCCTTCAAGGCATCAGTCCAGGTCGAGAGGCGCTCGCTGGGATGCGGGCGCAGAACGATTGCACGATCCGGGTATTTGGCCCGCAAAGCGGCGACAATCTCGACGATCACTGCCTTGTTGGCCGTTTCCATGTCGCAGATTGCCTTCACGTAGCTGGCATGCTCGGCGTTGTTCGCATCCAGCTTGCCGAGCCGAACCTGATCCCTGAACAACTCCTCGGGCGTGCCCTTCTCCGAGTTGATGAATCCCAGATTCGAGTTGATCAGGATGAAGTCGCCATAGGTCTTGCGGATCGCCTGAACCTCGTCGTCGAAGATCGGTCGCAGCGTGGATCGCAGCAGGTCCCATCGCGGATTGAGCGCCATGCGGACTTTTTCCCTTGCCTCCGGGAAACGCCCGATGAAGGACCGGGTATTGTGATCGCCGCTGACAAAGATGAGATCTGTCGTATCGACGGCTTCCTTGGATATCCAACGCAGCTCGTCGGATCGCGTAACCAGGCCCGGCAGTTCTTCGTCAATCGCCGCCGTGAAATATCCTTGCGACCTCGCCAAGGCGATGCTCTTGGCATCGCGTTGGGTCATCGTCTTGGACAGATAGATTCCGGGCGGCATCCGGCGGATATTGCGTTCAATCAACCATTTCTGGCCGATCACGACCTCGAATCCATGTGCCAGCGCCGCGACGGTCAATAGCAGTCGCGCGTCCAGTTCGCGCGACGCGATTTCCATCGGCAGGTATAGGAGTTTATTCATTTTCGAAGATATCCGCAGGGCAGGCTATCCATTCCTTTCGATTACATTCTACACCGGAAACTGCGATGAACCAGTAAGGTCCTGGCAGCCTTCCAGCTGCAGCCGTCGCAATGTTGCCGTCCGATCCTATTTTTTACACCCCAAATCGAGAAAATCCACTTCGGCGCCGGACCAAGCCTCGTCCCTCAGCGTAGCGCGGCCTGCATTCTCAGACACCAAAGCATCGAGGTCGGGCGCCGGCTTGACAATGCCGCGTAAGGTCTCACTTCGCTCGAAGTCCTGCGCCATTTGCCGGAGCATTCGCAAATAGGTGACAAATCCGGCATGGAAGCCGTCGACGAATTCGCAATCAGTCGCGCCCAGCAGAGACGGGTCGGTGAAGTCGTAGAAGAGGTACCCTGCCAGCGTCAAACGCGCTCTGAGCTCATCCAGAAGGCCGGTACCGGAGGTCTGCCGCAGTTCCTGCAGGACCGTGCCGGCAATCGGCGGCAGCACGAAGCGAACTTCTACTCCGTTGGCGTGCAGGATGGCCGCGACCCGTTCGAGGCTCGCCCAGGCGATGCCGGAAAATTCCGCGCTTGCCGCCATCTTGCTGTCCGCGGAAGCCTTGCGCAGGCGCTTCAGGGTCCGCTTGAAGCGGACATCATCCGATCTGAGCCCGCCACTCAGCACGGCACCGTAGTGGCGGGCGCCATGGACATCGAACCCGGCACTGCTCTGGTTTGCCCATACCCCAATCCGCGTCGGATCGGGCGCGATCATCGTCTGCAGCAGCCTTCCCAATCGGACGTCGCCCTCCCAGAGCCACTGGTAGGGTGCCACCAGGTCCAGCAATGTGAACCGCGTGGCAGACTCGGTCGAAACCTCGGGTGCCTCCGCGACCCGTGCCGCATTGAACCACCAGTAGTCGAGGGTGAAGATGATGAGGCGCGGCTTATGGGAAGCGAGCATTTCAGGGATCAGCCGCTCGGCGTCCGCAATCTCGTTGACGGCGCCGCCGAGGCTGACGACTGGCGCGCTGAATCCCGCCTGAAGGAAGGGCAGCGCACGCGACGACCCGACGATGGCCACGTCGGGCTGCGTGAGCCGATAAAGTTCCAGCTTATAGGGATAAGGACGATAGAACAGGGCCGAGCCGTAGAGCCCGCCGCTTGCATGCTGAATGCGGGCAGCCTCCCTGGGCCCGATCTCCTCGCCGTTGGAATACAGCACGGCGAGGGAAAAGCCGGCTAGGCACGCAGTCAATAAGCTGGGCAGCGCGAAGCCAACAAAATAGCCGCGCAGCGATCGCGCTTTCTTGCCGATCGCGGGAACCGCTGAGCCGGATGCCGTGATGTCGTGTGGCGCCATGGTGCCGGTCAAAACTGGAAATAGAGGAATTCGGACTGCCAGCCGAGAATGGCGACAACGCCGAGAGACGCGAGGGCCCCGGCCGCAACGCCCCAGGCAGGGCCGGCGTTCCAGCGCAATCGTCGCAGCAGGGGGGGCAGGCGCCGCTCGTTGTGCCGGTCGATTTCGAGAACAGGGTCCTGGTCAGCAAAAATATCGATCACATTGGGGGCGAACAGCGCGATACAGGCCGTTATGCCGATCAACAAAATGGGCTGTCCAACGCCAAACGACACCTCGCCGGCAGCTTCGGAGGTGAGGCCGAACATGCTGCCAAGCACCGACCAGGCCGAAGGAAAATCCGCAGCGCGAAAGAAGACCCAGGCGACGATTACCAGGAAGAGGGTGGTTGCCTGGCCAATGAGGTGGCGGAAGAACGGTACCGGAAGAAGGCGCTCGAACATTCCGCTGGCCGTGATCAGGCGATGGGCAACGATATATGTACCGTGGAGGCCTCCCCAGATGACGAAGGTCCAACCGGCGCCATGCCACAATCCGCCAAGCAGCATGGTGATCATCACATTGCCCATCGCCCGGGTCGGGCCGAATCGATTTCCACCCAATGGGAAATACAGATACTGACGCAGAAACCGCGACAAGGTCATATGCCAGCGGCGCCAGAAGTCGGCGATATTGCGCGCCTTGTAGGGCGAATCGAAGTTGGCGGGAAGGGTGATGTTGAACATCCTGGCCAAGCCGACCGCCATGTCGGAATATGCGGAAAAATCGAAATAGAGCTGCAACGTATAGCCGATTGCCCCGAGCCAAGCGTCCGCCGTCGACAGGTGACCGCCTTGCGCTGCCAGATCGAAGGCCGGCGTCGCGATCTGGGCCAGGGTATCGGCGATCACGGTCTTCTTGAACAGGCCAATCGCGAAGATCGACATGCCGAGGGCCAGGTTCTCCCGGCGCCACTGGGTAAACCCCGGTGCGGTGATCTGCGGTATCACTTCGTTATGATGCACAATCGGGCCGGCAATGAGCTGCGGAAAGAAGGTCACGAACAGGACATAATCCCAGAACCGGTAGCGTGGCGCCCGTCCGCCGCGCACCTGGATCAGATAGGCAATCTGCTGGAAGGTGTGGAACGAAATGCCAAGCGGCAGGACGAGTTTCATGAGCGACCAGTGCGTGCCGGCAAGGTCATTCAGGATACCGACGAAGAACAAGGTATACTTGAAATAGCCGAGGATCAGCAGGTTGAAAACCAGGCCGGCGATCAGGATATGCCGGCCCTGCGGCCGGTCGCGGAAGTGCAGGATTGCCCTGCCAATCGCGAAATTCGCGCAGACTTCGCCGACCAGCAACAGCAAATAGAGCGGATTCCACCACGCGTAAAAGAACATCGAGGCCAGGGCAAGGAAGACCACGGCGGGTTGTCGGCCGGCAAGCCGGGCGGCTACGAAGAATCCGACAAGCGTGAGGGGGAGGAACGCGAAGATAAACTCGAAAGAGTTGAATAACATTGCCGCTTAGTTCCCCGGGGGCGCTGCAAATCGTCAGACGGACTGGTCCTTGGACTTTACATCAGATAAGCGCGGATTTGCCAATAGGTTCTGCCGCACCCAACCGATGGTGGCATGGGGACGGCTTTATCCGGACGGCCGACCGCTGGCGCCACATTCCAGGGCGCCACGTGACAGTTTGCTGCTAGGCAGGGCCGTGGCGGTTCTGGTATTCGAGTTCGCATCCTTTATACAATGATCGCTGGCAAGCCGAACGGACCCCAGAAGATGAGCGAATCCAGCCAATTGACCGGAATACTTGCCGCCACCCGCGCCGTCACCGGCAAGCTGCTGGGCCGGTTTCTGCAACCGAAACCGGCAAAACGGGTCAAAGGGAAGGGGTGGCGGACGGATCCATCGAAGGTCACCCGATCGCTCGAGCAGGTGGCACGGGAGCTGACCGATTTGGGAGTTCGACGCCTGCTGGTGCAGGGGGATCGCGCTTTCTTCGAGCAGTGCCGGCTGATCCTCGGTGACATGGTCCTGACCTGGTCCTCCTGCGATGCCGGTGAAGTCATGGCGGGCGCGCTGAATCCCGATGCTGTCGATTTCGGGATGGCCGATGCGGTGATCTGCGGCGGTCGCCAAGCAGGGGTCTGCTACCGTCATGCGGTTGCCCGCATGGTGGATATGGATTTGGCCCGCCCCGTCCTCTGGGTGGCGGAGAACTGGGAATTCTGCGGCGGCACGATGCCAGTTCCCGCCGAAGCGGACGACTGCGAAGCCCTCGTATTCAATCATTTTCAGCAGTTCTTCGGTATCAAGGATCCGCTGCAGTTCCGGATCGACATACTTCATGGCGAGCGGGCTCAGCATTTCTATCGCATCCTGCGCGCAAATGAATCCCTTGTGCTGCGCCTTACCGATTTTCTGCCGAAGATCGAGCACGCCGCCTGCATCCGGATCGAGGTCACGCATCCGACCCTGACCCGCGGCAGGCATCATCGCCATCGGGCATGTGCCGACATCTTCTGGCGGGACTCCTTTACGACACTGCACAGCGCCCACGAATTCGGGATGAGTCCCGATTACAAGTTCGAGTACCGCATGGCACAGAGCGCTCTTCGTTCCGGCGAGGTGGTGCTGACTGTGCCCAACTACGCGCGGGAACTTGGGGAGGATCGCAGCATCCGGGTCTTCGACGGCGGTCAGGTTCGGGAGGTCGAGCGAAACCCCAACGCCTTCATCGAGGAAGTGCACGTCGCCAGGCCAATGCTGCCGTCGACCCCATATTTCAGCTTTGCCTATAGCGGATATGGCGGGTCATTCTGGTATGCGTTGGAAACCGAGACAGCGCTGCGCCTGGGCCATAGAGGCTCGATTGCGGCCAATCACCACCAGGGCGTTCCGATTGCTGAACGCACGTCGGACTGGGCTGCCGATGAGGAGATTGCCCAATTCGCGGCGTTGCGCGAGGCGGGATACATGCTCCGGCCGCATGCGCTGCCATTGACCGACGCCGGCCATCCCCTGCGCTTCGGCTACGAGTTCGATGCGGCAAATCCGCGGTTTCGCGATTTCCTGGTGTATTTCTTCGACGCCCGCGGGCGGCGGCTTGGGGTCATGCCGTACGAGAAGCAGAAGGGGGGCCCTGTCTTCGGCGACGAGCTCATCGCGGATTGGTCGGATCCCGCAGCGGCGGCGGCGCAGTTGGCAGTCATCACGCCCGATTGGGTGAAGACGCGCCTGCCGTTCAAGAATCTCAAGAAGATGGCCAATCTTTACGCCGAGATGCGGGAGACCGGCGATCGCGATGCGACGGAGTACCAGGACTGCTGGCGCAATTGCGGCATATTCCTCGATGGTGCGCCGCATTTCGCCGGACCGACCGGCACCGTCGTCGGGCGCACCAACCTGTTCGGGCGCGCCACGATCAAGCACGGCCTGCGGTCCGCCGTGCTGGCCATCAACGGCAGCGGCTGGATCGGTCACACGGCGCCGGCGGAGCTCGATTTGACCGTGCGCGACCTGAGCGGACGCCCGATCTCCGCCAAAGTGGAGGTCGAGGCCTTTCGCTGGAAGCTGATCTGGTTGGATGAAATCCTGCCTGCCCTCGGCACGCACCTTGGCGAAGCGGGCTACGGTCCGCTGCTTGTCACCTCACTGATCGGCGACTGCAACTGCCAGATGGTGACCGTGAGCGACAAGGGCGCGGTGTCGCTGCAGCATATGTGGGGATACTGACCGGCCTAGTGGTCCCAGCTTCGGTCCAGCCAGTACTCGATCGGGCGGCGCTTGCTTACACCAAGGCGCTTCAGCCATTTGCGCGCAAGATTTCCGACCTTGCCGTCCCTCTGCCAGGGATAGGGAATTGGCGCCCGCTGGCGAATAAAGGCGAATATGTCTTCGGCTTCGGCGGCGTCGAGGATGCTGCGCCGGGTGGCTTCCTCGGTGAACCAGAGCGCCTCGTCAAGGCAGCGATAGATCAAGAGGATGATCAGCATCTTCAATACGGCGGTGCGGTCGCCACGCTCCAGGAGGCTCTCCGTTGGCCGGAGGTAGAACGCGTCGCCGGCGACCACGCGGCAGGAGAGATCGCGCCGGTTGCGCGCGATGCCGAGATATTTCCGTAGATAGTGATGCCGCCGCTGGCCGCCGGTCCGGTACTTCCGGTAGGGCAGCAGGTCGAACATGATGAACCCGCGGGCACGCATTGCAGCGTCGAGTTCCCAGAACATGGGTTCGCCCTTGTATCGCTCGATAAAGGTGACTTCGGTCTGGACCGCCAGGAGATCCCGCCAGTGCTCCTCCCGCAGACCGGTGAGAATGCCGAGTTCGGCACCCTGGGTGTCGAGTTTGACGAGGTTTGGCAGCGGCCGGTCGTAGCGCTCGAGGAAATCGGAGAACGTCATCAGCGGGACGTCTATGATCTTTGCAACCTCCCGATTGCCGGCGAAATCGTACCTGGCATTTTCCGCCTGGTTGGGCGGAAACAGGGATGAACTGGATGCCTTGTTTACCACATATAGCTTGCCGGTTCCGGTGGTGGGTCCGAGGGCGGTCGGGAACCAGCTCTCGTTCGGGCGCTTGGCATCCTGCTGTACCTTGCACGCTGCAGCATCCGGCTCGAACGCGTTCAACTCAATCGATCCGGAAAAAGCCTGCCAGTGATTTGGCATGCCCCCGCGCGCGCCGACGTCGACCGCCTGCAGCCGCTGTTCGCCCAGCAGGCGCGACAAGATGTTGATGTCCATACGAAATAACCCGGATATTGCAGCCGCGCGGACGCTAGTTGGTGCTTGAAGGCCTGTCAATCAACCGATTCGAGCGGATGGCGGTGCCCCTGAAGAGCGCCAGACCGAGGGCTTCGTTGACAGCCTTGATCGGCTACCTGTAGAAAATCCAATGCTTTAGCTCACTTCGCGCCGCATGCTGCCGCACGAAGCTTATGGTCGCTTCGATGCGGTTTGGATGGAGTGTCAGATTGTCCTTTGGCAAGAAACTGTACAACCTCGTCGAGAGCGGCAGCCAGCGCGCGCTCCGGCACCTCAGCTCCTATGCATTCCCGGGCCGTGGCCGCCCGCTCCCGCCGGTGGTGCTGGTGACCTTGCCGAAATCCGGCAGCATATTCATCCATACCGCCATTCGCCGGACGCTGCGAGTTCCGATGGTCAAGATCAACGCCAGCTATACGTTTGGAACCTCGCTGAACTACGGTGCACTGGTGCGGCTGGCCAAGGGCGGGGCCGTTTGCCGCGAGCATTTCGAGGCGGACGAATTCCTCCTGGAGGCGATGCGCCGGGAGGGGATCCGCAAGATCAACCTGCATGTTCGCGATCCGCGGGGCGCGATTGTCTCCTGGACCAGGAACATGGAGCGCAGCAATGAAGTCGGTGGCCTTGCCAGCATGATGCTGCATTGCCAGAACGTGCTGCCCGAGGCGTATCCGGCATGGCCGTTTCAGGAGCGCCTGGCCTGGCAGGTCGACCATCATCTGCCGCGCTATGTGAAGTGGATCGATGACTGGATGGCACTGTCGGATCGCTATGCTCCGATCGAATTTCGCGTGACCACCTACGAGTTATTCAAGCGCGACAATCGGGAATTTGTCATCGATCTATTGAGGTTTTTCGAAATACCGTTTGAAGAACTCCTGGATAACCCTGCCGAAATACAAGGTCGGATCAGCTAATGTGTTTCATCGGTCGGAGAAGACCATCCGTGAAGAAATGGGAGAGTCGCTCTATGCCAAGGCCACAGCAATGGTTCCTGCCCATCTGGCGGCTCGATTTGGCTGGAATGATTGAAGCAGGAAACCCAATGGCGGCGGAGGCGGGACGGCCGTGATGGAAAGTCTGGCGCCTTCATCGACGTTGGGGGAAGTCGCCCGCGAGGCGCCTCACGGATTGATGTTTCACCACCTCCATGATCGACGCCATCCCAGGGGTCAAGGTGCAATCGATGCCACATGCTTCGAGGCGGTACTGACTCGCACCGGCCTCGGTCGCTTTCTGCCCGCCGGCGAGTTCATGCGGCGCGCAATGTCGAAAGAGCTTCGCCGCGGCGACCTTTGCGTCACCTTCGATGACGCGCTGCGCTGCCAGTATGACGTGGCGCTGCCAGTATTGCGACGCCTCGGGCTTACCGCGTTCTGGTTCGTCTATTCGGGCGTATTCGAAGGCCAGCGTGAGCCGCTGGAGATTTTCCGGTATTTCCGAACGGTCGCTTTTTCGGACATCGACAGCTTCTATGCGGCTTTCGATGCCGCGGTTGCAGGTTCTCAGCATGCAGACCTGGTTGCCCGGGAGAGCGCGGGGGTCGATTTTTCGGCCCACCTCGCTGAGGTGTCGATCTATAGCTTGGCGGACCGACGCTTCCGCTATCTTCGGGACAGGATTTTGGGCCCCGCACGCTATACGGATGTCATGTGGACGATGATACGGCGCGCTGGCTACGAGGATCTCATCCCCTCCGAACTGCTTTGGATGGATGATGCAAATCTGCGGGAATTGCAGGCTGAAGGTCATGTCATTGGGCTGCACTCATATTCCCACCCTACGGAACTCAAGTCGTTGCCGATTCCCGATCAGCGCGAGGAATACCGGAGAAATGCCGCTCATTTGCTCCGGGTGACGGGGCAATACCCCATCGCCATGTCACATCCCTGCAATTCCTATGGACCGGATACCCTGCAACTCCTCAAGGATATGGGCGTTGCTATCGGGTTCCGTGCGAACATGGCAAAGGCCGATTTTACGGAACTTGAACTGCCTCGCATCGACCACGCCATCCTGACCCGGGAACTGGGTCTAACGTAGACGGTGCTTCAAACCTTCTTTGCCTTCTCAAGGTAGTGCTCGACGAATTTCTGAACCTCCGCCGAGCAGGTTCCGGTGGGCGGCATATTGATGTGTCGCCGAAAAGACTGCAGCCGCTGTTCGCGGGTACCTTTGGTGAGCAACTGACCTGCGACTGCCTGATCGATCAACTGGCGCAGTTCGCCGGGCGATCTTGGGAAGTAGGCCGCGGCTGCATCAACCGGGTTATCAAAATGAATGAGCGTCTCGCTTGGGTCGCGCAGGGCATCGCCCCAGGTCGGAAAGACCACCGGTGCGTCGGTGAAGAATCCCTCGGCCGCAGCCAGTGTATTGTACCCGATGATGATTCGTGATCTCGGATAGAGGTCATAGAGGGCTGCATCCCAGACGATCTCGATCGGGTATTGGCGAATCTCCGGGAAAGCCGCTTCAACCGGTTCGATTTCAGATGGCTTCTTTACCTTGACGATGAACTTTAGCCTCGGATCGGCATTTGCACGTGCAGCCTCGGCCAGAATGCGCAGGCATTCCGCAAAGTTTGCCTGTGCGAGGTAGACGGGATCGGCATAGGACAGGAATGTAATATAGACCCGCTGGTCCTCGGATGCCGGCCCTACGTCGAGCCAGCGATCGAAGCGAGGCGCGCCCGTGACCCAGACGTCCGCTGCTGGAAAACTCCCGCTTCCGACCATGACGTCCCGGGTATCCTTGGACAGCACGGCCACGCCCGAACCGGAAAATCGCAGCTTGGCATCACGGAATCGCTTCGTCAGTTTATCGGCATCAACCTTCTTCGTATAGTTCTCGCGCCCTAGGACGAGAAATGGAATGCCAAGCTTGCGGCAGCCGAGCTTTATCGCGTCATCCTGCCAATAGTCGGTGTTTCCCGCCATGACGGCAGCGATCGGGTGAGTCTTGATCGCCGCGGTGAGGAAAGCGGAACCAAACGCCTCCAGCCCGGCTTTTAAGTGACGTGCGCGCGTATCAAGGTAATTCGTGAAATAGGTCTGGATGCGATATTTCTCTGCGACCCATGGCGCTTGGAACCTTTTCGGACGCGTTGCACCGAGTTTGACCCAGTTGAATGGGGTGCGTGTTCGTAGTTCGTCGATGTCCTTCCGGAACTGGGCGCGATCAAGGCACAGGATGGTTGGCCGTCCCGGCTGCCAGGTTGACCAGTCAATCAGGCTTGCGAGCCTTTCGGCCCGTCGATCCAACCAGCCGGTTTTCCACGCTAGGAGAAGCCTCAGATAGGGAATCTCGAGCGGCATGTCTTCCGTTCTTTTCGAGGAGTCAACTTGCGGTGCTGAGGGAGGCGAATGGGAGGTCGATGCTCACTTCGTGAAGATTCGCCCCCTTCTCGATGAATATGCAACAGGAGACGAAATGACGGATGTCGGGCGGCACCACTGTGACGCGATTGATCGGCGTCTGGTAACCGAACAATTGGATGCGCCCGATTCCGGGCTGCCGCGTCAGCCATTCCAGAAACTTCCAAGGATTGAGCACGATCATGAACGCCTTGTCTTGGCCCATCATGCAATAGGAGCGCTCGATATCCTTCAGGTGATCTGAGTAGGGACCGAACTTCACTTCAAAGCCGACATATCTGGTCGACCAAGCGAGCATGTTGGTGATAACTCGTTCATATTCCGGTATGTGAAACATCGTTCCAGCGCAATAGACCATGTCGAAGCGTTGATCGGTCTGAAACGTAGCAGCATCCGCGACTTCAAATCTCTGCTTGGGATAAAGCAGGCGTGCCGCATCGATGTTTTCCGGGGCGATATCAATCCCGAGATAGTCCGCGTTGCAGCCAAAATGGCGAAACACCTCGATCAGGCTGCCGGCGGCACAACCAACGTCGAGGATGGAAGTCACATCCCGCGCAACCCGGGAAATGAAATACATGTCCGAGGCGAAGAAATCTGCCTTTCCCTTAGCCTTGTAGGCGTCAACGACATTCGATTGGCTCCAGATTGCATAGTGGGGCTTAGGCGCTCTGGTGTCCAATGAACCCGTCTTGGCGGCGTCATGCTCGCTCATCTTGCTGATGCATTCCCTGAGATTGTGGCTATCCGCGGAGTCTAGCTTGCCTGGTCGATCTCGTGCCGCGCCCGCTCCAGATCCTCAATTCGCCCGATATCGATCCAGTATTCCGTCACGGGAAAGGCGGAAACCCGCTGTCCGGAGGCTATCATCTCCCGCATCAGGTCTGGCATATCGACGCGGCGGGGTGGTGTCAATCGCTCGTAAAGAGTCGGGTTAAGGACATAAATGCCGCCGCTAATGAAGCATTCGTGGTTGGGTTTCTCTGTAATCGTAACGACTTGATCGCCCTTGATTTCGGCGACACCGTATGGGATCTGGTGGCTGTACCTGCGCACGCATACTGTCAAGTTTGTTTCGTGGGACTGATGAAAATCGATCAGATCGGAAAATCGAACCGTTGTGATCAGGTCGCCGTTCATGACGACGAACGGCAAGGTCGGTTTCTCTGGTAGGAGGCCGATGGCGCCGGCGGTACCCAGCGGGAATTCCTCCCGAAGGTAGTTGATTTCGGCGCCAAATCGAGCGCCGTCGCCAAAATGGGCCTCAACGAGATCCGCTCTATAGTTCACCGAGACGAAGAACTTACGGAATCCCTGGACGATGAACCGGTCGATGATGATCTCCAGCAATGGCCTGTCCCCGACCGGCAGCAGGGGTTTGGGTACGTCTTCCGTCAATGGCCGCAGGCGTTGTCCCAGTCCCCCTGCCATCAGGATGACCCAGTTGTCCTTTTCCGCACCTTCGTAAAGTTCTGTGTCACCCTCCAGGCCGACCAGTCGACCTGCGGGATCCACCAGAGGCAGGTGCCGCAGGTCGTGGCGGCGAAGCAAGTCGAGCAGTTCCATGCGGGGGATGCCTTGCCGGGCGACGAGCGGCTTGGCATTCATCACGCTTTAAATCGGTGCGCTGAGATCCGAACCCCTGAGAAGTCCGCGGCGGATATCGCCATCCGTAACGGTTCCGAGGAGGTGATCGTCGGCATCGATCACCAGGGCGATCTGGATCGCGGCGTGGTCGATCGTTTCCATGGCCTGCCGGATCGAGCTCCCGGCCGGTATCGTTGCTGATCGCCAGTTCTTCATGCCTATCCCTGTGGTCCCGGCCTGACGCGCGCACCCGGCAGGACGTCTCGGGTAACGACGGCGCCGGCCGCGATCATGCTGCCTGCGCCGATGCGGACGTTCTGGATGACAATGGCACCGGTCCCGATGTGGCTGCCGTCACCCACGATTACTCCTCCTGAGAGGACGGCGCCGGGTGCAATATGGACATGGTCGCCGATCCTGCAGTCATGGTCCAGGCTGGCGCCGGTATTGACGATGCAATTCACTCCCAGGAATACGCCCGGCTGGAGTATCGCACCGGCCATGATCTGTGCGCCGTCACCGAGACTGGCGCATGCGGACACAACCGCACTGGGGTGTCGAAGGACTACGAATGTGAATCCGGCGGCCTTCGCTTCGGCATATATGCGCGGACGCGGATTCTTCTCTGCGACGTCGATGGATCCAACACCAAGCACAACCTGCACGCGATCCGGCCTGATGGCGTCGAGATTGCGGCCGATGACTTGAACCCCCGCCGGCAGGTGACCTGCGGCCTCGGGCCGCGGATCTATCACGCCGGACACTGCAAGACCTGCGGCGCGAAGCGTGTCCACGACAACCGTGGCATGGCCGCCCCCGCCAATCACGATGATCGGCATGGTCATGGTTCAATCACCTCGTCGGCGGCGTATGCCCGTTCCGCGGGTTGCCCGACGAGGTTCCAGAATTCGATCGGCTCGAGCCCGCCGCCGGCGCGCTTGATGGTTAAATTCTCGACCGAGAGAAGTTCCCCGGCCGGAATAGCCCGGGCGGCGACAATGGCCTTCCTGGCGACGCGCCGCGTCGACATCTCGCTGGCTGCAGGGGCCTTGATCGGCGAACCGAGGGCCTCCGAAGTTGAACGAATGGCGCTGACCATGGATCGGAAGTCGCCCGGTTCAAGCGAAGCGGCGTGGTCGGGGCCGGGCAGCGTTCGGTCGAGAGTGAGATGCTTCTCGATCGCCACGGCGCCTCGCGCGACAGCGGCAATGGCAATGGCAATGCCGTCCGTGTGGTCGGAGTAGCCGACCCTGAGGTCGAACCGTTCGCGCAACGTGTCCATGGCACGAAGATTCACATCCGCCAGCTTGGCCGGATAGTCGCTTGTGCAATGCAGAAGAACGACCTTCTCCTTTAGAACTGATCGACCTGCAGCACTCGCAAATGCGGCGCCGAATTTCTGCAGATCAGGATCGCTATCGTCCAGGTATCCGAAGGCCAGGACGCCGAGGGCAAGCTCGACTTCGGCCAATGTGGCCATTCCGGTAGATACCACGAGATCGACGCCGCTCCTTGCCAATTGCAGGAGCAGGGGTGCGTTGGTCAAATCGCCGGAGGAGACCTTGACCATTCCGAGTTTCAGGTCTTCGGTCAACAGGCGGACGCTGTCGGGGTCGAACGGAGTCGACAGGAAGCCGATGCCACGCTCCGCGCAACGGTCGATCAGCGCCCTGTGCGCTTCGCGGTCGAGTTCAAGGGCCTTGAGCATCTCGAGCTGGGAGGTCAACTCAGGGGCGTTTCTGTTCTGGTAATCCGCTTTCGGGGCGTGAGCAGTCACCAGGGCTTCCGCGCGGAATGTCTGGAACTTGACGAAATCCGCTCCGGTTGCGGCCGCTTCATCGACCAGTCGCAACGCAAGAGCCAGCGAACCGTTGTGGTTGACGCCGGCTTCTGCGATGACAATGACCCGATCCTGATCCACCTGCGACATGCTATCCCAGCGCCCAAGCCCGGCAATCCTAGGCATTTTGGCCGATCGCGCCGCCCAAACTTGTCGGCGCTTCGCGCCCATGCTTATACTCCGGCGCAATATAAGTCACTACCGAGTTGATATCGCAGGCAAGCATGACGGACGGGCGCATTCTAGTTACCGGGGCGGACGGATTTATCGGCTCGCACCTGACCGAGGCCCTGGTGCGCCAGGGCCTGAAAGTACGTGCTTTCTGCCTGTACAATAGTTTCGGTACCAGGGGCCATCTCGACCGGCTTCCCGCCGAGATCCAGGCAGAGATCGAATATTTCCAGGGGGATATCCGCGACTCGGGAAGTGCCCGTGCAGCTGTCGCGGGCTGCGACACCGTGCTGCATCTGGCTGCCCTGATTGCCATCCCCTATTCCTACGTCGCGCCGGACAGCTACGTGGAAACCAATGTCCGGGGGACGCTCAACCTGCTGACCGCGTCGCGGGACTGTGGCGTCCAGAAGTTCGTCCACACTTCAACCAGCGAAGTCTATGGCTCGGCACAGTATGTTCCGATCGATGAGCGGCACCCGCTGAATGCCCAGTCGCCATATGCGGCGTCGAAGATCGGTGCCGACCAGATGGCGATCGCGTTCCAGCGCAGCTTCAATCTGCCGGTGGCCGTGATTCGTCCGTTCAATACCTTCGGGCCGCGCCAATCGACGCGCGCCGTCCTGCCCACCGTCATCACCCAGATTGCCGCCGGAAAGAATGAAATCCGGCTAGGCAATCTGAAGGCGACACGGGATTTCTGCTATGTGAAGGATACGGTTGCGGGATTCATTTCGGTGATGCAGTCGCCGAGAACCGTGGGTGAAGTCTGCAACATCGGCAGCGACTTCGAGGTATCGATCGGCGACGCCGCGGAGATCATCGCCGGGCTGATGGGCCGGTCCATAACGATTCATGTTGACCAGGAACGATTACGACCGGACGCCAGCGAGGTGGAGCGGCTTTGGGCCGCGACCGAGAAGGCGAAAGCGCTTTCCGACTGGCAGCCGCAATATGCGGGGCGCGACGGCTTTAAGCGCGGTCTGCAGGAAACCATCGCTTGGTATTGCGATCCGAGGAATCTGGCGAATTATGACCCAAGCCGCTACCAGGTCTGACCCCAGCCGGGTGACCGCCGACGTGCCTGCGATCGTCGACGCCATTCGCAACGTCGTCGGACCCAGCGACGCGCCGGTTGGACTGCACGAGCCCAGGTTCGGTGGGAATGAATGGGCCTATGTCAAGGATTGCCTCGACACCGGCTGGGTTTCCTACAATGGAGCCTATGTAGCAAAATTCGAACAGATGCTGTGCGATATCACTGGCGCGGCCTCCTGCGCGGCTGTGGCCAACGGGACGGTCGCAATCGAGATTGCCTTGCGCGTCGCCGGCGTCCAGGCGGACGACGAGGTCCTGGCACCAAGCCTGACATTTGTCGCCACCAACAATGCGATTGCTCATCTTGGCGCGACGCCGCATTTTGTAGACAGTGAAGAGCGTACTTTCGGGGTCGATGCAGCCGCGCTGGCGGACTATCTCAGCGACATCGCCGAGCCGTCGGCTACAGGTGCGCGCAATCGCCTGACTGGCCGTCGCCTTGCGGCCATTCTTCCCATGCATTGCTTCGGGCATCCGGTGGACATGGATCCGCTGGTTGAACTCGCTGCACGCTGGAACATCCCGGTCATCGAGGACGCGGCGGAGGCGATCGGCAGCAGGTACAAAGGCCGGCCGGCTGGCAGCCTGGCGCCCCTCGCCTGCATGAGCTTCAACGGCAACAAGATTGTCACCACCGGGGGCGGTGGGGCGATCCTGTCGCGCGATCCGGAGGTCGGGAAGCGCATTCGCTACCTGACGACGACCGCCAAGCAGCCGCATCCTTGGGAGTTCATTCATGACGAGGTGGCATGGAATTTCCGCCTGCCCAACGTCAATGCCGCCATGGGCTGCGCCGGCCTCGAGCGCCTGGGCGATCTGCTGGCGGCGAAACGCCGGCTGCAGACCCGCTATGAGGGCGCATTCGCCGGCATGCCCGGGGTGACCGTCTTCCGCGAGGCCGCGGGATGCGAAAGCAACTACTGGCTTACCGCCTTGCTGCTTGACCGGCCCGACACGGTAGAGCGTGACCAGATTCTCCAGGCCTGCCACGCGGCCGGCCTGCTGGCCCGGGCGGCATGGCGGCTGAACCATACCTTGCCCATGTTCCGCTCCTGCCCGCGCATGCCGTTGACGGTGGCCGAAGCGCTGCAGCCCAGGATCATCAATCTGCCGAGTTCGCCGCATCTCGGTGGCGCATGACCGACGGCCGCCGGCACGTCCTCGTCGTCACCGGCAGCCGGGCGGATTATGGCCTGCTCTATTGGCCGATGAAGCTGATCGGGGCGAGCCCGGACTTTCGCCTCTCCGTCGCGGCCACCGGCATGCACCTGGCGCCTGCCTTTGGCATGACCGTGGACCAGGTCCTGGCTGACGGCTTTGCCGTCGCAGCCCGCGTCGAAACCCTGGGCGAAGACGACAGTGCGACCGGGATGGCGCAGGCGATCGGCCGGGGGATTGCAGGCTTTGCCGCTACCTTCGATCGCCTGCAGCCGGACCTCGTCCTGGTTCTCGGCGATCGCTTCGAGATTTTCGCGGCAGTGCAGGCCGCCTTCGTGAGGAAGCTTCCGATCGCCCATCTCTGCGGCGGCGACGTGACCGACGGGGCCCTGGACGACGCCTTCCGCCATTCGATGAGCAAGATGGCGAGCCTGCATTTTCCGACCAATGCCGCCGCCGCCCGGCGCCTGCGTCAACTGGGCGAGGCGGAGGATCGGATTTTCGCCGTCGGCAGCACCGGGATCGACGCCATCCTGCGACAGCCCGTGCTCGGCCGCAGCGAATTGGCGGCGGCGCTTGGGCACAACCTGCCGCAGACCTATCTCCTGGCGACGCTGCATCCGGCGACGCTGGACGAAATTCCCTCGGCCGAGCAGCTGGAGGCCCTGCTGCAGGCGATCGCCGGGCTGGCGCCGGAGATCGGCGTCGTGTTCACCCTGTCCAACGCCGACAGCGACGGCCGTGCGCTCGGCGCCCGTGTGCTGCAATTCGCCGCCGGGCGTCCGCAAGTCCGCACGCATGTGTCCCTCGGTGCCGCGCGCTACCTCAACCTGATGCGGCATGCCGCCGCGGTGGTGGGCAATTCCTCCAGCGGCCTCTACGAGGCGCCGAGCTTCCAGGTCCCCACGGTCAATATCGGGCGGCGCCAGGACGGCCGGTTGCGGGCCGCCTCGGTCGTCGACGTGCCGCCCGATCCGCTGGCCATCAGGGCGGCGATCGAGGCGGCCGTCAGCCGGCCGCGGACCGAGGTCGTCAATCCCTACGGCGACGGCCGGGCCTCCGAGCGCATCGTCGCCGCGCTGCAGGCGATCCCGGACTGGGCGCCGCTGGTCTACAAGCGCTTTCGCGACCTATAAACAGCCCCGTCAGACCACCCCGTCAGACCACCCCGCCAGACTACTGGCGCCGCCGCTCAGCTGAATGCCTGCAGGCCGGTCTGCGCCCGGCCGAGGATCAGGGCGTGGACGTCGTGCGTACCCTCATAGGTATTGACCGCCTCGAGATTCATCACGTGGCGGATGACATGGAATTCGTCGCTGATGCCATTGCCGCCATGCATGTCGCGGGCGACGCGGGCGATGTCCAGGGCCTTGCCGCAGGAGTTCCGCTTCAGCATGGAGATCATCTCGGGCGCGGCACGGCCCTCGTCCTTCAGCCGGCCAAGCCGCAGGCAGGCCTGCAGGCCCAGGGTGATCTCGGTCTGCATGTCGGCGAGCTTCTTCTGGATCAGCTGGTTTGCCGCCAGGGGGCGGCCGAACTGCTTGCGATCCAGGGTATATTGCCGGGCCTGGTGCCAACAGAACTCGGCGGCGCCCAGGGCCCCCCAGGCGATCCCGTAGCGGGCATTGTTGAGGCAGCCGAACGGTCCTTTCAGGCCGGAGACATTGGGCAGCAGATTCTCCTCCGGCACGAAGACGTCTTCCATGACGATTTCGCCGGTGATCGAGGCCCGCAGCGAAAACTTGCCCTCGATCTTCGGCGTCGATAGGCCCTTCATGCCGCGCTCGAGGACGAAGCCGCGGATCACGTCGTCATCGGTCTTCGCCCAGACCACGCAGACATCGGCGATCGGCGAATTGGTGATCCACATCTTCGCGCCCTTCAGCAGATAGCCGCCGGGCGCCTTGCGGGCACGGGTCTTCATCCCGCCCGGATCGGAGCCGTGATCCGGCTCGGTCAGGCCGAAGCAGCCGACGATTTCGCCCGTGGCCAGGCGCGGCAGGTATTTCTTGCGCTGCTCCTCGGTGCCGTAGGCATGGATCGGATGCATGACCAGGCTGGACTGTACCGACATCGCCGAGCGATACCCCGAATCCACCCGTTCGACCTCCCGGGCGATGAGCCCATAGCTCACATAGTTGGTGCCGGCGCAGCCATAGCCCTCGATGGTCGAGCCCAGCAGACCCAGTTCCCCGAGCTCGGTCATGATCGCGCGGTCGAATTTCTCGTGCCGGTTCGCCTGCAGCACCCGGGGCATCAGCTTGTCCTGGGCATAGGCGCGGGCGGCGTCGCGAATCATCCGCTCCTCTTCGCTGAGCTGGTCCTCCAGCAGCAGAGCATCTTCCCATTTGAACTCCGCCTTGCCGGCGGCGTGGGCGGTCGAGGGGCGGGCGGAACTCATCGCTCTCTCCTGAATGCGATCAATGTTATGATCCCTATAGCACGGTCGAAACCGGCTTAGACAGGTCCCCGCGAGCATGATCGCCCTGCGTCGTCCTGCCAGCCATCGCAGGGACTCATGACAGCTATGCCAAAGGGCGGGACTCCGGATGACGGTGGATACATCATCGAGTTCCACCAGGTCGGCAACGCCGTTAAGGTCAGCGCCCTCGATCCCGAGACGCTGACCGAGGTTTCCATCGTCGGCGCCCCGGCGATGACCGAGGCCTATTTGACCCAGGCTGTCATCCGCAAGCTGGAATTCATGCTCTCCAAGCGGCGGAACAAGTAACGAACATGTAGATAATTCTTGTTCGATTTGTGACGCTGCGTTAGGGTCCGCAAAAATAACGACAGGCGCTGTCCGGTCCCCGACAAGGGTATCGGCAAGCGGTGGTCGAACAGGGGCTTCTCGGACTGGGACAGGTGGGCCGGATTTGCCAATCCGGCCTTAGGCCGTCTTTCCCATTCTGACCGCAACCCTCGGCTCCGCTGACAGCTCCGGTCGACCAGGGTGCCCGCGAGCTCGGGCGCGGGGATGCAAGGGGACACACGGCCGCATGGATTGGTTTCCATATTTTCTCCAGCAGCTGATCAACGGTCTGACGCTGGGATCTGTCTACGGTCTGATCGCCATCGGCTATACGATGGTTTACGGCATCATCGGGATGGTCAACTTCGCCCACGGTGACGTCTACATGATCGGGGCATTCCAGGCGATGATCATGCTGCTGGTCTGCGGCGTCCTGGGCATCAGCTGGGTACCGATGCAGCTCCTGCTGATGCTGATCGTGTCGATCGTCCTCACGGCTGCCTATGGCTGGACGATCGAGCGGGTGGCCTATCGGCCCCTGCGCGGGTCCAATCGGCTGGCGCCGCTGATTTCCGCCATCGGCATGTCGATCTTCCTGCAGAACTACGTGCAGCTGCTCCAGGGGCCGAGGCCGAAGCCGATCGAGCCGGTCATCCAGGGCGGCGTTGAGCTGATGAACAAGGCGGACGGCAGTTTCGCAGTCCAGCTGAGCTACATGCAGATGATCATCATGGTCGTCACCATCGTGCTGATGATCGCCTTTGCCATGCTGATTTCGCGGACCTCCCTCGGCCGGCAGCAACGCGCCTGCGAGCAGGACATGAAGATGGCGTCGCTGCTTGGCGTGAACGTCGACCGCACCATCTCGCAGACCTTTGTCATGGGCGCGGCATTGGCGGCGGTGGCCGGCATGATGGTCACCCTGTATTACGGCAAGAACGACTTCTCGATGGGGTTCGTGGCCGGAATCAAGGCCTTCACCGCGGCGGTGTTGGGCGGCATCGGCTCGCTGCCAGGTGCAATGCTCGGCGGCATCCTCATCGGTTTGATCGAAGCCATGTGGTCGGCCTATTTTACCGTCGAATACAAGAACGTCGCGGCTTTCGGCATCCTCGTCCTGGTCCTGATCTTCCGCCCCACCGGCCTGCTTGGCCGGCCCGAAGTGGAGAAGGTCTGAGCCATGGCGGAGATGACAATGAATGCCCGCGCCACCAAGGCCGCGCCTTCGCCGTTGATGATTGCACTGAAGGAGGCCGGCGTCACGGTTGTCGTCTGCTTCCTGCTGTCCATCTTCATGGTCGGGTTCGAGACCGAGGCCAATCAGGGGCAGCCGCTCGGCTATACGGAGCGCTTCGGCGACGTATTCTGGGCCTGCGTCATCGTTCCGGTCGGCAGGTTCCTGCTGGCGCTGGATCGCCAGGGGCTGTCGCGCGCCGCCCTGACCGGCGGTATCGTCGGCTTCATCTATCTGTTCGGCAGCGGTGTTCTCGGCATGTATGGGACGGCGCTGTATGCCGGCATCCCGCTGCCGTTCGACGAGCCGATGGTGAACATCATCTTCGGTCTCGGTGCGGCTTTTGTCGCCCTCAAAGCCAATGCAACGCAGCGCCTTGTCGCCCACGGCCTGTTCACCATCGAGCAGCGCGAGGCTGCCGAGGCGCGCAGTGCCGACCGGGCAAGGCGTATGGCCGGCGTGCTCGGGCCGATCCTCGTCGGCCTGGCCATTGCGATTCCTGTGGTAATGCCGTTCTCGCCCTGGTCGAACGCCAGCCGGCAGGTGGTCGACAGTCTGGTGCTGGTGCTCACCTACGTGATGCTGGGATGGGGCCTGAACATCGTCATCGGCCTCGCCGGTCTGCTGGATCTCGGCTATGTCGCGTTCTATGCCGTGGGCGCCTACACCTACGCCAAGCTGGGCACCGAGCTCGGCTTCAATTTCTGGGAATGTCTGCCGATCGCCGGCGCCCTCGCCGCAGGGTTCGGCGTCATGTTGGGGTTTCCGGTGCTCCGCTTGCGCGGCGACTATCTGGCGATCGTTACCCTCGGCTTCGGCGAGATGATTCGCATCATCCTGATCAATTGGCAGGATTTCACCGGCGGCCCCAATGGGATCGGCAGCATTCCGAAGATCAGCTTCTTCGGATTGCCGATGGAGCGCAATGCGCCGGCGGGCCAGGAGACGTTCGCCACCTTCTTCCATCTGGATTTCAGCAGTTCGCAGCGGGTCTATTTTCTTTACTACGTGATTCTCGTCTTGGCGCTGATCACCAATTTCGTGACGATCCGCTTGCGCAAGCTGCCGATCGGTCGCGCCTGGGAGGCATTGCGCGAAGACGAGACCGCCTGTCGCGCCCTCGGCATCAATCCCGTCAACACCAAGCTGACGGCCTTTGCCATCGGTGCCATGTTCGCGGGATTTGCCGGTTCCTTCTTCGCCACCCGGCAGGGTTTCGTCAGCCCGGAGAGCTTCGTGTTTGGCGAATCCGCGGTCATCGTTGCAATCGTCGTGCTGGGCGGCATGGGCAGCCAGGTCGGCGTCGCGATTGCGGCGCTCATCCTGGTTGGCCTGCCGGAAGTGATGCGCGAATTGTCGCTCTATCGCATGCTGTTCTATGGAATGGCCATGATCCTGATCATGCTGTGGCGCCCGAAGGGGCTGCTGGCCCATCGCGAGCCGACGATCCAGCTTGGCCGAGACACCCGCCGGAGCTTAAAGTCATGAGTGCCGCGATGCAGGACAGGCATGCCTCGGCCGCAGACGCCCTGCTTTCTGTCGAGCACCTGACAATGCGCTTCGGTGGCTTGGTTGCCGTAGACGACGTCGGTTTCACGGCGCGAAGGGGCGAGATAACCGGCGTCATCGGCCCGAACGGTGCCGGGAAGACCACGCTGTTCAACTGCATTACCGGCTTCTACAAGCCGACGGTTGGGCGCATGACCCTGTACCGCGATGGCGAGGATCCGCTCTATCTCGAGCGGATGGACGGATATCTGATCGGCCAGCGGGCAAAGGTTGCGCGCACCTTCCAGAATATCCGCCTGTTCGCCGGCATGTCGGTGCTCGAGAACCTGATGGTGGCGCAGCACAACAAGCTGATGCGCGCCTCGGGGTTCACCTTCCTCGGGCTGGTCGGTATGCCGGTTTACCGCCACGCGGAAGCCGGGGCGAAGAAGAAAGCGGTCGAGTGGTTGGAGCGGATCGGCCTGATCGACGCTGCCGACCAGCCGGCGGGAAGCCTTCCCTACGGCGACCAGCGCCGCCTGGAGATTGCGCGCGCAATGTGCACCGATCCGGTCCTCTTGTGCCTGGACGAGCCGGCCGCCGGCCTCAATCCTCGCGAATCCGGCGAGCTCAACCAGCTGCTCCTGGATATCCGGAAGGCCTTCGGAATCGGGCTTCTGCTGATTGAACACGACATGAGTGTCGTCATGCAGATTTCCGATCACATCATCGTTCTTGATTACGGGCGCAAGATATCCGACGGAACGCCGGCCGAGGTGCGCAGCGATCCGAACGTGATCCGCGCCTATCTGGGCGAAGCCGACGAGGACGAGGCATGAGCAACGCCATGCTGAAGATTTCCGGCGTGCATACCTATTACGGCCACATCGAGGCCCTGAAGGGGATCGATGTCGAAGTGAACGCCGGCGAGATCGTGACGCTCATCGGCGCCAACGGCGCCGGCAAGTCGACCTTGTTGATGACGATATGCGGAACCCCGCGGGCCCGGGAGGGCTCGATCGTATTCGAGGGTTCGGACATTACGCGTCGGCCGACCTACGAGATCATGCAGATGGGTATTGCCCAGTCGCCCGAGGGACGGCGCATTTTCCCCCGCATGACGGTTATGGAGAATTTGCGGATGGGCGCGCTGCACGCCGATCCCAAAGTATTCGACGAGGACCTGCAACGGGTCCTTGCCATGTTCCCGATCCTCGAGAAGCGTCAAGGGCAGCGGGGCGGAACCCTGTCAGGTGGTGAACAGCAGATGCTGGCAATTGCCCGGGCGTTGATGAGCCGACCCCGGCTGCTTTTGCTGGACGAGCCCTCGCTGGGGCTGGCGCCGCTCATCGTGAAGCAGATCTTCTCGATCGTCCGCGAGATCAACCAGCAACAGAAGGTCACCGTCTTCCTGGTCGAGCAGAATGCCAATCATGCCCTGAAGCTGGCCCATCGGGGCTATGTCATGGTCAACGGCAAGATCACGCTCTCCGGAACCGGTAAGGAGCTTTTGAGCAACGCCGAAGTGCGGGCCGCCTATCTTGAGGGCGGTCACCATTGATGGCGGGGATGTAAACGCATGGAACAGTTCAGTATCGCCGAGTATGTCGGGATTACCGGTGTCCTGTTTGGCCTTGGCGCCTTCCTGATGGGGCAGGCGATCGCGGAAACCTGGCGTCCGGCCTGGCAAAACGTGGCCTATGGCTTTGTTCTGGCTGCATTCAACCATTTTATGGATTGCGCGCTGTTCGGCGGTGCGTGGACTTCGGTCACGCATTACCTGCTGGACGCGGTCTTCATCATCGCGGTGTCCCTGTTCGCGCACCGGGTGACAGTCGCCCGCAAGATGGTGTCGCAGTACCCGTGGCTCTACGAGCGCTCGGGGCTCCTGGGCTGGCGGGAGCGGGCCGGGACCGACGTTCAGGCTTGATAGCGCAATCAACGCAGGTGTTTATCACGAAGTTTTGCGGGCCGAAGCGGGTTGACCGGGCCGCAGACGTAAGTAAGACTAGGACAACCCGATGGTCGAACAACCCAACCGGGCAACAACAAAGTCTACGAGAGGGAAATATGTTCAAGAAACTCGTCACCACGACGGCGCTCGTGGCAGCGGTCGCTGCCGGTGCTGCCGCCTTCGGTTCGTCGGCAAGTGCCGACGATATCACCATCGCAGTCGCCGGTCCGATGACCGGTGATCTGGCCGCCTTCGGCGAGCAGCTTCGCCGCGGTTCGGAAATGGCGGTGAAGGACATCAATGCCGCCGGCGGCGTGATGGGCAAGCAGCTGAAGCTTGAAGTCGGCGACGACCAGTGCGACCCGAAGCAGGCCGTGCAGGTTGCCAATGATCTCGTGAAGAAGGGCGTGGTCTTCGTGGCCGGCCACTTCTGCTCGGGCTCGTCGATCCCGGCTTCCGCGGTCTACGCCGAGGAAGGCGTTCTGCAGATGACCCCGGCCTCCACCAACCCGAAGTTCACCGATGAAGCGCCGAATGGCGCCAAGACGATTTTCCGGACCTGCGGTCGCGACGACAAGCAGGGTTCGTTCGCCGGTCCGTGGCTGGCGAAGAGCTATGCCGGCAAGAACATCGCCATCCTTGACGACAAGTCGGCCTATGGTCAGGGCTTGGCCAATGAAACGCAGAAGAACCTCGAGGCTGCGGGCGGGAAAGTTGCCTTGCGCGAGACCTATACCCAGAAGGAGCCGGATTTCTCGGCTCTGATTTCGAAGCTGAAGGACGCGAAGATCGACGTGGTCTATATCGGCGGCTATCACAATGACGCCGGGCTGATGATGCGTCAGGCGCGTGAACAGGGCCTGAAGGCCGACTTCGTTTCCGGCGATGCGCTGAACACCGCCGAATTCTGGTCGATCTCGGGCCCGGCCGGTGAAGGCATGCGCTTCTCCGATGCGGCTTCGGCGATCAACCTCGACTCAGCCAAGACCGTCGTTGGCGAGTTCAAGGCCGACAACTACTCGCCGGAAGGCTACACGCTGAGCTCCTATGCCGCGATCCAGGCATGGGCCGCTGCAGTAACCAAGGCCGGCACGACCGAAGGCGCGAAGGTGGCCGAGGCGCTCCGCGCCAACACCATCCCGACCGTGATCGGCGACCTGTCGTGGGACGACAAGGGCGATCTGACCAAGGTGAACTATGCCTGGTTCATCTGGCATGATGGCAAGTACGACCAGGAGCCGCTGAACTAAGCAGCAGCCGGTCGTTTAGATCTGGAGCCCGGGCCAAAAGCCCGGGCTTCTTTTTGCCCGGAATCCTCACAGATTGTGGTTGGCGGCCGGGTCAGACCGGAGATATGGTATGCCCTCGTTGGATCGGGGTTGGGTACGGGATATCTGAGCGACCATGGCGGATTCCAGGGAAACCATTGCCATCGCGGGCGATCACGCCGGTTTCGAGCTCAAGGCGGCGCTGAAGGGCGAACTGGCGGAACAGGGCTATGCGGTGCTGGATCTGGGGACGGAGACGACCGCGTCGGTCGACTATCCGGATTTTGCCGACCGCCTCGCCGCCGCCCTGAAGGACGGGCGGGCCAAGCGCGGCGTGCTGATCTGCGGCACGGGGATCGGCATCTCTATCGCCGCCAACCGCCATCGGCACATCCGGGCCGCCCTGGTTCATGACGTGACCTCCGCCCGGCTGACCCGCCAGCATAACGACGCGAACGTCTTGTGCCTGGGCGCGCGGCTGATCGGGAGCGATGTCGCTAAGGACTGCTTAAAGGTGTTTTTGGGAACAGAATTCGAGGGGGGGCGTCACCAGAATCGTGTCGCCAAACTGGGTTAGCTGTGCCAGCGGGCGCGCACCCGAACCCCAATGGGACGACGAGAGGGACGATAGGATCATGACCAGCAATTTTCGGCCGATGCCGGGCTTTTTCGACATGTCGCTGAAGGATCGCGACCCCGCGGTGTTCAAGGCGATCGGCGAGGAGTTGCAGCGCCAGCAGGACCAGATTGAACTGATCGCCTCGGAGAACATCGTCTCGCGCGCGGTGCTGGAGGCCCAGGGCTCGGTCCTCACCAACAAGTATGCCGAGGGTTATCCCGGCAAGCGCTATTACAGCGGCTGCGACTATGTCGACGTGTCCGAGCAGCTGGCGATCGATCGGGCGAAGCAGCTGTTCAACTGCAGCTTCGCCAATGTGCAACCGCATTCCGGCGCCCAGGCCAATCAGGGCGTCTTCATGGCACTGCTGCAGCCTGGCGATACCTTCATGGGGCTCAACCTGGCCGCCGGCGGCCACCTGACTCATGGCTCGCCGGCCAACCAGTCCGGAAAATGGTTCAAGGTCGCGCCCTACACGGTGCGGCCCGACACGCTTACCATCGACATGGACGAGGTCGCCAAGCTGGCGAAGGAACACAAACCGAAGCTGATCCTGGCCGGGGGGTCCGCCTATCCGCGCTTCTGGGACTTCAAGCGGTTCCGCGAGATCGCGGATTCGATCGGTGCCTATTTCATGGTCGACATGGCGCATTTTGCCGGCCTGGTCGCGGCCGGCGTGCACCCCAGCCCTTTCCCCCACGCCCATGTGGTGACGACGACCACCCACAAGACCCTGCGCGGACCGCGCGGCGGCATGATCCTGGCGGATGACGAGGATTTCGGGAAGAAGATCAACTCGGCGGTCTTCCCGGGCCTGCAAGGGGGACCGCTGGAGCATGTGATCGCCGCCAAGGCGGTGGCTTTCGGCGAAGCCCTGAAGCCCGAATTCAAGGTCTATGCCCAGCAGGTCGTCGAGAATGCAAAGGCGCTCGCCCAAGTGCTGGTCGACGGCGGCTATGCGATCACCACCGGCGGTACCGACAATCACCTGATGCTGGTCGATCTGCGGCCGAAGAAGCTGACCGGCAAGGCCGCCGAACTCAGCCTCGAGCACGCCCGGATCACCTGCAACAAGAACGGCATACCCTACGACACCGAGAAACCGATGATTACCTCGGGTATCCGACTGGGGACCCCGGCCGGAACGACGCGCGGTTTCGGCGTCGCGGAATTCAAGGACGTCGGCAGGATGATCTGCCGCGTGCTGGATGGCCTGGCGAGCAATCCGAACGGCAACAATGCGGCCGAGGCGCAGGTGCGCGAAGAAGCGCTGCAGCTCTGCCGCCGATTCCCGATCTACAACGGCTGATCGGGCGGGACTGAGGGGGAAGGGACCAAATGCGCTGCCCGTTCTGCGGCAATGAAGATACGCAGGTTAAGGATTCCCGGCCGACCGACGACAATGCGGCGATCCGCCGGCGACGGCAATGCACCAACTGCGGCGCACGTTTCACCACCTTCGAGCGGGTACAGCTGCGCGAGCTCGTGGTGGTGAAGAGCAACGGGCAGCGGGAACCTTTCGATCGGGACAAGCTGATGCGTTCGATGCAGGTATCCCTGCGCAAGCGCCCGGTCGATACCGAGCGGCTGGAGCGGGTGGTAAACGGGATCGTACGGCGGCTGGAGAGTTCGGGCGAGAACGAGATCCCGACCAACGCCATCGGCGAGGCGGTGATGGACGCTCTGGCCAATCTCGACAAGGTCGCCTATGTGCGCTTCGCCTCGGTCTATCGCAATTTCCGCGAGGCGAAGGATTTTGAAACCTTCGTCGGCAAGCTTGGCGGCGACGGCGACTGACGCCCTCGATACCGCTCACCTTCGGGCTGCGCTGAACCTCGCGGCACGGGGTCTGGGCGGAGTCTGGCCGAATCCGGCGGTCGGCTGCGTCATCACCGATTCCGCCGGCCTTGTCATCGGTCGGAGCTTTACCCAGCCGGGCGGGCGGCCGCATGCCGAGACCGGGGCCCTGCACCAGGCCGGGCCCGCGGCCCGCGGCGGTACCGCCTATGTCAGCCTGGAGCCCTGCGCCCATCACGGCCAGACGCCCCCCTGCGCCGAGGCCCTGGTCGCCGCCGGGATTTCGCGCTGCGTGGTGGCGCTCGAGGATCCGGACCCCCGCGTGTCCGGGCGGGGAATCGCCTTGCTGCGGGCCGCGGGGATCGAGGTCAGGACCGGCCTGCTCGCCACGGCGGCCCGGGAGCTCAATGAGGGCTTCTTCCTCCGGGTGACCGCTGGCAGGCCGCTGCTGGCACTGAAGCTCGCCACCAGCCTCGACGGCCGGATTGCGACCCGGTCCGGCGAAAGCCAGTGGATTACCGACGAGGCCGCGCGCGCCCGGGGTCATCTGCTCCGTGCCGGCCATGACGCGGTCCTGGTTGGCAGCGGTACCGCCCTGGCGGACAATCCGGCGCTGACCTGCCGATTGCCGGGCTTGACCGGGCGTTCGCCGGTGAGAATCGTGGTGGATTCCCGGCTGCGGACGCGGCTGGACGGCAATCTGGCCGGTCGCAATGGCCGCCCGACCTGGCTGGTGACCGGCCCCCGCCACCAGCCGGACCGGCTGAAACCCTATTGGGATGCCGGTTTCGAGGTCCTCGAGGTGGGACTGGCCGCCGACGGCCGCCTCGATATCTTCGAGATCGCCGCCACGCTCGGACAGCGCGGCTTGACGCGGGTTCTCGTCGAAGGGGGTGCCACGGTGGCGGCGGCGTTTCTGCGGGCCGATCTGGTCGATCGCCTGTATTGGTTCCGGGCGCCGGGACTGATCGGCGGAGATGGGCTGGCGGCGATTGGCGAAATGGGCTTGGATAGGCTTGCTCTCATGCCTCGGTTGATGCGGGCTGGCGGAGCGGAGGGCGAGGAAAGCGGGTTGGAAGTCTATCGGCGTATTCCTCAGAAATCAGCCAAATAAATTCTATTAACTATCTGAGTTTAAATAATGTTCACTGGAATCATCTCGGATCTTGGCGCGGTTGCCGAGGTCCGGCCGGGACCAGTCACCCGTGTGGTGATCCAGACGGCCTATGATACAGGCGGCCTGGATCTTGGCGCCTCGGTGGCCTGCAACGGATGCTGCCTCAGCGTGGTCGAGAAGGGGCCGGGCTGGATGGCATTCGAAGCCAGCCAGGAGACCTTGAACGTCACCACGCTCGGCGACTGGCGGCCGGGAACGAGGATCAATCTCGAGCGGGCGCTGAAGGTCGGTGACGAACTGGGCGGTCATCTGGTCAGCGGACATGTCGATGGCATCGGCACGATCAATAGCGTCAGGCCAGAAGGCGGCAGCATGCGCATCACCATAGACGCCCCGGAAAATCTGGCGGCATTCCTCGCTCCGAAAGGGTCGGTGACCGTCGACGGCATATCGTTAACGGTCAACGAGGTCGATGGGCGGCGCTTTGGCGTGAATATTATCCCCATTACACAAGAGGTTACCAATCTGGGCCAGGCGGAGCCCGGTCGGCGCGTGAACCTGGAAATAGATCTGATCGCACGATATGTTGCGCGCCTCCTAGGAAAGGACAGAGCTTGAGCTTCGAAGACATCAAATCCTCGACCGCCGAGATCATTGCCGACGCCAAGGCCGGCAAGATGTTCGTGCTGGTGGACGATGAGGAACGCGAGAACGAAGGCGACCTGGTCGTCCCGGCACAGATGGCGACGCCGGAAATCATCAATTTCATGGCCAAGCACGGCCGCGGACTGATCTGCCTGTCTCTGGAACGCCAGCGGGTCGAGCATCTCGGCCTGCCGCTGATGTCGAGCCGGAACGGCACCCGGCACCAGACCGCCTTCACGGTCTCGATCGAGGCCCGGGAAGGGGTGACGACCGGCATCTCGGCCCATGATCGGGCGCGCACGGTCCAGATCGCGATCGATCCGAAGGCCGGGCCCGGCGATATCGTCACTCCGGGCCACGTGTTTCCCCTGGTCGCGCGGGACGGCGGCGTACTGGTGCGGTCCGGTCATACCGAGGCGGCCGTGGATATCGCGCGCCTCGCCGGCCTCAATCCCGCCGGGGTGATCTGCGAGATCATGAACGAAGACGGCACCATGGCGCGCCGCGACGATCTCATCAAGTTCGCGCAGTACCACAACCTGAAGATCGGGACGATTGCGGACCTGATCGCCTATCGTCGACGCTATGATCGGATCGTCGACCGCACGATCGAGACCAGTTTCGAGAGCCGGTTCGGCGGCGATTTCAAGCTCTATGTCTACACCAACCGGATTGCCCATTCCGAACACGTCGCTTTGGTGAAGGGCGATCTGCACACCGACGACCCCGTCCTGGTCCGGATGCATGCGATGAGCGTGCTGGACGATGTGCTCGGCGATGCCAAGTCTGGCCGAAGCGGCGAACTCGCGGCGGCCATGCGGCTGATCGGCGACGAGGGCCGCGGCATCGTCGTCCTGATCCGTGAACCGCTGCCCACATCGCTGTCCGATGCCGTCAGCGCGCGGTCGCTGGGGAAGGAGCAGGGCACGCGCAAACTCGCCGCTGCCCAGAGCCAAGGACCCCGCGAGCTTCGCGACTATGGTGTCGGGGCGCAGATCCTGCTTGATCTTGGCGTTCGGCGGATGGTGCTGCTGACCAACCACAAGAAGACGATCATCGGGCTCGAAGGCTATGGGCTGTCGGTCGAGGGCGAGCGGGCCATTCCGTTCGACCCGTCCTAGGGAGTTGGCGATGGCAAGAAAGCCACATATCATGGTCGTCGAGGCCAGATTCTATCAGGACATTTCGGACGCCCTGTTTGCCGGTGCGGAGCGGGCGCTGAAAAAGGCCGGCGCCACGTTCGAACGCTTTGCCGTACCGGGGGCGCTGGAGATTCCCGGCGCCATCCGCCTGGCAATCGAGGCGCAGCGCGAGGGCAAGTTGAAGAGGCCATTTGAAGGATTTCTGGCGCTGGGCTGCGTCATCCGGGGCGAGACCAGCCATTACGAAACGGTCTGCAACGAGAGCGCCCGCGGGTTGAACGAGCTGGCAATCAAGTACGCGGCGTGCATCGGCAATGGCATCCTGACCGTGGAGGATGACGACCAAGCCTGGGCGCGGGCGCGGATGACAGAGAAGGACAAGGGCGGTGGAGCTGCAGAGGCGGTGATGGCGCTGATTGCCATCAAGCACGAACTGGGCCTCGGATCATGACCGCGGAAAAAGCCGAGAGCCAGGCCGAGCGCGGCAAGCGCCTGGCAATGGAACGACGTGCGGCACGTCTCGCCGCAGTGCAGGCGCTTTATCAGCTTGAGATCGGCGGGGGCAAGCCCGAGGCAATCATCCGAGAATTCACCGATCACCGCATCGGCCGGTCGGTTGACGGCGTCGACCTGCCATCGGCCGATCGCAAGCTGTTCAGCAGCGTGGTGCTCGGGGCCTCCGCACATCTTGGGGAACTTGATGACATGATCGCCGGTGCGTTGACCGAGGATTGGTCGGTCGAGCGTCTGGAATCCATTTTGCGGGCCGTGCTTCGCTGCGGCGCCTACGAACTCGCCCATCGTCCGGACATCCCGCCGAAAGTGACGATCAGCGAATACATCGCCGTTTCCGATGCCTTTCTCGGCGACAAGGAGACCGGACTGGCGAATGGCGTCCTCGATCAGCTTGCGCATGCGCTGCGCCGGGACGACATGGGTAACGGCGAGAAGGACCCGTCGGGTGCCGACCGGACCTCGCCTTCCCGGTGAATTCGATCTGATCCACCGCTACTTCGCGCCTCTGGCGGCGCGGATGGAAGGCGCGCTGGGCCTGACCGACGATGCCTGCACCTACCTGCCGCCACCCGGCCATGAACTGGTTCTGACGGCAGACGCCTTGATTGCCGGCGTTCATTTCCTGGCCGACGACCCGCCCGACCTGATCGCCCGGAAGATGCTGCGGGTGAACCTGTCGGATCTGGCTGCGAAGGGTGCGACGCCGGTCGGCTATCTGATGACGACCGGCTTTTCCGACGAGATCGACGAGGCATGGGTCGCCAAGTTCGCCGCGGGCCTGGCATCCGACCAGGAGACCTACGGTGTCGCCCTGATGGGTGGCGATACCGTGGCCCAGCCCGGACCGCTGACGCTGTCTCTCACCGCGATCGGCACGATTCCAGCCGGAACAGCCATGCGCCGTCGTGGCGCCATCCCCGGCGACCGGATCTATGTCAGCGGCACGGTCGGCGACGGATATCTTGGCCTGAAGGTGCTGAGGGGCGGATTGGCCGATCTAGATCGCGACCTGACCCGGCACCTTTCCGACCGGTATCACCTGCCGCAGCCGCGGGTCGGGCTCGGCCAAGCCCTTGCGGCGTCCCGTCTCGTTCATGCAGCCATGGATGTATCCGACGGGCTGGTCGGCGATCTTGGCCATATCTGCACCGCTTCCGCTTGCGGCGCGGTCATTCGCGCCGCTCGTGTGCCACTGTCGAGCGCTGCTGCCGTCGCCCTGGCGGAGGATCTCGATCTGCTGCAGGGCATCCTCACCGGTGGCGACGACTACGAGCTTCTGTTCACGGCGCCGGCCGAGGCTGCTCCTGCGATCGTCGATATCGCCGCCGCGGCCGGCGTTGCGATCGCCGATATCGGCGAAGTCGTCGCCGGCGATGGTGTCCGCGTGCTCGATCGCGATGGCGACGAGATCGCCGTCGGTCGAGGCGGGTTCCGCCACTTCTAGAAGACCGCCCCCGCCTGCCGCAGGCGCGCGGCCGTCGTTCCGTCGTTGCGGAAATGCACACCTCTCATCCCCAGACGCTCGGCGGCCTCGATATTGGCCATCGAATCGTCGATGAACGCGCAGCTTTCCGGTGGCAGGCCAATGATTTCCAACAGATGGAGATAGATTTCGGGCGCGGGTTTGGCCATCTTCAGATGACCGGAGACGGCCACATGCTCTAGCTCCGGTAGGAACGGCATGGCTGGTGCGGTCTCGTCATAGGTTTCGCCGGACCAGTTGGTCAAGCCATAGCAGGGGAGGCCGGCTGCCCGCACTTGGCGCAACAGGGCATTGCCCTCAGGTACAAGTCCGGTCAGGGTCTCCTGGAAGCGGTCGCGGTAGGCTCGGATCAGGTCCGCATGCTCGGGGTAACGCGCGACCCGTTCGGCGATGCCTTCGGCCCAGGGGCGGCCCAGATCGTGCTGCCGGTTCCACTCGGGGTCGCAGATCCGCTCGAGGAACTCCCGCCGGAACACCGGGTCGGGGATCAGTTTGCGATAGAGGTTTTCGGGATTCCAGCCGATCAGCACATTGCCGAAGTCGAAAATCACCGCGCCGATGCCCAAGATTCGCCTCCAATCGCTTCTCGATCACGGCGACCTCGTATAGACTGCTGATTTATTTGGTGATTCAGCAAGGCAGGGGCCGGCCGCTTCATGAAGAAGCTTATCATCATCCTGGTGATTCTGCTGCTGTTGGGTGGCGGCGCCGGTGCGGTCTGGTGGTTCTATTTCCGGCCTGACGCCGAGATCCCGGCAGAGACCCCGCCGCCGCCAACCTTGACCCAGATCATCATTCCGGACAATGCCAGCAGTGCGCTGAGCGTTTCGGTCATCAAGAACGGCAAGAACCAGCGCACCTTCTTTTTCCGGCTGACGCTGATCTTCAACGCTCCGGAGAAGCAGGCCAAGGCCGAACGGATGATGCCGTTACTGATGAACGACATCAATATCGAGCTGCATGTCCTGATGGCACGCAAGCTGGTCGAGGAAAGCGATTTCAATCAGAAGTTCATCGAGCAGCGGCTGAAGAAGGTGATCGATCGCCGCCTGGGCGATGGGATCGTCTATCAGGTGTCGATCGCCAATATGGAAGCTGCGGATCCGGGGCAGTGAATCTCACCACGCGTCGTACCGTGTTTCTGCTGGCTTTGGCGCAGGCGCTGGCGATGACCAGCGTTTCGATCATGATCCTCACCTCTGCCCTCGTCGGGGAAATCCTGGCAACCAACAAGCATCTCGCCACGCTGCCGCTGGCCCTGCAGTTCAGCATGACGATGGTGGCGACCTTGCCCGCTTCCTTCATCATGCGGCGGATCGGGCGGCGCAACGGTTTCATGATCGGCGCCTGCATCGGCGTCGTCGGCGGTGCGATCATGATGATGGCGATCCGCGACGGCAGCTTCGAGCTCTTCTGCCTGGGCAATGCGGTGTTTGGCGGATTTGTCGGGTTCAACGTCTATTACCGGTTCGCCGCGGCGGAAGTGGCGGACGACGCGTTCCGTGCCAGGGCAATATCGCTGGTGATGGCCGGCGGCGTCGTGGCTGCCATTTGCGCGCGCCCGCTGGCTGAGTTCGGCCAGGACTTGATGGCGCCCTATACCTTCGCCGGCGGCTTCATCTTCGTGATCGGACTGAGCGCCGCCATCCTGCTGGTACTGATTCCCCTGAAAATGCCGTTGCCGCCCGCGCGCCTCGTCAGCGACGAGGCGGCGCGTTCGCTACTGACGGTTGTCCGGCAGCGCCGTGCCGTCGTGGCCATTGTCTGCGCCATGCTGGGCTATGGCATCATGTCCTTTGTGATGACCGCAACCCCCTTGGCGATGCATTTCTGCGGCTATGAACTCGGCAAGGGGATAGGTTTCGTCATCCAGTGGCATGTGCTGGGCATGTTCGTCCCCAGCTTCTTCACCGGCCATCTGATCCGGCGCTTCGGCGAAATGCGGATCCTGTCCTGCGGAATCACCTGCTACGTGCTTTGCATCGGCATCGGGCTGTCTGGCATCGCGATCCCCCAGTTCTGGCTGACCCTGGTTCTTCTCGGCCTGGGATGGAATTTTCTCTATGTCGGGGCCACGATGCTGCTGACCAAATGCTACCGGTCCAGCGAGCGCGCCAAGGTTCAGGCGTTCAATGACTTTCTCGTGGCCGGAACCCAGGCGGTCTGCTCCTTCGTTGCCGGTTCGGTGCAGCAGTGGGCCGGCTGGCAATGGGTGCTGATCGGCGCAGCGGTGCCTGCCGGGTTCATTCTGTTGACCCTGCTATGGGGTGCCAGGTCAGGGACACGGCCGGCCATGGCCTAGAGGAATAGGGGAGGGGATCGATGACGGAGGTTGCGCACGAGGAATATGACGACCGCATGCTCACCCTTTTGCAGATCATCTGGGGTGAGGGATTCCTGTCCCCGGGTGGGCCGGCAGCGGTGCGGGCGATCGTTGCGGGGCTGGATCTGGCGGACAAGCGGGTACTCGACGTCGGGTGCGGGCTCGGCGGGCTGGATCAGGTCCTGGCGACGGAATTCGGCGCGAAGGTCGTCGGGGTCGATGTCGGTCACCTGATCGTGCAACTCGGCCGCGAGCGCATCGCCAAAGCCGGTCTTGCCGATCGAATAGACATCAGGCTGATCCAGCCCGGTCCGCTCCCCTTCGAAGACGGCATGTTCGACGTCGTCTTCGGCAAGGATGCCTGGCTGCACATTCCCGACAAGGCGTCCTTCTTCGCCGAACTGCGCCGCGTCCTCAAGCCCGGCGGGATCGTGACCTGCGGCGATTGGATGAAATCGCCGGGTCCCTATAGCGAGGACATGCTGTATTTCTTCAAGATGGAGGGCTTGACCTACAATCTGGTGACGCTGGCGGACTATGGGCGGTTGGTTCATGCTGCCGGGTTCGAGGAGGTGGTTCTCGAGGACATCACCGCGCAGTACCAGGTCGGGGCCAGGGAGGAGATGCGGCGCATGCAGGGCGAGCTCTTCGGCCTGTTGACGGAAAAGCTCGGCGAAGCGGACCGGGACTTCTTCATCGAGGATTGGCGCAGCCTGACCGTGGTCCTGGACAAGGGCGAGCTGCGCCCGGCCAGAATGCGGGCGCGCAAGCCCGCCTGAAGAATTTGGGGAGACACGGCGATGGACAAGTACGAGGCCGATCTCGGCAGGACCGGCGCCAATTACGAGCCGCTTTGTCCGATCGCCTTTCTCGAACGTTCGGCCGGACTTTATCCGCACAAGGCGGCCATCGTTGATGGCGACCGGGTGATCTCCTATGGCGAGATGTGGCGCCGATGCCGCAAGTCCGCGGACGCCTTGCGGCGCGCCGGCGTCGGGCCGGGCGATACCGTTTCGGTGCTCTCGCCCAACAGCATTGCGGCGCTGGAACTGCATTATGCGGCACCGATGGCCGGTGGCGTCATCAACGCCATCAATTTCCGCCTCGATGCGAAGACCGTGGCGTTCATCCTGGAACATGCGGAGACCAAGGTCTTCCTGGTCGATGCGGAACTGATGCCGGTGGCGAAGGCGGCGCTTGCGGCGTCCGGGGCGGATATCGCTCTGGTCGAGATCGCCGCGCCGCAGGCCGGCCACCCTGCGGCCGGGGGCTGGCAGGAATACGAGGCCTTCGTCGCTTCGGGTGACGAAGCGGCCGTGATCCACTGGCCGAAGGACGAATGGCAGGCGATCGCGCTCAACTACACCTCGGGCACCACCGGCAATCCCAAGGGCGTCGTCTATCATCATCGCGGCGCCTATCTGAATGCGCTCGGTCAGGCGCTGGCCACGCAGCTGGGCCCGACCAGCGTCTATCTCTGGACGCTGCCGATGTTCCACTGCAACGGCTGGACCTATACCTGGGGGGTGACCGCAGTCGGCGGCACCCATGTCGTGCAGCGTGCCATTGTCCCGGCGGAGATCTACGCGCGTATCGAGCGCTGGGCCGTGACGCATCTCTGCGGCGCGCCGACCGTGCTCAGTATGCTGGCCTTCGCCCCCGGCAGCGAGACGCGCAAGCTGTCCCACGCGGTCAAGATCATGACCGGCGGCGCCGCGCCGACCAGCACGGTGATCGGGGCCATGGAGCGTATCGGATTCACCGTCATCCACGCCTATGGACTTACCGAAACCTACGGCCCGGCGACGCTCTGCGAATTTCAGGCGGACTGGGCGGAGTACGATCTGCCCCGGCGCGCATCGATGATGGCCCGCCAGGGGGTTCGCTACATCACCGCTGCCGGGCTGCAGATCGTCGATCCGGAGAGCGGCGAGGTGCAGCCGGCCGACGGCCAGGCGATGGGCGAAGTTGCACTGCGCGGCAACACGGTGATGAAGGGCTATCTCAAGAATCCGAAGGCGACCGCCGAGGTATTCCAGAACGGGTGGTTCCGCAGCGGCGACCTCGGTGTGATGCATGCCGACGGCTATATCGAGGTCAAGGACCGCTCGAAGGACATCATCATTTCCGGCGGCGAGAACATCTCCTCGCTGGAGATCGAGGAGATTCTCTCGCGGCACCCCGCCGTGCGTGAGGTCGCCGTCGTGGCCAAGCCGGATCCGCATTGGGGCGAAACCCCCTGTGCTTTCGTCACGTTCCGGGACGGAGCCGTGGCGCCGACCGCCGATGAACTCGGCGGCTGGTGCAAGGATAACATGGCGGGCTTCAAGCGGCCCCGCCACTTCGTGTTCGGCGAGCTGCCGAAGACGGTCACCGGAAAGGTGCAGAAATACCTGCTGCGTGAGCGGGCGCGCGAGGTCTGAGGCCGGCTCGTCCGCACTTCGGCGGTCAGCCCTCGACCCGCCCCGCGATGATCGGCGCGGCGGTGCCCAGTGCGGCGGTTCCCAGTGCGGCGGTTCCCAGTGCGGCGCGCACGGCCCGTGCCAGTTCGTCCTGGCGATAGGGCTTGGCGAGCATCTGATGCGCCAAAGCGGCGCTGCCCTTGCGGTCGAGCGGGTCGCCGGGGAATCCGGATGTCAGGAGCACCTTCAGGTCGGGGCGCTGCTTGCGGGCAACGGCGGCGAGATCGATGCCGTCGAGCGTCCCCGGCATGATGATGTCGGTCAGCAGGAGATCGACGTGGCGCGCGGCATCGTCCAGCACGGATAGGGCGCTCTCCGCATTCTCCGCAGCGATCACCTGGTATCCCAGTCCGATCAGCTGCGCCGTCACGGTGTCGCGCAGGCTGGCGTTGTCCTCGACGACCAGGATGACCTCGGTGCCGGTCGGCGGTGCGGATTTCCCGGGCGACCGCTGTGGCATCGCGATTTCGTCGGCGACCGCCACCCGGGGCAGGTAGATGACAATCGTCGTGCCGCGGTCGACTTCGCTGTGCACCCTGATATGCCCCTGCGACTGCTTGACGAATCCGTAGACCATGCTGAGGCCGAGCCCGGTGCCGTGGGCGAGCCCCTTCGTCGTGAAGAACGGCTCGAACATCTTCGCCTGGACGTCTGCCGTCATCCCGACGCCGGTATCGCTGACCTCCATCACCACATAGTCGCCCGAAGGGATGTCCAGGAAATCCTTCGGGCGGGAGCTCTTCAGGTGAACATTGCGGGTGGTGATCCGCAAGCGGCCGCCATTCGGCATGGCGTCACGGGCATTGTTGGTGAGGTTGATGATGCAGGTGTCGAGCTGGCTGCCGTCGATGAGCACCGGCCAGAGGGCCGGCGCCGCCTCGAGCTCGATCGAGATGTCCTCGCGCAGGGCCCGCTCGATGAGCGGCAGCGCGTCGGCGATGCGATCGTTGAGGTCGGTCGGCTGCGGGTCCAGCGGCTGGCGGCGGGCAAAGGCCAGCAGGCGTTGGGTGAGCTCCGCGCCCTTCAGGGCGCCGTTCATGGCGCCGTCGATCAGCTTTTGCATTGCGGCCTGCTCGGCCAGGTCCTCCTTCAGCATGTCGAGATTGCCCATGATGACGGCAAGGTAGTTGTTGAAATCATGGGCGACGCCGCCGGTCAGGTTGCCGATGGCCTCCATCTTCTGTGCCTGGGCCAGCAGTGCCTCGGTGCGCTTGCGCTCGGTGACGTTCAGGCCGATGCCGCCGACCGCCGCTACATGGCCCGCGGCGTCGTGGATCGGGAACTTGATGTCGATATACCATTCCGCATCGGCGCCGTAGCCATACTGGATCTGCTGCACCTGGGTGCGATTGCTGGTGATGACGTCCTGTTCCAGGGCGACCACCGCCTGATGCCCGGGCGTCGCCGCAATGTCCAGGGTCGTGCGCCCGATGATGTCCTTGGCCGGCAGCCCGAGATACTGTTCGCTGCGCGGGTTGACCAGCAGATAGCGGCCGTCCAGGTCCTTGACCGACATGGTGACCGGGGCATTCTGCAGGAAGCCGCGCAAGCGGGCCTCGCTGCGCTGCAGGTCGAGGGTCAAGGCGTGCAGGCGCTGCTGCGTCTGCTTGGCGAAACGGTTGGTGCGGATCAGCCAGGCGATGAAGAGGATGCTGGCGGCGGCGAGGACGATCGCCGCCACACCGGTGCGCACGACGCTCTGCCGGAAGCCTTGCACCAGCAGGTCCTTGCGCTGGGCGGTAACGCTCATCGCGGTGCCCGACATGACATCCAGGGCCGGTCCGATACCGCGAAAGATCTGGGTCAGCCGCGAAAGCGTGGCCGGCGCCAGGCGCGGCCCGGGCTCCGCCTCCAGGATCGGTCCCGAGGACGCGATGGCCGCATCCAGCGCGGCGGTTGCAGCCTGGTACTCGGGCAGGCCGCCGAGCATCCGCTGGATGGCGTTGCTGTGCTTCAGGGTATCGGACCGGGCGCCCAACACGTCGACGGCGGTGCGCACTGCGGACAGATCGGCGTCGCGGTCGTCGACCGCGGCGCGCAGCAGAACGTTCATCACCGCGGCATACTCGATATTCGTCCGGTAGAGGACCCAGCGGTCGTCCCCGGTTACGTAATCCAGCGCGCTGCGATGCAGGGCCTGTTGGTCGAGCAGCAGCTTGAACGGGATGAGGATGAGGACGAGGTAGAGCCCGGCGGCGAGAATCGCCACCCACTTGATCCGGCGCAGGAGGGCGCCCGACGTCGCCACCGGCAGGATGCCGCCGGGCGGTGCCACGGGGCCGGGCTCAGTGGAATTCGACACGGATCAGGCTCCAAATGGAATAGGACTTGTATGTCTCCGTGACGAACTTCGTGTCGGCATCGAAGGGGAATACGATCCAGAGCGGCCCCTTGTCGCGCACCGTCATCGGCCTGCCGTTGCGTTCGTAGGCGATCAGGGTGGAGTCGCTGTCGAGCACGTCGAACGGGATGACCACCTGGTAGTTGTTGACCGCGATGGCCGTCGCGTTGCCGGCACGGGCGTGAACCGCCTTGACGAAAGTGGCGCCGGTGATTCCGGCAAAGCGCTGGATGCCGTCGGTCCAGGGTGTGCTGGTCTCGATCTCGGTGCGCCCCAGGGCCCTGAGCTCGGCCAACGACAGGGTGATCGAATGCGCCGCAGGGGTACCTGTGATCGTGAGGGCGGGGTCGTCGGCGGCGAGGCCTGCAGGACGCAAAGTCGCGAGGATCGTCGCCAGCACGAAGAGGGCGACAGATCCCGGTCTCGGCGGCGTTCGGCTGCCGGAGGGATGGGCGGGAACGGTTTGCTGCAGATTCCACATGTCCGGCGCTGCCATCCGATGCGGTGGCCAAATTACCGCACCGGCCGGATTCGGTGAAGCCGAAGTTGCGCCCGTCCGGCAGGTCGCACGGGTTTCGCCCGTCATTGCTTTCACCCAATGATTTCAGTATGTTCCGCCGACTTTGCGTCGCCGGGCCGGTGGGCGGATGATTCGGCCGGGTCCGGCTCCTTGAAAAACTCAAATGGGATGAAGGGGTTACCGAGATGAACCCGAGTTTGTACTGGCTGGTGATCGCCGCGGGCGCACTGGCTCTGGTCTATGGCGCGGTTGCCACCCGGCAGGTGCTGGCGGCCTCGGCAGGCAATCAGCGGATGCAGGAAATTGCCGCCGCCATCCAGGAAGGCGCCGGCGCCTATCTGAACAAGCAGTACACCACGATCGCCCTTGTCGGCGTGGTCGTCGCCGCGGTCCTCGCCTGGTTCCTGTCGTTCTATTCCGCCGTCGGCTTCGTCATCGGCGCGGTCCTGTCGGGCGCCGCTGGCTATGTCGGCATGAACGTCTCGGTGCGCGCCAATGTGCGGACGGCGGAAGCCGCCCGCCAGGGTCTTGCTCCGGCACTCGCCATCGCGGCGAAGTCGGGCGGCATCACCGGCCTCCTGGTCGTCGGTCTGGGCCTGTTGGGCGTTGCCGGCTACTACATGTTCCTGCGCAGCAGCGGCCTGGAAATGCGGCCGATGCTGGAGGCCCTGGTCGGCCTGTCCTTCGGCGCCTCGCTGATCTCCATCTTCGCGCGCCTCGGCGGCGGCATCTTCACCAAGGGCGCCGATGTCGGCGCTGATCTGGTGGGCAAGGTCGAAGCCGGGATCCCGGAGGATGATCCGCGCAATCCGGCCGTGATCGCCGACAATGTCGGCGACAACGTCGGCGACTGTGCCGGTATGGCTGCGGATCTGTTCGAGACCTTCGCAGTCACCGTCGTGGCGACGATGCTGCTGGGCAGCATCTTCTTCGCCGATGCGCTGCAGCAGGAGCAGATGATGCTCTTCCCGCTGCTGGTCTGCGGCGTGGGCGTCGTGAGTTCGGTGGTCGGCATGCTGTTCGTCCGGCTCGGTGCGAGCCAGAACATCATGGGCGCCCTCTACAAGGGCCTGATCGCCGCGGGTGTCATTTCGATCGTGCTGATCGCCGGTGTCATCCAGTCGACCCTGGGTTTTGCCACGGTGTTCAATGCGGGCGATCTTGCGATCACCGGCGCCGACCTGTTCTGGTGTGCGGTCGTCGGGTTGGCCGTAACCGGCCTGCTGGTCTGGATCACCGAGTATTATACCTCGACGTCCTACCGTCCGGTCCGCAGCGTGGCGCAAGCCTCGACGACGGGCCACGGCACGAACATCATCCAGGGCCTGGCGGTTTCGATGGAAGCCACGGCGCTGCCGGTGATCGTGATCTGCGCGGCGATCATCGCCGCCTATTCGCTGGCCGGACTCTACGGAATCGCCACGGCGGCAACCACGATGCTGTCTTTGGCCGGCATCGTCGTCGCCTTGGACGCCTATGGGCCGGTCACGGACAACGCCGGCGGTATCGCCGAAATGTCGGAACTGCCGAAGGAAGTCCGCAAGGTAACCGACGCGCTTGACGCTGTCGGCAACACCACCAAGGCCGTGACCAAGGGCTATGCCATCGGTTCTGCGGCGTTGGCGGCACTGGTGCTGTTCGCGGCCTATACGGAAGACCTGAAGCACTACTTCCCGGATCTGAGCGGGACGATCAGTTTCCAACTCAACAATCCCTATGTGGTCATCGGGCTCTTCATCGGCGGCGCCATGCCCTTCCTGTTCGGCGCCCTCGGCATGATGGCGGTCGGCCGCGCGGCTGGCGCCGTCGTCGTCGAGGTGCGGCGCCAGTTCAAGGAGATCAAGGGGATCATGGAAGGCACAGCCAAGCCGGAATACGGCCGGGCCGTGGCGATGCTGACGACGGCTGCGATCAAGGAGATGATCCTGCCGTCGCTGCTGCCGATCCTGGCGCCGATCGCCCTGTATGTGGTGATTCGCTTCGTTGCCGGTCAGGCCGAGGCCTTCATCTCTCTGGGCGCCATGCTGCTCGGCACCATCGTGACGGGCCTCTTCGTCGCTATCCAGATGACCTCAGGTGGCGGCGCTTGGGACAACGCCAAGAAGTACATTGAGGATGGACATCATGGCGGCAAAGGGTCCGACGCCCACAAGGCGGCCGTGACTGGCGATACGGTGGGAGATCCCTACAAGGACACCGCCGGTCCGGCGATCAACCCGATGATCAAGATCACCAATATCGTGGCTTTGCTGCTGTTGGCGGCCCTCGCGGCCTGATCGCCTCGGGCCCGATCGACCAGGGGCCGATCGACCAGGGTCTGTCGTCAAGACGCAAAACCCCGGCGGAGCAATCCGCCGGGGTTTGTGTTTTCTGCCGGATGGCGACCGGGCCTCAATAGGGGGTGGATTTCTTGCCCGTGCTGTTGAAGCGGCCAAGGTTGCCGAGCAGCTGCTGCAGGATGGTGAGGTCGTTACCCTGGGTCGGCGTCACACGTTCGACGGATTCAACCAAGCGACCGTCTTCCAGCCCGTAGATTTTCATGTCCTGGACGATATCCTGATCATCGAAAGAGATCGACAGGACCTCCTGATCAATCACGTCAGGATCGAGGAAGGCAATGGATTGGGTCTTCTTTGAAACGTAATACCAGGTGCTGCCGCCGAAGGGCGAGGTCGTCGAGGGCGAGCCGAGGAGCTGCGATACACGGGTCTTGTCGTCGACCCCGGGGTTGATCTGCACCACCTGATCGGCATCGGGAAGATTGCCGTGCGTCTCGATCGCCTGCGTGCAGGCGCCAAGGGATAGGCCGCCGGCGAGCAGCAATGCGCAAGCCATTCCGGCATCGCGCAGCCGCCTCATTTGCGGGAAACCGGCCGTCATGGTTGACGCACGTTCATGGTCCAGAAAATCCTTGTCATGCCGCCGTCACCTTGCGAATCACAGCTTGATGCGCCTAGGGTTCTTCGGTCAGCTGGGTATTCGGCGCAAGATTGCATCGGCCCCCAACCCTGTCAAGGAGGGCGCCCGTGCCCGAAAGCCCGCTCGGTAAACTCATCAAGAAGTCGCTGGGCGGCCCCAGTGACCGCGAAGTGGTTGCGCAAAAACTTTACGGATCCGTGGTTGCGCAGGCCCGCCGGCCTGAATTCTACGCGAATTACGGGGTCCCGGATTCGGTCGATGGCCGCTTCGAGCTGGTGGCGCTTCACGCGTTCCTGCTGTTCCAGCGCCTGAAGGATCAGGGCGCCAAGAGTGCCGCGGTGAGTCAGGCGGTCTATGACATCATGTTCCGTGACATGGATGCCTCGGTCCGTGAACTCGGCGCCGGCGACCTGGGCGTCGGTAAGCGGGTGAAATACATGACCGAAGCCATGGGCGGGCGAACCAAGGCCTATGAGGCGGGGTTGGCCGGCGGATCCGGGGATCTCGAAGCCGCGTTGCGGCGGAATCTGTTCGGCACCGTCGAGCCGACCGGGGACTCCATCACCCGAATGACCGAATACATGCGTGGCGCCAAGGCCAAATTGGCGTCGCAGTCCATCGACGCGATGATGAAGGGAACCGTCTACTTTCCCGTCGTCGCCCAGGCATCGCCGGATTATTGATCCTATCCAAGGCGAAAAATATGAAACAACATTCTGATTCTAAAGAATTTTCTAGATTCCTTGAGGTCGATAAGATAGGCCAGGGCGGAACCCTCCGATCGATCGCGGCGACGGTGGCGGAATGCCGTGCACTGGCCGATCGATTTGGCCTGCAGGAAATACAGAATTTGTCCGCGGAGCTTCGGTTGCGCCGCGTGCGCGGCGGTGCGGTCAGGCTGGAAGGCAGTATTCGCGCGGCTGTCGTGCAGACCTGCGTGATCTCCCTCGCGCCGGTCCAGGCTGCCATCGACGAGGAAATAGCGGTCAATTTTGCCGAATCCGCGGGGAACGATCCGGAAGAGCTCGAAATTGCCTATGACGCCGATGACCCGCCTGAGCCAATAGTGAACGGGCGCATCGACCTCGGCGAGGCTGTTGCCCAGCAACTTGCCCTGGCGCTTGATCCCTATCCGCGGGCGCCGGGTGCGGAGATCCCCCCGGACTATAGGGGCGAAACGGCGGAATTGACCCCGACGGTGCCCTATGAAGGACCGTCTGACACCACCTCGCCTACTTCTAACCCATTCTCAGTGCTGGGAAAACTGAAGGATTGACGGGTTTTGTCGAGGCGTGAGGCCGGACTGCCCCATGGTGTTAACCGGCTTGCTTCCGGGCTCGATATTGGCTATGAACCGGCCGATCGGCAGCGCTGCGGCTGCCATTATTTTTTGTGCGAGCTCCATCATGGCTGTTCCGAAGAAGAAAGTTTCCAAATCGCGGCGCGACATGCGCCGTAGCCACCACGCGCTAACCATCGACAAGTCGTTGGAATGCCCGAATTGTGGCGAGTTGAAGCGCCCGCATCACGTCTGCGGGTCCTGCGGTTTCTATGACGGCCGTGAGGTCGCTGCGAAGCCTGAGGCAAGCGCCGCCTAACTGTCCCTGCTATAGTGCAGCCAGGAAGGAGTGAAGGGTGAGCGCCAGCCTGGCTATTTCGCTTGATGCGATGGGCGGCGACAATGCGCCCGACATGGTGGTCAGAGGCGCGGATATCGCCCGCCGGCGATTTCCCAGCGTGCATTTCCTGTTCTTCGGTGACGAGGCTCAGTTGAAGCCTTTGCTCGACCGCTTGCCGGAACTCCGGCAGGTGAGCACCGTTCGTCATACGAATTCCGTCATTACCATGGACGACAAGCCGAGCCAGGCATTGCGGGCCGGGCGGGGCAGCTCGATGCGCCTCGCGATCGATGCGGTGCATTCCGGCGAAGCCGCCGCGGTAGTCTCTGCGGGCAATACCGGCGCACTGATGGCGATGGCCAAATTCGTGCTGAAGACCATGCCCGGGATCGACCGGCCGGCGATCGCCTCGTTCTTTCCGACGATCCGCAGCGAAAGCGTGATGCTTGATCTCGGCGCCAATGTGCAATGCGATGCGAATAATTTGGTTCAGTTCGCGGTGATGGGAAACGTCTTTGCCCGCACCGTCCTTGGTGTGCGCGAGCCGACGATGGGCCTCCTGAATGTCGGTGCCGAGGAACTGAAGGGGCACGATGCGGTCAAGGTCGCGAGCAGCATCCTGAAGCAGGTGCCGCTGCCCGGAAAATTCTATGGATTCATCGAGGGTGACGACATCGCCAAGGGTACGGTCGACGTCGTCGTAACCGATGGGTTCACCGGAAACATCGCGCTGAAGACGATCGAAGGCACGGTGAAACTCTACGGACATTTTCTCCGCCAGACCTTCAGCAGCTCGCTGATGGCGCGAATCGGCTATCTGTTTGCCCGTTCGGCGATGACCGGGCTGCGCGCCCGTGTCGATCCGCGGCGGTACAATGGTGCGATCTTCATGGGCCTGAATGGCATCTGCGTGAAGAGTCACGGCGGTACGGATGCCTTCGGCTTCGCCAACGCGATCGGTGTCGCCGTGGATATGGTGGTGAATGGCGCGACCGAAAAGATGAAGCAGGATTTCGCCCAGTTGATGGCCGTACCCGGGGCGGCGGCAACCGCCGCGGCAATCTGACCATGGTGCGGCGATCGATCGTCCTGTCGGCCGGCTGTTATTTGCCGAAGACCGTCGTCACCAACGAAGAACTCGCCAAGCGGGTCGAAACCAGCGACGAGTGGATCGTCAAGCGCACCGGCATCCACCAGCGCCATGTCGCCGCACCCGGCGAATTGACCTCCGATTTGGCCGTCAAGGCGGCGGAACAGGCCCTGCACCATGCCGGGCTTCGTGGCGCGGATATCGACGCGATTTTCCTGGCGACAACGACGCCGGACCATACCTTCCCGGCGACCGCAACCCGGGTACAGGACCGGCTCGGAATGAAGGGTGGATTTGCCCTGGATCTGCAGGCGGTCTGTTCGGGATTCGTGTACGCCCTGGCGGCTGCGGATAATTTTATCCGGGTCGGGCAGGTCAAGCGGGCTTTGGTCATCGGCGCCGAGACATTTTCGCGAATCCTGGACTGGCAGGACCGAAATACCTGCGTGTTGTTCGGCGATGGAGCCGGTGCCGTGATCCTGGAGGCCGGCGAAGGGCAGGGAACCTCCGCGGATCGTGGCGTTCTGACCACCCACCTGTTCTCGGACGGATCCCACTACAATCAGCTGTATGTCGATGGCGGACCGTCGACGACCCAGACGGCCGGCGTGGTCCGGATGGAGGGCCGGGAGGTCTTCCGCCATGCGGTGGTCAATCTGGCAGCCGCGGTCGATGCCGCCATCGCCTCGACAGGTATCAAGCCGGAGGACGTGGATTGGCTGGTCCCCCACCAGGCAAACCGGCGAATCATCGACAGCATGGGCCACAAGCTGAAGCTGGCGCCGGAAAAGGTGGTGGTGACCGTCGATCGCCATGCCAATACCTCGGCCGCTTCCATCCCACTCGCCCTCGCCGAGGCGGTCAATGACGGGCGGATCAAACGCGGCCATCTTGTGCTGATGGAGGCCATGGGCGGTGGATTCACCTGGGGTTCGGCGCTGATTCGCTGGTGATGCCCCTCGTTCCGGGTGTGCGTTTCAACACCGCTCTCTAATTGACTGATTTCAGAGGAAACGATACGCTCTGTTGCAGTCGGATGAAGACTCGTTTGGTTAAGGAGAGGCGGGGGAGATGAAGGGCAATACAGTCACCCGTGCGCAGCTCGCGGAAGCGGTCTACCAGGAAGTCGGCTTGTCGCGAAACGAGTCGGCCGATCTGGTCGATACCGTGCTGAACGAGATTTCGGATGCCCTGACCCGTGGTGAAAGCGTGAAGGTTTCGTCCTTCGGCAGCTTTCTTGTTCGCATGAAGGGCGAGCGGATCGGGCGTAATCCGAAGACCGGCGAGGAAGTTCCCATCAAGCCGCGCCGGGTCCTGGTGTTCCGCGCGTCCCATGTCCTGAAAGAACGCGTGAATAAGGGTGCGGGTGCGACGTCATGAGCAATGCGGAGCGCGCCCGTCAGCGGGACCAGGCCGAGGATGCGGAGCTGAAGCCTTCGGCCGTGCGGCGGACGCCGATGCGCCGGGCGGAGAAGTCCGCGACCGCCTTTCGCACCATCAGTGAGGTCGCCGACGACCTCGAAGTACCCCAGCACGTGCTGCGGTTCTGGGAGACCAAATTCCCGCAGATCCGGCCCATGAAGCGCGGCGGCGGCCGGCGGTACTATCGACCGGAAGACGTTGATTTATTGAGAACAATTCGAAATCTCCTCTATGATCAGGGCTATACGATCAAGGGTGTCCAGAAGTTGATGCGCGAAGGCGGTCTGCGGATGGGCGACGATCCGTTGGCGGGGGGGGAAGGTCTTGCGGACGGGGTCGCAGATCCGCAACTGGCGGCCGAGCTTGGCCAGAAGCAGGATGTCCTCGATCTGCCGCTGTTCCGGGCATCCCTGGACGAAGGTCAAGTCCGCGATATCAAGGCGGCGATCACCGAACTCGTCGAGCTTCGGGATCGCCTGCACCGCGCCATCGGCGACTAGGCCACCCCTATTTTCGATCGGTTCAGCGAGCGCCGGCGGTATCCTCCGGCGCTCGTTTACGTTTGCGGACCAATCGACCCGGGCTCTGGTGCGGCAAAGCCGGAATCCGGCCAAGTGGCTGGCTTCATTGTCCTTGCCTAGCGGGGGCCCCCTGGCTATAAGCCAACGCTTGCTGGCGCCCCTGAACCGGATGGGGACGGGGCGCAAGCGCAAGGTCGGAGCGTAGCGCAGCCTGGTAGCGCATCAGACTGGGGGTCTGGGGGTCGCTGGTTCGAATCCAGTCGCTCCGACCAATTTCCACCATCCCCATCTATCCGGCCCGGAATGGCCGGAAATGCCGCGCCAGACGTTATTTGGCCTGGCAATCAGGCTCGGCCGGAATTTACATAATAATTTCAATATATACATAATAGTGTAAGTATTTGGGTCTTGTGCTCAATTTAGGCACCCCATGGCCTGCCAATTCGTCTTCGTCCGCTGATCGGCGGCCGCTTGCCGCGCCCCGGAAGCCGGGACAAGCCGGTCGACCGAAGGATTGTCGTGCGAAGGCGGCCTCCGCCAGCAATCAGTTACTGCTGCCGCCGCCGGAATCGTGGTCAGATTTGTGATGATCCGACCCCTTGCCGCGATCCGACCCGCCGCGATCGTGATCATTGCCTCGGTCGTTGCAATCGATAAGCCCGCTGATCAAGCAGACGCGCCGCTTCTGAGCGCCACCCGGCGAAGATGGTTCGGCCGCACCTCTGTCGGCCGGTTGCGCGAGGGGGAATTCAAGCTTCGGGGCCGTAGAAAGGTCGAAAGGCAGTTCCCCGCCGGGCGCGTCGGTCGCCAGCAGCAACCTGCCGATTTCCGCTTTCGTCAGCAGGCGGGGATTGCCCAGGCCGCCCCCGGGCGTCACCACAATCTTGGTGTCGCGGCCGATGCTGACCGCGCTCTCGGCCGAGATCCTGGCGAGGCCGACGCCGACGCGACCATTGATCACCGCCACGTCGGTTTCGGCGGGATCGGCGAAGACGAACCACTCGGTCCCGCGAACTGCCGAGAAGGCGAGCGAGGTTCGGATCTCGAAACGTGACCCCGGTCCAGCCTTGGCGGCAATCGCGTGCAGAGTGCCCTGGCCAAGTGCCAGCAGTGCATCGCGGGTCTGCGGCGCACTGACGGCAAAATTCTCGATCCGCAACCTGGCATTCTCCCCCAAGGCTACGGAGGAGCCGTCGGAGAAGGCGACCTTCAGCCGCCCGCCGGGTCCGGTCTTGACTTCATCTCCCGGCACCAGTGCGGTCCCGAGTAGAAGGGGCAGGGTCGCGTTCTTTCGCGTAATCTCCGCCGGACCGCGCAGCTTGACGACCTGTCCGACCGGCATGGCCTGCATCACCTGATCGGCGCTGACCGAAGTAACGCGCACCGGCGAGGCGACGAGGCACGACACCAGGATGAAGAAGATCAATCGCAGCATTTTGCGCTGGACTTGAGCTCGACCCGCCTTCGGCATCATTTCGGCTTTCCTGGTGCCATCCTCAGTCCGTCGAGATGTAGCTAAACTGGTTCAATGCAGAGCCTGAAAATCGGATAAACACACACGAGATTGTAGCATCCGCTCAGTTAATCTATCATGTAAGCATTGAATGCGCCGGTCAAGCAAAGTGGTTGGAACGCACGTCGGCAGGCGCACGGGCTGAGGCGGCAATCGTGGGTGACACGTTCCAGATCGACGTTCTCGCAATCGATGCCGGAACACGGGCGCCGGCCGGACGCCTGGGGCTTTGCTGCTGTCCTGGACACCGATTGATGCCGAGATTCGTTCGGCCCGAACTGGGGAGCCTGCACGCCGATCTCGATCGCATTGCGGATTTCCGGCCCCGCCACGTCATCACGCTGATGGAAGCCGCGGAACTGCACGCCATCGGAGTTCCGGCAGAAGCCTTGAGTCTTGGCTTTCGACAGCGCGCGATTTCCTGGTTGCACCTGCCGATCCCCAACCTGCGGGCGCCCGGCAGGAATTTTGAACGCCTTTGGAACGAGTCCGGGGAAATTATCCGCAACTCGCTCACCTCCGGAGAGAGTGTGATCCTGCATTGCTATGCAGGCCTTGGCCGCACCGGTACAGTTGCCGCCAAACTCCTGGTTGAATTCGGCACATCTTCGTTTGCAGCGATCGAGCGCGTTCGGGAGACGCGGCCGGGGTCGATCGAAACCCGAGAGCAGGAACTGTACCTGTTGAACAGGGCGTGGGAGAATCCGGAGTCACCGTGAATAGGCAATGTGCCGGGATGGCCGAGGTCGCCGGTATGCCGACGGCATCCCGGTCATTGGGAGAGCTTTGGGAATGTCGCGCTTAACCTCTGCAAGCCCGTTTCGGGGGCGCGGTTGCCTCGCGGCATGCGTCATGGCCGCCATTGCCATGCCGGCATTTGCGCAGCAGGAGAGGATCCCGGTATCGAAGGATATTTGGGCATTCTACAAAGAGTATGAAGCGAGTGCGGCCGGCGCCCGGGCCGGATTCTTTGCGATTGCCGTCGACGGGTCCTACGCCGCCTCGATTTATTGTCCGGACACCCGCTGCCGCGATAGCGGTGAACTGAAGCGCAAGGTTGTCTCGCATTGCGAGGACAAGAGCGGCGTCGACTGCATCGTCTTCGCCCAGAATCGCGACATCAAGGTCGCGTACGATCTCATCGACGAATAGTCCTGACCGGGACTACAGGTCGAGATCCTTGGCGAACTTGGCATTCTCCTGGATGAAATTGAATCGGAGCTCGGGCTTGCGCCCCATGAGACGCTCGACCAGATCCGCCGTCTCGCGCGCCTCGGCGCGCTCCTCTTCATTGTAGCGATGCGGCATCCTGACCTTCAGCAGGATGCGTTTGGATTTGTCCATCGTGGTTTCCTTCAGCTGGGTCGCCGGCATCTCGCCCAGGCCCTTGAACCGGCTGATCTCAACCTTTCCGCGCCCGGAGAACTCGCCTTTCATGAGTTCATCCTTGTGGGAGTCGTCCCGGGCGTAAGCGACTTTGCCGCCTTGACTTAGCCGATAGAGCGGCGGCTGTGCGAGATAGAGATTGCCGTGCTCGATCAGCCCCGGCATTTCCCGGTAGAAGAACGTCATCAGCAGCGAGGCAATATGCGCGCCGTCGACATCGGCGTCGGTCATGATGATGATCTTCTCGTAGCGCAGGCGCTCCAGGCTGAATTTGTCGCGTGTGCCACAGCCGAGCGCCTGGATGAGGTCGATCAATTCCTGGTTGGCGGACAGCTTGTCGGCAGAAGCACTGGCGACATTCAGGATCTTGCCGCGCAAAGGCAGGACTGCCTGGGTTTCGCGATCCCGTGCCTGCTTTGCCGATCCGCCCGCGGAATCGCCCTCCACCAGGAAGAGCTCGGTGCCGTCGCGGCTGTCGCGGGAGCAGTCCGACAGCTTCCCCGGGAGGCGGAGCTTCCGCGTTGCGGTCTTCCGCGAGAGCTCCTTGTCCTGCTTCTTCCTCAGGCGGTCTTCCGCCAGCTCGATGAGGCGGTCGAGCAGATCCTTGGCCCGGCCGGTATCGCCGGACAGCCAGTGATCAAAATGGTCCTTGATGGTCTGTTCGACGAGGCGCGCGGCCTCCGCCGAGGCGAGCTTCTCCTTGGTTTGTCCTTGAAACTGCGGGTCCCGAATGAAAACGGAGAGCAGCATCGCGGCGCCGCCGGTGATGTCCTCGGCCGTGATGATCGCGGCTTTGCGGTTGCCGACGAGGTCGCCATAGGCACGCAGTGATCGCGCCAGGCCGGTACGCAATCCGGCTTCATGGGTGCCGCCTTCCGGCGTCGGCACGGTATTGCAGTAGGAGTTCAGGAACCCGTCGCCGTCGACAGGCCAGGCAATCGCCCATTCCAGGCGTCCCTGGCCATCGGGGAATTCCGCCTGGCCGGTGAACGGTGTTGCCGTCACGGTCTTGCGGCCGTCGAGCGTGGCGGTCAGGTAGTCGTTCAATCCACCGGGAAAATGCAGGGTGTCGTGGGCGGGGGTATCGTCACCGTCTTGCAGGATCGCGGGGTCGCAGGACCACCGGATCTCCACACCGCGGAACAGGTAGGCCTTCGAGCGGCACATGCGATAGAGCCGGCTCGGCTTGAAATGCGCCTGTGGTCCGAAGATCTCCGGATCGGCGTGGAACCGAACGGAGGTGCCGCGCCGGTTGACCGGCCCCGCCGGCTTCAATTTTCCGGTCGGCTTGCCGCGCTTGTAGACCTGGGTGAACAGCTGCTTGTCGCGTGCGACCTCGACAACGAGATCGTCGGAGAGTGCGTTGACCACCGAGAGACCCACGCCATGGAGCCCGCCCGACGTCTGATAGACCTTGCCGCCGAATTTTCCGCCCGAATGCAACGTGGTCAGGATCACTTCCAGCGCGGACTTGTCCTTGTATTTCGGATGGGGATCGATCGGAATGCCGCGGCCGTTGTCCCGGACCGTCACGTAGTGGCCGGCGCCGAGTTCGACTTCGATCCGGCTGGCATGGCCGGCAACCGCCTCGTCCATGGAGTTGTCGAGAACTTCGGCCACCAGGTGATGCAGGGCCCGTTCATCGGTGCCGCCGATATACATGCCCGGCCGGCGACGGACCGGCTCCAGCCCCTCCAGAACCTCGATGTCCTTGGCGGAGTAGTCGCCACCCTTCTTGGGCGTGTTGTCGAATAGGTCGCTCATGCTGGTCGTTCACTCTCGGGCAACTGTCGGGAAATCTGGTCGACGAAGATTGGGTAGGCTCTGATAGACGTATCGCGGTGCCTGCGGCAAGGGCGCCGGCTCGGCCCTAGGCCGGGACGCCCGCAAACAGGTTGGAACCTGGATGCCGGCACCGCATCACGCTGTGCAGATCCCAGAGCGAAATCGTGCAGCCGTGAAAATTGGCCCGCCAGACGTCTGCACCGTCCAGCTGCGCACCAGTCAGGTCGGCGCGGTTCAGATTGGCATCGATCAGATCGGCACCGGACAGGTCCACATTGGTGAGATTGGCCCCGCCCAGATTAGCACCTGACAAATTCGCCCCCCTCAGATTGCTGCCGGTAAGGTCGCTATCCGACAGGTCGCAGCCGGACAGGTCGGCCATCGACAGCGGGAGGCGTGGCAGCTTGAGGTCGCGGAGGTCCCTGGAGGAAAAATTCGCCCTTGCTCCGACTTTACCTTCCAGCCATTGATGGTGTTGGCGAAGATAGATCAATAACTGTCTGATTTTATTTGATTTTTCTCTTATTGTGCGTCTATCGATCTCCGTCTGATCCTGCAACTCCAGGTTTTCTGGCAGCTGCGATGTCAGAAACAGGATCCGCAACCGGCGCAACGCATCCGCTTCGTCGGTGGCCTCGATGCCACCTTGCTGAACCGGCCAGTCGCGCCGAAATCGGAGGCGGTACTGGAAACGGCGCATTTGCGCTTCGGGCGACGGCACCAACAACCTCCCATCGGCATCCATGGACCAACTCGGCCTAAAGGTAAATTATAGCAGCAGCGTCGCCTCGGGGGTACTCTGCGGCCGGTCCGGTATCGGGGCGCGTCCCCGAATCCTCCAGCTAAGCCATTGAAGAAACTGCGGCGAATACGTTGATCCCGCTGCCGTCAATTGACGGTCTTCGGCTTCGCTGATAATGACCCAGCGACGAACCGGCGGCATCGAGAGCCTACGGTTATGGGAGATATTGTCTGTGCATGATTTTCTGGATCCGACGACCGATCTGAACGGCCACAGCATCTTGGTGACCGGCGGTACCGGATCATTCGGCAAGCGCTTCATCAAGACCGTGGTCGAGCGATACAAGCCGGCGCGGCTCATCGTCTACAGTCGAGACGAGCTGAAGCAGTACGAAATGGCAATGGAGCTTCCGACCAGCAAATATCCGTTCCTGCGGTATTTCATCGGCGATATCCGGGATGCGGGCCGGCTTGAGATGGCGATGCGGGGTGTGGATACGGTGATCCACGCCGCAGCGCTGAAGCACGTGCCGATCGCCGAATACAATCCCTTCGAATGCATTGCCACCAATGTCTACGGCGCCGAGAACCTGGTGAACGCCTCGATCCGGAGCGGAGTCAAGCACGTCATCGCCCTATCGACCGACAAGGCGGCAAACCCGATCAATCTCTACGGCGCCAGCAAACTGGCATCCGACAAGATTTTCATCGCTGCCAATCATCTGGCGGGATCGGGCGGCTGTCGCTTCGCGGTTGTCCGCTACGGCAACGTGATCGGATCGCGCGGCAGCGTCATGCCATTCTTCCGCAACCTGATCGCCCAGGGGTCCACGGAGCTCCCCATCACCGACGCGAGAATGACCCGGTTCCTGATCACGCTGCAGCAGGGGGTGAATTTCGTGCTGTCTTCCATGAAGCTGATGCGTGGCGGCGAGATATTCGTGCCGAAGATCCCGAGCATGAAGATAACCGATGTCGCCGAGGCAATCGGTCCCGGCCTCAAACAACGGGTCGTCGGTATCCGGCCGGGCGAGAAACTGCACGAAGTCCTGATCACGGAGGAGGACGCCTGGACGACGTGGGAGATGCCGGATCGCTATATCATCGAGCCGTCCCACATCCACTGGGAGTCCAATCGCCCGAAGCCCGCCGGGGCCACTCCGGTGGCGGAAGGTTTCTATTACAACAGCCGCAACAATGCGGAATGGATGACCGGACCGCAGCTGCAGCAACTGATGAGTGCGGAGCATACGTGAGCACGGCGCTCGATTTTCTGCCATATGGACGCCAGAGCATAGACGAGACCGACATCCAGGCCGTCGCCCAAGCGTTGCGGCAAGACTATCTGACGACGGGCCCGGCGGTCGGAGACTTCGAGGCGGCATTTGCAAAGGCGGTCGGTGCCGGCTTTGCGGTTGCCAGCAACAGCGGTACTGCGGCATTGCATCTGGCCTGCATGGCGCTCGATCTTGGCCCCGGGGACAGCGTCGTGGTTCCGGCGGTTACCTTTCTCGCCACGGCCAATGCGGCGCGCTTCTGCGGGGCGGAGGTCATTTTCGCCGATGTCGACCCGGACAGCGGAAGGCTGACGGCCGAGACCTTCCAGGCAGCCATCGAACGGCACCCGAACGCCGCCATTCGTGCCGTCCTGCCCGTTCATCTGAACGGACATTGTGCCGACATGGTTGCCATTCGCGGCCAGGCGGAACGGCACCGAATAGCGATTGTCGAGGATGCCTGCCATGCCCTCGGTGGCCGCCATCACGCGGGCAATGGGACAAGCAGCGATGTCGGGGCTTGCGCGCTTTCCGACTTGGCGTGTTTTTCCCTGCACCCGGTAAAGACCATGACGACGGGGGAAGGCGGCATTACCACGACCAACGATGAAGGTCGTTTCCGTCGGATGCAGATGCTGCGCAGCCATGGCATGGTACGGAATCCTGCCGCGTTCGAAATGCGGGAGCAGGCGTTTGCGGCGGATCAGTCGCCGAACCCCTGGTACTATGAAATGGCGGATCTCGGCTACAACTACCGGATCACGGATTTTGCCTGTGCGCTTGGACAGTCGCAGCTGCGGCGGCTCGAGTTTTTCGTCGACCGTCGGCGCCGGCTGGCGGCCCGATACGACGCGGGGCTGCAATCCCTGGCGCCGCTCATTCGTCCAGTCCGGGGGCAGATCGGCGATGAGGCGGCCCTGCACCTCTATGCGGTATTGATCGATTTCAAGGCGCTGGGGACTGACCGGGCGACCGTGATGGCCCGCCTGAAATCCCAGGGGATCGGGACGATGGTTCACTACCTGCCGGTCAACCGGCAGCCATATTATATCCGTCGCGGTGGCAGGCTGAGTTTGCCGGGCGCGGATTCCTATTATGAACGGGTTCTTTCAATCCCCCTCTATCCGGATATGAGCGATGACGACGTGGATCGCGTTATCCATGCCTTGCAGGGGCTGATTGCGTAGCATAGCCTCGTTCAGGTTTTCTCGAGCCAAATTCATTTAGGGAGGAACGTATGCTTAAGGAATTCAGAGACTTCGCGATGCGCGGCAACGTCGTGGACCTCGCAGTCGGCATCATCCTCGGCGTCGCCTTTACCGGCATCGTCAACTCCCTGGTCAATGACGTGATCATGCCGCCGATCGGGTTCATTCTTGGCGGGGTCGATTTCTCGAACTACTTCGTGACGCTGCGCGGCGACACCTATGCTTCGCTGAAAGCGGCAAAGGATGCCGGTGCGGTCACGATCAATTACGGCACCTTCCTCAATACCATCATCAATTTCATCATCGTGTCCTTTGCCATCTTCATGCTGGTCAAGCAGCTCAACCGGTTCAAGAAGGCCGAAGCGGCCGCGCCGGCGGCGCCGAATCCGCAGGAAGTCCTGCTCGCCGAGATCCGCGATCTGCTGAAAGAACGGCGTTAGCCGGAGCGCGAAGGCAGGATGGCACGGTTTACCTTCAGCTGCATCGACGCGCATACCTGCGGCAATCCGGTCCGGGTGGTATCCGGCGGCGGGCCGCAACTCCGCGGCGATACCATGAGCGAGCGCCGCCAGCATTTTCTGGCGGAGTTCGACTGGATACGTACCGGGCTCATGTTCGAGCCGCGGGGCCATGACATGATGTCGGGCAGCATCCTGTATGCGCCGACCCGGGATGACTGCGATGTTGCGATTCTCTTCATCGAGACGTCCGGATGCCTTCCCATGTGCGGGCACGGCACGATCGGAACCGTGACGATGGCGATCGAGAATGGCCTCGTCCGGCCCAAGACGCCCGGCATCCTCAATCTGGATACGCCGGCCGGGCGGGTCGTGGCGACGTATGAACAGGTCGGCGAGCATGTCGAATCGGTCCGCCTCACCAATGTTCCGGGGTTCCTCCATTCGCAAGGCCTCGAGGTTGAATGCCCGGATATCGGCCCGATAAAAGTCGACGTGGCCTATGGCGGGAACTTCTATGCCATCGTCGAGCCCCAGCCCGGCTATCGCGACATGGCAGACTTCACCGCCGGGGATCTGGTCCGAATGAGCCCCGTTCTGCGGACGCGACTGAACGAAAAGTATACGTTCCAGCATCCGGAGAATCCCACCATCAAGGGCCTGTCGCATATCCTCTGGACCGGAGCGCCGCGGGATCCCCAGGCCCAGGCGCGGAATGCGGTGTTCTACGGCGACAAGGCGATCGACCGGTCCCCTTGCGGTACCGGAACGTCGGCACGCATGGCGCAGCTGGCGGCCAAGGGCAAGCTCAAGCCCGGAGACAGCTTTGTGCATGAGAGCATCATCGGCAGCCTGTTCAAGGGGCGGGTCGAGGACTCGGCGAAGGTCGGCAATTACGACGCGATCATTCCCTCGGTTCAGGGCTGGGCGCGTTTGACTGGGTTTAACACGATCTTCATCGACGATCGCGACCCCTACAAACATGGGTTTATCGTCAAGTAGCCGGTCGCGCGGCGAGCCAGTTCTGGATGCCATCGGCGGCAATGGCGGCGGTGCTCAGGCAACCCTGGAGCAGATAGCCGCCGGTCGGAGCTTCCCAGTCGAGCATCTCCCCGGCAACGAAGATGCCCGGACGTTTGTGCAGCATCAGATGTGGAGTCAACGCCGAGAACGCAATCCCGCCTGCGGATGAAATGGCTTTGGCGATCGGGCCAGGGCATTGCAGCGGGATCGAGACTTGCTTCAGTCGACCGGCGACTGCGCCGGGGTCGTGCGGGATTTCTCCCCCGAACTCCCGCAGGAGCGCATAGGTGACCGGCGGCAGATTGAGATCGCGCACGAGAAAGCTCGAAAGACTGCGTCCCGTCCGCCGGGCCGAGATCCGGCGTGCCAGGTCTGCGACGCCCATGTCCGGTCTGAGATCCAGGACGGCCTCCACCGGTCCCCCGGCCTGTTCCAGTCGGTCGCGAATGGGGCCGCTCAACGCATAGACGGCACCGCCTTCGATGCCATGATCCGTGACCACCATCTCGCCGCGAACCGTGTGGCCCGCAAAGGACAGGGCGATATTCTTGAGGGGAAGTCCGGCAGCCTTGCGCCTGAAATGCGGCGACCATGCGACGTCGAACCCGCAGTTGCTCGGGCGGAGAGGGGCGATCTCTATGCCTTGCGCTGCCAAAATCGCCACCCAACTGCCGTCGGATCCCAGCTTGGGCCAGCTGACGCCGCCGAGTGCCAGGAGCGTGGCACGCGGAAGGACCACTGTTTCCGCGCCGTCCGGACCGACAAATGCGAGGCGGTCGCCATCGAACCCGATCCAGCGCTGGCGCAGATGGAATGTGACCCCGGACTCCGACAACCTGGCGAGCCAATTGCGGAGCAGTCCACTGGCTTTCAGCGCACGAGGGAAGATCCGGCCGGATGAGCCGACGAAGGTCTGGGCACCGAGGCCGTCCGCCCACGATCTGAGGTCGGCGGGGGTGAAACGCGCAAGAAAGCCGGCAAAGCGGTCCGCTTCGGTACCGTATCGCGCGACGAAGGTGGCGAGGCTTTCGCCGTGGGTAAGGTTGAGGCCGCCGCGGCCGGCCATAAGGAACTTGCGCCCGGGCGTAGCCATCGCGTCGAAGATCGCTACCTTGAGCCCTCGCCCGGCCAGGATCTCAGCCGCCATCAGGCCGGCCGGACCGGCGCCGACGACGGCTACGTCACATCGAATCTGCAGCTGGGAAGGCATGCGCCGGACAGTAGCCGCGGCCCGGCCGGCCGGCAACCCGGGGACCGCCGGGCCTCCTGCGGAAACCTTGATCTCCGCGGCCGGATGTACGTAATCTGCCGGTGGGGGACATTCGGCGCCGCAAACCACAAAAGGTCGATGATGGCAAAGCCCAGCAGCGCATTTCCGCAGCTCCATGTGCTCGATCATCCGCTGATCAAGCACAAGCTGTCCATGATGCGCGACAAGTCCACGCCAACCACGCTGTTCCGGCAGCTCCTGAAGGAAATCGCCCTGCTGATGGGTTACGAGATCACCCGCGACTTGCCGATGACGACGGCGAGGATCGAGACCCCGATCACGACCATGGATGCGCCGGTCATCGCCGGCAAGAAGATTGCCGTGGTGCCGATCCTGCGCGCCGGCCTCGGCATGGCGGATGGGCTGATGGAGCTGATCCCGGCGGCGCGCATGGGCCATATCGGCCTCTATCGCGATCACGAGACCAAGCGGCCGGTCGAGTATTTCGTGAAACTGCCGGAGCCGGAAGGGCGGATCTTCATCCTGGTGGACCCGATGCTGGCGACCGGCTATTCGGCGGCCGCGGCCGTGGATTCGCTCAACAAGCGCGGCGTGTCGGATGACAACATCCGGATGATGTCGCTGGTCGCGGCGCCGGAGGGTGTGAAGGTCCTGACCGAGCGCCATCCGTCGATCCCGGTCTACGTCGCGGCGCTGGATTCCCACCTCAACGAGAACGCCTATATCGTTCCCGGTCTCGGCGATGCCGGCGACCGGCTGTTCGGAACGCGGTGAGGGTGAGCGGAATGGCCAAGCGCGATCTCATCCTGTCGATCGACCAGGGCACGACTAGCACCCGGGCCATCGTCTTCGACCGCCATGGCGAGCCGCAGGCCAGCGCCCAGCAGGAACTGCCGCAGATCTATCCGGCGGACGGATGGGTCGAGCACGATCCGGAGGAGATCTGGCGTGCCACGGTCGCCGTCTGCAAGGGTGCCGTGGACAAGGTGAAGGCCGAGCGGCTGGCGGCGATCGGCATCACCAACCAGCGCGAGACCACGGTCGTCTGGAACCGCAAGACGGGAAAACCCATCCACAACGCCATCGTCTGGCAGGATCGCCGCGGCGCACCCTTGTGCAGACGCCTGATCGGCGACGGCTGGGAGCCGAAGATCCAGGCGAAGACCGGCCTGCTGATCGATTCCTATTTCTCCGCGACCAAGATCGCCTGGCTGCTGGAGAACGTCGCGGGGGCACGTGCCGCCGCGGCGCAAGGCGAGCTCGCCTTCGGCACCATCGACAGTTTCCTGCTCTGGCGGCTGACCGGGGGGAAATCCCATGCGACGGACGTGACCAACGCCTCGCGCACCATGCTGTTCAACATCAACACGCTCGCATGGGACCAGGACCTGCTGGACCTGTTCCAGGTGCCGCGGTCGATGCTGCCGGAGGTGCGGGAGAACGCGGCCGATTTCGGGAGCAGCGAGTCCGGGACGATCGGCCTCGCTTTGCCGATCGCCGGCATGGCGGGCGACCAGCAGGCCGCGCTCATCGGCCAGGCCTGCTTCAGGCCCGGCATGATCAAGAGCACCTACGGCACCGGCTGCTTCGCCCTGCTCAACATCGGGGACCAGCCGCGGCCGTCGCACAACCGCCTGCTGACCACCGTCGGCTACCGGCTGAAGGGCGAGACCGCCTATGCGATCGAGGGCAGCATCTTCATCGCCGGCGCCGCCGTGCAGTGGCTGCGCGACGGCCTGCACCTCATCCAGCAGGCGGGCGAGACCGAGGCCCTGGCGCGCTCGGTCGGCACCACCGGCGGGGTCTACCTGGTGCCGGCCTTCACCGGGCTCGGCGCGCCCTATTGGGACCCGATGGCCCGCGGCGCCATCGTCGGCCTGACCCGCGACACCGGCATCGCCGAGATCGTCCGCTCGGCGCTGGAGGCCGTCTGCTACCAGACCCGCGACCTGATGGCGGCGATGGGCAGCGATTCCGGCGCGGCGCCGACGACATTGCGGGTCGACGGCGGCATGAGCCGGAACGACTGGGTGATGCAGTTCCTGGCCGACCTGCTGAACGTCTCGGTCGAGCGGCCGGTGGTCACCGAGACCACCGCCATTGGCGCCGCCTTCTGCGCCGGGCTCGGCGTCGGCCTGATCGGCTCGCTCGACGAGGTGGCGCAGCACTGGCAGCGCGACCGGCAGTTCTCGCCGCAGATGGCGCCGGCCGACCGCGACCGGCTCTACGACGGCTGGATCAAGGCGGTAAAGCGCGTCCAGACCAGCGCGTAGGTCCCTCAGGCGACGGCGCGACCGGCCTCGGGCGTCGTCGCCGCGATCCAGGCATCGAGATCGGCGAGGGCGCGTTGGGCGAGGCGCGGCTTGCGCCCGGCCCGCCATTCGCGGAGCTGGGCCTTGTTGAGTCCCTCCGGCGCGTCGATCTCCGGGAACAGCCCGAAATTGACATTCATCGGCTGGAAGGTCTTCGCATCGGCGTTGCCGGTGATGTGCCCGAGGAGCGCGCCCAACGCCGTCGTCGCCGGCGGCGCCGCCGTTTCCCGGCCGAGGCGCTGGCCGCCGGCGAACAAGCCCGCGGCGAGCCCGACGGCGGCGCTCTCCACATAGCCCTCGACACCGGTGATCTGGCCGGCGAAGCGCAGCCGTGGTGCCGCCTTCAATCGCAAGCTGAAATCCAGCAGCTTGGGGCTGTTGATGAAGGTATTGCGGTGCATGCCGCCGAGCCGGGCGAATTCCGCCCGCTCGAGACCCGGTATCATGCGGAAGATCCGCACCTGTTCGGCATATTTGAGCTTGGTCTGGAAACCCACCATGTTGAACAGGGTGCCCAGGGCATTGTCCTGGCGCAACTGCACGACGGCATAGGGACGCCGGGCGCTGCGCGGGTCGGTGAGCCCTACCGGCTTCATCGGCCCGAAGCACAGGGTCTTCGGGCCGCGCTCCGCCATGACCTCGATCGGCAGGCAGGCCTCGAAATAGGGCGTCGTCTTCTCCCATTCCTTGAAATCCGTCTTCTCGCCGGCGAGCAGTGCCGCGTAGAAGGCGTCGTATTCCGGCCGGGTCAGCGGACAGTTGATGTAGTCCGCACCGTCGCCCTCCGGTCCCACCTTGTCGTAGCGCGACTGGAACCAGGCCTTCTCCATGTCGATGCTCTCGCGATGCACGATGGGCGCGATGGCATCGAAGAAGCTGAGCGCCGCCTCGCCGGTCAGATCCAGGATCGCGGCACCCAGGGAAGGCGAGGTGAGGGGGCCGCTGGCGATGATGACATTGTCCCAGTCGTCGGGCGGCAGGCCGGCGACCTCGCCGCGCGCGATCGTCACCAGGGGATGCGCCTGCAGCCGCGCCGTCACCGCCGCCGCGAAGCCGTCGCGATCCACCGCCAGCGCGCCGCCGGCCGGAAGCTTGTGGGCATCGGCGCAGGCCAGGATCAGCGAGCCGCAGCGCCGCATTTCTTCATGCAGCAGGCCGACCGCATTGTTCAGGGCATCGTCCGAGCGGAAGGAATTCGAGCAGACCAGCTCGGCGCAGGCCTCGGTCTGGTGGGCCTCCGTGCGGCGTTCCGGGCGCATCTCGTGGAGAATGACGGGCACGCCTCTGGACGCCAGCTGCCAGGCCGCCTCGCTGCCGGCAAGGCCGGCCCCAACCACATGGACAGGCTGCATTTTCTGTTCGATCATCGCAGAGCAATAACCCCCGTATCCGTCGGAAACAAGGACCAATGTCATGCTGCAGTTCATGAACCCGCCCGCGGCACCGGCCCCTTTCAGCCGCTATTCCCAGGCGGTATCGGCGCCGGACGGCTATCGCTGGCTGCACATCTCCGGCCAGGTCGGTTGCGGCCTCGACCACAAGCTCGCCGCCGGGTTCGAGGCCCAGGCCGCCCTGGCCTGGCAGAACCTGGTGACCATCCTCGAGGCCGGCGGCATGACCGTGCACGATCTGGTCAAGGTCAACGTCTTCCTGACCCGGGCCGCCGACGTGCCGGCCTCGCGCATCGCCCGCGACCGGGCCCTGCAGGGCGCCGCGCCGGCCTCGACGCTGCTGGTCATCTCCGGCCTTGCGCACCCGGACATGCTGATCGAGGTCGAGGGCATTGCCGCCCGGGCCAAATAGCGCAAGACTGTCGTGCGTTTCATCCGCCATCGAGTTGGCCGGAGAGCCATGGGGACCAAGAACGACGAGGGCGCCGAGAGCGTGGGGGCTTCGGATCGGCGGCTGGATGCCCGCCGGAAGACCCTGAAAAGCGCCAAGATCATCTTCAACAAGCGGCAGAGCGTCATCGACTGCTTCGTCCGCGACCTCTCCGAGACCGGCGCCAAGCTGATGCTGCCGGATATGATTCCGATCCCCAAGCAGTTCAAGCTGGTGCTGCATGACGGCACGGTCCATGGCTGCGAGATCATGCGCATCAACGGCAAGGAGGTCGGCGTCAGGTTCGTGGTCGGGTGGAAGGAATAGCCGCCCGCGCTGACTCGAGGGCGCCGGCCCTAGACCGTCTGCTCGATGCCCTCGTCCTTCAGCATCTTCGCATAACCCGGCCGCGCCATCGCGATCTCGACCAGCCGCTTCAGGTGCGGTGTCCCGGATGTGGCCGGCTTCTGCATGCGCCGGGTCCAGCGTGCCAGCATCGCCAGATAGATGTCGCAGGCATAGAAAGAGGCACCGCAGAGGTTGGGGCCACGGCCGGCGAGCTCGCCGTCGAGGAAACCGAACATGCGCCCCAGCCGCGCCTCGGCGACCGTTTTCAATTCTGCCTGCTGCTGGCCGCCATGGATGTAGTAGTCGGCATGCCACCAGTGCATCAGGTCCTCCTGCACCGTATTGGTGAGATAGGCCATCCATTGCAGGAAGAGGCCGCGATCGGCATGGCCCGGTGCGGGCGCAAGACCCGCATTCGGATGCCGCTCGGTGAGGAACAGGCAGATCGCCGTGCTCTCGTACATCACCTTGTCGCCGTCGTAGATCAGCGTCGGCACCCGGCCGTGCGGGTTGTATTTCAGGTAGTCCGCGCTCTTCTGCTCGTTCCTGTCGTCGTCGATCTTGATCAGCTCGTACTTGGCGCCGGTCTCGGCGAGGATGGCATGGGGCGCCATGGCGGCGCTGCCGGGAGAATAAAAGAGTTTGTACATGATCGTGCTCGCATTGTCCGTTGGAAGGATGCTGGTGTGCGTCCGGTGCTTGCCGCCTCAGCCGGAACCTCCGGAAGGCAATTGCGAATCAGAGGTTGGCTGAAAATATCAGGATGCCCTTGCCACCTTCTTCTTCGCCTTCACGCTCAGATAGGATGCCAGATACTGGCCGGTATAGCTCGCAGCGGTGTCGGCCACCTGTTCCGGTGTGCCGGCCGCCACCACGCGCCCGCCCTTGTCGCCGCCTTCGGGGCCGAGATCGATGATCCAGTCGGCGGTCTTGATGACCTCGAGATTGTGTTCGATGACGACGATGGTGTTGCCCTGGTCGACCAGCTGCTGCAGCACCTCGAGCAGCTTGCGGACGTCCTCGAAATGCAGCCCGGTCGTCGGCTCGTCCAGGATGTAGAGCGTCCGCCCGGTCGCCCGCCGGGCCAGCTCCTTGGCGAGCTTCACCCGCTGCGCCTCGCCACCGGAGAGCGTCGTCGCCGCCTGGCCGATATGGATATAACCCAGGCCGACATGGTTCAGCATGGCGAGCTTCTCGCGGATCGCCGGCACCGCCTTGAAGAAGTCGACGCCTTCCTCGACCGTCATGTCCAGCACGTCGGCAATCGATTTGCCCTTGAAATGGATCTCCAGGGTCTCGCGGTTGTAGCGCTTCCCCTTGCACTGGTCGCACTGCACATAGACGTCGGGCAGGAAATGCATCTCGATCTTGATGACGCCGTCGCCTTCGCAGGCCTCGCAGCGGCCGCCCTTGACGTTGAACGAGAACCGGCCCGGCTTGTAGCCGCGGGCCTGGGCCTCGGGCAGGCCGGAAAACCAGTCGCGGATCGGCGTGAAGGCGCCGGTATAGGTGGCGGGATTGGACCGCGGCGTGCGGCCGATCGGCGACTGGTCGATGTCGATGACCTTGTCGAGATATTCCATGCCCTCGATCCGGTCATGGACGCCCGGATGGGTCCGCGCGTCATGCAGGCGCTTGGCCAGGGCGTTGTAGAGGGTCTCGATGATCAGCGTCGACTTGCCGCCGCCGGAAACGCCGGTGACGCAGGTGAAGGTGCCGAGCGGGATGTCGACCGTGACGTTCTTCAGGTTGTTGGCCTTGGCCCCGACGATGCGCAGCTTGACGTCCTTGCCGGCGCCCTTGCGGCGCTCGGACGGCACCGGAATGCGCTTCTTGCCGTTCAGGTATTGCGCCGTCAGGCTGTCGCTCGCCATCACTTCCGCAGGCGTGCCCTGGGCGACGACCTTGCCGCCGTGGATGCCGGCGGCGGGGCCCATGTCGATCAGGTAGTCCGCCTGGCGGATGGCGTCCTCGTCATGCTCGACCACCAACACCGTATTCCCGAGGTCGCGCAGCCGCTTCAGGGTCAGCAGCAGGCGGTCATTGTCCCGCTGATGCAGGCCGATCGACGGCTCGTCCAGCACATAGAGGACGCCGGTCAGGCCCGAGCCGATCTGGGACGCGAGACGGATCCGCTGGCTCTCGCCGCCTGAAAGCGTGCCGGAAGCGCGGCTCAGCGTCAGGTACTCGAGGCCGACGCTGTTGAGGAAGCCCAGGCGTTCGTTGATCTCCTTCAGGATCCGATAGGCGATGTCCTTGTGCTTGGCGCTGAGCTTCCTGTCGAGCGACTTGAACCAGTCGGCGGCCTGGGCGATCGACATGTCGGTCGCCTGGGCGATGTTCAGCTTGTCGATCTTCACCGCGAGCGCCTCGGGCTTGAGGCGCAAGCCGTTGCAGGCCTCGCAGGGGCTGGCAGACTGGAAACGGCCGAGTTCCTCGCGCACCCAGGAGGAATCGGTCTCCCGGAAGCGGCGATCCATGTTGGTGATGACCCCCTCGAAGGGCTTCTTTGTCGTATAGCTCCGCGTGCCGTCGTCGAAGGTCAGGGTGACGATCTCGTCACCGGACCCGAACAGGATGATGTCCTGGAATTTCTTCGGCAGATCCTTCCAGGGCACGCCCAGGCTGAACTTGTAGTGGCGGGCCAGGCTGTCGAGAGCCTGGTTGTAGTACTGCGAACTGGAATTCGCCCAGGGCGCGATGGCGCCGTCGCGTAGGGTCTTCTTGACGTCCGGCACCACCATCTCGGGATCGAAGTAGAGCTTGGTGCCCAACCCGTCGCAGACGGGGCAGGCGCCGAAGGGATTGTTGAACGAGAACAGCCGCGGCTCGATCTCGTCGATGGTGAAGCCGCTTACCGGGCAGGCGAACTTGGCCGAGAAGATGATCCGCTCGCCGGCCTTGTCGGCGGAATCCACGAACAGCAGGCCATCGGCAAGACCCAGCGCCGTTTCTACGCTGTCGGCCAGGCGCGTCTTGATGTCGGCGCGGACGACGATGCGGTCGACCACGACTTCGATATCGTGCTTCAGCTTTTTGTTGAGGTTTGGGGCCTCGCCGATCTCATGGATCTTGCCGTCGACCCGCACGCGCTGGAAGCCGCGCTTCTGGAGATCCAGGAGCTCCTTGCGATACTCGCCTTTGCGCCCGCGCACGATCGGTGCCAGCAGGTAGAGCCGCGATCCCTCCGGCAGCGCCAGGATCCGATCGACCATCTGGCTCACCGTCTGGCTTTCGATCGGCAGTCCTGTCGCCGGCGAATAGGGGATGCCGATGCGCGCAAAGAGCAGGCGCAGATAGTCGTAGATCTCGGTCACGGTCCCCACGGTCGAACGCGGATTCTTCGAAGTCGTCTTCTGCTCGATGGAGATCGCCGGCGAAAGGCCCTCGATCGAATCCACATCCGGCTTCTGCATCAGCTCCAGGAACTGCCGCGCATAGGCGGAGAGGGACTCGACGTATCGTCTCTGCCCCTCGGCATAGATGGTGTCGAAGGCCAGCGACGACTTGCCCGATCCGGAGAGACCGGTCAGCACCACCAGGGAATCGCGCGGGATATCGACATCGACATTCTTGAGGTTGTGCTCGCGCGCGCCGCGAATCGAAATCTTGGGACCGGACAATGGCTTAGGCATCGTTCTTCGACCGGGAAAATAGCGCCTCTCGGGGTCGAGGCGGGGCTGCATCATACTGTTCTGGCGAAAGGATAAAAGCACTTTCGTTCACGGCTCGTTCAGTGCTAAGTCAGGTCAGGAAACAACTCCAGATACAGGTTGGGTGGGACATGGCGGGCAGCGTCAACAAGGTCATTCTGGTCGGCAATCTTGGGCGGGATCCGGAAATCCGGAGCACGCAGGACGGGACCAAGGTCGCCAATCTCTCTGTGGCAACATCGGAGAACTGGCGCGACAAGAATTCCGGCGAGCGCCGCGAGAAGACCGAATGGCATCGTGTCGTGGTCTTCAACGACCGCATCGTCGATGTCGCCGAGAAGTATCTCAAGAAGGGCGCCAAGGTTTACATCGAGGGCCAGTTGCAGACCCGCAAATGGACCGACCAGTCGGGTGCCGAGAAGTACACGACCGAGATCGTCCTGCAGAAGTATCGCGGCGAGCTCACCATGCTCGATGGGCGTAGCGGCGGCGAAGGCGCCGGCGATTTTTCGGGCGGCGACAGCAATGCCTATGCCGGCGGTGGCGGCTACGGCGGCGGCGGCGCTTCCGGCGGGCATGGCAGCGCCGGCGCCAGCCGCGGTGGCGGCGACCTGGACGACGACATACCGTTCTGAGGAAGGGCCGCGCCCGTCGCTCTGTTCTGTCGGCGGTTGCTTGAGGGCGCAACGGTCCTGGGGGCTAGGGGGATCGGATGACCAGCGGGAAATCGGACTCGCCGGGATTTGGCCGGCGCAAGAGTTCTGTCGGTTCAGCCGGCGAAGGTGATGCCGAGACTGCGTCGCAAGCCAATGTTCCCGGCGCTGGACGATCCGTCGCCGGAGACGAAGGGCTTTCGAACGACCTCGTTGCTCTCCTGTCTTCTGCCTATGGCGAGTCCGGCAGCGGGTCCCTTGAGAGCACGCTGTCGGCGATCGGCGCACTGGCGGGCTTTGCCGCCCAGCAGGTGATCTGGAGCGAATTCGTTCGCACCGGAAAGCTGGCGATCTCAAAGGCCTTTGTCGTCGTGGAGACCAAGAGCGGCGAAACCTTTTTCTTCGGCGACTTCCTGAATGCGGTCCTGGTCTCGACGGAGACGCGCGAGCCATCGGTCTGGCAATTCGTTTCCTCCGGGGCAACCAAGGCAGGCGCCTTGGTATTGCCGGACCTGGAGCCGATCTTCGCGCATGTGTCTGCGACCGTCGGCGGCGAATTGTTCGGCATTCCGCGACTCCCCGCCGAGCACCAGCCGCGCGAAAGGCCGCGTGATGCGTTGAACCGCTTCTGGCCCCAGGTAAAGGCGTTGCTGGCGGCGCGCGGCGTCGCGTCGGCGCTGTGGCCCCTGGAAATCGCCATCGCGGCGCAACGCCTGATCGTCCGGATCAAGGACAGGATCGATCCTTCGTTTGCGGCAACCATTGTCATGGAAGCGGCAATTCCCATGTCGAAGGTCGACCCCGCAACTGTGCCCGGTGGCAACTGAAGCCGCGCCGGCACTGAGCTATTGGGCTGGCACCCGTCGCGCAAGAACCTGGCTGTTGCACCTGGATGTCGCAATCAAAGTCCCCATCTGGCACCGGCATTGAGATCCGCGTTGCCGTGCCCGGCGATCTCCCGGAGATGACCCGCATCCGGACCAGTGTCCGCGAGAATCACATGTCGGTCGAGGAGATGGCGGCGGTCGGCATCACGCCGGCCAGCGTCATCGAGATGATGGCGACGACCAGCCGGTGCTGGATAGCTTCCGTTGACGGACAGCCGGCAGGTTTCTCCATTGCGATCGCGCCAAAGGCCACGGTATTCGCACTTTTCGTCCATCCGCAATTCGAGGGGCACGGCATCGGCGCTCGCTTGCTGGCGGAAGCCGAGGCCTGGCTGTTCGGCCAGGGCTGCGACGAGATCTGGCTGGATACCGGTGCCACGCCGGAGATCCGCGCCCATGGATTCTACCTGCGGCAGGGCTGGCGCGTGAAAGGGCCGGGCGCGCCGGGGGAATTGCGCTATATCAAGGGTCGACCCGTCGACTCGTCACCCGCCATGTAACCCGGCACAAGCCATGAAACTCCTGCTGATCTCCTTGGGCAAACTTACCGGCGCGCTGCTGGAATCAGCCGCGCGGGACGGGCGTTTCAGCCACATCACTGTTGCCAGCCGCAACGTCGAATACGGGCGGGCCAAGGTGAACGCGGTACGGATCGGTGCCGCTCTGGAGGGAGAGTATCCGCATATCGATTTCGTTCCCTTCGATCTCAATGCGACGAATGCCGGTGAAGTCCTGAAACGCATCGCCCCGGATATCGCCTTTGCCGCTCCCAGCCGCATGCCCTGGTGGCGCCTCGACCAGGTTCCCGATCCGAAGGTAAAGGCGGTGCCCTTCGCCGGCTGGATGGCGTGCCACCTGGCGCCGATGCTGAAGCTGCGCGACGCCTGGGCGAAATCCGAGTTGCATTGCCCCTGGGTCGGAGCCTCCTATCCGGATGTGGTGAACGCCGTCCTGCATCTGACCGGGATCGGTCCCAGCGCCGGTTGCGGCAATGTCGCCGAATGCGTGCCGAAGATTCGTTTCCTCGCCGCGCAGCATGCCAAGGCGCCGCCGAAGGAGATCGAGGTCAGGCTCGTTGCCCAGCACGCCCTCGAGTATTTCCTCTACGGCAACAATCCGGCGAAGGAATGGCCGCCGTTTCTGCTGAAGGTCACCTGGCACGGGCACGACATCACGCTGGCCGTCCGCGACAAGCTGAGATCGAAGATGCCGATTCCCTACGACGTCGATTTCAACCGGATCACAGCCTCCGCCGCGCTCGATCTCCTGGCGGCCTTGACCGGCGATCAGACGGTCAGCCTGCACGCCCCGGCACCCAACGGGCTGCTCGGCGGTTATCCGGTCCAGGCCAATCGCCGCGGCATCGTCGTCGACCTGCCGCCGGAATGGGATTTGGAGCGGGCGATCGGCGTCAACGCCGCATCGCTGGCCTTCGACGGCATTGCCACCCTCGACAAGGACGGCACCGTCACTTTCACCGACAAGACCGCGGCGGCACTGAAGGCCCTGCTGGGCGAGCGGATCGATCGACTGAAGCCGGAGACTGCAGAGGCGATGGCGGCAAAGCTGGTTGCCGCGGTCACGTCTCCGTCGCGCTAGCCTCCTCCAGGATCCACTCGATGAAGTTTTTCGCCTCGGGCCGCTCGAGGATGCTGGGCGCATAGGTGAGGTAGTAGCCGAAGGGCGTCACGATCGTCTTCTCGAACGGCGCCACCAGGCGATGGGCGGCGATATGGTCGGCGACGACCGCGCTGGTGCCCAGGGCAACGCCCTGACCGGCCACCGCGGCTTGCAGGCAGAGCGAGAAATCGGTGAAACGGATGCCCCGGCTGGTATCGACCGAATCGACGCCGGCCGCCAGAAGCCAGGCCCGCCAGTCCGGCCAGGGCAGTTTCTCCGCCGTCCAGTTCAGGTGCAGCAAGGTGTGCTGGGACAGGTCCGCCGGGTGCCGGAGCGGGTGGTCCAGCAGCAGGGTCGGGCTGCAGACCGGGAAGACCTCGTCGGCAAACAACCGGTGGCTGTTGAACCCCGGAAAATCGTTAAGACCGTAGCGGACGGCGACGTCGAAGCTGTCCGGCTCGGCGCCCGAACCGGAGGTGGCGGTCTCCAGCACCACATCAATGCTGCCGGGCCGCGCCCGGTAATGCTGGAGGCGGGCCAGGAGCCAATTGGCCGCCAGGGCCGGATCGTCGATCCGCAGACGCAGGGAAGCGCTCCTGGCCCCCCTTTTCAGCCGGCCGGTGACCTGGGCCAGCAGGCGGAAGGCGGCGGTCAGGTCGTCCTTCACCTCCAGGCCGAGCTGGGTGAGGGCGATTCCGGTCCCCTGGCGGCGCAGCAGCTGGACCCCGAGTTCGGCCTCCAGGGCCTTGACCTGCTGGCTGACGGCACCCGGGGTGACAAATAGCTCTTCTGATGCTTCGCGGACACTGCCATATCTGCAAACCGCCTCAAAAGCCCGTAAACCTGGGAGCGATGCTGTTCTTCGCGTCATTTTGACACTACCATCGTATAGTTTTGCTAAATTATATCGTTACTACAAATCGGCTGTCAAAGGGCCTGCGAATGCCTAAGTTAACTTCATCGGACGCACACAACGCAGAGATGGAGACGATCATGGCTTTCACCACTTTCCTCGGCCGCACCCGCGCACAGGGCCTTTCGGGCATCCTCGAGGTCATTCTGGGTGATTGCGACGACCGGATCCTGGCCGATATGGGCTTGCTCCGCGACCCGGCCAACCGCCTGATCAAGGCCCCGGCCGAGAGCTACGATTTCCGCGACGCCCACAAGGCCGCCTAAGACCCTTTCCAGCCTCGACGGGCGATCCGGCCTGGAATCGCCCGTCGCTCCCCCGAGGCTGCTCTCCCGGGCCATCTGCCTAGAGCCACTGAAGCCTGCCCCGATCCGATCGCGGCAGGCTTTTCTTTGCCGGTCCGCCGCCGTGGCGCACCGTAATTCCACCGTGCATCCACCGGGCGTCCACCGGGCAAAACACGGTGATTCCGCCGGTGGCGCCCCGGTTTCCGCGGCCGGATTCCGGGCCCAGTTCGGTTGTTCCCGGCGCCCCGATCTGCTATCCTTTTCAGGCTAAGTCTGCGGCCTGCCGCTCTGCCTACAAATCATTGAATTATAAGGCGTAAATCGCAAGTGACTGACGCGCCCGCAACCCCGACTTCCGACATCAGTCCGATCACCATCGAAGAGGAGATGCGACGCTCCTATCTCGACTATGCGATGAGCGTCATCGTCAGCCGCGCGCTGCCGGATGTGCGGGACGGTTTGAAGCCGGTGCACCGGCGGATCCTGTTCGCCATGGGCGAGGGCGGGTTCGCCTCGACCAGCGCCTACAAGAAGTCGGCCCGGGCGGTCGGCGACGTCATGGCCAAGTACCATCCCCATGGCGACCAGTCGATCTACGACGCCATGGTGCGGATGGCGCAGGACTTCTCGATGCGGGTGCTGCTGATCGACGGCCAGGGCAATTTCGGCTCGATGGACGGCGATAAGGCCGCCGCCATGCGCTACACCGAGGCCCGGCTGTCCAAGCCGGCCGAGGCCCTGCTGGACGACATCGACAAGGGCACGATCGACTTCCAGCCGAACTATGACGGGCGGGAGCAGGAGCCCACGGTCCTGCCGGCCCGCTTCCCGAACATCCTGGTCAACGGCGCCGGCGGCATCGCCGTCGGCATGGCGACCAACATCCCGACCCACAACCTGGGCGAGGTGATCGACGCCTGCTGCGCCTATGTCGAGAATCCCGAGATCTCGGTGGACGCCCTGATGCAGCACGTGCCGGGCCCGGATTTCCCGACCGGCGGGCTGATCCTGGGCCGGTCCGGGATCCGCGAGGCCTACCACACCGGCCGCGGCTCGGTGGTGATGCGCGGCCGCGCCGCCGTCGAGGAGATCCGCAAGGACCGCGAGGCGATCGTCATCACCGAGATCCCCTACCAGGTGAACAAGTCGCGGATGATCGAACGCATGGCGGAATGCGTCCGCGAGAAGATCATCGAGGGGATCGCCGACCTGCGCGACGAGAGCGACCGAGACGGCGTTCGGGTCGTGGTCGAGCTGAAGCGCGACGCCATGGCCGACGTGGTCCTCAACCAGCTCTATCGCTACACCCCGCTGCAGTCGAGCTTCGGCGTCAACATGCTCGCCCTGAACGGCGGCAAGCCGGAGATGATGACGCTGAAGGACGTCATCCGCGCCTTCGTCGATTTCCGCGAAGTGGTGATCACCCGGCGCACCGCCTTCCTGCTGAACGAGGCCCGGGTCAAGGCCCACAACCTGCTCGGGCTTGCCATCGCCGTCGCCAATATCGATGCGGTGATCGCCCTGATCCGCGGCGCCGCCGACCCGCAGATCGCCCGGGAGCAGCTGATGACCCGCGGCTGGCCGGCCGAGGACGTGGCGCCGCTGATCCGGCTGATCGACGATCCGGAGCATGCGATCGCCGCGGACGGCACCTATCGCCTGTCCGAGCCCCAGGCCAAGGCGATCCTGGAGCTGCGCCTGCAGCGCCTGACCGGGCTCGAGCGCGACAAGATCGCCGAGGAGCTGAACGATCTCTCCAAGGTCATCGTCGATCACCTGGAGACCCTGGACAGCCGGCCGAAGCGGCTGGGCATCCTGCGCAGCGAGCTCATCGAGGTGAAGCAGCAGTTCGACACGCCGCGGCGCACCACGATCGAGGACCTGGAATTCGAGCAGGACGTCGAGGCGCTGATCCAGCGCGAGGACATGGTGGTGACCGTCACCCATGGCGGCTACATCAAGCGCGTCCCGCTGTCGACCTATCGCGCCCAGCGTCGCGGCGGCAAGGGCCGCGCCGGCATGGGAACGCGCGACGCGGATTTCGTCGGCCAGGTCTTCGTCGCCGACACCCATACGCCGGTGCTGTTCTTCTCGACCCTCGGCATGGTGTACAAGATGAAGGTCTACCGCCTGCCGCTGGGCAATCCCCAGGCGCGCGGCAAGGCCCTGGTCAATCTCCTGCCGCTGGAGGAGGGCGAGACCATCTCGACCGTCATGCCGCTGCCGGAGGACGAGAGCACCTGGGGCGACAGCAACGTGATGTTCGCCACCGCCAGCGGCGACGTGCGGCGGAACGAGCTCTCGGATTTCGTCGACGTCAAGGCGAACGGCAAGATCGCGATGAAGCTCGAACCCGGCGACCGGCTGATCGGGGTCGCGGTCTGCACCGAGGCCAACGACATCCTGCTGGCGGCCAACAGCGGCAAGGCGATCCGCTTTTCGGTTTCCGAGGTGCGGGTCTTCACCGGACGCAGCTCGACCGGCGTGCGCGGCATCAAGCTCGACGAAGGCGATCGCGTCGTCTCGATGTCGGTGCTGCACCAGATCGACGTCGAGACCGAGGAGCGCGAGGCCTATCTGCGCTATGCCGCCCAGAAGCGGCGCAGCATCGGCGAGGAATCCGAGGGCGAGGATCTCGGCGACGACAGCAGCTTTGCCCTGTCGATCGAGCGGATCGCCGCCCTCGAGGCGGCCGAGGAGTTCATCCTGACGGTGACGGAGAAGGGCTTCGGCAAGCGCACCTCGGCCTATGAATACCGCGTCACCGGCCGCGGCGGGCAGGGCATCGCCAACATCGAGATGACCGGGCGCAACGGCCCGGTGGTCGCCTCGTTCCCGGTCGAGGAGCAGGACCAGATCATGCTGGTCACCGACGGCGGCCAGCTGATCCGCTGCCCGGTCCACGACATCCGCATCGCCCGGCGCCAGACCCAGGGCGTCACCGTCTTCAAGGTGTCGGGCGACGAGCGCGTGGTCGCGGTGGCACATCTGCCGGATATGGGCGAGGGCGGCGAGGATGCCGACGGCGCCGAGGGTGCGGGCGACGAGCCCGATCCGGGGGAATGGCAGTGGCGGGGGGAATGGCAGCGGCGGGGGCGACAATGGCAAGTGAGCGGATCGGCGTCTATCCCGGCACCTTCGATCCGATCACGAAGGGCCACATGGACATCATCCGGCGGGCGACGACGGTGGTCGATCGGCTGATCGTCGCGGTCTCGACCAATGCGGGGAAGGGGCCGCTGTTCTCGATCGACGAACGGGTGGCGCTGGTGCGCGAGGAGATCGGCGACGCCAAGAACGGTGTCGGCGGCTGCAAGATCGAGGTCGTGCCCTTCGACAACCTGCTGATGCATTTCGCCGAGGGCGTGAAGGCGAACTTCATCATCCGCGGCCTGCGTGCGGTGTCGGACTTCGAGTATGAATTCCAGATGGCCGGGATGAATGCCCGGCTCAATCCCGCCGTCGAGACGGTGTTCCTGATGGCCTCGGAACGGCACCAGTTCATCTCCTCGCGCTTCGTCAAGGAGATCGGGCGGCTGGGCGGCGAGGTCAGCCATTTCGTCTCGCCCCGGGTCGTGGAGCGGCTGAAACGCCGGTTTTCCGAGGAAAAGGCTTAGCCGCCAAAGGTTTGTCGGCAGGCGGGGCCGAGATAGGGCTTGCTTTTTCGCCCCGTATTTGGGATGCCATCCGCGCCGCAGGCCGAGGCATTTCCCGGTCGCGGGCATCGTGTGGGGCCGGTAGCTCAGTGGTAGAGCAACTGACTTTTAATCAGTAGGTCCCGGGTTCGAACCCCGGCCGGCTCACCAAACGAAAGCAATGGTTTAGCTCACATATTTCCTTATGCAAAAAAACCTGCCTAGTCCCCCCATCGTACCCGGTCGGGCCTAATTTTCAGGATTGCCGCCAAAACGGGCTACAGTGCCCGCACAGTGCCATTGCCCGCTGTCCGCCTCTCTGTATTGTTCTCGCGCCCCTGGCGTGCCCGCCGGGGAATCCCCATTATGAGTACAGAGCCTAGGACGCCTACTCGTCATTTCAGTACGCTTGAGTCGCCAGAATAGCCCCCCAGGCGATCAGTGAGATCCCCGCCAGGCGACCGAACCAGTGGCCAAGCGGAATGGTCTTCTCCAACAGCACGAAGACGGCGATGCCGACGATCCAGTACAAATTCATCACGCCGCCGAAGAACAGAAGTGCCATCAGGAACCAACAACAGCCGAGGCAATAGGCACCGTGCTGCAACCCCATGCGCAACGCGCCTATTCGGCCCACCTGCCAGTTGGAAACAAGATAGTCGAGCGGCGAACGGCAGTGGTGCAGGCACGCAGCCTTGATCGGCGTCAGCTGCCACAATCCGGCGGTGACAAGGATGCCAGCGCCCAGCCACTGATTCGGCGTCACCAACATCGGCGACAGCAGGCGCGTCAACTCCAGGCTCCACTGCAGCGCCGTGGCGACAACGCCGAAGCCACCCCAGGCGAGGAGGTACCCAGCGGCGAACAGTGCAGTCGGTGCCAGCGGCGCACCTGCCGCCTTGTCCTTCCGGTTGACGCGGGCGAACAGCAGCAGCATTGGCGCCGCGCTGGGCAGCATCATTGCGACCATCATCACCCACCACATTGAGAAGATCAGCACGGCATAGGCGGGTGTCCACACCGCTGGCTGCATCAGCCAGCCGTCCATCCGGGCCATGGCGGTCATCTCGACGGTACCCATTTCCATGCCGGCGCCGGCAAGCAACCAACCCCAAGCGAGTGCAAGTACCAAGGCTATCGCTGCGACCAGCACCAGCCGGTCGCGTCGGAGCATTGCCTCCAGCAAGTTCGTCTCCGAGCCGACCTCAACTAAGGTCGGTCGAACTTCTGCTTGTATTCTTTGTAGCTGTGCACGAGGCCATTCGGGTTCCAGGCGACGTGCGCCATCGAGCTATGCCGGCGGTTCAAGTCGAACCTGATCACGTCGGTGCTCTTGGCAAAGCCGGCGACATTTTCGGCCTCATGAAACACCCAGCCGTCCGGCAGTACGGTGATCATCTGGTGTTCCATGTCGGTGACCGGGTTGCGGATCGGTTCGCTATGCGCGCGCACCGCCGCTGGCACCTCGATGCGGGCACGCCGCCTGTCGAGATCCCAATCGAAGGTGATCGGCGCAAACAGCGGATCCTTGATAGTCTCGATTATCATCGAGAAGATCTGGAACATGGTTCCGGGGCGCTGGTCCGCACCGGACAGGATGTAGAACAATGCCTCCCTCTGAGCTTCGGTGGCGCGCTCGTCGATGATCGGATGCATTATTCCCTGGCCGTGATGAATGGCGCGCGGGAAGTAGAATGTAGCAACTACCGACAGGCCATCGAGCTTCACGCCGTCACAGTGTCCCTTGTCGATCTTAAAGCCGACCAGGCCGGTGCAATGACCCTGGGTCGGATCGGCCATCGCCTCGCATGGGCAACCGAGGTCGCAGCTGCAATATTCGATATACTTGCCTTCGATCATCCAGTCGCGAGCCATATCAGTCTCCTTGCGTTATGCTTAGGTGCCCAATTGACGCCCGGTTCTCCTGGCAGAGACTGCAACTATACCGGGGCCACTGCAATATAAAGGCTCGCCACCTATGTCTCCACGCACCGGAAGCCGACGCTGGATCGGATCATGGCGGAAGTCCGTTGCTTAAACGTAGGTTCTCGGCGAACGGAACTCTAGGCATATACGCCTATGTCGTCTTCTCTATGATCGGTCGCGCGCTCGTCCTGCTGCAGCTTCTGTTACGAGCATCATTTGCCCGCGCCGAAACTCTTGCCAGCGTCGCCTCTGTGATCGACGGCGACACAATCGTGATCCACGGCCAGCGCATCTGATCGGCAGGCGTCGATGCGCAGGATGCCCAGCAACTGCGCAATGATGCTGCAGGCTAGGCTTATCGCTACGCCCACCAAGAGGCGTTCGAGCCGACAATCTGGATTGTTACCGGTTTGCCAAATAAAACCAAAACCTTAACCACTGACATTCCGGCTCTCGGCGGCGCATCGGTTGTGTCCGCCTTCGGCGCATGGCGCCGAATTGGCTTGTTCGGCCGTGCCGTCCTGGTTTCTGATGGCGGCGGGCGTCCGCGGGGGGATCAGGCGACATGCATCTGGACTTCACCGGCAAGCGCGTTCTCGTCACCGGCGGGACACGGGGGATAGGCCGCGGTATCGTCGAGGCGTTTCTGGAGAATGGCGCGCGCGTCGCCCTGAACGGTAGCACCGAAGCCGGCGTCAAGACGGCAATCGCGGAGATCGGCGCGGGCGACCGGCTGCTGGCAGCGCCCGGAGCGCTGAACAGCGTCGCGGGCTGCCGCAGCGCCGTCGCCGCCGCCGTTGCCGGGCTGGGCGGGCTGGATGTTCTGGTCAACAACGCGGGCGTGACGCGGGTTGCAACGGTCGAGCTCGCGGAGGAAGAGGATTGGGATGCAACGATCAACACCAACCTGAAGGGCATGTTCTTCGTCACCAAATTCGCCCTGCCGGCGCTTCGCAGCTCCAAGGGCTGCATCGTCAACCTCGCCTCGGTACTCGGCCTGGTCGGTCTCGCCGAGAACTCGATCTACTGCGCATCGAAGGCCGGCGTCATCAACATGACGCGGAGCCATGCGATCGAATTCGCGCCCGACATTCGCGTCAACGCGATATGCCCCGGTGGCGTCGACACCGACATGCTGCGCGGGGTGGCGGTTTCAATCGCGGACAGCGTCGAGGCGGGATATGCCCTGATGAGCGGCGCCTGCATCCAGAGGCGCATTGCGCATGTCCGCGAGATCGCCGGACCCGTTCTCTACCTGGCGTCCGATCTGGCGAGCTTCGTCACCGGGTCGATCCATGTTGTCGACGGCGGCGAAACCATCGACTAGTATCGAAGGCTGTCGACGGCAGTCGACGGTGTCGATCGGAGATGCCCATTGGTCATTCTGCTCAGCGGCACGGAACTGGCGATCGAACAGGTGACCTCGCCGCGCGTACGCCGGTTCGACGCATACTGGCGCTCGAAGACCCGCAACGGGCGGTTCCCGCGTCGCGAGGATATCGATCCCGCGGAGATCAAGCCGCTCCTGCCTTTCCTGGTGATGGTGGACGTTGAATTCGATCCGTTCCGGATCCGCTATCGGCTCTGCGGCACCATGGTTTCGTATTATGACGAGGAACTGACCGGGAAATACCTGGAGGACCTGCACAACACCTCGGATGAAGAAGTCGAGCTCATTGCCGGTTTCTATCGAAGCGCCGTCTTCGACCGCAGGCCGGTCTACGTGACCATCAGCGGGCGCTCGCGGCAGACCGGCGCGCCGATCACGATTGCCGGCGGCATTTGGCCGCTGTCGAGCGATGGCGTGCGGGTCGACAAATGTGCCGCCATCGAGGAATTTCCCGGCCTGATTTAGAGCTGGACCCAGCCAAGCCATTGCTTCGGGTAGCGCAGGACGTAGGCCTCGAGCAGGCCGGCATAGCTGCGAACCGCGGCCTCGATGGCCGCATCGCGTGGCCGGTCCGCCTGGATCTCGATCGCCGGTTCGACAACCACGTCGACCACATTGTCATCGCCGCGGAAGGCGAAGACGGGCAGGAGGGCGGCGCCGGTCATCTGGGCCATTGCCGGGGCGCCGGGCGCCAGACGGATTTCACCCGCCAGGAACGGTGCCGCGACGGTGCGGCCGGTACCGCGCTGCCCGGTAATGCTGACGACGCCGTTGGCGCGCAGGCGGCGGGCAAGGACGTTGAGCGCCGCGTTCTGTCCGCCGATGGGCAGCTGGACCCGCTCGGCGATGAAGGGGTCTTCCACCGCGGTCTGCAGTCGGTTGAGGTAGCGGATGCCGAAGCGGGAGGCCGAAAAGCCGTGGCTGGGATGGCTCAGATGGGTCACCTGCAGGCCGGCCTTGCGGAACGCGATCTTGGCCGACAGGTGGCCGTGGAAGCCATGGGCCACCCAGAGGACGACGCCGCGGCCCCGCGCCAACCCCGCATCGACGTGATCAAAATTCCTGGCACGAACTTCCGGGGTCCAGCGCCCGCGTGGATAGCTGCGCAGGACCTGAAGGAAGGTGAGGATGCCTTCGGAAGCCATTCCCCGCAGGACATCGTGACCGGTGAGCTCTGGCTGGTGCGGCCCGAGGGTCCGGCGGATCAGCGTCGCGGCGGTCTTCGGCGATGGCGCGAGGTCGGCGATAGCCAGCGGGCTGAGCGTCCGGGCGAGCCCTGGCCAGCCGCGTTCCGGCACCAGTCGTCGATGCCATCGCAAGAAACGGCAGGCCGGCCAGAACGGAGGCGTCGGTCGAGGTGAAAGCCGGAAGGACGTCGCGCGCCGCAAGCCCTTCAGGCGGCACTGCTGCGCCCCTTCAGGCTGTGGCTGGCAAGGGTGCGGCCGAGGTCCCAGATCGCCCCGGGGACCCGGTGGCTGTCGGCGACGACCTGCTCGAATCCGTCCCTGATCCAGATCCGGTCGTCCTGGGTCAGGGTCAGAGGCGGGATCAGCTTGATGACGTTCATGCCGTAGCCGGCGACCTGCGAGACGATCCGGTGCTGTTTCAGGAGCGGGATGGTGATGAGCTGGCAGAACAGGCCCTTGCGCGCCTGTTCCAGAAGGGCCCAGGCGGCCTTCAGGGACAGGCTCTTCGGCGGGCCGAATTCGATGGCGATCATCATGCCCTTGCCGCGCACGGACTTGACGAATTCGTGGCGCCCGACCATCGCGGCCAGGTCCAGCCGGATGGCTTCGCCGGTGCTTGCCGCATTGGCGATGAGGTTCTCGTCCTCCAGCACCTGCAGCGTCGCCAGGCCGGCGGCCATGGCGATATCGGTCTTGGCGAAGGTCGATCCGTGCACGACGGCGCGATCCATGCGGTCGAAGATCTTGTTGAAGATCGGCTTGCGCATGGCGACGGCACCGACCGGTACGAAGCCGCCCGACAAGGCCTTGGCCAGAAGCACCATGTCCGCCTCGACCCCCCAATGGTCGAGGGCGAGAAAGCGTCCGGTCCGGCCAAGGCCGGTCTGGATCTCGTCGGCGACGAAGAGGGCACCGTGCTTCCGGCAGAGCCGGGCGGCTTCGGGCAGATAGTCGTCATCGGGGATGTTGACGCCCTTGCCCTGGATCGGCTCGACCACGAAGGCGGCCACGTCGCCGCCGGCCAGGGCCGCCTCCAGCTGCGCCAGGTCGTTGAAGGCGACGGCCTGGCAGTCGGGCAGGAGCGGCTCGAAGCCGTTGCGGAAATTGTCGTCGCCGTTCAATGACAGCGCACCGTAGGTCAGGCCGTGAAACGCGTGATCGCAGAACAGGATGCGCTTGCGCCCGGTGGCGGCGCGGGCGAATTTCATCGCCGCCTCGACCGCCTCGGCGCCGGAATTGCAGAAGAACATCTTGTCCATCCCGGCGAGGTGCGGCAGCAGCCGTTCCGCCAGCAGGCCGCTCAGCAGCGAGACATCCATCTGCACCAGGTTCGGCAGCTCCGCCTGCAGGACCTGCTGCAGCGCGCCGATCACCGTCGGGTGGTTGCGGCCCACGGCGAAGACACCGAATCCGCTCAGCAGGTCGAGATAGCGCTGGCCATCCTGGTCGAACAGATGGGCGCCGAGGCCGCGGACATAATGGCGGTCAAAGCCGATCGTCCGCAGGACGCGGATCATCTGGGAATTGAGGTGCCGATCATAGAGATCGTACTTCTCCCGCGAACGGTCGGCGATGAGCTGCTGGATATCGATCGGCATCCGCCTGTCTCCAATGGGTGACCCAGTTCCGTGGCCGGCTGCCGTGCAGCGGTCGCCTTCCGGCCGCATCTCTTCCTCGATCTTGGCGTCTTGTCAGATATCTGTCAGGAAGCTGTCGTGACGTAAGGCCGCGCCAGTATGACCGCAGGCGGTGCGATTGGCACTCATTTCGAAGGGGTTCGGGGCGAAATTTCGCTGGAATAAAGCGCCGAGCGCCCAGCCCATTCCCGCCGATGGACGCTGTTGCCGGCCTAGGGAGCCGGCCTCGGCGGTCCCGCCAGCGCGTGGGTGCATTCACGCAGGAATAAACTCAGGGCGCGGGTGTCGCGCATGGGCCGGAGATCCTCGTATGGAATGACGCCGCCGATCGAGGCCCTGAAGCTGCAGCCGATCTTGTTGGCGACCTCGTGGAGCAGCAACGCCATGCGCGTCGTCATGCTGATATGGCTGGCGATCTGGAACAGGCGGCTGTTCTGGCCGTGGAAGTAGATCGGCGCGACACTGGCCCTGGCCTCGTGGATCAGCCGGGCGGTGAACGGCTTCCAGTCCAGGTCGACCGCGGCACGGGCGAAGGGCGTGGGCGTCGTGGCGACGCCGCCCGCCGGAAAGACGATCAGGCAGCCGCCGGCCTTGAGATGTGCCCGCGCCGTGGCCCGGGTGGCGAGATTGGTCGCACGCGCGGTCGCGGTCGGATCGAAGTCGATCGGCAGGATGAACTGCTGGACCTCGGCATCCGGCGGATAGAGGCGGGCATTGGTCAGGACCTTGAAGTCGCCGCGCACCCGTTTTGCCAGATGCCCGACAAGCAGGCCGTCGATCAGGCCGAAGGGATGATTGGCGATGATGATCAGCGGCCCGGTCGCGGGCAGGGCGTCGAGACTGGCGGCGTCGTAGCTGATCGAGAGATTGAGCAGCCGCATGGCGGCCTCCCAGAAATCGACCGTGCCGCGCAGCTCCGACTGATAGGTCTCGTAGAGCCGCTTCAGCCGGATCTGCCCGGTCAGCCGCTCGACGACCTGGATGAATGCCCAGGATGCCAGCCGGTCGCAGCGGCTGGCATAGGTGAGATCGATCTCGGCGTTGTCGAGCGCTGCGGTGCTGAACATGACACCGGAGTGTCATGCGATTCGGTTGCGCCGCAGTCGCAGATTTGTGACGGTTTGGCGTCCGTCTAGACCGGGTCGCGCCGGAGCGACTGGCACATGCAGTGGACGCCGCCGCCGCCCATGGTGAACATCGTCATGTCCGGGTCGTAGACGGTGAAGCCGTGGGCCCGCAGCTTGGCGTTCAGCGTCTTGCTCTGCGCCGTGGAGAGCACCTTGCCGTCGCCGAGTGCCACCACGTTGCAGCCGAGCGCCATGGTGTCGCGGTAGTCCACCTCGATCATCTCGATCTTCTTCGACCGCAGCCAGTCCAGGATCCAGTCGTCGGTGGTGTCGATGCAGACCGCGGCGAGCTTGGGCGCCAGCATGCAGACCATGAGATCGATGTGCACGTAGTGCTCGGCGATCGGCGCCAGCTTCACTTCCCAGCCCTTGGCCTCCATCCAGGCGCGCACCTGCTGGGCGGCCGGCTCCTGCGTGCGCTCGCCGCAGAATCCGATCAGCACCGATCCCGGCTCGATGACGTCGAAATCGCCGCCCTCGAAGGCCGAAGCGGTGATCATCTTGAAGATCGGAATGGCATTCTTCCGGTAGAAGTCGATCACCGGCGCATATTCACCGCGGCGCCACCATTGATGCATCTGCGTGACCACCGCGCCGTAGGGCGTCATGAAGGACGAATCCCGCGCATAGACCTGGTAGGGCAGGGCGGGGTCCGGCTCCAGCAGATGCACCCTGGCGCCGGCTTCCTCATAGGCCTGGGTCATCTCGCGATGCTGGCGCATGGCGAGCTGATGGTCGAACCTGGCGCCGCTGCGCAGGGTTGCCTTGGAGATCGAACTTGTCGGCAGCCATTTGAAGTTCTCCGGCGAGCACAGCAGGACGTCGCGCAGCGTGCCGTATTCCGAATTCGCACCCCAGGTCGTTGTCTCCTGGCCGGTCGTCCCCTCGCCCATGGCGGTCTCTCCCTGCGGATGTTGGATGGATCACCGTAGCGCGAAATTTCATTGACAAGTACTGGGGAAAATACAGCATAGTTGTTCAGTTTTTCTCAGCTTCTGGTCGATATGGCCCGACGCCTGCCGCCGCTCAACCAGATCCGGGTCTTCGAGGCCGTGGCCCGGCATTGCCATGTGCGCCGCGCGGCCGAGGAACTGGGCGTAACGCCCAGCGCGGTAAGCCATCAGATCAAGGCCCTGGAGGCCTATTTCGGCTTTCCGCTGTTCTTCCTCACGCGTATGCGGTTGCGGCTGACCGAGCAGGGCCAATTCCTGCTGCCGGCGGTCGAACAGGCGCTGGATGGCATCGCCGTGCGGGTCGGGCAGCTCACCATGCCGAAATTGGAAGGCCCGATCACGGTCTACGCGCCGCCGGCCTTCGCGGCGCGCTGGTTGGTCAGGCATCTCGGCGCGTTCACTGCCGCCTATCCGGCGATCTCCCCGGTCCTGCGTGAAGTCCGGCCATTCCCCGCCAGCCTGCCTGCGGATTTCGACGTGGTGATCGAGTATGGCAGCGGCCATTGGGAACATCGCTGGGTGCGGCTGCTGAGCCGGGTGGAATTCTTCCCGGTCTGTAGTCCTAAGCTGCTGAGCGGTGCTGCAGGCGCGCCCCGACATCCACGCGATCTGACACGGTTCACGCTTCTCCACGACGATGACGGCCTCGGCTGGTCGCAATGGCTGGCGGCCGCCGGAGCGGCCAGCGTCCAGACCGCGCGCGGTATGCGTTTTGCCAGCGCCAGCCACGCGATCGACGCCGCGGAAATGGGGCTCGGTCTGGCTCTGTGCGACGATGTGCTGGATGCGGGAGATATTGCCGCCGGTCGGCTGGTCAAGCCCTTCGAGATGCGGTTTGTCGGTCCCGGTGCCTACTACGTGGTCTGCAACCCGGATCGCGTCGGAACCGGTGTCGTGCAGGCCTTCCTGCAATGGATGTTTGCCGAAATCGGCACGGCACTGGACCTCTGATCAGGCCGCCTTGGCGCAATCCGAAATCGCCTTCTCGGCGCGATGCCAGTTGTCGCGGGCGACATCCGGGAACACCCCGCTGACCTGGGTTTGGGGCCAATAGAGGTCGCCATTGTAGAATTTGACCAGGGACCCGCCGCCGGGCCCTGGCTCTACGGTCACGAAGGCCAGCAGTCCGCCGCGCGGGGCGGTGACCGAAATCTGGTCCACGCCGGACACGGTTTCAATGGCCGGAATGGTATCCTGAAACTCGCGGCTGAGGCCGTTGGCGACGCAGGCGGTCGCAGTGCGGGTTACCGGGGCAATCTTCATGACGATATCGGGACGGCTCATCATCTCGCTTGACGAGCACCCGGCAAGGGGCAGCCCGATCCCGATGGCAGCGATCCAACCCAGCAATCGATCCATTTCCAGCTCCAAGAGTTCCTGGTGACCGGAGAATCCCTGCAATTTCGCGGCCAATTCAAAGAAATGATCAAATCACATTGAAAATTTGTTAATTTCTTGAGGGTTAGCATGGCACCCGGTATTGCTATTGAAGAATTGCAATAACTTACGGGACCAGGCCATGCCCAACAGGGAATGGGCGCAGGAAGCGATCCTCAAGATCGAGGCTGACTTCATGCGTTCTGCAGATACCCATCTCGAACGGCTGGATTTGCCGGGCCTGCCAGGCATTCCGGTCTACCTGAAGGATGAATCGACGCATCCGACCGGCAGCCTGAAGCATCGCCTCGCCCGATCGCTGTTCCTGTACGGGCTTTGCAATGGATGGGTGCGGGAAGGCGGCACGATGGTCGATGCTTCCTCCGGCTCGACGGCGATCTCGGAGGCCTACTTCGCGCGGCTGCTGGGCTTGAAATTCGTCGCCGTCATGCCGCGCTCGACATCGCCGGAAAAGATCGCGCAGATCCAGTTCTACGGCGGCGAGTGTCATCTGGTTGACGATGCGGGTGCAGTTTACGAGGAGAGCCGGCTGCTGGCCCAGCGCAGCGGCGGCCATTATCTCGACCAATTCACCTACGCCGAGCGTGCGACGGACTGGCGTGGCAACAACAACATCGCCGAGGCCATGTTCCAGCAGATGTCGCGCGAGAAATATGCCGAACCCTGCTGGGTCGTGTGCGGCGCTGGTACCGGCGGCACTTCGGCAACGATCGGGCGGTTCATCCGCTACCGCCGCTTCGACACCAAACTCTGTGTCGTCGACCCGGAGCGCTCGGTGTTCTTTGATTTCTTCAGATCCCGCGATCCTAATCCTGTCAGTGCCGGCGGATCGCGGATCGAAGGGATCGGGCGTCCGCGCGTCGAGCCGTCCTTCATGCCGGACCTGGTCGACAGGATGATCAAGGTATCCGACGTGGCGAGTTTCGCTGCCATGCGGGTGCTCTCCGCCTTGATCGGACGCCGGGTCGGCGGCTCCACCGGGACGAACCTTATGGGTGTATTGCAGCTGGCTGCCGAGATGCGGGACGGGGGACGCAAGGGGTCGATCATCACACTGATCTGCGACAGTGGCCGACGCTATGCCGGCAGCTATTTCAGCGACGACTGGCTAAGGCAGAACGGATTCGATGTCGCGCCTTGGGAAAGCATGATTCGCGATTTCATCGAGCACGGCAGCTGGGACAAGGTGCTGACGCAAGTGCACCACGACAGGAGTGGAGTCTGACCATGTGTCGATGGCTGACCTATTGCGGCGAACCGATCTATCTGGACAAGGTTCTGTTCGAGCCCAGGAACTCGCTGATCAATCAAAGCCTTCATGCCAGCCATTCGCACGTCACGACCAACGGCGACGGGTTTGGTGTCGGCTGGTATGGCGAGCGTGGAACGCCGGGCGTCTATCGCGACATTCTACCGGCGTGGAATGATGCCAATTTGAAGAGTCTCTCACACCAAATTCGATCGAGCCTGTTTCTTGCCCATGTCCGTGCATCGACCGGTACGGCAACTTCGCGCTCCAACTGCCACCCGTTCAGTCACGGCAAATGGCTGTTCATGCACAATGGGCAGATCGGTGGGTATGACAAGACACGCCGCAAGCTGGAAGGCATGATCGACGATTCCTTCTACGCCTGCCGGCAGGGTACGACCGACAGCGAACTTCTGTTCTACATGCTGTTCAGCGAGGGGCTGGAGACTGATCCGATGAGAGCCCTGGAGCGAAGTGTCGGCCGAATCAATGCGGTCAATCGCGACCTGGGTATTGCCCAGCCGTTCCGGCTGACGGCCGTGCTGAGCGACGGGCATCGGATCTACGCCATCCGCTATTCGACCGACGAAATGCCGCCCAGCCTGTATTGGGCCCACCACGAGGACCATCTGCTGGTGGTATCCGAGCCCCTGGACGAGGAAGACGGCAGGCATTGGAATGAGGTGCCGCCAAATCAACTGCTGGTCACCGAACGGCGCGGAATGATCGACGTGGTACCGTTCACCCCGGCGTAAAGCTTTGCCGGCTTCAATTCCTTCCCCGGATGCACTACTCTATTCCCGCCGCTTCAGGGGAGGGAGCAGATGGGGAAACTGCGCGAGAGCCTGCGTGCAGATTTGCAGGCAGAGAAGGCAGACCGGCGATTCGGGAGCGGCTGGATCAGCGGCGTTCTAGCCTTATTCCTTGCCATGGCGGGGCTGATCGGCGTTCTCTGCCTGCGCTTCCCGCAGGTACTCACGACCGAGATGGTCCGCGGCCAATACGACGTGCCGCTCATCAGAGTCCTGCTGCATGTCGATCTCATCCTGGGCTTCGGTCTGGCGGTGCTCAATCTCGCCTTGCGCCGGCAGAAGATCATGGGATTTGCCGCGATCACCGGAGTATTGGTTGCCACCCTGCTTGGCGGATCGCAGGCGGAAAGCACTGGAGCGCTGGCGACCGGAATCTACTTCGGACTCGACTGGTTCCTGCTCAATCTGGCTTTTCTCGGCATCATCTTCATCCCGTTGGAGCGGTTCTTCGCGAGACTCCCGGACCAGTCCATTTTTCGCCAGGATTGGCGGGCCGATCTTTTCTACTTCCTGGTCAACAGCCTGCTTGTTCAATCGTTGACCTACCTGTCGCTGAAGCCGGCGATGACCATCGTCGTACATACCGAATGGACGTCGATCCGGGCAATCATGGCCGGACAGCCAATCTGGCTGCAGTTTCTTGAAATCATGTTTCTGACCGACGTCGTGCAGTATTGGGTCCATAGGCTGTTCCACCAGATACCCTTCCTCTGGCGGTTCCACGCGGTGCATCATTCTGCCGAAACCATGGACTGGCTGGCCGGGTCACGGATGCATGTGATCGAGATTGTTTGCCTGCGCGGCTTCACAGTGATTCCAATGTACGTGCTGGGCTTCGAGGAAGCGGCACTGAAGGCCTACATTCTTTATGTGTTCCTGCACTCGACTTTCATCCATGCAAATGTGCGCTTTGACTTCGGCTGGCTGAAGCAGGTGATTGCGACGCCGCAGTTTCACCATTGGCACCATGGCATCGAGGCGGAAGCGGTCGACGTGAATTTTGCCGTGCACTTCCCAATCCTCGATCGGATCTTCGGCACGCTCTACCTGCCGGAAAAATGGCCAGGTGGCTATGGCGTCGGCGGCCATCCGGTACCCAAAGGATACCTGCCGCAGTTCTTGTATCCGCTCAGACGGGCCTAGCAACCCCGGAAGGCACTGCGTCCGCGATGAGGTGGTACTTGACGCTGGCATTCGATGCGGTTCGATAGAAGGTCAGGAGCTGATCCCATGGATCCGCGACCTTCTGGAAACCGGTGATGAAGACCACCAGGGTGCTGACCTCGACGCGGCCCTGAATGACCAGCCAGCCGCCAATCGACAGCACGATGAGCGGCGCCGCGGCGTCCAGGAAGTTCCCAAAGAAGGTCAGGAAGAACTTCACCCGATAGATATTGACCCGGGTTCTAAAGGCGCCATCCATGAGCTTCAGGAAGCGGCGCTGGTATTTCGGCTTTCCTGCGCGGTCGGCGCCGGTCTGGACGATCGCGTCGCCCATTTTTCTCAACAGCCTGGCATGGGCTGCGGCCCATCGATTGATCTTGCGCTGGCCGTACGGAACCACCAGAAGCTGTGGCAGATAGAGCAGGGCGGCAAAGGCAGCAATTCTAGGCTCGATCCAGAACAGATAGCCCATGGCTGAAAGGGCAGTGCCACCTTGCATCAGCGGAAATGAAAGGCTGTCGCCGACGAAACCGGCGAGCTCTTCTGCTTCCGTTGCCACCATGGAAACCACGGCGCCCTTCTGAACGGAAACGGGTGCGGCGGCAGGCGCACCTAACGGAGTCGCAGCTTGCGTCCCTTGGTAGATTGTCTGCCGCAGGAACCTGGTCACCTTCTCAACCAGCGTGCCGCGATAGACATTCAGGCCATACTTCAATCCGCCCTGCAGAAGCAGCACGCCGAGGTAGATCAGGCTGAGCATCACGAGATAGCCCGGATTCGCGGCATGGATCGCGTCGTCGACGATCCGCCGCTGAAGTTCGAGGGGCACCATTGTGAGCAGGGATACCACGACGGTCAGCAAGCAAAGCAGAATCTGCTGTCGGCGGCTGATCTGCCAGATGAAGGCAAAGAGCGAGCGGGGCATGATACGGCCTGAGCGTAATGGGGTCTGCATAGCAAAAAGGGGCCGAAGCCTATGGCTTCAGCCCCTGTCTCGAAACTGGCTCCCCGAGTTGGACTCGAACCAACGACCTGCGGATTAACAGTCCGACGCTCTACCAGCTGAGCTATCGGGGATCAGGGCATGCCTGACGGCGCAGCTTATAGCAAACCCACCGACCGCCTGCAAACATCTTTAATGAACCTGGGTTCGTGCTGCAAGTTGCTGAAATCATGCCGGTTTCTGCCGGGCCCACCAATTGCCGCGGGCCTGCCTTCGGGGTTGACAGGGCGGGGGTAATTCCCGATCCTCCGGCCGCAAAACCGCGAAAGTCCCTAGATTCTCCGGAGCCTCCATGAGAGCCGTTATCCTCAGCGCCGGGCAAGGCTCACGCCTCCTGCCACTTACCGAGGGCCGTCCTAAATGCCTGTTGCCCTTGGGACCTCGAACCCTGATCGAGTGGCAGATTTGGGCTCTCACGCAAGGTGGCGTTGACGATATCGCCGTCGTCGTCGGCTATCATGCCCAGGATGTCGTCGACCTCTTGCGGAAGCTCGAGGGACCAAAACTGAAGATCAGGACCATCTTCAATCCCTTCTATAAGCTCGCGGACAATCTCGCCAGTTGCTGGCTAGCCCGGCACGAGATGGATCGCGACTTCGTCATCCTGAATGGCGACACGGTGATCGAACCGGATTGCTTCAAACGCCTCATGGCGAGCCCGATGGCACCGATCACCGTCACGATCGACAAGAAGGACGGCTACGATTCCGACGACATGAAGGTTCAGCTGAAAGGTACGCGCCTGCTCGATATCGGCAAGACCTTGACGCCCGAGCATACCCATGGCGAGTCCATCGGCATGCTGCTGTTCCGCGGTGGCGGCCCGAAGCTGTTCACCGATACGCTCGATGCGATCATGCATACCCCGGAAGGGTTGAAATGGTGGTATCTCCGGGCAATCGGTCAGATCGCCCAGAAGCACCAGGTGGAGACCTGCTCGATCGAGGGATTGCGGTGGGGCGAAGTGGATTTTCCGGCCGATCTCGAGCGCGTTTCTGCCCTCGTCGCAGACTTCTAGGACGTCTGCTGGCGCCGCTTCAATATGGCGCTGGCAAGTTCGTAGTCGGCAGGCTTGTCGACGTCGATCGCGGCCTCGGCAAATGGCATGATGACCGGATTGATTTTGGCGCCGGTCAGCCCAGATATATGGGCGAAGGCGCCGTCGAGGCTCAGCCAGCCCAGGGCGAAGCGAACCAGCGCGAAGAACCCGATCGCGCCGGCGATCGCAAGGGGGTTTTTCCTGCGTCCCTCCATGCGACGCCAGTAGTCAGCGACCTGCCGCACCTTGCCGTTTCGTGCGAGAAACAGATTGCAGCCGCTGTACCCCCTTCCCCCCAGCCGGTAGTAGGTCCGCTTGTTGTCGGGATAGGCGTTCTGAATGGTCGTCGAATCGGTCAGGCCAACGGCAAGATCGCAGCCTTCCGGTGCGTGCAGCAGGAAATATGCCACCATTCGGTCAGTCAGCAAAGGATGATCGGCGGTGGTGACGAGCAGTGGCAGATCTGTTCCCGTATACTCGAGCGCCAACGCCAGGCTGGCGGCCGGGCTGGCGCCCGGTGGAATGATTGTAAGGTGAAGGGCTTGCCGCAGGTCCCGCAGTTCGACCTCCGCATCCAGCAACCGCGCATCGTCGATGCAGATGAACAGGCGGCCGACTTGCCCACTGGATCGCAGGGCATCGATGACCCATGCCAGCATGCTTCGCCCGGCGATGGGAGCCATGGCCTTGTGGCTCACGCCCGCCAGGATCGCGATGGGATCATGTTGGCCACGGCTGCCGGCGAGGATCAGGGCGTTGCACTGCCCGGTCAAGCGATCGCCTTCTCGTAGATCCGATAGGTCTTGTAAACCTTGCCGCCGACACCCTCGATGACTCTCCGCATCGGCAGGTTGTCCTCGAGAATCCATGACATCTCCAGACGCTCGAGGCCGCGAGCCAGGAACGGCTCCTTAATCTGATTGAACATCAGCGGCAGCAGGGCAGCGCCGAGGACAGTGCCGTGATGCTTGCGCCGGATCCCCATCAGCGGGATGCGGCTGGATTTGACGCTCTTGGTCTTCAATCTCCAGATCAGCTTGAAGAGCCCGAACGGCAGGAGCTTGCCGTTCAGGTCGCGGATCACTTCGAGCAGGTTCGGCACACAAACCAGCATGCCCGCAGCCTCGCCTTTCACCTCGGCGATAACCACCAATTTGGGATCGATCAGCGGCTTCAGGCCCTTCGCCGCCGCCGCGATCTCGGCCGCGGTGAAGGGGACCATGCCCCAATTCTCTGCCCAGGCATCGTTGAAGATGTCGAGGATCAGGTTGAGGTCGCGCTGGTAATTCTTCATGTCGAGATTGCGCAGCACGATCGTGCCGTCGGCCCTGAGCTTGTCCAGCATGCGGGTCGAGCCGACCGGCTTGTAGTCGTCCTTGCCGAGATCGTAGGCGACCAGATCCTTCGCCTTTCGATAGCCGAGCGCATCAAGCCGCCATCCGGCATAGGGCAGGTGGTAGGGCATCATCAGCATCGGCAAGGCATCGTCGCCGGCGATCAGCAGACCGCTCTCCTCGTTGGTCGAAAAGCTCAGCGGGCCGACGGCGCGGGTCATGCCCCTGGATTTCAGCCAGCTTTCCGCCGCAGCAGCCAAAGCGGCGAAGACCTCGGGATCGTCTTCGGCGTCGATGAACCCGAAATGCCCGGTCCGGTCATTGTAGCGCTGCTGGTGCAAAGCACAGACCTGGGCCGAAATCCGGCCGACCGGCTTTCCGTCGCGGCGCGCCAGGAAGAGCTGCACCTCGGCATGGGCGAAATACGGGTTGGTCTTCGGGCTCAGGGCCTCGGCGCGTTCCATGTCGAGCGGGGGCACGTAACCCGGCCGTCCGCCATAGAGGCGCTTGGGCAATTCGATGAAGGCCCTGAGATCGGCCTTTCCCGCGACCGGGGTGACGGAGATTGCTGAGGGCATTGGATCTTTCTATTGGCCGCTGAAGGCGGCCGTGCCTGGCGCGGCGGCGTCGTTGCGAAAGCGCCGCGGATTGCCGTCGCCGCGCGTGAAATTCGGCAACTCGCTGACCCAGGGATGCTTCGCCACCATCGCTCCAGTATAGCCGATATTGAAGACCGTGGGGCTTTTCGGCACCGCCCGCACATTGGCGTAGTAGGTCCCTAACGGGCGATCGAAGGCGAAGTTGGTGATGCCGAAATTCCCCCGCTCGTTATGGAAATGATGCGCAAGATGCAACCGCTTGATGCGCCGCATGAAGGCGAATTTCGGCGTGGTGTTGAGATGTTGGACGCAATGCGAGAACTCGTAGAAGCAGATGACCAGCAATCCGGCGCTGAAAGCCATGGCCGCGCCGGTCCTGCCGCCGACGGCATACCCGACCGGCAAAGTCACGGCGGCGATGGCTGGCAAGGTGGTATGGAGCGCACCGAACAGCACGGACAGATTGTGCGGGTCCTGGCGGTGGTCAAAGTGGATCCGCTTCCAAAGCTTGGCTGTAAGCCGCGAGCGGTAGAGGTATTGGCCACGCAGGACCCAGGGATGGAGGACATACCAGACGAGCGGATAGACCAGCCCCGTCAGGATGATTGCGACAATGAGCGGGGCCGGCGCCTGATACCATAAGGCAACGAGATAAAAGCCTATTGCAGAGAGCGTCAGATAGACCAGCGTCGCAGGATAGGTGACGAAGGCAACGACGAGATCGGCCAGCGACATTTTCGATAAATTATGCGTCCGATTTTGCCAAAAACCAATCATCGTCCTGCCCTGCAAGTCGGCACAGAAAAGGTCAGGTAACCTAGTTGAATCAAATCATTAGGGCAAGTATCTGGGAAAAGCATATCTATCTCTGGGTGACGGAACCTGCCTTCTCCACCCAGAGGATCCAGGCCGTACGCAGGCCGTGATAAAGGCAAGTCAACGCCTGCCAGACAACGATCAGGTAGATCGTCTGGATTCCCAGTCCGGCGGCGTATCCAATTGTAAATAATGGGAGATTTATGTTTCTCCGCGAAATGAACGTGCGCATCATTGCATCGATCGGCGCGTGGGTATGAAGTCCTTTGTTGAAGCGTCCGGGATAGACCTTCAGGATCAGACGATCCATTACATAGAGCGCCAGCATCCAGAGTGAGGCAATCCAGACAGGTGCAGCGGTATCGCCGCCGCACAGGCCCCAGGCCCAGGCCATGTACCAGAAAGGTGGATGCACCAGATCGAGACCATGGTCGAGAATGTTGCCGAGCCAGGAATCCGTGAAGGTGAGCCGCGCCAGTTTGCCGTCGACGGAATCGAGGACGCTCATGCCATAGGCGCAGGCAAGTCCCCACCAGAAGTGTCCCGTGGCACATAGCGGAATGACCAGCAGGGTCAAGGCGATGCTCACCAGCGTCACCCAATTGGGGTGGATTCGCGCCCGCGCAAGTGGCGGCACCATCAGCCAGACCAGTGGCGGGTAGACGTACTTGGTGAAGAAATCGGTGGAGCCCTTGTAGTTCGACCAGAACAGGAATTTCTCGACCTCGCGGCGCTTCGACTCATCCGTGACCGCGAAGACATAGTAGGGGAGGTCGCGGCGGAGCTTGCGGATGAAAGACGGAAACTCTTCCTGGGTCACGGCGTGAAGGGGCCGGACCGTCTTAGCAAGATCGGCTGCCGTGACGTCGAGCCGCGCGACATCCGGGAGTTCGATGCGCGCCAGAACGGCGGCGCCATCGCCCGCCTGCCGGCTGCCCGTCTGGTCGGCAAGATAGCGATAGAGCCGGGCATCGGCGAGGCTGGCTGCGGTGGTCGCAAGGATCGGTTCACCGCCGGCGGCGGCGGCACGCACGCGATCGGCGACTTTGCCGGAACTCTGCACAATCCGGATCGGGCAGGTCAGGCGCCGATCCGGACGGAACGAGGGCCTCGCGCCGTTACCTCCGATATCGACAATGATTTCCGACAGCTCGAGCTTCTGGTGCCGGACAGCCTGCAGATGCCGCTCGATGAGAGTCATGCCGAACACCAGCGGACCCGGCGGGCCGGCAGCATCGATCCAGAGGATCATGGGTCAGTAGCCTTCGAGGCGTATGAGCCAGGCACCGCCGATGCTGGCGAACAGCATGATCGGTAGCCATGCCGCGAAGAACGGCGGAATGGCTCCGGTCTCGCCCAGCGACAGGACCAGCCCGTCAGTAATGAAGTAGAGAAATCCCAGTCCGAAGCCGATCGCGATGCCCATGGCCAACCCACGCTCGCGGCGATGCAGGCTGTGGGCCACCGGCGCCGCGAGCAGGATCATCAGGATCGAGCTGACCGGCAATGAAATACGCTTTTGCAGCCAGGTCTCGTAGAAATAGGTCGGGCGCACGCCGATCTTGTTCGACGAGACGAAGCTCCAGATCTTGTAGAGCGTCATCGCCTGCGGTCGCTCGATCAGATCCGAGAATTCCGTTGGCGTAAGCTGCGAGTTCAGGATTTCAGTATCGCGATGCACGGTCTTGGCGCCCTGGTCCGGCACCACATCCGCTTCCCATACATCGTGCAACACCCACAAGCGCTTGTCGACGTCGTACCGGGCCTCGCCAACCTTGCGCTGCGCGATCAGATTGCCACGCTCGTTGAGGGTATAGAGATTCACGCCATTCAGCACCATGCCGTCCTTATGTACTTCGGAGACATCGACGATGTTCATGCCGTCCTGGATGAAAACCGCGGCGTTGTCGTCGGCCTTGGCCGCCTTGTCGATATAGAGGTCCTTCTGCAGCAGCTTGTTGACGCTGTAGGGAACCAGCTGGTCGACCAGCGCAAAATGCGCGACCGCGACGATACCGACCGCAGGCAGAAATGCCATCAGCACCGCATTGTACGGGGCGCCGGCAGCCTTGTAGGCGAGGATCTCGTTGTCGCGTTCCAACTTGCCCAGGGTCATCAGCACGCCCATCAGGACGCAGAACGGGACCAGGAAGGAGACGATCTCGGGCATCCGCAGAAATGTATACATGAACAGGCCGGAGAGATGCCCGTTGCTGCGCTGCATGACCTCGGTGCTGTTGCTCAGGAGATCGAAGAGCTGCAGCAGAGCGGCGAAGCCGACCAGGAGAAGGAGCAACTGCGACAGGAACGTGCGAAGGACATAGCGGCTGAAGGTGGTCATGCGGCCCGCCACCAGCGCAGTTTCAGAAGTCGGCGCGTAAGGAATCCGAGGCCCGCATCCAGCGTATCGAAGATATGCGACAGCGGATCGTAGCCGGGCTTGCTGTCGGACGCGTTGAACAGCCATACGCTCACGGATGAAAAGACGAGGAACGGCAACCAGAGCGCCAGCATCGCGCCGGACAGGCCATCGCCGACGATCTGCTCGCCGAACTGGAGGACTTCGTAATAGAAGATCAGGAAAACGACGCCGACCAGCAGCCTCAGGCTCTTCGACGTTCGCCGCGAGGATATGCCGACCGGCATCGCAAGCAGCGGCAGGAACACGATCGAAAGGGAGTTCACCAGCCGAGCATTGATCTCGGCCTTGATGTCATCGATATCGAGATAGGCAGGCGTATTGAAGTAGAAATGGAACAGTTCCGATAGGGTCAGCTCCGACTCCTTGTCGCCGCGACGCCGGAACGGCTCGGGCGCAACCGATTCAAGCGGCAACGCGAGTTCCTTGAATATCAGCGCCCGCGTCTTGTCGCCGGCCGGAGACGTCTCCGTGCGAATGCCGTCGCGCAACGTCAGGACCAGGGACAAATCGGATTCCTTGCTGAGATCCCCGTGCTCTGCCGTGATGATGATGTTTCTCCCGGCGTCGTCGAGTTCCTTTACGAAAATCTGGTCGAGTTTGCGGCCACCCTCGGAAATATCGCCGATCAGGATGGTCTTGCCCCCGAAGCCGCTGAAGAAGGCGCCGCGTTCGATCGCCGAATCCCATTGCGTCTCGGTCACCAGATGAACGAGCGCACGGTAGGCGAAACGGGTATAGGGCTGAAGGAAACCCAGGATGTAGGAGCTGACAATGGTGAGGACTATTGCCAGCGCAATGATCGGCATCATCAGGCGCCGCAACGAGATACCGCTGGCACGCATCGCATCCAACTCGCTGTCGTTGGAAAGGCGCATGCTGGCGTACAGGACTCCGACGAAGAGAGCTGCAGGCAGCGCGATGCCGAGGTAGTGCGGTACCAGGTTCCCGAGCATTTTCAGGATGATGGAAATTGGGCTGCCTCGGTTCGCGAACATGTCGAGCAACCGGATCAACCGCTCCATCAGCAGTGCGGCCATGCCGATGCCGACAGCGGCCAGCAGAGGCATGCTGACTCGCTTCAGGATGTACAGATCGATCAATCGAACCGACATCATGCGTTATCGATCTGCAACTATGATTTCAGGTCCCATTGGATTCTCACTCCGGTCCGAGGATAGCACCGAACCCAAGGCCAATGCCATGCTGCCTTGCGGCGCAAAACCCTTGGCATCGGCTGTCAACTCATGAACGTCCACGGCAAGGCGCCAGCCCGGGCCGGCTTTTTCGAAGCGATAAAGGTGGAACCTCGCGGGATCCTTGTGGCCGCTCGGCAGCGCGGATGCCGAGGAGATCCCAATGACGGGGGCGAATCCGAATGGGGTAGGCAGTTTTGCGAGGCCCGATACATGGGTATGCCCATGCAGGACGAGTTCGCAGCCGGCCCGGGCGATGACCCCCTGGAAGGCCGCACTGTCGGTGAGCGATTTGCGGCGGTAGGCACCGCCGCCGAAAGGCGGATGATGGATTAGGACCACTCGGCATTTCCCGGCATTCCCGAGCCTGTTCAGGCAGTCCTCGAGCCGGGACAACTGGGCCTGCCCCAAGCGCCCTGTGGCGGCGAATGGCAGCGTTGGCAGGGCGGTCGACGTCCCGACCAACGCAATATCGCCAAGTACCCGTGCGAACGGAAAATCCGAGAAATCCCGTGCCGGACGGTTGGTCTTTTCCTCGTCGCTGTGCCAACCGGTCATATAGTCGGCCCACAGGCCAACCGATTTTTCCCAATCCATGGGGACATAGGTGTCGTGATTGCCCGGAATGACAGTTACGGTTTCCGGGCCGCCAAGCGTTTTCAGCCAGTCCCGGGCTTGGGCAAATTCTTCGGCCAGGGAGATATTGACCAGATCCCCGGTAATGACGATGTGGCTCGGTGCCTGCCGTTTCAGGCTCTCCAGCAGCAATGCCAGGACCTCGGGCCGGTGGATTTTCGCGCGTTTCAGCCGCCAGGACAGGAAGCCGGTCACCCGCTTCCCCGCAAGTTCACCGAATCCGGGCGCTGGCAGCGGCCCAAGATGCGGGTCGGACAGATGGGCTAAGGTGAAGAAGGACAAGCCAGGCTCCCAAAGTCGCCCGGTTTCATGTCGTGAATCCCGCCACGGGGTCAAGGATTGATTTTTTCAGCTAATTTGCAGCTGGAAATAGGGTGGACGCGGGTGCCGCTATAAGGCTATCTCACTTGGTAATCAGAGGGTTAGTTAACCAAATCCATGGATAGAGATCAGGCATCCCAGCCCTGTGCAAGGCTTGTCGGCCACAACGGCACCAAAGTCTGGGGCATGACAGGCAGCGAACGGCTTGAACGGGCGCTGCGCCGCGCCGGCGTGGCTTTGGCCAATGACGCTGCCGAGGCCTCAACGGGCCACCTAGTTCTGTTACGGGCGGATTATGTCTATGACGAATCGTTAATTCGCGCGCTGATAGCCCAGCCAGGCTGCTTGCTTACCACCGCCGATGGCACGGGTGCGATTCTGCCGGTCGCCGCCCACATAACTGCAGGGATGCCGGCCGCAGCCGTCGAATCGCTACTTGCTTCCGGCCAAATCACCGAGTTGGCCCTGGCCGCGGGCGGCCTCAAGCCGGTCGATCCGACGTCGCTGGCGAGCGCCTACAATCATGCCCTGCGTAAACGTGCGGCCCCCTATCTGCTGTCCCTGGCCGATACACCGCCCGCCGAGATCGAACGGAGGATGTTTGGTGGGGCCTATAAGGGAGTCACCGATTTCGTCACCAAGCGTGTCTGGCCGATTCCGGCCCTGCAGGTGACCCGATTCTGTGCCCTTACCGGCATTTCGCCCAATACCATAACCTTCATCAGCCTGCTGTTCGTCCTGCTGGCGATGTGGCTGTTCTGGGTCGGCGCATTCGGTTGGGGTCTCTGCGCCGCCTGGATGATGTGCTTTCTGGACACCGTTGACGGCAAACTGGCACGTGTGACGTTGACGTCGACACCTCTTGGAAATGTATTCGATCATGGCATCGATCTCATTCATCCGCCGTTCTGGTATTTTGCCTGGTACCACGGATTGCAACTTTCCGGTGTCGGCTCGGCTGAGTTCGTGGCGCTGTGGATTGTCATTCTCGGATATATAGCCGGACGCCTCCAGGAGGGCTTGTTCATCTGGCTGTATCGGATTGAGATCCATACTTGGCAGCCGGTAAATTCATGGTTCCGGGAGATCACTGCCCGACGCAACCCCAATCTGTTCATTCTGAGCATTGCCGTATTTCTTGCCGAACCAGCCAAGGGGTTCATTGCTGTCGCCCTCTGGACGGTCGCCAGCTTCACGTTCCATAGCTTGCGGATCCTGCAGGCCGGGGTCGCAAGCCTGCGCGGTCGGCATCCAGTCTCCTGGCTGACGCAACCGATAGCTGCCGGCAAGCCATGATCCGCATCGGCGTCATCAGCAATGCACGAAGCAAGCGCAACAAGGTTTCGATGCGCGACTTCTACGCCTTGCTCGCGCGCCACCCGCAAGTACTGCATCGCAGTTTCCAGGAGATATCCGAACTGAGCGATTGTCTTCGCTACATGGCGGAAAACAACGTTTCGCACCTGGTAATCAGCGGCGGCGACGGCACGGTCCAGGCGGCAGTCAGTCAGCTGATCAATGGCAGCCCGTTTGTGCGCCAGCCGAAGCTAAGCCTGCTGTCCGCGGGAATGACGAATGTGATCGCGCGCGACGTGGGCTTGCGGGACTTGCCGGCGATCGGTTTGCGCCAACTCGTCGAACGAGTTGAGGCGGGTGAGGCCGGCGAGTTGATCGAAAGGTCGGTGCTATCGCTCGATCTGGGGGACGATGGACCGGCAATTCATGGGTTTCTGATGGGGGCCATCGCCTTCTATCAGGGCACCCTGCGGGGCCGAAGAGACATCCACAAGCTTGGCGCTCAACAGGGTTTGGCTGCCAAGCTAAGTATTGCCTGGTCCGTCATTAGGGTTCTGTGGCAGGGCCCGAACGCCAAGTCCGGCTTCGGCGGCGAGAGGGTTGTCCTGGCTGTCGATGATGAGGCCGCTTTGGAGCAGAATTTATTCATCATCCTGGGGACTACGCTGGAGTCCCTGCTGCCAGGCGTCATGCCGTTTTGGGGCGAGGGCAGGGGAGCCATAAAGCTGACGACGATTGACCATCCTCCGAAGAAATTTGCGCGCGCCGTTCTGCCGATCCTGCGTGGTCGCCCGACGCCCTGGATGTCGGAGGCGGGGTATCGCGGACGACGCGCAGACCGCATTTACATCGAGATGAAGACCCCGATCGTGATGGACGGCGAGATCTTCGAGACGGATGGCGGGCAGGCTGTCGGCATTTCGGCTGGCCCCAAAGTCCGGTTTCATCGCTACTGACGATGGCAGGGACGAATTCAGTCAGATCGATTGTCGCTGCCGAGCTCGGGCAGGCGGTCAGCCCGGCGACCGCCGAACTGGCGCGAACGATCCGTCTGCGCCACGCCGGAGGTGCGGTGGCGGTGATGTTCTATGGATCCTGTCTCCGCCAGCCGGACGGCGACCTCGGTGACGCGCTCCTCGATTTCTATCTGCTGGTCGATGACTACCGCGCTGCCTATGAGCATGCGTGGCTGGCTATTGCGAACCGGCTGCTGCCGCCGAATGTCTTCTATTGCGAGACGGATTGGCCCGGCGGCCGCCTGCGCGCCAAGTACGTGGTGATCTCGCTGACGGATTTCGTGCGGGGTTGCGGCGAGGAAACCGAGAATGTCTCGATCTGGGCCAGGTTTTCGCAGCCCGCGCGCCTCGTATGGTCGCGCGATCCTGCGACGGCCGAGCGGGTGGTGGATGCTTGTGCTGCGGCGGTGCGGACGATGCTGGGGCGCGTCCGGCCGCTGTTGGCGGGGACGACCGACGCGGAGACCCTTTGGGTGCGCGCGTTCAAGGAAACCTATGCTGCCGAGTTGCGTGCCGAGAGCGGTGAGCGGGCCAGGCAAATCTATGATGCGGATCGCGATCGCTATGTGCAGCTTGCCGCGGCGGTCGTTGCCGAAAGTCCGCCGCCCGCCTGCACATCTGAACAGGCCGAGCAGGAATGGCGGCGTCGACGGCGCCTCGGCAAGCTGTTGAACTATGCACGGTTGGCGAAGGCCGCATTCACCTTCGACGGCGGCGTGGACTATGTGATGTGGAAGGTTCGCCGCCACTCCGGAGTCGTCATTCCGGTCACCGACTGGCAGCGGCGCCACCCGCTGTTATCGGCACCATGTCTGGCATGGCGGCTATATCGACGCGGTGCTTTCCGGTGACCAAAAAAGAACCGGCCGGGATCTCTCCCGGCCGGTCCTCCCCCGTGATGCTCGAAACCCGAAGCTATTCAGCGGCCGCTACACGCAGCGCCGGTTCCTCAAGAATTCCGAGCTGACGTCCTACATTGATCAGGAGTTCAGCCACCCGCTTCAGCTGTTCTGTCGAATGCGCCGCACAAACCGAGCAGCGCAGCAGTGCGGTGCCGCTCGGCGTCGCCGGCGGCAGCGCCAAATTGACATAGACGCCGGCCTGCAGCAGATCGTGCCACGCCTGGCCGGCAAGGCCTGGATTGTTGATGTGAACTGCAACCACCGGCCCCCTCTGCTTCCCGAGGCGGAACCCGGCAGCCTGCAGCGTGCCATAGAGCGTGTCGACGTTGCTCCACAGTTTCCCCATGATCTCCGGATGGGCGCGCAGACGAGCCAGGGATGCACGCACCGAAGCGATGATCGACGGCGGCAGCGAGGCCGTGAACATGTAGGGACGGCAGGCGACGCGGAGCAGATCGAAATCCGCCATGTCCGACACCAGGAAGCCGCCGATGGCGCCCATGCTCTTGGAGAATGTACCGGTCACGAAGTCGACATCGGCATCGACACCGTCGTGCTCGATCACGCCGCGCCCGGTCTTGCCCATGACACCCATCGAATGGGCCTCGTCCACCAGGAGATAGGCGCCGTGTTTCTTCTTGACCGCGACGAATTCTTTCAGCGGCGCATGGTCGCCCAGCATCGAATAGATGCCTTCGACCACGATCAGCTTGTTGCCGGGCTGATCGGCGATGCGCGAGCAGGCGCTTGTCGAGATCTGCCGGGTCGTTGTGCTTGAAGCGGATGACCGTGGCGCTGCCGAGCTTGCAGGCGTCGTAGATGCTGGCATGGCTGTCGGCATCGATGATCAGGAAATCGTCGCGGCCCGACCAGGGTCGAAATGGCCCCCAGGTTCGCCTGGTAGCCGGTGGTGAACACCATGCAATGCCGCTTGCCGTAGAAATCGGCGAGATCGCTCTCCAGCGCCTGGTGACCGTTGTAGGAGCCGTTGGCGATGCGCGAGCCGGTCGTGCCGGTGCCGTAATCTGCCAGCGCCTGCTGCGCGGCAGCGACGCAATCGGCATCGAAGGTCAGGCCGAGATAGTTGTTGGTGCCGCAAAGGATGGTGTGGCGGCCTTCGATCAGGGCCTCGGTGGTGGAAAGGACGCGATCCATCTTCACGCCGAACGGGTCGGCGCCGCAGGCCTTGACCTGGCTATGCAGTTCGCGGAGTCCCTGAAATCGATCGAGCAGTCCCATCGTTACGCCCCCACCTTCAACTCATGAATGGTCTTTGCCAGCTGCCCGACCGTTGCGATTTCGGGAACCATGTTCAGCGGGATCGAGACGTCGAACTTGTCCTCGAGTTCCATCAGCAGATCCATGACCGCCAGCGAGTCCATATTGAGGTCGCGTGCAATGTCCGTATCGGCACTCAGCGGGGCGTCGGTCTTCTTGAACGGCAGCAAAGACGCGGCGATTTCCGCCACGATTGCTTCCAGTGTCAAAGACGGTTTGGCTTCAGTCACGATCGCGGCCACGCGTAAAATCCGATAAGTTGTTTTTCGGCAACCCCTTAGAGCGCAGCTCCGAGTCGCATCGAAGCTACAACGGTGTTGTCGCCAATTTCCCCCGTGGCGTGAAATGACAATTTGTTACGGAATGTAACAAACGGCCTAAATCAATAGCTTACGTGGCGACTCTTATTTGATTTGTGAATGAGCCCGATACCAGGCGACGGTATCGCAGAATCCGTCCGCGAGGCTCCATCGCGGCACATAGGCCGTATCCATCTGAAGCTTGGGTCCATGAGCCACCCAGTCCGGGTGATAAAGTTCCGGGATCTTTGCGAGCGTAAGGACCCGGCTTTCCCCGCTGAGCAGCTGCAGGAACTGGCTGGCGCCGGCAATCGGATAGAGGAGCGGCTGCGGCAGGCGAAATCCGTGGACCGGGCGCCTCAGGGCGCCGGCGAGGCAACTAAGAATATTATCCCATGAGTAGGCATGCCCGTCATCCACCTCGTAGTGAGACCTGGGCCAATCCGAGGCATCGGCCAGGGCGCCGACAGCGGCCGCGAGGTCCTGGACATGGATGAGAGACAGGCGGGCGCCGGCGGCTGCCGGGTAGGGGCAGATGCCCGCGGCCGCGGCCTTGAACAGCGGCAAAATCTCCAAATCCGCCGGGCCATAGACCGCCGGCGGCCGCAAGACCACCCATTTTCGCCCGGCGGACAGCCGTTCCACAGCAGTTTCGCCGGCCCGTTTGCTGGCGGCGTATGGCGAGAGGCGCGGTTCCCGCGCGGCGATCGACGAGATCTGGATGAATCTTGCTACCCGGTTGGCGCTGGCCAAGGCCGTCATGACCGCAACCGTGCCGGATTCGTTGACCGCCTGGAATTCGGCCGGATTCCGCGCCTTCACAATGCCCGCGACATGGACGACCAGATCGACCCCCTGGACCAGCCGCTGCAAGGCCGGCTGATCCATCAGATCGCCCATCACGACCTCGATGCAGGTCCCCGGCGATAGCGCTGCGCTTGGCATATGCCGGGCGAGTATGCGCACCTGCCAGCCCGATTGCGCCAGGCGCCGGGCGATCTGGGATCCGACGAAACCGGTCGCGCCGGTCACCGCGACCCGGGGTGGCATGCGATCAGCCCGTCGCCGCGGCGCCGGATTCGGCATAGGCGCCCGTCAAGTAGTTCGCCTTGGCGCGCGCGCGGCTCAGCTTGCCCGAAGATGTCTGCGGCAGGGCATGCGGGGCGACCAGCACGACCCGGGCCTCGACCGCCATGGATTTCTGCAGGACCGCCGCCACGTCGGTCTGCAGTTTGGCGCGCAGGTCCGGGTCGGTCGATCGGCATTGGACCAGAACGACGATGTGTTCGGTTTCGCCGGCGTCGGCGATCGAGAAGGCCGCGACGTCGCCCCGCCGGAGCTCGGACAGCGCCTCTTCGGCGGTCCATTCAAGGTCCTGCGGCCAGATGTTCCGGCCATTGATGATGATGAGGTCCTTCGCCCGGCCGGTGATCACGATCTGGCCGTCCAACATGTAGCCGAGGTCGCCGGTATCAAGCCAGCCGTCGGGCGACAGCGCCTCCCGGGTCAAGTCCGGCTGGCCGAAATAACCGGCCATGACGCTTGGCCCGCGGAAGAAGATTTTCCCGATCTTCCGCTCCGCGAGCAGCTGTCCGGCGTCGTCACGGATCTGGAATTCATGGCCGATCAGCGCCCGCCCGCAGGCGACGAAGCCGCGGGCATTCGGGCCAGGCTGCGCCGGCTTTGCCTCGTGTGCCTCGAGGGCGTCCCGGTCGATATAGTCCAGCGTGTATTCCTGCTCCAGCGGCGCGAAGCTCATGGCCAGCGTGGTCTCTGCCATGCCGTAGCTCGGAACGAAGGCCGATTTCCGAAAGCCATAGGAGCCAAAAGCCGCCACGAAGCGTTCCAGCACGCCGTGCTGAACCATGTCGCCGCCAATGCCGGCGGCGCGCCAACGCGACAGGTCGACCTTGAAATCCGTCCCATCACGCAACCGCTTGGTGCAGAGCTCGTAACCGAAGCTGGGGCTGAAGGAGAGGGTGCCGCCATGATCGGAAATCAACCGCAGCCAGGTGAGGGAACGCCGGGCGAAGTCGCGTGTCGCCATGTAGTCGACGGACAGCTGGGCAACGACCGGGACCAGCATGAAACCCACCAGGCCCATGTCGTGATAGAACGGCAGCCAGGAGGTGCAGCGATCGCCGGGCCGCGCAGAGAGGCCATCGATCATGATCGCCCTGGCATTGGCCATGAACACGCGCTGGGGAATGTCGATGCCCTTGGGGAATCGCGTGCTGCCGGACGAATACTGCAGGTAGCTCGGGTCCTTTGGGCCGAAGGGGCGCAGATCGGCCTGGCCACGCGGCAGGTCGGCAAATCGCTTCGGCCCACCGACCAATTTCAGCGACAGGCCCGTCGCGGCTTCCTCGACGAACTTCAGCAGGGATTCCGGTGCCCAGGCGACTGCCGCTCCGCAGCCTTCGATCTGATGGCGAAGCTGCGCCACATAGGCGGCATGGCCGCCGAGGCTGGTGGGCACGGCCACCGGCACCGGGAGCACGCCGGCCAGCTGGCAAGCCAGGAAAGCGATGCAGAAATCCGGCTCGGTATCGGCGACCAGGACCATACGATCGCCCTTCGCCAAGCCGAGATTGACCAGCCGGAGCGCCAGGTCCCGGGCCCTTTCCCGCAGCTCGCGATAGCTGAGGACCGAGATGATCTCTCCCCGCGCCGAATAGAAGTTAAACCCGGCGACGCCGCGCGCCGCATAGTCCAGCGCCTCCGGCAGCGTCTCGAAATCGGCGCGCCGTTGCGGAAGGCCGGCACTGGTTGTGGGCGTCGGCGTCAAAGTCATGGGACCTTAGGTCGCACAAAAGATTGATTGCACAGGGACCAGCCGGTCCCTAGGATTTGCGTGTCCATAGCAAATGTCCGATGCGCCGACAAGGCGGTTGGACGGCGGGGCGCCCTCTCGTCCGTGCAACCTGCGAGCGAGACCCGGCATCGCTCCCCACCTGAGGCGGCAAGAAGAGCGAGCAAATGAAGACTTCCGACGTCGAGCTTCCGAATCGGGGCTCAACCGGCGGCTCCAATGGGTCCGGGGGCGGATTGGCAGCTTTTTTCAACCTCGACTGGTTCGGCAAGAAGAAAAAGCCCAAGAAGAAATTCAAGGCCGGGACGCATCCATCGGCCGGCGGCCCCGCCGACTCAAAGACCAAGGTCAGCCAGTCGGTCGGTGATGTGCTGGCGCTCCTTGCCGCCGACCAAGCCCACAGGGTCGGAGTCTTCAGCGACCGAGAATTCTTCGAACAGTTCAGGGCAGCTGCGGCCGACAAGGTGCCAGGTCTGGCGCTGGACTGGATTTCCAACGATTTCGTGAATGATCAGCCGCAGGGTGCCAAGCCTATTGCGCCGGCGGTGCTGGGCAAGCTGGATGCAATCGTCGTCGGCGGGAGCGGGGATCTGCCGACCCGGTTCCGATATGCCCTGCGCCAGACGCACGCCCATGCACCTGCGGTGCCGGTACATTGGGTGGCCGAGAACTGGGAGTTCTGCGCGGGGACGGCGGCGATTCCCACCGAGATCGACGATGTCGATGCCCTGGTCTTCAATCATTTCGAGGAATTCTTCGGCATCAAGGATCCGCTGCAGTTCCGCTTCGAGATCATCGCCGAAGAGGGGATAAAGCGGTCCTACCTGATCCTCGGGCCGAGCCAATCAGTGAATCTCAACCTGAAGGAACTCGCCGGTCCGCGAAAAGGTCCGGTCTGCATTAAGATCCATGTGGCCCACCCGTTCCTGACGCGGGGGCGGCATTACCGCTTCAGGATCTGCGGCGACGTGTTCTGGAAGGATTCGTTCACAATCATCCACGGCTCCCATCAGTTCTTCAAGAATCCCAACAAGCGCCAGGAGTTCAGGCTGATCGATTCAGTGGTTCGCAACGGTCGCGTGATCATGACCGTTCCCAACTACGACCTCGACATGGGCGAGAACGACGAGATCACGGTCGGATCGGGTGCAACCAAGACCTTGGTCAAGCGCTCGCGGAAACGGCCGGTCGAACTCGTCGAATTCGCGCCGCAGCACAAGGTAAGCGAAACGCGGAACTATCTCGCCGCAGCCTATCATGGGTATGGGACCTCCTTCTGGTACGCACTGGAGGAAGGTTTCTCCAAGCAGCCGGGGAAGGTTGCCAGCATCGCCGCCAACCATCTCTGCCGCGTTGGTGTCGAGAATCGGGACGACATCGCCTTCCGGCCGGAGGAACTGCAGGCAGTGGCGCAGGCCCAGGCCGCCGGCTACATGATCAATCCCGTCTGCCTGCCGATCGCGCCGGAAACCAGCCGGCTCACTTTCGGATTCAACTTTGACGCCTCGAACCCGCCGTTCCAGCATTACATCATCCGGTATTATGGTGCCGACGGCCGGTATCTGGGCGAATCCCGGTTCGAGAAGCGCGTCATGGGTCCCGTCTTCGCCGCCGATTTCCTGGCGCAGTGGAACGGAAACAACAGGGATCAGGCGGTGACGGCTTTGGTTGCACCTGACCACATCAAGGAGGGGCTGGCGCCCCAGCGGCTGGTTACCACGGCGGACATGGTCGTGCGCCACCTCGATACCGGCGACCAGGACATGACCGAATTCCAGAACTCCTGGCGCAACCTGGGCGCCCTCGTGCCGACGTTGCCGCACTGGCTGCACCCGTCGATCGGGGTCGTCGGCCGCACCAACGTGATCGGGCGCGTGCGGTGCAAGGACGGATTCCGGACCGGTGTCTTTGTCGCCAATGCCAGCGGCAATCTGAACTATGACATGGCAGCGGACGTCGAGGTGAGTGCGGTCAATCATGCCGGCCGGCGGCTGTCCTATTTTCACACCCTACCTGCCTTCGGTTCCGCGATCCTCTGGTTGGATGACCTGTTGCCTGACCTGCGCAAGCATTTGGGAGGGTCCGGGATAGCCACTTTGCAGGTGAAGTCACCGGATGCGGATCTGACGGCGCATGTGATAGGATTATCGCCACGGGGCGCGGTCGGCCTGCAGCACCTATGGGGCTATTGACGGGGCAATGTCGAAGAGCGGAGACCTCTGCCGGCGCCTTTTGGCGCCGGTCTTGATTCGGCTTTGGCCTTCCACGGCGAATCCGACCTGGCGTCACGGCGATGCCGCGGCACTGATCGGCGTCGGTCTGCGAATTGGCATTGCGCCGGACCGGGTCACACGCAAGCTCACGCCGGCGGCGCAACGCAGGATCAAAGGCGAGTTCCTGGTCGAGCATCTGGGCGACCAACCCATGGATCCGGTCTCAGGTCTCTACACCTACCACGACATGGTCGAAATTGCCCGGCATCGTGAGGATTTCCGAGCCACCAGCCTCTATCGCTGGTTCCGTGCCAGTATTGATGCCGCCAGGTCGGTGGAGGCGCGCGGCGTCGTCATTGACAGCGACGCGGCGATCGAGCGGTATTACAGGGTTTATCTTGATATGCTCTTGAGTATGGAAGCCAAGGGCTATGACTATGCCGGCGAGGATGAGATGTGCTTCGGAATCACGGCGGCGGGCGAGGTGGTGCTGGTGCGACGCGGAACCCACCGTCTGGCGGCCGCACAGATCCTCGGCCTTCCACGGGTGACCGGAATTGTGACGCATATCGACCTGGCATTTGCGGACGACTGCCGGCGAAGATACCCGGGGGCATCTCTGGGGGAGGCGATTGCGCAGGGCGTCCAGCAACTGGCATCCGCCTCATGAGAGGTGCCTTTCGCATATTCTTCTACGGCGGTTGGCAACGCGGGTTGCTCATCGTCGCGACCCTGCTCGTTGGAACAATGGTGGAGAGTGTCGGCGTCGCCAGCATCTGGCCGATCGTCTCGCTGGCGACGGGCGATGCGCAATTGCCTGGGCATGCGCTTGGCAACGTCGTCGCCAACGCCTTCGGCTACCTCGGCATTCCGCTGACGATCGAGTATCTGCTCTGCCTGTTGCTCGCCATCGCGCTGGTGCGGTTTGCCCTGCTGGTCACCGGGATGGTGTTCGTCGGCCGGAGCGTCGCGTCGTTGGCGACCGGACTCCGACTGCAGCTGATCGATGCCGTCGTTCGCGCGCGCTGGTCCTATTTCACCGCCCGGCCCGTCGCCCAGTTCACGGCAGCCATCGGCGGGGACGGCCATCGCGCCGCAGGTGCCTATAAGGCGGCCGCCCTCACGATGGCAAACCTGCTCCGGACGCTGTTCTATATGGGGCTTGCCCTATGGGTTTCATGGGAGTTCTTCGCCGCGTCGCTGGTCGTCGTTGCCCTGCTTTGGCTGGCGGTCGGCCCCTTCATGCGCATGGCGAAGCACGCCGGTCGGGGCAAGACCAAGCATACGCGGGAGCTCATCAAGAGCGTCACTGATGCGCTGACCAATATCAAGGCCTTGAAGGCGATGAACCGGCAGAACTTCATCGGCCGCACCTTCTCGCACAACGTCGAGCGCCTGCACGACGCGGCGCAAGCCGAGATCTACAGCGACACCGCGGTCAGGGCGATCCAGGAGCCACTCGTGGCCATTCTCCTGCTCGGCGGCATCTATGCGGGGAAGGCCTTTCTCGGCATGGCCTGGGGCGACATCCTGGTCGCGGTCGTCGTCCTGCAGCGGGTTTCTTCCGGCATCGGATCCGTCAGAAGCGCCATTCAGCGGGTGCTGGTCGACGGGAGCTCATTCTGGTCGATCGCGGCATTGATCGAGGATGCAAGGTCCGCACAGGAGCCGATGCATGGCGGCGCGGTGCCCTCGCTGCTGCAGGGCGTCCGGTTCAGCGGCGTTGCCTTCGGGTATGGCAAGAAAACCATCATGGAGGATGTGAGTTTTGACGTCCCCGCAGGTGCAATAACGACCGTCATCGGGCCGTCGGGCGCCGGCAAGACCACGATCGCCGATCTGCTGGTGGGATTGCACGAGCCGACGGCCGGCGAGGTGACGATCGACGGACGCCGCCTCCAGGATATCGACACCGCCGCCTGGCGCAAGATGATCGGCTATATCCCGCAGGAGAACATCCTGTTCAACGATTCGATCGCCGAAAACATCACGCTTGGCGACCGCGAAATTTCGCGCGATCGGGTCGTTGCGGCGCTGAAATCCGCGGACGCCTGGGGATTCGTGACCGCTTTGCCTCAGGGGATCGACCATGTGGTTGGCGTGCGCGGCAGCCTGCTGTCCGGAGGGCAACGTCAGCGGCTGTCGATCGCTCGCGCTCTGGCGAACAATCCGCGTCTGCTCATTCTCGACGAAGCGACAAGTGCGCTGGACCGGGAGACGGCGCTGGAGATCTCGCGCAGTGTTCGCAACCTGGCAGGTGAATTGACCATCCTTGCGATCACGCACCAGTCGATCTGGGTCGATGCAGCCGACCGTGTCTACGAGATGCGGGCCGGGGCATTGCGCCCCTCGGCCTAGGACGGCCGCTCGCGTTCAAGCCGTAGCGGGAACGTTGATTTCCGGCATTTCTGCCCGTTCGACCCGGCCGTCGACCACGCGATAGACGCGGTCGGCGGCTTCCACCCAGGCCGGCTGATGGGTTATGGCCAGGACCGTCATCGCGCCCGCCTGGCGGCGGACCGTCGCGCAGATGTCCGCTTCCGTATCCGGATCGAGGGCGCTGGTGGCCTCATCCAGGATCAGCAGGGTCGGGCGGTGCACCAGGGCTCGCGCCAGGGCGATCCTCTGTCTTTGGCCGCCGGACAGTTTTGCGCCGTATTCTCCGACATCCGCCTGGATCCCGCGCGGTTGCGACAGAATGAATTCGGCGGCGCCGGCGGCTCTTAGCGCTTCCACCACCTGCTCCTCCGTGACCCGTGGGTCGCCGAGGGCGACGTTGGCAAATACCGTATCGTTGAACAGCAGAACTTCCTGCGGCACATAGCCGATCATGTCGCGCCATTTCGCAATGTCGATTTCGCGAAGGGCGACGCCGTCCAGCGTGACAGTTCCACGATCCGGCACGAAGAGGCCGAGGATGAGGTCCGCGATCGTGGTCTTGCCCGACCCTGACTCGCCGATCAGCGTGGTGATTCGCCCGGCCGGGATTTCAAGCGAGACATCGGTGAGGACCGGCTTGAGGCCGTAGGAAAAGGTGATACCGTCGAGGCGACAGGCCTTCTTGAGGCTCGGCTGGGCGGTGCCGGCAAAGGTTTCCGCGGCCTCGTTCGCTTCGTTGATCGTCGCTTGCAGCGACCAGTAGTTGCTCTCCGACTGTGCGGTTTCCTGGATCGCCCGCTGTACGGTCGCGAAGGTATCGATCAGCCGGTTGGTCAGGTAGAGGGAAATCAGCAATGCGCTGAACTCGATGCCGAAGAGAGAAACGGCTACCAGTGTCGAAGCCACCAGCAATGCGACGATCAGCAGATCCGGCAAGGCATTAGCGAGTTGCTCGGCCATGGCAAGTTCGTACATCGCCTGGCGCAGGCGGTCGGCCTCGGCCTTGAGGCCGGCGATCAGTGTCTCGTGGCGGTACATCGCCTTGAGCGGCTTGAATCCGGTAACAACATCGGTCAAATCGGAAATCAGGGTGCGGAGCGAAACGCGCTGCTGCCGGCCGGCGCGACGCGACATCTGGGTGAGGAACCGCATCGTGAGGCCGAGGCCGACGCCGAGGATCATCGCGCCGATGGCCACGCGCCAATCGATCAGCAGAACGATGATGCAATAGACGAGGGCCTTGATCCCGCTGGCGAAGACATTGAGCGACGTCTTGTAGGCGAATGAGGCCCAGTTTGCCTCGGTCGACACGGCCGCGGCGAAGCGCCCAACCGGATTGACGGTGAAATAGGACCAGCGGGCGCGGAGCAGGCGGTCGACCACGTCGCGGCGCAGGTCGGTTGCGATCTCCGCCACTGCAAAGCCGATGGCCCGCGCGACGACCAGGGAAACGATGGCCTTCAGCACCATGCAACCGCCGGCGATCAATATCAGGACACCGAGGCTGGCCGGCAGGTGCAGATGCTCGAGGATGCCATAGATGATCTGCTCGAGCTTCGTCGGGGTCTTCGAGGCGCCGCCGGAGGCGATGACCAGGATCGGCAGGAAGGTGGCGATGCCAAGGCCATCGAGCAGCCCGTTCAGCAGGATACCCAGGATCAGGGGGATTTGGCGCCAGAGGCCGTGCTTGCTCAGGACCCGATAGGCGTTGGCCAGGGCTGATGAGCGTAAGGCGTCGTCTTCGGTCATCAAGGTGGTACGCAGCCCCCCGGTTCGGCCCGTTGCGGACCCGGCCCTAATTAACACTCGACGGCGCCTTGTCAACCATCGGGGGCTGTGCCGGCGGCGGCCCTGGCGGGACCCGGGTTTGCGGCAAAACGGCGCAATTTCCGTGGGTTGGATTGCGTTAGGGCGGCGCAGAACGTATCATAACTCGACTGAATCCGGGACATTCCCAGGATCCGGCAGGGTTCGGCTGGTGCCAGCACCGGCCAGCAACGAGGTGCCCCGTGGATTGCAAAGTATTCATCCAGACCAACGACGAGCAATTTCTCGGCGCCCAGATTGCGGCCTACGCGCTGCGCCGGAACAGCAAGCACAATGATAAATTCTCGGTGGAACTGCTGCATTCCCGCGATTTCCCCTGGTTGAGAAGCCGAGTCGGCGAGAAATTCCTGCGCGGTGCCGAGAAGCGGGTCTGGAAGAAGGACGACCTGCAATCCTTTACCCCGGTCCGTTTCATGCCACCGAAGTTGATGAACTATCAGGGGCGGGCCGTCGTGATCGATCCGGATTGCTTCGCCCTGGCGGATATCTGGGACCTGCTATCCCGAGACATGGGCGGCAAGGCCCTGATGTGCCGATGGCGGCCGGCGTTCAAGGATCTGCCGGGGTATCGCGCCTCCAGCGTCATGCTGCTCGACAACGCCAAGTTGACCCATTGGGATGCCGAGAAGACCTTCGGCGAACTCTTCGAGTTCAAGAAGGACTACATGAAGTGGATCAAGCTGGAATACGAGCCGGATGAGACGGTCGGCCTGCTCGAGCCGGAGTGGAACGATTTCGACCGCCTGACGCCGGAGACGAAGATCCTGCACAATACCTATCGCCGGACCCAGCCCTGGAAGACCGGGTTGCCGGTGGATTTCACCGTTCGCCTGAAGACCGGTAAGAAGCACGGGCTGGCGAAGAGCATGGTGAAGGCAGTGAAACGGCTGGTCGCCGACCGGAAGCCGGAGCCAAATCTCTACCAGCCGCATCCGGATCCCAACCAGGAGCGGCTGTTCTTCACCCTGCTGCGCGAGTGCCTCGAGAAGGGCGTATTCGACGCGGAACTCGTGCGGCGGGAAATGGCGGCCAACCATGTGCGGCATGACGCGTTGGACCAATGCCAGCGCCTGGCGGCGTGACAGGGCGGCCGATTGCCGCTGCGGCCGCGGGCCGACTTCCCATCGGCCGTGGCGGAGCCTTAGCCTGGTGCAGTTCTGGAGCAGCCCGGTTCGGAGACGTCGATGATACTGGCCGCCGTTAAAGCAGCACCTGGGCCGAGAATGCTGGATGATGTCGCGCCGGGCGACGTCATCGACATTCCCTATGCGCACTATGTGCGGCCGAACGCCGTGCCGATCGATGTGTATCACGAGCTCGATGCCTCCTTCCCCAGCCTGGAAATGATCCTGAACGGCCGTTCGACCTACGGGAATAACGAGGCCGTAAGGATGACCGTCAAGCAGGTGCTGGGCGACCGCCGGGTGGCACCGCTCTGGCGCGAGTTCTTCGAGTACCATACCTCGCCGGAGTATTGGCGGCATGTCGTGCGCCTGATGGGCGATCGGTTCCGCCGGGAATTTCCCGATCTGGAGGAGTTGGTCGGCAGGCGCTTCGAGGACTGGCGCGTCACGCCGCGCGGATTCGGCGGCGAGGCGGACATCCGGCTCGATTGCCAGTTCGTGATGAACACGCCGGTCACCGACAAGAGCAGCGTGAAGACGCCGCATGTCGACCTCTGCGACAAGATCTTCAGCGCGCTGTTCTATTTCCGCGATCCCGCCGATGCGACCACCGGCGGCGACCTCGACATCTATCGCTGGCGCCGGGAACCGCGCTTCATCAAGCACCGGTCGCTGGATCGCGACGTCGAACTGGTGAAGACCGTGCCCTATCGGGCGAACACCTATCTCTTCTTCCTGAATTCGGCGAAGGCGGTGCACGGTGTCAGTCCGCGCGACATCACGCCGATCCCGCGGCGCTACATCAATTTCATCGCCGAACTGCCGATGAAGGCCTTCCGCCCCAAGCAGCTCAACCGGCTGCAGCAGCTGATCTTCGCCAGCGAGGTGCGCGCCGCCGCGCAGGACGACCGCTACTGAGCCGTTGCGGGGCGCGCGGGATCTAGTCGAGGTCGGCGACGGCGCCGGCGACATCGGTCGGCCGGTGGCCCTTGCGATGGGCGCGCTGCACCGCCAGGATCCAGAACGTCCGGCTGCCGTGATAGAGCGCGGTGGCGATCTGCCAGGCGGCGATCAGATAGAATGCTTCGCGGCCCAGGCCAGCAAAATAGCCGAGCATGAAGACCGGCAGGCTGATGTTGCGCCGGGCGATGAAGCTGCGCACCCGCCCGTCCAGGCGGGAATGGGTGTGGAAGGCGCGCTGGAAGAATCGCGGGTAGATCTTCAGGATCAGCCGGTCCAGCACATAGAAGACGACGACCGCGATCGCCGCGCGGCCGAGCGTGGTATCCCATCCCTCGACACCGATGCCGAGACCATAGGCCCAGGCGACGTACCACATGGGCGGGTGGACCATGTCCAGCCCGTGGTCGAGGAAATTCCCCAGCCGCGAGTCGGTGAAGGTCAGGCGGGCGAGCTTGCCGTCGACCGAATCCAGCACGCTCATGGCATAGGCCATGAGGAAGCCGACGAGGAATTCGCCATGCATCCAGAGCGGGATGGCGCCGAATGCCAGGACGATGCTGGCCAGCGTCACCAGGTTCGGATGCACCCGCCAGCGGGCCAGCGGACGGACCAGCAGCCAGACCAGCGGCGGATAGACGTAGCGCGTGAACAGGTCGGTCGAGCCCTTGTAGTTCGACCAGAACATGAACCGCTCGACCTTGGCCGCCTTCTTCGCGCTGTCGATCCGGAACAGGTAGTAGGGCAGGGTCCGGCGCAGCTTGCGGATGAAGCCGTCGAAGTCCGCATCGGCGAGCGGCACGGCGCGCTGCGCCTCGATCAGCCGGTGCGCCAGGCCGTTGACGTCCGGGACGGCGGCATCCAGCAGGTCGCCGATGGCCGCCCCGCCGGCCAGGAAGATCATAGCCGCGGCTTCCTTGCGCTTCGGCGCCAGCACGACGGTGCTGCGGCCGAGCCGGGCGAGCGTGTCATGGAGCCGGGAATCCGCCAGGACATGCCCGTCCAGCAGCATGACGGGCCGGCCGGCCGCTGCGTCGAGAACCGGCTGCAGCCGCGCGGCAAGGTTTCCGGGGGTGCGGCGCTGGGTGATCTTCAGGCGCGTCGCCAGTTCCGCGGGGAAGGCGGCGTCGCGGCCTTCGTCCCCCAGTTCCAGGATGATCTGCTCCGGCTTGGCGGCGACCTTCAGCAGCGCCCGCAGGTGGCGCTCGACGACGGTCAGCCCGAAGACCCGCAATCCTGCCTGCACTCCGGCGGCGTCGATCCAAACAATCATTCCGGTTGTCGCATCTTCGATGAACGGTTCGGCCAGGGTTCGCCGCAGACCGGCGATCGGGTTCCGCTTGGCAAAGGCCAGCCCCTTCTATAGCACCCGGGGACCCGGGCCAAGACCCGAAATGTGCCGCGGGCTAGCGGGCGCCGGCCTGGCTCTTGCCCCGGTTGCGGCGCCGCGATTCGTAGATTTCGCGGATCCGCCCGAGCACCATGTTGCGCTCCTCCTCGGTGATCCGGCGCGACGTCCAGCCGTCCGGTGCGCCCCGGCCGCTGCCGAGAGGCCGGGCGAGACCCATCTGGTAGAGGCGGCGGCAGAAGGCCACGGTATTGCGGCGGGGCCGGGCCTTGCCGAAGCGAGTCAGCATGTCATAGAGGGAATCGATGAAGTCGGCATGCAGGCCCGCGGTCTGCCGGCTCTGCCGCCGGACGCGGAAATACCGGCGCATCGAGGCCATCAGTCCGGTGGGCCTGGGGCGGGCCCGCTCCGGCAGTTCGAAGATGAAGAGCGGCTTCATCCGGTCGACCGATTCCGCGATCATCGACACGCTGTCGTTGGTGATGATGAATTCATCCGCCAGCTTCAGGAAGGCGACATAGGGATTGGCCTCGGTGCGCGACCAGCGGAACAGGAAATGCGGGGTCTTGATCTGGTACTGGACCAGGTCCGCCACATCCATGCTGGTCCGCGGGCTGGTGGTGATCAGCAGCGAACCCTTGCCGGCCACATGCGCCTCGGCCTTTGCCAGCAGCTCGGCACCCACATCCCGGTCGAAGCGCATCTGCGTGGTCGGGCCGCCGAGGAAGACCGCGGTCCAGGGGCGGGGCAGATGCGCCAGCTTCGGCTGCCACTCATCGGCCGCCCGGGCCAGCTCGATTTCGCTGTTCAGGGTGATCGGGAAGGTCAGGTTGATGATGTTGGATCCGGGCGGCAGGCCGTATTGCGGCGTGGTGAAGATCAGGTCGTAGTGATGGAAGGCGTCGCGCGGGCGGCCGAGATGGATGATCATCGCCTCGCCCTTGGTGCTGTCCTTGATCCAGCGCGACGGCGGCGCCGAACGCCGGCCGATGGCAATGACGACATCCGGCCAGGGGGCGGTCAGCGGCGAGCTGCGGGCGACGTCCACCCCGATCAGGGAGGCGCCGCGCTTGTTGAACGGGATCGGGCAATCGTGATCGAAATGCAGCTGCTTGATCTCGAACGGCCAGCCCAGCGCCTTGCCGAGGGCCATGACCTGGGCGTTGTCGCCATGCCGCTCGCCGAGCAGCAGCCAGACCTTGGGGGCGGCAATGGGGGCCGGTTCCTCCGGCACGAGCTTCAGGTATTCGGGCAACGGGCTACCAATTCTTCCAGGCCGGCCGATGTCGGGCCGGCCGATCCACGACCGGGCGGCTGGCGGGGAAGTTAGCAAATGCCGGCGGCGGCGCCAAGCCCGCTGCCGGCGGCGACGGTACAATCCGCCCCAATCCTGCCGGAATTCCTGTGTAGAAGCAGGTGGTTCGCCTTATAATTTCGCCAACCGCCCCTGACCGGAAGGCCACATCCCTCACGTGCCGCAGCCCCCGCAACCGCGAGAATACTGAAAGAGACGCCCGCACATGCGCCCGCTCCGCCACCTTGCCGTCCTGTTCGTCCTGCTGACCGCCGCGCCGTTCGCCGCGTCGTTCGACGCCATGGCGGCCGACCTGACCGCCGTCGCCCGGCAGGCCAACGAATTCCGCGAGCAGCTGATCGCCGCGGTGGTCGGGGCGGATCCGCAGTCGGTATCGGTCCGCCTGATCAACTCCGGCGTCGCCGCGGCAAAGGGCCGATGGGACGAGGCGGCGCAGAAGCTCGGCGAGGCAATCGAACTCGGGCGCGAGGATCCGGCCACCTGGCTGACCTTGTCCGATTTCGAGGAGAAGGCCGGGGACATGGTAAAGGCGACCTCCGCCGCCTATCAGGCATACCTGCTGGGCGCCGGCGAAGAGCGCGGCCGGGCGATGCTGCGGGTCGCCGGCCTGCTCGACCGGTCGAACGCCCGCGAGGAGGCGGTGCTCGCCTATGACCAGGCGCTGCGCCTGGTCTGGGATTCCGACGCCAGCAGCCGCGCCGAGGAATTGCGCCAGTCGCTGGCCTTCCACGCGGTCAACAGTCGGCTCAACGCCGCCGGCAAATCACCGGAAGCCTGCGTCGAGTTCCAAGGTGCGCTTCAGGACACCGCTGCCATCCACTACGAGGACTATGTGAAGGTCGAGCCGCCGGTCGAGACCACCTTTGCCGTCTCGGAGTCCACCCTTTGCATTCGCGGCCTGGATTTCGGCAAGAGCTATACCGTCAAGCTGCTGGCCGGCCTGCCGTCGGCGGATGGCGGCGCACTGGTGAAGACCGAGGATTGGGGCTTCACCGTCGGCGATCGCGATCCGACCATCGGATTCCGCAATCAGGCCTATGTCCTGCCCAAGATCGGCAGCACCGGCGTGCCGGTGATCACTGTGAACGTCGACCGCGTCAGCCTGAAGCTGATGCGGATCAACGACCGCAACCTGATCAACGAGGTTTATGACGGGCGCTTCCTGACCAATCTCGAGGGCTACAGCCGGGAGCAGATCGTCGAACGCTCCGGCGAACTGGTCTGGGAGGGCTCGATGGACATCCAGCTCGAGCGCAACAAGCGCGTCGTCACGGCCTTCCCGATCGACGAGGTGGCACCGGAAACCAAGCCGGGAATCTATGTGCTGATGGCATCGACCTGGCATGACAAGCAGGCCGCGCCGGATGAAAGCGAGAGCTGGCAGGCGCAGGCAACCCAATGGCTGGTGGTGACCGATGTTGGCCTCACCACCTTCATGGGAGCCGGCGGCCTGGATGTGGCAACGCGCTCCCTGGAGACCGGGCGACCGATGGGCCGGGTCGAGGTGAAGCTGATCGCGCGCAACAACGAGATCCTGGCCCTGGCCGTCACCGACCGGAAGGGCCTCGCCCATTTCGACCCCGGCCTGCTGCGCGGCGAGGGCGGTCGCACGGCGACGGCGGTGATGGCATTCCGCAAGGACGGCGATTTCAGCTTCATCGATCTGACCCGCTCGGCCTTCGATCTGTCCGACCGCGGTGTTGGCGGGCGGGCGGCGCCCGGCGATGCCGATCTCTTCTTCTATACCGATCGCGGCGTCTACCGGCCGGGCGAGACGGTCCACCTGATGGCATTGCTGCGCGACCAGGCCGCCAAGGCATTGGCGGGCGAGACCCCGTTGACGATCCGGGTGCTGCGTCCGGACGGCGTCGAGGCGGCGCGATACGGAGAGCTGAAGGGCGAGGGCGGCGGCTATCCGCTCGACATTCCCATTGCCCCGACTGCGCGCACCGGCAGCTGGACCGTCGAGGCCTATCTCGATCCCGAGGGGCAGCCGATCGGCAGCACCGCGTACCTGGTGGAGGAGGTGGTCCCGGCCCGGATCGAGGCGACGGTGAAGCCCGCCGCGAGCTTTCTCGTTCCGGGAACAGAGACCGCGGTCGACGTCACGGCGAAGTTCCTCTATGGCGCCCCGGCCGCCGATCTCCTGGTGAAGGCGGATCTGACCGTTGCACAGGATTTCGATCCGTTTCCCCAGTTCCCAGGCTATCATTTCGATCTGGCCGACGAAGGGGTCGAGGCGACGCGGATTGCCATCGACGACGCGAAGACCGATGCCGATGGCAAGACAGGCTTCGCCCTCGCGCTGGACGATTTGCCGGATACGACGCAGCCGTTGAGCGCCAATCTGCGGGTGGAGGTCTATGAATTCGGCGGCCGCCCGGTCATCGAGTCCATTGCCCTGCCGATCAGGAACCGCGCCTTGTGGGTCGGTGTGAAGCCGCTCTTCGAGAACGACCAGACCGCCATGGATTCGACGGCGGAATTCGAGGTCATGGCCTTGGACGGCGATGGCAAGCCGATCGCGAAGCCCGGTTTGTCCTATCGTTTTGTCAAGGAGGACTGGGACTATCAGTGGTACTACGCCGACAACAACTGGGACTACAACGTCGTCGTCCGCGACGATAATCTTGAAACCGGCAAGATCGATGTCGTCGCCGCACAGCCGGGCAAGCTCGCGGTCAAGGTCGACTGGGGCCACTATCGCCTGGAAGTCTATGATCCGGAATCGGGCTCGGCGAGTTCGGTGCGCTTCTATGCCGGCTGGTGGGCCCAGCCGGGAACCGCGGGAACGCCGGACAAGATGCAGGTCGTCGCCGACAAGGAGCTGTATCAGGTGGGCGACACCGCCGAGATCCGGCTCCAGGCTCCCTTTGTCGGCACGGCGATGGTCACCATCGCAACCGATCGGGTCATCGAGACCCGGCAGGTGGACATGCCGTCGGAAGGCCGCTCCATCCATGTGGAGATCGATCCCTCCTGGGGGGCGGGCGCCTATGTGCTGGTGAACGCCTTCCGTCCTGGCGCAGCCGATCAGCACGGTCCCGGCCGGGCGATCGGACTGACTTGGCTGCAGATCGAACTCCAAGCCGCGCCAGCTGCAGATCTCGATGGCCGTGCCTGACAAGGTATTGCCGAGGCAGAGCGTGGAGATTCCGGTGGCCGTGGGCAATCTGGCCGGAACGACCGCCTATCTGACGCTGGCGGCGGTCGACGAAGGCATCCTGCAGCTCACCGATTTTCAGACGCCGGATCCGCTCGCCTACTACTTCGGCAAGCGCCGCCTGGGGCTCGACCTGCGCGACGTCTACGGGCAGTTGATCGACGGCAAGGAAGGGAAGCGCGGCGAAATTCGCGAGGGCGGCGACGACACCGGTCTTGCCCGCCGCGGTGCGCCGCCGGAGATCAAGCTGGTGGCGCTGTTCTCCGGCCTGGTCAAGCTCGACAGCGCCGGCAAGGCCAGCATCAAGCTGGATATTCCGGACTATAACGGGCGCCTGCGGCTGATGGCGGTGGCCTATGACGGCGGTAATGTCGGATCGGCCGCGGCCGGGCTGGTGGTGCGGGATCCAGTGGTGGCGCTGGTGTCCGCTCCGCGCTTCCTCGCGCCCGGAGACCAGAGCAGCCTCTCGCTCTCCCTGCAGAATCTGGACGGCGTTGCCGGCGATTACCATGTCGCCCTGGCGGCGGCGGATGCCGTGCAGCTCGGCGACGGCGCCGCCTTCACCGCGGCACTTGCGGTCGGCGCGACCCAGGCCCAGCGCATCCCCTTGCTCGGAAGATCGATCGGCAGCGGCGAGATCACCCTGACCATCGACGGCCCCGGGGGATTTGCGCTGTCGCGGGTGATCGAGGTGCCGGTGCGTCCCGCCCAGGCGCCGATGTCGCAGACCCTTTCGCGGATCTTGGCGCCCGGCGAGAGCCTGGAGATCGGTGCGGCCGCCCTTGCTGGATACCTGCCGGGGACCGGCGAACTGCGAGCCAGTTTCAGCAGCCGCCCAAATCTGGACGTGAAGACGGTTCTCGCCAATCTCTACCACTATCCCTATGGCTGCCTGGAGCAGACCACCAGTGTCGCCTTTCCGCTGCTGTTCACCGACGAGCTGGCGGAAATCTGGGATCTCAAGAACGATTATGCCGGCAATGACAAGGAGCAGGTGCAGAAGGCGATCAATCGCGATTTCGAGCGCCAGCGCTCGGATGGCATGTTCAGCCTGTGGGACGGCTCCGGCCCGCCGTACAAATGGCTTTCGGCCTATGCAATGGACTTCCTGACCGAAGCCAAGGCCCGGGGCTATCATCTCTCCGACTTCGGCTACCGCAACGGGCTCCAGGGCCTGCGGCTGATCGCGACGGACTACAGCAACGACGATCCGGCCAGCCTGAACGCACGGGTCTATGCCCTCTATGTCCTGGCAAAGGCCAAGGCGGCGAGCCTCAGCGACCTGCGCTACGTGTTCGATACCTATCTCGATCGCCTGCCGACACCGATCGCCGCCGCCCAGCTCGGCGCGGCCCTGGCAATGAATGGCGACGCCGAGCGCGCCGAGAAGGCCTTCAATCGGGCACGCATCGACGCCGAGCGGGCCGCCACCGGCTATTGGGACTACGGCTCGGAATACTTCGGATCGAACCTGCGCGATATGGCCGCGCTCGTCACCCTGATGTCCGAGGCCAAGCTGCCGAATGGGGACGTGGCGCCCTTGCTCGACCGGCTGGCGGGCATGCAGGCGCGGCGCAGCTATCTGAGCACCCAGGAGGAAGCCTGGATCCTGCGCGCGGCGCGGGCGACGGCCACGTCCGAGGACAAGATGAATCTCGGCTATGCGGATCAGAAGCTGGAAGCCTTGAGCAAGCCGTTCTTTGCCAAGGCCGGTCCCGACGAACTGGCGAAGGGGCTCAAGGCCACCAACAACGGGACCGGGCCGATCTTCGCGAAGGTCACGTCGAGCGGCATTCCGGGCGAGGATCTCCCGGCCGTGGACAGCGGGTTCAGCATCGAACGAAAGCTGTTTGCGATCGACGGGCAGGAGGTGCGGCTGGATCAGGTGAAGCAGAACGACATCGTCGTCGTGGTCATCCGCGGCCAGGTCAAGGATTACGCCCAGCACCAGGCATTGATCGTCGATCTGCTGCCGGCGGGTCTCGAGATCGAGAACGAGCGGCTGACCAACACCCGCAGGACCGGCGATCTGGCGTGGCTGCCGGAATTGACCGAGGTCAACTATAGCGAGTTCCTGGATGACCGATTCATTGCGGCCTTCGACATCCGCGAGCAGAGCCCGACCACCTTCGCCCTGTCCTACATGGCACGTGCGGTGACGCCGGGTCAGTACAAGCTGCCGGCGATCGCGGTGGAGGACATGTACAACCCCGAGATCCGCGGCCGCAGTGCCGCGGCGAAGCTGGTGGTTCTGCCCTACGAGTGACGCGACCATGCGCTTCAGGCGACGCATAGCGTTCTGGCTGACGACAGGGGCGGCGCTGGTCCTCGCCGTTGCGGCCGTCTGCCTGGATCGGGCCTATCCGCCTAACCTCGCGCGGCTGCGCTCGCATTCGACGATGGTGTTGGCAGCGGACGGTACGATCCTGCGGGCCTTTGCGGCCGCCGGCGGCGCCTGGCGGTTCCCCGCCGATCCGGCGCAGGTCGACAGCAAGTTCACCAGCTATCTGACGGCATATGAGGACCGGCGCTTCTTCTGGCATCCGGGCGTCGACCCGCTGGCGGTGTTGCGTGCCCTGGGCCAGGCGCTGGCGGCCGGGCGGGTGGTGTCCGGCGCCTCGACCCTGACCATGCAGACGGTCAGATTGCTGGAGCCGCGGCCCCGGACCCTGGCGGCGAAGCTGGCTGAGATGGCGCGCGCGGTGCAGCTGGAAGCCCACTATTCCAAGCAGCAGATCCTCGCCATGTATCTCACCCTGGCGCCGTATGGCGGAAATCTCGAAGGCGTGCGCGCGGCAAGTCTCGCCTATTTCGGCAAGGAACCGCGCCATCTCAGTGAAGCCGAGGCTGCCCTGCTTGTGGCGCTACCGCAGGCGCCGGAAGCCCAGCGGCCGGACCGGTTTGCCGCTGCCGCCACGGCGGCGAGGTCGAAGGTGCTCCTGCGCCTGCTGGATGCCGGGCTGATGGATCGCGCAGCGTATACGGCCGCCTTGGCGGAGCCGGTACCCCATGCGCGGTATCCGGCATTGAATGACGCGCCCCATCTGGCGCTCAGGCTCCGCCTGGCGGAACCGGCCGAGCAGACCATCCAAACCTGGATCGATCACGGCCTCCAGCTTCGTGTCCAGGACCTGGTGCGCCGGCACCAGAAGGCACTGGAGGCGGGTGCCACGATCGCGGTCCTGGCGGTGGAGAATCACGGGCGGCAGGTCATTGCCTATGTGGGCTCCGGCGATTTTTTTGACGCCCAGCGTTTCGGCCAGAACGACATGGTTCGCGCCATTCGCTCCCCGGGTTCCGCGCTGAAGCCATTCATCTACGGCATGGCCTTCGAAGACCTGATCGTGCATCCGGAATCCATGATGAAGGATGTGCCGATGCGATTCGGCGACTATGCACCGGAGAATTTCGATCATCTGTTCCACGGCGACATCACCGCGCGCGAGGCGCTGCAGCTGTCCTTGAACCTGCCGGCCGTGGCCCTGCTCGATCAGGTCGGTCCCAGCCGGTTTTCTCAACGCCTCGGCGCGGCGGGGGCGCCGCTGCACCTGCCGAAAGGAGAAGTGCGGGCCGGGCTGCCGATCGCCCTGGGCGGCGTCGGCGTCAGCCTGGAAGAACTGGTGACGTTGTTCGGTGCGCTCGCCGAGAACGGTGTCGCACGGCCGCTGGTCTTCCAGCCGGAGACCGCCGACGCGCCGGGAACGCAGCTGCTCTCGCCGGTGGCCGTCTACTACCTGACCTCGATCCTGGAAAACACGCCGCCGCCGCCGCGCTGGCTCGCCGCCGGCAACCGCAAGAAGGCCGCGAATCTGGCCTACAAGACCGGGACGTCCTACGGCTACCGCGACGCCTGGGCCGTGGGCTACAACGCCGGCTACACGGTCGGTGTCTGGGTCGGCCGGCCGGATGGCACCTTTTCGCCTGGCCGCATCGGTCGCGAGGCCGCGGCGCCCCTCCTGTTTGAGATCTTCGACCAGCTTCCCTATGCCGAATCGGCACTCGCCAGCCCGCCGCCCAAGGGGCTGATCGCCGGCGGCACCAATGATCTGCCGGCGAATCTGCGCCGCTTCGAGGCCCGGCCCAGCCTGGAAAGTGCCTTGTCGCCCGAGGTTCTCGACGGCCCGGCCATCAAGAATCCGGTCGACGGTGCGACGGTGGACCTGGCGAGCCGCGCCCTGAGCCTGGTCCTGCAGGCCGACGGCGGCGCCCTGCCGCTGCGTTGGCTGGTCAACGGAACCCCCATCGCCTCGCTGCCCTATCGGCGACAGGCGGAATGGCAACCCGATGGCCGGGGGGCGGCGCGGGTGACGGTCATAGACCGCTTCGGGCGTTCTGCCAGCGCCGAGGTCTGGCTGAAGTAAGGGCTATCGCCAGAGGCCTTCCCGCCGCAGGTCGTCCATCACCTCGTGGATTCCCGCGCGCAATGTCCCGACCGCCTCGTCGATCTGGTTCCGGTTGATGATCAGGGGCGGCGAGAGCACGATCAGATGCCCCATCGGTCGTGCCAGGAGACCCTTCGGCATGCATTTCTCGAAGATCCGCTTCGCCACCTGCCAGTCGGCGGGCGGGACTTCCTTCTTGGTCTTGTCGGCGGTGCATTCGACGCAGACCATGAAATGGCTGCCGCGGACGTCGCCCACCATGTCGAGGTCGATCAGTTCGCCCAGGCGCTCGCGGAAGTAGGGGCCGAGCCGCTGCACGTGGCCGCAGATATCCTCGCGCTCGATGATATCGAGGTTCGCCAGACCGGCGGCACAGGATACCGGATGTGCCGAATACGTATAACCGTTGGAGAAAAACTGGCCCTTGCCGGCCGTCTCGGTGAGGGTATTGAACAGGCGGTCAGAGACCAGGAAGGCCCCCAGCGGCACATAGCCGGAGGTCAAGCCTTTGGCGCAGGTGATGATGTCGGGCTCGATGTCGAAGACCGGTTTCGAGGCGAAGACGTGCCCGAGACGGCCGAAGCCGGTCACCACCTCGTCGGAGATGTACAGCACGTCGTGTTTCCGGCAGACCTCCCAGGTCCGCCGCTGATAGCCGGGCGGCGGCACGATGACTCCGCCGGACGCCAGCAGCGGCTCGGCGATGAAGCAGGCGACGTTCTCCGCACCCAGTTCCAGAATCTTGTCTTCGAGATCCTTCACCTTGGCATCGCAGAACGCCTCGAGCGACATGCCGTCCGGGCGGCGGTAGGGATTGGGTGCCGGCAGGTGATGGATGGTATCGGTGACCAGATCCATGTTGCCGCGATCGGCCGGCTTGCCGGAGACCGATGCGGTGAGGTAGGTGCTGCCGTGATAGGCATACTCCCTGGTTATGATGTGCTTCTTCTTCGGCCGGCCGTGGAAATTGTTGAAGAACTGGACGAAACGCAGCGCAGAATCAACCGCGGTCGACCCGCCCGTGGTGAAGAACACATGCTTCAGATCGCCCGGCGCATATTGGGTCAGGCGATGCGCAAAAGTTATGGCTGGCGGATTGCCGATGATCCCGAACGGCGAGAAATAGGCGAGCTTTCTCGCCTGGTCGGCGATTGCCTGGGCGATCTCGTCGCGGCCATAGCCGACATTGACGCACCACATGCCGCCGATGCCGTCGATCATGCGCTGACCCTGGGCATTGTAGACATAGGCGCCCTCGGCCTCGGCGATGATCAGCGGCTCGGAGGATTTCACCAAGCCCAGATCGACCCAGGGATGGATCATATGCGCACGGTCCTTGGCGGCCAGGTCGGCGACGTCGTAGGTGAAGTTCTCCAAGGTCATGGCTGCTCCAGGGCAGGACCGGGACGCGGCTTCGGTTCGAGCCGCGATGCCCCGGCGGTCGCCCGCTTTCTCAGGGTTTCGTGGGCTTGAAGTTCTTCGCCTCGGCTTCGGCCTGGCCGATCTCGGCCGTCGACATCAGCCCGGCGACCTCGCTGCGCAGGGTCTCGGCCTGGATCGAGGTCAATTCGTCGGTGTTTGTCGATACCGCCTGCGGCAGGGTTTTCATGGCGACCGTCAGCCACTTGTAGGCCTGCATGTAGTCGGGCGGAACCTGCCGGCTGCGGGCATAGATCGAGGCCGCCCGGTACTGGCCGTTGCCGTTCCCGGCCTCGGCGGCGCTCAGGTACCATTTCAGGGCTTCCGCGTCGTCCTGCGGCACCCCTTGCCCGAAGTCGTAGATCGTGCCGGTCAGCACCGCCATGTTCGGATCGCCGCGCTGCGCCAGGGACTTCCAGACGTTCAGCGCCCCCTGGTAGTCGCCGCGTTCGAAGGCGTCCCAGCCGTCCTTGCTGGTGGCGCCGTCCGGTACCGGCGTGGTGGCGGCGGTGGCTGTAGCGGTGGCCGGGGCGGTGGTTGCCGGTGCGGATTCGGCCGGTGCCGGTGCCGGCGCGGCAACGGCGGCATCGGCGGCCGGGGCCGGCGCTTCCGGCGGCAGGTTGGCAAGCGGCGAGACCAGCGGCTGCGGCTCCTGGGCGGGGCTGGGCGCCGGCTCCGGGGCAGCGGCCTGCTGGGTGGCCGGTGCGGCGCCACAGCGCCGGTGGACGGCGCCGAGCAGGGATTGCGGCATGGTTTCGGGAATGCCGACGATGGTCATCTCGTCCGGGCTGGTCTGCCGGTAGGCGTAGTCCTGGCCGACACCGTCCGAACCGGCGGTGGTGACCGTGATCCGGTCGCCCTCCACCCGGTAGCTGGCGGCCAGGATCACCGCAACCTGACCGTTGAAATAGGTCAGAACCTGGCTCGGCCCGAACTCGACGCCACCGCCCGGCGGGCAGCCGAGGGAGGGTCCCTGCCATTGGCCGAGCAGCCAGTTGCCGGCAACCGGGGCCGCCGGGCTCATTGCCGCCGGCTGGACGACGGCCGGTGCCGGTGCCGGCGTGGGCGCCGCCACGGTGGCGGCCGGTGCCGGTGCCGGTGCGGGGATCGGATTGGCGGGGGCCGGCGCTGCCGGGAAACTGGTCACCGGCGCCGCTTCGGTACCGGCGGTGCCGAGGGGCTGCAAGGCCGCCAGCCGGCGGGCCGCCTCGGTGTCGCCCAGTTCGGCGGCCTTGGCGAACCAGATCTTGGCCTGGGTCAGGTCGAAGGGGACGCCGTGGCCGTTGGTGTAGAGCGTTGCCAGGTTCCGCATCGCCATCGGATAGTTCTGGTCGGCCGCCTTCTGGTACCAGAAGGCCGCCTGGGCATTGTCGACATCGACGCCAAGCCCATGATTATAAAGGGCTCCCAGGGCATTCTGGGCCACCGGATCGCCGGCCTGGGCGGCCGCCATGAACTCGTCGAAGGCGGTCTTGAAGTCGCGCCGCTGATAGGCATCGACCCCGGCCTGGTAATCGGCGGCGGCCGGCAGAACGGTTAACATTCCGAGACCGGCAGCCAACAGCACCGGTGCTATGATCCTGCGCACACTTCCCCCCAGACGATGAGACATTGCATGGCGTTTTTTATAGTATCCAATCCGATTTTGACCATCGGGGGAAGCATGCGCAAAGCGATAATTGCGTTGATCTTAACAATTTCTGCGCTCCCAGCCTGGGTTTATACGATTCCTGCGGCCCATGCACGGAATGTGAGCCTGGTGGTCGACGCCGATAGCGGACGGGTGCTGAAGGCCGACCACGCCAATTCGCTGTGGTACCCGGCGTCCCTGACCAAGATGATGACGGTCTATGTCGCGCTGTCCGCGATCGAGGCGGGAAAGCTCGCCTTCGACAGCGAGATCACCGTCTCGCCCTATGCCGCCGGCCAGTCGCCGACCAAGTTCGGCTTCCGTCCGGGCCAGAAAATCACCGTGAAACAGGCGATCGAAGCCGCAATCGTCGCCTCCGCCAACGACGCCGCCGTGGCTCTGGCCGAGCAAATTGCCGGTAGCGAGGCAGATTTCGCCCGGCAGATGACCGGTGCGGCGCAGGCGCTGGGGATGACCCGCACGGTCTTCCGCAACGCCACCGGCCTGCCGGACAGCGGCCAGGTGACCACCGCCCACGACATGGCGGTGCTGGCGATGGCGCTCCTGCGGCAGTTTCCGAAGCATTATCATTTCTTCAGCCTGCGCAGCGTGACCATCGGCAGCCGCACCCTGCCGACGGTGAACGGCATCCTCGGCAGCTATGACGGCGCCGATGGCCTGAAGACCGGCTTCACCTGCGGTTCGGGATACAATCTCGTCGCCTCGGCCGAGCGCCGCGGCCGCCGGCTGGTGGGCGTCGTCCTCGGCGGCAGCAACCGGGGCGAGCGGGCGGCGCTGATGACCAAGCTGCTGAATGTCGGTTTCGGTCTCGACGACGCGGCGCAGCCGAAACTGGACGAGATCGCGGTCACGATCGCACCGGAAGAGCAGGGACCGCCGCCGGTGGCGCTGAAGAGTTCGGAATGCACCGCCGTGGCCGGCTATGACGGCCATTCGACGATCACCTCGAGCACCCGGCTGAGCGGGTGGGGGATCGTGTTCGGTTCCTTTGCCAAGCAGGACCAGGCGCGACAGACGCTGGCCAAGATGCAGGGCAAGCTCAAGGGTACGCTGAGCGGCAGCCGGCCTGCCGTCATCCAGCGGACCTATGAGGGGACCTCGCGATTCTCGGCGCTGCTGGTCGGCCTGAAGCCCGAGGATGCGAGCAAGGCCTGCAAGCAGCTCTGGGCGGAAAAGGCCTATTGCCTCGCGCTGAACCCGACGGTCCTCAACGATCCCAATGCCCTCTGGAGATAGGCCGAACATGCCGACCAAGTTATCGGCGGGGGAGCCCGACGAGGCCCTCGCCAAGCTCGCAGCGGCCGGCATCGAGCGGCTGCATCTCGGCATCTTCGATGTCGATTGCAAATTGCGCGAGCGCCGCATGAAAGTCGCCGATCTGGCGAAGCTGCTGCCCGATTATCGTTTCTGCAATGTGCTGCCGAAGTGGGACGCGGGCGATTCGGTCTTTGCCGGCGGACCCTATGTGGACGAGCCGGTGGACCTGGATTTTTCTACCACGCGGGCCTATCCCTTCGAACCCGGCGCCGCCCTGGTCCTCGGCGATTACGCCGGGCCGTCCCGGGAGCTGTCGGCCCGGGAACTGCTCAAGCGCCAGTTGGCGAAGGCCGAGAAGCTCGGCTTTCGCGTCCGCGCCGCCCTGGAATTCGAGTTCATCGTGCTCGAGGAGACGGCCGAGACGCTTCGTCAGAAGTCGTTTCTCAATCCGACGCCCTGGCCGCGGGACAACTACTGCTGGTCGGGCATCACGGCGGCGACGCGCGGCGACTTCGTGGCGGAGCTCGAGGCCCAGATGACGGCATTGGAAATCCCGCTTTACGGGCTGGGCGTGGAACTCGGGGCCGGCTGCTTCGAGGCGACGCTGGAGGCGCAGGAGCCGATGCGGGCGGCGGACGATGCCGCCCTGTTCCGGCTCTACGCCAAGGCATTCTGCCGCCGGCGCAATCTGACGGCGTCCTTCATGGCGCAATTGGGCACGGACTTCCCCGGCCTGTCCGGCCATGTGCACCTTTCGCTGCAGCGCCCCGACGGGACGCCGGTCTTCCATGATCCGGCGGATCCGGACGGCATGAGCCGCGAGATGCGCGGTTTTGTGGCCGGCATCCTGGCCCACCTGCCGGATCAACTTGCCCTGTCGGCACACACGGTCAATGCCTATCGACGCATGTCGCCCGGCAACTGGGCGCCGCGGGCGGCAACCTGGGGCGTGCGGAATTACCGCGTCGCGGTGCGGGCGGTTCCGGGGCGACCGGATACCTGTCGGATCGAATACCGCATTCCTGCCGCCGATACCAATCCGTACCTGGCCATCGGCTTCGCCCTCGCCGCCGGGCTGGACGGCATGCAACGCCCGGTGCCGCTGTCGCAACCGGTTCTCGACGACGGCGCGGCACCGGCGGCTGCCGCCCTGGCGGCAATGCCGACCAGCCTCCGCGAAGCGGCGCTGCGTCTTGACGCTGCGGCTTCGGCTATCCAGTTCTATGGCGAGCCGTTCATCCGGCGCTTCGTCGAAGGCCGCCTGCAGGAAGCGGAGGCCTTCCGCAAGGATGTCAGCCCGATGGAACGGCAGCGATACCTCGAGAGCTGATGCGGAAGATTCTTCTCGGACTCCTGCTCTGTCTCGGTGCCTGTACGACACCGGTACCGTCACGGCCGGCGATGGCGCCGGTCGGCCAGAACGGCGACTTCGGCTACAGCGAGCGCGACCTTGGGCCGGACCGCATCGAGGTCACCTATCGGGGTGCGGCCATCCAGGTTTCTCCGCGCGATCCCCGGGGCGACGGCCGGGTGCAGATGGAACTCGACAAGGCCCATGATCTCGCGCTCTGGCGCGCGGCGCAGATCGCAAAGTCGCGGGGCGTCGCGGCGATCCGGGTCGAGCAGGAGACCCGCAACAGCGACATCGACGTGCGCTCGCACCCGGTCTACCGGCCGGGCCCGTTCTATGACCCGTTCTGGCCCGGATACCGGCCCTATGGCTGGCACAGCCCGTTCTACGGCGGCGGCTATTATACGGAAACGCGCTGGGCCACGGCGCGCGCGGTCGTCAACATGATCGTCCTGCTGGCGCCGAAAGCCGTTGCCGGCGATGCCGCCATCCTTCCCGTCGACCCGACGATCGACCGGCTGAGCAAGGCCCGCGGTCAGGCGATGTACTGAGGCGGCCGGCGGCCTGTTGGGCCAGCGGCTATTCGGCGGGCTGTGGCAATCCGAGGCCGTCCGTGCCGGGATCGCTGGTGACGCTGCCTTCCTCGTCCTCCGGCGTCTTCGGCCGCATGACCTTCAGTTCGTGCTCGGCCGCGGCCTCCTGGCCCTCGTCCATCTGCATCTTGAGCTTGTCGAGCAAGGCGCTCGCCTCGCGCTCCTCCTTGCCATAGGGCAGCTTCTCGAGCGCGATCGAAGTCCAGACATAGGCCTCAATCTTATTGACCGCGACGCCGGTGCCGCGGAAATAGGCCTTTGCCAGCAGGAGCTGCCCCTTGGCATTCCCCGATTCCGCAGCCTTCAGGGCGTAGTCCGCGCCGCGGACGGGGTCCTCCTTCAGGCCGTCGCCGGTCAGCAGCATCCGGGCGATTTCGTATTGCGCTTCGCCCAACCCGGCATCGGCGGCCTTGACGTACCATTTCAGCGCCTCGGTATGATCCTCCGGCACGCCGTCGCCGTCGTCATACATCTGCGCGAGGTAGTACTGGGCCATCTTGTGGCCGCCGTCCGACGCCGCCCGGTACCAGCGCGCGGCTTCCTTGAGGTCGCGGTCGACGCCACGCCCGCTGTAATAGAGGTTGGCGAGGTTGAACTGGGCATTGACGAAGCCGAGTTGTGCCGCCTTCTCGTACCAGATAGCCGCCTGCTTGTTGTCCTGCTCGACCCCAAGGCCCTTGTTGTAGAGGATGCCGATATTGTTCATGGCTTCCGGATCGCCGGCGGCGGCATTCTTCTGCCATGCCTCGAAGGCGCCGGCATAGTCGCCGTTCCAGAACGCGACCGATCCCGGGTCGCCCGGATTCGGCGCATCTTCTTGTGCGGCGGCGGAAGCGGCGCCCAGGGCTAGGGTGACGGCGAGGGCAAAGGCGAAATTTCTGGCGATCAGCATGGTGAAGCGGTCTTTCAAAACGATTCGCGTAGCATGTAGGTTCGGGCGGCGACCAGGGTGAAATCGTCGACGCTCAGGCAGTGCGTGATGTTCTCGCCATCCACGGCGACCGGGAACAGCGCCCATTCGAACACGTATTCCTTGATCTTGTCCCATTCCACGGTCGACAGGCCGAAGACCGGCGCGCGCGTGTCCCAGAGCTGCTTGTAAATGGCGAGGTTGACGGACTTGTATTTCGCCTCCCAATCGGTTTCATGCAGCCATCGGTTGGAGAAATCCTCCTCGGCAAAGCGCGCGACCTCGGTGCCGACCAGACGGTAGAAAACCCGGAACGGGTTGTCATGAAGTTCCATCAGCGAGATATAGGGAAGCATGGTCCGGAACGCGAGCGGGTCTATGCTTTGGCGCGTTGGATACCGGTTGCCCTGTTTGAGGCCGTTCCAGATCGCCTCCGCATCGGCAATCATCCTCGACCGGATCTCGGATCGATCCACAAAACAGACGACGCCTTCAAGCCATTCATGTTCCGGCATAATCCGATAATCCGCTCTCCCGGCGCGATCCATCCGAATGCATCATGCTGGAGTTGAATTATCGCGGCCAGTGCTATTTTATGGCGGCCGGTTGAGCGGTCTTACACCGGAATCCGAGGTCGGAGGAACATGGCGGAGTCGCCCGAGTTGCACGCACCGAAGCATACCGGTCTTGGCCTGGGAGTCCGGCTTCGCACCTATTTTCTGGCCGGGATCCTGATCTCGGCGCCGATCGGGCTGACCGTCTACCTGGCCTGGCTGTTCATCTCCTGGGTGGACCAGACGGTCTTCGGGGTCATTCCGGTCCAATACAACCCCGAGACCTACCTGCCGTTCAGCATCCCGGGCATCGGCCTGATCATCGTGGTGGTGGCATTGACGCTGCTCGGCGCGCTGACCGCCGGCCTGCTGGGTCGCCTCGCCCAGCAGCTGATGGAGGCCGTGCTCAATCGCCTGCCGATCATCCGCACCATCTACAACGCCCTGAAGCAGGTGATCGAGACGGTTCTCGCCAACCAGTCTGCCGCGTTCCGCGAATGCGTGCTGGTCGAGTATCCGCGCAAAGGGGTCTGGGCCGTCGGGTTCATCACCGGCACGACGGCGACCGAGATCCAGAACCTCACCGAGGCGGAGGTGGTCAACGTCTTCGTGCCGACGGCGCCAAATCCGACCTCGGGCTTCCTGCTGTTCGTGCCGAAGAGCGAGGTGGTGTTCCTGAAGATGTCGGTGGAAGACGGCATCAAGCTGGTGATCTCCAGCGGTATCGTGACGCCGCCGGAACCGAAGGCCGAGGCGAAAACGCCGCGCTAGCCGGATCGGACGGTCTTCACCACGGCGTCCCGCTCGAAGAGATAGAGCAGGATCTTCAGCGCCTTGCCGCGCTCCTGCATCAGGTCGGGGTCCTTCTCGAGCGCGAGACGCGCATCGTCGCGGGCGACGGGAAGCAGATCGGCATGGGCGGCGAGGTCCGCCAAGCGAAAGTCCGGCAGGCCGCTCTGGCGATTGCCGAGGATTTCCCCGCCGCCGCGCAGGCGCAGATCCTCCTCGGCGATGCGGAAGCCGTCCTCGGTCTCGCGCATGATGGCCAGCCGCGCCTTCGCGGTTTCGCCGAGCGGCGACTGATAGAGGAGGAGACAGCTCGACTTGCCGCTACCGCGTCCGACGCGACCGCGCAGCTGGTGCAGTTGCGAGAGACCGAAGCGCTCGGCATGCTCGATCACCATCACCGTCGCCTGCGGCACGTCGACCCCGACCTCGATCACCGTCGTCGCCACCAGGATGTCGATGCGCCCGGCGGTGAAGTCGCCCATCGCCTGGTCGCGCTCGGCTGATTTCAGCTTGCCGTGCACCAGCCCGACGCGATCGCCGAAGAACTGCTGCAGCACCCGATACCGCTCGCTCGCGGCCGCCAGATCGATCAGTTCGGATTCATCGACCAGCGGGCAGACCCAGTAGATGCGCGCGCCGGTGGCGATCGCCCGCTTCAGGGCGTCGACGACATCGTCGAGGCGTTCGATGGGGATGGTGCGTGTGTCGATCGGCTGCCGGCCGGCCGGCTTTTCCGTCAGCCGGGAGACCTCGATGTCGCCATAGGCGGTCAGCATCAGGGTGCGCGGGATCGGCGTCGCCGTCATCACCAGCAGGTCAACGCCATGGCCTTTTTCCGCCAGCGCAATGCGTTGCTGGACGCCGAAACGGTGCTGCTCGTCGACCACGGCCAGACGCAGATCCCTGAACACGATATCGCTCTGCACCAGCGCATGGGTGCCGACCACCAGAGGCAGGGTTCCATCGGCCAGTTCCGCCAGGATGCGGTCCCGCGCCTTGCCCTTGTCGCGTCCGGTCAGCAGGACGATGCCCACGTTTGCCGCCCGGGCCAAAGGCTGCAAGGTCGCGAAATGCTGGCGGGCCAGGATATCTGTCGGTGCCAGGAGTGCAGCCTGGCCGCCGGCCTCGGCGGCGATCATCATCGCGAGCAGGGCGACAACCGTCTTGCCGCTGCCGACATCGCCCTGCAGCAGGCGGAGCATGCGATGCGAGGCCCCCATGTCCTCGGCGATCTCGCCGACGGCCTGCTGCTGCGACGCGGTCAACCGGTAGGGGAGCTTGGCGAGGACCCGCGCCCGCAGCTTGCCGTTGCCGATCGAGGGCCGGCCGGCGAGACGCCGGTTGTGCTGGCGCACCAAGGCCAGCGCCAGCTGGTTCGCCAGGAGTTCGTCATAGGCCAGGCGTTGGCGGGCAGGGGTCGCGGGGTCGAGATCGGCGGCGCCGGCCGGATGATGCACCCGCCTGACGGCCTCCGCCCAGGACGGCCAGGCATGGCGCTTGACGACATGAGGATCGCTCCATTCCGGCAGGTCGGGCAGGCGGGCGACCGCCATCTGGATCGCCTTGCCGAGCACCTTCGGGGGCAGGCCGGCCGTCAGCGGATAGGTCGGTTCCAGGCGCAGGACCTCGTCGATTTTTTCCCGCGGCAGTATGTGATCCGGATGCACCATGCTGAGAAAGCCGCCGAAACGCTCGACGCGTCCGCTGACCGCCCGCCACTCGCCGACCGGCAGGTGCTGCTTGAGGTAATCCGCCTTGGCGTTGAAAAATACCAGATCCAGGGTACCGCTGTCGTTCTGGCAGCTGACCCGGTAGGGCTGTTTCGGGTTGCGCGGCGGCATATGGGTGAGGACCTGCACCACGGCGGTAATGATCGTTCCGTCCTGGGCGGATGTCAGCGGGGGCTGGGCGCGCCGATCGATCATGGCGGCGGGGAGGTGCCACAGCAGGTCTGCGACGGAGGGGCCGCAAAGCTTCTCCACCAGCTTGCCGAGCCGCGGCCCGATCCCCGGCAGGCTGGTCACCGGGGCGAAGAGCGGATAAAGGATCGGTGGCCGCAAGAAACGCCTCATTTTTCGCAAAATTGGGTGGCGGAGAGGGTATAGGCTCCGGAATGGGCAGGGAAGGGCGATGACGCGCGGAACCAGCGACCAGCCGGCCAATGACGCCGATCTGCGCCGGCGCCTGCTGTTCCAGAGCCGGCACCGGGGAACCAAGGAACTCGACCTGATCCTGGGGCCTTTTGCCGAGCGCTATCTGGCGGGTTTCGGAGCGCTGGAACTCCGGCAATACGCCGAGTTGCTGGCCGAGCCCGACCCGGATATATACGCGTGGCTCGTCGGTACGCTGCCGCCCCCGGCGCGCCTGGATCATCCGGTCATGCGCCTGCTGCTGGCCTTTAGAATCGTAGATCGACACCCGTGAACGCCCCGAATATAGCCGGATCGCCGTTTCAGTTCCCGCAGCATGGCCGATTCGAGGTCGGCGGGGTGCCGGACGGTCGCGACGCCCAGCTGGTTGCCGCCCTGGCCCAGGCCCAGCCGGGCGGCGTGCTGCATATCGCGGTCGACGACCTGCGCATGACGCGGCTGGCCGAGGCGCTGGCCTTCTTCGCGCCCGGGCTGAAGGTGATCGCCTTTCCGGCCTGGGATTGCCTGCCCTATGACCGCGCCTCGCCGCATCGCGACATCCTGGCCCGCCGGATCGAGGCCTTGACCGCCCTGGCGGCGATCGGCGAAGGGCCGGCGCCGGTGGTCCTCACCACCATTTCGGCCGTGCTCCAGCGCGTTCCGCCGCCGGCGACCTTCCAGGCAGCTGGGCTGGACCTCCGGCCCGGACTGCAGATCGGCCAGGCGGCGGTCGTCGACTATCTCCTCGGCAACGGCTATTCCCGGGCCGGCACTGTCGGCGAGGCCGGCGAATTCGCCGTCCGCGGCGGCATCGTCGACCTGTTCCCGCCGGGAACGGTCTATCCGTTGCGCATCGACTTCTTCGGTGACGAGGTCGAGCAGCTGCGCCTGTTCGATGCCCTGTCGCAGCGCAGCCTGGAGAAGGTCGAGCGCTTTTCCCTGAAGGCGGTCAATGAGGTGACCCTCACCCCGGCCGCGGTGGAGCGGTTCCGCACCGGCTATCGCGACGCGTTCGGGGCGACCGGCACCGATGATCCGCTCTACGAGGCGATCAGCGCCGGTCGCCATTACGGCGGCATGGAGCATTGGCTGCCATTGTTCACCGAGGGGCTGGTCCCGATCACCGACTACCTGCCCGGCGCGGCGATCACCCTCGATCATCAGATCGAGGAGGCGAAGCGGGCCCGCCTGGAGATGATCGCGGACTTCTACCAGGCGCGTCGGGACCTGCAGCGCGCGGAAAAGGAAAGCGGCGCGCCGGTCTACAAGCCGCTGCCGCCCGGCATGCTCTACCTCGCGGAGAACGGCTGGCAGGCGCTGCAGAAGGGCCGCCTGGTGCTCGCCTTCAATCATTTTCAGGGTGCCGAGGCAAGCGGCTGGCTCGATGCCGGCGGCCGGTCCGGCGTCAATTTCGTCGAAGCCCGGACCAATCCGGACATCAACCTCTACGAAGCGGTGGCGCGCGCCCTGCGGGCGGAACTGGCCACCGGCCGCACCGTCCTGCTGACCGCGGCCAGCACCGGCGCGGTCGAGCGCCTGTCCGGGCTGCTGGGGGATCACGGCGTCGCCGCGCAGCAGGCGGTGGCACATGCCGACGACCTGGCGACAGTGCCGCGCGGCACGCTCGCCCGGGCCGCGCTCAGCCTGGAGAGCGGCTTCTCGATCGACGACCTGCTGATCGTCACGGAACAGGACATCCTCGGCGATCGCCTGACCCGCACCGTCACGCGCAAGCGCAAGACCGAGACCTTCCTCGCCGAGCTTGCGAACTTCAATGCCGGCGACTTCGTCGTCCATGCCGATCACGGGATCGGCCGCTATGACGGGCTGGAGACGCTCGATGTCGGCGGTGCGCCGCATGATTGCCTGCGGATGACCTATGACGGCGGCGACAAGCTCTATGTCCCGGTGGAGAACATCGAGGTCCTGAGCCGCTACGGCGGCGAGGACGCCATCGTCCAGCTCGACAAGCTCGGCAGCGCGTCCTGGCAGGGGCGCAAGGCCAGGGTCAAGCAGCGGATCAAGGATATCGCCCAGCAGCTGATGCGGGTGGCGGCGGTGCGCGCCATCAAGTCGGCCGAGCCGATGCTGCGTCCGGAGGGACTCTACGAGGAGTTCTGCTCGCGCTTCCCCTATGCCGAGACCGAGGACCAGCAGCGCGCCATCGAGGAGGTCCTCGACGACCTCGCCTCGGGCCGGCCGATGGACCGGCTGGTCTGCGGCGATGTCGGCTTCGGCAAGACCGAAGTGGCGTTGCGCGCCGCCTTCGTCGCCGCCGGGGCCGGCAAGCAGGTCGCCGTGGTGACGCCGACGACCCTGCTCTGCCGGCAGCATTTCCGCACCTTCACCGAGCGCTTCAAGGGCATGCCGGTCGCGGTGCGCCAGCTGTCGCGCCTGGTCGGGGCGAAGGAAACCGCCGAGGTCAAGGAGGGGCTGAAGGCGGGGCGGGTGGACGTCGTGATCGGCACCCATGCGCTGCTGTCGAAGTCGGTCGCGTTCGAAAGGCTCGGCCTGATGATCGTCGACGAGGAGCAGCATTTCGGCGTGAAGCAGAAGGAGCGGCTGAAGGAGATCCGCGGCGACGTCAACGTGCTGACCCTGACCGCGACGCCGATCCCGCGCACGCTGCAGCTGGCGCTGAGCGGGATCCGCGAGATGTCGCTGATCGCGACGGCGCCGGTCGACCGGCTCGCCGTGCGGACCTTCGTGCTGCCCTACGATCCGGTGGTGGTGCGCGAGGCGGTGCTGCGCGAGCATTTCCGCGGCGGCCAGATCTTCTATGTCTGTCCCCGGATCGAGGATCTCGATGCCGTGGCCGAGCGGCTGCGCAAGCTGGTCCCGGAGATCCGCCTGGTCGTGGCCCATGGCCGGATGTCGGCGACCGAGCTGGAGAAGGCGATGAACGCCTTCTACGACCGGCAATATGACGTGCTGCTGGCGACCAACATCATCGAATCCGGGCTGGACATTCCCAACGCCAATACCATGGTCATTCATCGCGCCGACATGTTCGGCCTGTCGCAACTCTACCAGCTGCGCGGCCGAATCGGGCGATCGAAGCTGCGTGGCTACTGCTATCTGACGACGCCGCCGGGCAAGTCGCTGACCGAGACCGCACAGAAACGGCTCGAGGTGATGCAGACCCTCGACCAGCTGGGGGCGGGCTTCACCCTGGCCAGCCACGATCTCGACATCCGCGGTGCCGGCAACCTGCTCGGCGAGGAGCAGTCCGGCCATGTCCGCGAGGTCGGCGTCGAACTCTATCAGCATCTGCTGGAGGAGGCCGTGGCCGAGGCCCGCGGCGACGCGCGCCAGGCGGCGCAGCAGGACTGGACGCCGCAGATCGCCGTCGGGACCTCGGTGCTGATCCCCGAGGCCTATGTCGCGGATCTCTCGATCCGCCTCGGGCTCTACCGCCGCATCGCCTCGCTGGAGAACAACGACGAGACCGAAGGCTTCGCCGCCGAGATGATCGACCGCTTCGGTGCGCTGCCGGCGGAGGTCGAGAACCTGCTGCGGGTCATCGCCATCAAGCGCCTCTGCCGGGTGGCCGGGATCGAGAAGGTCGAGGCGGGACCGAAGGGGGCGGTGCTGTCGTTCCGCCAGAACCGCTTCGCGCGGCCCGACAAGCTGGTGGATTTCATCACCCGGCGTGCGGCCTTCGTCACCCTGCGACCGGACCACAAGCTGGTCTACCGCCAGGACTGGCAGGACGAGAAGGCCCGGATCCGCGGCGTCGAGAAGCTCCTGACCGTATTGGCATCGCTCGCGGTCTAGGGACAGGCGCTCAGGCGGTCCGCTGCAGCGCCTCTTCCTCGCGCGCCAGATCGAACATGTGGAACAGCGCTTCCGGCTCCTGCGCCCCGGACAGGCCGAACCGGCCGTTGAAGACGAAATAGGGCACCCCATTGATGCCCTGGCGGCGGGCCTGGAAATCCTCGTTGAGCGCGGCGCCGATCGGGCTCTGGTCCTCGATCGCGGCCTCCGCCTCGACCGGGTCGAGACCGGCCTCGGTCGCCACCTGCAGCAGGAGCGCGCTGCTGCTGAGATCGCCGCCGGCGGTGAAATAGGCGGCAAACAGCAGGTCGAGGAGTTCGCTCTGGCGCCGCGCCTGTGCCGCCAGATAGAGCAGCCGGTGCGACTTCACGGTATTGGGGGTGCGCAGGATGCGATCGAAGCGGAAATCGATGCCCTCGCCGGCGCCGACCCGTGCCACGGTTTCATAGAGCCGCTGGGCGCGCTCGATGCTGCCGAACTTCGCCGCCATGTACTGCTGGCGGTCCATGCCGCCGCTGGGCATGCCCGGATTGAGCTGGAAGGCGCGCCAGCGAATGGCGAGGCCGGGCTGCGGGCGCATCGCCAGCGCACGCTCGAGGCGGCGCTTGCCGATATAGCACCAGGGGCAAATCGTGTCGGAAAAGATGTCGAGCTGCATGATGATGTATTTTGCGCCGAACCCGGGCCGTGGGCAAGCCGGATCAGCGCACCGAGACCGGCGGCAGGGAGTTGATCTGCAGGGGGTTCAGGTGCTCGTAATCCTCCACCGCAATGCAGCGATCGATGATTTCGCCGTCATCGGAAAGCGGACAGACCAGGAATTCGATCCAGCGCGGCAGGCCGCCTTCGACCGCCCAGGAGGTGATCCCGAAACCCGGCTTTCGGGCATCGACGACGCGGCGATAGAACACCGTCCAATCGTCCGCAGCGACGTCCTGGAATTCGAGTTCGTCCGCATAGCGGTTGGTGAAGTCGAACTTGGCAAAGCGGACGATTTCGGTGCCGACCAGGCGATAGCGCACCCGGAAGGGATCATAGGAGATCTCCGTCAGCATCAGGTGCGGCAGCAGCGGCTTGATCGCAGCCGGGTCGATCTCCGCCCGCTTGGGAAACGGCCGGTCGCCGCGCAACCGGTTCCAGTAGTCGTACAACTGGCGCACCTTCGCCGAGCGGGTGGGCGGCATCCCGGCAGCGGGGTCGACGAGCGAATAGCTGTCAGCCATGTTCCCATCCTGGACGCGAAGCCGTCGTCAAACGTTATCACGCGGAATACGCAGTGCCCAGTCCCGGCCGAACAGGCGCGTGTCGCCCTCGAATGCATCGAGCCGGAGACGATGGTGGAAGGCGTCGGTGTCGGCGGTGAACCGTGCCCGGATCTCCGTGCGGATCGACCAGTTCTCCCGCCGCAGCGTCTGCGTCCAGTCGAATTCGGCGGCAGCGGACAGGGGATCGTCGGGGGCAATCCGGTACCGTTCACGGTTCCAGGCGCCGACCGCAAGACCGATCCGCTCGAAGACGATCTCGCCATCGTCATTGGCGACGGTGAGCATCCGCTCCCCCGTCGCGGCGTCATCGATCATCTCGCGGGTACGTGCCGGGGGACTGATCTGCCTGGATGGCCCGGGCGACGCGCCTTCCGCCGGCGCGAATTCGCGCAAGCCGGGATCGGCCGGCAGAGGCGGGCGCAGCGGCAGGACCAGTCGGCTGTTCTCCGCCGCGATCGTCAGGCAGGCGGCCTCGGGGGCCGGCCAAAGCACCGGCCAATAGGCGGTCGATAACGCCAGGCGAATGCGGTTTCCCGCCGCAAAGCGGTGTGCGGTATCGTTCATTCTGAGGCGAATGCCGTAGCGCCTTCCGGGCACCATCGGAACGGGATCGTCATGGCCGTCTCGATGCGAGAGATTGAGCGCACCATAGGTGACACGGAGCGACCGGCCATCCGGTGCGACTTCGCACAGACGCGCGACCACCTGGGCCTGCGGCCGATCCGCCGACAGTTCGATCTCCACCTCGACCGCACCGAGGATTTCCAGCGGCGCGGCGAGGGATGCGGTATCGAAGACGAGTGCGTCACCATCGTCGGGTCGCTGGTCGATATCGGAGTCCGTGCCGGAGGCGTGGCCGCACCAGGCACCCGCGCAGCTGCCCGAGGTCTGCGGCGAGCGGATGGCGAGGGGGCCGCAGCTTCCCGCCTGATCGGTCAGCAGTCCGTCGCCGAGATGAAAGATCCGCTCAACGATGCGCGGCGATGGCCAGGAGGATTCCGCGACCCAGCGGCCGGGCCGGGTCTCATGATAGGCGGCCGGTGGGACATAGTCCTGCATCCAGACGCGGTACGTCGGTTCGGTCATCAGCCCGGTATCGCGGCCCTTCAGCCAGTGATCCCACCAGCGGATGGTTTCCTGGGCAAAGCCGATCTGCGGCCCCGGCCGGGCCGCATGCGGCCAGGCATGCGACCAGGGCCCGATCAGGCCCTTGCGCGGGCAGGTTAGCCCGGCCAGCAGGCGCGGGACGGCGTTCGAATAGCCGTCCGCCCAGCCGCCGATCGCGTAGACCGCGCAGGCAATGTCGGCAAAATCCTCGCATACCGACCCATGCCGCCAATAGGCGTCGCGCCGCTGGTGGGTGAGCCAGGGCTCCAGCCAGTTGGGCATGTGTTCCAGGCGTTGCAGCCACATCTTGCGCCACCGGTCGCCGACCAGGAGCGGGTCGGGCGGCAGCGAGGTAAAGGCATTCATCGCCGCAGCCCAGGCTGCGTTCTCGCCGTTGATCCCGCCGCCGAGATAATGCACGTCGTCGGCGTAGCGATCGTCGGTCGAGCATAGGGTGACGACGGCCTTCAGGGAGGGCGGCCGGCGCGCCGCGATCTGCAGGCCGTTAAACCCGCCCCAGGAAATGCCGATCATGCCGGTGCTGCCGCTGCACCAGGGCTGCGCCGCAAGCCAGGCGAGGGCGGCAACGCCGTCGTCGAGCTCCTGGCTGGTATATTCATCGAAGATCAGGCCCTCGGAATCGCCGGTCCCGCGCATGTCGAGCCGGATAAGTGCATAGCCGTGGCGCGCGACATAGGGATGCAGGATGTCGTCGCGCCAGACCGTACCGTCGCGCTTGCGATAGGGCAGGAATTCCAGAACGGCCGGAACCGGATCGCGCTCCGCATCGACGGGCAGCCAGACCCGGGCGGCGAGCCGGATGCCGTCGGGCATGGGAATCCAAAGATTCTCGATCTCGCAAATTTCCCGCGGCCCCTGATCGACGTATTGCATGCGCCCTCAGAACGGGTTGGGGTCGACGAATCGTCGCAGCACATTGCCGGTGATGCGCGCGACGTTGTTGTCGTAGCCGTTATGGGCGAGGGCGCTGGCCCAGGTGATCGAGCCGGTGGAGAACACCGCCCCGCCATTGTGGCACGCATAGAATACCAGCTCGCCGCGGGCCCGGGGGTTCTCGATCGCGTCATTCCCCGGAAAGCCGGCCAGCATCTCCTCCGGGGTCAGGAGATAGACGTTGGTATGGTCGACCGATTTCGCCAGGACCAGCGCCTGCGGCGGGGTTCCGAGCTCGTGGTCGCTGGCATCGAGTTCGTAGCCGGCGGCACCGCCAAGGCTGCCGAAATCGCCGATTCGTTCGTTCGCGGAAATCCCGTCGAAGATGAAAGCCACCCGTCGATCGAAGCTGTCCGGCAGCCGCACGAAATAGGAATTGGCGTCGAAGCCCTCGGTGACGAAGCCGACACCGACCAGTCCCTGCGGCGCACGGCCCTGGCTGCGCCACAGGCCGCCATTGGCGCCGGTGAAGCTGTGGTGCCGTTCGCCGGGCGGCAATTCGAAGCAGCGGGTGCCGGCCTCGCCGCGTCGCACCTCGATGACGCCGGGCAGATCCGGGTGCACGGCGACCCGCCAATAGAAGCCGTTGCCGCCGAGATACATCAGTCGCCCGCCCTGATCGGTATAGGCGGCGAGGGCATCGAGCATCTCGGCCGTGTGGTATTCGGGATGGGTGCCGGTGATGAGGCAGCGATAGGAGCTCAGCAGGTCGACCCCTTCCGCATGCAGATGCTCGTCGGAGACGATGTCGTAGTCGATGCCGCTCTCGTGCAGCCAGTCGACGACGTGCAGATCGGCATTGAAGTTCCAGAGCGCGCGCTTCGGACGCGTGTTCAGGATCGGCCGGTGACCGGAGCTGTAGCAGGCGCCGCTGCCGTCGCGATGGCGATCATAGAGCGATATCCCGAAATCGCGGCGCTCCTTCAGGAAAAGCTCTGCCGGGCCGAGTTCGAGCAGCGCGCCATAGCAGACCTCGGAGAGGGCATCCTCGTATCCGTGATGACTGTTGGCATAGGCGAGGAAGGTGAAGGTCGAGGCGAGGAAGGCGACCTTTGCGCGGGGCCGCCCCGTCGGCGGCAGGACAAAGAACGGAACGATGTCCTCGCCATGGTGCCCGCAGGTCAATTGCGCGGCATAGATCCCGCTCGGCAGGTCGGCCGGCACCGTCCACTGGAAATCGGTCTCCCATTGCATGTCATGCAGGTCGTCTGAATGGAAATGGATCGCGCCATAGAGGTCCGGGCGGTCGAGCCAGCGGACCGTCTGGCCTCGCCAGTTGTGGCCGGTCACCGCCCGTGTCGGCAGGTTGATGCAGCGGCCGTGGCGCCCCTGCCCGGAGGCATCCTCCACAACCTGGGAGTTGATCGCGCGGGAGAAGTCCCAGCGCGCTAGGCACTCCCCATGCAGGGCGTCGAGGGCGGTGTCGCGATCGAAGGCGACGCATCTGCCGGCGATCAGCGGCGCTTCGATCTTGCCGTCGAAATGCGCGCGGGTAAACAGGCGCGTTCCGACGTTGCGTTCGAGACTGGCGCCGATGGTGACGGGAACGCCGCCGAGGCTGGGCGGGACGACGTCGGACTCCGCTTGCGCCTCGACGAATGCCGTCTCGCCGGGGAGCGGTGCCAGATTGCGCCGGGCCACGCGCAGGTGCCCGAGCATGGCATCATAGGTGGCGATCAGCAGATACCAGCATCGCTGGCGCAGCGGACCTGCCGCCGTGGCCGCCGCGACGCGATGGCCGTCGCTGATCGAGAACTCCACCCGGCCCTGCGGGTCGATCGCCAGGGCAAGACCACGTCCATCCGGCCGTCGACAGGAGAGGACGGTCTGGCTCGCCGCCGTATCCAGCAAGGTCGGCCAGATCAGCGCCGCGACCGTCAGGCTGCCATTGCCGTTCCATGCCACGCCATCCGGCACATAGACGAAGGAGCCGGCGTTCACGTCCTGGCGCCTGCCGGGATAGCGGCCGTTGATCGAGGCGGATACCGGCATCGCCTTGTAGCCGGGGCCTGCCGGACTGTCGTCGCCGCAGATCAGCCGGACGATGTCGGCCTGATACTCTGACGCACCGCCTTCGCAGCTGACCTTGAAGGCGATCTTCTCGCCGGGGCGGACCGACATGCGGTCTGTATAGCCGACAATCTGCAGCATGGCGCGGTCAGTCCAGGGCCAGGTCTTGGCCGGTCAGCCGCTTCCAGCGCAGCTTGAAGACCGCCCATTCGGCTTCCAGCCGCGTCTGGAAGACGGTGCCGGTGAAGCTGATCGGGTCCGACGGCTTCCTGCCGAAGCAGCCGAGCTTGAAGGGGCCGAACCTTCCCTCGCGGACCAGGACATAATGGTCCTCGAAGGGTTCGGTGCGCATGCGGTTGAGGATCCGCTGCAGTTCCGCGCTGTGCCGGCCATAGGGCTTGCGCCGGAATTCCTCGGCGAGGTCCAGGCGCGATGGGTCGATTTCGTACATATGCCGTCCCCCGAGTCGCTGCGCTGAGCCTAACAATCCGCGTTCCGCTTGGCGAGATCGGCGCGGATTGACACCGGCGGAATCCGGCGGCACATCTTGGCGGGGCGATCGGGGATGGGGTTCATGGCCAGGCTCGGCTATCTGGAAATAGGCGAGGTGACCTCACCTCTGGTGCTGGAGATGCAGGCCTATTGGCAGGAGATCCGGGCCGGACGCACGCTGCCGCGGAAGGCCGATTTCGATCCGGCCCGGGTGCCGCGTCTGCTGCCCTTTCTCACACTTGAGGAGGTTTACCGGGAGCCGCTCCGCATCCGCTACCGCCTGGTTGGCACCGAACAGGCGCGCTTCGCGGCCGAGGATTTCACCGGCCGCTGGCTGCACGAGCTGTCCTGGGAACCCAAGGTGGTTGAAGGCCTCCTGGAGCAGTATGAACTGGTCCTGGAGCGCCGCGCGCCGATCTTCGGCGCCTCGATGTTCCTGTGGATCGACGGCTATGAGAAGGCCTTCGAATGGGGTGTCTTTCCACTCTCCTCTGATGGCGAGACGATCACCCATGTCATCGCGGTCGAGGATTTCTACAACGTCGACCGCGAGCACATTCTTCATCTGGTGCAGCAGCAGCGTGGGGCGAAGGGGCAGGTCTGACCCCATTCGCGCTGCCAGTCCCGGTCGACGGCAGGACGGCATAGCCGCGAATGACGCGCCAGAAACAACATATTATGTGGAATTTATGTTGCTATTAATAACTCGTAATACGAGTATTGCATTTGCCTAGTTCGTTCGGATTCTCCGGGAGATGGCTCTCCGGGTTTTACCTGAATTCATCGATAAAACGTTATATAAAGGCACTCGCGCCACATGAGAGTGCGGCAAGCAGTTCACTCGCTTTGCAGGATAGGTCGCAGCGAACGGCGGCAATCCGCCGGCATAAAATCGACGCATCACATCATAAAGTTGTTGTTTTTGTAGAATAGTGACGCTAGTCACACATAAAATCTGCGACTCGATATAGAATCCCAATCATCGACAGCCCGACCCACCGGGCCTGCGGTTCGGGCGCCGCGGCCTCCTCTCGGTCTGTCGCTGTGGAAGCAAAGGATAGTGCGATGACCGATATCACCGGCTCCAACGGCAACGACGAACTCGCGGGCACCGATCAGGCGGATGTCATCAACGGCCTCGGCGGCGACGACAAGCTCTCGGGTGCCTTCGGCAACGACATCCTCAACGGCGGCGACGGAAACGACGCCATGAACGGGGGCGGCGGCCTGGACCGGATGAATGGCGGGAAGGGCGATGATTCCTATGTGGTCAGCGATTCCGGCGACGTTGTCACCGAACTGCCTAACCAGGGCATCGATACCATCGAAAGCCTCGCCTTCTCCTTCGACCTATCGACCAATGGCAAGGGTGTCGAGAACCTGATTCTCTTCGAAACTGCCCTGGGCAGTTCCTTCAACGGCACCGGCAACGACCTCGACAATGTGATCACCGGGAATTCGATCGAAAACGTCCTCACCGGCGGCATCGGCAACGACACCCTGCTCGGCAACGGCGGGGATGACGAGTTGCACGGCGGCATCGGCAACGACAGCCTCGACGGCGGTGAGGGCAACGACATTGCCTTCGGCGACGACGGCAACGATACCGTGCAGGGCGGCGCCGGCAACGACACGCTTCACGGCGGCACGGGTAACGACGTCCTCGCCGGCGGAGAAGGGAATGACGACCTGCGAGGCGATGCCGGCAACGACACGCTGGATGGCGGGACGGGCCTCGACCGGATGGCGGGCGGCATCGGCAACGATACCTATGTTGTCGACGACATCGCCGACCAGGTTGTCGAAGCGGCCGGCGAAGGCAAGGACACCGTTCTCAGCAGCTTCTCCTATGAACTGGGCGCAGGGCAGGAGATCGAGGCGCTCACCCTGGTCGGTACCGCGAATGTCGAAGGCCTGGGCAATGCCTTCGACAACGTCATCGCCGGCAATGCCGGCAACAATCTGCTGGCAGGCGGCGGCGGCAACGACGTGCTGAACGGCGGCACGGGCAATGATACCTATTTCCTCGGCCGCGACGCCAACGACAATGCGAAGGTGATCGAGGCGGCCAATGCGGGCCATGACACCGTCTTCTCGAATTTCCACGACTTCACCCTCGGCGCCAATGTCGAGGATCTGATTCTGGATTCGCCGAACCTGACCCTGCTTGCGGTCACCACCGCGGTGAACGGCACCGGCAACACGCTGGACAATGCGATTACCGGCAACGAGATCGCGAATACGCTCGACGGCGGGGCCGGCAATGACCTGTTGGACGGCGGCAAAGGCGACGACATTCTGATTGGTGGAGCAGGCAACGATGCGCTGAACGGCAATTCCGGTGCGGACCAGATGGCGGGCGGCGGCGGCAACGACACCTATCTCGTCGATCAGGCCGGCGACACCGTGACCGAAGCGGCGAATCAAGGCATCGACGAGGTCGACACGACCTTAAACACAGTCACTCTCTCGGAGAATGTCGAGAATTTGGTCTTTACCGGAACCGGGAACTTCAGCGGCACCGGCAATACCGTCGACAACGACATCAGGGGCGGCGACGGCAACGACACGCTCGACGGCGGCGCCGGCAACGATCGGCTCACCGGTGGGTCCGGTGACGATACGCTGAACGGCGGCAGCGGCAACGACATTCTGGATGCGGGTGGCCTCGGTGGCGACCAGAGTTCGGGTGCCGATACGCTCGTCGGCGGCGTCGGCGATGACACCTATATCGTCCACCCGGCCGGCGCGGACAGGACCACCATCACCGAACTGCCCGATCAGGGCAAGGACACCGTCATTTCCGATTGGAATTTCGACCTGTCGGACGCGGAGAACGTCGAGAACCTGATCCTGGCGGGGAAGGGCGATTTCTTCGGCCAGGGCAACGCCCTGGACAATGTCATCATCGGCAATGCCGGCGAGAATCTTCTCGATGGCGGGGCCGGCAACGACACGCTGATCGGTGGCGCCGGCGACGACACCTATTTCATCGGCCGCGACGGAACCGAGATTGACAAGATCGTGGAGACGGCCGATGGGGGGCGCGATCTGGTCTTCTCCAACGTCCACGATTATACCCTCGGCGCCAATCTCGAGGACCTCGAGCTCGAATTCTCCGAATGCATCATTGGTAGCGACGGTTACCGCGGTGAACGGCACCGGCAATGCGCTGGACAACCGGATCACCGGCAACGACATCGGCAATACCCTGGATGGCTCCGCCGGGAACGACATCCTGGACGGGCGCGAAGGTGACGACACGCTGGTCGGCGGTACCGGGAACGACATCCTGGCCGGCAACGTGGGTGACGACCAGATGCTGGGCGGTGCCGGCAACGATCTCTACTTTGTCGACGACGCCGGCGACAAGGTTACTGAAACAGCTGGTCAAGGCTTTGATGAGGTCGATACGGCGCTCGCGTCGCTGACGCTTTCGGACAATGTCGAGAAGCTGGTCTACACCGGCACCGGCAACTTCAAGGGCACCGGCAACGGCTCCGACAACGAGATCCAGGGCGCCGATGGGAACGACACGCTTGATGGCGGCGCCGGCAACGACCGGCTGACCGGCGGCGGCGGAGACGACCTGCTGATCGGCGGCAGCGGCAATGACACGCTCGATGCCGGCGGACTCGGCAGCGATCAAAGCTCCGGCGCCGACACCCTGGTCGGAGGCACCGGGGACGACACCTACATCATCCATCCGGCTGGCGCGGACCGGACGACGATTACCGAATTGGCGAACCAGGGCAAGGATACGGTGGTCTCGGATGGCGACTTCGACCTGACCGATGTGGCCAATGTCGAGAACCTGACCTTGACCGGAAAGCAGGACATCGACGGGACCGGCAACGCCCTCGCCAACGTCATCACCGGAAACACAGGGAGGAACCTGATATTCGGAGGCGCAGGTGACGATACGCTGGCGGGGGGCAACGGAGACGACACCTACGTGCTTGACGATCGAGGTGGAGGCGATACGGACAGCAAGGACAAGATCGTCGAAGGTGCCAATGGCGGCACCGACACGGTCGCCTCCTATCTGCACGACTACACGCTCGGAGCGAATGTCGAGAATCTGGTCCTGGCGCTGGAAGTGGCGTTGATCGTCTCCGCAGGCGGCATCAACGGAACCGGCAATGCCGTGGGCAACGAGATCATAGGCAACGACTTCGCCAACCGGATCGACGGTGCGGCCGGCGACGACCGATTGGAGGGCAATGCCGGCAACGATGTCCTGATCGGCGGTGCGGGCAACGACCGGCTGGATGGCGGGACTGGCAACGACCAGATGGCCGGCGGTGCCGGCAACGATACCTATGTTATCGATGCTGTGCTCGATACGGCAACCGAACTCGCCAACCAGGGCATCGACACGATCGAGACCGAGTTCGGAAAATTCAACCTGTCCGACCAGATCGGCACCAACGTCGAGAACCTGACTTTCACCGGCGTCGGCGATTTCACCGGGACCGGAAACAGCCTCAACAACTCCATCACCGGCGGCCTCGGGGACGACACGCTGCGAGGCCTCGACGGCAACGACGTCCTGGACGGCGGCGCCGAGGGCGAGGACACGCTCGAAGGCGGCGCCGGCAATGACACGTACGTCCTGCACGGCTTCGGGGTCGTGGCGATCGTCGAGGCGGCCGGCAGCGGCGGCGGGATCGATACGGTGAAGACGGGCGAGATCGACATAGATCTGGACTCGGTGCTGGACCTGGCGAATGTCGAGAACGTGATTCTTACCGATACCGATCCGGGTGTCGGCCGCGACCTCAAGGCGTCCGGCAATGCCCTCGACAATGTCCTGATCGGGAATTCCGGCAACAACGAACTCTATGGCGGCGGTGGCAGCGACACCCTGATCGGCGGCGCCGGCGACGACACCTACATCGTCGACGATCTCGACAACAAGATCGTCGAGACCAAGGACGGGGGAAACGACACGGTAAAATCGTCGCTCCACGACACGACGCTCGCGGCAAATATCGAGGGCCTGGAACTCCTCGCCGGTACCGGTGCGAGCAACGGCACGGGCAACAACCTGGACAACGGGATCCGGGGCAACGAGATCGCCAACAAACTGGACGGCGGCGCCGGTGACGATTTCCTGGCTGGCGATGACGGGGACGACCTGCTGATCGGCGGGGCCGGCGATGACCTCATCGGCGGGCAGGCAGGAACCGATACCCTGGTCGGTGGCGCCGGTGACGATGTCTATTTTCTCGGAACCGGCGACGAGGCCGACAGCATCCAGGAGGCGGCGAATGGCGGTATTGACGCCGTATTCACCGAGCTCAACATCTATACGCTGGTGGACAACGTCGAGGGGCTGCTTTTCGGCGGCGACGGTGATTTCAAGGGCACCGGCAACAAGCTCGACAACATCATTGTCGGCGGCGAGGGCAACGATACACTGCGGGAACTCGACGGCAACGATACCCTGGAGACCGGCAACGGCGGCAGCGATCGCCTGGAGGGCGGGGCGGGTGCCGATACCTACATCATCGGCGAGGGCGCGAGCGCCGAGATCATCGAGGCCGCGGGCAAGGCGGGCGGCATCGACCTGGTGAAGTCGAACATCACCGACATCGACTTATCGCAAATGCATGCGGACAATGTCGAGAATGTGACGTTGGAAGACATAGACGCACATGTCGGCAAGGATCTCAACGCCTTCGGCAACGATCTCGCCAATATCATCACCGGCAATTCGGGCAACAATTTTCTCGCCGGCGGCGCCGGCGACGACACGTTGATCGGCGGGGCGGGGAACGACCTCTATCTTCTGGAATCCGTCGATGGCAAGGACAAGGTCGTGGAGGCTGCGAATGGCGGCCACGACACGGTGCAATCACGGCTGCACGACTACACACTGACCGCGAATGTCGAGGATCTCGTCCTGGACCTGAAGAGCGAGAACGTCTTCAACGGGACCGGCAATGCCCTCGACAACGGGATCACCGGAAACGGCTTCGACAACCGCCTCGACGGCGGCGCCGGCAACGACACGCTGCGCGGTGACAGCGGTCACGACAACCTGCTGGGTGGGGCGGGGAACGACGTGCTGGATGGGGGGCGCGATGGCGACACCCTGACCGGCGGCGCGGGCAGCGACGTGTTCCTCTATCGGATCGACAGCCAGGGGGAACTCGCCAGTCTCGGCGGCGATCGGATCACCGATTTCCAGAGCGGTCACGACAAGATCGACATCCATGACCTGTTCGACGATTTCAGCCTCAGCCACACCGAAAATCCCTTCGCAAACGGGCACATCAATCTGGTTGCCGACGGCCAGGGCAATACCCTGGTCATGTTCGACGCCGACGGTTTGGGCGGAAACGCGGGCGTCACCCTAGCCACCGTCACCAATGCCACGGTGAGCCAGACCGACATCGTATTCTGATCGGAAGGAATTGCGTGTTCCCGACTTGTTCTCCGGGCTGAATCATGCGAAATTTCGCACATGAGCGAGGATCGCGAGACGGAGAGGGGTGAGCCTGGCGTCGCGGGCATCTGGGGCGAGATCGCCGGCAGCTTCCAGACCGGAACCATCCTGACCGGACTCTCGGGCACCGCGTATTTCTATACGCCCTATCCGTTCTCGCGAACGCGCTGGCACACCGATCCGGCGAATTATGCCTTCGCCCATTTGGACGACGCCGGGGCCTGGCGGATTGCCTATATCGGCGAGACCGCCAGCCTGTTCCGCCGCATGCGCGCCCACAGCCGGTGGGGCGACGCGCTGACGTTGGGCTGCACCCATGTGCTGGTGAAACTCACGGCCAGCGGCATGCGCGAGCGGCGGGTCGAAGAGCGCGACCTGATCGCGAAGTACAAGCCGCCACTGAACACCCAGCATCTGGCGCTGCCGCCGCCACCCCGGAAACGCCGGAGCTGCCGGGCGGAGCCCACAGCAAAATCCGGGGGGTGACGGTCCGGCGATTGGCGCATTCATGCCCTTCTGGCATTTGCGGGCTGGTAGGCCAGCTGGTCGGTGGTCGCGCGGTTCTGCCGGCGGAAGGGTCTTAAAGTGCCGAATAGGCGGTCTAGTCCCCGGCGTGTTGCCGGTCGCAGCCGCGGTTGATACTGTTCACCGGATTTTTGGCATCGACGTTGCGGCGCGCGGAGGTTCGTTCGGTGTATTTGGGCGAGGCGGCCTTCACGGCTCAGATCGACCGGACCGCCGCTCGCGATCTGTTCCGCGAGGCCGTGCGGCGCGTCGAAGTCGAGACCCATTCCTATTGCAACCGGCGATGCGGCTATTGTCCGAATGTGATCGGCGATCGGCTGGGACCCAACAAGCGTATGCCGCCCGAAATCTGGAACCGCATCCTCGCGGACCTCGGCGAAATCGGCTACGACAGGAAGCTCGTGCTCAACAACTACAATGAACCGCTGGCGGATACGGACATCGTCCAGCGCATTGCCGAAGCACGCGACCGGCTGCCCGAGGCACGGATTCTCATCTACACCAACGGCGATTACCTTGATCCGGACTATGTCGAGCGCCTTGCCCGCGCCGGCCTCAGCTACATGCATATCAGCGTTCACATGAATCCCGCCGATATCTACGACGACACCTATGCGCTGCGGCGGATTGAGGAGATCAGCCGGCGGATCGGCTTGCCGGCCGAGATCAAGGCCCATCGCCCGAACGAATTCATCGCCGCAGAAGTGCCGCACCCTGCCATCGAGATCGAGATCCGATCGATCAACTACTGGAAGCTCGGCAACAATCGCGGCGAACTCATCACCGAAATTCGCGCGCCCGTGCGCACGCTGCCCTGCCATTTTCCGTTCGCGCATTTTTACGTGGGGTTTGAAGGCGATATTGTGCCTTGCTGCCATATCAAGGGCGACCGTCCGGAACATAAGGACTACCGGATCGGCGCGCTGCGCGATTACGGCTCGATCTTCGAGGCCTTCGCCGGCCGGACCGCGGTCGAATGGCGGCGCCATCTGATATCGTTCCAGCCGAAATCCGGGCCCTGCAGCACCTGCACGGCCGCCCTCTATTCCACCCGGCTCAAGGACCTGACGGCGATGCGGCGCGCCTTCGTGCGCCATGTCGCTCCCAAGAAAGCCGGCAGAGGTGTTGGCGACCCGGCCTGACCTATCTGGTGCGACCGGCGGCGCGGCTGGCGCGCAGGTCGGCACTTGAATGTGTGGACAATGGCAGGATACTGCGCCCGTCACCTGCGTAAGGGTGGGGAGACGCATGGACAGGAGCCATATCTCCCATCAACAAATTGATTTTGCTTAATTATTGGCGGATGGGGTGAGATTCGAACTCACGGTGAGCTTGCACCCACGGCGGTTTTCAAGACCGCTGCCTTAAACCACTCGGCCACCCATCCGGAGTCCGGATCCGATGCGCCTGTCATGTTCCCGCTCGGTCGAGTCCGGCGGGCGGACGGGCGCGGGTCATCCTTTATCCCTTCGGCCGGGAGACTGTCCACTCCCGGCATGGAGGCGGCGGGAAGGCCGGCGGCCGGAGCGAAAGGATGTTCTAGCTGGAGGGCATTCGTTGCTACGGCTTTCTGCCCACTCGAGGCAACCGGGTTGTCAACGGTGGTGCCGGCACAACGGAGAATCGTTGATGCCCTGGCCCGGCTGAAGCGGGGCCTGTGGATGGCTGGGGCCGGCCTCCAGACCCTGGCCCTCCTCGCCGGCTGCGCCGAGACCAGGCGGGTCGCCAATACCGCCAAGATGGCGACCCAGCCGGAGCCGACGGAGACCGCTACAGGGTCGAAAGTGGACGCCGGCCGAGCTTGCGAACTTGGCTGCCTAGCGTCACAACAGGACATCCTGGCTGACGGAAACGGAAGGTCATTTGTTGTCGCATCAGCTCGCGTTCTGCGATCAGGATTCACCGAGTTCCAACAACTTCTGCAAGCGTGGGTGGTTCCGAACCGGATCTAGGTCTCTATCGTTCTTGAACCATAGCTTTTGGTCAGGCCCCACTCGTGGCAACCAGAGCTCCAGCAGATCAATGGCTCGGTCGAACTCACCCAGCAACGAATAGGTGCAAGCAACATTATACCAGGCGCTGGAGGGGTCTCCTTCGACTGCCAAAGTACGCTCCAACCACTCCTTTGCCCGCTCGCTTTCGCCAAGAGCTGCCAATACGCTGGCGCCCAGCGCTGCCGGATCGGAATTCTCCGGATTCCGCTTGAGTGCTTCCTCGGCTCTCTTAAGCCCAAGCTGCGCGTACTTCCGCTCCTCGTCGTGACGCCCGAGTGTTTGAAACACGCCCTGGAGGAGGAGTGGCGATTTGTAGTCATCAGGCCGAATTTCCAGCGCACGCGTGTAATACTTGGCAGCCTTATCGTAGTCGCCCTCCGTGTAGCAGAATCGGGCAAAATAATAGTTGGCCTCGTGGCAATTGGGGTCGAGGGCGAGTGCCTGCTCGAAGGCGGAAACCGCCTCGGCACGACGGCCGGCGATCGACCAAAGCAACGCCGCGCGCTGCATGCGCCTCCGGCAAATTCGGCTCTATTGCCAGCGCCTTGCCTGTGGTCGCTAGGATATCGGTAGTGAGGATGTCGACCCCATACCAAGAACTGAGATACGAGTCGCAATCCGCCATGCCGGCATAGGCGCGCGCGTAGAGGGGATCCAATTCCACGGCCCTGGCGAACATTCGTCGGGCGAGTTGCAGGGAGGCCCTGGTGCGCATATGGAATAATTCGCGCGCTCTCAGATAGTGCGTATAGGCTTCGACGTTGTCAGTCGGCACCTGCTCGATAACTTTTTTCTCCTCCGCCAGCAGCTTGACCTTAAGTTGGCCAACGATGGCCTGGGTAATCTCGTCCTGGATGGCGAAGATATCGGTGAGGTCACGGTCATAGCGCTCTGCCCAGATATGACCGTCGCTCGCGCCTTCGATGAGCTGGGCGGTGATGCGCACCCGGTTGCCGGCCTTCCTGACGCTGCCCTCGACCACATAGGCGACGCCCAGGTCCCTGGCGATCTGCTCAAGGTTCAGGGCCTTGCCCTTGTAGGTGAAGACCGTGTTGCGGCTGAGGACGAAGAGACCCGACACCTTGGAGAGGTCTGTGATGATATCCTCGGTGATGCCGTCGCTGAAGAATTCCTGCTCACGATCGTCGCTCATGTTCTGGAACGGCAGGACGGCAACCGAGGGTCTGTCGGCGCGCAGCGCCTTGCCGCCCCCGTGAGCGATGGAGGCAGCACCCGCTTGCACCGCCTGGCCAACGCTGACGAAGTAGACGTGCACCGGCTGGGCGATATTCCTGACGGTCTTCTCGCCCTGGTCGATGAAGTCCAACTCCAGCTTGTTGCCGACCTGTTGGCGGACAACTGCAGAGCAGGCGATGCCGCCGGGACCCGCCAGGCCTTCCAGTCGGGCTGCCAAGTTGACGCCGTCGCCATAAAAATCGTCGCCGTCGACGATGATGTCGCCCTGATTGATGCCGATGCGGAACTTGATATGCCGGTCCTCGGGCACCCCGGTATTGCGCTCCGGCATACCGAGCTGGATCTCTACCGCGCAGCGCACCGCGTTAATGACGCTGCCGAACTCGACCAGGAAGCCGTCGCCCATGGCCTTGAAGATGCGTCCGCCATGCTTGGCGACGGTCGGGTCGAAGAACTCACGGCGATGCTGCTTGAGGGCGCCCATCGTGCGCTCCTCATTGGCCTCCATGAGACGGCTGTAGCCAACGACATCGGCTGCCAAAATGGCGGCCAGCCGCCTTTCAACCTGCTCCTCCGCCATGCACAACTCCCGGGTCACCCCGCGCTGATGCTAGTCGGACTGCGGGGTATCGCATAGCGCCAAGCGCGCGGGCAGGCCGGCATAGGCCCGCTGGCTGGTCTCTGCGTTTGGCAGGGGAGATTGACCAGGGTGACGCGGCACCCCCGATACTGCTCGGCCCGGCCGCATTTGCGGCAGGTTGGTCGGATCGGGTGCTGCAGGAATTTCGGAAGGATGAGTGCGCCGGCCATCAAGGAATTGCGGCATGGCGCGGGACTGGCAACAAGGAAGGAACCCGGCCACCAAGTGGGCGCTCAGGGATGGGTAGGAGTGAAGGTAAGTTATAGTGATCCAGATAATTATATGATTTTACTTGTTTATTGTAGAGTACAGCAAATTCGAACTCACGGTGAGCTTGCACCCACGGCGGTTTTCAAGACCGCCGCCTTAAACCACTCGGCCACCCATCCGGAGTCCGGATCCCCTGCGCCCACTACAATTCCGGCCGTTGCTAATCCGGAAGGCGGGCGTCGGCGGGTCATCCTTTAGCGGCTCGGGCCGGAGACTGGCCACTCCCCGCGGTTGGCGCTGAGCGCCGCGGCAGATGGCGACGGAAGATATTTTATCTTGAAGCGGTTCACGGCCAGGGCTCCCGGTTCACTTTAGCGGGCTCGGTTGTCGGTCCGGTTATCTCTGCAACGGAGAATCGTTGATGCCTCGCCTCCGACGCGATACCCTACAAAATCATGACGGTTTCGAGGCCCCGGTACACAAGATGAAGCAGAAGTCGGCAGTCTCTGGTCTGCGCCACCATGCGCCGGGCGGGCTGATGCGGGGCCTCTGGGTGGCCGGCGCCAGCCTGTTGACCCTGGCCCTTCTCGCCGGCTGCGCCGAGACCAAGCTGGTCGCCAATACCGCCAAGATGGCGACCCAGCCGGAGCCCCCGAAGACCCAACCCTACAAGATCGGCAAGCCCTACCAGGTCGACGGCGCCTGGTATTATCCGAAGGCGGATTACGATTACGACGAGACCGGCATCGCCTCCTGGTACGGACCGGGCTTTCACGGCGGCAACACGGCCAATGGCGAGATCTACGACGAGAACGCCCTGACCGCCGCCCATAAGACCCTGCCGATGCCCTCTCTCGTCCGGGTCACCAACCTGGAAAACGGTCGTTCCATCGTGGTGCGGATCAACGACCGGGGCCCGTTCGTCAACAACCGCATCATCGACATGACCCGGCGCGGCGCCCAGCTCCTCGGCTTCGACCTCAACGGCACCGCCAAGGTCCGGGTCCAGGTGATGAAGGAGGAGAGCATGATCCTCGCCGCCCAGGCCTCGACCAAGGGCGGCGACGGCATCAGCCCCGCCCCGAAGGCGGCGCCGGCCGGTACCGTCGCCACCAAGGCGCTGCCGCCTGCGGGCCAGGGTGCGACCTCGGGGGCGACCCCTGGGACAACCCCTGGGACAACCCCTGGGACAACCGCCGGGACGGCATCGTCTCCGGCTCCGGCCAGTGTCCCGAAGCCCGCACCGGCACCCAGCCCGGCCCCCAGTGCCGTGCAGAGCGCGGCCACCAAGCCGGCTGCCTCCGGAACCTCTGGCACCAGCGCGACTGCCGCGCCGGCGGCGACGGTGAATGCCGCCCCGCTGCCGAAGCCGACGACAACTCCGGCACCAGCGGCCACCCAGACCGCTGCGGTCCCGGCGCCGGCGAAAACCCCGGCGCCGAGCGTGTCGGCAGCGGCAAAACCGGCGGTCTCCCCGGCGGTCTCCCCGGTGGAACCCCCGGTGAAATCCACGGTGGAATCCACGGACGATACGCCACGCGAGATCGTCGACATGTCCAGCCCGATCGGCGCTTCCGAACTGCCGGCGCCGGACGGCGAAGTCACCGTCCAGCCGGTCAAGGGCAACAGCAGCATCTACATCCAGGCCGGCGCCTTCCTGCGCCAGAACAACGCCCAGCAGCTCAGTTCCAAGCTCTCCGCCCTGGCAACTGCGAAGGTCACCCAGGTGAAGCTCGGCCAGCAGACCTTCTATCGGGTCCGCCTCGGTCCGATCACCTCGGTCGAGAAGGCCGACGAACTGCTGCAGCAGGTGATCGACGACGGCAATCCCGAAGCGCGCATCATCGTCGAGTGAGCCGGCCGGGTGCCGGCGGGGCCTTAGCGCTTGACGGGAGCAAGTCTTTGACGCCAATTTGCGCCGTAAAACCATCCGTTTAGGAGTCGTTGCCGTGCGCCGGTTGCTGAGACATCTGCTGTTTGCCGTCCTTGTGCCGGCCCTGACGGTCCCCCTGGCCACCCTGCCGGCCCGGGCCGAGCAGTTCCAGACCAATGCCCAGCACGTCTACATCGTCGACTACAACACCGGCGCGGTGCTGATGGACAAGGCCGGGACCGAGAAGCTGCATCCCGCCTCGATGAGCAAGCTGATGACCATCTACATGCTCTTCGACGCGCTGAAGCGCGGCGACGTCAAGCTGACCGACACCTTCCACGTGTCGCAGAAGGCCTGGTCAACCCAGGGGTCCAAGATGTTCGTCGACATCAATTCCGACGTGAAGGTCGAGGACCTGATCCGCGGCATCATCATCCAGTCGGGCAACGATGCCTGCGTGGTGGTCGCCGAGGGCCTGGCCGGCAGCGAGGAGGCCTTCGCCGACCGGATGAACAAGAAGGCGAAGGAGATCGGCCTCGCCGACAGCAATTTCGTCAACGCCTCGGGCCTGCCGGATCCGGTGCACCTGATGACCGCGAAGGACCTCTCGATTCTCGCCCACCGGATCTATGCGGATTTTCCGGAATACTATCCCTATTTCTCCGAGAAGGAGTTCACCTTCCACGGCATCAAGCAGGGCAACCGCAACCCGCTGCTCTACCGCGAAGGTACCGGGGTCGATGGATTGAAGACCGGCCATACCGAGGAGGCGGGCTTCGGCCTCACCGCCTCGGCGGTCCGCAACGGCCAGCGCATCATCATGGTGGTGCACGGTCTGACCGGCATGCAGGAACGCGCCGACGAGGCCGGTAATCTCCTGGACTGGGCCTTCCGCACCTATGGCGACTACACGGTCGCCAAGACCGGCACCGTGCTGGGCGAGGGCCAGGTCTGGCTCGGTCAGGCCAAGACCGTGCCCCTGACCGTCGGCAAGGACCTGCTGGTCACCCTGCCCAGGGCGGAGCGCGAGAAGGTCAGCGCCAAGGCGGTCTATGACGGCCCGATCCCGGCGCCGATCGCGGCCGGCCAGCAGGTCGGCGAATTCGTCCTGTCCGCCCCCGGCATGCCGGACCAGCACGTACCGCTGGTCGCCGCCGCCGACGTGCCGCGCCTCGGCTTCGGCGGACGGGTAATGGCTTCGCTGCAGCAGCTCATCTTCGGCAATCACTGATCGCCGGTCATGCCGGCGTTTCCAGAACGGTCGCGCTTCATCACCTTCGAGGGCGGCGAGGGGGCCGGGAAGTCGACCCAGGCCCGCAGCCTCGCCGAGGCCCTCCGCGCCACCGGCGCGGAAGTGGTGCTGACCCGGGAACCCGGCGGCTCGCCGGGCGCCGAGGAGATCCGGCGCCTGCTGGTCGAAGGCGCGACCGGGCGCTGGACGCCGCCAACCGAGGCCCTCCTGCATTTCGCCGCCCGGGCCGATCACATCGCCCGGGTCATCGCCCCGGCCCTGGCGGCCGGAAAATGGGTGATCAGCGACCGGTTCGCGGATTCAACCATCGTCTATCAGGGCTATGGCCAGGGCCTCGATCTCGCTTGGCTGCAATCGCTCCGCCGGGCCGTGGTCGGTGACGCGGAACCCGGCCTCACCTTCGTCTTTGACCTGCCGGTCGCCACCGGCCTCGGTCGCGCCCAGGCCGAGCAGCGCTACGAGCGCATGGGGACGGAATTCCACGAGCGCCTCCGCGCCGGGTTCCGCGCGATCGCGGCGGCGGCACCCGAACGCTGCGTGACGATCGATGCCGCACGCTCGGTCGCGGCGATCCAGTCCGAGCTGTGGGCGGTGCTCGCGGAGAAATATGGGCTCCGTCTCTGATGGCGAGCGACGATCCGCCAACGCCGCCGCCGGAAGCCGCCACGCGCCTCGTCGGCCATGCGGCGGCCGAGGACACCTTTCTCCGCGCCTTTGCGGCCAGACGCATGCCGCATGCCTGGCTCGTCACCGGACCCAAGGGGATCGGCAAGGCAACGCTTGCCTTCCGCATGGCGCGCTTTCTTCTCGCGCAGCGGCCGGCCGAGGAGAGCGGCCTGTTTGGCGGCGCGCCTGTCGCCGCGTCATCCCTGGAGATGGCGCCCGAGGATCCGGTCTTCCGCCGGGTGCGCGAACTTGCCCATTCCGACCTCAGGGTCCTGCGCCGGTCGCTGAACGACAAGGGCAAGCTGCGCAGCGAAATCGTGGTCGACGACGTCCGCACCGCCATCGACTTCCTGCACATGACTCCGGCCGAGAGTCTCTGGCGGGTCATGGTGGTCGATGCGGTGGACGAGATGAACCGCAATGCCGCCAACGCCCTGTTGAAGATCCTCGAGGAGCCCCGGCCCAATACCGTGCTGATCCTCGTCAGCCACGCGCCGGGGCGCCTGCTGCCGACCATCCGCTCGCGCTGCCGCAAGCTGGCGCTGCAGCCGCTGAGCGACGATCTGCTGGCGACCGAGCTCGGCCGCGTCCTGCCCGATCTTGCAACGGCGGACCGGCAGCTGGCGGCCGTCCTCGCCGAAGGCAGCCTCGGCCGGGCGATTGCCCTGGCCGGCGACGGCGGCTTGGCGCTGTTCCGCGGCATTGGCCGGCTGTTCAATACCTGGCCGCGGCTGGATACCGGCGATCTGCACAAGCTGGCCGATCAGGTCGGCGGGAAGGGCGGGGAGACCGCCTTCGAGACCGGCACCGAGATGCTGGGCTGGTGGATGATGCGTTTCGCCCGGCTCGCCGCGGCGAAAAAACTGCCGGAAACCGAGCTCTTTTCTGGCGAATCCCAGCTCATCCAGCGGCTACAGCAGGCCGGCAGCCTTGATCGCTGGCTGGACCTGTGGGAAAAGGTTAACCGTCTATTCGCCCGGGTGGCGAGCGCCAATCTGGATCGCAGACAGGCCTGGTTGACCGGCTGGCTTCTCATCGAGACCGCGGGTCGCTGAACCGCCTGTTTCCCGGCGTGTCTCCCTCGCGCGGATAGCACGGAACATGGAGTTTGCCGGATGGCCGATCGCCAGCGTTACTACCTGACCACGCCGATCTATTACGTGAATGATTCGCCGCATATCGGCCATGCCTATACGACCTTGGCCTGCGACGTGATCGCGCGTTTCATGCGGCTGGACGGGCGCGACGTGCATTTCCTGACCGGCACCGACGAACACGGCCAGAAGGTGGAGAAATCGGCGCAGCTGGCGGGCATGGATCCCAAGGCCTTCACCGACCAGGTCTCGCAGCGCTTCCGCGACCTCGCCAAGGCGATGAACTTCTCTAACGACGATTTCATCCGCACCACGGAACCGCGGCACATCGCCGCCTGCCAGGATCTCTGGCGGCGGCTGAAGGAGCGCGGCCAGATCTATCTCGGTTCCTATGCCGGCTGGTATGCGGTGCGCGACGAGGCCTATTACGCCGAGGACGAACTGGAAGCCCGGCCTGACGGCAAGAAATACGCCAAGGCTTCCGGCGCCGTGGTCGAGTGGGTCGAGGAGCCGAGCTACTTCTTCAATCTCTCGGAGTGGGGCGAGCCGCTCCTGAAATTCTATGCCGAGCATCCGGACTTCATCGGCCCGGACAGCCGCCGGAACGAGGTGATCAGCTTCGTGAAGCAGGGGCTGCGCGATCTCTCGATCTCGCGGACCACGTTCACCTGGGGCGTGCCGGTGCCCGACGATCCCGCGCATATCATGTATGTCTGGATGGATGCGCTGACCAACTACGCGACGGCCGTCGGCCTGCCGGACACCGAAAGCGAAAGCTACAAGAAATTCTGGCCGGCTGATCTGCACATGGTCGGCAAGGATATCCTGCGCTTCCACGCGGTCTATTGGCCGGCCTTCCTGATGGGGGCCGGGCTCGAGCCGCCGCGCCGCGTCTTTGCCCATGGCTGGTGGACCAACGAGGGGCAGAAGATCTCGAAGTCGCTCGGCAACGTCATCGACCCCCTGCAGATGATTCAGACCTATGGCCTCGACCAGGTGCGCTACTTCCTGATGCGGGAGGTGCCGTTCGGCAATGACGGCGACTATTCGCACCGCGCCATGGTGCACCGGATGAACGGCGATCTGGCCAATGACTTCGGCAATCTCGCCCAGCGCGTGCTTTCGATGATCAACAAGAACTGCGGCGCCACCATGCCGCAACCGGGGGCGTTTTCCGAGGCGGACAGCAAGCTGCTGAAATCGGCCTATGATCTGCTGCCGAATACCCGGACGCTGATCCTGGAGCAGTCCTTCCACAGGGCTCTGGAAGCGATCTGGCTGGTGATCGGCGACGCCAACCGCTATGTCGACGATCAGGCACCCTGGACCCTGAAGAAGACCGATCCGGCGCGGATGCTGACGGTCCTCTACACCCTGGCGGAAACCATCCGGCATCTTGCCCTGATCGTGCAGCCGGTCATGCCCGAGGCCTGCGGTCGCATGCTCGATCAGCTCGCGGTTGACGCGGATGCGCGCAGCTTCGAGAGCTTCGGTCCGGGCGGCGCGCTGACGCCGGGCGTGGATCTGCCGAAGCCAGAAGGGATCTTCCCGCGCTTCGTCGAGGAGGCGGCTTGAGTCCTTCCGGCATAGATCTGGTCGACAGCCACTGCCATCTCGATTTCCCGGACTTTGCCGGCGAGATCGAGAACGTTCTGTCGCGCGCTGCCGAAAACGGTGTCGGCCATCTGGTCACCATCTGCACCAAGGTCACGGAGTTCGACAAGGTCCTGAGCCTCGCTCTGGCGCATCCGCAGATGAGCTGCTCGGTCGGGATCCATCCTCATGAGGCGGCGCACGAGCCCGCAGTCGATGTCGCGCGGCTTGTCGATCTGGCGAGGCATCCGAAGGTCGTGGGAATCGGCGAGGCCGGCCTCGATTATTTCTACGACCAGAGCCCGCGCGAGCGCCAGCGGGAGGTCTTCCGTACCCATATCGAAGCTGCCTGTCTCTCCGGCCTGCCCCTGATCGTCCACAGCCGCGATGCCGACGAGGATACCGTGCGTCTCCTCCAGGAAGGCGCCGAGAAGGGTGGCCGGGAGGGGAAACCTTTGACCGGCGTCATTCATTGCTTCACCTCCACTCAGTACCTGGCGGATGCCGCCTTGAAGCTCGGCTTCTACATTTCGCTGTCGGGGATCGTGACCTTCAAGAACGCGGAAGCGCTGCGCCAGGTTGCGAAATCGGTGCCGCTGGATCGCCTCCTGGTCGAGACCGATTCGCCCTATTTGGCGCCGGTGCCGAAACGCGGCAAGCGCAACGAGCCGGCCTTCGTCCGCCATACCGCGGAATACGTCGCGCAGATGCTCGGCCTCTCGCTCGAGGACCTGGCGGCACGGACGACCGGGAATTTCCATCGCCTCTTCGCGAAGGCCGGACAATGAAAGTCACCGTGCTCGGCTGCGGCGGTTCCGGCGGCGTGCCCCTGCTCGGGCCCGACTGGGGCGCCTGCAATCCGGACAACCCGAAGAACCGGCGGCGACGCGTCTCGGTCCTGGTCCAGACGGCCGGCACCAATGTCGTCCTCGATACCTCGCCGGACTTCCGTGTCCAGATGCTGGATGCAGGAGTCTCGCGCCTCGATGCCATCCTCTACACCCACGACCATGCCGACCATACCCAGGGCATCGACGATGTCCGCTTCCTGAAGCCCGGAGTGAAGGGTGCGCGGGTGCCGGCCTATGGGACCGCCGAGACCCTGCGCACCCTGACGGCCCGCTTCGACTACATCTTCAACCAGGGAACCAGCGGTTCGGGCCATCTCTACAAGCCCTTCCTCGAGGCCCGGGAGGTGACCGGCCCCTTCGAGTTCCGCGGCATCCCGGTGACGCCCTTCGAACAGGCCCATGGCTTCGGCAGCGTCACCACCGGCTATCGCGTCGGCAAGATGGCCTATTCGACCGATGCCGTGGAACTGCCGGAAGCGGCCTTCGAGATCCTCGCCGGCATCGATCTCTGGATCGTCGATTGCCTGCGCTTCGAGCCGCATCCGACCCATGCCCATTTCGACCGGGCCCTCGACTGGATCGCCCGGGTGAAACCCCGCCATGCCATCCTCACCCATATGAATCACATGGTGGATTACGACGTGATCAAGGCCCGCTGTCCGGCCGGCATCGAGCCGGCCTATGACGGGCTGGCGATCGAGCTGGAGTAATGCCGTGCAGATGCTGAACCCCCAGGGCGAACTCGGCGCCAGGCCCGAGTGGTTGACGTTCGACTGCTACGGCACACTGATTCAGTGGGACGAAGGGCTGCTGCAGGCGGTGGAGACGATCCTCCGCAAGGGAGCGGAGCGGAAGGTGGATGCCGCGACGCTGATCGCGGTCTACGACAGGTATGAGCACGCCCTGGAGGGCGAGCGGCCGCATCGCTCCTTCCGCAGCGTCGCCGGCGAGGCGTTGCGCCGCGCCATGGCCGAGCTGGCTCTGTCTTACGATCCGGGCGACATCGAGATCCTGACCTCCGGCATCTCGCGCATGCCGCCGTTTCCCGAGGTCGTCGGCGCCCTGGCGGAGCTGAAGCGCCAGGGATTCAAGCTCTGCATCATCTCCAATACCGACGACGACATCATCGCCGGCAATGTCGCCCAGATGGGGGGACATATCGACCGGGTCATCACCGCACAGCAGGCCGGCGCCTACAAGCCCGCGCGGCAGATCTTCGCCCATGCCCATGCGGCGCTCGGTGTCGGCAAGGATCAGGTGGTCCATATCTGCGCCAGCCCGCATCTCGATCACGCGGCGGCACGCGACATCGGCTTCCGCTGCATCTGGATCGACCGCGGCACCGGGCGCAGATTGCTGCCGGACTACACGCCCGACCGGATCTTCCCGACGCTCGACTTGGTCCCGGCCTGCTTCGCCGCGATCGGCTGGGATCCCCGCTGAAGCGCGCCGCGACGCCCGGCGGCGGGCGTCAGTAGGGGCTGCCGTCCTTGTGGGTGAAGACCCAGGTCCCGTCGGGGCCGAGCGCGGCCTTGATGTCGTCCCGGGGATAGCTGCCCTCGTCGCCCGGGGTGCGATCGCCGACCTCGAGATAGACCACCTCCCGCCCGGTCCGGTTGACCAGCTGATGCGCGGCACCCTGGGCCGGGAAACCGGCGCACATGCCGGCGCTGAGCGGGATCTCCGCACTGTCGGTGACGAGGGTCGGCTCGCCCAGGAGGATGAAGACGAATTCGTCCTGCCTGGAGTGCCGGTGGAGGAGGGCGGATTCCCCGCCCGGCGCCAGCCGCGTCAGGTTGACCCCGAAATTCCGCAGGCCGAAGACGTCGCCGAGCGCGCGCTTCTCCCGCTTGCCCATGCGGCTGAAGAAGGGCTCCGGGTAATTGGACGGCTTCGTCCGCGGCGCCACGGCATCGGCGCGGACCGCAACCGGCCGCACCATTTCAGGATCGCTCATGCGGCTATCTTCCTTTCGTCGCCTTCAGTGAATAACTGAGCGGCAGGCTGGGATATGCGGCCGGCAGGCGGTACATGCCCTGCCCGTCCGGTTCCAGGCAGGGCCAGAGCTGCCAGGCGAGGCTGTCATGCTCGGCGAAGTAGTCCAGCCGCATCCCGGCATCGATCAACGCCGTCAGCACCGCGCTCAAGGGATGGGTCCATTCGTGGGTCTTGGTGTTGACCAGCTTCTGCGGATCGCCGGTATAGGTCGTGTCGCCTTCCTCCACGGTCGGTTCCGGGCCACGGAAATAGGGGAACTTCGGCGTCAGCGGGGCGTCCTTGTCGGCCTGGTCGAGATTGAGCACCGCCGGATGCCCCTCCAGCAAATAGAGCATGCCGCCCGGCTTCAGCATGGTCGCCACCACCCGGGCCCAGCCCTTGATGTCCGGCAGCCAGTTCAGCGCACCCCAGGTCACATAGGCGATGTCGAAGCGCTGGGAAATGGCGCTGGGCGCGTCGTAGAGATTGCTCTCGACGAAGCGCGCATCGATCTCGGCATGGATCGCCAGCTCCCGCGCCGCGGCGATCGCCTTCGGCGAGAAGTCGAGGCCGGTCACCTTGGCACCGCGGCGGGCGAGGGAGAGCGTATCCAGGCCGAAATGGCATTGCAGGTGGATCAGGGATTTGCCGCGCACCTCGCCGATCTCGGCACTCTCGATCGGCGCCAGGATGTCGGCGCCGGTCAGGAACTGCTTGGCGCGGTAGAAGGGCGAGACGACATGGATCGCCACCACCTCGTCCCAGAAACGGCGGTTGAGTTCATAGGTCGCCTGATGGTCCATGACGCGGCATTCCCCGATTCACGATCTGCCCAGATGTCGTTCATACATCACTTCATAGGGGCGGAAACCGGCTTTTTCATAGGCCCGGCAGGCCAGGCGGTTGGCCGCCAGCACATTGACCCGGAGCCGGGTGAGCGGCAGGGGCAGGGCGCGGAAATGCCGGGCAATCGCGTCGAAGAGCACGCCGGCGAGGCCGCTGCCCCGCTGTTCCGGGCGGATGAACGCTTCGGAGATGTATGCATAGAGGGTCGAATCCCGGGTCTCGACCGGCCAGGGCTCGTCGACCACATAGCCGCCGACCAGCCCCACGGCACCCCGTGGCCGGCGGCGATGCGCTGCAGCAGTCTCTCGAGATAGGCGCCAGCCATGGCAGGTTCGCCCGGCAGCCGTGAATCGTGCAGGGCGCGCTCGTGCTCCTGCAGGTCGATCAGCGCCTGCACCGTCCAGTCGCGATCCGCCGGACGGTAGGGGCGAATAACGAAATCCATGTCTTTGCCCTTTCGGACTCGGTCCCGGGTCGGGCATTCTGGATATGGACCTCGATCCGCGACAAGGTGTGCCGATGACAACCCTTCTTCCCGTAATCGCCGTGGCTGGCGCCATCGCCCTCGGCGCCATGAGCCCCGGACCCAGCTTCGTCATGGTGGTCCGGACGGCGGTGGCGCGGTCGCGCCGCGACGGGCTCGCCGCCGCCCTCGGCATGGGGGTGGGCGGGGCAATCTTCGCCGGCCTGGCCCTGCTCGGATTGACCGCGGTCCTTGCCAGCGTCGGCTGGCTCTATCTGACGCTGAAGATCCTGGGCGGCGCCTATCTCCTCTACCTGGCGGTCCGGATCTGGCGCGGCGCCGCGGAACCCCTCCAGATGGCAGCCGAGGCCGGGGCGGGCACCCCGACACCGGGCCGGATGCCGGGTTGGACCCTGGGCTGGACGCCGGGGCGGAGTTTCCTCCTCGGCCTCACCACCCAGCTCAGCAATCCGAAGACCTCGATCTTCTATGCCAGCGTCTTTGCCGCCCTGCTGCCGGCCGGCGCCGGGCTGGAGACGGCCGCCATCCTGCTGCCGGCGATCTTCACCATCGAAACCGGCTGGTACGCGATCGTCGCCCTGGCGTTTTCGGCCCGGAGGCCGCGTCAGGTCTATCTCCGCTGGAAGACCCGGATCGATCGCTTCGCCGGCGCCGTCCTCGCCGCATTGGGCATCCGCCTCATCGTCGGCGCCGTGCGGCCCTAGCGACGGACGCTCCTGCCATCACACCGGAATGGGTTGTTTTAACCTTAACCGTAACACTTTCAGGTTGCGGCCATTCCCTGAGAATATTAGCCTGTCAGGTGGGATTGCCTCAAGAGGCGTCGATTCCTCGGCGTAACTGGGCAGAATCGGCTGGGAATACAGCCGTTTGACAGGTGAGCGATGCCGACGGTTACCTTTCCGACCATCGATGCCGGAGGCCTGCCCGACGGCATCGACATGGGGCTCGATTTCTTTCCCGACCCCGGCAGCGCCACCGGAGCCACGCGAACGGCGAAGATCTTTCGCCTGACCTATGCGCCCGGCGAATACGACGAATTTTCCGGCACCGGCTTCACCTACGACCTTGCCGGCAATCCGACCGGCGGCACCATCGCCGGCTGGAAATACGTGCTCGGCGGCAAGACCTACCTGCAGATCGCCAATCTCAACATGTCGGTGGCGACCTACTTGGCCTTCGTCACCGCCGACGACTGGGACGGTTTCCTGCAGGCCGGCCTCGCCGGCGACGACAGCATCACCGGCACCATCGGCAACGACAAGCTCTTCGGTCATGCCGGCCATGACAGCCTGGTCGGCAACAACGGCGATGATCAGCTCCAGGGCGGTACCGGCAACGACAAGCTGAGCGGCGGTGCCGGCAATGACGATCTCCAGGGCCAGGCCGGCGACGACCTGCTCGACGGCGGGCTCGGCGCGGATTCCCTGGCCGGCGGCGCCGACAACGACATCTATGTCGTCGACAACCTGGGCGACAATGTGATCGAGATCAAGGATGCGGGCACCGACGAGGTCCGCGCCTCGATCACCTACACCCTGGGGGACGATGTCGAGAACCTGACCCTCACCGGCACCGCGGCGATCGACGGCACCGGCAACGGACTCGCCAATGTCATCACCGGCAACGCCAAGGCCAATGCCCTGGCCGGCAAGGACGGCGACGACCAGCTCTTCGGCGGCGCCGGCAACGACAGCCTCGACGGCGGCAGCGGCAATGATCTTCTCGACGGCGGGGCCGGCATCGACAAGCTCACCGGCGGCACCGGCAACGACATCTACGTCATCGACAGCGCCAAGGACATGGTGGTCGAGGCCGCGGGCGATACGGACGACCTCGTCCGCGCCACCATCGCCGTCGACCTCAACAGCGGGCTCTATGCCAATGTCGAGAACGTTGCCCTGCTCGGCAAGTCGGCGCTGAGCGCGACCGGCAACGGCTTCGGCAACACGCTGACTGGCAATGACGGCGCCAACATCCTGGACGGGCAGGGCGGGGCGGATCACCTGATCGGCGGCAAGGGCAACGACACCTACGTGGTCGGCGAGATCGGCGACACCGTGAGCGAGGCGGCCGGCGAGGGCACCGCCGACCTGGTAAAGTCGTCGATCGACTTTGACCTGAAGACCAGCGGCGCCAATGTCGAGAACCTCACTTTGCTGGCCGGCGCCCTCAAGGGCACCGGCAACGACCTCAACAACATCATCCTCGGCAACGCGGCGGGCAACATCCTCGACGGCGGCGCCGGCAACGACACGCTGTCCGGCGGCGCGGGGAATGACGTCTATGTCATGTCTGCCGGTACCGACAAGATCGTCGAGGCCGCGGGTGCCACCGGCGGGATCGATACCGTCAGGAGCGACGTCACCGTCAGCATGGCACCCTTCGCCAATGTCGAGAACCTTCTGCTCACCGGCGGCGGCAACATCGACGGTACCGGCAATACGCTGGCGAATCTGATCATCGGCAACGGTGGGAATAATACGCTGGACGGTGGCGCCGGCAGCGACACACTCCAGGGCGGCGGCGGGAAAGACATCCTCAAGGGCGGCGCCGGCAACGACTTCTACCTGCTCGACAGCGCAACCATCACCATCGACGAAGGCACCAACAAGGATACCGGCGATACGGTCCGGAGTGCGACGTTCGATATCGATCTCGGCGCTCTCGGCGCCGGCAAGATCGAGAACGCGGAACTGCTCGGTACCGGCGACCTCAATGCCGTCGGCAGCGCTGCTGCCAATACACTGACCGGCAACAGCGGGGAGAACCGTCTTGACGGCGGTGCCGGCAACGACACGCTGATTGGCGGTGCCGGCAACGACACCTACCTGATCGACAGCGCCAAGGACGTGGTCAAGGAGGCTTTCAACCAAGGCCACGACACGGTCCTGGCAACAGCCAACACAGTGACCGCCTTCGACAACGTCGAGGACTATGCTTTTGTCGGCACGGGCGACTGGAACTTCAAGGGCAATAGCCTCGACAACGTGATCATTGGCGGTGCCGGCGACGATACGATTAACGGCGGCGCGGGCAACGATACCGTCGTCTTCCAGGGCAAGGCGAGCGACTACCAGCTCATCTACAGCGAAGGTGGCACCTATGTCTTAGACCTCAACACGTTCGGCGGTGACGAAGGTACGGACTGGCTCGTCAACGTCGAGCGCGTCCAGTTTTCCGACGTCACGATGGCACTCAGTGCAGAGCCGATCTTGAACGGCGCCGCTGCCGGCGACACTGCGGGCCGCTCCGTGGCGGCGCTGGGCGATATCAACAACGACGGAATTGACGATTTCATCGTCGGCGCGCCTGGGTCGAAGGCGGGCGGCGCCAAGTCCGGCGCCGCTTATGTGGTGTTCGGCGACGCCAATGGCCTGCCTTCCTCGCTCGATCTCTCCACGCTGAATGGCGCGCACGGGTTCAAGCTTGTTGGCAAAGCTGGGGATTCGGCCGGCTGGGCGGTCGGGTCGGCCGGCGACATAAATAAGGACGGGTTTGACGATATCCTGGTCGGTGCGGTTGATGCAGATGCCAAGGGAAAGGATTCCGGTGCCGCCTATGTGGTCTTCGGCCATGGCGGCGCGTATGCCGCCACCGTCAACCTATCGACGCTGAACGGGACCGCCGGATTCAAGATCAGCGGCGAGGCGGCCGGAGACTTCGCCGGCGGCGCGGTCAGCTATGCGGGCGACATCAACGGTGACGGATACGACGACCTGGTGATCGGCGCCGACGGCAGCAACACAAACGGCAACAACTCCGGCTCGGCCTACGTCGTGTTCGGCCATGGCGGCGCCTTCGCAGCAAACCTCGATCTCTCTTCCCTGGACGGTGCTACCGGTTTCGAGCTAACTGGGGTGCTGGCGTATGATCATGCCGGCTGGTCGGTTGCCGCGGCGGGTGATGTCAATGGCGACGGCATCGACGACCTTCTCGTCGGCGCTATTCTGGCCGGTACACCCAGTGCATATAACGGCGCTGCTTATGTGGTGTTCGGCCACACTGGTACCTTCGATCCAACGATTAGCCTCACAAGTTTAAATGGCCTGAATGGGTTCACACTCAAAGGGGTATACCAGTATGATGATGCCGGCTGGTCGGTATCCGGAGCGGGTGACATCAACGGCGACGGCTTTGACGATCCTGATTGTCGGCGCGCCTTACAGTGACCCATACGGAACTAGCTCCGGCACCGCCTATGTCGTCTTCGGCCACGGTGGATTCTTCAATGGAGCGCTAAACCTTTACGACCTGAACGGCATCAACGGCTTTAGGATCAATGGCCTAGAAAGCATAGACTACACTGGCTTCTCGGTCTCGTCCGCGGGCGATATCAACGGCGATGGCCTCGACGACATCATCATCGGAGCGCCCAATGCCGGCTCCAAATACTACGGCGCCGCCTATGTGCTGTATGGCCAGTACGACGGATTTTCGACCTCCCATCGACATCAATAATCTGAATTCAGAGCAGGGATTTTGGGTCTACGGCGACCTGCCGAATGATGGCGCCGGGGTCGCCGTGTCGGCCGCCGGCGACATCGATGGCGACGGCTATGATGACCTGCTGGTCGGCGCGGCTTTTGCCGATCCGCATGGGACGTCGTCCGGTGCGATTGAGGTGGTCTACGGAATCGGCATTGGCGGGCACCCTCTCAACGGATCAGCTGCAGACGACACCCTGATCGGGACGGGAAAGGAGGACGCGATCCGCGGGTTGCGCGGCAATGACACGTTGAGCGGGCTCGGTGGCGATGACCTCCTCGACGGTGGGTTTGGCAACGACACAATGAAAGGTGGCGCCGGAAACGACACCTACGTGGTCGACAGCAAGGATGATGTCATCGACGAGGCAGGCAATACGGATACTGGCGATACCATACGCAGCAAGATTGCCGTCGATCTAGATACGCTCGGCGGCGGAGCCATCGAAAACGCGGCTTTGTTGGGCAACGATGCGATCGACGCGAAGGGAAACGTTGCTGACAACACGCTGACGGGAAATTCAGCTGCCAACATTCTCAGTGGCGGCGCCGGTAATGATACTCTGATTGGTGGGGAGGCAGACACGCTGCAAGGCGATGGTGATGACGACCTGATCGTGATCAACAGCCTACAATTCTCCGAAATCCAGGGTGGGACTGGCACCGATACGCTACGATTCACCGGTAACGAAGCCATTCTCGATCTGGCCAAGTTTGCCGGGACAATGATCCAGGACATAGAACGTATCGATCTTTCGCAAACCGGCAAGGACGCAATCACCTTAAGCCTTGCCTCGGTCCACGACCTGTCCTCAACCACTGATCAATTGATCGTGGACGGAAATCTCGGTGACGTCGCTCACCTTGATATTGGGTTCACATTTGCCGGAACGCAATCCATCGACGGCAGGAATCCTATGATCTCTATGACGCCAGCAGCGGCAGCGTTCTGATAGATCGCGATATCTCGGTTAATATTGGCTTCAATCTCGGGCATGTCGACGGCTCCAATGGCTTCAGCTTCGAGAACGATACCGTCAGCTTTCAATTTCCCGCTATCTGGATTCAGGTGACTTCAACGGAGACGGACGAGAAGATGTGATCATGTCCGGTCATTATCATGGTCCGGCCTATATTCTCTTTGGTAAGGACGCAGGGTTAGGTCAGGCGATATCGATCGATACTCTGGCGACCTCGGGTGGTGCAGCCTTCAGCGGAACTTCCGGTTTCAGGAACTCAGGTTGTTTCCAGCGCAGGTGACTTCAACGGGGACGGAATTGACGACTTCTTGATCGGCGGCGGAACCAGCACGACGACACCGGGTCTGGTCCATCTCTTGTTTGGCGGATCGGCGCTTGGGGGGACTATCGATCTGAACTCCTTGAGCAATTCGCAGGGTTTCACATTGACGGGCCTTTCCGGCGACGAACTGGGTTCAAGCCTTAGCAGCTTGGGTGACGTGAACGGAGACGGCTTTGACGACATGATTGTCGGAGGGGGCGATCCTACTTTCAACACTAGCGGGCGGGGAGGGGCCTACGTTGTTTTTGGCCATGCCGGAGCTGGGATAGATCTGTCGGCGGCCCTGTCCTTTGACGGCAGTCAAGGCTTCGCCGTAAAGAACACCAATGCAATTACCATTGGGCCTTTTGTATCGAAGGCAGGGGATTTCAATGGCGATGGCTATGCTGATATGGCGTTTTCCAACCTTGCGGGTGGGAATAAAGGCGTTTCCATTCTGTTTGGACATTCCGGTTCGTTTGCGGCGACAATAGATCCGGCAGCTTTGAACGGCGTGAATGGTTTTACCATCAACGGAAGTTCTCTTCTGCCATCTTCTTTCGAAACAATTGGAGATATCAACCACGATGGTTTCGACGACTTTGCCATCGGCGATGCATATGTGAAAACGGGCGGGGCTGAAACTGGCGGAGTCTACGTTTTATTTGGTCACGCCGGTGCAACAGCCGCTTCATTCAATGTTTTGTCGTTAAACGGCACCAACGGCTTCAAGTTGATCGGCTTGCCGACATCCGATCCAAACAATGGTTCGTGGACAGGCGCAAGCATTAGCTCCGCCGGAGATTTCAATGGGGATGGCTACGACGATATCTTGGTTGGCGCTCCAAGGCTTCAAGTGGACCTGTCTGAGGGTGGCGGGGCATTTCTAATATATGGTTCTGCCTCGGGGTTTGGTTCATCGATCAATCTTGGCGAACTCGATGGAAAGAATGGCTTCCAGATTCATGGGGTGGCCAATTCCGATTTTGCTGGCGATCCGGTGGCCAGTGCTGGCGACGTCAATGGCGATGGGTTCGACGATCTTCTTGTTTGCGCCTACAGTGAATTTGGCGCGACCGGTCGTGGTGTCGCTTACGTCATCTTCGGTGGTGACTTCCGGACTGAATCCTCGCATCTTGGAACGGACGCGGACAACACGTTGATTGGAGACGGTACTGCCGAATTGTTCGCCGGCGGCCTTGGCAACGACACACTGAATGGCGGCGGTGGTGCGGATGTGATGCAAGGCGGTACCGGCAATGATGAGATGCACGTTGATGATCGTACCTTCCGATTGGTCGACGGCGGCGGCGGCACTGACATCCTCCACCTAGACTTCGACCGGCGCGATCGACTTCGGCAATATCGACGGCAATGCGGCAACGTCGGATCGTGGAAAGATCGCAGGGATCGAGGTCATTGACGTCGACAATGGCCATGCCAATGCCGTGACGTTGCATCTCGCCGATGTCCTGGATATCGATGTTCAGGATGTGGATGTCGGTGGCGTTTCCACGCTCGACAACGTCCTGAAGATCGACGGCGAAGCGGGGGACACGCTTGCCCTGTTCAATGCCGACCACTGGGGTGCCGCCGACACCTCGACATTGGCGGGCTATGCGATCTATACCTCTGGGAACGTGAAAATCGCGGTGGATGACGATATCGCGGTCAGCGTCACCTGAGGGGCCGGCCCGCAAGGGCCGTGAGATGGATGGCCGATAAAGCGACGACCGGGGCGGGGGCTGCGCCGCAACTCGAGTTCATGCCCTCGCGCCAGTTCCCCGAATGGCTGGCCGAGCAGAAGCTCTCCCTTGCCTTCACCACCTATCAGGCCGGCAAGCTGTTTCTGATCGGCCTGCAGCCCAACGGCCGGCTCTCGGTCTTCGAGCGGACATTCAACCGCTGCATGGGGCTCTGGTCCAACGGCCAGACCCTGTGGATGAGCTCGCTCTACCAGCTCTGGCGCTTCGAAAACGCCCTGGAAAAGGGCGCGGTTCACGAGGGCTACGACCGGCTCTTCGTGCCCCGGCTCGCCTATACGACCGGCGATCTCGATGCCCATGACGTGGCGGTCGACGGGGAGGGCAGGCCGGTCTTCGTCAACACCCTGTTCTCCTGCCTTGCCCGCCCGTCCGAGACCAAAAGCTTCCGGCCGATCTGGCGGCCGCCCTTTGTCAGCAGGCTGGCCCCCGAGGACCGCTGCCACCTGAACGGCCTCGCCATGGATCCGGCCGGCGGGGGTCCGGCCTATGTGACGGCGGTGGCCGAGACCGATGTCGCCGACGCCTGGCGGGACAGGCGGCTGGGGGGCGGGGTGGCGATCGACGTTGCCGCCGATGCAGTCATCCTGCGCGGCCTTACCATGCCGCATTCCCCCCGGGTCCATGACGGGAGGTTATGGCTGCTGGATTCCGGCACCGGCCAACTCGGCAGGGTCGATCCGGCTGCCGGCCGGTTCGAGCCGGTGGCCTTCTGCCCGGGCTATCTCCGGGGCCTCGCGTTCCATGGCCGCTTTGCGGTGGTCGGCCTGTCGCAGCCGCGGGAGAACCGGACCTTCAGCGGCCTCCCGCTGGACGATGCCCTGGCGCAGCGCGGCGCCGAGCCGCAATGCGGCCTGATGGTGATCGATCTCAAGACCGGTGATATCGTCCACTGGCTGAAGATCAGCGGCATTGTGCACGAGCTCTACGACGTCGTCTGCCTCCCGGGCATCGTTCGCCCGATGGCCCTGGGACTGAAGACGGATGAGATCAGGCGGGTTCTTACAGTGGATGGATAATTTTCCATAATACATATTATGCGATAATTGGATTTAGATTATAAAGCAAAAACAATGTATTATATGGAACACACTTCTGTGAATAGTTCGACACCCTATCTCCTGATCTCGTCCAAGGCCGCCGGCTCGGTGTTGGCCGAGGCCGCCCTGGAGCTGGGCGGTTTGCCCTATGAGATCGACGAGATTCCCTATGGCGAGCCCGGCCCCGGCCGCGACCGCCTGCTGGCGCTGAACCCGCTCGGCCAGGTGCCGACCCTGCGGCTGCCGGACGGCAGCGTCATGACCGAGAGCGGCGCCATCTTCCTCCATGTCGCCGACCGGGTGCCTGGCTGCGGCCTGGCGCCCGCGGCCGACGACCCTGCCCGGCCCGCCTTCCTGCGCTGGCTGGTCTTCATCTGCGCCGCGGTCTATCCGACCTTCGCCTATGGCGACGAGCCGACGCGCTGGGTCACCGATCCCGCGGCGGCGGCCGAGCTCCGCGCCAATACCCTGAAGGGCCGCCAGGCCTATTGGCGCCAGATCGAGAGCCAGATCCGGCCGGACCCCTGGTTCCTGGGCCGCCGGTTTTCCGCCCTCGACATCTATGTGGGCGCGATGACCCGGTGGCGGCCCGGCCGGGCCTGGTTCCAGGCGGAATGCCCGAAGCTGCATGCCATTGCCCTGGCCGTGGACGCCCATCCGCCGCTGGCCAAGGTCTGGGCGCGGAACTTCGGCTAGGCACTTGTGATGACAGGTATAGACAACCCGCTCGACCCCAGCCTCGCGCCCTTCGACAGGCTGCTCGCGATCATGGCGCGGCTCCGCGACAAGGCGCGCGGCTGCCCCTGGGACCTGGCCCAGGATTTCCGCAGCATCGTCCCGCATACCATTGAAGAAGCTTACGAAGTTGCCGATGCCATCGAGCAGGGCGACATGCCGGGCCTGGTCGGCGAACTGGGCGACCTGCTGTTCCAGGTGGCCTTCTACAGCCAGATGGCGAAGGAGGCCGGGCTGTTCGATTTCGCCGACGTGCTGACGGCGCTGAACACCAAGATGATCGAGCGGCATCCCCATGTCTTCGGCACGGTGGCGATCGGCTCGGCCGCGGCGCAGACCGTGGCCTGGGAGCAGAAGAAGGCCGAGGAACGGGCGCAGCGCGCGGCGGCATCCGGTGCCACCGCCAGCGCCCTGGACGGCGTCATCCAGGCTCTGCCGGCGATGTCGCGGGCGGAAAAGCTGCAGAAACGCGCCGCGCGGGTGGGTTTCGACTGGCCGGATTCCGGTCAGGTGCTGGACAAGATCGTGGAGGAACTCGGCGAGGTGCGCCAGGAAATCGCCGGCAAGGGCACCGCAGAGCGCCTGGGCGATGAGGTCGGCGACCTGCTCTTTGCCTGCGTCAACCTCGCCCGGCACCTGCAGGTCGATCCCGAAGCCGCGCTCCGCCAGGCGAACCGCAAGTTCGAGCGGCGCTTTCGCCGGGTCGAGGAACTGGCCGCGGCGACCGGCCAGGCGATGGAGACCATCCCCCTGGAAAAGCTGGAGGAATTCTGGCAGGCGGCGAAAGCGGAGGAGCGCGCCGGCTAGCTTGCGCGGGCGATGCCGAAGCGGCGGCGATACTCGCCGGCCGGGAGGCCCATGATCTTCTGGAACACCTTGCGAAAGGCGCCGGCATCCGCGTAGCCGACCTGCCAGGCCACCTGCTCCACCGGCAGGACCGTCGCCTCCAGGAGTTCCCGCGCCTTGCCGACCCGCAGATGCTGCAGGTAGTCCGTGGGATTCATGCCGGCGGCGCGCTGGAAGCGGCGGAGGAAAGTGCGCTGGCCGAGCCCGGCCGCGGCCGCCATGTCCGCCAGCGTCACCCGCGCCGGTGCCAGGGCCTGCAGCCAATGCTGGACCTTCAGGATGGCGGCATCGCCATGGTGGAGCCTGGGGGCGAAGGTGCTGTAGAAGCGCTGCTCCCGCCCCGCCGGATCGACCAGGAAGAACCGTGCCGTCGCCAGCATGACCGTGGGGCCGACCAGGCGATCCACCAGCCGGAGCCCGAGATCGATCCAGGCCATGACGCCGCCGGCGGTGATGATGTCGGCGTCCTCGACGATCAGCTTGTCGGCATCCAGCCGGACCGCCGGGAAGCGCGCGGCAAAGGTCTCGGCCAGGGCCCAGTGGGTGGTCGCCGGGCGGCCGTCGAGCAGCCCGGTCTCCGCCAGCAGCAGGGCGCCGGCGCAGACCGAGCAGAGCGTGGCGCCGGCCGCGTGCCGGGAGCGGAGCCAGCGCGCGAGCGGCTCGGTCCGCAGGCCCAGGAGTTCACCGCGGGGTTCACCGCGGGGCTCACCGCCCAGGCTTGGCGGCACGATGACCGCGACCGGTTGGGCCGGCCGGCCGGGATGGGTATCGAAGGCGCAGACGACGCCCTCCCCGGCTTCCGATGCCAGGCGCCAATGGCTGACGCGCAGGGCCGGAGCGCCGTCCATCCCCCGCTCCGCCGCCATCCGGTTGGCGGTACGGAAGAGATCGGTCAGGCCGTGAAGGGCGGATTGCTGCGAACCGGGATAGTCCAGGATGGCGATTTCCGCCAGGGCGCCGCTTGTCTGCATTTGTCAGTTTTGCCCCTAACAATGTCAGTTCCGCCAATCGGCATTCTGCCGGCACGCGGCTATCCAGTCCAGCAGTTGCCGTGCATTCCCAACCCTTGCCGAAGGATTCCTCCCATGAGCCAGCGCGCCCTGATCCTCATCGACCTCCAGAACGACTATTTCCCCGGCGGAAAATGGACCCTGACCGGGATCGCGGCCGCCGCCGCCAATGCCGCCCGGCTGCTTGCCGCGGCGCGGGCGTCCGGCGACCTCGTCGTGCATGTCCGGCATGAAACCCTGCGGCCGGATGCGACCTTCTTCGTCCCGGGGACGCCCGGGGCGGCGATCCATCCCAGCCTGGCGCCCCGGGACGGCGAAACGGTGGTGGTGAAGCACTTCATCAACGCGTTCCGCGATACCGGCCTGAAATCCATCCTCGACGATGCCGGGGCCACCGACCTGACGATCTGCGGGGCGATGAGCCACTGGTGCATCGATGCCGCGACGCGGGCGGCGGCCGACCACGGCTATGCCGTCACCGTCATCCACGACGCCTGCGCCACCCGGGACCTGGACTTCGCCGGCACCGCGGTTCCGGCAGCCCAGGTGCATGCCGCCTTCATGGCGGCCCTGAGCCAGGGATATGCCAAGGCGCTCTCGACCGACGCCTACCTCGCGACGAAGGCCGCCGCAGCCTAGGCCGACCCCATCGCGCGCGGCGTCCTGGGAAATGTTGCACGCAGGATGCGCATTTTCCCGCGCAACTTTCCCAATTGCATCCTGCTGTGCTTGCGTTTTTCATAGCAGGCAGCAGGCGTAATCCGGATGCTCACGGGCGAACGTGGCCGGGCCGATCGGCGAAGGAGCATGTCATGGCGACGATCACCACGAAAGACGGCACCGAAATCTACTTCAAGGATTGGGGCCAGGGACAGCCGGTGGTATTCAGCCATGGATGGCCGCTCAATGCCGACAGCTGGGAAGCGCAGATGCTGTTCCTGGCATCCAACGGCTATCGCACCATCGCCCATGACCGCCGCGGCCATGGCCGGTCGAGCCAGAGCTGGAGCGGCAACGAGATGAACACCTATGCCGACGATCTCGCGGCGGTCATCGAGCATCTCGATCTGAAGAATGCGGTCCTGGTCGGCTTTTCCACCGGCGGCGGCGAGGTCGCCCGCTATATCGGCCGCCACGGTACCAGGCGGGTGGCCAAGGCCGCCTTGGTCTCGGCCGTGCCGCCGCTGATGCTGAAGACCGCCGCAAATCCGGGCGGCCTGCCGATCGAGGTCTTCGACGGGATCCGCGCCGGCGTGATCAAGGATCGCTCGCAGTTCTACAAGGACGTCAGCGCCGCCTTCTACGGCGCCAATCGCCCGAATTCGCGGGCGACCCAGGGCATGCGCGACGTGTTCTGGCTGCAGGGCATGCAGGCCGGGCACAAGAGCCAGCTGGACTGCATCAAGGCCTTCTCCGAGACGGATTTTACCGAGGACCTGAAGAAATTCGACATACCGACCCTGATCATACATGGCGACGCCGATCAGATCGTGCCGATCGACGCCGCCGGGCGCGCCTCGGCGAAGCTGATCAAGAACGCGATCTTGAAGGTCTATGCAGGTGCACCACATGGCATCACCGATACCCACAAGAGCGAACTGAACGCGGACCTGCTCGCCTTCCTGCAAGCCTAAAGGAAAATCCGGCCCAGATAGGGAACCATCGCCCTCCTTTTCGGTTACAGATACTGGCTCTCTGTCGAGGGCCGGCCCGCGCGGCGTCGCCCTGCGCGGACTCCTTTTATTTCCATAGACTTAGCGAGATCATCCGGCCCGATGGCGCGCCGGCAAATTTGGCGGCCGCAATGAGGATGAGACGATGAGCACCGCCATTTTGGGATTGCGCGACCATACGGTAAAAGGCGTTGCCCGGACCATGGCGACGCGGCTCCGAGTGGCTTTCGTCGCGGGGACTGCCTGCCTGGCGCTCGCCGGTTGCGCCGTGCCCGATGCCGACCAGAGCATCGCCGCCACCACCAGCCCAACTTCCGTCGCCAAGCCGCAGATCCAGGGCGCCCGCGGCCCGCTGAGCGTTGCCGAAAGCAAGGCGCTGATCGCCAAGATCGGCGACGGCGCCGGTGCCAGCGACATCCTGCAGCGCCATCTCGCCATCGACGAGGCCGTCGCCGGCAGTCCGCTGACTGCTGACAACTCGGTGCGCGTGCTGCGTGACGGTCCGGAGACCTTCCATACGATTGCCGAGGCAATCGGCAACGCCAAGCATGAGATCAACCTGGAATACTACACCATCGAGGATGTCGATCTGGAGAATGGCGCAGGCGGCATGACCAAGCTGTCCGACCTGCTGATCGCCAAGCGGAAGGAAGGCGTGGCGGTCAATCTCATCTATGACAGCTACGGCTCGAGCGACACCGGCGCCGAATTCTTTACCCGGCTGAAGGACGCCGGCGTCCATCTGCTGGCCTATCACCCCATTGATCCGGCCAACCCGGCAAATGTCTTCACCATCAACGACCGCGACCACCGCAAGATCCTGGTGGCGGACGGCGCGATCGCCGTGGTCGGCGGCGTCAATCTCAGCAAGAGCTACGAGAGCAAGTCGCCGGGCAGCCACGATAAGGACGGCAAGCGCAAGCAAACGGCGGATGCGGCGCCGGCGACTTCGACGAGCGCCACCGTAAAACCCGCTTCGGCGACGGATACTCCTGCCGGTGGCGGAGGAGGCGTCGAAGCGACCCCGGCATTGCCGGATGAATGGCGCGACACAGCCGTCCGGATCGAAGGGCCCGCTGTTGCCGAGATCCAGAAGCTGTATCTCGATCATTGGAAGGCCGAGGGCGGTGCCGCAATCGATGAATCCGGATCCTTTCCGAAGCTCGTCGCCAAGGGCAATCAGGTGGTTCGCATCATTGGCAGTGCGCCGAAGGAGGAGATCCCGCGCTATTACGTCACCTTGATCACGACGATGCGCAATGCGGAAATGCGGATCTGGATCAGCGCGGCCTATTTCGTGCCGACCCCGGAGCAGAAGGCGGAGCTGATTGCCGCCGCCAAGCGGGGTGTCGATGTCCGGCTCCTGCTGGCGGACAACAGCGACTCTCCGGAATCCATCGCCGCCGCGCATTCGCATTACAGCGACCTTCTGGCCGCCGGGGTGAAGATATATGAGACCCGCAACGTCGTCCTGCACGCCAAGACGGTGGTGATCGACGGGGTATGGTCGGCGATCGGGTCGTCCAACTTCGATCATCGCAGCGTCCTCTACAACGACGAGGTCGACGCCATCATTCTCGGTGCCGAGACGGCGGATGAACTCGAGAAAATCTACCAGGACGGCATGAGCATCGCGACCGAGATCGACCGGAAGACCTGGGAAGCGAATCGGCCGTTCATCGAAGAGATCCGTGGCGGACTGTCGCGCCTGTGGGAAGGCCTGCTGTAGGCGAATGTCCGGCCAGGCAGCCAGACGTATTGGCAAATGAGGTTACGCATGAAAATGGCACGGCGCAGTGCAATCGGGCTGATCGGGCTGTCGGCCGCCCTCCCTTTGGTGGGGCGGGCCGAGGCACAGACCCAGGCCCAAATCCAGAGTTCGCGCGAGGACCAGTCGAAGCAGATCGCCTACCTGATCGATTTCATCCGGCACTCGCCCTGCACCTTCATCCGCAACGGCAGCGACTACGACGGCGCGGCGGCGGCCGATCATATCCAGCAGAAGTACGACTATCTCGGTGGCAGGATCAACAGCGTCGAGGATTTCATCACGTACGCGGCAACCAAGAGCAGCTTCAGCGGCCGGCCCTATCTGGTGCGGTGCTCCGACGGGCAGGAGCAGCCGGCAGCGGATTGGCTGCGCACCGAACTGAAAGCCTATATTTCCAGGTCCGGCACGGTCTCCGGGAATTGATGCCGGTGGCCTTGCCTAGGCCTTGGCGACCAGATCCATCAGGCTGGAAGTGTCCCAGCGGTTGCCGCCGCGCTGCTGGACCTGGGCGTAGAACTGGTCGATCAGCGCCGTCACCGGCAGGCGTGCGCCGTTGCTCTTGGCCTCGTCGAGGCAGATGGCAAGATCCTTGCGCATCCAGTCGACCGCAAAGCCGAAATCGAACTTGCCCTGGACCATGGTGAGGGCGCGGTTCTCCATCTGCCACGACTGCGCGGCGCCCTTGGAGATGACCTCAACCACCTTCGTCGTGTCGAGTCCGGCCTTCTTGGCAAAATTCATGCCCTCCGCCAGCGCCTGAACCAGCCCGGCGATGCAGATCTGGTTCACCATCTTGGTCAGCTGCCCGCTGCCAACCGGCCCCATCAGCACGCAGGATTTGGCATAGGCGTCGATCACCGGCTTGGCGCGGTCGAAGGGGGACGGCGCGCCACCGACCATGACCGTGAGCTTGCCGTTCTCGGCGCCGGCCTGGCCGCCGGAGACCGGGGCGTCGAGAAAATCGACGCCAAGTGCCTGCGCGGCGGCGGCGAGCTCGCGGGCAACCTCAGCCGAGGCGGTGGTATGATCGACGAAGAGCGCACCTTTCGCCATGCCGGCAAAAGCTCCCTCCGGGCCGGCGGCGATGCTGCGCAGATCGTCGTCATTGCCGACACATGCAAAGACGATTTCCTGGCCCTGCGCGGCCGCCTTCGGCGTGGCCGCCGACTTGCCGCCATGGGCGGCGACCCATTTTTCCGCCTTGGCGGCGGTGCGGTTGTAGACGGTGACGGCGTGGCCGGCCTTCTGCAGGTGCCCTGCCATCGGGAAACCCATCACACCCATGCCCAGAAACGCGACCTTCATGCTGCTTCTCCCCGGAGGCTTTGTCGTTCGTTGTGGTCTCAGACCGGGCCGAACAGGCGGCGATGCACGTCGTCCCAGATGGTCCTGCTGCGCGCGATCAGAAGGCCGCTCGGCCCCGAGGCGCGGCTGGGGCGATAGGCGCCGCCCTCGATGTATTCGGCATCGCCGCCGAGTTCCTGCACCATCAGGATGCCGGGCGCATGATCCCAGGGCATCAGATTGGAATAGAGCAGGAAATCCATCTCGCCCCGCGCCAGGCGCAGGTATTCATGGCCGGCGCAACGCAGGCTCTTCTGCTGCTCGACGGTCCCGCGGCGGGTCTCGATCTGGCGGCGCAGCTCGGGCCGACCGTGAAAATTGGTGGAGAGGACGCCGCGGCGGCCGGCGTCCGGAATGGGCGACAGGATATCGCCGGCGACGGAGACGCCGCCACCGGCCTCGGCCATCGCCATCTCGCCGGAGATCGGATCGTAGATCCAGCTGGCGATCATCCGATCGTCGCGGATCAGGGCGGCCATGACGGCAAAAACCGGAACGCCGGAGGCGTAGTTGGCGGTGCCATCGATCGGGTCGATCACCCAGACCGACTGATCGCCGGAGAGATGGCGCAGCAGTTCCGGGTCGGCGGCAGCGGCCTCCTCGCCGACCACGATCGAGCCCGGCAGCAGGTCGCGCAGGCGCGGCGTGATGGCGATCTCGGCCGCCTCGTCCGCGACGGTCACCAGGTCGCCCGGGCCCTTCTCGCGGATATCGCCGGCCGACAGCTGGCGAAAGCGCGGCAGGATTTCGCGTTCCGCGGCTTCGCGCAGCACCTGGGCTACAGCTTCGAGGTCGGGCGCGGGCATCGGCCGGTTGCGCTTCAGGCCTTGCCGTCGATCCATTCGCGGATCGCGGTATGGTCGTGGAGGTAATGCGCGCCCGACTTGACGTCGAGGCTGGCGGCAAGGCGCAGCAGGTGCCACATGCCGGGATCGACCGCCTCGGCATCCTGGTCCTCGATGTTTTCCTGGACTTCGGAGGCCCATTCGGCCGCGGCGGTGCGCGAGGTCGTGCCGTCCAGGACCGCCTTCAGCAGGGCGACGACCTCGTCGCGGGTCGGGACCGGGATCTCAGACATGATGCTGCCTCGCTGATGTATGCATGCGTTCGAACCGTTCGACGTCTTCCGGTGCCAGGCGGACGGTAAGATCGGAATGATCGGGCTCGTCCTGGCGCTCCAGGACCTCGCCGTGCTGGTAGAGCCAGGCAATCGCCCCACCCTGGTCGTGTCCGAGCCGATAGACCTGGGTCGAGCGGCGGACCGCCAACCGGCGCTCGATCTCGGCCAGCAGCCCGTCGCAGCCTTCGCCGGTCAAGGCGGAGATCGCCATCAGGTCCGGGTTGCGCCGGCACTGCTCCTGGAGCACGGCGCGCTCCTCCGGCGCCAACAGGTCGGTCTTGCTGAGGACCTCGATCATGCCGTTCTTCAGCACGTCGCCGAGGCCGAGGCCGCTCAGCACGTTCTCGACGTCGGCCTTCTGGCCTTCGGATTCGGGATGTGAGATGTCGCGGACATGCAGGATCAGGTCGGCCTCGAGCACCTCCTCGAGGGTCGCGCGGAAGGCGGCGACCAGCTCGGTCGGGAGGTCGGAGATGAAGCCGACGGTATCGGACAGGATGATCTCGCGACCGGAGGCGAGCCGCACCCGCCGCATGGTCGGGTCGAGCGTGGCGAACAGCAGGTTCGCGGCAAGCACGCCGGCCTTGGTCAGCCGGTTGAACAGCGTCGACTTGCCGGCATTGGTGTAGCCGACCAGCGCCACGATCGGATAGGGCACGCGGTTCCGTGCCTTGCGGTGCAGGCTGCGGGTCCGTTTCACGTCATCGAGATCGCGCTTGATGCGGACCATGCGCTCGTCGATCAGCCGGCGGTCCATTTCCAGCTGGCTTTCGCCGGGACCGCCGAGGAAGCCGAAGCCGCCGCGCTGCCGCTCCAGATGGGTCCAGGAGCGGACCAGGCGGCTGCGCTGATAGCTGAGCGCGGCGAGTTCAACCTGCAGCTGGCCCTCGCGGGTGCGGGCGCGCTCGCCGAAGATCTCCAGGATCAGGCCGGTGCGGTCGATGACCTTGCACTTCCAGGCGGTCTCCAGGTTGCGCTGCTGGATCGGCGAGAGGGCGCCGTCGAAGACCACCAGGGCGATCTCCTCCGCCTCGACCACCAGGCGCAGGCGTTCGACAGCGCCGCTGCCGATCAGGGTCTTCGGCTTGGGTTCGGCGAGCGGCGCCAGTTCGCGGGCGACGACGTCGAGGTCGATCGCCCGGGCAAGCCCGCAGGCTTCCTCCAGCCGGGTTTCCGGCGACCGGCCGCCGGCATAGACCGCCTTCGGCCCCGACTTGAAGACCGGATGCACGACCAGAGTGCGGTCGTGATGGCGCAATCCGTCGAGATCGGCCGCGGCCTCGCGACCGCTGTCCTCATGCCGGGTCAGGACCGGCCTCCACGGCAGGACGGGCGCAAGGCGGCGGCACGGGGTTGGGGCTCTCAACTCAACCCTCTTCACCGTCCTTGTTGCCCTCGAACAGCACCAGCGGACCCGCCGGCATGATGGTCGAGATCGCGTGCTTGTAGACCAGCTGCGAATGGGCATCGCGGCGCAGCAGCACGGAAAAATTGTCGAACCAGGTGACGATGCCCTGAAGCTTCACGCCGTTCACCAGGAAGATGGTGACCGGCATCTTGTTCTTGCGGATGTTGTTCAGGAAAACGTCTTGGACGCTTTGCGATTTTTCATTGGCCATTGGCTTCGTCCCTTTTGTTCTTGGGGTCATTTTTGACCCAATTTCACGATGCCGGACGGCCTTAACGCCGCCGGACAGGCCACGATTAACATAATTCCCCAATTGTGAAAACCCGGGGGGCGGCGGGGCCGGATTTCGCCGTCAGGCAGTTTTGAGATGGTCGCGGAAGGCCGCAATATCCAGGAAATGCTCGGCCGGCTCGGCTGCGGCAAATTCGCCGGCCTCCGGGGGCTTGGCGCGGATCAGGATCGGCCGGCAGCCGGCCGCCTTGGCACAGACCAGGTCGATATCGGCATCGCCGACGAACCAGACGTCGGGTCCGGCCGGCGGGCCGCCGGCGCTCAGCGCCAGCGCGACATGCTCCAGGGCTGGCTTGTCCCTGGCGGCATCCCCCGCCCCGGCCAGCTTGCTGAAATACCGGCTCCAGCCCAGATGCTCGGCCTCCCGGCGCAGGAACTGGCCGCGCTTGTTGCTGACCACCGCCAGGTAGCAGCCCATGCGGGTCAGGTCCGCCAGCAGATCCTCGGCCCCGGCGATCGGCTTCAGGTGCTGGAGATGCACCGCCGCGAAACTGTCATAAAAGACCGTCTCGGCCTCCTTCCAGCGGGGGCCGAAGAGATCCGGGAAGGTGTCGCGCAGGGAGCCGCGGACCCGGGCCTCGGTCTCCGCCCGGCTCCACGGCTGCTGGCCCAGGGCTGTCAGGGTGCGGTTCATCGATTCATGGATGACCCCCCAGCTCTCGATCAGCGTGTTGTCCCAGTCGAAGAGGACGGCGGCGGGTCTCATGGGCGCTCCAGACGGGCCATGAACAGGGCGCGGAGGCGCCGGGTCACCGGGCCGGGCTTGCCGGCACCGATCGGCCGGCCATCGACCCGGGTGACCGGGACCACATAGATGCTGCTGCCGGTGAGGAAGGCCTCCGCCGCCTCGTGCAGCTCGGCGAGGCTGAAGGCGCGCTCGACCAGCCTGAGGCCGCCCTCCGCCACCAGGTCCAGCACCGCCAGGCGGGTGATGCCGCTGAGGATGTCGTGGCTGCGCGGCCGGGTGACGATCTCGCCGGACCGGGTGACGATCCAGGCATTGGTCGAGGCGCCTTCGGTGATGTGCCCGGTCGCGTCGAGCTGCCAGGCCTCGTAGGCCCCCTGCTCCGCCGCCTGCTGTTTCGCCAGGACGTTCGGCAGCAGGGCGATCGACTTGATGTCGCGGCGCTGCCAGCGGATATCCGGCACGGTGATGACGCCGACGCCGTCCTCCAGCATCGTCGCCGGCAGCGGCTTCAGGCGCCGGGTGGTGACGACCAGGGCGCTGCGGGCGGATTTGGGGAATTTGTGGTCGCGCGGGGCGACGCCGCGCGTCACCTGCAGATAGACCAGGCCCTGGCGCAGGCCGTTGCGGCGAATGACCTCGCGGAGCACCATCTTCAGCGCCCGGCGGCCCATCGGCGCGGCGATCCGCAACTCGCCGAGGGAATAGTCCAGGCGGTCGAGATGCGGTTCCTCGTCCACCAGCCGGCCGCGGTCGATCGGAACCACCTCGTAGACGCCGTCGGCGAACTGATAGCCGCGGTCCTCGATGTGGACCGTGGCGGCGCCATGCGGGACGTAGCGGCCATTCACATAGGCGAAACGCGGCATGGTGGGTCTGGGGTCCTTTGGAAAGCTGGAGCTGAAGCCGGGTCGGATGGGCAAGCCGGAACGGCCGGCGGGGTCTAGGGCTGGTCGGATTTCTCCGCCTTGTCCGCGGCGGTGATGCCGAGGGAGCGGAGCTTGCGATGCAGCGCCGAGCGCTCCATGCCGACGAAATGCGCGGTCCGGGAGATGTTGCCGCCGAAGCGGGTCACCTGGGATTCCAGGTAGCGGCGCTCGAAGATCTCGCGCGCCTCGCGCAGCGGCAGGGACATCACCTCGTTGCCGTCGGTGAGCGTGACCGGCGACAGCGAGACCGCGCCGATATCCGGCGGCAGCATGTCGGCCCGGATCACGTCCTCGGCGCCGCCCGGTGCCATGATCAGCATCCAGTCGATGACGTTCTGCAGCTGGCGCACGTTGCCGGGCCAGTCATAGGCCTGCAGGATCGCCAGCGCATCGTCGCCCAGGCGCCGCATCGAGAGGCCGGTCTGCTCGGCGGCGCGGCGCATCAGGTGTTCGAGCAGCGGCACGATGTCGTCCCGGCGCTCGTTCAGCGGCGGCAGGCGCATCGGCACGACGTTCAGCCGGTAGAACAGGTCCTGGCGGAACCGGCCGGCCGACATCTCCGCCTGCAGGTCGCGGGAGGTCGAGGCGATGACCCGGACATCCACCTCCACCCGCGCCTTGCCGCCGACGCGCTCGAAGGTCTGCTCCTGCAGCACGCGCACGATCTTGCCCTGGGTCTCCAGCGGCATGTCGGCGACCTCGTCCAGCAGCAGCGTGCCGCCATGGGCCTGTTCGAGAAACCCGGTCTTGCGCGGCCGCCTCCTGGTTCTCCGCCATGCGCTCGACGCCGAACAGCTCGATCTCCAGGCGATCCGGATGCATGGTCGCGCAGTTCAGCACCACGAAGGGCCCGCCGGCGCGCTTCGAGCGCCGGTGCAGCATGCGCGCCGCCACCTCCTTGCCGCTGCCCGGCGGGCCGGACAGCAGGACGCGGCTGCCGGTCGGCGCCACCCGCTCGACGGCCTGGCGCAGCTGGGTGATCGCCGTCGACACGCCGATCAGCTCCATCTCGGTGCCGGACTTGAGCCGAAGCTCCTCGTTCTCCCGCTTCAGCCGCGCCGATTCCAGGGCGCGGTCGAGGATCAGCAGCAGGCGATCGGCCTTGAACGGCTTCTCGATGAAGTCGTAGGCGCCGTTCTTGATGGCGTTGACCGCGGTCTCGATGTTGCCGTGGCCGCTGATCATGATCACCGGCAGGTCGGGATACTCGACCTTGATCACATCCAGCAGCCCCATGCCGTCGAGCACGGAGTTCTGCAGCCAGATATCCAGGATGATGAGATGCGGCCGGCGCTGCCCCAGCAGGGTGAGGGCCTCGTCGCTGTTCGCCGCTTCCCGGGTCTGGAAACCCTCATCGGCCAGGATGCCGCCGATCAGGAGACGGATGTCGGCCTCGTCGTCAACGATCAGAATATCGCGTGCCATATCGCGGGGCTACCTTGCTTGGGGCGAAGACAGGGTCGAAGACTGGGTCGAAGACTGGGTCGAAGACTGGCGAGAGCGGACCGGCGCAGGCATCGGCGCTAGGCCTCCACCGCTCGCCGGCGCACCGCCGGCACCGGATCCTCGACGGGAAAGGACAGGCGCACCGAGGCGCCGCCGCCGGGTCGGTCCGACAGGGTCAGGTGACCGCCATGGTCTTCCATGATCTTCTTCACGATGGCCAGGCCGAGACCGGTGCCTTTCGTCCGCGTCGTTACATAGGGCTCCGTCAAGCGATCCCGATCCTGTTCCGGCAGGCCACGTCCGTTATCGTCGACGCCGATGACGATACTGCCATCCTGCGGCTTTATCCATAAATGGATCAGGCCCGGCGTCAAGTGGCTCTTATTGCCGCTGGTGCCCGCATCCTCGATTCGCCCCTCGATGGATTCGGCGGCGTTCTTCAGCAGGTTGGTCACGGCGCGGTTGAACTGCGCGGCGTCGCAGACGATCTCCAGGCCGCTGTCAGGAAGATCCAGAGTATACTCGATCGCCGGATGCGCGCTCTGTTCCAGGAACAGGGCCTGGCGCGCCAGCTCGACCGGATCCTCCGGCCGCAGCACCGGTGCCGGCATCCGCGCGAAGGCGGAGAACTCGTCCACCATGCGACCGATGTCGCCGACTTGTCGCACGATCGTATCGGTGCAGGCGATGAAGGTCTCCGGGTCGTGGGTGATCTGCTTCAGGTATTTGCGCTTCAGCCGCTCGGCCGAAAGCTGGATCGGCGTCAGCGGATTCTTGATCTCGTGGGCAATGCGGCGGGCGATATCGGACCAGGCCGCCTTGCGCTGTGCGGACAGCAGTTCGGTGACGTCATCGAAGGTGACGACCAGCTGGGTGTAGCCTTCCTCGCCGGTTTCCGACACCACCCGGACATGCAGCATCCGGCTGGTTCCGCCGCGCAGCAGGCTGATCTGGTCCTCGGCGCCGCTGGCGCGGCCGCGGGCCCGTTCGACGACCGCCGCCATCTCCGGCACGATCTCACTGAGCAAATGGCCGACGTGATCGTTGAGGTTGATGCCGAGAAGCTCGGATGCGGAGCGGTTCGGCAGGTCGATGCGCCCGTCCCGGTTGAGGCCGATCACGCCAGCCGAGACACCGGACAGGACCAGCTCGGTGAAGCGCCGGCGGTCATCCACCTGCCGGTTGGCGGCGACCAGGGCCTGCTGCTGCGTCTGCAGCCGGATCGCCATGACGTTGAAGGTGCGGCTGAGGGCGGAGAGCTCGTCGTCGCGGACGCCGATCTTGACCCGGGCGCTCAAGTCGCCGCCGCCGATCTTCTGCGCCGCGGTGGCCAGGCGCGACAGCGGCTTCACCAACTGGGTGGCCGAAACGATCGCAATCCAGATTGCCGCCATCAGCAGCAGCAGTGCAAGGACGGCGAAGATGGATCCGGCGGTGATCTGCAGCTTGGATCGGACGCTCTCAAGCTGCTTGTAAAGCATGACGGCATCCTGATTGTCGCGCACGCTCGCCAGGACCTTGTCGTCGACCACGCGGCCGACATAGAGATAGAATCCGTTGTCGGGATCGAGCGACACCAGGGCGCGTACCCGATCGCCGGTGGCGCTGGGCAGAATGACGATCTCGCCGCTGTCGGCCCGAGCCATGGCATCATCCGAAACATCGAGATTGAGTTCCATGAGCAGGCTCAGGCCGCCGCGCGCCAGCACCTGGCGGGCACGGTTGAATACGACGGCCTCGGAGATATCGCGCAAGGAGAGCTGCTGATCGAGGAGCGTGCTGAGCTGCCCCGCATCACCGAGCTCGAAGACGCCGGACAGCCTGATCTCGTTGGCGAGAGCCTCGGCGTCATTGCCGATCCGCTGCTGGTGCTCGAGCAGATAGGCCTGCGTCACGTTGAGCGAACTCTCGATGGCGCTTCGCACGCGCGCGCCGAACCAGGTATTGAGCCCGTAATCCAGAAATGTGGTGGAAAACACCGAAACGACAACGGTCGGGATCACGGCGATTAGGCCGAACAGCAGCACAAGGCGCGCATGCAATCGAGCACCCGCCATGCCGCGCCGGCGGCTGGCCCAAAGCAGGACCAATCTGCGGGCGACGACGGTGCCCAGGGCAAGGGCGATAAACAAGTCGCCGTAGAGCAGCCAACTGATGATCCGGCCGCCGGATTCCTGCCCGACGCGCCAGACGTCGTTCAGGACAAGCAGAGTGGTGACGCCGACCAGCCCGCCTACGGTCATCAGCACCACGGCCAGGCGGCGCTCGAAGCCGATCTGGCGGCCCCAGGCCGCAAGGCGCCGGATCATCTGTTTGCGTCGGGGTGCCCGTTCGACCGTCACGGCCTCACCTGGCGCTCTTGCCGGGCTGCAGTTCGAACTCGCGCAGCTTCTTGCGGAGCGTATTGCGGTTCAAACCAAGAAGCTCGGCGGCTCGAATCTGATTTCCGCGCGTCGCCTGCAGCGAGAGGCTGAGCAGCGGCACTTCGACTTCGCGGATGATCCGATCATAGAGGCCGCTTGCCGGCAAGCTTCCGGCATGGGCCTCGAAATAGGTTTTCAGGTGGCGCTCGACGGATTGACCGAGCGTCTCGTCGCCTGGCGGCGCCTTTGCCGCCGCGCCGATTTCCTGGTCCGCCAGGGCGGTGTTGATGATCCGGCCGTCGATGCCGGATTCGTTGTACAGGACCGCGACCCGCCGCATCAGGTTCTCCAGCTCGCGGACATTGCCGGGCCAGGGATGCGATTTCAGCCGCTCGACGGCCGAGATCTCCAGGGACTTGGCCGACGCCCCGTCCCGCTGGGCCAAGCCCAGGAAATGGCGTGCGAGATCGGGAATGTCCTCGCGCCGCTCGCGCAGCGGCGGCAGCTTGATCGGCACGACATTCAGCCGATAGAACAGGTCCTCGCGGAAGGAGCCCTGTCGGATCGATTGCCGGAGGTCGCGGTGGGTTGCCGCGACGATCCGGACATCGGACTGGATGGTCGCGCGGCTGCCGACCGGGGAGAATTCGCCGGATTGCAGGACCCGCAGCAGCCGGGTCTGGGCCTCCAGCGGCATGTCGCCGATCTCGTCGAGGAACAAAGTACCGCCGGCCGCCTGCTCGAAGCGCCCGACGCCGCGGGCCACCGCGCCGGTGAAAGCGCCTTTTTCATGCCCAAACAGCTCGCTTTCGATCAGGTCGCGAGGGATGGCCGCCATGTTGACGGCGACAAAGGGCTTGTCGCGCCGCCGCCCGAAATCGTGCAGCGCCCGGGCCACCAGTTCCTTGCCGGTACCTGACTCGCCGTGTATCAGTGCGGTCATGTCGGTATTCACCAGGCGGGCGACGATGCGATAGATCTCCTGCATCGCCGGCGACCGACCGATCAGCGGCAGGCTCTCCTGGCTCTCATTGCGGGCCGGCGTGCGGGTCGTCTCCTTGGCTTCGGCCAGAGCGCGGTCGACGGCGCCGACCAGGACTCCAAGATCGAACGGCTTGGGCAGATACTCGAAGGCGCCGCGTTCGGTCGCACGGATCGCGGTCATCAGCGTGTTCTGTGCGCTCATAACGATGATCGGCAGGTTGGGGCGACGTTGCTTGATGCGTGGAATCAGGTCGAGGCCGTCCTCATCCGGCATGACCACATCGGTGATGACGACGTCGCCGTCACCGTCCCGGATCCATTGCCAGAGGGTCGCGGCATTGGCCGCCGCGCGCACATTGTGCCCGAGCTGCCCGAGCGCCTGGGTCAGGACCAGCCGAATGGCCCTATCGTCGTCGGCGATGAGGATCGTCGCAGTCATTGTCCGTCTACCAGGGCATCGATTGCCAAAGGCAGCGAGACTGAGAATGCCGTTCGGCGCGGCTCGCTCTCGCATTCGATGACGCCATCATGATCGGCGACCAGCTTGGCCACCAGAGCGAGGCCGAGTCCGCGGCCACCGGTCTTGCCGGTGACGAAAGCCTCGAACAGAGAACTCCTGCAGATGTACCGGGATGCCGGCGCCATTGTCCTGCACCTTGACGGTCAAGGCCATCCGGCGCTTGGGGTCCGCCGTTCGTCCGCCGAGCCGCAGGCTGGGCTCGAAGGCAGTCATCAGGCTGATGTTGCCGCCATCGCCCGGACAGGCCTCCGCAGCGTTCTTGACGAGGTTGAGAAACACCTGGACCAGCTGGTCGCGATTGCCCCAGACCGGCGGCAGGGACGGATCATAGTCGGTGCGGAAATCCACATGATGGGCGAAGCCGGCGGCTGCCAGGCGCCGGACGTGGTCGAGTACCTCGTGGATGTTGACGGCGGTCATCGGTGCCGCGCTTTCGTCCCCCAGCATCTCCATGCGGTTGACCAAGCCGACGATCCTGTCGGTTTCGTCACAGATGAGCTGGGTGAGCAGCTGATCGTCGCCACCGACCCGGCGCTCCAGCAGCTGAGCGGCGCCGCGAATGCCGGATAGCGGATTCTTCACTTCATGCGCCAGCATTGCGGCCATGGCCTTGGCGGAACGCGAGGCGTCCCGGCTCATTGCCTGGCGGCTGATCTTGCGCTCGATGCTGCGGTCATTGATCGCCAGGGTAACGAAGCCCGGATTCTCGGCGATCGGCGCGGCATCCAGGGCGACATGGGCCACCTGCAGGCGCGGTCCCGACAGTGAAAGGTTCCGTTCGGCCACGGCGATGCTGCCGGAGCGGGCCTCGTCGACGAGCGCGAAGAGCGGACTGTCGGCGGCGATGAAATCCGCAAGCGGCCGCGCACGCAGGACGTCCCGCCCCTGCCCCAGCAGCTGCTCGGCGGCGCCGTTCACCTCGGCGATCCGGTTGGCAGGATCGAGCACGATCAATGCAAAAGGCAGGGAATCGATCAGCGCCGAAGGCTGCAGCGCCAGGCGCTGGTCGCGTTTGGGCGCGATCGCCTGGCCGCTCATCTAGGCCGCCGCCCGTTCGATCTGCGGCAGGTAGAATTCGCGGATCGCCGCGCGCACACCGTCCGGCTGGTCGATATGGTTGATCCGGGTGCGGAACTCCGCCGAGCCGTGCAGCCCCTTTGAATACCAGGCGACATGCTTGCGCGCGATCCGGGCGCCGGCCTCGGTGCCGTAATGCTCCAGCATCCCGTCATAGTGCTCGAGCAGCGTTTGCATCTGCGCCACCAGCGGCGGATCGGGCAGGCGCTCGCCGGTCTTCAGGAATCGGGTCACCTGCTTCAGGAACCAGGGCCGGCCATAGGCGCCACGCCCGACCATCACGCCGTCTGCCCCGGACTGGGCCAAGGCCGCCTCGGCGTCCTCAACGCGATTGATGTCGCCGTTGACGATCACCGGCAGGGCGACAGCCTGCTTCACCTCGCGGACGAAGGCCCAGTCGGCCGAGCCGTTATAGAGCTGGCAGCGGGTCCGGCCATGGACGGTGATCATGCGGATGCCGCAGTCCTCGGCGATCTTGGCGAGACGCGGCGCGTTCCGGTTGGAATGATCCCAACCGGTGCGCATTTTCAGCGTGACCGGCAGGCTGACTGCCTTCACCGTCGCTTCGAGGATTCGCGCGGCATGCACCTCGTCCCGCATCAGGGCAGACCCGGCGTGGCCGTTCACCACCTTCTTGACCGGGCAGCCGAAATTGATGTCGATCAGCGCCGCACCGCGGTCCTCGTTCAGTTTCGCCGCCTCGGCCATGACATGGGGTTCGCAGCCCGCCAACTGCACGGCCATGGGGAATTCCTCGGCGCAGTTGGTCGACATCTTCATCGACTGGCGGTTCTGGCGGATCATTGCCTCGCTGGCGATCATCTCGCTGACCACCAGCCCGGCGCCCTCGCGTTTGACCAGCCGGCGGAACGGCATATCGGTGACGCCCGACATCGGCGCGAGGATCACCGGATCATCGATCCTGAGCGGCCCGATCTGAATCGGATTGATCTTATTGCTCATTTCCTGTGCACAAGCAGGTGATTGCCTAAAATCTAGGCGATTTCTACCCGGTTTCGGCAGGAATGCAACAGCAAAGCTGGATCAGCCGATCAGCACGTCGCGGACGAACTTCACCCCTGGATAGGCCAAGGTAAGCAGCAGGTAGCCGGCCAGCAGCAGACGCGCCGCCCGCCGCCCGCGGAACCCAGTGCGATGGTGCAGGACCAGCAGCCCGACGATCAGGGCAAAAGCCAGAAAAGACAGCAGAATCTTGTGGGTGAAGGCGAGCAGATGGCCGGTCTCCAGGAACTCGTTGGCGGCCCCCGAGGCGATCGCCGCCCCCATCAGCACGGCCGCCCAGGTCAGCAGGCGGATCTGCAGGCTCTCCGCCTCCGCCAGTGGTGGCAGGCTGCGGCTGGCCCAGCCCTGGGGGTTGTGGCGTTTCAGGGCCCCTTCCTGGAGCAGGACGGCAAAGCCGGCAATGGCAGCCACGGTGAGCATGCCATAGCTGCCCACGGCGAGCAGCACGTGGGCCCGGAACCAGACCATCGCCGACATGTTCAGGGCTTCCGCCGACGGTGCGTGGGAGAACACGATGGCAAGGACTTCCAGCAGGCCGAGATACGGCAGCAGAAGGGCGCTCAGCCGATAGGTTCCGGGGCGGAAAAGGCAAGCCAGCAGGAAGATCAGCAGGGTGATGGCGACGCTGGCCCAGAGATTTGCGGCCAGCCCGGATTGCCAGCCGGCCATCAGATGCGACGCCACCAGCGCCACCGGGCCGATGACGGCGGCGCCCAGCATCAGCCAGAACAGCCCGCCGGATCGAAGCCGGCCGGTCAGCGCCGCCGCCGACAGCGGCAAAAGCCCAACCAGGGCAGTTATTTGGGGCATCCATTCCTGCAACATGGCGCGCATTATGGTGAAGCGGCCTCGCCTTGGCAAACCATGCCTAAGCCTCTAGTTTGGCGCTCGATTCGAGGAGTTCCGATGCCGAAAACCGTGGTCCTGGTCGTTGCCGCCGGCAGCGGCATTCGCCTGGGCGGCGATCTGCCGAAGCAGTTCCTGCCACTGGCAGGAAAGCCGCTGCTGCGCCATTGCCTGGAGACCTTTGCCAGGCATCCCCGGATTGACGGCATCAAAGTCGTGATCAACGAAACCTATCGCCCGTTATATGATTCGGCCGTGGCGGGGCTCAACCTCCTGGAACCGGCGATCGGCGGTTCCACCAGGCAGGATTCGGTGCGCAATGGCCTGGAAAGCCTCGCGGCGGAGGCGCCCGATCTGGTGCTGATCCATGATGCCGCGCGGCCGTTCATCGACGCTCGGACCATCGACCGCACCATCGACGCCTTGGCCGAGCATGACGGCGCCCTGGTGGCGGTGGCGGTGGTGGATACGCTGAAACGGGCCGACGGCGCCTTCAGCGGTGCCACGGTGGATCGCAGCGGATTGTGGCGCGCCCAGACGCCCCAGGGATTTGCCTATGCAAAGATACTGGCGGCGCATCGGCGCGCCGTGGGCGGGGCCGAGATGACGGATGACGCCGCGGTCGCCGAGGCGGCGGGCATGAAGGTCGTTCTGGTGCCGGGGGTCGTCAACAACTTCAAGGTCACCACCAGGCCGGACTTCGAACGGGCGGAGCATATGATGGCGGAAATACGGGCGGCGACGCCGATGGAATACCGAACCGGCAACGGCTTCGACGTCCACAAGCTCATCCCCGGCGACGGCGTCGTGCTCTGTGGGGTGAAGGTGCCCCATGATCGGATGCTGGAAGGGCATTCCGATGCCGATGTGGCGATGCATGCGCTGACCGATGCCATCCTCGGTGCCATCGGCGCCGGGGACATCGGAACGCATTTTCCGCCGAGCGATCCGCAATGGCGTGGCGCCTCCTCCTGGAAATTCCTCGCTCATGCGAACAAACTGGTCGAAGACCTGGGCGGGCGGATCGCGCATTGCGACGTCACCATCATCTGCGAGCGGCCAAAGGTCGGGCCCCACCGTCCGGCGATGATCGCGAAGCTTGCGGAAATCCTGCACCTGCCACCTGATCGCGTCAGCGTCAAGGCGACGACGACGGAAGAACTGGGTTTCACCGGACGGCGGGAGGGCATCGCGGCGCAGGCCACCGCCACGGTGGCCCTTCCGGTTTCCTGATGAGCGTCGAAGTCCCGGCATTGCTCGAAGGCTATCGGCGGCGGGGCCTGAAGATCGCGACCGCCGAGAGTTGTACCGGGGGCATGATCGCCGCGGCCTTGACCGCGATTGCGGGCTCCTCGGACGTCTTTGAGCGCGGCTGGGTAACGTATTCCAACGAGGCCAAGGCGGAAGCCCTTGGCGTGCCGCCGGAAACGCTGGCGGCGCATGGAGCGGTGAGCGCCGAGACCGCCGAGGCGATGGCCAAGGGTGCCCTGCATCGGGCGCGGGCCCAGGTTGCGGTCTCGGTGACCGGTATTGCCGGGCCGGGCGGCGGCACGCCGGAAAAGCCGGTCGGCCTGGTCTATATCGGTCTCGCCCGGAAGGACGGATGGGTGCAGGTCGAGCGCTGCGACTTCGCCGGTGACCGCGATGCCGTCCGGCGCCAGACGCTCGAGCGGGCGCTCACCCACCTGGCTTCCGCCCTGACGTGACGCGGATCCTCGGCATCGATTTCAGCGGCGCAAGTGATGCCGGCAGCAAGATCTGGATCGCCGAGGGCCGCAAGACCGGTCACCCCTTTGAACTGACGAGCTGTATTCCGGCCCGTTCCCTGCCCGGCGGCGGCAATGCTGCCGCGGCGGCGATTGCCGCGCTGCGCCGGCATATCCAGTCCGAACCGGCGTCAATCGTGGGGTGCGACTTTCCGTTCAGCCTGCCGGCGGGCCAGGTCCAGGCAGAGGATTGGCGTGGTTTCGTGATGGGATTCGCCGCGCGCTTCCCCGACCCTGCAGCCTTCTATGCGATCTGTCACAGGGAAGCGGACGGCGTCGAAGTAAAGCGACGGACGGATATCGAGCACAGGACGCCGTTCAACGCCTACAACCTGCGCATCTATCGTCAGACCTGGTGGGGTCTCGCCCATCTGCTGGCCCCGTTGGTCGTGGCGAGGTCCGTGGCGGTGTATCCACAGCAACGCCCGCGTCCCGACCGGCCGGTCCTGATCGAGATCTGCCCCGCCTGCAGCTTGAAGCGCATCGGCTTCTATCCCAGCTACAAGGGCAGGGCCCCGCAGCATCGGAAAGCGCGAAAAGCCGTCATGGAGCACCTGATCGCGCTGGATCTCCTCGCTCCGCCCCCAAGTACTTTGGCCAACCTGCTGCTCGACAATGCCGGCGGCGACGCATTGGACGCGGTCATCGGGGCCGTCGCGGCCAATCGCGCCGATCTTGGCGCCCGCGCAGATCGGCTGGAGCGATTGGAAGGCCGTGTCTTTACCTGACCGAAGTCAGGCTCAAGGACCATAGAGCTGCCTGGCGCGGGTCTCGAAGGCGCCGACCATACGCCGGACCGCCTCGTGGAACAGCACGCCGATCAGCTTCTGCAGCACGACCGAGCTGAATTCGAATTCCAGATAGAAATCGATCCGGCATTGGCCGTTCGGCGCATCGGAGAAGGTCCAGTGGTTCTTCAGATGCCGGAACGGACCGTCGATATATTCGACATCGATCCGCCGTGTAGCGCGATCCAGCAGCACCTTGCTGGTGAACTTTTCCCGCACCATCTTGAAGCCGATCATCAGGTCCGCCAGGACCATGTCCGGGCGGCTTTCGCGGATCCTTGCGCCGACGCACCAGGGCAGGAATTCCGGATAATGCGCGACATCGGCGACCAGATCGAACATCTGGTCAGGTTTGTGCGGCAGGATCCGGGTCTCAGTATGGACCTTCATGCGCGGAAAATTAACATGCCCAAGGCGCCCGGCCTATGATTTGCGTCACGGAACAGCGGGTTATTCGGCGGCCGGAATGGTCGCCCCGGCAAGCTGGGCGGCGCGGGCCGATTTCAGGCGCTGGAAATCCTCGCCGGCATGATGCGACGAACGGGTCAGCGGCGATGCCGCGACCAGCAGGAACCCCTTGCCGAGGCCCTGGCGCTTCAACTGGTCGAATTCCACCGGCGGCACGAAACGGTTGACGGCATGGTGTTTGCGCGTCGGCTGCAGATACTGGCCGACGGTGAGGAAATCGACGTCTGCCGCCCGCAGGTCGTCCATGACCTGGCTGACCTCGTCCAGGGTCTCCCCGAGACCGACCATCATTCCCGATTTGGTGAACATGGCCGGATCGATTTCCTTCACCCGTTGCAGCAGTCGCAACGACTGGAAATATCGCGCGCCGGGCCGCACGGTCCGGTACAGGCGCGGCACGGTCTCGAGATTGTGGTTGTAGACGTCGGGACCCGCCTCCACCACGGTTTCGACGGACCCCGGCTTCTTCAGGAAATCCGGCGTCAGGACCTCGATCGTCGTCGCCGGCGTCATCGACCGGATCCGCCGGATGGTCTCGGCAAAGTGCGCCGCCCCGCCGTCAGCAAGGTCGTCGCGGTCGACCGAGGTGATGACAATATGGTTGAATTCCAATTCGGCACAGGCCTCGGCGACATGCGCCGGCTCGTGCGGATCGAGCTTGTCCGGCCGGCCCGTTGCAACATTGCAGAAGGCGCAGGCCCGGGTGCAGACCGAGCCCAGGATCATCACCGTCGCATGCTTCTGCTTCCAGCATTCGCCGATGTTCGGACAGGCGGCCTCCTCGCAGACCGTGTTCAGGCCGAGCCTGCGCATCAGCGCCTTGGTCTCGCCGTATTCAGCCGACATCGGCGCCTTCACCCGGATCCAGTCGGGCTTGCGCAGAACCGGCGCATCGGGCCGGTTGGCCTTCTCGGGATGACGAAGAGCGGGCTTCTCAGTCACGCGTGGTTCACCTAGAAATGAATCGCCCGGCCATAGGCTGCCAGCACCGATTCGTGCATCATCTCGGAGAGGGTCGGATGCGGGAAGATCGTGTGCATTAGCTCGGCCTCGGTCGTCTCCATGGTCTTGGCGATTGTATAGCCCTGGATCAGTTCCGTCACCTCGGCGCCGATCATATGTGCCCCCAGCAATTCGCCGGTCTTGGAGTCGAACACGGTCTTGACCATGCCCTCCGGCTCGCCCAGCGCAATCGCCTTGCCGTTCCCGATGAAGGGGAACCGGCCGACCTTGATCTCGTAGCCCTTGTCCTTGGCCGCCTGCTCGGTCAGGCCGACGCTGGCGACCTGGGGCATGCAATAGGTGCAACCCGGGATATTCCGCACGTCGATCGGATGGATGCCTTTGACCCCCGCAATCTTCTCGACGCAGACGACGCCTTCATGGCTCGCCTTGTGGGCCAGCCAAGGCGCACCTGTCAGATCGCCGATCGCAAAGACGCCCGGTTCGCCGGTGGCGCCGTAACCGTCGGTGACGATATGGGTTCGCTCGACCTTTACCTTGGTGCCTTCGAGCCCGAGATTCTCGACGTTGCCCACGATTCCCACCGCCAGGATCACGCGATCGACGGTGATCTCCTGGCTCTTGCCGCCGGCTTCGACGGTCGCGGTGACGCTGTTTGCGGCCTTTTTCAGGGCCTTGACCGTGGCGCCGGTCAGGATCTTCATCCCCTGCTTCTCAAAGGCCTTTTGGGCAAGACCGGAGATCTCCGCGTCCTCCACCGGCAGCACCCGTGGCAGGACCTCGACGACCGTCACGTCGGCCCCGAGATTGCGGTAGAAGCTCGCGAACTCGATGCCGATCGCGCCGGAGCCGACAACCAGCAGCGATTTCGGCATGGCGGTCGGAACCATGGCTTCCTTGTAGGTCCAGACCAGCTTTCCGTCGGGTTCGAGGCCCGGCAGGGCTCGCGCCCGTGCGCCGGTGGCAAGAATGATGTGCTTGGCGGCGAGATCGGCGACCGTCTTGCCATCCTTCTCTACCCTAAGCTTCCCGGGACCGTTCAATCGGCCATGTCCGTCGAAGACGGTGACCTTGTTCTTCTTCAACAGATGTTTCACGCCACCAGACAGTTGGGCAGCTACCTTGCGGGAGCGATCGACAATCTTCTTCAGGTCGAAGCTGACGCCGGTCGCGGTGAATCCGTAGGCATCGGCATGCTTCAATAGGTGGCCCACCTCGGCCGAGCGCAGCAGCGCCTTGGTCGGAATGCAGCCCCAGTTCAGGCAAATGCCGCCCAGGTGTTCGCGCTCGACGACTGCGGTCTTCAGGCCGAGCTGTGCCGCCCGGATCGCTGCCACATAGCCGCCCGGACCACCGCCAACAACGATCACGTCGAATGCTGTATCGCTCATCTGCTGTACCTTTCCGGCAAACGGTCCGCTACTGGGAACCCAGCTTCTTGGCGCAGGCTTCCATGATGCCATTCAGTTCCTGGACGTATTTCTCGTCCGTCATGATATCCATGACCTTGATGTCGGTCCGATCCTTGAAATGGGCCAGAGAATCATCGGCGCTGCAGCTGCAGATCTCCTGCAGGCGTGCCGCCTCTTCTTCGGAAAACGGCTTGTTCTTCGATGCCGCAGCCTTGTTTCCTTCCGCCGTGCAGATCTTCATGAAGTTCTCTTTGAACATTCCGGCGAATTGCGGATTGCTCGCATCGAACTTCTGGTTGGCGCCCCAATAGGCGAGGCCGACGAATGCCAGGACACCGACGACGACGACACCCAGTGCAATCAATATGAACTTCCGCATGCCGTCCCTCTATTGTGCCGCCGCCTGGCGGGACTTGTCTTTGCAGCTCTGAAAATAGGGCGCCATTTTGGCAGCGACCTGCGGTTTTGCCGGGTCAATCGCGAAGATCACGATCTCCTCGGCGTCGAGAAAACTCACAACCGCCTGCGAGGTACACGAACAATAGCTGCTGATGGTCTTCTGGATCGGCACGTCTTCCGGGTCCTTGCCGGCTCTTTCCGCCTCGATCCGCAGGCCGGCGACGCAGCGGGCGCTGAAATAGTCGAAGAACTGCTTCTCCAGCGGCGGCCGCAATTCGTCCGCACCTGCCCCACAAGACGTCATCAGGCAGATAAGTCCCGCGCCAATGCCGATCCGATGCATCTCAGACAAGCATCGCCAGGGGATTTTCAATCAAGCGCTTGAATGCCGAGAGGAACTCGGCGCCGATCGCCCCGTCGACAACCCGATGGTCGACCGAGAGCGTGCAGCCCATAAGCGTGGCCACTGCCATCGTACCGTCGCGCACGACCGGTTGCTGGATGCCGGCACCAACCGAGAGGATGCAGCCCTGCGGCGGATTGATGATCGCGGCGAAATTCTTGATGCCGAACATCCCTAGATTGGAGAGCGAGAAGCCGCCGCCGGTATATTCCTCGGGCTTCAGCTTGCCCAATTTGGCGCGCCCCGCCAGTTCCTTCATCTCGCTGGAGATCTCCGAGAGGCGCTTCTCCTCGGCTCGTCTGATGATCGGCGTGATGAGGCCGTTCGGAATGGCCACCGCGACCGAGATATCCGCCGTCCGATAGAGTTTTACCCCGTCGTCGCTCCATGAGGCGTTGGCGGCCGGCACCTGCTTCAGTGCCAGGGCCGAGGCTTTCAGAATGAAATCGTTGACCGAGAGTTTGTAGACCCCGGGGCCGTCCTTCGGGGCACCGGCATTGATCTCTTCGCGCACCTTCAGGAGGCGGTCGATCTCACAGTCGATCTGCAGATAGAAATGCGGGACAAACTGCTTCAACTCCTGCAGCCGGCGGGCGATGGTCTTGCGCATCGTGGTATGCGGCACGAGTTCGAATTCAGGCTCGCCAAACCCCTGGGTGCCGGAAACCGCTGGCGCCTGCGCCGCCGGTTTCGCGGCGCTCGGCGCCGGCTTCGTGCCGCCGCCGGCCTTGGCCTTTTCGACGTCGGCCCGCACGACGCGCCCGTTTGGCCCGGTACCAATGATCCGCGACAGGTCGAGACCGTGCTCCTGGGCGATTCGCTTTGCCAGCGGACTGGCGAAGACACGGCCGCCGGCGCCGGCCGGCGTCGCAGTCTGAGCGCTGCCGGAAGGTGCAGGCGATACTGCTGTGGCGATCACCGGAGCTGGTATCGAGGCGGCGGTGGATTTCGGTGCGGGTGCTGCGGCGGGTGCACCCGCCTTGATCGACGTGGCATCTTCGCCCTCTTCCAAAATCACGGCAATGACGTCATTGACCTTGACGCCCTCGGTTCCGGCGGCGACGAGAATCTTGCCGAGGCGTCCCTCATCGACGGCTTCCACTTCCATGGTCGCCTTGTCGGTCTCGATTTCGGCGATGACGTCACCGGCCTTGATCGGGTCGCCTTCCTTCTTGAGCCACTTCGCCAGATTGCCTTCGGTCATCGTCGGCGAGAGGGCGGGCATCAGCACATTGATCGGCATGTCTCCCTCCTCGCTCAGCGATTCAAGGCGCGTTTGGCCGCCGCCACGATATGCTCGGCCTGAGGCAACGCCAGCTTTTCCAGATTGGCCGCATAGGGCATCGGCACATCCTCGCCTGCGACCCGCATGACCGGAGCGTCGAGCCAGTCGAAAGCCTGCTCCATCATCAAGGCGGAAATTTCGGCACCGATGCCGGCGAAGGGCCAGCCTTCCTCGACCGAGACGATGTGGTTGGTTCGCTTCACCGATTCGACGATGGTCGCAGTGTCAAGCGGGCGGATGGTGCGCAGATCGACGATCTCCGCCTCGATCCCCTCCTTGGCAAGCGCGTCGGCCGCTGCGAGCGCGACGCCGACCATGCGGGAAAAGGCGGTAATCGTGACATGTGTGCCGCTTCGCACCACCTTCGCCTTGCCGATCGGCACGATCCAATCCGGATCCTGCGGCACCTCGAAGCTTTGACCGTAGAGGATCTCGTTCTCGAGAAAGATCACCGGATTGGGATCACGGATGGCGGCCTTCATCAGGCCCTTTGCATCTGCCGCCGACCAGGGCGCGACAACCTTGAGCCCGGGGCAATGCGCATACCAGCTGGCATAGCATTGCGAATGCTGGGCCGCGACGCGGGAGGCGGCGCCATTCGGGCCGCGGAACACGATCGGGCACCCCATCTGGCCACCGGACATGTAGAGCGTCTTGGCGGCGGAATTGATGATCTGGTCGATCGCCTGCATCGCGAAATTGAAGGTCATGAATTCGACAATCGGCTTCAGGCCGCCGAAGGCGGAGCCGACGCCGAGGCCGGCAAATCCGTGCTCGGTGATCGGCGTGTCGATGATTCGCTTCGGGCCGAATTCCTCGAGCAGACCCTGGCTGACCTTGTAGGCCCCCTGGTACTCCGCGACCTCCTCGCCCATCAGGAATATGTTGGGGTCGCGGCGCATCTCCTCCGCCATCGCGTCGCGGATGGCTTCGCGGACGGTATGGGTCGCCGTCGGCCCGGAATAATCCTTCTCCGGAGCGACTACGGCTGCCGCAGGCGCGGCCTTGGTGGCTGCCGGCGCAGATGTGGGAGCCTCGGTCTTGGCGCTCGGTGCAGGTTTCGCACCGGCGGCCTCGTCATCGCCGCGCAAGGTTGCAATCGGCGTGTTCACGGCGACGTTCTCGGTGCCGGCCGGTACCAGGATCTGCTCCAGCGTGCCCTCGTCGACCGCTTCCACTTCCATGGTCGCCTTGTCGGTCTCGATTTCCGCCAGAATGTCGCCGGCCTTCACCGCATCGCCGGCGGACTTCAGCCATTTCGCCAGCTTGCCTTCGGTCATCGTCGGCGACAGGGCGGGCATCAGGATCTGGATCGTCATGGTCCCTCCCTCAGGCTTCGATCAGGATATCGGTGTAAAGCTCGGCGGGATCCGGCTCTGGCGACGCCTGGGCAAAATCCGTCGCGGCAGAGACGATGTCCTTGATCTCGCGATCGATGGTCTTCAGGCCGGTTTCGTCGATATGCTTCTCGCCCAGCAGACGCTCGCGCAGATGATCGATCGGGTCGTGTTCCTGGCGCATCTTGGCGACTTCTTCCTTGGTTCGGTATTTCGCCGGGTCGGACATCGAATGTCCGCGATACCGATAGGTCATCATCTCCAGAATATACGGGCCCTTGCCGCTCCGGGCGTGGCCAAGGGCGATTTCGCCCGCTTCTTTCACTTTGACCACATCCATGCCGTCAACCTGCATCCCGGGAATGCCATAGGCCTCGCCGCGGTCGCACAGTTTCTTGCCGGCGGCGGAACGGGTCACCGAGGTGCCCATCGCGTATTTGTTGTTCTCGATGACGTAGACGACAGGCAGGCTCCAGAGCGCCGACATGTTGAAAAACTCGTAGACTTGGCCCTGGTTGATCGCGCCATCGCCGCAATAGGCCATGCTGACCTTGCCGTCGTTCTTGTATTTATGGGCGAAGGCCAGGCCGGTACCCAGCGGCACCTGGGCACCGACGATGCCATGGCCGCCAAAGAAGCCCTTCTCGCGGCTGAACATGTGCATCGATCCGCCTTTGCCCTTGGAATATCCGCCGCGCCGGCCGGTCAATTCCGCCATCACCCCTTTGGCATCCATGCCGCAGGCGAGCATATGCCCATGGTCGCGATAGCTGGTGATCACCGTGTCGCCGGGCTCAGACGCCGCCTGCATGCCGACCACGACCGCTTCCTGGCCGATATAAAGATGGCAGAAGCCTCCGATCAGCCCCATGCCGTAGAGCTGTCCCGCCTTCTCCTCAAAGCGACGGATCAGGAGCATGTCGCGATAGAATTGCGTGAGCTGCTGGGGTGTGACGGCAGCGCCGGGCTTGGCACCGGCCTTTTGGGCGGACTTGGCCATAAAGACCCCCTGACATTGTTTGGGCTGGAGCTGGTCCTCTGCGGAACGGTCGAGCCTCCCAGCAAGCCCGCCCTGCAAAGCCATAATTAAGCCTGTTGGAAGATAATTTCAATCAGGCTTATTTATATGATTTTGAAAGATAAAATATGAATTAACTGAATTGCAGTTAACTATCCCGATCTGCGAGCGGAATGCGCGATCAGTTCGCCTGGGTTTCTGCGCCGCCGCTAGGGCCCGATCCTGAGCTGCCATCCTGGGACACAGGCAGATTCTTGAGGAAAATGATGCGATCGTCGGGATGGGCGAAGTTGAGCATCACCCGCGCCCGCTCTTCCAGCATGTCGAGATCGAGACTGGAATTCGACAGCAGGGCGACCCGCTGCTCCATCGCCTGACGTTAAGTCGACGTCTGATCGAGCTCGGTTTGGGCGATCTTCAGCTGCTGATTCAACTGCAGCCAGGCTATGATGCCCCTGTCCCCGTGAATGGCGTGATAGACAAAATAGCCCGCAAGGCAGGCCCCCAGCATCGGGAGCGCCACCTGTCGGGCACGGCGTTGCAGATCGCGGCGAAGATCCATCCCACTACCAAATCACAAAGCGATTCCGGGTGCAATAGAAAAGCGATTCAATCGTTTGGAAAGAGGCACTGAGATTCGAGTCCAGGGTCACCGCGCAACCGGATGCTACTTGCGCGCCAGGGCGCCGCGCCCGCCATAGAGGGCCGCTGGCCCCAAATTCTCCTCGATTCGAATCAGCTGGTTGTACTTGGCCGTGCGGTCGGACCGAGACAGCGAGCCGGTCTTGATCTGGCCGCAATTGGTTGCGACGGCCAGGTCGGCAATCGTCAAATCCTCGGTCTCGCCGGAACGATGCGACATCACGGCGCGATAGCCGGCCTTGTGCGCCATCTCCACGGCTTCCAGGGTCTCGCTCAGGGTGCCGATCTGGTTCACTTTGACCAGAATGGCATTGGCCGTACCCTTGGCGATCCCCTCCGCCAGGCGTTTCGGGTTGGTGACGAACAGGTCGTCGCCGACCAGCTGCACCTTTCCGCCGATCGCATCGGTGAGCGCCTTCCAGCCGGACCAGTCGTCTTCAGCCATCCCGTCCTCGATGGAGACGATCGGAAAATTGCCGACCAGATGTGCATAGAGCTTCACCATCCCGGCCGAATCCAGCACCTTGCCCTCGCCCTCCAGATGGTATTTTCCGTCCTTGTAGAACTCCGTCGAGGCGGTATCGAGGCCGAGGGCGATATCCGTACCGGGCTTGAATCCGGCCTTGGCAATGGCCTGCATGATGAAATCCAGCGCTATCTCGGCGCTGGCGAGATTCGGAGCAAATCCCCCCTCGTCGCCGACATTGGTGTTGTGCCCGGCGGCCTTCAACTGCGCCTTCAGCGCATGAAAGACCTCGGAACCCCAGCGGATCGCCTCGGCGCAGGAGGGCGCCGCCACCGGCAGGATCATGAATTCCTGAAAATCGATCGGGTTGTCGGCGTGGGCACCGCCATTGATGATGTTCATCATCGGCACCGGCAGGGTTCGGGCCGATGCGCCACCCACATATCGATAGAGCGGCAGACCGAACTCGGCCGCCGCTGCCTTGGCGACGGCCAGGCTGACGCCGAGGATGGCATTGGCCCCGAGACGCGCCTTGTTCGGCGTGCCGTCGAGGTCGACCATCATTTGGTCGATCTTGACCTGCTCACCCCCGTCGAGCCCGGTAATGGCGTCGAACAGTTCGCCATTCACCGCCTCAACCGCCTTCAGGACGCCCTTGCCGAGATAGAGTTTCTTGTTGCCGTCCCGCAGTTCCACGGCCTCATGGGCCCCGGTCGAAGCCCCGGAGGGGACCGCCGCGCGGCCAGTAGCGCCGCTTTCCAGCGTCACGTCGACTTCGACCGTCGGATTGCCGCGGCTGTCCAGGATCTGCCGGGCGTGGATGTCGAGAATGGCACTCATGCGGTCGGTCCTCTGTCTCGCGTGGATTTCATAGTCTTTGCGGCTTCGGCTGCACTATAGCCGTGCCAATCGCCGCTTGCCAGATTTTCAGCCTTTGTTAGCGGTGACGGCCCTAACATAGGATCGAGATCGATCCGAAGAGGATGTGGAGTCACATGCAGAATCTGCGCTGGATCTATGTTGCGGTGGCCGGCATTGCCATTATCGGCCTGCTGATGCTGATCGACCGGATCGCCGAGCCGCCGGCGGCTGACCCCGGTCCGGGTCCCCGGGTCAGCGAGGAGATGGTCAAGGCCAGCGTCAAGGGCAATCTGGATGCTGTCGTCTGCGACTTTGCCAAGGATGCAACGGCGTCGGCGTTTCCGGCATCCTGGTACTTCCCCGGTAACAAGGGCGAAACGCTGGTTGTCGGTGCCGAGACGCTCAGCCAGGTATTCGACATCGACAGCCCGCGGACGCCGGACGCCCACGACCAGATTGTCCTTCCCGAAGAACCGCCCTCTGAGCTGCAGGCGACACGCGTGGGTACTGCACTGTTGCTCTGCGACAAGCAACGTCTCGGGATTGCCATCATCCGGCATTACTGCGTCAACAGCACCTCGGCCCAGCCGTGGAACAACGAGATCGAGGCGATCTCATTCCCCAAATATGCCGAAGTCTGGCTCAGCGATGAAATTTTTACAGCTCTGGCCACTCCAGGCGAGTACGCACCAGCACCAGCACTGCTCAAGGAACTGCGGGCGAGCTATAAGAATTTCGTCATCAAGGATAGCTGGAAGGCACGGAAATTCTCCGAAGTACTGCCGGCGGCGCCGCACGTGGCGGTCGAATGCCGTAAGGACTTCGACGGAGTCGAGAAATTCGAGTGATCGATCGCCCGCCGGCTCGATCGCTACGTGACCGGCGTGCCGCCGCCCAGGGCCTCTTCAACCGAGATCGACAAGACGCGCTTTTCCTCGGCCGCCAGCCGTTCGATCAGAGCCTCGACCAGCGGCACACGCTCTTCGTCGATATTCGATAGGCTGGCGCCGAGCAGGTGAAAGAGATCGTGCAGGGTGTATTGCGACAGGTCCCGCGATAGCACCCAGCGTCCGGCCTCGTTCATCGCAACCAGATGGGCGGCTTTCAACTGCTCGAGGATGGTCAGGAGCCGGCCCGGATCGGCTTCCAACTTGGCCATCATCGTCTGGGTCTTGATCGCCGCACCATGGGTTCGGGCCTCGCGCAACAGCGCGAGCGCGCCAAGCGCCAAACTCAGAAGGTCGCCGCGCCGGGTTGACAGGCCGAAGCTGCGGCGGCCGGATCGCCATTCGGGCAGTGCCGCAGCAACTTCGGCCCCGATCAGTACGGTCACCCAGACCAGGTACATCCAGAGCAGGAAGACGGGGATCGTCGCCAGCGCGCCGTATACGACTTCATAGGATGGGAAATGCCGGACATAGGCGGCAAATCCCTTCTTGAGCAGCTCGAACAGGACCGCCGCGACCAGCGCTCCAGCCGCAGCATCGACGACACGCACCGGGCGGGTCGGTATCAAGCGATAGAACAGGGCAAAGCCGGTGGCTTCCAGGACGAATGGCATCACCGTGGCGAGCAGCCTGATGCCGGCAGACAACCCATAGAATGAAGCGCTGCCGGCCGCCTGGAATACATAGGTTGAGATCGAGAAGCTGACACCGAACAGCAGGGGTCCCAGGGTAATGACCGCCCAATAGATCGGGAATCGATTGAGGCGGATGCGGCGCGAGGTGGCGCCCCAGATCTTGTCGAAGGCCAGCTGAATGGTGTGGATCATCAGGACGGCGGTTGCCGCCAATGCCAGAATGCCGGTGCCGGTCGTCTTGCCGGCATTGGCGACAAAGGTGCCGAGATACTCCTGCACGGCACTGCCGAAGCTCGGCGCCATATTCTCGACGATCGCACGAAGGACATCCTCGCGGCGATCCGCGAAGAACGGGAAGGCGGCAAACATCGCAAGGCCGATGGCGAGCAGCGGCACCATGGCGAGGAGCGAAGTGTAGCTGAGGGATGCGGCGATGCCGGTGCAGCCGTCCGCGTTGAACCGCTGATAGATGTAGCGCAGGAGACTGGGGGCAGATGTGCGCGCCGTCCGCGCCAGGGCCCTGGCCCTCTGTCGGGCGGCCCCCGAGGATTCTGCCGCGTCCGGCACCGCCTCTGGCTTCAATCCTGTATCCATCTGCCCGCCGATCATCTGGAGTAAAACCCTACTTCAACGCCGAAGTCCTGGTCAAACCGTGACGCCTGCCCCGGCTTTGGGTCCAAAAGGCCAGAATAGACGCTTAACGGCTGGATTCAGCGGCGGTCTCGGGCCATCCTAGCGCCGATTCGAGGATGCCCAAGGCGCTCCAGATGCAGGACCCGCGTTTTCACCTCTATCTCGACAGCGGCAATTTGACCGAACTCAAGGCATGCCTGCCCCATCCAGCGGTCTATGGCGTGACCACCAACCCGACGCTGCTGAAACGTGCCGAAGTGACGCCGGCCGCCCTGCCGGCCCTGTTCGAGAACATCCTCGCCTTGGGTGTCCACAAGGTGCAGGCGCAGGTCCTGGCGACCGGTTTCGATGCGACGGTGCTCAGTGCGAGAGCCATCCTCGACTACGTCGACCGGCGGCGCATGGTGGTGAAGATCCCCGCCACCCGCGAGGGATTCCGCGCCGGCGCGAAGCTGATTTCAGACGGATTGCAGGTGACCTTCACCGCAGTCTATGGCCTGGAGCAGGTCCTGTTCGCCGCCGAGATGGGCGCAGCCTATGCGGCGCCCTACCTTGGCCGCCTGAACGACAGCGGTGTCGACGGGCTTGCGCTGATCGCCCGCATGCAGGCAATGGTGGATCGGGCACGGGAGAATGGCAGCAAGATGCGCCTTCTGGTTGCCAGCATCCGCAGCCGAGACGCCTTCCTGTCGCTGGTCGAGCTCGGCGTGGGTGCGGTGACGGTGCCGCCGAAGCTCTTCGGCGAGTTGCTCGATCATCCGGCGACGATCGAGGCAGAGCGGATTTTTCTGAACGATGCCGCCGGACTGGGATGAATGAGAGCTTCCAAATGCGAATAGCGGTCATCGGCGAGGCATTGATCGATTTCACCAGCACGGGGCGCCTGGCGTTCCAGGGTCACTGCGGCGGATCCCCTTTCAATACGGCGATTGCCGCGGCACGACTTGGCCAGCCGACCGGGTTCCTGACCCAGCTCTCCACAGACATGTTCGGCGACGAGCTGCTGCGTGATCTGCGGGAGAACAACGTCGACACCCGGTTCATCACCTACGATTCCGCGCCATCGACCCTGGCCTTCGTCGTCGACCTGCAGGGAACCAGCAGATACGCCTTTTTCGTCGAAGGCAGCGCCAATTCCCGCTATGCGCCGAAGCCGTTGCCGCAACTCCCGGCCGAGACGACGTTCCTGCATTTCGGTTCCATCGCCTTGCTTGCCGAACCGGCGGCGGGGAGCATTGCGGGCATCGTGCGGCAGCATCTAGGACGGAAGCTCGTCGTATTCGATCCCAACATCCGGATCTCGCTGATTCCCGATCTGGCGGCCTATCGGGCAAAGTTCACGCGCTGGCTCGAAATGACGACGTTGCTCAAGCTGAGCGATGAGGATTTCGCCCAGCTGGAGCCAGGGAAGACAGCCGAGGCCTGTGCGGCGCAATGGTTGCGACACGGCGTGAAGGCCGTCGTCATGACCCGAGGTGCGGCCGGAGCAACGCTCTACCGCCCTGACCGGTCGCCGATCGCCGTGAACGCCAAGCCGGTCGCGGTGGTCGATACGATCGGCGCCGGCGACACCTTTACGGCAGGACTGATGGTCGGGTTGCTTGAACGCGGCATCGGACCAGACGCGGATCTCTCCGACCTGGACGACGCCGCCTGGCAGGAGACCCTGGAATTCGCCGCCGCCGCCGCCGCGATCAACTGCAGCCGGGTCGGCGCGAATCCGCCGCGCCGCGATGAGGTGCGACAATTGATCGGCCGTTGACCCTCAGCGCCATTTACCAACACAAATTGACGGACCGGAAAACCAACATGGATCTTTCAGCACTCGAGGCCTCGGCCCACCAGGTTCTGGCCGATGCGACCATCCCGGAGCTGCCCAACCCCTATCACGGCAAGGTCCGAGACAACTACGACCTGCCTGACGGACGCCGGATCATCATCGCGACCGATCGGTTGAGTGCCTTTGACCGGATCCTGGCTGCAATCCCCTTCAAGGGCCAAATTCTGACCCAGACGGCGCGCTTCTGGTTCGAGGCGACGGCGGATATCTGTCCCAACCATGTTCTCGACTACCCCGACCCCAATGTCGTCGTCGGGCGGCGCCTCGACATCCTGCCGGTGGAAATCGTGGTGCGGGACTATCTTGCCGGAACCACGGGCACTTCGATCCTGACCCTCTACAAGAAGGGCCAGCGAGAGATGTATGGCGTCCGGCTGCCGGACGGCATGCGGGAGAATGAGAAACTGCCGGAAACCATCATCACACCAACGACCAAGGCGGCAATTGGCAGGCATGACGAACCGCTGGCGCCGTCGGCAATCGTCGGCAATGGCATTCTGACTGCGGCGCAGTGGCAGTCGCTCTCGCACTATGCCCTGGCCCTGTTCCGGCGCGGCCGGTCCATCGCCGCCGCGCGCGGCCTTATCCTCGTCGATACGAAATACGAGTTCGGAACGGACCAGGCGGGTCGCATCGTACTCGCCGACGAGATCCACACGCCCGACAGCAGCCGGTATTGGCTGGCGGCGAGCTATGGTGATCGGTTTGAGAGCGGGGCGCGGCCCGAAAGCTTCGACAAGGACTTTGTGCGCAACTGGGTGGCGGCCCGGTGCGACCCCTACAAGGATCCGATCCCGGATATTCCTGGGACAATCATCATGGAGACGGCACTGGTCTATGTCCGGGCCTACGAAACCATTACCGGGAAGACTTTCCAGCCGCCGGCGCCGGATGAACCGGTTCTCGAACGAATTCGGCGCAACCTCGCGAAATACTTCTAGGTGACGGCGGGAGCAAAAGAAAAGAGCGGGTTCTGCCCCCGCTCTCTTTCGGCCGGAATGAACGTTTCGCTCACTGACCGCACTTCTTCGTCGCACGCCAGGCGACGTCGGCATTGAACAGCGTGATGGTTTCCTTGTAGGCCGGAGCCGAGGCCTCGGCTGGTGTCACCGAGATGGTCAGGTTGCCGTCCTTCTTCAGGGCACCCTTGGTCATCGTATCGACCAGTTGGCGTGTGATCTTGAAGTTCAGAAGATTTTCGCAGGTGAGACCCTTCATCTTGTTGATGTAGCAGTTGTTGGCACTGGGCAGCTCGTAATGGGTTCCGTCACTGAAATTCAGGCCAACCACGAATTTATCGGCGACGACACCGATATTGGAATTCTGCTGGATGATGACGCGCGTACCGCCCTCGAGATAGCGGTCAAAGATGATCCGTCCGTCCATCAGCTTGCTGCGCACCTTGCCGGTCTTCACGTTGGACAGCAGGTCGGTCGAACAGCCGCCGAATTCGAAATCGGCCGAGGCGGTGGACGCGAACGCCAAGCTAAGGGCACAGGCGGCAAGGAACGTTTTCTTCAGCATGAACCGACACCATCGTTTGTTTGGTTTCCCCGGCCGGCCTTATACCAATATTCCCCGGTGAATGCCAACGGCTGAGGCGTTAATTCCTGGCTGGCAGCGATTTTCCGGATCTCCTCATTGTCCACAGGACCGGGACATTGCCAGCTTGCGGGCTGGCGCAGGAAGCTGACCGACTGGGGTGGCCATACCGACCTTGCCCAGCCCGTCGGCATCCTGGCCGACCAGCGGCGTCACCTGGAGACCGGCCATACTGCCTTCTATCCGCAGCGGAATATCCAGGGCAAAGACGCCGGTCGAACTGCGCTGAGCTCCTACGGTCAACTCAATCTGCCGCGTCGCCAGATCGACGCTGCCGGCACCCAGGAAATCCCCGGCGTCGGTCAGCAGTTTCACCGGAGCGATAATTCCCTGCCCGTCATTCAGGACCAGGACGCCGAGCAGGCAGTCCAGCTGCGCTGAACCCTTCCCGTCGCGGATCAGGGTGCGAAGATCCATGGAGGCCTGTTCCAGGAGCCCCCGATCGACACTGCCTGCCGCCATGGCAAGAACGGCATAGCCGTCGGCGCCTGCCAGCCCGTCTTGGAGCGTCTTTCCTGTCAGATCGAGATGGCCGCGCCCATCGAGCTTGCCCTTAATCTGCCCAGACCCCGCACCAATTGCCTGAGCGAGCCGATCGGCATCGACGTCGACCAGGGACGCATCAAGCACGGCACGCGCGCCGCCTTTGCTCGGTTCCGCTCTGCCGGTGAGTTCAGCGCGTCCACCATACAAGGCCAGGGTCAGATGTTCCAACTCAAGCCGACCGTCGGCGATCCCCCCGGCAACATCGACGCTCCTGAGATGCACCGACCCATAGTCCAGGCGATCGGCCGTTACCGCAGCAGTGATCTCGGCACCACCCCTCTCCACCGGATTGAGCGGTGCCTGGAACGGATCGGCGGATCCGCCATCCGCTGCACCGACCAGCTTGGCAAGATTTAGCCGGTCGAAAGCGAGATCGAGGCCGATATGATCTGGCTCGCCTCGATCCCCTTCCAGGACATGAAGTGTCCCAGAGAACGGATCCGCTGCCAGCTTGCCTTTGGCCTCAGTCAGATCCCATCTATTGTCGTTATGGGTCAAATCCCCCTTGACCAAAAGCGGATAAGACGCGGTCACCTGCGCACCGAAGATCTTCAGCAGAGCGCCAAGGTCGTGGGCATCAAGGTCCAGGGCTCCCTCGACACCGTCGAAGTCCAATGGCTGCATCATTGTGCCATCAAACGCGATCTGCACGGCTTTGGCCTTGTCGGTCTTCGTTGCCAGGGTGAATTTCGCGCCGAACGGCTTGTCGGCATCGCGCATCGCCTTAAAGGACTGGGTGATGGCCTTTAGTGTCAGGGGTGCTTCATCATAGGCACCTTCCGCGGTCAGATTTACGTGCTGGTCATCTCCGGTGCTGGCGATCGTCACTCTTGCCAGCTTGATCTTCAGGATATTGCCGCTATAGGTCCGGTAGGTGACGAGACTGTCGATAAGTGAAAAGTCGAGCAACGTGGGAAACAACTCCCGCTTCCCGCGGTCGGGATCGCCGCTTGTCGGCGCCGATCGACTGCTCCCCATCCGCCAGTTGCCGATACCGGCAGTATCACGCTCCAGCACGACCGTCAGTCCGTCGATCGCGAGCCTGTCAAAACGGAGGCGTCCGGAGAGCATCGATCGCGGGTCCAGGATCGCCGACACACTCCTGATCGCCACCATTTCCGGGCGGCTGCCCCAATCGGCATTGGCGAGCGTCACGCCCTGAGCGGTGACTTCAAGCGGATCTCCCCAGCGGATTTCCAATTTAGCGATCGACAGGTCGCGCTCAAGCCTTGAACTGGCATAGCGTTCCACATATGGCCGCAGGTCCACCGACAGCAGGGCTGCAAGAGCGCCCGCCGCAAGGCCGAGAAGGAGGATCAGGCCGCCAATCCCCCAGGCGACGCGCTTGTCGATCATAGGTCAGGCTCGGCGGCGAAGGTCTGCATCCGGGGCTCCGGTCATCGGGTTTGCCTGCGGACGTGGGTCCGCAAGAAGGTGCCACTGCCCAACCCTGCAGCCTCTGCTTGGTTCCGTGTTGCCGGCGAGACTGCAGCGGCATCGTCGATGCCGGTTCATCCGCGGAGAGCTCCGTGATAGGTTACGTCGCTCCCTTGGCCGATCGGCCGGCCGAACCAGTCTGCTCCGGACCCTGTCCAATGGTCACTGTCATTCGCCATGCCCTCTTCGACGTGCCGCCCGCCGCCGCCTGGGCAGTCATCCGCGATTTCAACGCCATGCCGGATTGGAACGATACCGTTGTCGCCTCGCGGATCGAGAACGGCCCTGCAGATCGCATCGGTTGCCGGCGGATTCTGACCTTCGAGGATGGCGGCATCTGGACCCATGAGCTCACCAGCCTGTCCGATGCGGAGATGCGCCTCGCCTACAGCATCGTCGCCACGCCGCTGCCGATGCGCATCCCGGTCTGGGACTACCGGGCGGAACTGTCGGTCACCGCCGGGCCGGTGGCGAATGCCTGCCGGATCGATTGGCGGGCTGATTTTGCGACCGATCACGTGGCCGAGATGACCGCGCGCGCGGGCCAGGTCTTCGAGCGCGGCTTTGCCGGGCTCCGCCGACGGCTCCTGGCCTAGACGGGGCTCGAACCGATCTCACGCAACAGGCCGCGCAGCCAGAGGCTGGCCGGCTGCCGGTCATGGCGGTTGTGCCATAGCATGTAGACCGGGATCGGCGGGATCTCCAGGGGCGTCGCCTTGATCGCGAGGCCGAAGGGCTTGGCGACGATCAGGGCCAGGCGCTCCGGCAAAGTGCAGAGGAAGTCGCTGGTGAGCAGCAGTGGCGGCACCGCGGCCAGATGGCCGACCACCGCAGGCAATTGGCGGCTCAGGCCCTGCTGTCCGAGCAACCGGTCGATCGCCCCGCTCTGCCGTCCGACGGCTGAAATCAGGACATGCGGAAAGGCGAGATAGCGCTCGCGCGTAAGTCGGCCCGCCGCCGGATGATCAGCCCGCATGAGCGTCACCAGGCGGTCCGCCATCAGTCTGGCAACGGTCATGTGCGGCGGCGCCTTCGGCAGAACACCGGCGGCCAATTCCACCGCACCCTCGTTCAACAGGTCCAGCGCATCCGCCTTCTCGGCATGGCGGATGACCAGCCGACTCCCTGGCGCCTCGCGGCGCAGGCGGGCGATGAGTCGCGGCGCAACCGCGGCTTCGGCGTGCTCCGACATCGCGAGGCTGAAGGTTGCCGTCGTTGCCGCAGGATCGAAGGGGACCTTGACCCCCAGCACCGTGCGCACATTGTCGAGGGCCGCGGCGATCGGCCCGGCGATCTCGCTCGCCAGGGCAGTCGGCGCCATGCCCGCATGGGTTCGCACGAACAGTTCGTCGTCGAACAGGCGCCGCAGCCGCGCCAGGGCGTTGCTGACGGCGGACTGTGTCAGGTTCAGCCGCCGTGCCGCCCGTGTCACCTGGCGGTCCGCCAGCAAAGCCTCGAAGACCCGGAGCAAATTGAGATCAAGATCGCCGATCCGCGGTTCCATATCATTCCCAGTGATGATGTCTATTCAAAAGTATGACTTGGGTAAATGCAGATGTCCACCTAGCTTGCTGGTGGTTCCCATTCCCTTTTCAGGAGCGATTCGATGATCGACCAACGTACGGCCCCCTATGCGGCGCTGCTGCTGCGCTTGGCGCTGGGCCTGCTCTTCCTCGTCCATGGCAGCATCAAGATCTTCGTGTTCACCATTCCCGGCACGGTCGGTTTCTTTGGCTCCATCGGCTATCCGGCCATTCTCGCCTATCTCGTGATCCTGGCGGAGTTCGGCGGCGGCATCGCGCTGATCATCGGCTTCCTGCCGCGCCTCGTCGCCCTGCTGCAGCTGCCGGTCATGCTGGGCGTCATCAGCTTCCACTGGGTGAACGGCTTCGGCTTCTCCAACCCGAACGGCGGCTGGGAATATCCCGCCCTCTGGGCCGCCGGTCTGGCGGTACTGGCCCTGCTCGGCAATGGCGCCTATGCTCTGGATTCCAAGGCGCTCCGTGCCGGCCGTATCCGGTATCTGGCACCCAGCGCCGCCTAGGCGAAGCTATCAGGGAGCGGTACGCCGGGCCTCGGTCCGGCGTACCGGTTCGATACCATGCGCGAACCGCAGCCGATCGCCAACATCGCCAACTACCATGCCCATATCTACTACGATGTGAAGCACAGCCGAGACCGCGCGGCGCAGCTCCGCAGCGAGATCGGGGCACGTTTCCTGGTGCGGATCGGCGCCTGGCACGACATCCCGGTCGGCCCGCATCCGGTGGCGATGTTCCAGGTCGCCTTCGACCCGGCGGTCTTCGCGGCCCTGGTCCCCTGGCTGATGCTGAACCGGCGCGATCTCACGGTGCTGGTCCATCCCAATACCGACAATCCCCGCGACGATCATCTGGTGCACGCCCTGTGGCTGGGCACGCCGCTGCCGCTGGATGCGACGGATCTGCCGGTCTCGATCTATGCCGTCGGCGAGCGGATCCCCCCGGTGGAACCGAACACCAAGCCGTCGATCGGCCCGGCCTGATCCTTCCGGGGCGTCTCTAGGGCTGGATGCTTTCGACCGGATTGGCCTTGGCGAGCCTGTCGAAGGCGATCAGCGTGGTGAGCAGCTTTTCCATGTGCTTCAGCGGCACCATGTTGGGGCCGTCCGAGGGCGCCTTGTCCGGGTCCTGGTGGGTTTCCATGAAGACGCCGGCGACGCCGATCGCCACGGCGGCCCGCGCCAGGACCGGGACGAATTCGCGCTGGCCGCCCGAGGAGGTGCCCTGCCCGCCCGGCTGCTGCACCGAATGGGTGGCATCGAAGATCACCGGATAGCCGGTCTCGGCCATGATCGGCATCGCGCGCATGTCGCTGACCAGGGTGTTGTAGCCGAAGGAGGCGCCACGCTCGCACATCAGCACGTTGTCGTTGCCGGCCTGCGAGCGACTTGGCGACCACGTTCTTCATGTCCCAGGGGGCGAGGAACTGGCCCTTCTTGATGTTGATCGCGCGGCCGGTCTCGGCGGCGGCGATCAGCAGGTCGGTCTGGCGGCAGAGGAAGGCCGGGATCTGCAGCACGTCGACCGCCTGTGCGGCGACGGCGCATTGCTCCTCGGTATGCACGTCGGTCAGCATCGGCACGCCATAGGTGTCGCGCAGGTCCTGGAACACCGGCAGGCTCTTTTCCAGCCCGACGCCACGGGCGGCACCGGCGCTGGTGCGGTTCGCCTTGTCGAAGCTGGTCTTGTAGATCAGGCCGATGCCGAGCTTCCGGGTGAGTCTCGGTCAGGGCGTGGCACATCTCCTGGGCATGCGCCCGGCTCTCCATCTGGCAGGGTCCGGCGATCAGCGTGAACGGCAGGTCGTTGCCGACGGTGAACTTGCCGATCTTGACGTGGCGGGGCGCAGCCATCGCGGCTCTCCTTCCCGGGACCTAGACCAGCCGCGACTGGGTGACGGCGGCGGAGATGAAGGATGTAAACAGCGGGTGGGGCTCGAACAAGCGGGATTTCAGCTCCGGGTGGAACTGCACGCCGATGAACCAGGGATGGTCGGGAATCTCGACGATCTCCGGCAGCACGCCGTCCGGCGACATGCCGGAAAAGCGCAGCCCGACCTGCTCCAGCCGGTCCTTGTAGTCGATGTTGACCTCGTAGCGGTGGCGGTGCCGCTCGCTGATCATCGGCTTGCCGTAGATCCCGGCGCACCTGGCTGCCCGGTGCAAGCATGCAGTCATAGGCACCGAGCCGCATCGTGCCGCCGAGATCGCCGCCGGCCTTGCGCTTCTCCAGCACGTTGCCGCGCAGCCATTCGGTCATCAGGCCGACCACCGGCTCGGCGCAGGGACCGAACTCGGTCGACCCGCGCCTTGCCGACGCCCGCCAGGTTGCGCGCCGCCTCGATCACCGCCATCTGCATGCCGAAGCAGATGCCGAAATAGGGCACCTTGCGCTCGCGGGCGAAGCGCGCCGCCTGGATCTTGCCCTCCGAGCCGCGCTCGCCGAAGCCGCCGGGCACCAGGATGCCGTGCACGCCCTCCAGGTGCTGCACCGCATCCTCGCGCTCGAAGATCTCGCTGTCGATCCAGTTCAGGTTGACCTTGGAATGATTGGCGATGCCGCCATGGCGCAGCGCCTCGGCCAGCGACTTGTAGGCGTCCAGCAGCGAGGTGTATTTGCCGACGATCGCGATGTTGACCTCGCCCTCGGGCGCCCGGATCCGGTCCACCGTCTCCTGCCAGCGCTTCAGCGCCGGCGCCGGGGTGTCCAGCTTGAAATGCCGGCAGACCTCGTCGTCATAGCCTTCGGCGTGATAGGCCGTCGGCACCGCATAGATGGTGTCGACGTCCAGCGCCTGGATCACCGCCGAGGGCCGCACGTTGCAGAACTGGCGCGATCTTGCGCCGGCTCTCGGCCGGGATTTCCCGGTCGCAGCGGCAGAGCAGGATATCCGGCTGGATGCCGACCGATTGCAGCTCCTTCACCGAATGCTGGGTCGGCTTGGTCTTCAGCTCGCCGGCGGCCGGGATATAGGGCACCAGGGTCAGGTGCACGAACATGCTGCGGTCGGGGCCGAGCTCGTTGCCGAGCTGCCGGATCGCCTCCAGGAAGGGCAGGCTTTCGATGTCGCCGACCGTGCCGCCGATCTCGCAGAGGATGAAATCCTCGTCGGTCACGTCCGCCTTGATCAATTCCTTGATCGCGTCGGTGACATGCGGAATGACCTGGATGGTGGCGCCCAGATAGTCGCCGCGCCGCTCCTTGGTGATCACGTTCTGAGTAGATCCGACCGGTGGTGATGCTGTCCGAGCGCCGGCTGGAAATGCCGGTGAAGCGCTCGTAATGGCCGAGGTCGAGATCGGTCTCGGCGCCGTCGTCGGTGACATAGACCTCGCCATGCTGATACGGGCTCATCGTGCCCGGATCGACGTTGAGATAGGGATCGAGCTTGCGCAGCCGGACCTTGAATCCGCGGGCCTGCAGCAGCGCGCCGAGCGCTGCTGACGATAGACCCTTGCCGAGGGAGGAAACCACGCCGCCGGTGATGAAGATGAATCGCGTCATGGGAGACCCTTATGAAACGAGTCGGGGCGTTCCGGCAAGCACTGGATGGCTGCCGGGAAAAAGCTCAAGGCGAACGGGATGTTACTGGCCGCTGGGGGCGGCCGGCTGGGCCGGTGTCGCGGGTGCCGCCGGCGTCGTGGCGGCGCCCGAGTCGCTGCCGGTAGCTGGTGCGGTCCCGGGGGCCGTTGTCGCGCCGCCGGTGGACGGGGTGCTGGAGACCGGCGCCTCCGGGACCAGCGGCCCGCTGTCGCGGCCACGGTGATCGGAGATCGCCAGGGTCAGGCTGGTCAGGAAGAAGCCGGTGGCCAGGATGGCTGTGGTTCGGGTTACGACGTTCGCCTGGGTGCGTCCGGCCAGGAAGCCGCCCATGCCGCCTGCCCCGCCGCCACCACCGCCCAGACCGCCCATGCCGCCCTCGCTGCGCTGCATCAGGATGATGATGGCAATCAGGCCGACCGCCAGCATGATATGGGCTACCAGGATGATGTTATGCAGGACTTGGGGCATGACTTCCGCTCGCCAGGGTCAAAGCATTAAGGCATTCGTCGGGCAAATCGTTAACTCGGCCGGGTTTCTAGCCCCTTTCCGGGGCGATTTCCAGAGATAAGTCTGACACTTGGATATACAAGTCGTCAGCTGCCTGACCCCATCCGGCCGGTTCCAACCCGGTCCGGCCGGCCGGGCGGTCACATCAGCCGTGACGGAACTGAGTTTCATTCGGCCGCTATGGAACTCAGGCCGGCGGCCGTGACACTCTGCCAATGCTGCCGAGCGCAAACCTGCTTCATTCCAACCATTTCACGAGGACAACAATGACCCTTTCCAAGTCACGGCGATCCATGCTGGTTCAGGGCGCGGCCCTGATCCTTGGCCTCATGACCTCCGGCGCCGGCCTGGCAACGGCCGACGTGCTCGACGACGTCACCAAGGCGGGCGTTCTCAAGGTCGGTATCTTCGAGGATTTCCCGCCTTTCGCATCCCTGGGCGCGGACATGAAGATCCAGGGCTATGACGTTGAAATGGCTGATATTCTCGCCAAAGCATTGGGCGTCAAGGCCGAACTGGTCGGCATCACCGGCCAGAACCGCATCCCCTTCCTCAGCGAGCAGAAGGTCGACGTGCTGCTCAGCATCGGCTTCAGCGACGAGCGCGCCCAGGTGGTGGATTTCACCGCCCCCTATGCGCCCTACTACATCGTGGTCATGGGACCGCGCGACGTCGAAGTGAAGGGTCCGGCCGATCTCGCCGGCAAGACCATTGCGGTCAACAAGGGCACCCTGGAGGACACCGAAGCCACCAAGGTGGCGCCCGCCGGCGCCGACATCCAGCGCTACAGCGACTACAGCGGCGTGATCTCGGCCTTCCTCTCCGGCCAGGCCCAGTTGATGGTGGTCGGCAACGACGTCGGCGCGACGATCCTTGCCCAGAAGCCGGCGATCGAGCCGGTGGAGAAATTCCACCTTCTGACCTCGCCGTCCAATATGGCGGTGAAGAAGGGCGAGACCCGGCTGCAGCAGAAGCTCGACGAGATCATCGCCGGGATGCGCAAGGACGGCAGCCTGAACGAACTCGCCCTGAAGTGGCTGAAGCAGCCGCTGCCGAGCGATTTCTAAGGCGACCCGTCCTATCCCGCCATGGGGTATCAGTTCGACTTCCTGGCGATAGGAGGCTATTTCGGCCTGCTGTTGCAGGGTGCCGCGATTACGCTGGTGCTGACCGCTATCGCCTCGACTTTGGGCATTGCGGTCAGCATCGGCGGCGCGGCGACTGCGCGCTGGGGCCATCGCTGGGCCCGCGCCCTGGTCCTCGCTTACGTCGAACTGATCCGTAACACGCCGTTTCTCATCCAGCTGTTCTTCATCTTCTTCGGCCTGCCCAGTATCGGGCTGCAGATGACGGCCCTGCAGGCGGCGGTCCTCGCCATGACCATCAACCTGACCGCCTATACGATCGAGATCCTGCGTGCCGGGATCGAGGCGGTGTCTCCCGGCCAGCGCGAGGCCGGCCTCGCCCTCGGCATCGCGCCGGTTTCCGTCTTCATCCACGTCGTCCTGCCCCAGGCGGTTGCCAACGTCTATCCCGCTTTGGTCAGCCAGATCGTCATCACCATGCTGGAATCCGCGGTGGTCTCGCAGATTGCCGTCACCGACCTGATGCATGCGGCGGATTTCATCCAGTCGCGCACCTACCGTGCCTTCGAGACCTATTTCGCCATCACCCTGATCTATCTCGCCATGGCCTTGTCGCTGCGCTGGCTTTTCGCCCGGGCCGGCCGGCGGCTCTTCGCCGGGCGGGCGCGATGATCAGCCTCTCGATCTGGGAAATCCTCCCTTTTCTGCTGCTTGCCGCGCGCTGGACGTTGCTGCTCTCGGTGATCGCCTTTCTCGGTGGCGGTACCACCGCCCTCCTGCTGCTGCTGCTGAAATACTGGCGGCCGCGGATCGGCGGCAGGATCGTCTATCTCTACATCGAACTGCTGCAGGGCACGCCGCTGCTCCTGCAGCTGTTCCTGGTCTTCTTCGGCCTGCCGCTGCTGGGGATCGAAGTGTCGCCGCTGCTCGCTGCCGGCGTCGCCCTGACCTTCTATGCCGGGGCCTTCCTGGCGGAGATCTGGCGTGGCTGCGTCGATGCCATACCGCGCGGGCAATGGGAAGCCAGCGGCGCCCTCGGCCTGACCTTCCTGTCACAGATGCGCTACGTCATCCTGCCCCAGGCGCTGCGGATCGGCGTGCCGCCGACCGTGGGATTCCTGGTGCAGCTGCTGAAGGCGACGGCGCTGTCGTCCATCGTCGGTTTCGACGATCTCACCCGGGCCGGCACCATCGTGACCAATGCCACATTCGAGCCGCTTCTGGTCTACGGACTGGTCGCGATCATCTATTTCGCCATGTGCTACCCGCTCACTGTTTGCGCCCGACTTCTCGAACGGAAACTCGGCACCTCCCGTTAGGCCGATCGATCCAGCCAGGATACCGCCCCGTGGAACAGCAACCGACACCGCCCGCCGCCGATGCCAGCCCGCCGATGGTCGAGATGCGCGGCGTCAACAAATGGTACGGCACCTTCCAGGCCCTCAAGGATGTCTCGCTGACCGTGCGCAAGGGCGAGCGCGTGGTGATCTGCGGGCCTTCCGGCTCCGGCAAGTCGACCGCGATCCGCTGCATCAATCGCCTGGAGCAGCACCAGTCCGGCCAGATCCTGGTGGAAGGGGTCGAGTTGACGCCGGACTTCAAGGACATCGCCCTGATCCGCCGCGAAGTCGGCATGGTATTCCAGCAGTTCAACCTGTTCCCGCATCTGACGGTACTGCAAAATCTCACGCTGGCGCCGCGCCGGGTCCGCAAGATGCCGCGCGACCAGGCCGAGGACCTCGCCATGCGGTTTCTGGCGCGGGTCAGGATTGCCGAACAGGCCGGCAAATATCCCAGCCAGCTGTCGGGCGGCCAGCAGCAGCGCGTGGCGATCGCCCGGGCGCTCTGCATGGAACCGCATGTCATGCTGTTCGACGAGCCGACCTCGGCCTTGGATCCGGAGATGATCAAGGAAGTCCTCGACGTCATGATCGAGCTTGCCGAGGACCACATGACGATGATCTGCGTCACCCATGAGATGGGATTCGCGCGTACCGTGGCCGACACCGTCGTCTTCATGGATCACGGGCAGATCGTCGAGGTGGCGCCGCCGGCGACGTTCTTCTCCAGCCCGCGAAACGATCGCACCAAGCTGTTCCTGAGCCAGGTCCTGGCACATTGAGCTGCCGGCGACGCTGAGCCGGCCTGGCGCAGTCAGGCTTCGGCGCCGGCTTTCGGACTGGTGGCACGCGGCCTGGGCCGGGCCGGGCCACGCATCGCCTGCGGCAGAGCCGTCGCGGCATCGGCCCTGCCGGCCGCCTGCACGGTCGGCGCCAGGGCACCATGGGCGAGATAGAGTTCCTTCAGGAAGGCGGACAGGATCGGTTTCTGCTGCTCGGTCTTGCGAATCACCAGATAGATCGGGTTCTGGTAGCCCAGCTTCCGATCGAGCAAGGGCCGCATTGCGTCCTGGCTTGTCCATTGCCGGGCGAAATGCTCCGGCAGGAAGCCGATATACCGCCCGGACAGGATGAAGGCGGCGACGCTCTCCATCAGGTCCGCCACCGCGGTCGACGCCAATCCGTATTCGGCGGGAAACTGGTCCGGCGCGGCATAGGCGCGCCGGGCGAATTGCTGGTTCTTGAGGTCCGCCAGCGAGACGGTGCTGCTGCGTTCGAAGAGCGGATGGCCGCGCCCGCAATACAGCGCCTGGCGTTCCTCGAACAGGTCTTCGTAGCAGAGATAGGGCGAATGCCGGCCGCAGGCACCGAGCCCGAGATCCAGGCGCCCTTCCAGGACCAGGCGTTCGATCTCGGTAGGAGAGGTCACCTGCGCCGACATCTGCACTTCCGGCGCCTGGGCATTGAAGCTGCCGATCGCCTGGTGCAGGCGGCAGGCGGGATTGGTCATCAGGTTGTCGACGATGCCGATCGCCAGGTTGCCGACCAGGCTGTTGCGCACCGCGCCGGCCTCGGAGCGAAAGTCGTCCAAGGCCGCGAACAGCCGCTGGCTCGCCTGGAAGATCATCTGACCCTTCTCGGTCAGTCGAAACCCCGATCGCCCGCGCTGGCAGAGCCGTACCTTCAGGCGCTGCTCGAGGGCGCTCATATGGGTGCTGATGGTCGACTGGCTGACATTGAGCTCGATCTGTGCCGCCGAAAAACCTCCGGCCTCCACCACCTTGGCGAAGACGCGCAACAGCCGAATGTCACCTTCGCTCAGGTTTGCCAGCATGCTTCATCTCGCCAAAAGGACCCGCGATACCCGCCCGTTACATCGGCGGATATCGAAGTGATAGTTAATCATTCTGTATTGTATCCAAAGGCCCTGCAAGGCTCTATCGGCCCGCCGGATTTGCGGAAGTCGGCTCCGGCCCGGTCCCCGATTTCGACCGGCCTTAGGGAGAACCATCGATCATGGCGACCTGCGGCGAATTGTTGGTGCAACTGCTCGAGGCCTACGGCGTCGAGTTTGTCTTCGGCATTCCCGGGGTCCATACGGTCGAGCTCTATCGGGGTCTGCCGAAGACCCGTATCCGGCATCTGACGCCGCGACACGAACAGGGTGCGGGATTCATGGCGGACGGCTATGCCCGGGTCAGCGGCAAGCCCGGGGTCTGTTTCATCGTGACCGGGCCGGGAATGACCAACATTCTTACCGCGATGGGCCAGGCCTATGCGGATTCCGTACCGATGCTGGTGATTTCCAGCGTCAACCGCACCGAGCACCTCGGCATGGGCGAAGGTCGGCTCCACGAACTCCCCTCGCAGCGCAACGTCGTCGCCGGTGTCTGCGCCTTCAGTCACACGCTGCTGAGGCCCGAGCAGTTGCCCGAGGTCATGGCCCGGGCTTTCGCCGTCTTTGCCGGCGCCCGCCCGCGTCCGGTTCACATCGAGATCCCGATCGACGTCATTGCCGAGCCGGCGGATCCGGCGATTGTCGCGGTGCGACCGTTGCCGCGGCGTCCGGGGCCGCGGCCGGAGGATATCGAACGTGCCGCGGCCCTCTTGCGCAAGGCGAGGTCTCCCCTGGTCATCCTCGGCGGCGGTGCCGCCGATGCAGCGGCAGCGGCGCGGCAACTGGTCGAGCGGCTGGACGCGCCGGTGATCAACACGGTGAACGCAAAGGGCATCCTCCCGCCCGGCCATCCGCTGCATGCCGGCGAAAACATGGCCTTCGCGCCGATCCGGCATGCCATCGCCGCGGCCGACGTCGTCCTGGCGGTCGGGACCGAAATCGGCGAGACCGAGATGTATCCGGACCCGCAGCCCCTGGCGGTCGGCGGCACCTTCATCCGCATCGACATCGACCCGGCGCAGCTGGTGCGCGGGCTGGCGGCGGATCTGCCGATCCAGGCGGATGCGCGGCTGGCGCTGGAAGCGATCGATTCAACTCTCGGCCGCCATGCGCCTGTGGGTGACGGCGCGGCGCGGGCGGCGGCGATCAGGCATGCCACGGCGAAGCTCTGGTGGCCGGCGGTGACCCTCCACAGCCGGATCGCCGCGGTGGTCATGGACGCCCTCCCCGGCGCGATCCTGGTCGGCGATTCCACCGAGCCGGTATATGCCCTCAATCAATGCTTCGAGGCGCCGCAGCCCCGCTCCTATTTCAACTCCAGCACCGGCTATGGAACCCTGGGCTACGGCCTGCCGGCCGGCCTCGGGGCCAAGCTCGCGGCCCCCGACCGGCCGGTGGTGGTGCTGGTCGGGGATGGCGGCCTGCAGTTCTCCATCGCCGAACTTGCCGCTGCGGTCGAGGCGCGGGTGCCGCTGATCGTGCTGCTGTGGAACAATGACGGCTATGGCGAGATCAAGACCTACATGCTCGAGCGCCAGATCGCGCCCATCGGCGTCGATATCTTCACCCCGGATTTTCTGGCGATCGCGCGGGGGTTCGGCTGTGCCGCCCATCGCCCCGGGAGCTTCGCCGAACTGGGCCGGGACCTGCGCAATGCGATGGGGCGCAACGGGCCGACGCTGATCGAAATCAGGGCGGATTCTCCCTACTTTTTATAGGGATTTTGCCGGATAATTTCCCATCTGGCATCGGCATTTGCCAAATCTTATCATTTGCGCATGCAGGATTCCGGTCGACGGTTCCCCTGCATTTGGAATGTCGCCATGAAGCAGACATTGCTGACCACCACGACCCTGGGTCTGTCCTCCCTGGCGCTTGCCTCCGTCGGCACCGGCGCGGCTCCGGCGCAGGCCAGCGACGGCATCAAGCTGGAGGTCGGCGGCTTCTTCGACACCGCCTATCAGGTCAACTTCGACGATCACGGTGCCGGCGATCTCGGCGACGAGCACAACACCGACGGCGTCTTCAACAGCGCCGAGATCTGGTTCGACGGCGAGGTTGCGCTGGACAACGGCCTTACCGCCGGCGCCCATCTCGAACTCGAGGGCGAGACCTCCAGCGATCAGATCGACGAGGCCTATGCCTACTTCTCCGGAGATTTCGGCCAGATCCGCCTGGGATCGTTCGATGATGCCCTGGAGGAAATGTGCGTCACCCCGCCGGGCGCCACGGCGAACTTCGGCGCCTTCTCGCCGGACATGATCGCGGCGAATATCGGCGGCGCCGGGCTCACCTCGAACACCGTCTGCACCGGACTGACCGGCGATGCGGAGAAAATGGCCTATTTCTCGCCCGAATTCGGCGGGTTCTCGTTCGCCCTGTCCTATGCGCCGAATGCCGAGGCGGAAAGCCAGGACGACACCGGCGGCCCCCATGTCGGCATGAAGAGCCACGATCCCGGCCAGTCGCGGCACGACGGCTCGATCTATGCCACCTATGACTACCAGGGCGACGCCTGGGGCCTCACCGCCGGCGGCGGTGCGGCCTTCGACGGCCATGTCGAGAACGGCGGCGGCGCCACCAGCGAGGAAGGTGCCGCCTATCAGGCGGCACTCAATCTGACCTTCGGCAGCTTTGCCGTCGGCGGCGCCATGGAATACTGGGACGATTATGGCATCGTCGATGGCACGTCGCTCTCCCATGCCCGCGGTGCCCACACCTGGGTCGCCGGCGGCGGCGCGTCCTACAATGTCGATGCCTGGACCGTCGGACTGCAATACAGCTACGGCAGGTCGGAACTGGCGACGGTCGAGGACGGCGGCACCGGCGAAGACGTCGTCCAGGACCGCGTGGCCCTGACCGGGATCTACAGCATGGGACCCGGCATCGATCTCGACGCGGAACTGGCTTACACTTGGCTTAGCAGCCAGGCTCCCGACGATCACGCGGTCGACGACTACGATGCCCTGGAGATCGGCCTCGGCACCGCATTCTCGTTCTAGCTTGCGTCAGGGCTGACCGCCCAGCCAGGCCGCGAGCTCGGACCGGTACTCCTGCACCGTCATCTCCGGCCGCAGGCCCTCGCCGTAGAGATATTTCAGGGCTTCATCCGGGCGGACGTCGCCCGGCGCGGCCGCAGCCAGCCTTTCGCCGAGGGCGGCGATGCTTTCCCGCGGCGCTGCCACCGCGACGCCCATGGCGCGATAGGCGAGAACCGTGGCGCAGGTCGCCCGTTCAACCGGATCGAAGACGTGATTGACCAGCACGGTGGCCGACAGGGCGGCGCCGGTGCTCAGGTTCGAGGACTGGCAGGTCCGGCCGGTCTTCAGGTCGACCAGCATGTCGCGAAGCCGGGTCAGGACCTTGGTGCGGATCGCGGCATCGGCGAACTTGACCGCCTTCGCCCGCTCCCAAAGCACGGGAACATGCTTCGCGTCGGTGATGGTGCCGAGCAGGATATCCGGCGACTTTTCCAGGCATTCGGTCCCGGCATCCGGCTGGTCCAGCCGGACGACGCAGCTCTGGAGGCCGATCCCGACGCCCTGCGCCGCGGTCATGATCTGGCTGACCGTCGTCGCTGGAGCGCTGCCTTCCGCGGCATCGTCGGTCAGCACCAGGATGAGGAGGAGCGGTTTCGACCAGCGTTCGTAATGGGCGGGTGCCTCCGGCTTCAGGCTGGCGGCATCGGCGACGGCGTGCCCGGCCGGATCGAGCAGTGTCATCGCCATGATGCGCTCCGCCTTCGCGGCGATGTCGTCGGCAAGCGCGCCGGCCGTCATCAAAGCCAGCACGGCCCCGGCGAGGACATGGCGTCCGCCGCGGAAGCTGCGCCCAAACCGCTCCAGATTTGGCCGACGTTGCATGGCATCCCCCCTGCGCCGAAGGTCAGTTTAGCGCGTCGCGCCGGGACCGTCATCGGCATCGCTTGGGGGCGCGTCCACTTGTATATACAAGTTGGCCCTGCCTAACGGCAGGCGGCAGCGATGGCCCAGAAATCCTCCGCCTTCAGGCTGGCCCCGCCGACGAGCGCGCCATTGACCTCCGGCACCGCCATCAGCTCCACTGCATTGCTTGGTTTCACCGACCCGCCATAGAGGATCCGCATTCCCGCCCCGTCGCCGAACTTAGCCGTCAGCAGCTTGCGGATCTGGCGGTGCACGGTTTCGACGTCGGCCGCGGTCGGCGTCTTGCCGGTGCCGATCGCCCAGACCGGCTCGTAGGCGATCACCAGATTGGCTGCGATCGCACTTTCAGGCGTCGATTTAAGAAGCTGATCTTCAACGATCTTGAGCGTCCTGCCGGCATCGCGTTCCACCTCGGTCTCGCCGATGCAGACGATTGCCACGAGGCCCGCCGCCTGGGCCGATCTGGCCTTCGCGGCCACCGCGTCGCTGGTCTCGCCATGATCCGCCCGGCGCTCGGAATGCCCGAGGATGACATGGCTGCAGCCGGCATCCTTCAGCATCGCCGCGGCGATATCGCCGGTATGGGCGCCGGCGGCGGCGGCGTGGCAATCCTGGGCGCCGAGGCGGAGCCGGCTGCCGGTGAGCTGCTGGGCCACCGGGATCAGGTAGGGAAAGGGCGGGCAGACCAGCAGTTCCGCCGCCAGGTCCGGCTGGGTCCCGGACCGGCGCAGGAGCTCCTCGGTCAGCGTGGCGGCCATCGCCCGGCTGCCGTTCATCTTCCAGTTGCCGGCGACAAGAGCGCGGATTGCAGCCATTTCCAGTTCCTTCGGGCTCAGGCGGGGAGGACGAGCATGATGCGGATCAGCCCGTATCCGGCCCCCAGCATCAGCAGGATGCCGGCGGCGGCACCGATGAGGAAGCCGAGGCCCCGGGATTTCGGGTCGCGGGAGTAGCCAAGGGCATAGAGGGCGCGCCCGACGATCCAGACCATGCCCAGCACGGCCGCCGGCATCGGCGCCCAGGCGACCGCGCAGAGCCAGAGGGCGGCCAGGAAGGGCACAAGGTTTTCCAGGGTATTGGCCTGGACCCGGGCCGCCCGCTCGAACTCCGGATGGCCGGTCATCGCCGGCGCCTCGATCTTGTGCTTGCCGCGCATCTGCCCGACCCGGGCCAGGAGCAGCGTGTAGAGCGCCAGCGCCGCCAGCGTCACCCAGCCGACCAGCACCATGCCGAGGGAAACCATGCCCGAACCGGTCAAATCAGCCTCCAAGCCGCGCATTCCACCGCGCCGGACCGTAGGTAGCACGGTGATTTGCCCGGTGCCAACCCGGTCCTGCACGGTGCTCAGCAGCCTTGCTGCGGCGGGGCCCTATCCCTATGATGCGCGCCGATTTCGGGCCGGAACCCCGCCGTAAAGTTAAGGACTCCCACCTACCATGCTGAACCAGATTCGCGCCAAGACCGGCTCCTGGATCGTCAAGATCCTCTTCGTCCTGCTGATCGCCGCCTTCGGCGTCTGGGGCATCGGCGACATCTTCCGCGGCGACCACGCGCGCGATCCGGTGGCCGAGATCGGCGGTTCGGTGAAATACAGCCAGATCGAGTTCCAGCGCGACCTGAAGAAGTCCCTGGACCAGTTCACCCGGGCCCAGAACCTGCAGATCACCGCGGCCCAGTTCGCCCAGCTCGGCGGTGCCGCCCAGGTGATCGCCCAGGCGGTCAATCGCGGCCTGCTCGAGGTCTATGCCGAGCGGCTCGATCTCGGCATGTCGATGGATGCGGCGGTGAAGAGCATCCAGCAGGACCCCACCTTCCAGAACGAGCTCGGCCAGTTCGACCGCCGCCGCTTCGAGAGCGTGCTGCAGCAGAACAACCTGAGCGAGGCCGCCTATGTCGCCGACATGCGGGCCAACATGATCAACCGCGAGCTCTATGCGGCGGTCTTCGGCGGCATCAACGGCCCGGAAGCGATGGCGCGCGAGGCCTATCTCTACCAGATGGAACAGCGCTCGGCCGAGGTCCTTGCCATCCCCGCCGCGGCGATGAAGGACGTCGTCGCCCCCGATGATGCGGCGCTGGTCGCCTATCACAAGGACCGGGCCGACAAGTACCAGTCGCCCGAATACCGGGCGGCGACCGTCCTCCGGCTGGCGCCGGCGGATTTCACCGGCGAGGTCACCGTCACCGACCAGGAAATCGCCGACGAATACGAGGCCCGCAAGGCTGAATTCGGTACCCCCGACCAGCGCGAGGTCGAGCAGGTCGTGGTCCAGGACCAGGCCGTCGCCGACAAGATCGAGGCGGCGGTGAAGAGCGGCAAGGCCTTCGCCGATGCGGTCAAGGAGACCACCGGCGGTGCCCCGGTCGCCCTCGGCAAGGTTACCAAGGACAAGCTGCCGGCCGAGATCGCCGACAAGGTCTTCGCCCTGTCGACCAGCGCGGTCTCCGAACCGCTGACCAGCGCCTTCGGCATCCATATCGTGCATGTGCTGGCGGTGGAGAACGGCACCACCAAAACCCTGGACCAAGTGAAGGACGAGCTGAAGAACAGCCTCGCTCTGGTGAAGGCGTCGGAATCCATGGATTCCATCGTCAAGCAGCTCGACGACACCCTGGCCAGCGGCGCCACCCTGGACGAGGCCGCTGCCAAGTCGAACGTGAAGGCGCTGAAGCTCGACGCGGTCGATGCCCAGGGCAAGGATGCCAAGGGCGAGGAACTCAAGCTGCCGCCGGACCTGGTGAAGCTGGTCTTTGCCACCGATGCCGGCAATCTGAGCCCGGTGACGCCGCTGGACGACGGCTCCTATGCCGTGGCCCAGGTCTCCGGCAGCACCCCGCCGGCGCTGCGGCCCTTCGACCAGGTGCGCGACCAGGTGAAGGCCGACTGGATGGCAGAGCAGCGCCTCAAGGCCGCCGAGGCGAAAGCCACCGATATCGCGACCCGGCTGAAATCCGGCGGCGATCTTGCCGCCGAGGCCAAAGTGCTCGGCCTGGAGATGAAGGTGACGGCCCCTTTCACCCGCGATACCGGCGATCCGGCCAATGGCGTCGATCCGGCCCTGGCCGCGGAACTCTTCAAGGTGAAGCTGGCGGAACTTACCGTCGGCCATGGCGCCCTGGGTCCGGTGGTGGCCAGGGTTTCCGGCATCACCCCGGCCCAGCCCGATACCCATGCCGACGACGTGAAGCAGCTGCGCCAGGCGTTGGCGCAGCAGATCCGCACCGATCTCGCCGCCCAGTTCTCCCAGGCCCTGCAGCAGGAGATCAAGGTCACGGTGCACGAGGACGTGGTCCAGTCCCTGATCAAAGAATAATGAAGATCGACCCCGCCTTCGAAAGCTTCGTCGCCGGTTACGACGCCGGCAGGCCGCAGCTCGTCTGGACCAAGCTGGTCGCCGATCTGGAGACGCCGATCTCCGCCATGCTGAAACTGGCGGATGGGCGGCCGAATTCCTTTCTCCTGGAATTGGTCGAGGGCGGCGCGATGCGCGGCCGCTACTCGGTCATCGGCCTGAAGCCGGACCTGATCTGGCGCTGCCGCGGCAATGCGGCCGAGATCAACCGCCAGGCGCGCTCCCAGCCCGACGCCTTCCAGCCGGAGGCCAAGCCGTCGCTGGATTCGCTCCGGGCGCTGATCGCGGAGAGCCGCATCGAGGTACCCCAGGGCCTGCCGCCGATGGCATCGGGCCTGTTCGGCTACATGGGCTATGATGCGGTGCGGCTGATGGAAGAGCTGCCGGACCTGAAGCCGGATCGCCTGGGGCTGCCGGATTCCATCTTTCTGCGCCCGACGGTGGTGGCGATCTTCGACAATGTCGAGGACGTGGTGACGGTGGTGACGCCGGTCTGGCCGCAATCCGGCACGACCGCGCGCGCCGCCTACAACCAGGCACTGGAGCGACTCTCCGACATCGTCCAGGAATTCGACCGCAATCTGCCGCAGCAACGCTCGGATGCCGATGCCATGGCCGACCTGCCGGCGCCGGAATCCAACATGACCGGCGCCGATTTCCACGCCATGGTCGCGCGGGCGAAGGAATACATCCTGGCCGGCGACATCTTCCAGGTGGTGCTGTCACAGCGCTTCAAACTGCCCTTCAAGCTGCCGCCGCTCGCCCTCTACCGGTCGCTGCGCCGGCTCAATCCCTCGCCGTTCCTGTTCTTCCTGGATTTCGGCGGCTTCTCGGTGATCGGCTCCAGCCCGGAAATCCTGGTGCGACTGCGCGACGAGAAGGTCACGATCCGGCCGATCGCCGGGACGCGCCGGCGCGGCGCCACGCCGGAGGAGGATCGCGCCCTGGCGGCGGACCTGCTCTCGGACCAGAAGGAACTGGCCGAGCACCTGATGCTGCTCGACCTCGGGCGCAACGACGTCGGTCGCGTCGCAGCCATCGGCACGGTGAAGGTGACCGAGAAGATGACGATCGAGCATTACTCCCATGTGATGCATATCGTCTCCAATGTCGAAGGCCGGATCGATCCGCAATACGACGCCATGGATGCCCTGCGCGCGGGGTTTCCCGCCGGCACGGTGTCCGGCGCGCCGAAGGTGCGGGCGATGGAGATCATCGAGGAACTGGAGCCGGAGAAGCGCGGCATCTATGGCGGCGCGGTCGGCTATTTCGCCGCCAATGGCGCGATGGATACCTGCATCGCCCTGCGCACCACGGTGGTGAAGGACGGCGTCATGTATGTCCAGGCCGGCGCCGGCATCGTCGCCGATTCCGTGCCCGAGAGCGAAAACCAGGAATGCCAGCACAAGGCCCGCGCGCTGATCCGTGCCGCCGAGGAAGCGGTCCGCTTCGCCCAGGGCGGGCGCAACCGGTAGCCGCGGGCGGAGGAAATAAGGCGGGTCGAATCCGCCGATCCCTCCTCGCGTTCAGCTCTTCCGCCGATAGACCGGTTCGCCCATCACATAGGTGGCGCTGACGGCACGATCGTCGCCGAGAATCATCAGCGCGAAGAGCCGTTCCTCGAAGCTCCGCGAGACTTCCGTGCGCCGTTTCAGGATCGGCGTCGCGGCAAAATCCAGCACCACGAAATCCGCCTCGCGTCCGGGCCGGAAGCTGCCGATCCGGTCCGCCAGATGCAGTGCCTCCGCGCCGCCGAGCGTCGCCAGGTAGAATCCCTGCCAGGCGTTCATCCGCTGGCCGTTGAGCATCAGCACCTTGTAGCCGTCGGCCAGGGTCTGCAGCATGGAATAGCTGGTGCCGCCGCCGACATCGGTGCCGAGGCCGACGCGAATGCCAAGATCGCGGGCCGCGGCCATGTCGAAGAGGCCGCTGCCGATGAAAAGATTGGAACTCGGGCAGAAGGCCATGGCCGCGCCGGCATCCGCCATCCGCTCCCGATCGTCGGGCTCGAGGTGCAGACAGTGGCCGAAGATGGCGCGCGGCCCCAGCAGGCCGTGATACTCGTAGACCTCGAGATAGGTATGGGCCTCCGGGAACAGATCCCGCACCCAGGCGATCTCGTCGTGGTTCTCCGCAAGATGGGTCTGCAGATGCAGATCGGGATACTCGGCATAGAGGCGTCCGGTCATCTGCAGTTGTATCGGGCTTGAGGTCGGCGCAAATCGCGGGGTCAGGGCATAGAGAAGCCGGTCTTTCTGATGCCAGCGGGCGATCAGCTCGCGGTTGTCCGCCTCGGCGCGGGGCACGTCGTCGCGCAGGAATTCAGGGCAGTTGCGATCCATCATCACCTTGCCGGCGATCATCCGCAGCTTGCGCTTCTCGGCGGCGGCGAAGAAGGCGTCGACCGAGGCCTTGTGCACGGTGGGATAGACGGCGGCAGTCGTCGTTCCGTTCATCAGCAGGTAGTCGAGAAATATCTCCGAAACCGCGGCGGCATGCGCCGGATCGGCGAAGCTTGCCTCCGCCGGGAAGGTATAGTCGTTGAGCCAGTCGAGCAGCTGCTTGCCGTAGCTGGCGATGACGTCGACCTGGGCGGCATGGACGTGTACGTCGACGAAGCCCGGCAGGACCAGCTTGCCGCGGTGATCGGCGACCGGCGTTTCCGGCGGCAGGCCCGGCAGGATCTCGGCGGCGTTTCCGACGCGACGGACATAACCCGCCTCGATCACCAGGCAGCCGTCCTCGAACAGCTCCCAGGCGGCGGGATCCGGATCCCTGCCGGGATCCTGCAGGAAGTGCAGCACCGTGCCGCGCACCGCCTTGATCATGTCTGTGCCCGCCCCGCCCTAGCCCGCCACGCCTTCGCGCTTCTTCACGATGGCGCTCAGCGGCACCAGCACGAAACCGGATTCGCGGGCCTGCGGGATCCAGCGCCTCAGCGCGGCGATGGTGGTGGGGTGCGGATGGCCGATGGCGACGACGTAGCCCTGGGACTGGGCAACGCTCTCGGCATCCTGCAGCTGCTTCAGGACCGCGGCAACGCTCATGGTGTTATCGAGGAACACGTCGCGGGATATATGGGTGACGCCGGCGCCGGCGGCCGTGGCGTCGCCGACGGTACTGGAGATGGTACGGGAATCCAGGAACAGCAGCCCGCGGGACTGCAGTTCCTGCATCACGATCTGCATGCCGGGCGCATATTGGGTGAAGCGGCTGCCCATATGATTGTTGATGCCGACATAGCCGCCGAAGCGCGTCAGGCCCCAGACGACCCGGCGACGGATTTCATCCTCGGTCAGGCCGACCAGCAGTGCGTTGGGGCCCGGATCGACGCTGTGATCGACCGGCTCCATCGGCATATGAACCATAATCTCGTGGCCGTTGGCGCGGGCGCGCTTGGCCAGGGTCGCCGCGTTCGGCGCATAGGTCATGATCGACAGGGTGACGGCGCCCGGCAGCGTCAGCGCCAGTTCCGCATCTTGCGGTGCCACCCCGACATCGTCGAGGACGATGGCGATCATCGGCCGCCGGCCGGGATCGATCGAGGCCACGGCGTTCTTCAGCCAGGCGGGGGCATTGGCCGGCAGCGGCTTGACGACGACGGCGCTTTCGGCGGGCAGTTCGGACTGGCCTTCGGTAAGGTCCTCGGGTGGCGCATCCGCGGCCGGCTCCATGCCGAGGTCGGGTGCGGGTTCGAGCAGCGGCGCCTTCGCCGGTGCCGGCGTAGGGACGATACTCGCGACAGCCGCGGCGGGCCCGGGCTCGGTCTTGGCCGGTTTCTCGGGCGCAACCTTGGCGACGGCAGGAACTGCCGGCGCCGGCGGCACCGGAGAAGGCGTTGCTGCGATCTCCGGCGACGGCAAGGCGGCGATCTGCGCGGTGTCCGGCTCCGGCTCGGGGATTGCCTGTTCCGGTGCCGCGGCGGCGACCTCGGGTTCCGGATCCGGGAGATCGGTATCGGGCGCTGCGTTGGGCTCGGTTTCTTCGGTATAGACCGGTTGCGGCAGGGATTCGGGTGGCGCCGCCGCGGGGTCGGCCGCGGGTTCAGCCTGGGTTTCAGCCTGGGTTTCAGCCGGGATTTCAGCCTGGGCGACCTCCGTCGGCTCTTCCGTCATCTCCAGCGACGGCTTCGCCGGAGTCGGTTCTGCTTGCGGCTCTGCAGCGGCCAGTTGACCGGACGGCGCCGGACCCTTGACCTGGCTCAGCTCGTCGATCTCCGCCACGGTAATGCCGATGCAGACGCCCATGGTGATGCCGAAGGCAAAGATCACCGGCAGGCGGGTGCAGAAGGCCCAGAGTTCGTTGCAGGAGGCGAGGAAGTCGTTTCGACGCGAGGATTTTCGGCGTGCACTGGCCGGTGCCCAGGCTTTGACATTGGCCTTGCCCCTGCCGGCGGTCTTGGCTTTCGCTTTGGAGGTCTTGGCGCGCGCCATTCCCGATCCCTATTCCTCGTCGACTTCACTAGCGGTCGGCTGGAGGAGATGCAAGAACTGTGCGCTGAGGGCAACCGCGGCGAGGCCGATCAGCGGCGAAAGCGTGGCGATATCCACCCCCAACTCGGAGGCCGAGGGCATAGCCGAAGTCCCGGCAGGCCGAAGGCAACGGCCAACCAGCAGGCATAGAGTTCGCGCCGGCGCGTGGCCCGAGCCAGCCGGATGAGATCGAGGATGAGGCGCGGGTCCTCGCGCCGGACTTCGGCGGTGATATGCGGCGCGCCCTGCGCCTGGGCGACACCGAAACGAAGGCGTGCGGCGGAGGATCCAGCAAGCGGTGCCGCACCGGTACGATCGACCAGCAGCAGGCCCTCGCCGGGCGCCGTGCCCGCCTCGCCCGGAGTCAGGGATCGGGCAAGACCGAGCTGGCGTGCCAGCGCACGCTGTCCGTCAGTGGCGCCGGTATCCAGAAGGACGGTCGCGACGTTCAGGCGCTTCAGGTTCTTGACAAGCTCGGCCGCGCCGGGCTTCAGCTTCTCGCCAAGCACCAGCGCGCCCAGCAGGTGCAGCTGCGGTGCGGTCTCGGCGATCCAGACCACACGCCGGCCCGCCGCCGCTGCCGGCAGTTCGATGGCGTCGAAGGCCGATGCCGCGAGGCCCTGGCGTTCCAACCATGGGCGATCGGCGAGCGCCAAGGTTGCCCCGAGATCGGTGACCGCGACGACCGCCTCGGCGGCGTCTGGCGCGCCGGCCGCTTCCGTATGCCAGGCGGTAATGGTGCGCAGGCGTACCGCATGGGCGACGCCGAAATGCAGGATCGCCCGGGCGGTGCTGGATTGGCTTGCCTGGCAGCAGGTGGTGGCGGCGCCGATGACCTCGGCCGGCTTGATCTCCGGCGCCGGGTGCAGGCTGAGGAGGCCGAGTTGGATGCGGGTCAGGATCCCGCCGGGTGCCAGAGCGACGGTATCGATTGCCGCCAGGGCGTCGAGGCCGGCGGCATCGCGCAGTTCGATCCCTAAACTCCTGGCCTTGATCCGGGCCGCGGCGAAGACCACCGGGCGGATGAGGCCGAGGCAGGGCGGCACCGCGGCTGCGGCAACCAGGAGTCCGGTCGCCGGGTCGAACCGGATCGCCGTCGCGGCGGCCAGGATGAGCAGGGCGAGAAGGATCCGTCCTGCGTTCCGGTTCACCCAGGCGGGAAACTGGCTGTCCGGGTCTGCGTTGCCCGCCCCGGCCTGGCCGGCGACCGCCTCCGCCCGGGGGGCCGGCCCGATCGTCAGGCGGGCATCGCCGTTGCGGGCACCATGATGCAGCGGGTCGCCGACGCGGCGCCGTACTGCGAAAGGCGAGCCGCCGACCGGGCCGTCATCGATCTCGCTTTCGCCCGCCAGGATGATCGCATCCCAGGGGACGATCTGGCCTGGCTCCAGGGTGAGGCTCGCCGGCATGGCGGAGTGCGCGCTTCGGCGCGGCGCGTGTGCGATCAGCAGCCGGCCAATCAAGGCGAGGAGGATGGCGGCGGCGCTCAGGAACAGCGCCCATTGGGCCCGATCCGGCGCCACGCCGCGTTCCGCAATGGCGGCGGCGAGCCCGGCGCCCACGGCGGCGACCAGGACGGCACTGCCGCCGAGCTTGCTTCCATAACCGAACATCGCCTGCTAAACTCGCCCACCGCCTGAGATACTGGTGCTTAACATGTTCATCTTAATAGATAATTACGACAGCTTCACCTACAACCTTTACCACTATCTCGGCGAGCTCGGGGCGCGGCTGGACGTGCACCGCAACGACAAGATCAGCGTTGCCGATGTGCTGGCCAAGAAACCCCAGGGGATCGTCCTCTCCCCCGGCCCCGGCTATCCGGCGACGGCGGGGATCTGCATGGACCTGATCCGGGCGGCGGCGGGCAAGGTGCCGATCCTGGGCGTCTGCCTCGGCCACCAGGCGATCGGCGAGGTGTTCGGCGGCAGGATCGTCCGCGGACCGAAGCCGATGCATGGCAAGATCTCCACCGTGCACCACACCAACAAGAGCATTTTCCGCGACATTCCCAACGATTTTGCGGCGACCCGCTATCATTCGCTGGTGGTCGACCGGGCCAGTTTCCCGGCCGAGCTCGAGGTCACCGCGGAAACCGACGGCGGGATCGTCATGGGCCTCTGCCACCGCAGCCTGCCCATCGCCGGCGTGCAGTTCCACCCGGAAAGCATCGCCTCCGAACACGGCCACAAGCTGATCGCCAATTTCCTGCAGGATTGCGGGATGAACCTGGATCCGGCGAAGCTGGCGGCGGCGGCCATCACGCCGGTGAAGCTGGCGGCGGGTGGCGGGCGATGACCGCTGCGCCCGCCGCTGCCGGGACCGATCTCAAGGGCCTGATCGCCGTCGTCGCCCAGGGCAAGGCGTTGAGCCTTGCCGAGGCGGAGCAGGCCTTCTCGATCATCATGGCCGGGGAAGCGACGCCGGCGCAGATCGGCGGCTTCCTGATGGCGCTCCGGGTGCGCGGCGAGACGGTCGACGAGATCACCGCGGCGGTCAAGGTGATGCGCGAGCGGATGCTGCGGATCGAGGCGCCGGCCGATGCGATCGACGTCTGCGGCACCGGCGGGGACAATGCCGGGACCCTGAACATCTCCACCGCCGTCGCCATCATCTGTGCCGCCTGCGGGGTCAAGGTGGCCAAGCACGGCAACCGCGCCGCCTCCTCGAAAAGCGGCGCCGCCGACGTTCTGGCGGCGCTGGGGGTGAACATCGACGCCGATCCGGCGCTGCTGCAGAAGGCACTCTGGGAGGTCGGCACCTGCTTCCTCTGGGCGCCGAAGCACCACAGCGCCATGCGCCATGTCGGGCCGAGCCGGGTCGAGCTCGGCACCCGGACGATCTTCAACCTGATGGGCCCGATGTCCAACCCGGCCGGAGTGCGCCATCAGCTGATCGGGGTGTTCTCGCCGCACTGGCTGGAGCCGATGGCCAATGTCCTGAAGAACCTCGGCACCGCGCATGCCTGGCTGGTGCACGGCAATGACGGGCTGGACGAGATCACCACCACCACCTCGACCCAGGTGGTGGAGCTGAAGAACGGCAGCCTGCGGAAATTCGAGATCTCGCCGGAGCAGTTCGGCCTGCCGCGGGCCCTGCCCGCCGATATCAAGGGCGGCGATCCGGCGGCGAATGCCCAGGCGATGCGAAACCTGTTCGAGGGCGCCACCGGCCCCTACCGCGACATCGTGGTGCTGAACGCGGCGGCGGCGCTGGTGATCGCGGACAAGGCGCCGGATATTCCCGGCGGCATCGCGCTTGCCGCCGAGGCGCTGGATTTCGGCCGGGCGCGCCACGTGCTCGACGAGCTGGTGAAGACCACCAATCCCGGCGGGCAACCCGCATGAGCGACATCCTGGCCAAGATCTGCGCCGACAAGCGCGAACACATCGCCCGGCAGCAGGCGCTGCACGCCCCGGCGGCGGTGATGGCGGCGGCGGCGGCGCGCAACCGCAGCGATCCGCCGCGCGGCTTCGCCCGCCGGCTGGAACGCGCGGTGCGCGGCGGATTCTACGGGCTGATCGCCGAGATCAAGCGCGCCTCGCCGTCCAAGGGCCTGATCCGGGCGGATTTCGACCCGGCCGCGCTGGCCATGGCCTATCGCGCGGGCGGCGCCACCTGCCTCAGCGTGCTGACCGACATCCCCTATTTCCAGGGCGAGGACGCCTTTCTCGAGGCGGCGCGGCAGGCGGTGGATCTGCCGGCCCTGCGCAAGGATTTCATGCTGACGCCCTACCAGGTCTACGAGGCCCGGGCGCTCGGCGCGGATTGCATATTGCTGATCATGGCGGCGCTTGAGGATGCCCAGGCGGCGGAACTCGAGGCGCTGGCCGACGAGCTCGGCATGGATGTCCTGGTCGAGGTGCATGACGAGGCGGAACTCGCCCGGGCGTTGCAGCTGAACGCCAGGCTGCTCGGCGTCAACAATCGGAACCTGAAGACCCTGGAGGTCGACCTCGCCGTCACCGAGCGCCTGGCGCCGCTGGTGCCGAAGGACCGGCTGCTGGTGGCCGAGAGCGGGCTCTACACGCACCGCCGACCTCGAGCGCATGCGGACGGTGGGGGCCTCGATCTTCCTGGTCGGCGAGAGCCTGATGCGCCAGCCCGACGTCGCCCGGGCGACCCGCGACCTCCTGGGCCCCCGGGCCCCCCTGGCCGCGGCGGGCTAGCGCCATGGCCGGGCTCACCCATTTCGACGAAGCCGGCAATGCCCGGATGGTGGATGTCGGCGCCAAGGCGGCGACCGAGCGCAGCGCCACCGCCAGGGGCTCGGTGCTGATGCAGCCGGAAACCATCGCCCTCATCCAGCAGGGCGGCGTGAAGAAGGGCGACGTGCTCAGCGTCGCCCAGCTGGCCGGCATCATGGGGGCGAAACGCACCCCGGATCTCATCCCCCTCTGCCATCCCCTCGCCCTCACCTCGGTGAAGGTCGAGCTTTCCATCGATGCCGCGCGCAACGCCGTCGACATCGCCGCGACCTGCACCCTCACCGGCCAGACCGGCGTGGAGATGGAGGCGCTGACCGCCGTCTCGGTCGCCGCCCTCACTGTCTACGACATGGTGAAGGCGGTCGATCGCGGGATGCGGATCACCGACATCCGCCTGACGCGAAAAAGCGGCGGCAAGTCCGGCACCTACGAGGCGAGCTGATGCTGTCGGTCGCCGAGGCCCGGGCGCGCATCCTCGCCGCCTTTTCTCCACTCGGCGGCGAGCAGATTGCCTTGGAAAATGCGCTCGGCCGTGTGCTCGCCGAACCGGTCACCGCCCGCGTAACCCAGCCGCCGGCCGCCGTTTCGGCGATGGACGGGTATGCCGTGCGGGCCGCGGATGTCGCCGCCGTACCAGCACGACTGCGGGTCACCCAGTCAATCGCCGCCGGCCAGGCGCCCGGCGCCGTGCTCCGGCCCGGCGAGGCGGCGCGCATCTTCACCGGCTCGGTGCTGCCGGACGGCGCCGATACCGTCGTCATCCAGGAGAACTGCGACCGCGACGGCGACGTCGTCACCCTGCGCGAAGGCAAGCGGGCACTGGGGCAGAACGTCCGCGCCGCCGGGCTGGATTTCCGGACCGGCGATACCGGCATCCCCGCCGGCAAGCTGTTGACCGCCCGCGACATCGGCCTCGCCGCCTCGATGAACTGGCCCTGGCTCACCGTCCGGCGGCGACCGCGGATCGGCATCCTGACGACCGGCGACGAGCTGGTGAATCCAGGCGAGGCCCTGGGTCCGGCCAAGATCATCGCCTCCAACGGCATCGCCCTCACCGCTTTCGTCGCCACCTGCGGCGCGATGCCGGTCAATCTCGGCAATGCGCCGGACGACCGTGCCATTCTCTCGCGGATGATCGACGGCGCGGCGGGATGCGACCTGCTGGTGACGACCGGCGGCGCTTCGGTCGGCGATCACGATCTGGTCCAGGGCGTCCTCACCGAAAAGGGCATGAAGCTCGATTTCTGGAAGATCGCGATGCGCCCCGGCAAGCCGCTGATGTTCGGCGAACTGGGCGCCCTCAAGGTGCTGGGCCTGCCGGGTAATCCGGTCTCGGCCATCGTCACCGGGACCTTGTTCCTGGCGCCGGCGATCAATCGCATGCTGGGCCGGGACCGGCTCGGCCCCGAAACCGTGGCCGCGAAGCTGACCGGTCCGCTTCCGGCCAACGATCTCCGCCAGGATCACCTGCGGGCGAGGCTGTCCCGCCGCGACGGGGAGCTGGTGGCGACACCTTTTCCGACCCAAGACAGTTCCATGCTCACCAGCCTCGCCCATGCCGACGGCCTGATCATCCGCCAGCCCGGGGCCGCCGCCGCCGCCGCCGGCGATGCGGTCGAGGTGCTGGTCTTTGAAGGCCTGGTCTAGCGCGGGCTGGGTATTGCCGCTGCCGAATGCTAGGCTGGCCGCGAATCATCATCCGGGCCACGCATGGACCACAAGACTGCCGAGACGTGGCTGGAAACGACGGAGATCGGGGAACTCGTCAGCGCCATCGAGCTGTCCGCCGAACTCGCCTCCGGCGTCCCCTACGACGTCATGCAATGGAAATGGCTGATCCTGGCGCTGCACCATGCACTGCAGGGGGCCTGTGTCTGCGCGTTGCGCGGCAATGATGGCGCCGGAACGGCGGTGCTGACGCCCGCCAGCGCACGGGCCTTGCGCAACCGGCAGAAGGTGGCTGCTGTCCGCCGCCGGGCATCGCAGCAGCAGCCGGCGGAGGAGTTGCTGCCTCTGGCAACTCTCTACCGGCGGGTCGGCGACCCCGGCTTTGTGCCCGGGGGGCATGCGCTGCCGGCGAACGCGGCCTGGGACGCGGGTGTCGCGAAGCTGGTTCGCCTGCACCAGGATCTCCGCAACTTCATCCCCGGCGGTTTTTCGCTGGAAGTCGACGGGCTGCCGAGCCTGATCCGCAGTTGCTGCGACATGATCGAGCATCTCGCGGTGGTCCACCCGACGTTCTGGCGCCGCCTGCAGCGCGTGGAAAAGAAGCGCATCGATTTCGCCCTCGCCGCCCTGCGCAAGGCGATGGACAAATGGGAGGCGCGGCGGTAGCGACCGCCGTGCTGGGCAATAAAGTCTTGTTTGCGCGCCAGGCACGCGGGTGATCGGATCGTCCATGGCCCTTCCTAAACTCTATGGTGCCGATTACAGCGTCTATGTCCGCATCGCCCGGATGGTGCTCGAGGAAAAAGGCGTCGCCCATGACGTCATTCCGGTCGACGTTTTCGCACCCGGCGGGCCGGCCACGAGTTATCTCACGCGGCACCCCTTCGGCAGGATTCCGGCTTTCGAGCATGACGGCTTTGGGCTCTACGAGACCGGTGCCATCACCCGCTACATCGACGACGCATTCCCGGGACCTCGCCTGCAGCCCGCCGAGGCCCGAGGGCGGGCGCGGGTCAACCAGATCATCGGCATTCTTGACAGCTATGCCTATCGGACTCTGGTCTGGGACATCTACGTCGAGCGCATCGATGCGCCTAAGGAGGGCCGCGCATCGAACGAGGCAATGATCGCATCGGCGCTGCCGCAGGCCGCCACCTGCCTCCAGGCGCTGGACGCCATCATGGGCGAAGGTCCGTGGCTGGCGGGGCAAACCCTCACCCTGGCCGATTTGCATGCGGCGCCGGTCTTTGCCTATTTCCTCCAGACTTCAGAAGGCCTGGCCATGATGGCCGACCATCCGAAGCTGAAATCCTGGTGGGACCGCATCAGCGACCGCCCGAGCTTTCGTCGCACGCAGCCCACTTGAAGCGATAGCCGGCGACGAAACCCATATTGCAACTGGGGATAACATCAACATCTAGACTTCCCGGATAGGCTGTACCTCTTTTGCGTGAGGTGCTAGCCTCGCCGACACGTCAACTTCGGGGAGTTGTCATGAAGAGTTTTTTGAACGCCATTCCTGCCGTCATCGCGGCGGCCAGCCTTTCTGCCTGCAGTGCGGCCGCAACGATGACGGTCGCCAAGCCGAAGACCGAGGCCATCTCGTCGACGAGTTCGGTCGCCCTGCAGGTAACCTCCACTCCCGACGCGGAATCCGAGGAAGTCGTGCAGAAGCTGCGCTCGGCCCTGTTCGGGCATCTGGTCAGCGATGGAATATTCAAGCAGGTGGTGACGGTGGCCGAGCCGGCGGATTACGAGATGAACGTAACGGTCGATCATGTCCGGACCGTGTCGCAAGGGGCCCGAATCTTCCTCGGCGTGCTGGCCGGCGAGAACAAGCTGACCGCCCATTGCGATGTCACGAATGCCACCAGCAATACCGAAGTGGCCAGGTTCGATGTGGTCGGCGAATCCGCTTCGCATCCGCTGTCCTCGGAGAACGACATGGACGACGCGGTCAGCAAGGTCGTCGAGAAGATCGTTGCCGAACTGCGATGAACGATCCCGGGCGGCGGCGGAAGCGCCTGTTGCCTGTCATAAGATGTCCCACTACGCTGGGCTCTTTCTCCCCATGAGGGGGTAGGCCCTGGCGCAGAGACCTGCAGATGCGACGTCGTTTCGGCGGCGGGTAACCAGCCCGCTGTTGCAGCAGTTGTACGATTTCTGGCTGGAACGGCGCGGTGATCGCCACGCCATGCTGCGGTCCGATCTGGACCCGACGGCCATTCCGAAGCTCCTGCCTCACCTGATCCTCTCCGAGGTCGGAGACGGCGGGTGGGCAATCCGCTATCGCCTGGTCGGCACCAACATCGTCGAAGCGCATGGCTCGGACTATACCGGCCTCAGGGTCGAGCAGCTGACCTCTGGCGCCACGCTCGACTTCACCCGCCGTCTCTATGGCGAAGTGGTATCGAAGGCGTTGCCCGTCTATTCCGAGGGCAAGTTCCGCTGGGCGGGAAAGGAATATCGCTGGACCAAGCGTCTGCATTTGCCGTTGTCGCGCGACGGTAGCGCGATCGACATGGTCCTGGCGGGCCAGGTGTTCGAACCCGAGAATGTCAGCGGCGTGGAACTCATCCTGACCGCCACCGCGGCCGAACTGGCGCGGGACCGCGCTGCTCTTGCGCCGAGGACGGGGAAGGGGAACTGAACGCCGCGAGTTCCGATTCAGGACTGCAATCCGCGACGCCTGGTTCTGCATTTCGGCAGCATGGCGGCTATCGACGCTATTCGCGATTTGCTATGCTGCCTGCGAGCCGGGCATCGTCACTCCGTCCGCATCGCAGGAAAGGCGCTCAATCCATGTCGCCGTTGTCCCAGGCCGATCGCAACCTGTTGCGGCGCGAGACAGATATCGACACCATCGCCTCGCCCCTCCTCCGCCAATTCAACGATTACTGGCTGCGGAAACGTGGCGGCGCTGCGACGCCGGCCTGGAGCCAGATCGATCCCGCCGAGGTGCCCGGTCTGCTGCCGAATTTGATCGTCGTCGGCGTCGAGCACGAGCCGTTGCGCATCCACTATCGCCTGATCGGGACTCTGGTGGCGGAGTTTCGCGGCGACGTGACCGGCCTCTATCTCGATTCCGTTCCCTGGAACACGCCTGAGACCCGGCTTTCGATCCAGGGGTCCTATGCCATCGCCATCGCGACCCGGGCACCGACCTTCGTCGAGATGGTGGTGCGCACCAAGGCCGGCGGATCCCGTCGGGTCTTCGGCGGCATCTGGCCGCTGGCGCCGGGCCCGGAGGCACAGGTCGACCGCTGCGTGGCGCTCGAGGACTACGGCGACCTGACGGTCGCCGAAATCACCTAGATGCCGGCGTGACCGCCGGCATTACTGGCGCTGCAGCAGATAGATGAAGTCGTTGAGACCGAAAGCCGCGCGATCGTCGTCGCCGGCCGGAAAGCTGAAATCGACCTCGAACGCGCAGCCAGTGACCACGGTCCGATAGGCGCCGCCGGGAAGCCCGGCCTGGTCCGCCAGCTTCTGCGGGTCGATCTTCGGATCCCTGGTACTCAGCTCCCCGAACGCACCCTGGAACAGGATGTCGGCGGCACCCTCAAGGATCTCATAGTGCGGGTCCTGGCAGGGGAAGCCGCCGGGACCGTCAACCGCGGTCGGCTCCAGGGTGATCGTCTTGCCGATCAGGGATTTCATCTCGAACTCGTCGACCTTGGTGCCTGGGTCGACCCAAGGAGCCACAGACGCCGAGACGATCGTGAAATTGCCGAGATAGAAGGTATCGGCTGCCGCCGCCCGGCCCGCGACGGCTAGACCGCCGACGGCCAGGACCGCAAGGGCCAGGAGGATTGGGCTGAATCGGATGCGTGCCATGAAAGGGCCTCTGATTGGACATTGCAGGGCATCGCCACCGGTCGGGGACCTGCGGCTCGACACCGGTATCGTGCGGGGCAAGCCGCGGGTTCAGCTGCCAGTGCAATGATTGGGCGTTTTCAACCCTTGCGCAAGGGGCGCCGTGGGCCGGTACTCTGCCGCGCCTGGATCGAAAATCCGACGTCGATCAGGCGTTGCTTCGGGCGCTCGCCACCGCCGCGGACGATCTCGAGGACGATCTCCGCGGCCTTGCGGCCCATCTCGTAGCGCGGGGTCGCCACCGAGGTGATCGATGGACTGGCGCTGGCGCAGAACTCCAGATCATTGAAACCCATGATCGAAACCTTTTCCGGCACGGCGATTCCCTGGCGTTTGCATTCGAAGAGCGCGCCCAGCGCCAGATCGTCATTGGTGCAGAACACCGCCTCGAGATCGGGGATGCGGGTCATGAGATCGCGGAGCAGTTCGCCGCCGAGCCGCGTGGTGGTCGGTCCCTCGACGCCGGAGATCATGCCGGTGGTATCGAGGTTCCGCTCGGACATCGCCTGCTGATAGCCGGCGATGCGATTGCGGAGTCTCGAATCCATGCGCGCGGCAAGGACGCCGATGCGGCGATGGCCGAGATCCTGGAGATAGCGTGTGGCGGCGTAGCCTGCCTTGTGCTGGGAAAGCCCGATATTGATGTCGATCGGATTGTCGCAGAGCTCCATGGTCTGGATCACCGGGATGCCGCTGGTCTCCAGCAGTCGACGGGCCTGGGGCGTATGTTCGACGCCGGCCACGATCAGCGCTTCGGGATGCTGGCCGAGCAGCAGGGAGATCGCCTTTGCCTCCTCCGCCAGGGAATAGCGGCTGTTCAGCACGGCGAGCTGGATCCCCGCCGGGTGGAAGCCGTCGTGCAGGGCGCCGAGATAGTCGGCGAAGACGCCGTTGGTGAAGGAGGAGACGATGACGCCGACCAGATTGGTCCGCGCCGAGGCCAGCGCGCTCGCCACCCGGTTGGGTACGTAATTGAGGTCGTGGACGGCGGCCTCGATCCGGGCGCGAAGTTTGAGAGAGACCATTTCCGGGTGCCGCAGGGCACGCGACACGGTGACCGGGCTCACTCCGGCCCGGGCGGCGACCTCCGCCAGCCGGCTCCGGCGGCGCGTTTGGCTCATTCCTCACGCTTCGGCATGATCCCCGATCCCGATTCCTGGTTTTTTCGCCTCAGAGGCGCAGCCATATCACCCTGCCCCGCGAAGTATTCAGATAAAATCACCCTTTGGCGCCATTTGACAGCGCTTTCATTGCTCAGTATGTTCATATTCCTCCGTTCTGCAAAGAGGGGTGTTTTCCCTGGCCGGAGCGAAGCCAGGACCCAGACCCAGGCTCCGCCCGGCCTTGCAGTAGGGAGATAATGCTAACGAAGGTCGAAACGACCACGACGGGAGGACGTCACCATGAGGAACCAATTTCTGCGCCGGGCGGCATGCATCGCCGGCGCGCTTGCCGTATCTACGCTCTTTACCTCGACGGTCCTGGCCGAAGGGCCCCAGGTCGTCGCAGGCCCCGGCGCCGAGCCGGAATGCTTCGCGCCCTGGACCGCGGATACCAAGTACTTCCAGTTCGCCAAGAAGGAGGGCCCCTACCGCATCGCCCTTGCTAACGGTTTCATCGGCAATACCTGGCGCATCCAGATGATCAAGACCGCCAAGGCCTATGCCGAGCAGCCCGACGTCAAGGCGAAGCTGAAGGAGTTCAAGGTGGTCTCGACCGGCGAGGACATCGCCGCGCAGATCGCCGCGGTCGATAATTTCATCGATTCCGGCTACGACGCCATCGTGGTGAACGCGCAGAATCCGGCCGCCTTTACCCCGGTGATCAAGCGGGCCAACAAGGCCGGCGTGGTACTGGTCGCCTTCGACAACACGTTGGATACCGACCAGGCGATCAACGTCAACGTCGACCAGAAGGGCCTCGGCGAATACTGGGCCGACTGGCTGGTGAAGAACATCCCCGACGGCGGCAAGGTTCTGGAGGTCCGCGGCGTGCAGGGGACCTCGGTGGACCGCGACCGGCATGACGGCATCCAGGAGGTGCTGAAGGCCTCGGGCAAGCCCTGGGAGACCGTGGAAGTTATCGGCAAGTGGGACGACGGCACGGCGCAGAAGGTCGTGGCCGACGCCATCGCGGTGCATAAGAGCTTCGTTGGCGTCACGGTACAAGGCGGCTCGACCGGTACCGTGCGGGCGATGATGGATGCCGGCCATCCCTTCGTGCCGGTCGGCGGCGAGACCGAGAATGGCTTCCGCAAGCTCTGCGCCGAACATGCTGGCGAGGGGCTGAAATGCGCCTCCGGCGGCACCGGTCCGGCCCAGGTGGCCGTCGCCATCAAGACGGCGATCGCGGCACTTGAAGGCCAGGTCGTCCCGCAGTCCATCAAGCTGCCCCTGGCGCGGGTCGAGGACCCGAACTTCAAGGACGGCGAGAATTTCTACAAGGACCAGACCGACAACTTCTTCGTCGGCAACTCCTTCCCCACCTGCGGCATCAATTTCTCGGCGCAGGAAATCATGGGGCAGTCGGAAACCAACGAATAGTCGAGCCGGATCGGAGTCGGACGCCTCGGTTCCTGCCGTGGCGTCCGTTTCCAGGCAGACCAAGATGAGCAAAGACAGCGTCGCCCCGCTATTCCGGATGGCAGGGATCTCGAAGCGCTATGGCGGCGTGCGTGCGCTCGAACAGGCCGAGATCCAGGTGAAGACCGCGAGCATCCACGCGGTGCTGGGTGAGAACGGAGCCGGCAAATCCACCTTGATCAAGATCATGGCCGGGGTGGTGCAGCCGGACGAGGGCCGCATGTTCATCGAGGACCGCGAGCAGCATTTCCCGGACCCGACGGCGGCCGGCAGGGCCGGCATCGTCTGCGTCTTCCAGGAGCTGTCGCTGATTCCCGACCAATCCGTCGCCGACAACATTTTCATCAGCAATCCGCCATTGCGCTTCGGGCTGATCGACCGGCGTGCCCAGCATCGCATGGCCGAGGCCGCCCTGGCGCGGGCCGGCGCCGAGGACATCGATCCTCGCGCCTATGTCAAGGACCTGCCACTGTCGCGCCGGCAGATGGTGGAGATCGCCAAGGCCTTGGCACGCCGCCCGCGCATTCTCATCCTTGACGAGGCGACATCGGCGCTCACCGCGGCCGACGTCGCACGGGTCTTCGACGTGCTTCGCCGCCTGCGCGACGAGAACCTCGCCCTGCTATACATATCCCACCGGATGAACGAGATCGCGGAACTGGCCGATGAATGCACGGTGTTCCGCAACGGACGCAACGTCGCCACCTATGTCGCCGGAACGAAGTCCAACAAGGACGTGGTCGAGATGATGATCGGCCGGGAATATACCCAGGTCTTCCCGCCCAAGCCGCAGCGCAGCGGCTTTGCCGGCACTCCCGCCCTCGAGACCCGGGCATTGGGCTGGGGCGAGCGCCTCGCCAACATCTCCTTCGCCGCCCACAAGGGCGAAATTGTCGGCTTGGGCGGTCTGGACGGCCAGGGCCAGCGGGAACTGCTGCTGGCGCTGTTCGGTGTGCTGCGCGGCGTTGCCGGCGAGGTGCTGATCGACGGCCGGCCGGTGAAGATCGCCAATCCTGCCCAGGCAAAGGCCGCGGCGATCGGCATGGCACTCATCCCGGAAGACCGCAAGACCGAGGGATTGATGCTGCCGATGTCGGTCGGGGACAATCTATCCTTTGCGGCGCTCGACCGCCTTTCATCTTTCGGCGTGATTGATCGGGCAGCCGAGAGCCTAGCCATCGACGAGATGTTGAAGCTGCTGGCGATCAAGGCCGCCGGAACGGCACTTGCCGTCGGCTCGCTGTCAGGCGGCAACCAGCAGAAAGTGGTCATCGCCAAATGGCTGATGATCGCGCCGCGGATCATCCTGCTCAACGACCCGACCCGCGGCATCGACGTCGGGACCAAGCAGGAGATCTACCAGTTGCTGCGCAAGCTGGCCGATCAAGGGGCGGCGATCATCTTCTATTCGACGGACTACGACGAGCTGATCGGCTGCTGCGACAAGGTCCTGGTGTTCTACGACGGCGCTGTCGCGCGGGTATTGACCGGCGACGAGATCAACGAACACGTGCTGGTCAGTACCGCGCTCAATATCGGTGAACCGCCGGACTCGGCGCAGCCCATTCCGGAAGGTGCGGCATGAACGACTGGCGCTTCTGGCTGGCCGAACATAAGGGCACCCTGCTCGCTTTCGCCGTATTCATCGTCATGTTCACGCTCTATGCCGGCAACCATCCCGCCGGCCTCAACGCCAATGTCGCGACGACGGCGGCAAACAAAGGGGTCCTCCTGGCGCTGGTGGCGATGGCGCAGACGCTGGTGGTCGTGACCGCCGGCATCGATCTTTCCGTGGGCATGACTTTCGTACTGGCGAACTGCCTGGCTTCGAGCATCGTCGTCGGATCGGGGTTCGAAGCGACGCTCGGGATTTGCGGCGTGCTGATGGCAGGTCTCGCCTGCGGTGCGCTCAACGGACTGCTGGTGATTTTCGGCCGGCTGCAGCCGATCGTGGCGACCCTGGCCACCGGGGCGATCTATTACGGGATCGCCCTGTGGCTGCGGCCCGTGCCGGGCGGCGACGTCAACAGCGATATTGCCGACGCCCTGACCGACCATACGTCCTTCGGGGTACCGACGGCGCTCATCGTTCTCGCTGCCGTCGTCGCGATCGTCTGGATACCCTACCGCCGCTCGATTCTCGGGCGCGGCGCCTACGCCCTGGGATCGTCCGAGACGGCGGCCTTCATGTCCGGCGTGCCGGTTAGGCGGGCACGATTCGCCGCCTATACGGTGTCCGGATTGCTGTCGGCCTGCGGCGGCCTGATGCTGACCTTTCTCACCTATTCCGGCGAGGCCTCCGCCCTCATCGGCGGCACCTACACGCTGAATTCGATTGCTTCCGTGGTATTGGGAGGTGTCTCCCTGTTCGGCGGCGCCGGCAGCGCCATCGGAGCGATCTTCGGCGCCTTCGTGCTGCGCACCATCGGCGACCTGCTGTTCGTCTTCGATCTCGACCCGCTCTGGCAGCCCCTGTTTCAGGGCGTGATCCTGCTGGTGGCGGTCAGCCTCAGCGCCGTTCGGGTTCTGCGGGTGCGCAACCGCCTCGAGCTGTTGGGGTGAGGGCCCCGCGTTGATGGACAGGCTTCGTGCATTCCTTCGTCGCTGCGACCCGGCCGCCCTCACCGCCTTCGGGTGCATTCTGGTACTGCTGATCCTCGGGAGTTTCTATTCAACGAGCTTCCTGTCGCCGGAATACCTGCTGCAGCAGCTTCAGGTGGCGTCCTTCCTCGGCCTGATCGCGACCGGCATGATGCTGGTCATCCTGCTCGGGCAGATCGACCTGTCGGTTCCCTGGGTGGTGACCGTCGGCGGCATGATGTCGACGGCGGCGGCCGGCTGGGGTCCATGGGGAGAGACGTTTGCCATTCCCTTCGGCGTCTTCTGCGGGCTCCTCCTCGGCCTCGGCAACGGAATTGGCGTCGCCTACCTCCGGGTTCCCTCGATGATCTTCACCCTGGGGATGAATGCCGTGGCCCAGGGATTGATGGTGGTCCGCACCGGAGGGTTCGCCCCGCAGGATCATTCGACCGGCGCAATGCATTATCTGGCGACCGGGCGCATCGTACTTGGCATTCCGGTGGCGCTATTCGTCTGGATCGCGATCGGTGCCATTGCGGTCTTTCTGCTGAAGCGGACGACATTCGGTCGTGCGATCTACGCAATCGGCAACAAGGAGCGTGCGGCGTATCTCTCCGGCATCCCGACGCAACGCGTGGTCACTCTGGTCTTCATGGTATCCGGCATGTTGTCGGGCTTCGCGGGCGTTCTGCTTGCCGGGTATTCGACCAAGGCCTACCAGTCAATGGGAGACCCCTACCTGCTGCCGGCAATTGCCGCCGTCGTCCTCGGCGGGACGAACATTCTCGGTGGGCGGGGAACCTATCTCGGGACCATCGCGGGCGTGATCCTGATCACGCTGCTCCAGTCGATCCTATCGGTGATGCAGATCGAGGAGGCGGGCCGCCAGATCGCCTATGGCCTGGTGATCATTGTGATGCTGCTGACAGAAGGCCGCAATCGGGCCCGTGCACATTAGCGGCCAGCAGGCCAGGTCGCCTCGGCGGCGCGGAGGAAATTGCCGCCGATGATGCCGATGACCTCCGCATCCTTGTAGCCGCGGCGCAGCAATCCCTCGGCGAATTCGGGAAGCTGCTCGGGCGGAACGATCTTGGTCTTTCCTCCGCCATACCCGAAAGCCCTCGGCCACCACAATTCCGCATCCATCCCCGGCGGCAGGTCGCTGTGCCCTGGTCTTGCCGCGAATTCGAAATCCGTGCCGATACCGATATGACGGGTGCCGACACGCTCGGCCAGATAGTCGACATGGCGGATCAATGTTTCGGTGCGAATATCGTTGTCGCCGAGGAACGTGCCGATCCCGGCGATCCCGATCACGCCGTCGGTCTGGGCGCAGGCTGAAATCTGCTCGTCATCGATATTGCGCCGATGATCCTTCAGCGCCTTGACGCTGGAATGCGAGAAGATGACAGGCCGCTTCGATATTTCCATGATCTCCAGGCTGGTCTGCCGGCCGGAATGGGAACAGTCCATCAGCATGCCGACTGCATTTATTTCCGCCACAACGGCACGTCCGAGGGCGGTGAGACCCCGATCTGCGTCGTGGCAGCCGGCGGCAATCGAATTGCTCCGGTTGTATGCGAGATGGATCTGCCTGACCCCCAGGTCGCGGAACAACCTCAGCATGGCGAGATCGTCCTCCAGCATCACCGAGCCTTCCAGGTCGAAGGCAACTGCGAGCTTGCCTTCGCGCTTCGCCTGTCTGACGTCCGCGACGGTTTCGGCCTGGATGAAATGTTCCGGATGCTTGGCGATCCAATCGCGGTAGCCGGCAATCACGCGGATGCAGTGGCCGAGCGGATTGAAATCCATGCCGACATTGATCGAAATGAAGGTGGCCCCGGCCGCGCGATGCCGCTCCAGTTCGGAGAGATCGTGGTTATAGGCCAGCGGCATGCAGGCATGGGCATCCCAGACGATGGCGTCTCCATACAGCGATGTCTCGGACCTGGTCTCGCGGGCACGCATGGCGTTCTCCTTGGTTCGGGGCACTACTATAATCCCGCGGTCGCCCGGCGCCTAGGTGCCGGACTTTGCCTGCCAGCGGGACAGGGCCAGGACTGCGCCGCCGGCGAGAAGTCCCCAGAAAGCGCCGCTGATCCCAAAGAACGTCAAGCCAGAGGCAGTGACCAGGAAGGTGATCGCGGCCGCCTCCCGGTCCTTGGCCTCGGCCGTCGCCCCGACCAGGGACGAACCGAAAGCACCCAGCAGAGCCAGGCCGGCCACCGCCTCGATCAGGATCGGCGGCGACGCGCTGATGAATGCGGTCGCCGCATTGGCGAGCAGCCCGAACAGCGCGTACACCACTCCCGCCGTCACGGCGGCCCAATAGCGTCGCGCCGGATCGGGATGCGCGTCAACACCGGCACAAAGAGCCGCCGTGATTGCCGCCAGATTGATCGCATGACCGCCGAACGGCGCGGCTGCCAGGCTGAAAATACCGCTGGCGCTGAACAGCGGTCCCGGATCCGGCCGGTAGCCGTTCACGTTGAGGACGGCGATACCCGGGATATTCTGAGAGGCCATGGTGACGATGAACAGCGGCAGCGCGATGCCGACGATGCCTGGTATCGAGAAATGCGGCGCAACCAGCACCGGATGCGGCCAGAGCGGCCCCATGCCTGCCGTGGAAACGTGGGTCGTGGCGAGAATCAACCCAACCGTCACCAGCACGGCGGCCGGAACCGCGTAAAGGCGCCTGAATTTTGCGACGATCGCCCAGGTGAGGACGATCGCCAGGCCCACCGCCGGTTGCTCGGCGATCGCCTGAACCGGCGCGAGACAGAGATGGAACAGCACGCCGGCCAGCATCGCATTGGCGAGTGGCGACGGGATGGCGGCGACCCATCTCCCGAGGGGTTTCCACAGACCGGCAAGGACGATCAGGAGGCCGGTGACAATGAAGGCGCCGACGGCCGCCGGAAATCCGCCGGCTATGGCCCCCGTGGTCGCCAACAAGGCCGCTCCGGGTGTCGACCAGGCGATGCTGATCGGCATGCGCGTCCGCAGGCTGAGGCAGATGCCGCAGACTCCCATCGCGATCGAAAGTGCCATCAGGCCGGATGCGGCTTCGGCTTCGCTTGCACCGACCGCGGTCAGCCCCTTAATGATCACCGCGAAGGAACTGGCGAATCCGACGAAAGCGGCGAGCGCGCCGGCGACCATTGACTGGATCGAGATACCCCCACGCATGCAATTCACTCTGTTCCCCGGCTTGGCGCGCGCCCGGACCTGTTTCGGCGGTCGTCATGGATAGCCGAAGCGAAGCGTGCGGCGCCAGGGCCGCCTGTCATCCGTGAATTGTATCGATCAACCCCTTGACAATTTCACGAACTAAACTAGAACATATCCGGTAGTTTTTGATTTGTTCCTGTCCAAGGCCTTGATATTCGCAGCTTTTGGTTGGGTGGGAACGCGACGTCACCGTATGGCCGACTCGGGGGGATTCGAGGCGGCGGCGCGGTGAAGTCGCCGGGAAGAGACGCGAAAGGACTGGGGAAATGCTCACCAAGAAACAGCGGGAATTGCTGCAGTTTATTCAAGACCGACTGAATGACAGCGGCATATCGCCCTCTTTCGACGAGATGAAGGATGCACTCGGCCTGAAGTCGAAGTCCGGCGTGCACCGGCTGATTACCGGGCTCGAAGAGCGCGGTTTCATCCGCCGCCTGCCGCACCGGGCGCGCGCGCTGGAGGTGATGCGCCTCGCCGAGGACCAGGTCAGCAAGACGGCAGCGCCGGCGGCACTGCGGTCCGTCGAAAGCGGCAAGCGCGGCTTCTCGCCGAATGTCATTCGCGGGGATTTCACGCCCAGCCTGCCCGGTGCGATGGTGGCGGCGGCGGCGCAGACGGTGCAGTTGCCGCTCTATGGCAAGATCGCTGCCGGCACGCCGATCGAGGCCCTGCGCGACAGCTCCAACGCCATTGATATTCCGGCCAGCATGCTGGGGCGCGGCGAGCACTACGCCCTCTCGGTGGAAGGCGATTCCATGGTCGATGCCGGGATCCATGACGGCGATACCGTCATCATCGAGCGCTGCGAGACGGCGGAGAACGGCACCATCGTGGTTGCCCTCATCGACAACAACGAAGTCACCTTGAAGCGGCTCCGGCGCAAGGGCGATTCCATCGCCCTCGAACCGGCAAACCCGGCCCACAAGACCCGCATCTTCGGGCCGGATCGGGTGAAGCTGCAGGGCAAGCTGATCAGCCTGATGCGCCGCTACTGAATCAATCCTGGTCCGGCGCCAGACCGGCGGCATCGTCACCCGACGGCGGGACGTCGTCGGATCCCGGTCCGCGCCTTAGCACCCAGGGCCGCAGGCCCAGGGACGAGGCGACGCTCTCTACGACCGTGCCACCCTCTGTCGTGAGCCAGACGGCATAGGCGCCGTTATCGAACGTGTCGAAGCGATCGATCAGGAGCTTTGCCTTGCGGCAGGCGCCACGGCTCGGTTCGACGCTGACGATGGCGTCCAGCAGCGCACAATCCTCCGCCAGGGCGTCGCCGCTCAGCACGATGCCGATCCTGGTTTCGCCGGCCCGGTAGATGCAACCGACGGCATCGCAGGCAAGATCGCGCCCGAGCGCAGCCCCATTGCCGAGTTTGACGGCCACCTCGAACGTCTCCGCCGCAGTCTGTCCGTTTCGTCTCAGCCAGGTCTCCGCCGTCTGCTTCTCCGAGCGGGCGGAAGACAGCCAATAGGCGCCATCGGTGTTCTTCACCGCGATCAGCCTGCCGGAACTCGGCGACCAGGATGTCCGGACTTTGCACCTGGCCGATGCTGACGAAGCCACAGACGATGGGGATCGCGGCGGCAAGACGCAGCCGCCCCCGGATGAGGCAGAGCCAGACCAGGCCGAAGGCGACGACGACAAGACCGCCGACCGGCATCGCCGGAACGGTCACCACCGCGCCGGGCCAGGAGGCCACGGTTTCCGCGAGCCGCAGGATGACGTCGCACCCCCACCCCATCACCGTCCAGAACGGGGCGTCGAGGCCGAACGGCATGGCGATCAGGGCGACGACTCCTGCAGGCATGATCCAGAATCCGGTCAACGGCACCGCGATCATGTTGGCGGCCAGCCCATAGGGCGCCAACCGGTTGAAATGGTAGATCGAGAACGGTGCGGTCATCAGGGTTGCGATCAGGCTGGTGGCCATGGTGCCGGCGAGCCAGAACCCGATCCCCTCTGCGGCGCGGATCATCCGTCCGACCATATCTGGCGCGTCGCGGCGCGCCCGGCGCCAGGCGGCGATCGGTTGACGCAGCGCCTCGAAGGCGGCGATCAGCCCGAGAACGGCGAAGAACGACATCTGGAAGCTGGCGCCGACGAGCAGGTCGGGCTGGACCAGCAGGATTACGACCGCTGCCCAGGCGATGGCACGCAGGGAGATGGGCGCGCGATCGAGCAGGATGGCCAGGAAGACGATGCCGGTCATGATCAGTGAACGCAGGGTCGGGGCCGTGATCCCGGCCAACAGCGCATAGAACCCCGCCCCGGCCAGCGCCATCACCGCCGCCCACTTCTTGATCGGAAAGCGCAGGGCGATCGGCGGAATCAAGGCGAGAACGCCGCGGGCCAGGAAGAAGAACAGCCCGGCGGCAAGGCCGATATGCAGCCCGGAGATCGAGAGCAGATGCGCCAGTCCGGAATCGCGCATCGCCTGGGCGTCGGCCTTCGACATCGCCGTCTGATCGCCGACCACCAAGGCAAGTGCCATCGCCCCGCCCGGCCCGGGCAAGGCGGCGCGGATCCGCTGCGCAATCGCCTGGCGCAGGCGCCCGATGGATCCGTTGAAGCTGGGCGGCGCCTTGGCGACGATGTCCGGCTTGCCGAAGGCGAAGCCGACACCTCCGAGCTGCATGAAATAGGCCTGCCGGCGGAAATCGAAGGCTCCCGGCGCCGCCGGTGCGGCCGGCGGCTGCAGATCGGCGGCGATACGAATGGTATCGCCGATGGCGACGTCTTCGGCGAACTTGACGAGCTTGAGACGCAGGCGCCGCGGCGTGATCTCCGGCGGCAGCTCCGCAATCACGGGATCGCGCAGGGTAACGCGCTCGCCCACCGGCAAGAGTTCGATCGCCGCCACCTTGCCGGTAATGGTGGCGAACCGGATCTCGCGCGCCAATTGCGGCGCCTTGACCGCCGCGGTGCGCATCTGTGCCGCGGCAAATCCGAGCGAGGCCGCGCAGATCGCGGCCAGGATGATGGTTGCCACGGGTCGCCGGCGAAGCAGGATGGTCGCCACCATCACCCCGCAGAAGACGGCCAGGCCGGACCAGATCGGCGGTTCGGCCGGCAGGGCAAAATAGAGGGCGATGCCAGCACCGACAGCCACCGCCAGCCAGGCCGGCCAGTTTGGGCGTTGCCGAGCGAGGAAGGCATCGAATCCATCTATCGGCGCGGTCAGTCGCAGTGGTCCCAAGCAATCGACTCCCGTATCGGTAGAAAATCAACATGACGATACCACAATTGCCAATCGGCGCAAAAATCGTGCTATGTACCTGCCGATTTTGATCAGCCCCGCAGGACCAGACCGAGATGACCGCGCCCAAGCTTGTCGTTACCCGCTTTGCCCCCTCGCCGACTGGATTCCTGCATATCGGCGGAGCCAGGACGGCCCTGTTCAACTGGCTCTATGCCAAGCATCACGGCGGAGTTTTTCGCCTGCGGATCGAGGATACCGATCGCGTGCGCTCGACCGATGCGGCGATCGAGGCGATCATCGACGGACTGAAATGGCTGGGCCTTGCCTGGGACGACGAGGTGGTCCATCAGTTCGCGCGCGCGCCGCGCCATGCTGCGGTCGCGAACCAGCTGCTGGCCGAGGGCAAGGCCTACCACTGCTACTGCTCGGTCGAGGAGCTGGAGCAGATGCGCATGGCGGCGATGGCGGCCGGCAAGCCGGTCCGCTATGACGGGCGCTGGCGTGATCGCGACCCCAAGGACGCGCCAAAGGACGTCAAGCCGGTTGTCCGCATCAAGGCGCCGCAATCCGGCGAAACCGTGGTGGCCGACCAGGTCCAGGGGGAAGTCCGGGTCGGCAACAGCCAGCTCGACGATATGGTCCTGCTGCGCAGCGACGGCACGCCGACCTACATGCTCTCGGTGGTGGTCGACGATCACGACATGGGGATCACCCATGTGATCCGTGGCGACGATCATCTGACCAACACCTTCCGCCAGACCATGATCTATGACGCCATGGGTTGGCAGGCGCCGAGCTTCTCGCATATCCCCCTCATCCACGGACCCGACGGCGCCAAGCTGTCGAAGCGCCATGGCGCCCTCGGCGTCGAGGCCTATCGCGAGATGGGGTACCTGCCGGAGGCGCTGCGCAACTACCTCCTGCGCCTTGGCTGGTCGCATGGCGACGAAGAGACGATCTCGACCGAACAGGCGATCGCCTGGTTTGAGCTCGACGCGGTCGGGCGCTCGCCGTCGCGCTTCGATTTCACCAAGCTCGACAACCTGAACGGCCACTACCTGCGCGAAGCCGACGACGGTCGCCTTGCCGATGACGTGCTGAAGCGCCTCGGCCTTTCCGGCCGGCCGGATCTGGCGGATCGCCTGCGCCGCGCCATGCCGGGCCTGAAAGCTAGAGCGAAGACACTCAAAGAACTTGCTGAGAATGCGGTATTTTATACGGCCACCCGGCCGATACCCATGGCCGATAAGGCGAAGGCCCTGCTGACGCCCGATGGTCGGGCCCTGCTCGGCAGGCTCGCGGTGACGCTTGCCGCTCCCGGCGAATGGACGGCTGCAGGTCTGGAGGCCGCCGTCCGGGATTTCGTCGAATCCGAGAATGTGAAGCTTGGCCAGGTCGCCCAGCCGCTGCGGGCCGCCCTGACCGGCTCGGCGACGTCGCCCGGGATCTTCGACGTCATGGAGGTGCTCGGGCGCCAGGAAAGCCTGGGCCGGATCGCGGATATCGCCTGATATTACGCGAAGAAAACCGGAAAAATTGCCGCCCAACCGTAATGGACCGTTAACTGTACTTCTGATAGCGTGAATCAGTTATGCCGCGGTGCAACATGCGCTGCGGCGCAATGTTTCCATGAGGGGACGCTATGGCCAGCACGTCGAACGGCAAGACCAGAAAGAAAACGTCAGCGGCGAAAGCCACTTCCGCCGCGCTCAAATCCAAGGCGGTCAAGGTCGTCGACAGCGGGATCAGGCCGGCGCAACCCAAGGCCTATACCAAGGTTACGGTGAAGGATTCGCGGTCCGGCGAAAGCTGGGATCTCCCGGTGCTCAAGGGCACGGTAGGCCCCGATGTCGTCGATGTGCGCAAGCTCTATACCGAACATGGCCTCTTCACCTACGACCCCGGCTATGGCTCGACCGGATCCACCCAGTCGGCCATCACCTATATCGACGGCGACCAGGGCATTCTTACTCACCGTGGCTATCGCATCGAGGAACTGGCGGAGAACAGCGACTTCATGGAGGTCTGCTATCTGCTGCTCGAGGGCGAACTGCCCAATGTGAAGCAGAAACGGGAATTCGAGCAGCACATCACCTATCACACGATGCTGCACGAGCAGATCTCGCGTTTCTACAGCGGATTCCGTCGCGACGCCCACCCGATGGCGGTCATGGTCGGCGTCGTCGGCGCCCTCTCCGCCTTCTATCACGACAGCACCGATATTCACGACCCCAAGCAGCGCGAGATCGCATCGCATCGCCTGATCGCGAAGGTGCCGACGATCGCCGCCATGGCCTACAAGTATTCCTGCGGCCAGCCGTTCATCTTCCCGCGCAATGAACTGAGCTATGCTGAGAATTTCCTGCGCATGACCTTCGCGGTACCGGCCGAAGAGTACAAGGTCAATCCCGTTGTCGCCAAGGCGATGGACCGCATCTTCATCCTGCATGCCGACCACGAGCAGAATGCCTCGACCTCGACGGTGCGCATCGCGGGGTCGTCCGGCGCGAATCCCTTTGCCTGCATTGCCGCGGGCATCGCCTGCCTGTGGGGGCCGGCGCATGGTGGCGCCAACGAGGCGGTGCTGAAGATGCTGGCCGAGATCGGCAGCAAGGATGCCATCCCGGACTATATCAAGAAAGTGAAGGAAAAGCAGGACAACACCCGCCTGATGGGCTTCGGACACCGGGTCTACAAGAACTACGATCCGCGTGCCCAGGTAATGCGGAAATCCTGCCATGAGGTGCTGGATGCGCTCGGCAAGCGCAACGATCCGTTGCTTGCCCTGGCGATGGAACTCGAGCGTATCGCGCTCGAGGACGACTATTTCGTCTCCCACAAGCTCTATCCCAATGTCGATTTTTATTCCGGCATCATCCTGCAGGCGATCGGATTTCCGACCTCGATGTTCACGGTTCTGTTCGCGGTCGCTCGAACCGTCGGCTGGGTCGCCCAGTGGAAAGAGATGATCGAGGATCCCACGCAACGCATCGGCCGTCCCCGCCAGCTTTACACCGGATACGGCGAACGTCCCTTTGTGGCGATCGGCAAGCGCAAGTAACGGCGGATTCATCGATCCCAGGATATCGGCAAACGGCCGGCGAACGCGGGTTCGCCGGCCGTTCGTCATTCCACCGTGTTTGACTTCCGGCGGGACCGGCTATATTTAGCCACTTAGTTATATATGGAAACGGCAGAGACAGCATGGATCCTGGCCGGCTTGACGCCACCTTTGCCGCCCTCGCCGATCCGACCCGGCGCGCGATCCTCGCCCGCCTGACGCGTGGCGAGACAACCGTGACCGAGTTGGCAGCGCCGTTTGACATGAGCCTGCCGGCGATCTCCAAGCACCTCAAGGTCCTCGAGCGCGCCGGCCTGATTGCCCGGGGGCGTGAGGCGCAGTGGCGCCCCTGCCGGATCGCGGCAGAACCGCTGAAGGAAGCCGCGAGCTGGCTGGAAACCTACAAGGTGTTCTGGGAATCCACCCTGGACCGGCTGGATTCCTATCTGACGGAGGTGCAGCCGGACGCCAAGGGGAAATCCCGCAAGCGATAGATGCGGTGACGGTATCTGGTCCTGGACGGCTAGCGTTGGACCAGTTCGACCTTGTAGCCGTCGGGATCCTCGACGAAGGCAATGACCGATCCGCCGTGCTTCATCGGGCCGGGTGCACGGGGAATCTTGACGCCCTCCTTGCCCAGTTTGTCGCAGGTCCCGTAGATGTCGGTGACGCCGATTGCCAGGTGTCCGAAGCCGGAGCCGATCTCGTACGGCGTCTTCTGGCCCCAGTTGTGCGTGAGTTCGATGACGGTGCTGGACTCCTCGTCGCCGTATCCGACGAAGGCCAGGGTGAATTCGCCGCTCGGGTAGTCCTTCCGGCGCAACAGCTTCATGCCGAGATGCCGGGTGTAGAAGTCGATCGACTTCTCGAGGTCGAACACGCAAATCATCGTGTGAAGAAGTCGATTGCTCATGCAGATTGCTCCCGGGTCAGGCGTCGCGGATCATCGCGGCAAAGGTCGCTTCCGCAACGACCAGGTCACCGACCTTGGCGACGCCCATGAATTTCCAGACCGGGCCGCGGTGGCGGTCCTTGCGGACTTCCAGCTGCAGTTGGTCGCCCGGCACGACCGGGCGGCGGAATCGGCAATCGTCGATGGTCATGAAATAGACCAGCTTGCCCTCGAATGCGGCACCCAGCGTATGCACCACGAGCACCGCCGCGGTCTGCGCCATCGCCTCGATGATCAGCACGCCGGGCATCACCGGATCGGTCGGGAAATGGCCGACAAAGAACCCGTCGTTGATCGAAACGTTCTTGATGCCGACGGCGCCGACGTCCTTGACCATGCGCTCGACACGATCGATCAGCAGGAATGGCGGGCGATGAGGGATCATCCGCATGATCCCCTTCACGTCCATGGTGAGTTCCTCGGCCACCGCCCCCGCCTTTGCCGCCTCGCCGTTCATTCCAGATCGTCCCCCTCGTCCCGCGATCCAGATCTACATCTTCAGGGCCGGCAGCGCCTTGTTCAGGCGCTGCAGGACGTCATTGGTGATGTCCCAGCCCGGCGCGCTCAGGTGCGTTGCAGACTTGTCGATGACCAGCGTCAATCCCTTCTGCTGGGCGACTTCCTGCAGCGCCTTCTGCGCGTTCTGGATCAGGATTGACCGTGCCTTCTCCGCCGCCTGATTCAGCGCCTTGCGCTTGGCGACGAGATCCTTGCGGAGCTTGTCCGCCTGCTGCCGGATCCCCTGCTGCTTGGCCTCGTAGTCCGCCGGCTGCAGGCTGGCGCGCTGGCTCTGCAGGTTCTGCATCTGCGCGCGCAGAGAATCCTCCTGCTTGGCAGCATCGGCCTGAAACGCCTTGTCCTTCTGGTCGTATTGTTGGCGCAGCGATTTCCCGGTCTCCGACATCTTCAAGACGGCATCGCCGTCGAGAATGCCGATCACCAAGGGCATCGCTGCCGGCTGGGCGGTTTGAGCGGAAGCCGATTGCAATCCGGCGCTGAGCCCCATCGCGCTGAGCGCGATGACGCTGGCCAGGGCGAAGTGTCTAAGAGAGAGCAATGTCATGTTCCAGTCTACTGTGAGTTATCAAAAAGAGGTTCCGACGCTGAAGCTGAAGAATTCCTCCCGGTCTTGGCTCTCCTCCAGCACGGGAACGGCAAAATCCACCGCCAGAGGGCCGAAGGGAGAAACCCAGGTCAGGCCCGCGCCGACCGACGCGCGTATGCTCGCGTCATCCTGGATCTGGATGTCGCTTTTGGCATCGTAGCCGGTGAGGATACCGAAGTCGCTGAAGACCCGGCCGCGGATCGCATACTCCTCGGGCAGGCCCACCGGGAATGTGGCCTGCAATGTCCCATCCCACAGGAACTGGCCGCCGATCGAGTTGGCATGACTGTTGTTCGCCTCATCGCGCGGGCCGACACCGCGCGCCTTGAATCCGCGAAGGCTGTCCGGACCGCCAAGGAAGAAGCCGTCCGGGTAGTGCAGATAGTCGCCGAACAGCGGCATGATGTAGCCGACTTCGCTGGTCAGGCCCATGGTCACATCCTTGGTGACCGGATAGAAGTACCCGCCGGACAGCGTATGCGACAGATACTCGACGGAGCCGCCCAAGCCGGCGAAACGCGTATCGAGCTGCACATAATATCCATCGCGCGGATCCTGCACGCTGTCGCGCCGGTCGTAGCTGAAGGTGCTGCCGAGAATCGAATAGTAGTTGTAGCCCTTCTCGTCGAAGATGACCTCCGACGCCCGGTCGCCATGCTTGCCGCTGTCGATGTGATAGACCTCGTCGGCACGGAACTGGTACGAGATCGTGTGGCGCAGGTATTCCGACAGATCGTAGCCGAGCCGGAAGCCGATGCCGGTCTGGGTCTCGCGGTTCGTTCCGGGATCGAGGCGACGGTGGAAGACGTCGACGCCGGCGCTCAGATCCTTGTCGAGAAAATACGGATCAGTGAAACTGATGTCGATGGCCGAACGCTTCCCTGAAATGGTCAGGTTGGCCCGCAGATCCTGGCCCTTGCCGAGCAGGTTGCGTTCGCGGAAGCCGATGTTGCCGAGCGGTCCGACCGAGGTCGAGAACCCGGCGCCGAAGCTGAGCTCGCCCGTCGACTGCTCCTTCACCTTGACCTTGATGACAGTCTTGTCGGGGCTGTCGCTGGGGACCGTCTGGATGTCCACCGACTCGAAAAAGCTGAGATTTTTCAGACGCTGTTCCGTGCGCTTCAGCTTCGACGTGCTGAACGCATCGCCTTCCGCCAGTCGGAACTCGCGGCGGATGACCTTGTCCTGGGTCCGCACATTGCCGGAAATATCGATCCGCTCGACATAGACCTTCGGGCCTTCCTGAATGTCATAAGTCAGGGTGAGGACATGGTTCTCCGCATCGCGATCGATACGGGGACGGACATCGACGAAGGCATAGCCCAGGCTGCCGACGCGGTCGCTCAGGGCTTGGACGGTCTCATCGACCTTGCTGGCATCGTACCAGTCCCCTTCTTCCGTGCTGAGATCGCTTTGCAGCGTCAGCGGGTCCAGGTCCTTCAGCGTGGTCTGTATGTCGACCTTCCCCAGCTTGTACCGCTCACCCTCTTCCACCGTGAAGGTGATGAAGAACGCCTCCTGGTCGGGCGACAACTCGGCGACGGCGGAGATCACGCGAAAGTCGGCGTATCCCTCGGTCAGATAGAACTTGCGCAGCTGCTCTTTGTCGACGGTTAGGCGGTCTGGGTCATAGGTATCCGTGGTGCTGAGAAAGCGGTACCAGGCACTCTCCTGGGTGATCACCTCGTCACGCAGATCGTTGTCCGAAAAGGCCTTGTTGCCGACGAAATCGATCCGCTCGACAGCGGTGACGTCGCCTTCATTGATCTCGAAGACGAGGTTTACGCGGTTCTGGTCGAGCTTGATCACCTTTGGCTCGACCGTGGCGGCGAACCTGCCGCTGCGCCGGTAGAGGTCCAGGATCGTCTTGACGTCGGCCTGGACGCGGGTCTGCGTATAGACTTGGCGCGGTTTCAGGGACACCTCGTCCTGCAGCGCCTTGTCGTCGATCCGATCATTTCCCTCGAAAGCGAGTTTGTTAATGATCGGATTTTCAACCACCTGGACGATAAGGGCCCCGCCTTCGCGACGGAAATTAACGTCGGCGAACAAGCCTGTGGCGAACATGTTCTTCAGCGCCCGGTCGATGCGTTTGGCATCGAAAGGATCGCCGGGGTTGAGCTGCATGTAGGACCGGACGGTCTCGGGCTCGATGCGCTGGTTGCCTTCGATGACGATTTGCTGAATCGGGTCGCCGCCGGAGATGCTGTCCTGGGCGGATGCCGCCGGAATGCCGAGCGCAGCGGAGAAGAGCCCCACCACCCAGACCAGTCGAAACGTTAATTTTCTTAAGACGGTCATGTTGCGCGGCATCCGGTTAGGTAAAAAGCGCTCTAATGTAGTCGAAAACCTTCAAATAAACCAAGTCATTCCAGGTTGCGAACAGCATCAGGCTGAGGACGAGGGCGAGGCCGATCTTCAATCCCCATTCCTGCGCCCGCCCGTTCAGCGGGCGACCGCTGACTGCTTCGACCGCATAGAACGCGAGGTGGCCGCCATCGAGCAATGGCACGGGAAACAGGTTGATCAGGCCGAGATTTATCGACAGCAGCACGGCCAGGTTGACCAGCGAGAGGAAGCCGAACTGCGCGACGTCGCCGGACATCTTGGCGATCCTGAGGACGCCGCCGAGCTCGTCGGTGGACCGCACGCCGGTGACCATCTGCTTGACGCCGGTCAAGATGCCGGCGGAGACCCGATAGGCCTCCTGGACGGCTGCCACCAGCGACTCGCCGCTGCCGAGTCTGGTCATTTCACCGGGCTTGCCGCCGCGAATGCCCAGGCGACCGACCTTCAGGGTATCGCCGAATATATCCTTCTCCTCGACGATCTTGGGATGGACATCCATGGTGAGCTGCTGGTCGCCGCGCTGGATCACCAGCGCCATGGGCTGGTCCAGGTTGAGCTGCATGATGTCCTGGATGTCTTCGAAATGCTCGATGCGGGTGCCGTTGATCTCGACCACCCGGTCGCCGGGGAGCAGCCCGGCCTCAGCCGCCGCTGAGCCTTCCACCAGCTCGTTGATCACCGGCGCTGAAAACGGCCGGCCGATGGTTGCGTAAAGAACGGCTAAGACGATGATCGCAAAGACGTAATTCGCCAGCGGCCCGGCCACGACGATGGCTGCCCGGCGCCCGACGCTCTTTTCCTTGAAGGACACCGCCCGCTCGGCTGCGGTCATCGGTTTGGCCGCCTCGCCCTCTATGGCGTTGTCCTCCTGGCCGAACATCTTCACGTAGCCGCCAAGCGGCAGCCAGCTGACCTTCCACCGGGTCCCGTGGCGGTCGGTGTAACCGAGCATCTCCGGGCCGAAGCCGATGGAAAACACCTCAACGCGCACCCCGCAGAGCCGCGCAATGGCGAAATGGCCCATTTCATGGACAAAGACCAGAACGGTCAGCACCACGATGAACCAGAACCCGTAATGGGAGATTTCGGCGAGGAAATCCATCAGATCGGCCCAGGGACGAAGTTAACGGCCAGAGCCGCAGGGCCCGCCGATGTGGCTTGTCTAGCATAAACCGGGGAGTCGCCAAAGCCCTGAAAAGGGCCATAACTCAATGTTTTAGTTGACAACGTTGCGTTTTCGCGCCGCCACTTCCGCATCTGCCAGGCGGCGTGCTTCCCGGTCAGTCTCGAGCACGTCCTCGATGTTGGTCAATTCGCCCGCGGGGATCCGGTCGATCACCGTCTCTACCACCCGGGCGATGTCGGTGAAGCGGATCCCGCCGGCCAGGAAGGCCGCGACCGCGACCTCATTGGCCGCGTTCAGGACGGTCGGCGACCGGCCGCCGCGCTGCAAGGCCTGCCGGGCGATGCGGAGGGCTGGAAATCGTTCCGGATCAGGAGCTTCAAAGGTCAGCTGGGCGACCTTGGCGAAGTCCAGGCGGGCTGATGGCGCGTCGATCCGCTGCGGCCAGCCAAGGGCATAGGCGATCGGCGTCCGCATATCCGGGCTGCCGAGCTGGGCCAGGACCGAGCCGTCGGTATAGGCGACCATGCTGTGTATGACGGATTGCGGGTGGACCAGGATCTCGATCCGGGTCTCCGGCAGGCCGAAGAGGTGATAGGCCTCGATGAGTTCCAGGCCCTTGTTCATCATGCTGGCCGAATCGACCGAGATTTTCGCCCCCATCGACCAGTTGGGATGGGCAACCGCCTGGGCCGGGGTCATGGTCTCCATTTCGGCCAAGGATCTGGTCCGGAACGGGCCGCCCGAGGCCGTCAGGATGATCTTCTCAATCGCCGCCACCTTGTCGAAGTCGAAGACCTGGAAGATCGCGCTGTGCTCGGAATCCACCGGCAGCATGACGGCACCGTGCTTGGCCACTTCCCGCATCACGAAGCTGCCGGCACAGACCAGGGTCTCCTTGTTGGCAAGGCCGATGATGGCGCCGCGGCGGACCGCCGCCAGGGTCGGCTCCAGTCCGGCAGCGCCGACAATGGACGACATGACCCATTCCGCCGGCCGGCAGGCCGCCTCGATGACCGCCGCGCGCCCGGCGGCGGCCTCGACGCCGCTCCCGGCGAGGGCCGATTTCAGCTTTGCGTAATGCGTCTCGTCGCCGATCACCGCCAGCTTGGGCTTGAGCTCCAAGGCCTGCTCGATCAGCCGGTCGATATTGCCATGGGCGGTCAACGCCTCGATCCGGTAGGCCGTCGGATGCCGCATGGCGACGTCGATGGTGTTGCAGCCGACCGATCCGGTAGAGCCGAGGATCGTCAGGCGACGGGGCGCCGCTTCGCCAGGCCGCTGCTGGCCGGCATTCTTGGCTTCAATCACAGCCATTTCAAGACGCTGCTCCCCATCAGGTAACCCAGTCCGGCGACAATGACGGTGACGGCCAGGAGGCCGTCGACGCGGTCCAGAACCCCGCCATGCCCGGGGATTATATGGCTGCTGTCCTTCACGCCAAAGCGGCGTTTGAAGGCGGATTCCGCAAGATCGCCGACCTGTTCGGCCACCGCCAGGGCGCCGCTGGCCAGCGCCAGCCACCAGAACACCGGACGATCCAGCCAAATTGCGGTGACAAAGCCGACGAATCCGGCGGAAATCACCGCGCCGCCCAGGCCCGCCCAGGTCTTGCTGGGGCTGATTCGCGGTGCCAGCTTCGGTCCGCCGATGGTGCGGCCGGCGGCGTAGGCCCCGGTATCGGCGGCGATGACGATGGCCAACATCCAGATCATGGTCGCCAGACCCGCTTCCGGCTCCGCCCGGATCCAGAGGATGGCGATACAGGGTGTCGTCACATAAAGGGTCCCCAGGCCGAACCAGACGGCCCGCAGGCCGTGGCGCGGGAGGGCGGCTGCCGTGCTGGCCACCGCCCCTGCCACAATCAGCGGCCAGCCGCGCGGCAGGGCCGGCGCCAGCTCGGGAAAGCTCTCCAGGGCGATGGCGACAACGGCGGCGGCAATCGAAACCAGGCCCTCCGGGGCGATGGCGCTTGCGGCCAGCCGCGCGCCCGGGGCCGGGTCGGCCGGATTGCTCCGCCGGCCGCAGATGCGGGCCCATTCCCAGGCCATCAGGCCGCCAAACACCGCCACCAGCAGGTCCCAATAGGGATGCCCGAGATAGATCTCGATCAGGACGAAGGGGATGAGGACGGTGGCAGAGAGGACGCGCTTCTGGAGGGAAGATGGGCCAGCCTTTGACCTGTCCGGGGCCGCGTCAGCCGGCGGCGCCATATCGCCTCGTGCGGCCGCGGAACTCCTCGATCGCAGCCTTCAGGTCGCCGGCGCCGAAATCCGGCCAATGCTTGTCGATAAAGACGAATTCGGCGTAGGCGCACTGCCAGAGCAGGAAATTGCTGATGCGCTTCTCGCCGCTGGTCCGGATCAGCAGATCCGGGTCGGGGGTTTCGGCTGTCGACAGCAGGCCGCTGAACCGTTCTTCCGTCAGCTCCGCCGGGGTCAGCCCGTCCGACAGCGCGGCCTGCATCGCGCGCCGCGCGGCGTCGACCAGCTCGGCCCGCCCGCCATAGCTCAGCGCGATGGTGAGGCAAAGCTTGGTATTTTCCGCCGTACGGGCCTCGCTCTCCTCGATCAGGCGCATGATATCGCCCCCCAGGCGCGCGCGTTCGCCGATCACCTTGAGCCGAACACCGTTGCGGTCCAATTCATCGATCTCGCGCCGCAGATAGAAGCGCAGCAGGCCCATCAGGTCGTTGACCTCGGCCTTAGGGCGTTTCCAGTTCTCGGAGGAGAAGCCGAACAGGGTCAGATAGCGGACGCCTTCCGCGGCCGCCGCCTTGACCGTGCGCCTGACGGCTTCGGCGCCATGATTGTGCCCGACGCTGCGGGGCAGTCCGCGCGCGTTCGCCCAACGGCCGTTGCCATCCATGATGATGGCGATATGGCGCGGGGTCTGTCCACCGTTGGCATTGGCCGCATCTTCGGCCTCGGCCTTCAGGACGGCGGGAGTAATCTGGCGCTGGCTCACATCAAACCTGCAGAATTTCTTTCTCTTTTCCGGCCAGCGCGTCATCGACCTTCTTCACATGCTCGTCCGTGAGCTTCTGCATCTGGTCGCTGAGTACGCGATGCTCGTCCTCGGTGATCTTGCCGTCCTTTTCCTGCTTCTTCAGGAAATCCATGCCGTCGCGGCGGACATTGCGCACTGCGACCCTGGCCTGCTCGGCGTATTTGTGGGCGATCTTGCTGAGTTCCTGGCGCCGATCCTGGCTGAGTTCCGGGATCGGCACGCGCACGGTATTGCCGTCGCTCGCCGGGTTGAGCCCGAGGCCGGCGTCGCGGATGGCCTTCTCGACGGCGCCGACCAGCCCGCGATCCCAGACCTGGACGGTGATCATCCGGGGTTCCGGAACGTTCACGGTTCCGACCTGGTTCAACGGCATGTTGCTGCCATAGGCCGAGACCTGTACCGGCTCCAGCAGGCTCGCCGAGGCGCGGCCGGTCCGCAGGCCGCCGAATTCCTTGCGCAGAGCCTCCAAGGCGCCATCCATGCGCCGGCTGTATTCATTCAGTCTTGCGTCGGCCATTGCCTGCCCCCAGTTCCCGGTTCGCGGTTCAGCTCGCGATCCTTTCCAGTTTATCGCCGATCAGCGTGTAACGCCCAGCGCCCTTCATGACCTGGGCAAACATGCCCGGTGTGTGAATCGAGAAAATGATGATCGGAATGCCGTTTTCCCGCGCCAGCGAGATTGCCGCCGCATCCATCACCTTGAGGTCCCGCGACAGGACATCATGATGGGACAATTGGCTGTAGCGTTCGGCGTTCGGGTTGAACTTGGGATCGGCACTATAGACGCCATCGACCTTGGTGCCCTTGAGCAGGACCTGACAGCCCATTTCGGAGGCCCGCAGCGCCGCAGCGGTATCGGTCGTGAAGTAGGGATTGCCAGTGCCGCCGGCGAAAATCACCACCCGGCCTTTTTCCAGATGGCGGGTGGCACGCCGCCGGATATAGGGCTCGCAGATCGACTGCATCGGGATTGCGGACTGGACCCGGGTATCGACGCCAACCTGCTCGAGCGCGTTCTGCATCGCCAAGGCGTTCATCACCGTGGCCAGCATGCCCATGTAGTCGGCCGAGGCGCGCTGCATCCCTTGGCTGGCCCCGGCAATGCCACGGAAGATATTGCCGCCGCCAATCACCAGGCAGCATTCGACGCCGAGTTCGTGTGCCTGCTTGACCTCCTGGGCGACCCGGGTAACCGTCGCCGGGTCCAGGCCGAACTCGCGGCTCCCCATCAGGGCTTCGCCGGAAATCTTCAGGAGGACCCGCTTGTAGAGCAGCCCGGGGGTGCTCGGCTTTCCCATCGCGTTCCTCCTGTCAAAGACCGGTTATGCCCGAAACGGGGACCGACTCAGGCCCCCGCCCGGATTCTTATACACCAAGCCCCGTCTCCCCCGCGACCGTCCGCGACGGCCCCGGCAGCGGAAATCAGGCGCTCACCTGGGCGGCGGCAGCGACTTCCGCCGCAAAGTCCTTCTCTTCCTTCTGGATGCCTTCGCCCAGGGCCATGCGCACGAAGCCGGCAATCTTCACCGGCGCCCCAAACTCCTTGGAGGCCTTCTCGATCACCTGCTTCACCCGGCTTTCGCCGTCGATCGCATAGAGCTGCTCGAGCAGCACCACGTCTTCGTAATACTTGCGCAGGCGTCCCTCGACCATCTTGCCGATGATCTCCTCAGGCTTGCCCGACGCGCGCGCCTGATCCGCCAGTACCGCCCGCTCGCGCTCAAGCTGCGCGGGATCGACGGCATCGATCGTCACCGACTGCGGGTTCGCCGCGGCGACATGCATGGCGAGCTGCTTGCCGAGTGCTGCCAGCTTGTCGGCGGGGCCAGTCGATTCAAGCGCGACGAGCACGCCGATCTTGCCCATGTTGGGGGCTGCGGCATTGTGCATGTAGGTGGCGACGACTCCCTTCGAGACCGACAGCGCCGCCATGCGACGCAGGTTCATGTTCTCGCCGATAGTGGCGACCAATTGTGTCAGCTTTTCGGCGACAGTCAGGCTCTCGCCGGGAAACTTCACGGCCTTGATCGCCTCGATGTCACCAGCCGTCAGAGCCAGCTTGGCGACCGCCCCGACAAAGGCCTGGAACTGGTCGTTCCGGGCGACGAAATCGGTTTCGGAATTCACTTCGATCAGGGCGCCCTTGGTGCCTTCGGCGGCAATGCCCACCAGACCCTCAGCAGCGACGCGCCCGGCCTTCTTGGCAGCGGCAGCCAGGCCCTTCTTGCGCAGCCAGTCCACCGAGGATTCGAGATTCCCGCTGTTCTCGGTCAACGCCTTCTTGCAATCCATCATGCCGGCGCCGGTGATCTCGCGCAGCTCCTTGACGAGCGCAGCAGTGATTTCGGCCATGTAATGATCCTTTCGCGTTCAATGCATACAATGCGTCGGATAGACGAATGGGGCCCGCGGCGTTGCCGCCCGGCGCCCCACTCGGCAATCCATCAGGCTCAGGCCGAAGCCGCAGCCGGGGCTTCGCCGGCATCCGCCACCGGCAGCTGCTCGGCCGGCAGTTCCTCGGCTTCGCCGATATCCTTGCCACTGGTGATCGCTTCCTGCTGCAGGCCGTCGAGGACGGCACCGGAGAACAGGTCGCAGTACAGCTGGATGGCGCGGATCGCATCGTCATTGCCCGGGACCGGGTAGGTGACTCCGTCCGGCGACGAGTTGCTGTCGACGATGGCAACCACCGGGATGTTCAGCTTGTTCGCTTCCTTGATGGCGATCGATTCCTTGTTGGTGTCGATCACCACCAGGATGTCCGGCTGGCCGCCCATGTCCTTGATGCCGCCCAGCGCACGCTCCAGCTTGTCGCGGTCGCGGGTCATCATCAGGAGTTCCTTCTTGGTCAGGCCGACGGCGCTGCCGCCTTCCAGCTTCTCGTCGACTTCGCGCAGGCGCTTGATCGAGCCGGAGATGGTCTTCCAGTTCGAGAGCATGCCACCCAGCCAGCGATGGTTGACGTAATACTGCCCGCAGCGCTTGGCAGCTTCAGCGACCTTGTCGGAGGCGGCCCGCTTGGTGCCGACGAACAGGACGCGGCCACCGGCGGCGGCCACGTCGCGCACGGCCTTCACGGCGCCGTCCAGCATCGGCACGGTCTGCTCAAGATCGATGATATGGATTCCATTGCGCACGCCGAAGAGGAAGGGCGCCATCTTCGGGTTCCAACGACGGGTGTGATGTCCGAAATGCACACCAGCTTCGAGCAGCTGGCGCATGGAGAAGTTTGGCAAAGCCATGATTTAACGTCCTTTTCCGGTTAAGCCTCTGCGGGTTGAGTGGTCGGGTACATCCCGTGGGCGGACCCGGCACCGGAGCGGCTTCGACAGGATTTCTCCCCGCCGACGCGCGAACCCGCATGCGATTTCAAGCGGCGGATTACTAACGGGCTTCCCACGGAAAAACAAGGGAAAAAGCCGTGACACAACTCGACGCGTCTTCGGGCGCCATACAAATACTCATTATATTTCAATATATTATCATGTATCCTGAATCTCGACGATGCCGGGCACCGACTTGATCGCCCCCCGCACCGCCGGCGAAATGGCATAGCGCCCCGGAAGGCTCAGTTCGGTCTCCCAGCCCATATCGGTCAGATCCAGGGAGATCTGCACCCGGCCCTTGCCCTTTGCCGCCCGGTCGAGGATCTGCTTGATGCTGCCGATGGGATCGGGATCGCGCAGGAATATCCGCAGCCCGGCCGCGGTGGTGGCGACGGCGTGATCGAGGCTGGTGACGTCGTTCACCATCAACCGCAGGCTATCCTCCTCGGCCCGGACATCGACCGAAAGCAGCAGGGCCCGGCCGGGCTCGAGATGCTCGCGGGCGGCCGCGAGCCGTTCGGAAAAAATGGTTGCCTCGAACATGCCCGAGGCGTCGGTGAGCTGGATGAAGGCGAAGCGATTGCCCTTCTGCGACGTGCGCTCCTGTTTGCCGACAACGATCCCGGCGACCCTGGCCCGACTGGTGCCGCGGGACCGCAGATAGCCGGCCAGATCCGCATAGGGCACCACATCCAGCCGCTTCAGGCTGGCGCCATAGGCGTCGAGCGGGTGCGCCGACAGATAGAATCCGATGGCGTTGAATTCCTGCTGCAGCCGCTCCATGGCCGGCCATTCGGGCACCGCAGGCAGGCTGAGCGTAACGCTTGCGGCATCGCCGAAGAGATTGTTCTGGGAACTTCCGCGCGCTTCGTAGGCCGCATTGGCCTGGCGCAGCATCTGCTCGACCGCCTCGTGGACCTGATGGCGGTTGGGATTCAGGCTGTCGAAGGCGCCGGCGAGAACAAGGTTCTCGAGCTGCCGCTTGTTCAATCCCTTGGGGTCGATGCGCTCGCACAGATCCGCCAGCGACGTGAACTGGCCGCCCGCCTCCCGGGCCTTCACCATCGCCTCGACCGGGCCGAAGCCGACGTTCTTGATGGCAGCGAAGGCATAGCGGACCGCGAGGCCGCCATCGGGCAGAGCCTCAACCGCGAAGGTCGGTTCCGATCTGTTGATGTCCGGCGGCAGCAGCTTGATGCCCAGCCGTACAAGCTCCTGGCGAAACAGGTTGAGCTTGTCGACATTTCCCATGTCGTAGGTCATCGACGCGGCAAAGAACTCCACCGGATGATTCGCCTTCAGCCACGCGGTCTGATAGGCGACGAGGGCATAGGCCGCGGCATGGCTCTTGTTGAAGCCGTAGCCGGCGAACTTGTTCACCTGGTCGAAGATCATTCCGGCGGTATCGACCGCGACACCACGGGCAACGGCACCGTCGCAGAAGTCCTTGCGCTGAGCCTCCATCTCTTCCTTGATTTTCTTGCCCATCGCCCGCCGGAGAAGATCGGCATTGCCGAGCGAATATCCGGCCAGGACCTGGGCGATCTGCATCACCTGCTCCTGGTAGATCATCACGCCGTAGGTTTCCTTCAGGATCCCCTCCAGCGAGGGATGCAGGTAGTCAGGCTCCTCCTTGCCGTGCTTGCGATTGATGAAGCTCGGGATGTTGTCCATCGGACCCGGGCGATAAAGTGCAACCAGGGCGATGATGTCCTCGAAACGATCCGCCTTCAGCTTCTTCAGGACGTCGCGCATGCCAGAGCTTTCCAGCTGGAACACGCCGGTCGAATCTGCCTTGCCGAGCATCTCGTAGGTCTTCGCATCGTCGAGCGGAATGCGGTCGAGATCGAGGTCGATGCCGCGGCGGCGGAGCAGCTTGACCGCGGTTGCAAGCACCGTAAGGGTCTTCAGTCCGAGGAAGTCGAACTTGACCAGACCGGCCTTTTCCACCTCCTTCATGTTGAACTGCGTCACCGGCATGTCCGAGCGGGGATCGCGGTAGAGTGGTACGAGCTCGTCCAGCGGACGGTCGCCAATCACCACGCCGGCGGCATGGGTCGAGGCGTGGCGGTAGAGCCCTTCCAGCTTCTGCGCCACCTCCATCAGCCGGGCGACGGCGGGATCGTCCTCGATCTGCTGCTTGAGCTGCGGTTCACCGGCAATTGCGTCCTTCAGGGTTACCGGATTGGCGGGATTGTTCGGAATGAGCTTTGAGATCTTGTCGACCTGGCCATAGGGCATCTGCAGCACCCGGCCGACATCGCGTACCGCTGCCCGGGCCTGCAGTTTTCCAAAGGTGATGATCTGCGCCACCCGATCGCGGCCATAGCGCTGCTGGACGTAGCGGATGACCTCGTCACGGCGGTCCTGGCAGAAATCGATGTCGAAATCCGGCATGGAAACGCGTTCCGGATTGAGGAACCGCTCGAACAGCAGCCCCCAGCGCAGCGGGTCGAGATCGGTGATCGTCAGCGACCAGGCGACCACGGAACCGGCACCCGAACCGCGCCCAGGCCCAACCGGTATGCCCTGGGCCTTGGCCCATTGAATGAAATCGGCGACGATCAGGAAGTAGCCGGGAAACCCCATCTGGATGATGACACCGAGCTCGAAGTCCAGCCGGTCGCGGTAGTGCCTTGCGGACTCTTCCGATGCGCCGATCGAGGTCAGGCGCGCCTCCAACCCCGCCCTGGCCTTTTCGCGCAGCAGTTCGTCCTCGCTCTTGCCGTCGGAGAACGGCGGCAGGATCGGCTTGCGGCTGGGCGGCATGAAGGCGCAGCGCCGGGCGATGACCAGCGTATTGGCGAGTGCTTCAGGGAGATCGGCGAACAGCTCGCGCATCTCCCGCCCGGACTTGAAGCGATGCTCGCGGGTGACCCGACGTCGTTCGGTCTCGCTCACATAGGCACCGTTGGCAATGCACAACAGGGCATCATGGGCGAGATACATGCCTTCGTCGGAGAAGAAGACGTCATTGGTCGCCACGAGAGGGAGGTCGAGACGAAAGGCGAGGTCGATCAAGGGCTCTTCGATGCGATTTTCCTGATCGAGACCATGCCGCATGATCTCGACATAGAGCCGCCCCGGGAAGAGCCCGGACAGATGCACCAGGGCCGCCTCCGCCGCCTCCGCCTGGCCGTCACCCAGCAGGCGCCCGACCTGTCCCGCAGGCCCGCCGGAGAGGGCGATCAGCCCCGCGGCGTGGGCGGCAAGGCGATCCAGGGTGACCTGCGGCTGGCTTCCCGGATCGCTCTCCAGAAAGGCCATGGACGAGAGCTTCATCAGGTTTCGATAGCCGGCGTCGTTCTGCGCCAGCAGCAGCAACCGGTCCGGCGGCGCCTGCTTGATCGCATGCGGTTCCTGGTCGGGCCGGGTGATGCCGAGAAGACAGCCGACGATCGGCTGCAATCCGACATCCTTGGCATAGGCGGCGAATTCCATCACCCCGAACAGGTTGCCGGTATCGGTGACCGCCACGGCCGGCATGTCATTGCGCTTGGCCAGCTCGACGAGCTGCTTGCACTTGATCGCGCCTTCCGACAGCGAGTATGCCGAGTGGACGCGCAGGTGGACGAAGTCGGCGTGAGGCATTGGACCCGACGGAAGCCGTTTACGGATGCGATAGTAAGCCGATTGCGCTATGAATTGCACCAGTCGGCCTCGGCCCCCATGCGAAAGTTCCCGGCTTGACAGGACTATTTCCGACGCTGAGCGGCCAGACCCTGGCCATCGCCCTCATCGCCCTGCTGGCCGGCGCGGTGCGCGGGTTCGCCGGGTTTGGCGCCGGCATGATCCTGATTCCCTTCGTCAGCGCGTTTTTCGGCCCGCGAATCGGTGCCAGTGCCATCCTGGTCGCCGATGGACTCCTCACCCTTCCCTATCTCGCCGGCGCCGTGCGCCGATGCGAACCGCGCACGGTCCTGCCGGTGGCCCTCGGGGCGGTGATCGCCATCCCGGTCGGTGCCTATTTCCTGCGCTCGATCGATCCAACGCCGATCCGCTGGGCGATGGCGCCGCTGATCGTGGCCCTGCTGGCGCTGCTCCTGTCCGGCTGGCGATACCGCGACGTTCCGCCGGTCGGCACCTCGCTCCTGGTTGGCGGCATGGCCGGGCTGCTCTCCGGCCTGATCCAGCTGTCCGGCCCGCCTGTCGTGGCGCTGTGGATTTCCGGCCCCGCCGCTCCTACGATCATCAGATCGAACATCTTCGTGTTCTTCGGGATCACTACGGTGGCGGCGACCATATCCTATGCGGTCGGCGGGATCTTCGGGCGCGACCTCCTGCCGGTCCTGGTCACCATCATGCCGGGCTACGCCATCGGCCTGGTCCTCGGCAGCCGCTATTTCGGCCGCGCCGATCCGAAGCTGTTCCGCCGGATTGCCGTCGGCCTGATAGCCGCCTCGGTCATCGTCAGCTTGCCGGTGCTGGATCCCTACATCCGCTAGGATAAGCGGGGGCGACTGCTGCACATTGCCCCCTGCATCTTCGATCGGCTTGCACCGGACATAGCATCCGTTCGTCGTAGCATCAAAAAAACGCCCTCTGCCAATGCAGTGGCAGAGGGCGAGGAGCCGGAGGCTTTGAACGTGGGGGAAATGCCTCTCGGAGAGCAGGAAGAAGCGGAAGCTCAGAGATCCAATGGCGATCCGGTTCCGGGAACTTCCCCATTGTCGTTCACCGCCAGGCCGCCCAGGCGGCCGGCCGACGAAGGATCGCCTGCATTCCAGATGTAGCGCCGTGAATGCCAAAGCAAGCTGTCACCGATACGCGGCGGGTGCAGATTCAAACAAACTGGCCCGAATGCCTGCTCGGCTCCCCGGCAGCCAGACTGCAGGATCAGGCAAAGCGATTGGGCGCCGTCGCACACCTCAGTGCGCGTGACTGGCCCCAGCACCGTGGCACCCATCTCTGCAGCAGTCTGCGGAATGGTCGAGCGGATTGCCCGCGGCAGCGGCATCCAAGACATCACTCCATTCGCCGCAAAGCGCGCCACCGACAATTCGCCGGCGCAGGGTTGGTTGCCCGTCAAGACACCCGATATCCCGCCGACGTCAACGATAATCCGGAACAGGAAGGCATCGGCGCCGTCGTCGGTCACGAAGACCATGTATTCGTCGCCCAGAGTCAGGACCGCGATCAGGTCATCGTCCCGGTACTCGCCGGCCGATTTCGCCTTGGGAGCACCGAAGAACTCCGAAGGCTCAATCTTGCCGCCTCGGGGTTCCCAGTTCCTGTCCAGGCTGCGGTTTCGCCGCATCTGGATGAGATCCATCAGATCTGCAGCCGGTGCAGATCCGGGGTGGCGCGCGTGTTTCCCTAAGTGGGTTGACGGGTCAATTCTGCCCAGGAACATGATGACCTCCTGAAATGCACCTCACCCCCAGGCGGGATGATTGCACTCCAGCATGTCCCGAACCTTGCACTCCCGTGAAAACTCGATGACAGAGGCAGGAAATGGTCAGGACCGCGACCCAAGTCCGGTAGGACGGTTGCGGCACCACTTCAGCCCGTCGAGAGGCGTGAGGCGCCGCCTATCTCCGGTTCATAGGGGCTCCAACACCCCATCGCGCAGCGTGATCACCCGGTCCATGCGCTTTGCGATCTCAATGTTATGTGTGGCAATCAGCGCGGCAACGCCGAAATCCTTCACCAGATCCTTCAGGAGAAGGAACACCGTATCCGCCGTATGGGTATCGAGATTGCCGGTCGGCTCGTCCGCCAGGATGATACGCGGCTCGTTCGCCAGGGCACGCGCGATCGCAACGCGCTGCTGCTCGCCACCGGAGAGCTTTGCCGGCCGGTGCTGCAGCCGCTTCCCGAGCCCCACCTTTTCCAGCAAGGCAGCGGCGTGCGGGATCGCCTCGGCGCGGGATTTTCCGGCGATCATCTGCGGAATAACGACATTCTCAATCGCGCTGAATTCCGGCAGCAGATGATGATACTGGTAGACGAAGCCCATGGTGCTGCGCCGCAGCTCGGTGCGATGGTCGTCGGAGAGGCCAAGACTGCTCTGGCCGTCGATGCGGATCTCACCGGCAACCGGCTTCTCCAGCATTCCAGCGATATGCAGCAATGTCGACTTTCCGGAACCAGAAGGGCCGATCAATGCCACCATCTCCCCGCGTTCCAGTGTCAGGTCGGCGGCCCGTATCACCTCAAGTTGACCGTCGGCCTGCGGGAAGCTCTGGCGGATGTGTCTCAGCTCGAGGATCGGGGCGTCACTCATAGCGCAGCGCCTCCACCGGATCCAGCCGTGCTGCCCGCCACGCCGGATAGATCGAGGCCAGGAGCGTAAGAACCAGCGACATCGCGGAGATCAGCACCACTTCCAGGGGATCGACGATCGCCGGGAGCTTCGACAGGAAGTAGATCACCGGGTTGAACAGATCCACCTTGAACACGAATTCCAGGAACTGTTGGATGGTGTCGATATTCAGCGAGAAGGCGACGCCAAGAATGCATCCGCCAAGCGTCCCGATGACGCCGATGCTGGCACCGGACAGAAGGAAGATCCTGAGGATCGAGCCGCGCGTTGCTCCCATCGTCCGCATGATGGCGATGTTCCTGCCCTTGTCCTTCACCAGCATGATCTGGCCGGAGATGATGTTGAACGCCGCGACGACGATGATCAGCGTCAGGATCAGGAACATGACGTTGCGCTCGACTTCGACCGCAGTGAAAAAGTCGCTGTTCGCCTGCTCCCAGTCGCCAATCCGGAACCGCGGCGGCGCGAAGACCTGCTGCACCTGCTTCTTCAGCGCGGCCACCTGATTCGAATCCTTCGCCATGACTTCGATTTCGGTGGCTGCGCCCTTGGTTCGAAAAAACACCTGGGCCGCTTCCAGCGGCACGAAAATGATGCCGTTGTCATACTGGTACATGCCGACATCGAACGTGGCCGCCAATCGATAGGTCTTGATCCGCGGCATGGCGCCGCCGATCGTGGTGGTGAACTGCGGGGAGATCACCTGGAACTCGCTGCCAAGGTGGAGGCCGAGGTTCTCGGCCAGTCGCGCGCCCATGATCGCCGCATCCTCGCCATTGAACTCGGCCAATGCGCCTTCAACAATGTGGGTCGATATCAGGGTTCTGGCCTGGAGGTCGGCGATGCGAATGCCCTTGACGATCGCGCCAGCACCGCCGCCGTGGCTGCTGACGAAGACCTGGCCGTTGACGATCGGTGTCGCCGATTCGACGCCGTCAATGCCGCGCAATTTCTCGGTAACGGCCTCGAAGTCCGGCATCGGCCCTTCGATCGACTGGACGGTAAGATGCGCATTGAACCCGAGAATCCGGTTCAGCAGCTCTGCGCGGAAACCATTCATCACCGACATCACAACGATCAGCGTCGCAACGCCGAGACCAATGCCCAGGAGGGAGAACAGGGCAATAACCGAGACGAAACCTTCCTGTCGGCGCGCGCGCAGATAGCGCATCGCCACCATGCGTTCGAAGGCATTGAAGATCATGCCAGGATCCGCTTGAGCGCCGCTTCGACAGACATTTCCTGCTTATCGCCGCCCGCGCGCCGTTTCACCTCGACCTCGCCCTTGGCCGCCCCGCGCGGACCGACGACGATCTGCCAGGGCAGCCCGATCAGGTCCATCTCGGCGAACTTCTCGCCAGCGCGCAGGTCCCTGTCGTCGTAAAGAACCTCGACGCCGGCCGACTGCAATCTTGCGTACAGGTTCTCGCACAAGTTGCTACAGGCTGCGTCGGCAGCTTTCAGGTTCACAATGCCAACCTTGAATGGGGCGACGCTTTCCGGCCAGACGATTCCGTTATCGTCATGACTGGCTTCGATGATGGCCCCTACCAGGCGCGAGACACCAATGCCGTAGGAGCCCATGTGGATGGAAGTCGATTGTCCATCCTGCGTCTGCACTTGAGCTTTCAGCGGCTCGGAATACTTGGTGCCGAAATAGAAGATATGCCCGACTTCAATGCCGCGCGCTTCCAGGCGTCGATCAGTTCCGATCTTGGAAAATGCCGCGGGGTCGTGCTTTTCGTCTGTTGCCGCGTAGTCGGTCGTCCAGGCCTTCACGATCGGCTCCAGGTCCGCGTCGTAGTCGATATCCATCGACAGGACATCACGTTCGATGAAGCTCTTGTCGCAGAACACCTGACTCTCGCCGGTATCCGCGAGAATGATGAATTCATGGCTCAGGTCTCCGCCGATCGGCCCTGTATCCGCTGCCATAGGTATCGCCTTGAGCCCCATGCGCGCGAAGGTACGCAAGTAGGCGACAAACATCTTGTTGTAGGCGCGTTTCGCGCCGGCAAAGTCGAGATCGAAGGAATACGCGTCCTTCATCAGGAATTCGCGGCCGCGCATGACCCCGAAATCGTGGGCGCACCTCGTCGCGGAACTTCCACTGAATGTGGTAGAGCAAGCGGGGCAGTTCACGATAGCTCTTCACCGAATTGCGGAAGATATCCGTGATGAGTTCCTCGTTGGTCGGCCCATACAGCATTTCCCGGTCATGCCGATCCTGAATGCGCAGCATCTCCTTGCCATAGGCCTCATACCGCCCGGATTCGCGCCAGAGATCTGCCGACTGGATGGTTGGCATCAGCAGTTCTTGGCATCCCGCCCGGTCCTGTTCTTCGCGCACGATCTGTTCGATCTTTTTCAGGACTCGAAAGCCCAGCGGCAGCCAGGAATAAATACCTGCACTGGCCTGGCGGATCATCCCCGCGCGAAGCATCAGGCGGTGCGAGACGATCTGGGCCTCCGTGGGATTTTCCCGCAGCGTCGGCATGAAGAACTGTGAAGAGCGCATTTTGCCTCGGGATCAGATAAATTCAGCCCCAAAATCGCGGGCCGCGGGACTTTAGGCAATGCCGCTTGGACTGTCCACGGTCGCCTTTTTCCAGGCTTTACTGCCCGGCCTTCTGCTCATGGCAGATCGCCGCCAGCGCCGCGGCCTCGGAATCCTGAAGCGGCTGACCGTTGTAGTAGATCTGGTCGCCCTGGACGACAACAGTTCCGACCTGCGCCTTGCCCTCCCAGAGCACGGAGTTTGCCGGAAGGTGAAAGCGGTCCTGAAGCAGCACTTCGATCGGGATCACGATCGTATCCGGCAGTTCGAGTTGGGTCCCCCCACCGACATCCGCGGGAGCTACGGGCTTGCCATGCGCGTCGACGCCCGGTTGGTACTCCACGCCCGCCGGTTGGCGGTAGGACATAAGTCGGTCACAGTCCCGGCGGCTGATTGCAACGTCGGCGATGGCCGGTGAAATCGCAGAAATGGAAGCAACCGAGGCGACGACCACGGAACGAAGCGCGGACAGCAATCGACTTGGAAGATACAGGCACTTCGACATGGCGGCCGGTTAACAATTGTGAACAATGGTGGAAGGATAGCACTTAACCTGGCCCCGGCCGTTCACATTCGATGGAGCGGCGTGGGCAACACCACAGAAGCGGGCGCAGTCAATGGTTCACGCAACTCCGTTAATCTGGTCCCACTGCCTGCCTTTTCAAGGCCATGCCTCCAATACGTGCCCTGCAGGCGCGGCTAAACGCGAATGACATGTACCTTGGTAATCGGCTTCTTGTCATAGGCCTTGTGAAACCAGCGGCGGGCGGCAAGACGCGCCGTCTCGCCGACGTCGGCGTCGATCGCGATCTTCGCGTCTGACAATGCCTCGACGGCATCGGCAGCTGCATCCGACATGTTTCTCGCCGCAGCTGCGGCTTCGTCTCCGTCCAGGAGACCTTCGAGGGTAACCTGCGGGTCCGCCAAGAGCTCGCCCGACTTGTTCAGCACAATCGACACCAAGACCACGCCGTTGACGCTAAGACGATGTCGATGCCGGACTGCCTCGCTACTCATCGGCACCAGGGCTTTGCCGTCGAGACCAAGGCGGCCGGACCCGACGATACCGATGATCTCGGCGGGCCCAGGTGCCAGGCGGATGACCGTGCCATTGGATGCTGCAACCGCCTGTGGAACCTGGCACTGCTTCGCGAATGCGACGTGCTCCTTGATGTGCCTCGCCTCGCCATGCACCGGAACGGCAATCTGCGGCCGAACCCATTGATACATCTCGGCCAGTTCGGCTCTGGCGGGGTGGCCAGACACATGTATATCCGCATCGGCGTCCGTGATCACCTCGATCCCCGCGAGGGTCAACTCGTTCTGCAGCCGCGAAATCGCCTTCTCGTTCCCGGGGATAACTCGCGAGGAAAACACCACGGCATCCCCGGGTTCCAGCGTGACGTTCGGGTGCTCGCGACGGGCAATCCTCGCCAAGGCCGATCTTGGCTCGCCCTGGCTCCCCGTGCAGATCATCAAGATCTTTTCGGGTGGAAAATAGCCGATGTCATGCTCGGTAATGAAATCCGGCAGATCGGCCAAATACCCATTCTCCCGTGCAGCCTCATTCATTCGCCACAGCGAACGCCCGATCAGAGCGACCTGCCGATCGTGGACCATGGCGACTTCGGCAATCGTCTGCAGACGCGCGACGTTGCTGGCGAAGCACCCGATCGCCACGCGGCGCTTCAGGCCGCCGACCAACTCCATCAGTGACGCCTTCACGTCGGATTCCGAACCTGACGTGCCCTCGACAAAGACATTCGTGAAATCGCAGATCATGGCGAGCACACCGTCGATTCCCAGCTTGCGCAGGGCTGCTTCGTCGGATACGTCGCCTAGCAGCGGCGTAGGATCGAGCTTCCAATCTCCAGTATGCAATACGGCACCCAATGGCGTCCGCACCACGACGGCATTCGGCTCGGGAATCGAATGGGTCAATGTGATCAACTCGATTTCGAAAGGGCCAACGCGGAATTTCCCGGAGAGAGGGATCTCGGTAATCGGTGCCTTCTTTCTGAGCCCAACTTCTTCCAGTTTGCGCCGCAGCAGGGAGGCGGTGAAGGGGGTCGCATACAGCGGACAGTTCAGCCGCGACCAGAGATGGGGGACGGCGCCAATATGATCCTCATGGGCATGGGTCAGGACGATTCCGACCAGATCCTTCGCGCGCTCAGTAATAAAGCCAGGATCTGGCATGATCACTTCGATCCCCGGCGTCAACTCGTCGCCGAAAGTCACGCCGAGATCAACCATCAGCCACTTGCCGGCATGCCCATAGAGGTTGAGGTTCATCCCGATTTCGCCTGCCCCGCCAAGGGGAAGGAAAAGCAGCTCGTCACTACCCGGATGGTATGGCGCGATCATCCGCGGTTGCGCCGGTAGATTTCGACCAGACCGCGCATCGTGATATCGGGATCCAGATGATCCACCACCTGGGTAGCACCATGAAACAGCGGGGCCAACCCGCCGGTCGCTATGGTCGCAAGCTTGTCGCCGAATTCCTCAGTAATGCGCGCCACCATGCCTTCGATCAATCCGATATAGCCCCAGAAAATTCCGGATTGCATCGCCTCCGTCGTGCTCTTGCCGATCACGTGAGCCGGTCGCTCGACCACGATCCGGGGCAGCATCGCAGTCGCATTGTGCAATACCTCGACGCTGAGATTGATGCCAGGCGAGATTGCGCCCCCAACGTAGTTTCCGTCGGCGTCTACGACATCGAAGGTCGTAGCCGTGCCGAAATCTATGACGATCAGCGGTCGGCGATAGGTGATGTGCCCGCCGACCGCATTGGCAAGCCGATCGGCGCCGACCGTGCTTGTCGGGATATCCATCTTGACTGCAATCCCCAGCTTGACCGCGGCGTCACCGACTACCAGGGGCTTGGTCTGGAGGTGCCGCTCGCACAGCATGTTCAGGTGAAAGAGGGACTGCGGTACCACGGTCGCAATGATTGCGCCGTCAATCGAACGCTGTCCCAGGCCCGCCATGGACATGAGCTGGTTCAGCCACACGATGTACTGATCTGCCGTTCGACCCGGGTCGGTCTTCAACCGCCAGTCGCCGACAGCGCGATCGCCGTCATAGAGCGCGAATTTGACGTTGGTATTATTGGCGTTTATCGCAAGCAGCATGGAATGTTCCGTCAGGTTCCGGGGAAGAATACATCACCGGCAGCGATTCGGCGCAGCGAACCATCCGCCAGTTCCATGACCAGGGCGCCCGCCGGGTCGAGGTCAACGAACCGGCCCTCGACCGTTTCGTGCTCGAGTTGCGCCCGGATGGTGCCACCCAGGCCAGCGGCTGCATCCAGCCATGGCTTCCGGTAGGCCACAAATCCGTCCGACTGCCACAGGTCATAGGCGTTCCCGAATCGACCCAAGAAGGCATCCAAGAGGCCGGCCGGCGTTATGCGGTCAGCCCCCTCACCCCACAGATCGGTTGTCCGATAGAGACCCTGATCCGGATGGGAGGATATATTAACGCCGATGCCGAGGACCACCCAATCCGTCCCGCCATCCGGGCGGCCGGCGGCTTCCAGCAGGAGGCCAGTGGCCTTCCTGCCGCCAATCAGCAGGTCATTGGGCCATTTGTGTTCCACGCGTGACTTCACGAGCGGCCTGATCACCCGGCCCAATTCGACCGCGGTCGCAAATCCAAGCGTCGCAGCTTCGGCAAGCGGCCTGCGCGGCCGCAGCAGAATGGAAACGAAAAGGTTTCCTATGGTCGATTCCCAGTGCCTCCCGCGCCGTCCCCGCCCAGCCGTCTGCCGATCCGCCAGGATGACCAGGCCCTCCGCCTCGCCAGACAGGGCGCGTAGTCGAACCGCTTCATTGGTGCTGCTGATTTCCGCGACGTGCTCGATGCGGAAGCCTAGCGTCATCCCGCGAACAAGCTGGCGGCCGCCGCCTTGGTAATGGCCTGCAACGGCGCCGGAATGAAGATGCCGAGAGTGATGACCGCGGCACTCAGCAGCGCAATCAAGCGGATCAAACGATCGGGGCGGTCCAAGGATTCGGCTGGCTTGTCGAAGAACATCACCTTGATGATGCGAATGTAATAAAAAGCCGAGATGACGCTGGCGACGACGCCAATGACCGAAAGACCGATCAGGCCTGCGTCGATGGCCGCGTAGAATACAAACCATTTACCCCAGAACCCGGCGAAGGGCGGAATACCGGCCAGTGAAAACATGAAAATGGCGAGCAGATAGGCGAGCATCGGCTGGGAGCGGCTGAGGCCCGCCAGGTCGCCGATCTCCTCCACCATCTGCCCCTTGCGGCGCATCGACAGGATCACGGCGAATATGCCGATGGTCGCAACGATATAGATGGCCATATAGATCGCCAGCCCGCTCACACCACCTGCGGTTCCGGCGGCCAACCCGACCAACGCGTAGCCGATGTTGCCGATGGAGCTGTACGCCATCAGCCGCTTGATGTTGCGTTGGTTGATGGCCGCGATTCCGCCCAGCACCATTGACGCGATCGAAATGAAGACAACGATCTGCTGCCATTGATCGATCAGGCCGTGGAAGGGACCGACCAAGACGCGGGTGAACAATGCGATCGCCGCCACTTTCGGCGCCGCGGCAAAGAACGCGGTGATCGGTGTCGGAGCCCCTTCGTACACGTCGGGGGTCCACATATGGAAGGGCACGGCGGAGATCTTGAACGCCAGGCCGGTGCTCAGAAAGACGATTCCGACGATCAATCCGATCGATGCCTGCGCGCCCACTCCAAGCAGCTGCGCCAGGACCGTGAAATTGGTCGAGCCGGTAAATCCGTAGATCATCGACGCGCCATAGAGCAGCATGCCCGATGACAGGGCGCCGAGGACGAAATACTTCAGTCCGGCCTCGGTCGATTTGATGGTGTCGCGGCGGAAGGCAGCGACCACATACAGCGCCAGACTCTGCAGCTCCAGCCCGACATAGAGGGAAATGAGGTCGTTGGCCGAGATCATCATGATCATGCCGAGTGCTGAGATCATCATCAGAACCGGAAGCTCGAAGCGCTTCATCCCTTCGCGTTCCGCGTATCCCAGTGACATGATGATCGCCACGGCAGTCGCCAGGAGGCTGAGGGTCTTCATGAAACTGCCGAATGAATCCACCACGAACAGCCCGTTGAAGGCGAGTTCGTGCCCCTGTCCCGGCGCCTGCGACATGGCCAGCCACGCGGTCACGACCAGGGCGGCGGCGGCCAGCCAGGCGACGGGCTTGGTGAAGCCGTCGCCGCGGAACACGCCGATCATCAGGAGCGCCATGGATGACAGCGCCAGCCAGATCTCAGGCTTTGCCGCCATGTAGTTCAAGTCGATCATGGCGCAACTCCGACCGCGGCAACATCGAGCTTGGCGGCGGATTCCATCGCCACCTGGTGATCCTTGATCAGGTTTTCGACGGCAGGGCCGAAGACATCCGTGAACGACGCCGGATAGATGCCCATCCAGAATACAATGGCGATCAAGGGTGCGAATATCGCGACTTCGCGCGGACTGAGATCGAGGAAGGCCTTCAGGTCCTCCTTGTCCAAGGTGCCGAAGATCACCCGGCGATAGAGCCACAACATATAGGCCGCGCCGAGGATGACGCCGGTCGCGATGAAGAAGGCGACCCAGGTGTTGGCCTTGAAGACACCGACCATCACCAGGAACTCCCCGACGAATCCCCCGGTTCCGGGCAATCCGACGGATGCCATGGTGAAAATCATGAAGGCGAAGGCATAGCGCGGCATGTTGTTGACCAGCCCGCCATAGCGCGCGATCTCGCGGGTATGCAGCCGGTCATAGACGACGCCGACGCAGAGGAAGAGCGCACCAGAGACCACGCCGTGGGAGAGCATCTGGAACAGCGCCCCGTCGACGCCCTGCTGATTCAAGCTGAAGATCCCGGCGGTCACGAAGCCCATGTGCGCGACCGAGGAATAGGCGATCAGCTTCTTCATGTCCTCCTGGGCCAGGGCCACCAGGGAGGTGTAGATCACGGCGACGACACTGAGCGTGTAGACCAAGGGCGTGAAATAGGTCGACGCATCCGGCAGGATCGGGATCGAGAAGCGGAGGAACCCGTAGGCCCCCATCTTCAGCAGGACTCCCGCCAGGATGACCGAGCCTGCGGTCGGCGCCTCGACGTGCGCATCGGGCAGCCAGGTATGGACCGGCCACATCGGCACCTTCACCGCAAACGACGCGAAAAGCGCCAGCCACAACAGCTTCTGCATCCCGGGCTCGAAGCTGGTCTGCATCAGGGTTGGGATATCGGTCGTGCCGGCCTGGCCATACATCGCCAGGATGGCCAGCAGCATCAGGACGGATCCCAGCAGCGTGTAGAGGAAGAACTTGAACGCCGAGTAGACCCGCCGCGCCCCGCCCCAGACGCCGATGATGAGGAACATCGGGATGAGGACACCCTCGAAGAACACGTAGAACACCACGAAGTCGAGGGCGCAGAACGTCCCCACCATCAGGGTCTCGAGGGCCAGGAAGGCGATCATGTATTCCTTGACCCGGGTGGTGATCGCCTCCCAACTGGCGAGGATGCAGATCGGCGTCAGCAGGGTCGAAAGCAGGACGAAGGTCATCGAGATGCCGTCCAGCCCCATGCGGTAGCCGATATGGAGCGCCGGCATCCACTCCGCCTTCTCCTCGAACTGGAAACCTGGATTACTGCGGTCGAAATCGAACCAGATGAACAGCGACAGGATGAAGGTCACGACTGAGGTCAGCAGGGCCACGTTGCGGGCATTGCGTGCCGTCGTCGCCTCGTCGCCGTGCACGAGCATGATCAGTGCCGCGCCGATCAGCGGCAGGAAGGTCGTCAGGGAGAGTATGGGAAAACCGCTCATTGCCGCACTCAACCCTTGAACGTGATCAGATACCAGGTGACCAGACCGACCACGCCGATCAGCATCATGAATGCGTAGTGATAGACATAGCCGGTCTGCAGCTTTCCGGCGCGCCGCGCGAGGTCGACGGTGACCGCCGAAAGTCCGTCCGGACCGAGGCCGTCGATGATCGATCCGTCCCCGGTCTTCCAGAGCAGCCGGCCAAGGGCCTTGGCTGGATTGACGAGGAGCGCGTCATACAGCTCGTCGAAGTACCACTTGTTGTAGGACATCAGGTATAGCGGCCGGAACGTCGCGGCGAGCTTCGCCGGCAGATCCGTCGCCTTCATATACGCATACCAGGCGAAGGCGATGCCGATGACGCCCATCGCCAGCGGCAGCAAGCCGACCCACTCCGGCACTTCGTGGGCATGATGCGGCACTTCGTTGTCCGGGGCGAAGAACAGGGCCTGCTTCCAGAACCCGGCCATCTCCTCGCCGACGAAATAGGGAAAGAAAATCATGCCGGACAGCAGGGCTCCGGCCGCCAGCACGATCAGCGGCGCCAGCATCACCTTGGGGCTCTCGTGCACGTGCTCCATGCGATGATGATCGGCCCGCGGCGCGCCGTGGAAGGTCATGAAGATCAGCCGCCAGGAATAGAACGCCGTCATCACGGCGCCGGCGATGCCCAGCCAGAACGCGTACTGGCCGACCCCGGTTTGGGCGGCAAAGGCGGATTCCAGCACGATATCCTTCGAATAGAAGCCGGCGAAGCCGATGTTGACGAAGGGAATGCCGATGCCGGCCAAGGCCAGGTTGCCGATCCACATCAATCCGTAGGTCCAGGGGATCAGCTTGTAGATGCCTCCCATCCGCCGCATGTCCTGCTCGTCGGACATGGCGTGGATGACCGAGCCGGCGCACAGGAACAGCAGCGCCTTGAAGAAGGCATGGGTGAAGAGGTGGAACATCGCCGCGCCATAGGCGCCGACGCCCGCCGCGAAGAACATGTAGCCGAGCTGCGAGCAGGTCGAATAGGCGATCACCCGCTTGATGTCGTTTTGCGTGAGGCCGATCGTCGCCGCAAAGAACGCGGTCGTCGCCCCGATCACGGTGACCACGGCCTTGGCATCCGGCGCGTACTCGAACATCGGCGACAGGCGGCAGACCATGAACACGCCGGCGGTGACCATCGTCGCCGCATGAATCAGGGCCGAAACCGGGGTCGGCCCTTCCATCGCATCCGGCAGCCAGGTGTGCAGGAGGATCTGGGCCGACTTGCCCATGGCGCCGATGAACAGCAGCAGGCACAAAGTCGTCATCACATCCAGGTCCCAATTGAGGAAATGGATGGTCTTGCCGACCTGGCCCGGCGTACCGGCGAATACCGTATCGAAGGCCACCGAGTTGAAGACCAGGAACACGCCCATGATGCCGAGCGCGAAGCCGAAATCCCCGACCCGGTTCACCAGGAAAGCCTTGATCGCCGCGGCGTTGGCGCTCGGCCTATGGAACCAGAAACCGATCAGCAGGTAGGAGCAGAGGCCGACGCCTTCCCAGCCGAAGAACATCTGGATGAAATTGTCCGCCGTTACCAGCATCAGCATGCAGAAGGTGAACAGCGACAAGTACGCCATGAAGCGCGGGATCGACTTGTCGTGATGCATGTAGCCGATCGAGTAGACGTGCACCATCGCGGATACCGTGGTGACCACCACGAGCATCACCGCCGACAGCTGATCGACACGGATCGCCCATGCGGCCTGGAAGTCGCCGCTGGCGAACCAGGTGAACAGCTGGGTCGTCCGCGCCTCGCCGCCGAAATTGACGTCGAGGAATGCCATCCACGACAGCACCATCGAGATCAACAGGCCGCCGGAGGTGATGTACTGCGCCGCATGATCGCCGAGGCGGCGATTGCCGAGGCCTGCGACCAGGGCGCCGATGAGCGGCAGAATGACGATCAAGACATCCATCGACGGTTCAGCCCTTCATCATATTGATATCCTCGACCGCGATCGACCCGCGGTTCCGGAAGTACACCACAAGGATGGCCAGGCCGATCGCGGCCTCCGCCGCCGCCACGGTCAGAACCAGCATGGCGAAGACCTGGCCGACCATGTCGCCGAGAAAATGCGAGAAGGCGACCAGGTTGATGTTGACCGACAGCAGCATCAATTCGACCGACATCAGGATGATGATGACGTTCTTGCGGTTCAGAAAGATGCCGAAGATCCCGATGGTAAACAGGATCGCCGCCAGCGTCAGATAGTGGCCGAGGGTGATTTCCATGGGTTAGACCCCGCCTCCCGTCTTGACCTTGGTCAGCACGACCGAATCCCGGCCGCGCTCGAGCTGGGTCGAAATCTTCTGCCGCATCACACCGGGACGCTCGCGATGGGTGAGCACGATGGCGCCGATCATCGCCACCAGCAGCACCATCCCGGCGCCCTGGAACAGGTAGAAATACTGGGTGTACATGATGTTGCCGAGGGCCGCCGTATTGCTGACCTGCTCGATCGGCGGCACCGGCGACGCGATCGACTGGGCCGATCCGGGGGCGAGGATGGCACCGCCGTAGATGATCACCAGTTCGGCGACCAGCACGAAGGCGACCGCGGCGCCGATCGGCAGGTAGCGCACGAATCCCTGCCTCAGCTCGGCGAAATTGATATCCAGCATCATGACGACGAAGAGGAACAGGACGGCGACCGCGCCGACATAGACGACGATCAGCATCATCGCCAGGAACTCGGCGCCGATCAGCACGAACAGGCCGGCGGCATTGAAGAAGGTCAGGATCAGGAACAGCACGGAATAGACCGGGTTGCGGCTGGAGACGACCATGGTCGCCGACAGCACGGCCACCGCCGCGAATACATAGAAGGCCAGTCCCTGAACGATCATGTCATTTCCCCCAACCGGTCTGGCATCAGCGATACGGCGCGTCGAGCTGGATGTTCGAGGCGATCTCCGCCTCCCAGCGCTCGCCGTTGGCCAGCAGCTTGTCCTTGTTGTAGAACAGCTCCTCGCGGGTTTCGGTCGCGAACTCGAAATTCGGTCCTTCGACGATGGCGTCCACCGGGCAGGCTTCCTGGCAGAAGCCGCAGTAGATGCACTTCGTCATGTCGATGTCGTAGCGGGTCGTCCGCCGGCTGCCGTCGTCGCGCGGCTCGGCCTCGATGGTGATCGCCTGGGCCGGGCAGATCGCCTCGCAGAGCTTGCAGGCGATGCACCGCTCCTCGCCGTTCGGATAGCGCCGCAGGGCGTGTTCCCCACGGAAGCGCGGCGACAGCGGACCTTTCTGGTACGGATAGTTGACGGTGACCTTCTCCCGGAACAGATAGCTGAAGGTCAGCGCCATGCCACTGAGGAGCTCTTTCAGGAAGAAGCTGCGAAGGGTTCTATCGATGGCGGCCATGATTTACGCCCTCAATTGTTCGGCAGCAGGCCGAAACCGACCAGCACCGAGGCGGTCAGCACGACCATGATCAGGGAGAACGGCAGGAACACCTTCCAGCCCAGGCGCATCAGCTGGTCGTAGCGGTAGCGCGGGAACGTCGCCCGGACCCAAAGGAAACAGAAGGCGACGAAGGCGATCTTCCCGGCGAACCAGAAGGCCTGCCACAGGCCGGTGGCGACCGGACCGTCGAACGGGTTGAAGCCCAGCGGCGGCTGCCAGCCGCCGAGGAACAGGATGCTCGTCATCGCGCTCATCAGCCAGATGTTGGCATACTCGCCGAGGAAGAAGAGCGCGAAGGTGAAGGCGGAGTATTCCGAGAAATAGCCGGCCACCAGCTCCGATTCCGCCTCCGGCAGGTCGAACGGCGGTCGATTGGTCTCCGCCAGGGCCGAGATGAAGAACACCACGAACATCGGCAGCAGCGGAATACAGAACCAGACCGTCCGCTGCGCCTTGACGATGTCGTTGATGTTGAGCGAGCCGACGCAGAGCAGGACCGTCACCATCACGAAGCCGATCGATACCTCGTAGGAGACCATTTGCGCGGCGGACCGCAGGGCCCCCAGGAACGGATACTTCGAGTTCGACGCCCAGCCCGCCAGGACGATGCCATACACGCCGAGGGAGGAGATCGCGAAAAGATAGAGCACGCCGACATTGATATTCGCCAGGACCACGCCGTCGGCGAAGGGAATCACCGCCCAGGCGATCAGGCTGAGCACGAAGGTGATGATCGGCGCCACCACGAAGGCCACCCGGCTGGCCCCCGAGGGGATGATGGTCTCCTTGAACAGCAGCTTGACGCCATCGGCTATCGGCTGCAGCAACCCGAATGGCCCGACCACATTCGGTCCGCGCCGCATCTGCATCGCCGCCATCACCTTGCGCTCGGCATAGGTCAGATAGGCGACAGCCAGGAGCAGCGGCAGGATGATGCAGACGATCATCAGCACCAGGAAGATCGCGGTACCCAGATAGAGACCGAAAGTCGATGTAAAGAACTCAGCCATGGGTCCCCGTCTTCGCCGCGGGGGCCAGGAACGCCTCGGTGCATTTCGCCATGGTCTCGGAGGCCCGGCTGATCGCGTCGGTCATGTAGTAGTTGGCAATTGGCGGCAGAAACGGATTGGCGGACGTCGTTCCGGCCGTGCCGAAATCCTGCCAGACGGCCGGCTCGACCGCATTCAGCCGCTGGAACCGGGGATTGTGCTGATAGAGCTTCGCGCGCAGCTGCGCCAGCGTGTCGTAGCGCAATGCCGTGCCGAGGACCTCGGAGAGCGCCCGCAGGATGGCCCAGTCCTCCCGGGCCTCGCCCGGCGGGAAGGAGGCAAGCATCGCCAGCTGGGCCCTGCCCTCGGTGTTCATGTAGGTGCCGTCCTTCTCGGTGTAGGCGGCGCCGGGGAGAACGACATCGGCGCGATGCGCGCCACGATCCCCGTGATGCCCTTGGTAGATCACGAATGCCTTGCCGAGCCGGGCGGTATCAATCTCATCGGCGCCAAGCAGATAGACGACCTCGATGTCGCCCTTGGCCGCGCCGTCCAGGATACCTCCCAGATCGCGCCCGCCGGACTGCGGCACGAAGCCCAGTTCGAGGCCGCCGACGCGCGCGGCCGCCGTATGCAACACGTTGAAGCCGTTCCAGCCGTCGCGCACCAGATTGCAGGCCTCGGCCAGCTTGCGCAGCAGCGCCAGCACCGCCGCACCGTCGCTGCGGGTCAACGCCCCCTGCCCGACAATCAGCATCGGGGCCTTGGCCGTCTTCAAGACCTCAGCGAAGGCATGACTGCCGGCGGCGACCTGCGCCAGGGTCTCCGGGCCGGTCCCGAGATACTCCACCGGGTAGGTCAGGTCGAATTTCGGTCCGATCGCCGCGATCTTGATCCCGCCCTTGAGGTAGCGCTTGCGGATGCGGGCGTTGACCACCGGCGCTTCCCAGCGCGGATTGGTGCCGACAAGGAGGATGGCGTCGGCCTTGTCGATGCCGGCAATGGTCGAATTGAACAGATAGGAAGCGCGTGCCTTGGGATCCAGGGCGACTCCGTCCTGCCGGCAGTCGAAATTGCCGGAGCCCAGGGCCGCCATCAGTTCCTTCAAGGCGAACATCGATTCCGCGTCGCAGAGATCGCCGGCAATGGCGGCGATCTTGCTGCCGGCCAAGCCCTTTACCCGCGTGGCGATGGCGTCGAATGCCTGCTGCCAGGTGACCGCCTGCAACTTTCCGTTCATCCGAACATAGGGCCGGTCGAGCCTCTGGCGCTTCAACCCGTCGACGGCGAAGCGGCCCTTATCAGCCATCCATTCTTCATTCACGTCCTCGTTGAGCCGCGGCAGGATGCGCAGGACCTCCCGTCCCCGGACGTCGATCCGCGTATTGGTGCCGACGGCATCGAGGACATCGATCGAATCCGTCTTGTTCAATTCCCAGGGGCGAGCCGTGAAGGCATAGGGTTTCGATGTCAGCGCGCCGACCGGGCAGATATCGATCAGATTGCCGGACAGCTCCGAGTTGATCGTCCTTTCGACATAGGTGCCGACTTCCATATGCTCGCCGCGCCCTGTCGCCCCGAGCGTCTCCACCCCGGCTACCTCGGTCGCGAAGCGGATGCAGCGGGTGCATTGGATACAGCGGGTCATGATGGTCTTGACCAGCGGCCCGAATTCCTTGTCGGTCACCGCACGCTTCTCGTCGGCATAGCGCGAACCGTCGCGGCCATAGGCCATGGCCTGGTCCTGCAGATCGCATTCGCCGCCTTGATCGCAGATCGGACAGTCCAGCGGGTGGTTGATCAGCAGGAACTCCATCACCCCCTTGCGTGCCTTGTGGACCAGGGGTGTGTCGGTCTTGATGACCATGCCCTCGGCGACCGGCATCGCGCAGCTGGCGATCGGTTTCGGCGCCTTCTCCTGCTCGACCAGGCACATGCGGCAGTTGCCGGCGACCGACAGGCGCTCGTGATAGCAGAAGCGCGGGATTTCCTTGCCGGCAAGCTCGCAGGCCTGCAGCACGTTGATCCCGGCCGGGACCTCGATTTCGACGCCGTCGATGGTAAGCTTCGGCATGACCCCTCGATCCCCTATTCCGCCGCCTTGCGGCCACGGAAATTCCGCATGCGCTCCTCGACCACCGGCCGGAAGTGGCGCATCAACCCTTGAATCGGCCAGGCCGCCGCGTCGCCCAGCGCGCAGATGGTATGGCCTTCGATCTGCTTGGTGATATCCAGCAGCATGTCGATTTCACCGGGTTCCGCATCGCCGCGCACGAAGCGCTGCATGATGCGGTACATCCAGCCGGTGCCTTCGCGGCAGGGTGTGCACTGGCCGCAGCTTTCATGCATGTAGAAATGCGCCAGGCGCGCAATCGCCTCGATCAGGTCCGTCGACTTGTCCATCACGATCACAGCGGCGGTGCCGAGGCCGGACTGCACCGCGCGCAGGCTGTCGAAATCCATCAGGATCTCGTCGCAGATCGATTTCGGGATCATCGGCACCGAGGCTCCGCCGGGAATGACCGCCAGCAGATTGTCCCAGCCACCGCGGACGCCGCCGGCGTGGCGCTCGATCAGGTCCTTCAACGGGATGCCCATTTCCTCTTCCACGTTGCAGGGCTTGTTCACATGGCCGGAAATGCAGAACAGCTTGGTGCCGGTATTCTTTGGACGCCCGAGGGCGGAGAACCAGGCCGAACCGCGGCGCAGGATGGTTGGGCCGACGGCGATGGTCTCGACATTGTTGACCGTGGTCGGACAGCCGTAGAGGCCGCAGGCGGCCGGGAACGGCGGCTTCAGGCGCGGCTGCCCCTTCTTGCCTTCGAGAGCTCTCGAGCAGGGCGGTTTCCTCGCCGCAGATATAGGCGCCGGCGCCCCGATGCAGGTAGACGTCGTGGTCATAGCCGGAACCGCAGGCGTTCTTGCCGATCAGGCCGGCGGCATAGGCCTCGTCGATCGCCGCCTGGAGATGCACGGCCTCGAGATAGAACTCGCCGCGGATGTAGATGTAGCTGGCCTGACAGCCCATCGCGAAACCGGCGACCAGGCAGCCCTCGATCAGCATATGCGGATCGAAGCGCATGATCTCCCGGTCCTTGCAGGTGCCCGGTTCGGATTCGTCGGCATTGACCACCAGATAGGCCGGACGGCCGTCGGACTGCTTCGGCATGAACGACCATTTCAGTCCGGTCGGGAAGCCAGCGCCGCCGCGGCCGCGCAGGTCGGATTTCTTGATCTCGTCGATGATGGTGTCGCGGCCCAGAGCCAACAGCGCCTTGGTATTGTCCCAGAGGCCGCGCTTGCGTGCGCCGGCCAGCTTCCAGTCGTTCTGGCCGAAGAGATTCTGGAATATCCTGTCCTTGTCCTGGAGCATCGCCTATTTCCCCGCCCCAGTCGTAGTCCCGAATGTCGCCGCCAGCGTCGTCGCCCCGCCCTCCGGCGCCGAGTTCAAGCGATTGATCTGCGGGCCCGGTTTTGTCGGCTTGCCGGCGCCCAGGTCGTCGATCAGCTTTTCCATCAGCTGCGGATTGAGGTCCTCGTAGAAATCGTCATTCACCTGCACCATCGGCGCATTGACGCAGGCGCCCAGACACTCCACCTCCACCAGGGTGAATTTGCCATCCTTGGTGGTTTCCTTGAGGCCGATGCCCAGCTTCTTCTTGCAGGTCTCGGTCAACTGATCGGCGCCGCGCAGCCAGCAGGGAGTCGTGCGGCAGACCTGGATCAGATGCTTGCCGACCGGACGCAGGTTGAACATCGTATAGAACGTCGCGACCTCGTAGACCCGGATCGATGCCATGCCGAGCATGTCCGCAATCAACTCCATCGCCGCCTGCGGCACCCAGCCGTGCTGGCGCTGCGCCAGATCGAGCAGCGGCATCACCGCCGAGCCCTGGCGGCCTGCCGGATAGCGTGCGATCAGCACCTTGGCACGCTCCCGGTTCTCAGGCGTGAAGGCGAAGCTCTTGGGTTGCTCGAAGTCTTGGCCGGCTGCAGCGCTCATCGATCGATCTCGCCAAACACGATGTCAAGGGAGCCGAGGATCGCCACCGCGTCCGCCAGCATGTAGCCCTTGCTGAGGAAGTCCATCGCCGCCAGATGCGGGAAACCCGGGGCGCGGATCTTGCAGCGGTAGGGCCGGTTGGTGCCGTCGGAGACCAGGTAGACCCCGAATTCGCCCTTCGGCGCCTCGACGGCCGTGTAGGTCTCGCCCGCCGGCACGTGGAAGCCTTCGGTATAGAGCTTGAAATGATGGATCAGGGCTTCCATCGAATACTTCATCTCGCCGCGCTTCGGCGGCGCGATCTTGTGGTCGGTCGAGGTGCAGGGCCCGCCCGGCATCTGCTCGACGCATTGCTGGATGATCCGGTTCGACTGCCGCATTTCCTCGACGCGCACCAGATAGCGGTCGAAGCAGTCGCCGTTTTTGCCCACCGGGATGTCGAAATCCATCTTGTCGTAGACCATGTAGGGCTGCGACTTGCGCAGGTCCCAGGGCACGCCCGAGGCGCGCAGGACCGGGCCGGTGAAGCCCCAGTCGATCGCCTCCGCGGCGCTGACCCGGCCGACATCGACCAGGCGCTGCTTGAAGATCCGGTTCTCGGTTAGCAGGCCTTCGATGTCGTCGATCACCTTGGGGAACTTCCGGCTCCAGGCCATGATGTCGTCGAGGATGCCGGCCGGCAGGTCGGCATGCACGCCGCCGGGGCGGTAATAGGCCGCGTGCAGCCGCGCCCCGCTCACCCGCTCGTAGAACTCCATCAGCAGCTCGCGCTCCTCGAAGGCCCAGAGGAACGGCGTCACCGCACCGACATCCATGGCATAGGCCGGGATGTTGAGCAGGTGGTTGAGGATGCGGGTGATCTCGTCGAACAGCACCCGGATGTACTGGCCGCGGGCGGGGACTTCGAGGCCGAGCAGCTTCTCGACCGCCAGCACGAAGGCATGCTCCTGGCACATCGGGCTGACGTAATCCAGGCGGTCGAAATAGGGAATCGCCTGCATGAAGGTCTTGTATTCGATCAGCTTCTCGGTGCCCCGGTGCAGCAGCCCGACATGCGGGTCGACGCGGCGCACGATCTCGCCGTCCATCTCCATGACCATGCGCAGAACCCCGTGCGCCGCAGGATGCTGCGGCCCGAAATTCATCGTCATCGGCTTGATCTGGGTCTCGGCCATTACTTCTTCTCCGCCTGGTCGCCGGCGGTCGCCTTCTCGTCGCCGGGCAGGACGCCGCGCGGCTGCAGCATGCCTTCCCAGGGCGAGAGGAAATCGAAGCTGCGGAACTCCTGGGTCAGCTTCACCGGCTCGTAGACCACCCGCTTCTGCGCCTCGTCGTAGCGCACCTCGATATAGCCGGTGAGCGGAAAGTCCTTGCGGAACGGATGCCCCTCGAAGCCGTAATCGGTCAGGATCCGCCGCAGGTCCGGGTTGTCGCTGAAGAAGATCCCGTACATGTCGTAGGCTTCGCGCTCGAACCAGCCGGCGGTCGAATAGATTGGCACCACCGAGGGAATCGCCTGGTCCTCGCCGATCGCGGCCTTCACCCGGCAGCGCCGGTTGAGCTTCAGGCTGAGCAGGTTGTAGACCACTTCGAAGCGCTGCGCGCGCTCGGGGAAATCCACGCCGCAGATGTCGACCAGCATCTTGAACTGGCAATGCCCGTCGTCGCGCAGGAACTTCATCAGCTTGACGATCTGCGCCGGTCTGGCGATCAGGCTGAGCTCGCCGAGTTCAACCGCGGCCACCTCGACCGCGTCGGGCAGCGCCGCCGCGATGTAGTCGCCGAGCTCGCGTAAGGCCTGACTCATGATGCTTGGAACTCCGCCCCTGTCCTAGCGCGCAATCGTCGTGGTGCGCTTGATCTTCTTCTGCAGCTGCAGGATGCCGTAGACCAGCGCCTCCGCCGTCGGCGGGCAGCCGGGCACGTAGATGTCGACCGGCACGATGCGGTCGCAGCCGCGCACCACCGCGTAGGAATAGTGGTAGTAGCCGCCGCCATTGGCGCAGGAGCCCATCGAGATCACCCAGCGCGGCTCGGCCATCTGGTCGTAGACCTTGCGCAGGGCCGGCGCCATCTTGTTGGTCAGCGTTCCGGCGACGATCATCACGTCGGACTGGCGCGGGCTGCCGCGCGGCACCACGCCGAACCGGTCGAGGTCGTAGCGCGCCATGTAGGCATGCATCATCTCGACGGCGCAGCAGGCGAGGCCGAAGGTCATCGGCCAGAGCGAGCCGGTGCGCGCCCAGTTCACCAGCTTGTCGGCCTGGGCGATGACGAAGCCCTTGTCGGCGAGCTCGTCGGTGACGCTGCGCAGGATCTGGTCCTGGTCGGGGCCGGGCGCCAGCGGACGGTCGTGCGGCCGATCGTGCGGCCGGGCCAGATTGCCGCTCACTCCCATTCCAGCGCCCCCTTCTTCCACTCGTAGATGAAGCCGATCGTCAGCACGCCGAGGAAGATCATCATCGACCAGAAGCCCAGCATCCCGATATGGCCGAGCGAGATCGCCCAGGGGAACAGGAAGGCCACTTCCAGGTCGAAGATGATGAAGAGGATCGATACCAGGTAGAACCGCACGTCGAACTGCCGGCGGGCATCGTCGAAGGCCTCGAAGCCGCATTCATAGGGCGACAGCTTCTCCGGGTCCGGGTTCTGCTTGCCGAGGAGGAACGATGCACCGAGCATGACCAGGGTCAAGCCGATGGCAACGATCAGGAAAATCAGGATCGGCAGGTATTCTCTCAGCAGGCTGTCCATCACTCGTCCCCCGGCGACCGTTTGCTGCGCCGCACCTAAACCCGCCGCCGTGCCGAACGGCAACTCAAAGGCGGCGTTACTATAGTGCCGCGGCCACCAGGGTGAAAGGGGTAAAAGGCCTGAGAATCGCTCGCAACAGCGGCCGGGGCGCAACCAGAATCGCATTGTTTTTAAAGTAGATTTCTGCGATCGGCGGAGGGGAAAGAATGGCGCGAGAGACGGGACTTGAACCCGCGGCCTCCGGCGTGACAGGCCGGCGCTCTAACCAACTGAGCTACTCCCGCGCAACCCCCGGCCGCAGGCCCGCAAAACGGGCCGGCAGTGAGGTGGCGCCCATGTACTGCATGGGTTTAGGGCTGTCAACCAATTTGGCCGGACGCCCTTTTGCGCGGCGCAGCATGCGCCCTGCCGGGCCGGCCCGTCCCGGCACGACGGACGCTGAACTGGACAGGCCCGAACGCACAGTCCAATCTCGCAGCATCCACAGGGTTAATGCAATGCCAACCGGGGGACGGCGACATGAACAGGAAGCTTGCGGCGGAACTCTTCGGCACCTTCTGGCTGGTCCTGGGCGGCTGCGGCAGCGCGGTCATCGCCGCCACCTATCCCGATGTCGGCATCGGCCTGGTCGGCGTCTCCTTCGCCTTCGGCCTCACCGTCCTGACCATGGCCTTTGCCATCGGCCACATCTCCGGCTGCCATCTCAATCCCGCGGTCAGCCTCGGCCTCTGCGTCGGCGGGCGGCATCCGTGGCAGGAGTTCATCCCCTATGTCATCGCCCAGGTCCTCGGCGCCATCCTGGCCGCCGCGGTGCTCTATCTCATCGCCAGCGGCAAGGCCGGCTATGCCGGCAACCTCGGCGCCAACGGCTTCGGCGAGGGCTATCTCGGCGGCTACAGCCTGGGTAGCGCCTTCGTCACCGAGGTGGTGATGACCTTCGGCTTCCTGATCGTCATCCTCGGCTCGACCGACGCACGGGCACCCAAGGGCTTCGCGCCGATCGCCATCGGCCTCTGCCTCACCCTGATCCACCTGGTCAGCATCCCGGTCACCGGCACCTCGGTCAATCCGGCGCGCAGCACCGGCCCCGCCCTGCTCCAGGGCGGCCTCGCGCTGCAGCAGCTCTGGCTGTTCTGGCTGGCGCCGATGATCGGCGCCGGGGTGGCCGGCATCGGCTACAAGTGGCTGGCGGCCAAGGACTAGACGGCGCCTACTCGATCCGCGGCACCACCGGAATCGCCGGCTCGCCGTTGCGGCGCTGGACCGTCGCCGCGATGATCGCGACGACGATCACGGCACCGCCCACATAGGTACCCGTCGGCGGCACCTCGCCGGTGCCGAGCCAGGCCCAGAACGGGTTCAGCACCACGTCCCCCAGGGCGATCAGGGCGCCCTGCACCGCCGTTACGTGCTTGGCGCCTTCGATATAGAGCACCAGCGGGATCGCCAGCTGGATCAGGCCCATGGCGACGATGATCAGCATCTCACGCGCCGGCAGCAGCACCAGGCCGTGCAGGGCACCGATGGCGACGGCGCAGGCGAAGCCGCCGATCGCGATCGCCGGCGTCATCTCGAGGTTGCGGAAGCGCCGCAGCATCACCGTCTGGCCGGCGAAGCAGAAGGCCACCGCCAGCCCGACCAGGGAGCCGAGGAACCCGCCGGCGAACTCCGCCGATTCCGCGGTGACGATGAAATAGACGCCGATCAACACCGCGATCGTCGCCAGCAGCACCCGGGGCGAGGTCTTCTCGCGCATCACCAGCCAGGCGAGCAGGGCCGCGAACAGCGGGCTGGTGGCGCCGAGGCAGGAGACGCTGGCGACGCTCGCCAGCGACAGGGCGACGATGTAGAGCGTCGAGCCCAGGGCGAAGAACCCGCCGGACAGCAGGATCGCCTTCAGGCCGCTCTGCGCCACGTGCCCCCAGGCGGCCCGGCCGTAGCGGATCAGCATGTAGAGGCTGAGGAAGCAGCCGGTGCTGAAGCCGCGATAGGCGTTCAGCGTCCAGGGATCCACCGACGGCACATTGCGCACGAAGAGTCCGCTGAGGCTCCACAACACCGTGGCGGCGATGACCAGCAGCACGCCGCGCGCATAGGGCGATAGCAATCCGGATTTTGGCGGCAAGACGTTCCCCGATCGAACCCGCGAGCAGGAGTAAACTTGCCGCCATCATTGTCAAATGACATTATCTATACCTGTCCATGCATCTGAACTGAACGGGCTTGCGGTCGGGGTTCTTGAGCGGCGATGACCTGGGACTATCTCCTCACCAATTGCCGCGCCGCCACCATGGCCGGCCCGGGTGCCTATGGCGCCCTGGAGGATGCGGCGATCGCCGTCGCCGGCGAGCGCATCGCCTGGATCGGCGCCCGCACTGCCTTGCCGGCCGGCGATGCGCGGGAACGCGTCGATCTCGGCGGGCGCTGGGTGACCCCGGGCCTCGTCGATTGCCACACCCATCTCGTCTATGGCGGGGACCGCGCCGGCGAGTTCGAGCAGCGGCTCAACGGCGCCAGCTACGAGGACATCGCGAAATCGGGCGGCGGCATCGCCTCCACGGTCAAGGCCACCCGCGCCGCCGGCGAAGCGGATCTCACCGAACGCGCCCTCGCCCGCTTGCAGTTCCTGCTTGCGGAAGGCGTCACCACCGTCGAGATCAAGTCCGGCTACGGCCTCGACCTCGCGACCGAGCGCAAGTGCCTGCGCGCCGCCGGTGCGCTGCAGGATCGCGCCGCCGTCACGGTGAAGAAGACCTGCCTCGCCGCCCATGCTTTGCCGCCGGAATTCGCCGGCCGTCCCGACGCCTATATCGATCTCGTCTGCGACAGCATCATCCCCGCGCTCGACGCCGAGGACCTGGTCGACGCGGTCGATGCCTTCTGCGAGCGGATTGCCTTCTCGCCGGCACAGACCCGGCGCGTCTTCGAGACCGCGCGGCGCCTCGGCCTGCCGGTGAAGCTGCACGCCGAGCAGCTGTCCGATCAGGGCGGCGCCCAGCTTGCGGCGGAATACCGCGCGCTCTCGGCCGATCACCTCGAATACGTCTCCGAGGCCGGCGTCGCCGCGATGGCCCAGGCCGGCACCGTCGCCGTCCTGCTGCCCGGCGCGTTCTATGCCTTGCGCGAAACCCAGCTGCCGCCGATCCAGCTATTCCGCCGGCACGGCGTGGCGATGGCGGTCTCCACCGACAGCAATCCAGGCACCTCGCCCAGTCTTTCGCTGCTGCTGATGCTCGGCATGGCCTGCACCTTCTTCCGCCTGACCCCCGAAGAAGCGCTCCGCGGGGTCACCGTGCATGCGGCGCGCGCGCTCGGCATGCAGGCCACACACGGCACGCTGGAGGCCGGCAAGATGGCCGATATCGCCCTCTGGGACGTCGAGCGGCCGGCCGAACTCGCCTATTGGATCGGCGGCAATCCCTGCCGCGGCGTGATGCGCGCCGGCGCATGGAGCAAGGCGCCCAGTCTATGACCACCTGCCTGTGAGCCCTCGAAAGAACACCTGCATATGAACGCAAGATGCACCTGACCAGGATCACCCCGGACCGCTACAAGCGCATGCCCTGGAAGAACGGCGGCGGCATGACGACCGAGCTGCTCGCCCGCGAGCGGCCGGACGGCAACGGCTTCCTCTGGCGGCTCAGCATCGCCGAAGTGGCGATGTCGGGGCCCTTCTCCGATTTCAGCGACTACCTGCGCACCATAATGCTGCTGGAGGGCAACGGCTTCATCCTGAAATGCAGCGATGCCGCGGGCCGGCCCAAGGGCGGCAAGCGCCTGGACCGGCCCTACGAGCCTTATGAATTCGACGGCGCCTGGAAGACCGATTGCAGCCTGATCGACGGGCCGATCCGGGATTTCAATCTGATGGTGGCGCGCGACCGGATTCGCGGCAGCCTCAAGGTGCATCGCCTGGCCCTGCGGGAATCATGGACGCTGTCCTATCACCAGACCACGATCCTGCACCTCCTGTCCGGCGCCCTCGCCGGCGAAGGCCGGACGCTGGCGGCCGGCGAGACCCTGCGCATCGATGCCGCGACACCCGGCCGGCTGCGCTTTGCCGCCGAGGCCGAGTCCGTCCTCGTCGTCGTCGCGCTGGCCGAGAAATAGCGGGGACCGGAATGCCGCCAGCTTCGCCGCCGGAAGCCTCGCATCATCTGGTCATCGGCGATGCGCCGCTGCTGATCAGCATGCCGCATGTCGGCACCGATCTGCCGCCCGAGGTGGCGGCGGGGCTCGCCCCCGAAGCGCGCGACCTCCAGGATACCGACTGGCATCTCCCCATTCTCTACGATTTCGCACCGGCTTTGGGAGCGACGGTGCTCGCCGCCCGCTTCTCGCGCTATGCCATCGACCTCAACCGCCCGCCCGATGACGCGCCGCTCTACCGGACGGCGACGACCGGCCTCTATCCCGATGTTCTGTTCGACGGTCGGCCGCTCTTCCAGCCGGGCAAGGAGCCGGACCGCGCCGCCCGGGCCGGCTATCTCGACGACATCTGGCGGCCCTATCACCGGAGCCTCGAGAGCCACCTCGCCCGGCTCCAGGCCAGGCATGGGTTTGCCGTCCTGCTCGATGCCCATTCGATCCGCGGAGCCATCCCGCGCCTGTTCGAGGGCGAGCTGCCGGATTTCAACATCGGCACCAATGACGGCCGGAGCGCCGATCCGGCGCTCACCGGGCGCCTGGCCGCCGCCTGCGACGCCCCTGGCTACCGCCATGTGGTGAACGGCCGGTTCAAGGGCGGCTTCATCACCCGCCATTACGGCCAGCCCGAGCGCCGCATCCACGCCGTCCAGCTCGAGCTCGCCCAGCGCACCTACATGCGCGAGGCGGCCCCCTTCGACTACATGCAGGAGCGTGCCGCCCGGGTCCGGCCGATCCTCCGGCGATTTGTCGAAACACTCCTCGACTTTCGCGCCAAATAGCGCTACCTGCCCGCCTGGGCTACCTGTCAGTGCACCTGCCAGAGCATCCATCGGGGCCCGGTCAGACAGCTGTCAGGAATCTGGCGTAATTGTGAACAGCGCAGCCGAAACGGCCGGTTTCGAGCGCTAAATCCCGACCATCACGGGCCGAACATGTGCGGAATTGCCGGAGAAATCGCCTGCACGCCGCACGCCCGGGTCGACGCCGACCGCGCGCTGCCGATGCTGCAGGCCATTCTCCACCGCGGCCCGGACGATCTCGGCCTCTGGGAGGATCCCCAGGGCGCCGCCGCCCTTTTCCATGCCCGCCTGTCCCTGGTCGATCTCCAGGGCGGCTGCCAGCCGATGGCGGATGTCGGCAACCGGGTGGTGATCGCCTTCAACGGCGAGATCTACGGCTTCGCCCGTCTCCGGCATGAACTCGAGGCCGGCGGGGCGATTTTCCGGACCGACAGCGATACCGAGGTCCTGCTCCAGCTCTATCTCCGGGATGGCCCGGATTTCGTGGCCGGCATCGAGGGCGAGTTCGCCTTCGTCCTGCACGACCGCCGTGATGGCCAGACCATGCTGGCCCGCGACCGCTTCGGCGTGAAGCCGCTCTTCGTCAGCCGGCAGGACGGTCTCCTCCTTTTCGGCTCGGAGGCGAAGGCCATCCTCGCCCATCCCTTCGCACCGCGCGCCCTCGACCTGCCCGCCCTCGACCGCCGCCTCAACGGCGTCTTCCTGCCGCAGGAGACCCTGTTCGCCGGCATCGAAGCGGTCGAGCCCGGCACCTATCGGCTGGTCTCCCGCCAGGCCAGCATCACCAGGCGCTATGCCGATCTCGATCCGGAGGCGGCCGGCAGCTCGCGCCTCGGCTTCGACGAGACGGTCGAGGCCCTGGAACCGCTGCTCGCCGCGGCCGTGCGCAAGCGGTTCCACGGCGATGCGCCGGTCGGCATATTCCTCTCGGGTGGTGTCGATTCCAGCGCCGTCGCCGCCTTTGCCGGCGCGGCACGCCGTCCCGGCGACATGACGCCGGTTTCCGCCTTCTCCATCGATTTCTCCGGCACCGCGGAAGCCGAAGGCGCCGCCGCAGCCGCTACCGCCGGCGCTCTCGGCCTGCGCCATGTCCCGCTGCCGGTCGCCGCCGCCGATCTCGAGGCGGCATTTGCCACCTCGCTCTGGCATGCCGAGACCCTCGCCCCCAATACCCACGGCACGGCGAAGCTGCTCCTGGCCAACCGCGCCCGCCACGACGTGAAGGCGGTGCTCACCGGCGAAGGCGCCGACGAGCTTCATGGCGGTTACGCCTATTTTCAGCATGCGGCGCTGCTGGCCGAGGTTGCCGACGGCGGATCGTCGGGCGCCGGTGCGGCCCTGGCCGACTTCCTGAAATCCTACGGCCCGCGCGACGGCGTCCTCGGCGCCATCACGCCGCAGCTCCGCCGGGACTACGCCTGGAGCGCGCGCGGCGGCACGCCCTATGCCGTGCTGCGCGCCGCCGTCGCCGGAAAAGGCGCCGGGCTGCTGACCACCGGCGATTTCCGCCGCCAGGCCCAGGCCGGCGGCAGGCCGGCGCGGGTGCTCCTGGACTGGCTCTCGCAACGCGCGCCTGCTGCGAAGAGGCTGGACGATTCCACGCTCTCGCGCTTCGTCGCGCTGCAGACCGACCTCCCCGCCTACAACCTGAGCGCGCTCGGCGACCGGGTGGAGATGGCGACCGGGCTCGAGGCGCGCCTGCCCTTCCTCGATCGGGCGGTGGCCGACCTCATGTGGCGGATGCCGGTCGCCTTCCACCACGCGGGCGGCGAGACCAAGCGCGTCCTGCGCGCGGTCCTTGCCCGCCACCTGCCGCAGTTCACGCGCAAGCCGAAGCGGGCCTTTCTCACACCGGGGAGCACCTCACGGGCGCTGCTCGGCGGCAGGCTCGCCGCAAGACATCTGGCGCGCGACGTTTCCGCCCGGCACGGCATCTTCCAGCCTTTGGCGCTGACTTCGGCCCGGATGCTGCTGAAGGCCGGGGGCGTCCATCCCGCGCTCGGTTTCTATGCCGGCGCCTACCTCTCCATGGCACTCTCGACCCATCTTATTGCCGAGATGTTCGTCGAGCGCTTCCCCGCGACCCTCGCCGGCCGGGCGGTCCTCACCCTCCCCGAACTCCGCCGCCGCCTCAACCGTACGCCCGACACCGTGGCCATGAGCGCGGAATAGGCCGGACGCCGCAAGCCGGCGCCGGGCACCCACGTTTGGCCGTTTGCACCGAAGTCCCGCGGCCTTGTCACGGATACGACGTTGCGGAAGGTCACGAACTGCGACAGGATAGAGCAGCAAGTGCAGGCTGGCGGAATACGCGGGCAGATCGACGGTTCGCTTTTCTGCCGACGTGCAGGATGTCTTGCAGACCTGGGGGAGCGCATGGGACTCAAGCGGTTCGGTATTTTTCAAGGGTTACTTGTCCTGTCGCTTCTGGCGGCCTGTGCATCGCCTCCCGAGCGGAAACTCTCGTTGCAGGCGCCGTTATACGCGGCCCTCCCGAACGGATTCCAACCGCTGGATCCGACCCAGCCTTCGAGCATGTATGCCGAGATAGCAGCCATCCCTGGCGACAATGGCATCCGTTTCCTTGAGCGCAAACGCGGGCATGCGCTGAACATCCTTTCCCTCTCCGGTGGCGGCCAAAACGGCGCCTTCAGCGCTGGCTTCCTCAAAGGCTGGCGCGAGAGCGGCCGGCGGCCGGTATTCGATCTCGTCGGCGGCGTCAGCACCGGCGCGCTGCTGGCCACCCACGCTTTCCTCGGCACCCCTGCCGACGATGCGATCCTGGAAGAAATGTACACCCAGATCACCAGCGCCGACGTCTACACGGACAGATCGATCTTCGCCCTTCTGTCCGCGGACTCGCTCAAGGACACCGAACCCTTGCGTGAAATGATCGCCAAGTATGTGACCGCGGATACCTTGAAGCGCGTGGCCGCTGCATACGATGACAATCGCATGTTGGTCGTGGGCACGACCAACATCGACTACGCCCAGACCTGGGTCTGGAACATGACGTTGATCGCGAAGGCGGGGGATTTGGAGCTCTATCGCGAAGTCCTGCGGGCCTCCGCCTCGTTCCCCATCGTCTTTCCGCCGGTGGAGATCGAAGGCCATCTGTTCGTCGACGGAGCTGCCCGTTCGAACCTGGTGATTCCAGGAATGGGCGGACGGCAGAAGCCCAATCCTCCGCTCTACGGCGCCGGCAATCTGTACCTGATCGACAACGGCAGGGTAACGGAACCGCCGCAGGCCTTGATCCGGGCGCTTGGCCCGGTCGCGGCGACGACGATCAGCGTGATGATGGAGCAATCCATGCAAACGGCCCTGACCAGGTCCTATTTCGGGGCGAAGGTGCTGGGTTACAACTTCAATATGGTCGGGATTCCGGGCAGCGTGAAGATCGGCAACGACCCCCTGGCATTCAATCCGGCTGAGATGCGCGCGGCGTTCGATGCCGGGCGCACCCTCGGGGCCGAGGACAACCCCTGGCAGAGCAAGCCAACCAATTCAGGCGATATTCCCGTCTGGGCTCTTGATCTGATGTCGCCCGGCACACCATCCACCGCCCCATAGATCGAGGCGGGACGAAAACATTCGCGCGTGACACCGCAGCGGATCTCGCGCAGTTTTTGATGAGATCCCTGTTCCCGCCCGGAGCGGGCTCGGCACGCTCGAATGCGGAACTGACTCCAGCGTCGATCAGATGGCGACCGGGGCTCGGCTCGACGCCGAACC
>CAWKIJ010000006.1:0-221063 GCA_963849845.1 uncultured Alphaproteobacteria bacterium
ACCGGTGCCGGGGATGAGGGCCGTGGAATTGGCGCCGGGGATTGAAGGCGGTCAGCGGTATCTGTCGAGGATCCGGTCGATGGCGCCGTCGGCGCGCATCGCGGCGATCGCCGCATTGATCCTCGGCAGCAGCGCGGCGTTGCGCGGGACCTGCTTGCTGAGACAGACGTAATAGGGATTGCCGCGCAGCTCGGTATAGCGGAGCGCCGGCGCGTCGCTGCGGTTCTTCTGCAGATAGTCGATCGGCGCCCGGTAGGAATAGAGATAGTCGAAGCGCCGCTTGGTCAGCATCTCCAGGGTCGCGCGATCGTCGACCACCGAATCCCGGTTGACGTGGAACTGCCCGAGATCGCTTTCCAGGTTGTAGCCGGCGACCACGCCGACCCGGGTGGTATCGCCGACCTCGGCCTTCAGCTCTTCCAGCGATTTCACCTCAGGCAGATTGCCGTCCTTGAGGGTGAAGAGCCCGACTGACACCTGGCCGATCTCGGCGCTGAAATGGAACAGGTTCTCCCGCTCGGCAACGTAGGAGCAGCTGCAGAGGCCGTCGACGTCGCCGCGTTGCGCCTCGACGAAGGCGCGCTTCCAGGGGAAGTACTCGATCGACAGGGCCGCTCCGGCGCGCTTGAAGATCTCCTGCAGGATCTCGACATCGGAACCCGGCAGGCCGCCGGCATCGGGCTTGGCGATCTTCAGCGGCGGGAAGTCGTTGCAGGCCAGGCGCACGACCGGATCGTCGCCGCGGGCCGTAGTGCCGAAGACCAGCAGAGCCGCCAGAAGGGGAAGCGCCAGTGCCAGGACCATCGGCCAGGTCAGGGGCGCAATCGCGCCGGCTGCCGCGGCGCGATGGCCGGGGCGGTTCCGGGTCGGGATGGCGGTGCGATGGTCCAAGAACGGCGTCCTCAGGCGGCTACGGCGGGTCCGGCGCGGGTCGGCCGATGATCCGTCGGGGAAGTGTGCACCTTGTAGCCGAAGTGGTTAAGGAAAAATCAACGCGGCGCGACCGGCGCGCGGTGCGTCATGTGGCCGATCCGCCGGAGGTGCCGAACAGCCTCTTGTACCAGGCGGTCTTTTCCGGAACGGCCGTCGCTTCCGTCCCGCCGGCGGGGTCTGGAGCCGGTTGCGGCGCCGGTTCGGCCGGCGCGGGTTCGGCCAGCACTGGTTGGGGTGGCGCCCCCACCGCGGCCCCCAAAGCCGCGAAGAAATCGCCGGCCAGCTTGTGTGCGGTGGAATCGACCAGGCGCGAGCCCAGCTGGGCGATCTTGCCGCCGATCTCGCCCTTCGCCTCGTAGCGCAGGATGGTCGCGCCGCCGTCGGGTTCGAGCCGGACCAGCGCGCTGCCCCTGGCGAAACCGGCAACGCCGCCCTGGCCCTCGCCGGCGATGCGATAGCCATTGGGCGGGTCGATCTCGGAGAGCGTCACCTTGCCGCCGAAGCCGGCCTTCACCGGCCCGATCTTCAGCACCACCCGCGCCGTCATCTCGGTATCCGAGGTCTTCTCGATCGAACTCGCATCCCGGGATGCACTGTTTCAGCACCGCGACATCGTTCAGCGCCGCCCAGACGGCGTCACGCGGCGCCGCGATGCGCTGTTCTCCGGTCAGATCCATCTCGTCGGTTCCTTCGATACGGCCAGGTTACCTGCCGGCTTCCGCCGGCACGATGTGCTGGCCCCGGCGCCGAACTTCGACGATCTCGGCCAGGATGGAAAGCGCAATCTCCTCCGGCGTCACCGCCCCCAGGTCGAGTCCGGCCGGTGCCCGCAGCGCGCGCAGCCGCTCGGCATCGATGCCCTGCGCCGCCAGTTCCGTCCGCAGCGCTGCCGCCTTGCGATGCGAGCCGACGAAGGCGACGTAGCCGGCGCCGGTGCGCAAGGCCGCCGCCAGCGCCGCCTCGTCGCCGCGGCCCTGGGTCGCCACCACGATGAACCGCTCGGCCGCCGGCAAGGGCGGCAGGTCGTGGCCCTCGATCCGGGTATCCGCCCGCTCGAACCGCGCCTGTTCCTCCGCCGGCGCCACCACGCAGAGGGCAAAGCCGAGGCGCCGGGCGAGGTCCGCGACCGCCACCGCCACCGGGCTGCCGCCGCAGACCGCCACTTCCGGCCGGGGCAGGACCGGTTCGACGAAGACATCCATGGTGCCCTGGCTGGGGCACATGTTCTTGGCGAACTGCACGCCGTCCCGGGCGTCGCCCGGACGCAGGCCCTGGTCCTTCAGCACATCTATCGGCTGCACCGAGACCAGGCGCGGCTTGCCGTCGGCAATCGCCTCGCGGGCGGCCTTCAGCACCGCGGCGCGGGCGCAGCCGCCGCCGATCCAGCCCGAGGAGATGGTGCCGTCGGCGCCGATCACCGCCTTGGCCCCGGCCTTGGCGGCGGTCAGCGATACCGTGCGCACCACGGTTGCCAGGGCGAAGGGTTCGCCGCGGGCTCGCAACTCGCTGGCGAGGTCCAGCACGTCGCCCTGGCGCTCCACGTCGCCCTGGCGTTCGGGGATCCGGGACTCGGTCACGCGGGAATCGGCCATGCTGTCCACCCTGCTCAAAGCCGCGCCAGGTAGTGCTCGAGCCGCGCCAGGCTCTCGATGTTATGCGCGGGGGCGAAGAGGTCGACATGGGGCAGGGCGGCGGCCATGCCGCGCGCGACCGGTTCGTAGCCCTGCCAGCCCATCATCGGGTTGAGCCAGACGATCCGCCGGCAACGCCGCGCCAGCGCCGCCATCTCCGCGCCGAGCCGCTCCGGCGTGCCGGTGTCGTAGCCGTCGGAGAGGATCATCACCACCGCCCGCGACGTGATCACCCGCTTGGCGTGCCAGCGGTTGAAGGTCGCCAGGCATTCGCCGATCCGGGTGCCGCCGCCGATCCCTGTCGCCATCAGCGCCAGGCGTTCGACCGCCCGGGTCGGGTTCTTCTCCCGCAGCGCCTCGGAGACCTGCACCAGGCGGGTATGGAAGACGAAAGCCTCCGCCGTCGTGGAAGCTGCCGACCACGCCGTGGATGAAGCGGGAGAAGACGGCGGTATAAAGGCTCATCGAGCCGGACGCGTCGAGCAGCACAACCAGCCTCAGCGGCTTCTTCTTGCGTCGGCGCCAGGGCGAGCTCGATCGGCGTGCCGCCGTGGGCGATGCTGGCCCGGATGGTGCGGCGCATGTCGAGGCGGCGCCCGTGGCGGGTGTGGCGATCGCGCCGGGTCAGGCGGCTGCGCATCACCCGGGCCAGGCGCTCGGCGATTTCCTGCGCCCGGGCCAGCTTCTCCGGATCGGCGATATGGCGGAAATCCGCCCGTTCAAGCGATTTCGGCCCGCGAGGCGCCCTCGCGCCGGCCGCGGCCGTCTGCCGGATTCTCCGATTCGTGCTCGGCGCGGCGCTCGGGATCATCCGCCATCCCCGGTTCGCCCTTCGGCGCGCCGGCTTCGGCCAGCTGGCGCAGGCTGCGCGGCGATTCCTTGGACGCGGCGCCCGCGACCTTGATCACCCGCTTCATGCCCCGCCCCAGCCAATAGGCCGCGAAGATCTCGTCGAACCGCTGCCAGTCGGCCCGGCGCGAGGCGAACAGGGTCTTGAGCGCCTGGGACAAAAGCTCTGGCCGGCCGGCCAGCGGGTCGGCGAGGATCCGCGCGCCGTCGCGGGTCTCCGCCAGGCCGATCTCGAAGCCGTTGTCGCGGAGCGTGCCGACGAAGCCGGCCAGCCGCCGCAGGACGGCCGGGCCGGCGGGCGGCGGCAGATCGCGCGCCGTCGCGCTCATGCCACCCGTCCCAGCAGCCGCTCGGCGACCTCGCGGGTCACCGCCTGCTTGTCCTCGTGGGTCTTCAGCAGGCAGACAGGGTCTCATCACCGCCTCCGGTGCGCCTTGCAGATCCGCCACCTCGAGACCGACCAGGGCCGCCGCCCAGTCGAGGGTCTCGGCGACGCCCGGCACCTTGCGCAGATCCTCCTTGCGGATCGCCGCCACCATCGTGCGATCTGTCCGGCCAGGGTCACCGCGATGCCGGGCAGGCGGGTGAGGATGATCCGGGTCTCGCGGTCGACGTCGGGGAAGTCGACGTAGTGATAGAGGCAGCGCCGGCGCAGGGCGTCGGAGAGTTCGCGCGTGCCGTTGGAGGTCAGCACCACCCGCGGGACGCGTCGTTGCCGCGATCGTGCCGAGTTCCGGGATGGTGATCTGGAAATCCGACAGCAGTTCCAGCAGGAAGGCCTCGAATTCCTCGTCCGCCCGGTCGATCTCGTCGATCAGCAGCACCGGCGGCCCGTGCCTGCCGGATCGCCGCCAGCAGCGGCCGTTCCAGCAGATACTTCTCCGAGAAGATCGCTTCCTCCAGCTGGTCGGACGCCGTGCCGGATCCCTCGCGGATCTTGATCGCCAGCAGCTGGCGCTGGTAGTTCCACTCGTAGAGTGCGGCGTTCTGGTCCAGCCCCTCGTAGCATTGCAGACGGATGAGCTCGTGTTCCGTGCAGCGGCGGCCAGCGCCTTGGCGACTTCGGTCTTGCCGACGCCGGCCTCGCCTTCGAGCAGCAGCGGGCGCTCCAGCATTTCCATCAGGCGCAGCGCCGTCGCCAGTTCGCGGTCGGCGATATAGCCGACCCCGGCAAGGCCGTCCGCCAGCTGCTCGCGGGTGAGGGACAAGCCGCGACCTTACTTGTGCAGTCCCAGACCCTCGGCCGCCTTCCAGTTCCGCCAGTAATCGTGCGGCATCTGGATATGGGTGCTGCCGAGGAACCGAAGGCGTCGTTGACCGCATTGGAGAACGCCGGCACGCCGCCGACATTCGGGCTCTCGCCGACGCCCTTGGCGCCGATCGGGTGATGCGGCGACGGCGTCACGGTGCAGTCGGTCTCCCACTTCGGCGTTTCCACCGCGGTCGGCAGGAAGAAGTCCATCAGACGAGGCCGGTCGTCACGTTGCCGATCTCGTCGTAGCGCGATCTCCTGGCCCATCGCGATGGCGAAGGCTTCGGTCAGCCCGCCATGGACCTGGCCCTCGATGATCATCGGGTTGATGCGGGTGCCGCAGTCGTCGAGCGCATAGAAGCGCCGCACCTTGTAGACCGCCGGTGTCGACGTCGATGTCCATCACGCAGATATAGGCGCCGAAGGGATAGGTCATGTTCGGCGGGTCGTAGTAGCTCACCGCCTCGAGGCCGGGCTCCATGCCCGGCGGCACGTTGTTGTAGGCCGCCCAGGCGATCTCCTTCATCGTCTTGAACTTCTCCGGCAGGCCCTTGACGCGGAAGCCGGTCGATGTCCCATTCGAGATCGTCGTCGATGCACCTCGAGCAGGTGGGCGGCGATCATCTGCGCCTTCGCCTTGATCTTGCGCGCGGCCATCGCGGTCGCCGCGCCGGCGACCGGCGTCGAGCGCGAGCCGTAGGTGCCGAGGCCGTAGGGCGCGGTGTCGGTGTTGCCTTCCTCGACCATGATGACGTCGGCCGGGATGCCGAGCTCGGTGGCGATGATCTGCGCGTAGGTGGTCTCGTGGCCCTGGCCCTGGCTCTTGGTGCCCATGCGGGCGATGGCCGCGCCGGTCGGATGGATGCGGATCTCGGCGGAATCGAACATGGCGATGCCGAGGATGTCGCAGTTCTTCGACGGGCCGGCGCCGACGATCTCGGTGAAGAACGAGACGCCGATGCCCATGACCTCGCGGGTCTCGCCGCGCTTGAAGGCCTCCTGCTTCGCCTTCTGCTCGGCGCGCAGCTTGGTGTAGTCGACCGTCTCCATCGCCTTGCTTCAGCGCGGTCTGTAGTCGCCGGAATCGTATTCCCAGCCGAGGGCCGACTGGTAGGGGAACTGCTCGCGCTTGATGAAGTTCTTCAGCCGCAGCTCGGCCGGGTCCATGCCGAGCTTCTGCGCCAGGATGTCCATCGCCCGCTCGATGCAATAGGCCGCCTCCGTGACCCGGAACGAGCAGCGATAGGCGACGCCGCCCGGCGCCTTGTTGGTGTAGACGCCGTCGACCGCGACAATGCGCGACCGGGAAGTCGTAGGAGCCGGTGACGATGTTGAAGAAGCCGGCCGGCCACTTGCGTCGGATCGGCGCAGGCGTCGAAGGCGCCGTGGTCGGCCAGCACATGCACGCGCAGCCCGGTGACCTTGCCGTCCTTGCGTGGCGGCGATCTCGGTGGTCATGTGGTAGTCGCGGGCGAAGGCGGTCGCCGAGAGGTTCTCGATGCGGTCCTCGACCCATTTCACCGGCTTGCCGGTCACGATCGAGGCGACGATCGGCGCAGACATAGCCCGGATAGACGCCGACCTTGTTGCCGAAGCCGCCGCCGATGTCCGGCGCGATGACGTGGATCTTGTGCTCCGGGATGCCGGACAGGATCGCCGCCACGGTGCGCACCACATGCGGCGCCTGGAAGGTGCCCCAGACCGTAAGCTCGCCCTTGATCTTGTCGAAGGAGGCGACGCACTGGCAGGTCTCGAGCGGGCAGGGATGCACGCGCTGGTAGGAGATCAGCTCCTTGATCGTGACTTCGGCCTTCGCGAAGGCGGCGTCGGTCGCCGTCCTTGTCGCCGACCTGCCAGTTGAAGATGTGGTTGTGGTGCTTGCGCTTGCCGTGGGCGCCGTCCGTCTTGTCCTTGATGTCCTCGCGCAGCACCGGCGCGTCGGGCGCCATCGCCTTGAACGGATCGATCAGGACCGGCAGCTCCTCGTATTCGACCTCGACCAGCTCGGCGGCGTCGGCCGCGGTGTAGCGGTCGTCGGCGACCACGAAGGCCACTTCCTGGTTCTGGAACAGCACCTTCTCGTCGGCCAGCACCGCCTGCACGTCGCCGGCCAGCGTCGGCATGCAGTGCAGGTTGAGCGGCTTCAGGTCGTCGGCGGTCAGCACCGCGACGCACGCCCGGCACCTTCAGCGCCTTTGACGGTGTCGATCTTCTTGATCCGGGCATGGCGCGTAGCGGCGAGCGCACGAAGTCGCCGTAGCAGCATGCCGGGCAGCTTGAGGTCGTCGACGTAGTTGCCCTTGCCCTGGGTGAAGCGGGCGTCTTCCACGCGCTTGCGCTTGCAGCCCATGCCCTGCAGTTTCTCGGTGCGGGCTTCCCGGGTCTCGGTGGCGGGTGCGCTGTCGTTCATTCCGCAGCCTCCTTGTAGGGCACGCCGGCGAGCTTGGCGGCGGCGTATTGAATGGCCTTGACGATGTTCTGGTAGCCGGTGCAGCGGCAGAGGTTGCCGGCGATGCCGAAGCGGATCTCCTCCTCGGTCGGCTTCGGGTTTTCCTGCAGCAGCCGATAGGCCCGCGTGATCATGCCGGGCGTGCAGAAGCCGCATTGCAGGCCGTGCATCTCGCGGAAACCTTCCTGCAGCGCGTGCAGGGTGCCGTCGGCATTGGCCATGCCCTCGATGGTGAGGATCTCGGCGCCCTGGGCCTGCACCGCGAAGCATGGTGCAGGACTTCACCGACTTGCCGTCGAGATCGACGGTGCAGGCGCCGCAATGGCTGGTCTCGCAGCCGATATGCGGGCCGGTCAGGTTCAGCTGCTCGCGCAGGAAGTGGATCAGCAGCGTGCGCGGCTCGACCAGCCCTTCGACCTCCTGCCCGTTGACCTTCATGGTGACGTGGGTCTTGGCCATCTTGCGCTCTCCCCTCAGTTCCGGGCGGCGCGGGCTGCGGCGGCGGCGAGCGCCCGCTTCAGCATCTGCGCCGGCCATTTTCGTGCGGTATTCGACGGGTCCGCGTCCGTCGGCGGCGGGCGAGGTGATCGCCTCGGCCGCGGCCACGGCGCGTTTCACCGTCGCGGCATCGAGGCTTGACCCGACCAGGATCTTGGCGGCGTCGGCGGCGAAGAGCGGGGTCTCGGCCACATTGGTCAGGCCGATCGCGGCAGCTTGCCACCTTGCCGCCGGCGAACGTGAGAATCACCGCCGCCGCCGCGGTGGCGTAGTCGCCGATCTTGCGCTTCAGCTTCTCGTAGGCCTAGCCATGGCCGGCCGGCGGGCGCCGGAATGCGGATGCGCGGCCAGGATCTCGCCGGGCTCCAGCGCAGTGAAATAGGCGCCCTGGTAGAAGTCCCGGGCCGCCACGCTTGCGCTCGCCGCCCTTGCCGACCAGCCGATAGCTCGCGCCAAGGCACATCATCAGCGCCGGCATGTCGTTGCCGGGATCGCCGTTGGCGACATTGCCGCCGAGGGTGCCGACGTAGCGCACCTGCGGATCGGCGATCTGCAGCGGCGGTCTCCCGGAGGATCGGGATCGCCTTGGCGAGTTCGTCCGAGGCGACCAGATCGTGCTGGGTGGTCATCGCGCCGATGACGATCGTCGCCGCCCTCCCGCCGGATGCCGCGGAGCTCGGCGATGCCGCCGAGATCGACCAGATGCTCGGGCGAGGCCAGGCGCAGCTTCATCATCGGGATCAGGCTGTGGCCGCCGGCCAGCGGCCGGGCCTCGTCGCCGAGATCGGCAAGCAGCTTGACCGCTTCGCCGACGGAACCCGGCCGGTGGTAAGCAAAGTTACCTGGGATCACTGCAGCCTCCCTGAACGTTTCATCCCTGAGACGCGGCCGGTTCTCGATCGACGGCCGTCGCTGGCAGGAGAGGCTAGGTTTGTATGCGGCGCAGCAGCAACAGATGCCGCACCAGCGGCCGGGTCCTGCGGTTCCGGTGAACGAATGGCGGCGCCTCTGCACGAATGGCGGCGGGAGAAAGGCGCCAAACCAGGACCTTCGGGGAATCAGGGATTTGTGCTGCACCGCGGAAAAACGGTCAGCTCATCGCCTCGATTTGCGCCTTGAGGGCCGAGAAGCGGCTGCGGCTGACGGGGACCGCCGGGACATCGGGCAGGTCGAAACGTGCCTGGCCGCCGTCGCCGGTGCGCTTCAGGGCGCTGATCCGGTCGATGGCAACGATATGGCTGCGGTGGACCCGGAGGAACCGCCGCCGGTCGAGGCGGGCCTCGACGTCGCCGATCGAGAGCGAGCAGAAGTAGTGGCCCTTGCCGTCATGGACGGTGGTGTAATGGGCATTGGCCTGCACCGCGACGATGGTCTGGGTCGGCAGGTAGTGGATGGCGCCGTCCTTCTCCACCGGCAGGACCTTGGCGGCGCGGGGCCGAGGGCCGCCGGCCCCGCCCAGGGGCGACTTGGAGACCGGCGCCACACCGTCGAAGTCCGGTTCGATTACCGTGTCCGCACCGGCGGTTTCACCGGCAAACCCCGGTCCGGCACGGCTCTTCGGCCCGGTATCGGGCACCAGGGTCAGCAGGAACACCGCGGAAACCGCGAAGGCGACGACCGCCACGACGACCGCCAGGATGTCCGGCGACAGCGCCGTCGCCTCGTGGCTCATCGGCTCCTGCGCCGGGTCCAGGGTAAGGCCCGCCATGGCCACGTAATGCATGCCGGAAATGGCCAGGCCCAGCGCGATTGCCGCCACCAGCAGCGGCACCCGGCGGTTCCGGTTGAAGGCGAACCACAATCCAAGCGCCGAGGCGGCGACGCCGATCAGGAAGCTCGCCACCACATGGACCGGGTCGTGGTGCATCACCGCGCTGCCGTGGAGCGCCATCATTCCCATGTAGTGCATGGTGGCGATGCCGGTCCCCATGACTACGGCGGAAACCGCCAATCCGGGCCGGAAGGCGGGATAGAGGCTGGCGAGGTAGATCGCCACCCCGACCACGAAGACGCAGACCAGGAAGGACAGCAGGGTGGGCAGGACCAGATAGTCCAGCGGGAACGGCATGCGCACGGCCAGGATACCGACGAAATGCATCGACCAGACCGCGACCGCGAAGGTGAAGGCGGCCCCGGCCAGGAGCAGACGGCGTTTCACCCCATGCGCTGCGGCGATCTGCAGCGACAATCCGATCGCGACATAGGCGCCCTGCATGGCAACCACAAGCGAAAGCGCCACGATCCAGGGCTCGTGGGTCACCGACATCCGTTCCGGTCCTCCTGTGCGGCCGAGCCTAGCACACCAGGGTCGGTGAAAATCACCTGCTGAAACCGCCGCTGCGGGCCAGGGCTGGCCGGGAAGAAAATCGCCGCCGCGACCGGCGTCACCGGTTCGCCCCGGGATGGCCTCGCGTCCAAGTCAGATATTAACGAATGCCGGATGCGCTCGGGCGCGGGCGGCAGATATAAAATTTACCAACTAGTAGGTTGACAATTTGCCATTTTAGTTTGTAAGTTCCGCATTATTAGTTTGAAGGTCCTGCATATGAGCCCAGAAACACGCAGCCTGATCCTCCAGGAGGCCGAATACCTGATCCGCACCCGAGGCTATGCGGGGTTCAGCTATGCCGATCTCTCGGTGCGGGTCGCGATCACCAAGGCCAGCATCCATTACTACTTCCCGTCCAAGGAAGAACTGATCGTCGTCGTAGTCCGGGAATACATCGAGCGCTTTGTTGCGGTCCTCGCCCGGATCAAGCTGGAGCACAAATCGCCCGCGATGCAACTCAGGGCCTATGGCAACCTGTTTCTCGACGGCTTCGAGAAGGGCATGCTGCCGCTCTGCGGCGCCCTCTCGGCCGAGCGGTCCGCCCTGCCGCAAGCCATGTATCCCACGCTGCAGGACTTCTTCCAGATCCATCTCGACTGGCTGGAAGGCGTGCTGGCGGAAGGGCTGGCCGGCGGCGAGCTCGCGCCGCAGGTGACCCCCAAGCCGATCGCATTGCTGCTGCTCAGCACGCTGGAGGGCGGCACCTTCGTCGGCTGGGCGATGGCGCGGAAGGAACCGGTGCTCGCCGCCTTCGAATTCGCGCTGCGCACCCTCGAGCCCACAGTTTCCCCCGACCAAACCCCTGCAACTGAAAAGGAGCCGATGATGACGTCCGCCTGACGGCGCAATTGCCAGACCACCGACTGCAACGAGAGAGGGCTCGCCGACGCCGGAGACCGCGCGCGGAAGCCTGAGCGATACAGAGAGAGGTATGAGATGAGCGACAAGCACACCGGCGCCTGCTTCTGCGGCGCCGTCGAAATCGAAGTTACCGGCGCACCCGAAGCGATGGGATACTGTCATTGCAGTTCCTGCCGGTCATGGTCGGCCGGTCCGGTCAACGCGTTCACCCTGTGGAAGCCGGGTAACGTCAAGGTGACCAGGGGTGCCGAGCACCTCGGCAAGTTCAAGAAGACCGCGGCGAGCGATCGCCAGTTCTGCAAGAAGTGCGGCGGGCATGTGATGACGGACCACCCGTCCCTGGGATTGACCGACGTCTATGCGGCGACCATCCCCAGCGTCGCCTTCAAGCCCGGCGTGCACGTGAACTACGCCGAGACCGTGCTGCGGATGAAGGACGGGCTGCCCAAGCTGAAGGACTTCCCGGCCGAGTTCGGCGGGTCCGGCGAGTCGGTCCCCGAGTAGGTCCGCCGGCACGTCGTTGCCGTGACCAAGGCGCCGCAGACAGCACCAGCCAGGTGCCGCCTGCGGCGCGTCGGTTTTCGACCGGATTCAGGACCAGGGATTTCAAGGCAGGGACTTCAACCCTGAGGGTCGTTTTCCAGGAGGATCGGCTCGCCATGCGGCGTCGCCCGCGCGGCGCGGTCCCAGGCCAGGCGCTGCTGTTCCAGGCGGACCGGATCGGCGAGGCCCTTCTCGATGGCGATCTGCTCCAGCGCCGCCAGCCAATGGTGATAGTAGGTGTCGCCGGTATCCGGATCGCCGGCAGCCTGGGCGCGCTTGATCTCCGCCGCCAGGGCCGCCGCCCATTCGACCCAGGTGAAGAGGCCCTGCTCGTGCAGGCTGAGGGTCATGGCGAATGCCTGGGCCTCCCAGGGTTCGCGGAACACCGGGTCGTCGCCGTTGCGCGGCAGGGTCGGTAGCGCGGCAAGCATCGCCTGCTGCGCATCGCCGGCGCGATCAGCGGCGCTCAAGATAGGGCTCCCAGCAGTCGACGGCGACGGTGAGGCCGGGATCGCTGGCCTTGCCCCAGAGCTCCGGCCCGGTGAAGACGACGGAATAAACCCATTGCGGATCCTCGCCCTTGCCATGGGCATTGGTGTCGGGAAAGACGTAGCTGCCCTGGATCCGCTCGATCACGCCGGTCCGGCCGCGCACATAGCGGGGCAGGCGGGTATGGCCGAGGGGATTGATGTTCTTCGCCCGCACGCGATCGCCCGGCTGGAAGACCGCGCTGCGCTGCAACGGCCGGTCGCAGGGGCCGCCGCGCGCCAGGACGGCGGGCACGTCGGCCGCCTTCAGGGCCGGGCGTTTCGTGGCCTTTGCCGGCGCCTGGACGCTGCCGGCGGCGATTTCCGCCGCCGTCACCAGGCCGCGCGCCGCCAGCAGCTTCTCCAGGCCCTTGATCCAGATCTCGTAGTAGCTGGAGCTCAGATAATCGGCCGGGTGCAGGGTCTCGCGGGCATGGCGGCTGATGTCGATGTTCCATTCGCCGAGGGCGCCGCAGGTCAGCGTCAGGCCCAAGGCGCGGCGCTCCCAGGAGGCGTGGAAGACCGGTTCGTCCGGCTCCGGCACGACCGGGCCGAAGCCCATCATGCCGCCGAGGTCCTGGGCGCCATTCATCGGGTTGCCCTGGTGCCTGGTGCCGCGGGATCGCGGGCGAGGCCGGTGCCGATCATCGAATCGCGGGTGACCAGTTCGGCCAGGCGGTCCTCGCTCCAGCCCTCGGTACCGGCCGGCCGTTCGGGGATGACGAGATAGCGCAGTTCGGCGGTGGAATCCCAGACCCGGATCGGCTTGTCCGGAGGCAGGGAGACGCCGAAATCGGCGAGCACGCCGCGCGGGTCGATCACCGCCTTGGCGCGATAGGGCGCGGACTTGTACCAGACCGGCGGCAGGCCGAGCACCGACCAGGGGTAGCAAGAGCAGAGCGTGCAGACCACCAGGTTATGGAGCACCGGCGAGTTCTCGACCGCCATCATGTGCTCGCCCTGCCGGCCCGAGAAGCCGAGTTCGGCGATGGCCCCGGTGGCGTCCTGGCGCAGGCGCCCGAGATACGCCGGGTCGCTCCAGGCCCGGGCGACGACCCGGGCGCCGTTGCGCGGGCCGACGCGGGTCTCGTAGGTCTCGACAATGGCGTCGATCGCCGCCGGGTCGACATAGCCCTTGGCGACCAGCACCGTCTCCAGGGCGCGGACCCGCAACGCGATCTCGGACAGCGGCGAACCGCCCTTGTCAGGATCGTGGGCAGGACCGTGGCCATGGTCATGGTCGTGGCTGTGATCGTGATCGTGCGTCTGCATGACCCAAGCTTAGTCCCTAGTTCCCGGCGCAGGCAATGGCGGCCGGAGCCAAAGCCCAAGCTCGGGCCGATGCGATTTCAGTCGCTGCAGGGCAGCCGGTCGCCGATCTGGTGCCAGGGGATCCGGCTGCGGTGCCAGACATGCTGGCGCGGCGGGATCGCCTCGGGATGGTCGAGGGTCGGGGTGTTGACCGCCACGTCGAACGGCGCCTCGCGGCCGCGATAGAGCAGCTGGCTGCCGCAATCCGGGCAGTATTCCCGCTGGCCCCATTCGCTCGAGTGGTAGATCTTCGGCGTGCCCCTGGTATAGGCGAAATCGGCGGCGTGGTAGCGGGCGAAGGCCTGGGCCGGGGCGCCGCTGGTCCGCTGGCAGATGCGGCAATGACAATAGCCGCTGTCATAGGCGGTGCCGGTCAGGCGATAGCGCAATCCACCGCAGTCGCAGCCGCCCTCCAGGACCTGATCCTGTCCGCTTGTCTCCGTCATATGCCGATCTCCGTCGATTCCCTGCCGCTGACCCGCCGTCGGGCCGGCGATCCCGCGGCAACAATAGCGAAGCGGGCGAGACGACGGCTAGGGTGATGTGGGCACAGTCGGCCGGCGGCCTGAGCTAGTAGCCGAGGGCGAGGCCGTCCTTCCGGGGATCGGAGCCGCCGGTCAGCGTCCCGGCTTCCCAGTCGATGCGGATCGCCTGGCCGCCACCGAGCGGCTCGGGCGCCATCTCCACCCGATGGCCTCGGCTGCGCAGGCCTTCTACCGCCGGCGCCGGAATGCCGTGCTCGGCCTGTACCGCCTCGCCGGCATAGAACACCCGCGGGAAATCGAGGGCCGCCTGGGGATCCATGCCGAAATCCAGGATGTTGGTGAGAAGATGCACATGGCCGAAAGGCTGGTAGTCGCCGCCCATCACGCCGAACGGCATCAGTACCCGGCCGTTGCGCAGGGCCATGCCGGGCATGATCGTATGCATCGGCCGCTTGCCCGGGGCGATGCAGTTCGGATGCTTCGGGTCGAGCCGGAAGCTGGAGCCGCGGTTCTGCAGCACCACCCCGGTCTTCGGGCTGACCAGCCCGCTGCCGAAGGAATAATAGGTCGAGTTGATGAAGCTCACGGCGTTGCGGTCGCGATCCACCACGGAGAGATAGATCGTGTCCGACTTGCGCATCAGCGGCGGCGGCAGGTCGGTCTGGGCGCGGTTGCGGTCGATCCGCCGGCGCAGCTGCTCGGCATAGGCGGCGGAGAGCAGCTCGGCGACCGGCACCGGCACCTTATCCTGGTCGGCGATCAGCGCGTTGCGGTCGCGATAGGCGAGGCGGCCCGCCTCGATCTCGAGGTGGAGGCGCTCGGCGCCGAGCGGATCCAGGGCGCCGAGATCGAAACCGCCGAGGATGTTCAGCATGAGAAGGGCGGTCAGCCCCTGGTTGTTGGGCGGCATCTGGAAGATGTCGACGTCGCGATAGGCGGCATGGATCGGTTCGACATAGTCGCCCGCCGCCGCGGCGAAATCCTCCAGGCTGTGCAGTCCTCCCTGGGCGCGGAGATGCGCCACCATGTCGGCGGCGACCGTGCCTTCGTAGAAGCCGCGCCGACCTTCGCGGGCGACGATCCGCAGGGTCTGGCCGAGTTCCGGCTGACGATGCATCTGTCCGGCGACCGGCGGCTTTCCGCCGGGCAGCAGGATGCGCGCGGCATTGGGATCGGCGTTCAGCAGTTCGCCGCAATCCGACCAGTCGAAGGCCACCCGGTCGTGGATCGGATAGCCGCCCTCGGCATAGCGGATCGCCGGCGCCAGGGCCGAGTCGATGCCGCGCTTGCCATGGTCCTGCAGCAGCCGGCACCAGGCGTCGATGGCGCCGGGGACGGTGACAGCATGGGCGCCATAGGTCGGAATCGCCTGGAACCCCTGGGCGCGATACCAGTCGAGGTTGGCGGCGGCCGGGGCGCGGCCGGAGCCGTTGAAGGCGATCACCCGGCCCTCGCCCCGCGGCACATAGAGGACAAAGCAGTCGCCGCCGATGCCGGTCGATTGCGGCTCGACCACGGCGAGCACCGCCGCCGCCGTTACCGCCGCATCCATCGCATTGCCGCCGCCGCGCAGGACGTCGAGCGCGGCCGCCGTCGCCAGGGGATGCGAGGTCGCCGCCATCGCCTCGGTGGCGCGGACCGGCGAGCGGCCGGGAAGCTGGAAGTCTCTCACGATCGAATCTCCTCGCGGGGGCCGCGCAGGCGCCTTCGGTACGGCGCCATTGGCCAGTCTACAGGATGAAGCGGATGGCGCGCATCACTTCGAAGTAGTCGGCGGTCTCGAACCGCAGGGTCTGCCGGCCGACATGGCTGACGCCGGGATACCAGGACCCGCGATAGGCATCGACCGGATTGGTGTACTTGACCTCGAGGATGAAGCGCTCGGGCAGTGTTAGGCTGCAGGCGGCCGGGTCGCTGCGCAAGGCGGCGGTGACGTTCTCGCGGATCAGCCTCTGCGCCAGCTGCGGCGCCAGGCTGATGGTGGAGGGGCCGATGCCTTCGCTGACCGGCACGGTGGTGATCGCCGGGACCAGCTTTTTCGCATCGGCGCAGATGCCCTTGTCGCCCGACAGGAAGACCGCCGGAACCTTCTTGGTTGCCGCCGCATAGCTGTGCAGCATGAATTCCGAGGCCGCCACGCCGTTGATGGTGATCAGGCCCACCTTCAGCGACATGGTATGGGCCAGAGGATTGCCCTCATCACCGGCCTTGGAATGGTAGCCGGTGAACAGCACGGCGGCGAAGCTCTCGTCCAGCTCCTGGACCATGCTGAAGGGATGGCCGCTCCAGCCGCGGATGATCCGGGCGCGGTCGGGCAGCCGGTCGGCGATGATGTTGCGGCCGCTGGAATGCGCATCCTTGATCAGGATCTCGCTGGCGCCGGCGGCGATCGCCCCCTCGCAGGCGGCGACGACCTCGCTGGTCATCCGCTCGCGGAATTCGCCGTAGGTGGGATGGGTCTTGCTGGCCTCGTCCCAGTGGGTAATCCCTGCGACGCCCTCGATATCGGCGCTGATATAGACCTTCATCCTGGTATCCCGTCCGGTTGGCCGCCCGGCGATCCTGGCCTGGACGGTCCGGGCCGGGGCGGTCAAGCCTAATGCGTCAGGAGCGCCGCCCTGTCAACTGCGGGAATCGTCTCCGGGCGGGAGGTTCCTGGTTCGGTGCCGCGCGGGGGCTGCGTCCCGCGCTATGGTCGTGACGACGATCCCGGCCAGGCAAAGGCGTCGATCGCCTTGACGAAGGCTGCCACCGCCGGCGAGAAACGGCGGCCGGCAATGGTGGCGAGGCAGATCTGCCGCCGCACTTCGGGCTCGACAATCGGGCGGGTCTGCAGGCCGGGCAGCAGCGGCGAGAATTCCGGCATGAAGGCGATGCCCATGCCGGCCATGATCATGGTCTGGATCCAGTCCTCGCGTTCCGACCGGTAGACGTCGTCGATGGTCAGGTGCTGTGCGGCGATGATTCGCTCGAAGGTCTCGTAGTATTCGCAGTTGGCGCGGGCGAGATAGGATTCGCCTGAGATCGTCATCAGCGGCACCTCGGCCATCGCCTCGAAGCGGTGCCCGGGCGGAAAGGCGACGACGAAGCGCTCGTCATAGAGCGGTCGCAGGTCGATCCGCTCGCTCTTGGTCTCCGGCGCGGTCATCACCGCGAGATCGATCTCCCCGGCCATCAGCGACTCCAGCAGCCGCTCCGGCACCGATTCGGCCAGGGACACCTCGATCCCCGGATTGTCGTGGCCGAAGCGCGAGAGGAAGCTGATGAAGCGCATCGGGCCGATGGTGCACATGACGCCGAGATTGAGCGGGGCGTCCTTCAGCTGCAAGAAGCTCTTGGCAGTGGTCTTCGCCTGGTCGGTCTGCTTCAGGATGTTCTCGAGCTGCGGCCGCACCAGGTTGCCGAGGTCGGTCATGTGGGTGAGCTTGCGCTCGCGCCGGAACAACAGGCCGCCCAGCTCCTCCTCCAGCTTCTGGACGGCGCGGGTCAAGGCGGGCTGGGTGACGTTGCACTGCTCCGCCGCCTTGGTGAAGTTCAGCGTGTCGCACACCGCCAGGAAATAGCGGATCTGGTGCATTTCCATCGGTCGACTTCCCCTTGCCCGCATCCGGTCACGGCCGGGCCCGGCGGCCAAGGTAGCACTGCCACCGGGAATCCAGTCAATTGCCTTTGCCCGCGCCGGCGGTCAGCTCGCGGCGCGGAAGAGCGGCTCGGCCGCCCGGATGCGGTTCGGCCAGTCGAACCGGTCGATCGCCTTCACGAAGGCGGCGACCGCCGGCGAGAAGCGCCGCCCGGCCACCGTCACCAAGCTGACTTCCCGGGTGACCACCGGCTGGACGATCGGCCGGGTCTGCAGGCCGCGCAGGACCGGGGAATATTCCGGCATGAAGCAGATTCCCATGCCGGCCATGATCATCGACTGGATCCAGTCCTCGCGCTCCGAGCGGTAGACGCAGTCGTAGCCGATCATCCTGGCATCCAGCAGGTCGCTCAACTCGCTGCGCTTCTCGCAATGGATCCGGGAGAGATAGGATTCGCCGGCGATCTCATTGATCGGCACCTCCTGCATCGCCTCGAAGCGGTGGCCGGCGGGGAAGGCGACGACGAACCGCTCCTCGTAGAGCGGCCGGGTCTCGATCCGTTCGATGTCGGTTTCCGGCTTCGACATCACGGCGATATCCAGCTTGCCCGACATCAGCAGCTCCAGCAGCCGATCCGGCGAATCCTCGGAGAGCGAGACCTCGACGCCGGGATGACCGGTGCCGAAGCGCGACAGGAAGCCGACGAAGCGCAGCGGTCCCACCGTGCACATGACGCCCAGGTTGAGCGGCGCGTCCTTCAGCTGCATGAAGCTCTTCGCCGTGGACTTGGCCTGGTCGGTCTGCTGCAGGATGGTCTCGAGCTGCGGTCGCACCAGATGGCCGAGATCGGTCATGTGGGTGAGCTTGCGCTCGCGGCGGAACAGCAGCCCGCCCAGCTCCTCCTCAAGCTTCTGGATGGCGCGGGTCAAGGCCGGCTGGGTGACGTTGCAGACCTCTGCCGCCCGCGTGAAGTTGAGGGTGTCGCAAACCGCCAGGAAATAGCGGATCTGATGCATTTCCATCTGCGTCGGTCCTTTCCGTCGTCGATCGCTGCGCGACCAATCGTTAACAGGTCGCTGTCGATGGCCCGGATGATAACCGGCGCGCATCGAACCCACCGATGCTGTTGGCGCATCGATTTCATAGGGAGGTGGCATTTCAGGATCTGTCGGCTTTGGAGCATTTTCGCCAGCATCCGCCGGCCAGCCGGATCGGCCGCCGCCCGCAAACCCAGACCAGGACCCGAATGCCATGCTGCACGCTACCCAAGCCCATTCCACCGCCGCTGTCCGCCCGCGTCCGCTGGCCGGACGCACCGCCGTCGTCACCGGCTCCACCAGCGGCATCGGCCTCGGCATCCTCGAAGTGCTGGCTGGCCAAGGTGCCCGGGTGGTGATGAACGGTTTCGGCGACAAGGCCACGATCGGCGCCGAGGTGCGGCGGGTGATGGCGGCGCATGAGACCGAGGCCCTCTATCATGGCGCCGATATGAGCCGGCCGGACGAGATCCGCGCCATGATCGACACCGCAGCCACCCGCTTCGGCGCCGTCGACATCCTGGTCAACAATGCCGGCATCCAGCATGTCGAGCCGATCGAGACCTTTCCGGCGGCGAAATGGGATGCCATCCTGGCGATCAACCTCTCCTCCGCCTTCTTTGCCACCCAGGCGGTCTTCGCCGGCATGAAGGCCCGCGGCTGGGGCCGGATCGTCAACGTCGCCTCCGCCCATGGGCTGATCGCCTCGCCGTTCAAGGCCGCCTATGTCGCCGCCAAGCACGGCCTGGTCGGCCTGACCAAGGTGACCGCCCTCGAAGGCGCCGAGCACGGCGTCACCGCCAATGCGATCTGCCCCGGCTATGTCTGGACGCCGCTGGTCGAGCAGCAGATCGAGGGCCAGGCGAAGTCCCACGGCATCGACCGCGAGACGGTGATCCGCGACGTCTTCCTGAAGAACCAGCCGACCCGGAAATTCGCCCAGACCGCGGAGATCGGCGCGCTCACCGCCTTCCTCTGCAGCGATGCCGCCATGTCGATCACCGGCACCGCCCTGCCGGTCGACGGCGGCTGGACCGCGCACTGAACCCCCTGCCAGGAGACGCCGCATGGATACGCCGCAGCAGCACGCCCCCGACACCTGCCCCTGGACCAAGGCCGGGCCGGCGGCATCCACCGACGTCAAGCGGATCAACCTCGCCCTGCAGGGCGGCGGCGCCCACGGCGCCTTCGCCTGGGGCGTGCTCGATCGCCTGCTCGAGGAGGAGCGCCTGGAGATCGAGGGCATTTCCGCCACCTCGGCCGGGGCGATGAACGCCACGGTCATGACCTACGGTTATCTCGAAGGCGGGCGCAACGGCGCGAAACAGGCCCTGGCCGGCTTCTGGCGCCGGATCGCCCATGCCGCCCAGTTATCGCCCGTCCAGGCGACCTGGTGGGACAAGATGATGGGCAACAAGAGCCTCGACAATTCCCCGGCCTTCGTCTGGCTGGATTTCGTCAGCCGCATCCTCTCGCCCGTACCAGCTCAACCCGCTGAACTGGAACCCGCTCCGCGAAGTGCTGGAGCAGTCGGTCGATTTCGCGCGCATGCGCGGCGCGGCGCTGCCGATCAGGCTGTTCCTCTCGGCCACCAACGTGAAGACCGGCAAGGTCAAGGTCTTCGCCCGCGAGGAGATCTCCGCCGATGCGGTGCTCGCCTCCGGCTGCCTTCCCTTCCTGTTCCAGGCGATCGAGATCGACGGGGCGCATTACTGGGACGGCGGCTACATGGGCAATCCGGCGATCTTCCCGCTGATCTACGGCTGCGAGAGCCGCGACGTCGTCATCGTCCACATCAACCCGATCGAGCGCGACGAGGTGCCGACCTCGGCCAGCGAGATCATGAACCGGATCAACGAGATCAGCTTCAATTCCTCGCTGATGCGCGAGATGCGGGCGATCAGCTTCGTCTCCGGCCTGATCGACGACCGGCTGGTGAAGCCCTGCGGCCTGAAGCGCATGCTGATCCACGCCATCTCCGCCGAGCCGGTGATGCGGGAATTCAGCGTGATGTCGAAGCTGCACGCCGACTGGGACTTCCTGCTGGAGCTGAAGCGCACCGGCCGCGACTACGCCGACCGCTGGCTCGCCGCCAATTTCGCCGCGCTGGGCCGGGATTCGACGATCGACATTGCCGCCGCCTATCTCTAGGCCGCCTATCTCTAGGCCGGCGGTCCGGCCTCGAGCAGGCGATAGCCGACGCCGGGCTCGGTCTGGATCAGCGCCGGGGCGACCGGGTCGTCCTGCAGCTTCTGCCGGAGCTGGCGGACATAGACCCGCAGGTAGTCGGTATCCTGCCGGTGGGCCTCGCCCCAGACCGCGGTCAGGATCTGCTGATGGGTCATCACCTTCCCGGCATTCCCGGCCAGCAGGCACAGCACCTCGTATTCCTTCTTGGTCAGCTTGACCTGGACGTCGTCGATGCTGACATTGCGGCGGAGGAAGTCGATCGTCAGCCGGCCGGAGCGGAACACCGGACCGTGACCCTGCTGCTGCAGCCGATGGCGCAGTGCCGTTCGCAGGCGCGCCATCAGCTCGTCCATGCCGAACGGCTTGACGATGTAGTCGTCGGCGCCGGCGTCGAGCGCCGCCACCTTGCCGGCCTCGTCATTGCGCACCGAGAGAACGATGATCGGGACCGGCGAAAATTTGCGGATCTCGGGAATGACGGCAAGGCCGTCGATGTCGGGCAGCCCCAGGTCGAGTACCACCAGATCGGGTTTCGTCCGGCGGGCGGCGTCGATGGCGCCCTGGCCGGTCGCCTCCTGCTCCACCTCGAAGCCCTGGGCCACCAGCGTGCTTTTCAGGAACCGGCGGATCCCGGGCTCGTCGTCGACGATCAGGACTCTAGGCCCGCTTGTCATCCGCGTCGTCTTCCAATCGGTTCCGGGGCGCCGCCGTGGCGGCCGGGAGTGTAACGCGGAAGACCGCTCCCGGTCGATCCAGCCGGTTCTCGGCGACAATCCTGCCGCCCATGGCCTCGGCGAAGCCCTTGCAGATCGCCAGGCCGAGGCCGGTGCCGGCGCGGCGCCGGTCGCCGGCCTGGATCCTGAAGAACCGGTCGAAGATCTTCTGCAGGTCCTCGGGCGGGATGCCCGGGCCCTCGTCGATGACCTCGACGGCGACGGTCTCGCCGTAGCGCCGGCCCTGCAGGCTGATCGCGGTGTCGCGCGGCGCATACTTGGCGGCATTGTCGAGGAGGTTGAACAGGATCTGGCCGAACAGCCGGGGGTCGACGGCGACCAGCGGCAGCTCGGGCTCGACGGTCACCGACAGCCGATGGCCCTGCAGCGTGTGCCTGGCTTCGGCGATGGCCGCGCCGATGGCCTCCGCCAGATCGATGCGCTCGATCTTCGGCGCGACGGCGCCGGCCTCGAGCCGGGTCATGTCGAGCACATTGTTGACGAACCGGTTGAGCCGCTCGGACTCGTCCTGGATCGTCGCCAGCAGGTCGTCGCGGGTCGGGTCGTCGAACGTCGTCCAATACCTGCGCAGGCTGCTCGCCGAACCGATGATCGAGGCCAGGGGCGTCTTCAGGTCGTGGGAGATCGAGGTGAGCAGCGCGGCGCGCAGCCGTTCGGCCTCGGACTGCACGTGCGCCTTGTCGATGTCGGCGGCCAGGTTGATGCGCTCGATGGCCACGGCGGCCTGGTCCGCCAGCGCGTCCAGCAGGCGGCGCTCGTCGGGGGTGAACATCGGCCCGAGATCGGCGCTGTCGAGGCCCATGACCCCGACCAGGCCGCGCTCGGTGCGCAGCGGCAGGAACAGCCGGCGGGCGCCGGGCAGGGTCTCGGCGCCGCGCCCGGCCTGCTTTCCGCGATCCCAGGTCCATTTCGCGGCGGCGATGTCCGCCTGGTCGAGTTCGTCCTCGGGCGGATAGCCGGCGCGCACCTTCAATTCGCTGCCTTCCGGCAGGAGCAGGACGACATTCACCTTCAGCATCGAGGCGATCTGATGTGCGGTCGCCCAGAGCAGGTCGTCCAGCGCCCCGATCGCGGCGATCTTGCGGCTGAATCCATAGAGCGCCGCGGTCGAGGCGGCGCGATCGCGCGAGGCCTTGGCCTCAGTCCGGGCCTGGGCCGCCAGCTGGCTGCCGAAGACCGCCACCACCACGAGGAAGATCAGCGCCACGATATTCTGCGGGTCGTTGATGGTGAGCGTATAGAGCGGTTCGAGGAAGAAGAAGTTGTAGGCCAGCGTGCTCAGCAGGGTGGCCCAGAGCGAGGGCAGGAGGCCGTAACGCACGGCGCTGAACAGCACCGCCGGAATGAACACCATCGAGATGTTCGGCAGATCGATCAGCTGGTCCAGGTAATAGCCGATGCCGAGGGCTGTCGCCACCGTCAGCGTGCTTACCGCATAGGGCCGGAGTCCGCCGGGCGCCTCGGAGAACCACCGCAGGTCGGACGACGCGGTGCCCTGCTGCCCGGAGGTGGCAACGACGTACACGCCGATCCCGCCCGAATGGCGGACGAGGTCGCGCACCACCGAGCCGTGCACCAGTTCGAACCAGCGCGAGCGCACCGACTTGCCGATGACGATCTGGGTGAAGTTGTTGGCGCGCGCATACTCGATGATGTCGTTGGCGATATGGCGGCCGGGCACGGTATTCGCGGTCCCGCCCAGCCGCTCCGCCAGGCGCAGGGCCTCGGCGATGCGGTCGCGCGCCGGCTCCGCAAGCTGGTGATACCGCACGGATTCGATATGGATCGCCTCCCAGCGCGCCTGCAGCCGGTCCGCCATCCGTTTGGCATGGCGGATGAGGTCGATCGAGCCCGGATCCTCGTTGATGCCGACCAGGATCCGGTCGCCCGCCGCCCAGGGCCCGGGGATCGCATGGGCCTGCATGTAGGTCAGCATCTGATCGTCGACCCGCTGCGCGGTGCGGCGCAGGGCCAGCTCGCGCAAGGCGGTGAGGTTGCCCTCGGCGAAGTAGTGCTTGAGCGCCCGCTCCGCCACGTCGGGGAGGTAGACCTTGCCTTCGTTCAGCCGCTGGATGAGGTCCTTGGGCGTGAGGTCGATGAGTTCGACCTCGTCCGCCCGATCGATGATGCGGTCGGGAAGCGTTTCGCGCACGCGCACGCCGGTGATCTGCGCGACGACGTCGTTGAGGCTTTCGAGATGCTGGATGTTCAGCGTCGAATAGACGTCGATTCCGGCCGCCAGCAGTTCCTCGACGTCCTGGTAACGCTTCTCGTGCCGGCTTCCGGGGGCATTGGTATGGGCGAGCTCGTCGACCAAAACCAGGGCAGGGGCCCTGGCCAGGATGGCGTCGATGTCCATTTCCTGGAGATCGTGCCCCTTGTAGGCCACGGCCTTCCTCGGGATGGTCTCGAAGCCGGTTGCGAGGGCCTCGGTCTCGGCGCGGCGATGGGTCTCGACAACGCCGATGACGGCGTCGATCCCCTCGCGCAAACGGGCCTTGCCCGCCTGCAGCATCTCGTAGGTCTTGCCCACCCCCGGCGCGGCACCCAGGAATATCTTGAGGCGGCCGCGATGCTCGTGCGCGGCCGTCTGCAGAAGGGCTTCGGGTGATGGCCGCTTGCGGTCTAATGCCGGATCTTCGGACTCGGGCATCCCTGCTACTTAGGCCCCTCAGTTCGCCGCAAGCGCGTCCAGTGCGAGGTTCAGTGTTAGCACATTGATCCGCGGCTCGCCAAGAAAGCCGAATTGCCGGCCCAGGGCATAGGTGACGATGAGATCGCGCACCCGCTCCTCGGCGAGGCCGCGGGCCTTGGCCACGCGCGGCACCTGGAAATTGGCGGCGGCGATGGTGATGTCCGGGTCGAGGCCGCTGCCGGAAGCGGTGACCAGATCCACCGGTACCGGTTGGCCCGATTCCGCCTTCATGGCCTCGGTGGCGGCGGTGATCCGATCGATCAGCGCCTTCGATGTCGGCCCCAGGTTGGAGCCGCTGGAGGCGCTGGCGTCGTAGCCGTCGGCGCCCGCCGCCGACGGGCGGCCGTGGAAATACTTCGGGTCGGCGAAACTCTGGCCGATCAGCCCGGAGCCGATCACCTTGCCGTCCCGTTCGATCAGGCTGCCATTGGCCTGGTCCGGAAAAACGCCTTTGGCGATTCCGGTGACCGCCAGGGGATAGAGGAGGCCGGTCAGGGCGGTCATCAGCACCAGCATCACCAGGGTCGGTCTGAGTTGAGCAAGCATGTTTGGCCTCCATTACGCCAAATGCAGGGCAGTCACGACGAGATCGATCGCCTTGATCCCGACGAAGGGGGCGAGGATGCCGCCGACGCCGTAGATCGCCAGGTTCCGGGCGAGCAGGCTGCCGGCGCTGCGCGGCACATAGGCGACACCCCTGAGCGCCAGGGGGATCAGGGCAATGATGATCAGCGCATTGAAGATGATCGCCGAGAGGATGGCGCTCTGCGGCGTCGATAGGCCCATGACGTTCAGCGCCGCAAGGCCCGGATAGAAGGCGAGGAACATCGCCGGGATGATGGCGAAGTACTTGGCCACATCGTTGGCGATCGAGAACGTGGTAAGGGCGCCGCGGGTCATCAGCAGCTGCTTGCCGATCATGACGATCTCGATCAGCTTGGTCGGGTTGCTGTCGAGATCGACCATGTTGCCGGCCTCGCGCGCCGCCTGGGTGCCGGTCTGCATGGCGACGCCGACATCGGCCTGGGCCAAGGCGGGCGCGTCGTTGGTGCCGTCGCCGCACATCGCCACCAGCTTGCCCAGGGCCTGTTCGTCCCGGATCAGCTTCAGCTTGGTTTCCGGCGTCGCCTGGGCGCGGAAGTCATCGACGCCCGCCTCGGCGGCGATCGCGGCCGCGGTCAGCGGATTGTCGCCGGTGATCATGATGGTGCGGATGCCCATCCGGCGCAGCTCGGCGAAGCGCTCCCGGATGCCGCCCTTGACCACGTCCTTCAGGTGGATGATGCCGAGGATCCTGCCGTCCTTGGCGACGGCGAGCGGCGTGCCGCCCGAGCGCGCGATCCGGTCCGAGATCTCCATGGCATCGGCCGGCGCCGAGGCGTCGGGCGTGGCGTTGCGCTGGCGGATATCGGCGAGGACGGCGTCGACTGCACCCTTGCGGATGCTGCTGCCGTCGAGGTCGAGGCCGCTCATCCGGGTCTGCGCCGAGAACGGCACGAAGACCGCATGCATCGGCGCCACTTCGCGCCCGCGCAGGCCGTATTTCTCCTTGGCCAGGACCACGATCGACCGGCCCTCCGGCGTCTCGTCGCTGAGCGACGAGAGCTGCGCCGCATCGGCAAGCTCGGCGGCGGTCACGCCGGCGACCGGCAGGAATTCGGCGGCCAGGCGGTTGCCCAGGGTGATGGTGCCGGTCTTGTCCAGCAGCAGGGTATCGACGTCGCCGGCCGCTTCGACCGACCTGCCGGACATGGCCAGCACGTTGAACTTCACCAGGCGGTCCATGCCGGCGATGCCGATCGCCGACAGCAGCGCGCCGATCGTCGTCGGGATCAGGGTGACGAAGAGCGCGATCAGGACGATCACGCCGACATCGCCCTGGGCATAGCTGACGAAGCTCGGGATCGTGGCGGTGGCAAAGATGAAGATCAGCGTCATGCCGGCCAGCAGGATGTTGAGCGCGATCTCGTTCGGCGTCCGCTGCCGCTTGGCACCTTCCACCAGGCCGATCATGCGGTCGAGGAAGGTCGAGCCCTGGGCAGCGGTGATCTTCACCTTCACCCGGTCCGAGAGGACGCGGGTGCCGCCGGTGACGGCGGAGCGGTCGCCGCCGCTCTCGCGGATCACCGGGGCGGATTCGCCGGTAATGGCGGACTCGTCTACCGAAGCGATGCCCTCGACGACCTCGCCGTCGCTGGGGATCTGGTCGCCGGCCTCGACCAGCACGATGTCGCCGGGGACCAGCGAGAGCGCCGAGACGATGGCGAAATCGGTCGCACCGGGCGCATTCAATTTCTTCGCCGTCGCCTTGGTGCGCGATTTGCGGAGCGCATCGGCCTGGGCCTTGCCGCGGCCTTCGGCAATGGCTTCGGCGAAATTGGCGAACAGCACGGTCAGCCACAGCCAGAAGACGAGCTGACCGGAGAATCCGGCGCTCATCCCCTGGGCAAGGTCGCGGATCCAGAGAACGGTGGCGCCGAAGGTGACGATCTCGACCGTCAGGATCATCGGGTTGTGCAAAAGGTGACGCGGATCGAGCTTCACGAAGGACGCCTTGATGGCGTCGATCACGATCGTGCGGTCGAGCAGCGTGGATTTCTTGGACATGGCTGAACTCCGAGTTCGTCTTCTCCGGACCGCTGGGTTAGAACAAAGTGCCGGCCTGCATCAGCAGGTGCTCGGCGACGGGACCCAGTGCCAGAGCCGGAAAATATGTGAGACCCCCGACGATCGCGATGATGCCGACCAGAAGCGCCACGAAGAGGCCGTTATCGGTCGGGAAGGTGCCGGCGCTGGCCGGGACGATCTTCTTGGCGGCCAGCGAGCCGGCGACGGCCAGCATCGGCAGGATCATGAAGAACCGGCCGACGAACATCGTGATGCCGCCGGTGATGTTGTAGAACGGCGTATTGCCGGTGATGCCGGCGAAGGCGCTGCCGTTGTTGCCGGCACTCGAGGTGAAGAGATACAGGATCTCTGAGAAGCCGTGCGGGCCGGCGTTCAGGATGCTCTTCAGCGCGGTCGGGTATACCGTCGCTACCGCGGTGAAGCCGAGGATCACCAGGGGGAGGCAGAGCACGGCCAGCATCGTCATCTTCACCTCGCGTGCCTCGATCTTCTTGCCGACATATTCCGGCGTCCGCCCGACCATCAGGCCGGCGATGAAGACCGCAAGGATGGCGAACAGAAGCATGCCGTAGAGGCCCGCGCCAACGCCGCCGACGATGACTTCGCCCAGCAGGATGTTGGTGAGCGGTACCAATCCGCCAAGCGGCGTGAAGCTGTCGTGCATGGAGTTGACGGCGCCGCAGGAGGCGTCGGTCGTAACGGTGGCGAACAAGGCGGAGTTGGCGACGCCGAAGCGTACCTCCTTGCCTTCCATGTTGCCGCCGGCCTGGGTATCGCTCGCGACCTGGTCGATGCCAAGCGCGGCGAAAGCCGGATTGCCGTTGGCCTCGGCCCAATAGGCGACGGAGACGCCGATCAGGAACAGGATGCCCATGGCGCCGAACAGCGCCCAGCCCTGCTTCTGGTTGCCGACCATGCGGCCGAAGACATTGGTCAGGCCGGCGCCGAGGGCGAAGATCAGCACCATCTGCACGAAGTTGGAAAGCGCGGTCGGGTTCTCATAGGGATGTGCCGCATTGGCATTGAAGAAGCCGCCGCCATTGGTGCCCAGCATCTTGATCGCGACCTGCGAGGCGACCGGGCCTTGCGCGATCACCTGTCTGCCGCCCTCGAGAGTGGTCGCCTCGACATAGCTGCTCAGATTCTGCGGCATGCCCTGCCACACGAGGAAGAGGGCGGCCACGAAGGAGATCGGCAGCAGGATATAGAGCGTGCAGCGGGTGAGGTCGGCCCAGAAATTGCCGATGCCCTGGGCCGAGCGGCGCGCGAATCCGCGGATGAAGGCGACCGCCAAGGCAATGCCGGTCGCCGACGAGACGAAATTCTGCACGGTGAGGCCGGCCATCTGGGTCAGATAGCTCATCGTCGCCTCGCCGACATAGTTCTGCCAATTGGTATTGGTGACGAAGCTGATCGCGGTGTTGAAGGCGAGGTCCGCGGGAACGGCCCCGAGGCCTTGCGGGTTCAAGGGCAGCAGCCCCTGCAGCCGCATCAGTGCATAGAGGAACAGGAATCCGGCGCCGTTGAACAGGAGCATGCTGACGGCATAGACCATCCAGTGCTGGTCCTGGTCCGGACGGACGCCGCTCAAGCGATAGAAACCGCGTTCGATCGGGCCGACGACCGGCGACATGAACGTCCGCTCGCCGGCGAAGACCTTGGTCATATAGGCGCCCAGCGGCTTTGTCAGCAGGATGATGACGGCCGCAAAGGCGACGATCTGCAGAATTCCGTTCAAGGTCATGATTGTCCCGCTTCCCCGCTCACAGCCGTTCCGGCCAGATCAGGGCATAGGTGATGTAGGCCAGCAGCAGCACGGTCACCGCGCCGCCGACAAGGAGATCGAGCGTCATGTGCACACCTCAGATCTTGGCGCAGCCGTAGATGTAGGCGACACCGGTCAGGAACAGGCCGATGCCCAGGACGACCAGGGCAAGGTCGAGCATGTCGATCACCGTCGGTTGGATTTCACGACCTTAGATGGGGCGAATCGACGTTAAGATTCGCCTGGGATTCGGACCGTTTCCCATGAAATCCCCATAAAGAAACGGCGGGCCTTCGGGCAAAGCCGCGGCTCGCAGCCTGGAGATGGCATGCCATCTCCCTGCACCGTCGCCGGGGCGGCCCGGAGCGGTCGGCCAGGGGCCGGTTCATGCCGCCGGGGTATCGTTTCGGTGTTAACCCGGCATTTCAGGCTGGCGACGGGCCCGGCTAGGTTTCAAGGGCCGGCGGGAGAGACCCGCCGCACCCCAAAAACCCAACGAGCAACCCACGAGGATCGTCATGAAGACCAGCCATTATGCCATCGCCAGCGCCGTCACCGCGGCTCTCGGCGCCATCACCCTGACCCAGGCCTTTGCCGGCCCGGCTGCGACCCCGACCTACGACAACGAGAAATGCTTCGGCGTCGCCGCCGCCGGCCAGAACGACTGCCAGACCGCGGCGAATTCCTGTGCCGGCCAGGTCTCGATGGCCAGCAAGGGCGACGCCTGGATCTACGTCCCGGCCGGCGTCTGCGGCAAGATCAGCGGCGGCAGCCTCACCTCGAAGTAAGGCCGCGTCCCCGTCCAACAGGTGCCGGTCCATGCGGGGCGTCTCCCTCCCGCTCCGCGTGGGCCGCGACCTTCTCCGGCTGACGAGTTCAAGAGTTCGCCCCATGCTTACCCGCGTCCGGTTCCGCAATTGCATCCACCAGGGCACCGCCGGTGCGACCGAGGAATCGATCCTCGCCGCCATTCGCGGCGACCCGTTCTCCTGCCCGCCGGGCGCACCGGCAGCCGAGCTGTCGCAGCCGGCGATGATGACCATCTTCATCGGCCTCGCCCGCTATCTCGGCCTGGACGCCTTCAAGCAGGGTTGGCTGGATTTCCAGCGCCTGGCGCCGGGCCGCATCGATCCGGCGGGCTTCCCCGATTTTCTCGCCGCCCATCGCTACGGGCGCGAGCGCGCTGATCTGGTCGATCTGGCGCGGCTGGATCTCGCCGTCCATCTGGCCGGCCTTCCCGCCGCCAGGCCCAGCCTCGGCCATTGCTGCCTGCCGCCATCCGTCCTCGCCGATCATCCGGACCTGCAGATCGTCATGCAGCCGAACTGGCAGTACTTGAAATCCAACTGGCCGATTCATCAGTACCGCGATCGGCTGCTACAGCGCCCCGCCGGCGAGGCCCGAGGCAAGCCGCCGCGCCTCGCCACCGCCTGGCTGAACATCCTGCCGGTCGCGGGCGAGATCGAGATCCGCGAGCTGGTGCCGGCGCGGTTCCACTTCGAAGCCGCCTTGAGCCGAGGCCGGCCGCTGCGCGCGGCCGGTCTTCAGGCCGCCGAATTCGATGCCGCCTTCGAACCCCTGGCCGCGCTCGACCACCTCATCGCCGCCGGCGCGATCGCCGACGTGAACCTGCACCCCGAAACCACTGCCTGAAGGAGATACCCCGATGTACGCCAGCATGAACGCGATGGACCAGACCCGCAGCCTGCCGAAGAGCCCGCTGAAGACGCTGATCGCCGACCTCCGGATGAAGCTCGAGCTGGTACCGCTCAGCATCGTCCAGCTGCTCGCCCGCGCCAGCCTCGCCACCATCTTCTGGCGCGCCGGCCAGGCGAAGCTCGCCAACTGGAACCTCACCGTCCAGCTCTTTGCCAACGAGTACAAGGTGCCGGTGTTGCCGCCGGAAATCGCCGCGCAGATGGCGCTCAGCTTCGAACTCGGCTGTTCGGTCCTGCTGGTGCTCGGCCTGTTCAGCCGCCTTGCGGTCCTGCCGCTGATCGGCATGACCACGATCATCCAGCTCTTCGTCTATCCGGAAAGCTGGAACGAGCACATCGTCTGGTTCACCCTGCTGCTCTTCATCCTGATCCGCGGCGCCGGGGTGGTCTCGCTGGACGCGCTGATCGCCCGGTCGCTCTTCAAGACCCGCGGCTGAGCGCCTATCTCTCCAGAGAGAGGAGGATCCGCGATGGATGCCGCCACGCCGCACCGGCTCAGGAGCCCGATGTCCGGAAACGCGCCGCAAGAGCCCATTCCACATGTGGCTATTCTGGGGGCGGGCTTCGGCGGTCTGGCGGCGGCGCTCGCTCTGGCCAAGGCGCCTTGCCGGGTCACCGTGATCGACCGGCGGAACTACCATCTGTTCCAGCCGCTGCTCTACCAGGTGGCGACGGCGGCGCTGTCGCCTTCCGACATCGCCAGCCCGATCCGGGGCATCCTGCGCCGGCAGAAGAACGCCACCGTGCTCCTGGGCCGGGTCACCGGCATCGACACGGCGGCGCGCCGGGTCGATCTCGATTGCGGCGCGGTGAGCTACGATTACCTGGTCGTCGCCACCGGTGCCCGCCACGCCTATTTCGGCCGTGACGACTGGGAGCGGGCGGCGCCCGGACTGAAGAAGATCGACGACGCCACCGACATCCGCCGCCGCATCCTCACCGCCTTCGAACGGGCGGAGACCGAGGCCGACCCGGACAAGCGCCGGGCATTGCTGACCTTCGTCGTGGTCGGCGGCGGCCCGACCGGGGTCGAGATGGCCGGCGCCATCGCCGAGCTCCGCCGGTTCGCCCTGGCCGAGGATTTTCGCACCATCGACCCGACCCAGGCCCGGGTGCTGCTGATCGAGGCGGGGGCCCGGCTGCTGCCGGCCTTTCCGCCGGACCTCGCGGCCTATACCCGCAAGGCGCTGGGCGGACTGGGCGTCGAGGTGCTGACCGGCCAGGCGGTGTCCGACTGCGATGCCTCCGGGGTCCGGCTCGGGGCGGCGTTCATCCCCGCGGCGACGGTGATCTGGGCCGCCGGGGTTGCCGCCTCGCCGGCCGCCAAGTGGTTGAATGCACGCAAGGATCGGGCGGGGCGGGTGGAGGTCGAGACGGATCTCACGCTGCCCGGACGGCCGGAAATCTTCGTCATCGGCGACACCGCCAGCGTCGCCGGCGGCGACGGCAAGGCGGTGCCGGGCATCGCCCCGGCGGCGAAGCAGATGGGCGCCTATGCCGCCCGGGTGATCCGCGCCCGGCTGGCCGGGGCCGCCGCGCCATCCGCCTTCCATTACAAGCACTTAGGCTCGCTGGCCACGATCGGCCGCACCTCGGCGGTGGCCGATTTCGGCTGGATCCGCCTGAAGGGCCGCCTCGCCTGGCTGCTCTGGGGTCTGGTGCATATCTATTTCCTGATCGATTTCAGGAACCGCATCGCCGTGATGCTGGACTGGGCCTGGGCCTATCTCACCTACCATCGCGGCGCCCGGCTGATCACCGCGCGGACCGACGATGAGACCTGAATTTCACCGTGCCGGCACCGGCGATGCACCGGTGGAAACGCCGGGATCTGCCGGTGAACCTGCGGTGGAAATCCCGGTTTGCGCGGCCGGAATCGGCCTCCGGCAGCCGCATCACGCCGCGGTCGCCGCGGCGCGGCCGGAGGTCGGATTCCTCGAGATCCATGCGGAGAACTTCATGGGCGGAGGCGGGCAGATCCGCTTCCTGGAAAACACCCGGAAATGCGCGCCGATCTCGGTCCATGGCGTCGGCCTCGGTCTCGGCGGGGCGCAGGACCTCGACCGCCTGCACCTCGACCGCCTGGCGGCCCTGGTCGAGCGCATCGATCCGCTGCTGGTCTCGGAACATGTCGCCTGGTGCGGGCTTCCCGATGTCTTCCTGAACGATCTCCTGCCGCCGCTTTATACCGAGGCCGGGCTGGCGATCCTGGTCGCCCATATCGGCGCGGTGCAGGACCGGCTGAAGCGCCGGATCCTGATCGAGAATCCCTCGACCTATCTGACCTATGCCGCGAGCGACATGGCGGAGGGCGACTACCTTGCCGAGGCGGCCCGGCGCAGCGGCTGCGGGCTGCTGCTGGACGTCAACAATCTCTATGTGAATCAACGCAATCACGGCAGCGATCCGCTGGCGGTGATCGACCGGCTGCCGGTTGCGGCGGTCGGCGAGATCCATCTTGCCGGCCATCACGTGGCGGATCTCGGCGATGCCACGCTGCTGATCGACAATCACGGCGCGCCGGTCGCCGCTGCGGTCTGGGACCTCTACGAGGCGGCGGTGCGGCGGTTTCCGGCGGCGCTCACCCTGGTCGAATGGGATTCCGACATTCCGGCCCTGGAGGTGCTGGTCGGCGAGGCGCATCGCGCCGATGCGCGGCGCCGTCGGGCCATAGAAGAGGCCCGCCATGCCCCGGCCGGCTGAGATCCAGCGCCGCCTCGGCCGGGCGATCCTGGAAGGGCCGGGGGACGATCTGGCGGATATCGTCCAGGCGAACGGCCTCGCGCCCGAGCGCCGGGTCAATGTGCACCGCCATCACCTGCAGATCAGCCTCGCCCAGGCGCTGGCGACGACCTTCCCGGCGACCGCCGCCGTGGTCGGCGCGGATTTCTTCGCCCAGACCGCCCGCGGTTTCGCCCTGGCACACCCGCCTGCCGGTCCCTGCCTCTTCGAATACGGCGACGGCCTCGCGGACTATCTCGATGCCCTGCCGGCGCTCCGGGCTCTCCCTTACATCGGCGATCTCGCCCGCTTCGAATGGGCGCAGAACGCGGTCCATCACGCACCCGACCACGGCCGGCTCGATCCGGCGCGGCTTGCGGCGCTGATGCCGGCGGACCTGGCGGCGCTCCGGTTCGTGCCGGCCCCGTCCGCGCGCCTGCTGGCGTCGGATTTCCCGATCCTGCGAATTTGGCGGCTGGCCCGCGGCGAGACGGAGGAGACCGTCAATCTGGACGCAGGCGGCGTCCGCCTGCTCGTCCATCGCCAGGACGACGTTGCGGTGTGGCGGGAAATGGCGCAGACGGAATTCGACTTTCTGCGCGCACTCTTCGCCGGCACGACTCTCGGCGCGGCGGTGACGCCCGGGCTCGATCTCGCGGCGATGCTTGCCTTCTGCCTCGCGACCGGACTCTTCGTGGACCTCGCGCCGGGCGATGCAGAATAACCCTGTATACATTATGGCATTGCACATCCGGTGCGATTGACTCCGCCCCTCGCGGCCGCAGAATATACGCGGCGCAAGCGAGTACGGGGGCAGCATGACGGATCAGCCGGAGACAGCCATCGTCGCGCCCGCAGCAGATGCACCGGCGCCCGCCGCGCCGCCGCCGCTTCCGCGCAATCCATGGCGGCGTGTCGTGCCCATCCTCGTCGGCCTGGTGGCGATCGGCGCCGGCTACGGATATTTCCGCCATCAGGACTCCACCCCGGTCGCCCAGGCCCAGGCCGCCGCCGCGCCGCCGCCGCCGGTCACCGTCGCCAGTCCGCTGGTGAAGAACATCGTCGAGTGGGACGAATTCACCGGCCAGTTCGCGGCGGTGGACGAGGTGGATATCCGCGCCCGGGTCAGCGGCTTCCTGCAATCGATCCATTTCCGGGACGGGCAGCTGGTGAACCAGGGCGACCTGCTGTTCGTCATCGACCCGCGCCCGTTCCAGATCGCGCTGACTGCGGCGCAATCGTCCCTGGCCTCGGCCCAGGCGCGGCTCGATCTCGCCAAGCTCCAGCTCAGCCGCGCCGAGAAACTGAAGCAGAGCGATTTCACCTCGCAGAGCACGCTCGACCAGCGCCAGCAGGAGATGCTGAGCGCGGCGGCCGACACCCAGGTGGCGACGGCGGCGATCAATGCCGCCAAGCTGAATCTGGAATTCACCCAGGTCACCGCGCCGGTCACCGGGCGCATCAGTGCCCACCGGGTCAGCGTCGGCAATCTGGTCACCGGCGGCGAAAGCGGCAACACCACCTTGCTGACGACCATCGTGTCGCTGGATCCCATCCATTTCGATTTCGACATGAGCGAGGCGGATTTTCTCGCCTACCAGCGGGCCGCCGCCGCCGGCCGGCTGAAGAGCAACCGCGATTCCGGGATCGTGGTCTCCGCGCATCTGATGGACGAGACGGACTGGCGGCTGCAGGGCACCCTGGATTTCGTCGACAATGCGGTGGACCGCACCGCCGGCACCATCCGGGCGCGGGCGGTGTTTCCCAATTCGGCGCAGCTGATCACCCCGGGGCAGTTCGGCCGCATCCGCATCCCGGGCTCAGACCCCTATGACGCGGTCCTCATTCCCGACAGCGCCATCCTGTCGGACCAGTCGCGGAAGATCGTGATGACGGTGGATGCCGAGGGATCGGTGACGCCGAAGGTGATCCGGCCGGGGCCGATGATCGACGGCCTGCGGATCGTGCGCGACGGGCTCAGCGGTTCGGACGTCATCATCATTGACGGACTGCTGCGGGCGCGGCCGGGCGGCAAGGTCATGCCGCAGCCGGGCCAGATCGAAGCGCCGGCCGGCAACTAGACGGGCGACGGACCCACCGCATGCGCTTCTCGCATTTCTTCATCGACCGGCCGATCTTCGCGACGGTGCTGTCGGTCTTCATCACCCTGATCGGCGCTGCCGCCTATTTCACGCTACCGGTGGCGCAGTATCCGGACATCGCGCCGCCCACCATCGAGGTGCGGGCGAGCTATCCCGGCGCCTCGGCGGAGGTGGTGAGCAATACCGTGGCGACTCCGCTGGAGCAGGAGATCAACGGCGTCGAGAACATGCTCTATCTCTCGTCCCAGGCGACCAGCGACGGCAATCTGGTGGTGACGGCGACGTTCAAGCTCGGCACCAACCTCGATACCGCCCAGGTCCTGGTGCAGAACCGCGTCTCGGCGGCGGAACCGCGCCTGCCCGAGGAAGTGCGGCGGATCGGCGTCACCGTGCGCAAGAACTCGCCCGACCTGATGATGGTGATCCATCTGAGCTCGCCGGACAATTCGCGCGACCAGCTCTACATGTCGAACTACGCCACGCTGCAGATCAAGGACGTGCTGGCGCGGCTGGACGGCGTCGGCGACGTGCGGGTGTTCGGCGCCCGCGACTACTCGATGCGGGTCTGGCTGGATCCGGAGAAGATCGCGGCGCGCAACCTGACCGCCAGCGAGGTGGTGGCGGCGCTGCAGGCGCAGAACGTCCAGGTGGCGGCGGGGACACTCAACCAGCCGCCGGTGCCGATGCCCGGCGCCTTCCAGCTCAACATCGAGACCCTCGGCCGGCTGAACGATACACGGCAGTTCGGCAATGTCGTGGTGAAGTCGGATCCGGACGGGCGGGTGACGCGGGTCCGCGATCTCGGGCTGGTCGAGATCGGCGCCCAGGACTACAGCGCCAACGGCTATCTGGACGAGCGCCCGGCCGTGCCCCTGCTGCTGTTCCAGCGTCCGGGTTCGAACGCCTTGGCGACCGCGGACAGCATCCTGAAGACCATGGAGCAGCTGTCGCAGAGCTTCCCGGCGGGGCTGACCTACAGCGTGGTCTACAATCCGACGGAGTTCATCGCCGAATCGGTGCACGAGGTGATCAAGACGATCTACGAGGCGGTGGCGCTGGTGGTCGTCGTCGTGATCCTGTTCCTGCAGAGCTGGCGGGCCTCGCTGATCCCGATCGTCGCCATCCCGGTATCGCTGATCGGCGCCTTCATCGTGCTGGCCGCCCTGGGATATTCACTGAACAACCTGTCGCTGTTCGGCCTCGTCCTGGCCGTGGGCATCGTGGTCGACGATGCCATCGTCGTAGTCGAGAACGTGGAGCGCAACCTGCGGCTCGGCCTGTCGCCGCGCGAGGCGACCAAGCGCACCATGGACGAGGTCGGCGGCGCCCTCATCGCGATCGCCCTGGTGCTGATCGCGGTCTTCGTGCCGGCGGCCTTCATCACCGGCATATCCGGGCAGTTCTTCCGCCAGTTCGCCGTCACCATCGCGGCGGCGACGGCGATCTCCTGCTTCGTCTCGCTGACCCTCAGTCCGGCGCTCTGCGCCCTCCTGTTCAAGCAGCACGACCCGCACCCGCCGCAGCAATCCCTGCCGCTGCGGCTGATCCATGGCTTCTTCGGCGGCTTCAACTTTCTGTTCGACCGGCTGTCGACGGCCTATGGCGGCCTGACCCGGCGCCTGGTGCGGATGACCGTCGTCGTGCTGGCGCTCTATGCCGGGCTCATCGCTCTCACCGGCTGGCAGTTCAGCCGCGCCCCCACCGGCTTCATCCCGCAGCAGGACCTGGGCTACCTGATCACCGTCATCCAGCTGCCGCCCGGCTCCTCGCTGGCGCGCACCGACGCCGTGGTGCGCAAGGCGGCCCAGATCATCCTCGGCACCGAAGGCGTCGCCCATGCGGTGCCGTTCGCCGGCTTCGACGGCGCCACCTTCACCAATGCGCCCAATTCCGGGGCGATCTTCGTGCCGATGAAGCCGTTCCGCGAACGGGCGGCCCTCGGGCTCTCCGCCGAGCAGATGCGGGTCAACCTGACGAAGAACCTCAGCGCCATCCAGGGCGCCTTCATCATCGTCATCTCGCCGCCGCCGGTGCGCGGCATCGGCAATGCCGGCGGCTTCAAGATGCTGATCCAGGACCGCCGGGGCCGCGGCCTGCAGGTGCTGGAGAATGTGGTCGTCGAGATGACCGGGGCGGCCAACAAGACGCCGGGGCTGGTCGGCGTCTTCTCGCTGTTCAACACCAAGACGCCGAAGGTCTTCGCCGATATCGACCGGGCCCGCGCCGAAATGCTCGGGGTTTCCGCGGACCAGGTATTCAAGACCCTGGAGGTCTATGTCGGGTCGGCCTTCGTCAACGAATTCAACTATCTCGGCCGGACCTATCGGGTGACCGCCCAGGCGGACGGCAAGTTCCGCCAGGACCTGCACGACATCGCCAATCTGAAGACGCGGAATGCGCTGGGCGAAATGGTGCCGCTCGGCGCCGTGGCGGCGTTCCGCGACGTCACCGGACCCTACCGGGTGCCGCGCTACAACCTCTATCCGGCGGCGGAGCTGCAGGGCAATACGCTGCCCGGCTATTCCGCCGGCTACGGGCTCGCGGCGATGGAGCAGCTGGCCGCCCAGCACCTGCCCGACGGCTTCGGCTTCGAATGGACCGAGCTTGCCTACCAGCAGAAGCTGGCCGGCAATACCGGGCTGCTGGTCTTCGGCGCCGCCGTGGTCTTCGTCTTCCTGGTGCTGGCGGCGCAGTACGAAAGCTGGAGCCTGCCGCTCTCGGTGGTGCTGATCGTGCCGATGTGCCTGCTGGCGGCGGTCAGCGGACTGCTGCTGCACCGCATCGAGGTCAATATCCTGGCCCAGGTCGGATTCGTCGTGCTGGTCGGCCTGGCCGCCAAGAACGCCATCCTGATCGTCGAATTCGCCCGCCAGGCGGAGGCCGAAGGGGCCGACCGGTTCCAGGCGGCGGTGCGGGCGGCAGCGTCCCGGCTCCGGCCGATCCTGATGACCTCGCTGGCCTTCATCCTGGGCGTGCTGCCGCTGGTCCTGGCGATCGGCGCCGGTTCGGAGATGCGCAAGTCCCTGGGCACCGCGGTCTTCTACGGCATGCTGGGCGTCACCGCCTTCGGGCTGGTCTTCACGCCGGTCTTCTACGTGGTGATTCGCGGCATCGTCGCGCGGCGGCCGAAGCCGGTGGTGCGCGAGGAAGCCGTGGCGCCGGAATAGGCGCCTGGGGGCCTGGGGCGATTTGCAGGGCCGCGGGCGATTTGCGGAGCCGGGGGCGAAGCGTGTAAGCTCGCCGCCCGGCAATCCGGCGGCACAGGCCGATGCGGCAGTGCCGTCGAACGGTGGGGTATCTTGTCGAGCAAACCGAAGAAACGCGAGGCGGTGCGCAAACCGATTTCCCTGGCGGCGGCCCGCGCCCTGGTGCCGGACGTGCTCGAATTCCAGGATCCGCACGGCCCCGATTCGCGGGTCAATGCCCTGGAATGCGCGATCGGCCGCGAGGTCCGGGAATTCCGCCGCAAGCTCAACATGACCGTATCGGAACTGGCCGGCCTGGCCCGGATGTCGACCGGCATGCTCTCCAAGATCGAGAACGGCCAGACCTCGCCCTCCCTGGCGACGCTGCAGGAGCTGTCGCGTGCCCTGCAGGTGCCGGTGACCGCCTTCTTCCGCAAGTTCGAGGAGGAGCGCAACGCCACCTATGTGAAGGCCGGCATGGGGCTGACGATCGAGCGGCGCGGCACCCGCGCCGGCCACCAATACCAGCTGCTCGGCCATTCGCTGAGCCGCAACCTGGCGGTGGAGCCCTATCTCATCACCCTGAGCAAGGGGTCCGACGTGTTTCCGGTGTTCCAGCACGAGGGCATCGAGTTCATCTATCTGCTGGAAGGCGAGGTCGGCTACCGCCACGGCGACAAGATCTATGCCCTCACCCCCGGCGACAGCCTGTTCTTCGACGCCGACGTGCCGCACGGGCCGGAGGAGCTGAAGGTGCTGCCGATTCGCTTCATATCGGTGATCACCTATGTCCGCGGGGAGCGGGAATAGCGGGAAAACCGCCCTGATGACCGGATTCCTGGTTTTCCTGAGAGTGAATATTTTTTCCTGACACTTGAATCCGCCCGGAAGCTGGTCTATAGAGAATCCGAGAGGCTGCCGCCCGCGGGCCCCTCCCGAAGACCCCGGGGCGGCGGATCATTGCCTGTAGTCCTCCCGGAGAGAAACCATGTGCGGAATTGTCGGTCTCTTCCTGAAAAACCCGGCCCTGCAGCCCGAACTCGGGCGCCATCTGCAGACCATGCTGATCGGCATGACGGAGCGCGGCCCCGACAGCGCCGGCATCGCCGTCTATCATAGCCCGGTGAAGGGCGACACCTGCAAGGTCACCCTGTTCAATGCCGATCTCGACTATCCCTGGCGCCAGCTCTGCGGCGATCTGGGGGCGGCGCTGAACGTCGAGGTCGATATCGCGCAGAAGGGCAACCATGCGCTGCTGATCGCCGATACCGCCGAGCCGAAAGTCATCGCCTGGCTGAAGGCGCATCACCCGGACGTCCGCATCATGGGCTACGGCCAGCTGATGGAGGTCTACAAGGACATGGGCCTGCCGGCGGCGGTGGCCGAACGCTACGGCCTCGCCAAGATGGAAGGCAGCCACGCCATCGGCCATACCCGCATGGCGACCGAGAGCGCGGTGACCACCGAGCATTCGCATCCCTTCACCCCGGCCGCGGACATGTGCCTGGTCCATAACGGCTCGCTGTCCAACCACAACAACCTGCGCCGCTGGCTGCGCAAGCGCGGCCAGGAATTCGACACCGACAACGATACCGAGGTGGCGGCGCGCTATTTCGCCCAGCGCCTGTCGGAAGGCGCGACCCTGCCGGAGGCGATGGAAGCCGGCCTCGCCGATCTCGACGGCTTCTACACCTTCACCATGGGCACCAAGGACGGCTTCGCGGTGCTGCGCGACGGCATCGCCTGCAAGCCGGCGGTGCTGGCCGAGACCGACGACTGGGTGGCGATGGCCTCCGAGTTCCGCAGCCTGGCCTATCTCCCCAACATCGAAAAGGCGAAGATCTGGGAGCCGGCCCCGGCGACCGTCTATACCTGGAGCCTGCAGTAGTCCCATGGAAATGAAACTCGATCTGACCAAGACCTCCCTGCGCGAGGTCAACCAGACGCTCCACAACCTGCCGATGGACACCAACGAGAAGGTCTGGCGGCTGGTCCATCCGCACGGCGAGCATGCCTGCGCCGTCGGCCTCACCCAGCCGATCGAGGTGCATATCGACGGCCATATCGGCTACTACTGCGCCGGCATGAACCAGCGGGCGACCGTGGTGATCCACGGCCAGTGCGGCGTCGGCGTGGCCGAGAACATCATGTCCGGCGAGGTCCGGGTCAAGGGCACCGCCAGCGCCGCGGCGGCCGCCACCGGCCAGGGCGGCCTGGTGGTGATCGAGGGCGACGCCGGGACCCGCTGCGGGATCTCGATGAAGGGCGTCGACATCGTGGTCGCCGGCTCGGTCGGCGCGATGAGCGCCTTCATGGCGCAGAGCGGCAGCCTGGTGGTCTGCGGCGATGCCGGCGCCAGCCTCGGCGATTCGATCTACGAGGCCAAGCTCTATGTCCAGGGCAAGGTCGAGAGCCTGGGCTCCGACTGCAAGGAAAAGAAGATGACGCCGCACCACCTGGCGAAGCTGGAGAAGCTGCTGCAGCGGGCCGGGATCAAGGCGGATCCGCGGAAGTTCCGGCGCTTCGGCTCGGCCCGCAAGCTGTACAATTTCCATGTCGACAACGTCGACGCCTACTAGAAATCAGGTCCGAACATGAGCGCTCCCGAATCACCGTTCCACACGCCGCCGCGCCGCTCGGCCACCTTCGACGAATACGCGATCGCCGAGATCCAGCGCGCCGCCGCCACCGGCATCTACGACATCCGCGGCGGCGGCACCAAGCGCAAGGTCCCGCATTTCGACGACCTGCTGTTCCTCGGCGCCTCGATCTCGCGCTATCCGCTGGAAGGCTATCGCGAGAAGTGCGGCACCAACGTCGTGCTCGGCACGCGCTACGCCAAGAAGCCGATCGAGATCAAGACCCCGGTGACCATCGCCGGCATGAGCTTCGGCGCGCTGTCCGGCCCGGCCAAGGAAGCGCTCGGCCGCGGCGCCACCCAGATGGGCACCAGCACCACCACCGGCGACGGCGGCATGACGCCGGAGGAGCGCGGCCACTCGAAGACCCTGGTCTACCAGTACCTGCCCTCGCGCTACGGCATGAACCCCGACGACCTGCGCAAGGCGGATGCGATCGAGGTGGTGATCGGGCAGGGCGCCAAGCCGGGCGGCGGCGGCATGCTGCTCGGGCAGAAGATCACCGAACGCGTCGCCAAGATGCGCAACCTGCCGATCGGCATCGACCAGCGCTCGGCCTGCCGGCATCCCGACTGGACCGGCCCCGACGATCTCACCATCAAGCTGATCGAGCTCCGGGAGATCACCGACTGGGAGAAGCCGATCTACGTGAAGGTCGGCGCGACCCGGCCCTATTTCGACACCGCGCTGGCGGTGAAGGCCGGCGCCGACGTGGTGGTGCTCGACGGCATGCAGGGCGGTACCGCGGCGACCCAGGACGTCTTCATCGAGCATGTCGGCCTGCCGATCCTGGCGGCGATCCGCCCGGCGGTGCAGGCGCTGCAGGACCTCGACATGCACCGCAAGGTGCAGCTGATCGTCTCCGGCGGCATCCGCAACGGCGCCGACGTGGCCAAGGCCCTGGCCCTTGGCGCCGATGCGGTGGCGATCGGCACCGCGGCGCTGGTGGCGCTGGGCGACAACGATCCGAAGTTCGAGGCCGAGTACAAGAAGCTCGGCACCACCGCCGGCTGCTACGACGACTGGCACGAAGGCCGCGATCCCGCCGGCATCACCACCCAGGATCCGGTCCTGGCGGCGCATCTCGACCCGGTGAAGGCCGGGCGGCGCCTGGCGAACTATCTCGCGGTCCTCACCATGGAGACGCAGATCATCGCCCGGGCCTGCGGCAAGAGCCATGTGCACAATCTCGAGCCCGACGATCTGGTGGCGCTGACGGTGGAGGCCGCGGCGATGGCCAAGGTGCCGCTGGCCGGCACCAACTGGATCCCGGGGCAGGGCGGTACCTACTAGTCCGGTGATACGCGGCCCCAGCCGGGGCCCAAGAGCAAGAACAAGACCGCACAACATCCAGCCAATCTAGGGGAGCACCATGGCTACCGATCTCGCCAAAGTCGCCAAAGAGCGCAAGATCAAGTATTTCCTGATCAGCTACACCGATCTCTTCGGCGTGCTGCGGGCGAAGCTCGCCCCGGCCGCCGCGATCGCCGACATGCAGCGCGACGGCGCCGGCTTCGCCGGTTTCGCCACCTGGCTCGACATGACGCCGGCGCATCCCGACCTCTTCGCCAAGCCGGATCCGGAGAGCCTGATCCAGCTGCCCTGGAAGCCGGAAGTGGGCTGGCTCGCCTCCGACCTCTGGATGGACGGCAAGCCGGTGGCCGACAGCCCGCGCAACCTGCTGAAGCGCAAGATCGGCGAGGCCGAGAAGCGCGGCATCCGCGCCAAGGCCGGCGTCGAATGCGAGTTCTTCCTGATCACCCCGGACGGCCGGCAGATCGCCGACGCCGCCGATACCCAGGACAAGCCCTGCTACGACCAGCAGGCGCTGATGCGCCGCTACGACGTCATCACCGAGATCTGCGACTGCATGCTGGCGCTGGGCTGGAAGCCCTACCAGAACGACCACGAGGACGCCAACGGCCAGTTCGAGATGAACTGGCACTACGACGACGTGCTGCTGACCGCCGACCGTCACGTGTTCTTCAAGTACATGGCGAAGTCGATCGCCGAGAAGCACGGCATGCGCGCCACCTTCATGCCGAAGCCGTTCTCCACCCTGACCGGCAACGGCGCGCATGCGCACATCTCGTTCTGGGACAAGAGCGGCAAGACCAACCTGTTCAGCGATCCCAAGGGCGAGCTCGGTCTCTCCAAGCTGGCCTACAAGGCGCTGGGCGGCATCCAGCACAATGCCGATGCGCTCTGCGCCTTCTTCAACCCGACGGTGAACTCCTACAAGCGGATCAACGCGCCGCGCACCACCTCGGGCGCCACCTGGTCGCCGAACACCATCACCTGGTCGGGCAACAACCGCACCCACATGATCCGGGTGCCGGATGCCGGCCGCTTCGAGTTGCGCCTGGCCGACGGCGCCACCAATCCCTATCTGCTGCAGGCCGGCATCGTTTCCGCCGGCCTCGACGGGATCATCAACAACCGCGATCCCGGCAAGCGCCTCGACATCAACATGTATACCGAGGGCCATACGGTGAAGGGCGCGATGAAGCTGCCCCTCAACCTGCTCGACGCCCTGCGCCTGCTCGACAAGAGCAAGGTGATCCGCGAGCAGTTCGGCGACAGCTTCGTCAACTCCTACATCAAGATGAAGACCGAGGAGTGGAACAGCTTCACCAAGCACCTGACCGAATGGGAACGGCAGAACACCCTGGACTGCTGAACCGCGGCTGCCGGGATCGGGGCGACGCCAGGGGCGCGGGAAACCGCGCCCTTTCGCGCTGCTAGTGGGCCTCGGCGCCGGCCGTGCGCGGCTTCTTCAGCAACGGGATCAGCAGCAGGGCGCCGAAGAAGATCGCCGCCATGATCACCTGGGTGTCGGCGATGGTCATCACCTCGGCCTGGCGATAGACCATCTGCGCCAGCAGCTTCACCGCACCGGCATCGCCGTTGCTGCCCAGCCGGCCGCCCATCGCCGCGCCGGAATTCTCCAGAAAGGCCTGCACCTGCGGGTTGCCGAGCGTCAGGTTCTCGCCGAGCCGCGCCCAGTGCAGGGCGAGGCGGTCGGTCAGCACGGTGTTGATCGCGGCGAGGCCGATGGCGCCGCCCAGGTTGCGCATCAGGTTGTAGAGGCCGCTGGCATTCTTCAGCCGCTGCGGCGGCAGGGTGCCGAGCGCCACGGCGTTCACCGGGATGAACAGGAACATCAGCGAGAAGCCGCGCACCGCCTGCGGCAGGAACAGCTCCCAATAGCCCCAGTCCGCCGTCATGTAGTGCTGCAGCCAGACGCCGCCGCCGAACATCAGCAGGCCGAAGACCAGCATGGCGCGGAGATCGATCAGCCCGGCGAGGCGCCCGGCCACCGGTGCCGACATGAACTGGAAGGCGCCGGTCACCATCATCACGGTGCCGATCTCCAGCGCGTTGTAGCCGCGGATATGGGCGAGGAACAGCGGCAGCAGGTAGACCGAGCCGTACATGCCGATGCCGATGACGAAGCTGTACAGCGAGCCCAGGGCGAAATTCGCGTCGGCGAAGGCGCGGATGTCGACGATCGGCTGGCGATAGACCAGGACCCGCCAGAAGAACAGCGCGCCGGCGACGGCGCTGACCACGGCCATGCTGCGGATCGCGTCGTCGCCGAACCAGTCGTTGCGCGGCCCCTCCTCGATCACGTATTCCAGCGCCCCGAGGAAGGTCGCCATCAGCGCCAGCCCGGCATAGTCGAAATGCGTCATCAGCGACCAGTCCGGCCGGTCGAAGTCGACCAGCAGCCAGACCCCGGCCGCGACCACGATCCCGGGCAGGACATTGGCGAGGAACAGCCAGTGCCAGGAGAACAGCTCGGTGATGTAGCCGCCCAGGGTCGGGCCCAGGGTCGGCGCCAGGGTGGCGACCAGGCCGATCAGCACCGAGAGGAAATTCCTCCGCGCCGGCGGAAAGACCGCGAAGGAGGTGGCGAAGACCGTGGGAATCATCGCCCCGCCGACGAAGCCCTGGACGGCGCGGAACAGGATCATGGAATCGATGTCCCAGGCGAAGGCGCAGAGCACGCTGGCGGCGGTGAAGCCGGCGGCGGAGATGGTGAACAGCAGCCGGGTCGACATCAGGCGCGAGAGGAAGCCGGAGAGCGGAATGGCGACCACTTCGGCGATCAGGTAGGAGGTCTGCACCCAGCTGATCTCGTCGGCGCTGGCGGCGAGCCCGGCCTGGATCTCCGACAGCGAGCTGGAGACGATCTGGATGTCGAGGATCGCCATGAACATGCCGACGACCATGATCATGAAGCCGATCCAGTCACGGGCGGTGAGGGGTCTTTCCAGCATGGGGATCGCGGTTCCGACGGCGGTTACCCGCGCGTCAGTTGCCCTCGCCGGCGATGGCCGAGCCGAACAGCCAGCTGCCGTTGGTGGTCAGCTGCGCATCGGCGGCGGGCCCGCTCTTGGTATCGACCGCGACAACGACCGAGAGGCCCGGGCGCAGCAGGCCGTGCAGCGGGCTGTCGGCCGGCACCGAGATGCGGACCGGCACGCGACGGACGATCTTGGTGAAATTGCCGGTGGCGTTCTCCGCCGGCAGCAGGCTGAATTCCGAGCCGCTGGCCGGCGCGAAGCTGTCCACCTCGCCGACCAGCGTCGCGCTGGGGAAGGCGTCGACCGAGAGCGCCACCTTCTGCCCCGGACGCATGTTCTCGATCTGGGTCTCTTTGAAATTCGCCACCACATGCACCTGGGTCGGCACCAGGGAGAGCAGCTGGGTTCCCGGCTTGACGTATTGTCCGATGCGCACCCCGCGATTGCCGACGACGCCGTCGATCGGCGCCCGGATCACCGTCTTGGCGAGATCGTTGGCAGCAAGGTCATGGGCGGCCTTCATTTCCTCGAGCTTCGCCACCGCTTCCTGGCGCGAGGCCTGGTAGACGCCGAGCTGGGTCTTCTCGGCGGCGAGTGCGGCGCCGAGGCGGGAGATGTCGGCCTGGGCCTTCAGGTAGGAGGCGGTGGCCTCGTCCATCTCCTGGGTCCCGATGATCTTGTCGGCGACCAGTTTCAGGTAGCGGTCATGGACCGATTTCGCGCGGTCGAGCTCGGCGCCGGCACTCTGCTGCTGCGCCGCGACCTGGGTGATGCGCGAGAGCTGATAGGCGATCTGGCTGTCGATGGTGCTGATGGCGGCGGTGGCCGCGTCCACCGTCGCAGCCGCCTGGGCCAGACGGGCGCGGAAATCCGAATCCTCGATGGTGACCAGGACGTCGCCTGCCTTGACCGCTTCGTTGTCGGCGACCTTGACCGAAGCGACATAGCCCTCGATTCGCGGGCTGATGACGGAGATGTCGCCCTCGACATAGGCATTGTCGGTTGATTCCAGGTATCGGTTCTGCTGCCACCAATAGCCGCCCGCGGCGAGGCCCGCTCCGATCGCCACCAAAAAAGTGCTTTTTATCAATATTTTGCGCATTTTCATCGGTCCCTACACAATCATCGGGTCAGCCGGCCGCTTGCGGCATAAAACTGAACCGTATAGTTTAGTATTGACGAGAAGGTGGGCGAAGCCACATAGAGAGTCAAGAGGGAACTGAACCGTTCAGTTCAATTTTGACCCAGCTGGGAGACACCCGTTCATGGCAAGCGTAGCTGCAGGTCTTATTGCCGACATCCCCACCGCGGAGGGATCCGCCCGCCGGCCGGAAAAGACCGCCCGCATCCTGGAAGCCGGCGGGCAGCTCTTCGTCGAGCAGGGCTTCGCCGCAGCGAGCATGGACCAGATCGCCAAGCTCGCAGGCGTCTCCAAGGCCACCGTCTACGCGCATTTCGAAAGCAAGGAGAAGCTCTTCGCCGCCATCGTCTCGGCCGGCTGCCGGAGCAATGCCGAAGACATCATGTCGGCGGTGGCGGAGATCGACGACATGCGCGAGGCACTGGGCAGGATCGCCCGCAACGTCGAGCAGTTCCTGCTGTCGCCCAAGGTGCTCGGGATCTACCGGGTGATCATTTCCGAGGGGCCGCGCTTTCCCGACCTGGCGAAGGCCTTCTACGAGGCCGGCCCGCTGCCGGCGAAGCTGGTGCTGAGCGAATTCTTCCGGCGTGCCACGGAGAAGGGCCTGCTGAACGTACCCAATCCCCGCCTTGCTGCCGAACAGCTGATCTGGCTGGTGCGCGGTCCGCTCTATCTGCGGCGTTTCTTCAATCTGCCGGATGCTCCCGGCGATCCTACCGTCGACCAGGTGATCGACGGCGCGGTGGACACGATGCTGAAGTCCTACGGCGTCTGAAATCCGCCCGCGCCGCGGACGGCGCGGGTTACATCGCCATCGCCTGTTCCAGCGTCTGCGCAAGCTGCGCCACCCCTGCCGCATCGGCATTCCGGGGAAAGACGGCGATCGGCGCGGCCTGCCAATGGCGCGCGATGGCCGCCGCGGTCTCGGCCACCGGCACCGGGCTCACCGGCGATTCGTTGATCACCAGCGCCGCGGTGTCGATCCGCCGGCGCGCCAGAACATCGAGCGCGGTCAGGGTGTGGCTGATGGTGCCGAGATAGCTGCCGGCGATCATCACCACCGGAAGGCGCAGTCCTACCATCCAGTCCAGCACCGTCATCCGTTCATTGAGCGGCGCCATGATGCCGCCGACGCCCTCGATCAGGAGGATGTCGGACGCCTGGGCGATTTCCGCCCGGCAGAAGTCGAGCAGCGCCGGAAAGTCGATCGCCCGGCCCTCACGCGCCGCCGCCATGTCGGGCGACAACGCCGCCCGGAACCGCCAGGGCGCGACGGCATCCAGGCCGGACGCATCCGCCGGGCGGCCGAGCGCCGCCAGCAACTGGCCCGCATCGCTGGAGTCCGGCGCGTCGGGATCGAAACCGCTCATCACCGGCTTCAGCGCCTGGACCTGCTTGCCGGCCCGCCGCCAATGGCGCAGTAGCGCCGCCGAGACATGGGTCTTGCCGATATCGGTGCCGGTGGCGGTGACAAAGAGCGCGAGCATCGCGGGAATGTCCAGGTGTTCCAAAGGGTTGTCAAGCGCCGTCGCTTGACATGCCGGGGCGGTCTGGATAGCGTCCGCCGCGTATCGCGTTTAGATTGGGCGACCGCACCGGCCGTCCAGGGGAGTCCGCCGCATGCACCAGCCGAGTGAAGCCAGAGCCACCCCCGTCCTGCGCCACGACTGGTCGGTTGCGGAAATCGCCGCGCTCTTCGCGCTGCCATTCAGCGACCTCATTTTCCGGGCGCAGACCGTGCATCGGGCGCATTTCCCGGCGAACGAAGTACAGCTTTCGACGCTGCTTTCGATCAAGACCGGCGGCTGCTCGGAAGACTGCGCCTATTGCCCGCAGGCCGCGCGCTACCAGACCGGTGTCGAGGCGGAGAAGCTGATGGCGGTCGAGGCGGTGCTGGGCGAGGCGAGGCGCGCCAGGGATGCCGGCGCCTCGCGCTATTGCATGGGCGCCGCCTGGCGTGAGTTGAAGGACCGCGACGTCGATCAGATCTGCGACATGGTCAAGGGCGTGCGCGATCTCGGCCTGGAGACCTGCATGACCCTGGGCATGCTGACCGAGGACCAGGCCCGGCGCCTCGGCGCGGCCGGCCTCGACTACTACAACCACAACATCGACACCTCGCCGGAATTCTACGGCGAGATCATCACCACCCGCACCTATGCCGACCGGCTCGATACCCTGGCGCATGTCCGCGCGGCGGGCATGAAGGTCTGCTGCGGCGGCATCGTCGGCATGGGCGAAGATGTGCGCGACCGGGCCGGCATGCTGGCGACGCTCGCCAATCTGCCGGAACACCCGGAATCGGTGCCGATCAACATGCTGGTGCAGGTCGAAGGCACGCCGCTCAACGGCACCGACAAGCTCGATCCTCTCGACTTCGTCCGCACCATCGCGGTCGCGCGGATCATCATGCCGGCCTCGATGGTCCGGCTCTCCGCCGGTCGCGAGACCATGAGCGACGAGGTCCAGGCGCTGGCCTTCCTGGCCGGGGCGAATTCGATCTTCTGCGGTCCGAAACTCCTGACCACGGCCAATCCCGAACGCAATCGCGACGCGGCGCTGTTCGAACGGCTCGGCATCACGCCGATGGCGATGCAGGACGGCGGCGCCGAAACCCGCCATGCCTGACGCCGATCCGGGCGGCTCGCCGGCCTGGCTGCGGGCCGGGCTGCCGCATCTCTGGCTCCCCTATACCCAGATGCAGACCGCCGCGCCGCCGCTGCCGGTCGCCTCGGCATCCGGCGTGCGGCTGACCCTGGCCGACGGTCGGGAACTGATCGACGGCGTGTCGTCCTGGTGGACGCAGTGCCACGGCTACAACCATCCGCATATCCGCCAGGCGGTCGTCGCACAGGCCGGTCGGCTGGCGCATGTCATGCTCGGCGGCCTGGTCAACGAACCGGCGGCGACGCTCGCGGCGCGCCTGGCTGCGCTGCTGCCCGGGGAACTCGATCACGTCTTCCTCTCGGAATCCGGCTCGGTCTCGGTCGAGGTGGCGATGAAGATGGCGGTGCAGTACTGGCTCAATCGCGGGCAGCAGGGCCGCCATCGCTTCGTCGCCTTCCGCTTCGGCTATCATGGCGATACCGCTGCCTGCATGTCGGTCTGCGATCCCGACGAAGGAATGCATGCGCGGTTCAGGGGCTACCTGACCGAACAGATCGTCCTCGATGTGCCGCGCACCGAGGAGCAGCGCGCCGCCTTCCGGGCGGCACTGAATGACCGGCGCGACAGCATCGCCGCGGTGATGATCGAGCCGCTGGTACAGGGCGCCGGGGGCATGAAGTTCCACGATGCCGAGACGCTCGCCTTCATCCGCCGCGCCTGCGATGCCGAGGATCACCTGCTGATCCTGGACGAGATCATGACCGGTTTCGGCCGGACCGGAACGATGTTCGCCTGCGAGCAGGCCGGGATCACGCCGGACATCGTCACCCTGTCGAAGGCCCTGTCCGGCGGCACGCTGCCCCTGTCGGCCACCATCGCGACGCGGCGGGTCTACGATGCCTTCCTCTCGAACGATCCCGCAAAGGCGCTGATGCATGGGCCGACCTACATGGGCAATCCCCTGGCCTGCGCCGCCGCTAATGCCTCGCTCGATCTCTTCGCGAGCGAGCCACGCCTCGCTCAGGTGGCCGCCATCGAACGGCAGCTGGCCGCCGAGCTCGCGCCCTGCCGGTCGATGCAGGGTGTCGTCGATGTGCGGGTGAAGGGCGCCATCGGCGTGGTGCAGCTCGAGCGTGCCGGCGAGGCCGCCTGGCTGAAGCCGAAATTCGTCGCGCAGGGCGTGTGGATCCGGCCCTTCGGCGACATCGTCTATCTGATGCCGCCCTTCGTCATTTCCCCCTCCGACCTCCGGACTCTCACGGCGGCCGTGGTCACCGTCGTCGACGACTGGTCGCGCCACCGCGCCTGAACCGGGCGCCGGGCGCGCTCAGGGCTTGCGGATGCGTGCCAGACCCAGCTTCGCCAGCCAGATCAGGCTGCGCTGCAGGAAGAATCGCTTCTCGGCGGGCCAGGCGGCGGCGAGATCCCCGATCCGCTGCCTGCCGCCGCGCGCCAGCTCGACCAGCAGGCGATGGCAGTCGTTCTGCGACGGTACCACCGGGCGCACGAAGCTGATCATCGGCGACTTGTAGATCGTGTCGAAGATCTGCGGCGTGGCGCCGGGCATCGCCTCGATCAGGTGATCGTCGGACAGGGTCTCGGTGGGATAGGAGGCGAAGGCGAGGAAGGGGTCGGCCCGGGCCGGATTGCCGGGCTGGTCGCCGCGCCGGACCGCCAACTCGCCGCTCGCGGCCCTGCGTTCGGCGAGATCCGCCCACAATGCCTGGTACTGGCCGACCACGACCCGCCAGTCGAAGACCTCCCGTGCCCGCTGCCGCGCCGCCGCCCCGAACCTGGCGCGCAGGTCCGGGCTTTCGATCAGGCTGAGATAGGCCTTGGCGCAGGCGGCGGGTTCCACCGCGACGAACTGGCTGGTGAAGCCGCAATAGAGGTCGTAGGTGTCCAGCCCCGCCGCGTGCCGGTCGGCAAGATCGGTGCACCAGCCGGCCGGCGGCATCAAGGTGGGGATCCGGATGCCGTCGATCCCGTCGCGCACCGTGTCCTTGTAGCCGTTCCAGTCGGTAACCACCGATGGCAGGCCGGCCGCCATCGCCTCGATCGGCGTGAGGCCGAAGGTCTCCTGGATGTTGTCGGAGAGCGAGGTGAAGATATCCGCCGCCTGCCACACGCCGGCGCGCACCTGGCGCTGCCGGCCGTCGAGAAAAATGCAGTTGACCGACGGACAGAAGGTTCTGGCGCCGGACTTGAACGCCTTCTCGATGAAGTCGTTGGCGAACCAGCCGGACTGGATCAGGTGGATCTTCTTGCCGCTGGCCTTGGCCGCCTGTTCCAGCCCGAGATACATCGGCAGCGGATGCGCCTTGGCGTGGAAGCTGAGCCGCCCGACGAAGAGGACGGCAATATCCTCCGGGCCGATCTCGAGCTTCTGCCGCCAGGCGCCGCGCGAACTCGGCGAGGGGGCCAGGGCGTCGGTATCGGCGCCGAGCGGGATCACCGGCAGCTGCGGCCGCGGGAAGCGGGTCGCGCCGAGCCGCTCGGCGAAATAATAGGCCTGGGACTCGAGCACGAATTCGACCGTGTCCTTCACCACGTTCGAGGTGCAGATCAGGGCGTCCCAGTCCTGCACCGGCGCGGTCAGCAGCCCGGTCATCCACTCCATCGCCCCGGCCGAGGCGGTGGTATGGGTGAGGCCGGTGATCGAATAGGCGCGCTGGTCGCCGGAGCGACGGCGCCATGCCTGCAGCGACAGACTCGGATCGGGAAGGTGCAATGCACCGACCTCCGCCAGGCCGGCCGGCGCGTTCTCGTTCAGCCACCTGACCGGCCGCTGGTTGCCGAACCTCGCCGTCGCCTCGCTGAAATGCTGGACGATCTCGGTGGACTTCGCGTAGCAATACAGCGTATCGGCGGCGGCATGCTCGACAAAGCCCTTGAGGAATCCCTCGCCGGCGGCATGACGGCCCATCAGCTTCTCGCGGCTGGTATCGAATCCTTCGGGTTGATAGTAGATGGCGGCGTTGGCGGTCTTCAGGGTATTCGTCATGGCGCGCAGCATAGCCGGGACCGGGGGGCAGGCGAAGCGGGAAGTTGTATCCGCTTCTGCCGCAGGCCTCTAATGCGAGACGCGAGACACGTGGCACGCAGATCCGATATCGCGTTCCTGCCCCTGACCCGCGAGCGGTGGCCGGACCTCGAGCGGCTGTTCGGCCCCAACGGGGCCTGCGCCGGCTGCTGGTGCATGTGGTGGCGCCTCTCCGGGCCGGAGTTCCGCCGGACCGTGGCGGCCGACAGGCGCAAGGCCTTCAAGGCCTGCTGCGGCGCGGACCTGCCGCCGGGCCTGATCGCCTATCGGGCGAGCGTGCCGGTCGGCTGGGTCGCGGTGGCGCCGCGTGCCGGGTATCGGCGGCTGGCCGAGGCGCGTGTCCTGAAGCCGGTCGACGATCGGCCGGTCTGGTCGATCACCTGCTTCTTCGTCCACCGGTCGGCACGGCGGGCCGGATTGATGGTCGGTTTGATCGAAGCCGCCGTCGCCTTCGCGGCGGCGCAGGGGGCCGAACTGGTCGAGGCCTATCCCAAGCATGCCGACGCAAAGCGGGCATCGGGGGAGCTGTTCGTCGGCGCGGTGTCCACCTTCGCCCGCAGCGGCTTCAAGGTGGTGGCGCAACCGAGTGCGGCGCGGTCGATCATGCGCCGCGAGGTGCGGAAGACGACGCGCGGGAAGACCAAAGCTGCGGCGCGCCGCTAGCCGGCGACGGCCTTGCGCGACGGCGCTTCCGCGGGCGGCTCGGACTGGGTCAGCGACTTGACCAGTCCCGGCAGCGCCGCCTCGGGGATCTCCGCCTCGATCGCCCAGAACAGCGCCCGCAACAGCGGATCGGCAGTGGCGGCGATGAGCGGGCCGGTATTGCCGGCGGCATCCATGCAATGCACCGGGGTCTGCGGCTTCAGGGCGCCGCTGCGGATGGCGGCGGCGATCTCGCCGAGGCCGCTGGCCGTCTGGATCGTCCGATCCGGGCCGAACCAGCCATAGGCCGCCGGCTTTCGCGCCGGTCGCTGGATCGGCAACGGGGTGACCGTCGGCGCCGGCTCCGCACGGGTCTCCGGGACGGCACCCGGAAAGCGCTGCGTCAGCCGCAGCTCGAACGGTGCCGGACGCAGCGGGACCGGTGCGGCAACGGCCTGGGCCGCCTGCCGGGCCGCCTGACGGGCCGCCTGAGGACCGGTGGCGCCGGCTCCGCGTCCCGCTGGTCGAAAGCGTCGAAGTCGCGCAAGATCTTCGGCTCGATCCGCAGGATGCGATCGGGGGGTGCCGCGGAGAAGCTGAAGGCGACCAGCATGGAGCCCATGGCGACGCCGGCGATCCCGCCCCAGAAAAAGGCGATCTCATGCGGCACGCCGATCAGCCCGTAGAGGCCGAGGACGAGCAAAGCGGCGCCGACGATGCGGATCACAGCGGCCTCCCAGGGAATTCAACGGTCAATTCAACGGCTCCTCGCGCCGGCAGCGCGAACTGCCCGAAGATTGGCATATCGTCGAAGAGCGCCGTTGCGGCCGCCAGTGAAAAGCCGGTGACATTGCTGCGCCACGCCTGTGATGCTGCACCGCCAGAGCGGGCGGCGCCCTCCGGTCAAAGGCGCCGGTCAGACGTCGAGATTGGCCACGTTCAGGGCGTTCTGCTGGATGAAATCGCGCCGCGGCTCGACGACGTCGCCCATCAGCGTCGAGAAGATCTCCTCGGCCTCGTCGGCATGGGAGACCCTGACCTGGAGCAGGGTCCGGGCCTGGGGATCGAGCGTGGTCTCCCAGAGCTGCTCGGGATTCATCTCGCCGAGACCCTTGTAGCGCTGGATGGCGACGCCCTTGTTCCCCTGTTCCATGATCGCATCGGCAAGGGCGATCGGGCCCTGGATGACGAGCTCGCGATCCTTGAGCACCAGGGTGGCCGCCTTGCCGAAGGTCTCGGTCAGCTCCGCCTTCATCTGGTCCAGCCGATGGCACTCGGCCGAGCGGATCATCGCGGCGTCGATCACATGGCTGCCGAGGACGCCGCGCAGGCGCCGGTTGAAGGCGAGGCCGCCGTCCTGGTCGGACAGGCCGGTCCAGCCGCGTTCCGAGAGCGGCGACAGGTCGTCGAGGCGCCTGGCGATCGCCTGGGCGATGGTCGGATCGCTGGCGGTCTGCGGGTTGAGGGCGCCCATGATCGCGGCCTGCTCGACCACCGGGGCCGAGCCGACCTTGCGGATCACCGGCTGCATCAGGTGCTTCGCCTGCGCCGCATGGTCGACGACGCGGCGGAGATCGGCCGCCGCCAGCTGCTGGCCGTCGGCCAGCTTCAGGATGGCGCCGTCGAGACCGGCGGTGATCAGGTAGTCCTCGAGCGCCCGGTCGTCCTTCAGGTAGCGCTGGGATTTCCCTTTGGCGGCGCGGTAGAGCGGCGGCTGGGCGATGTAAAGGTAGCCCTTCTCGATCAGCTGCGGCATCTGCCGGTAGAAGAAGGTCAGCAGCAGGGTGCGGATATGCGAGCCGTCGACATCGGCGTCGGTCATGATGATGATCTTGTGGTAGCGCGCCTTGGCGATGTCGAACTCCTCCGGGCCGATGCTGGTGCCCAAAGCGGCGATCAGCGTGCCGATCTCGGCCGAAGAGAGCATCTTGTCGAAGCGCGCGCGCTCGACATTGAGGATCTTGCCGCGCAATGGAAGGATGGCCTGCGACTTGCGGTGCCGTCCCTGCTTCGCCGAGCCGCCGGCCGAATCGCCCTCGACGATGAAGAGCTCGGAGAGCGCCGGGTCGCGTTCCTGGCAGTCGGCGAGCTTGCCGGGCAGCGAGGAGATGTCGAGCGCGCCCTTGCGCCGGGTGAGATCGCGCGCCTTGCGGGCGGCCTCGCGGGCGGCGGCCGCCTCCACCACCTTGGAGACGATGCGCTTGGCGTCGGCCGGATGCTCCTCCAGCCACTGGCCCAGGCGCTCGTTGACGATGTTCTCGACCACCGGGCGGACCTCCGAGGACACCAGCTTGTCCTTGGTCTGCGAGGAGAATTTCGGGTCCGGGACCTTCACCGACAGGACGCAGGTCAGGCCCTCGCGCGCATCGTCGCCGGTGAGCGCGATCTTCTCCTTCTTGGCGATGCCGCTGTCCTCGGCATACTTGTTGACCTGCCGTGTGAGCGCGCCGCGGAAGCCGGCGAGATGCGTGCCGCCGTCACGCTGCGGGATGTTGTTGGTGAAGCACAGCATCGTCTCGTGGTAGCTGTCGGTCCATTCCATCGCGACCTCGACGGTGATCCCGTCCTTCTCGGCCAGCATGGCGATCGGCGGCGTGTGGACCGGCGTCTTGTTGCGGTCGAGATAGCGCACGAAGGCCTCGGTGCCGCCCTCGTAGTGGAGCTCGGTCGATTTCGGCTCGACGCCGCGGGCATCGGTGACGATGATCCGCACGCCGGAATTGAGGAAGGCCAGCTCGCGCAGGCGGTGCTCCAGGGTGTTGTAGTCGTATTCGGTCTTGGTGAAGGTCCCGGTCGAGGGCAGGAAGGTGACCTCGGTGCCGCGCTTCACCTGCCGGCTGCCGTCGGCGCGCTCGGCCATCGGCGCGTCGGCGACGATCTTCAGGGCGCCCTCGGGCACGCCGTGGCGGAAGCGGAGGTAATGCTCCTTGCCGTCGCGCCAGATGCGCAGGTCCAGCCATTCGCTCAGGGCATTGACCACCGAGACGCCGACGCCGTGCAAGCCGCCGGAAACCTTGTAGGAATTCTGGTCGAATTTCCCGCCGGCATGCAGCTGGGTCATGATGACCTCGGCGGCGGAGACGCCCTCTTCCTTGTGGATGTCGACCGGGATGCCGCGGCCGTTGTCGCGCACCGTCACCGAGCCGTCGCCGTTCAGCGTGACGTCGATCCGGTCGCACCAGCCGGCCAGGCTCTCGTCGATCGCATTGTCGACCACCTCGTAGACCATGTGATGCAGGCCGGAGCCGTCGTCGGTGTCGCCGATATACATGCCCGGCCGCTTGCGCACCGCATCCAGGCCCTTCAGGACCTTGATGGAATCCGCGCCGTAGTCGGAGCCGTTGGCATTGTCGTCGTCTTGCGTCGTCATGTCGGTCTGTCCTGTGGTCGCGTGTCCTGATCGCCGGTCCCGGGGCGGGGCCGGATCATACCAAGTCCCGGTTGAGCCGGGCCTCGGAAACCGTGAAGAACTGCGCCCGGTTGCGCAGCGGCCGGAACAGGTCGGCCTCGGTGCCGGTCAGCCAGGGCTGCGCGCCGAGGCCGAGAATCTCGCCGAAGAGATAGGCCCGCCGCTCGGCGTCGAGATGCGCCACGACCTCGTCGAGCAGCAGGACCGGGGCCTCGCCGCGCAGGTTGCGCAGCAGCCGCGCCTGGGCGAGCAGGATGGCGATCAGCAGCGACTTCTGCTCGCCGGTGGAGCATTCCGCCGCCAGCAGCGGCTGCGCCCCGAGATTGCGGCCGAGATAGACCACGCCGAGATCGCAGCGATGGGCGCCCCATTGCGTCGTCCCGGCGGCGGCATCGCTCTGGCGGGCATCGGCGAGGCGCTGTTTCAGCCGTTCCTCGGCCTCCAGGGCCGGGATCTCGCCCAGCCAGGCCTCGACAGCGCCCTCGGCGGCGAGGCCGGCGCGCGGGAAGGGCCCGACGGCCTCCGCCATCGCCTCGTTCAGCCGGGTGGCTGCTTCCAGCCGGGCGGCGGCGATCGCCACCGCCTGGGCCGCCATCTCGCCCTCCAGGCCGGCCAGCCAGGCGGCGCGGTCCTCGGCACCGGTCTCCGGTCCTTCGCCGCGCAGGATCTTCGCCCGCTCGCGCATCGCCTGTTCATAGGCGCCGATCCGCGCCGCGTGATTGGGGTCGAGGCCGTAGACCAGCCGATCGAGGAAGCGCCGGCGGCTGGAGGCCGCGTCGCTGAACAGGCGGTCCATCTGCGGGGTCAGCCAGAGCACGGTGAGGATCTCGGCAAAGGCGGCCTGGCTGCGGGCCGGCGCGCCGTTCACCCGCGAGACCCGGCGCTCGCGCCCGGTCTGCGACGGTCCGAGGGGGTCGCGCCCGGTGCCGAGCCCGAATTCGCCGCGCCGTCCGGCATAGAGGCCGTGCACCGCCCAGGCCGGTCCGCCGGCCTGGTTGCTGTTGCCGCGGCAATCCACCTCGCCGAGCCCGGCATTGCGCATGCCGGCGCCGGGCGCCAGGAAGGAGATCGCCTCCAGCAGGTTGGACTTGCCGGCGCCGTTGCGGCCGGTCAGCACCACCGGGACCGGCTCGAGTTCGATGGAAAGCTCGCGGAAATTCCGGAAGGCGGTCAGCGTCAGATGCGCAAATCCCGTCGCCGCGCCCGGAAGGGGCTGGCCCGCAGCGCCGGATGCCGTTTCCAGATCGGTTCGAATCCGCCCCAATCTCAGCCCAGCCTCATGTCATACCCGCATCGGGGTCATACCCGCATCGGCATCAGCACGTAGAGTGCCATGGCATCCGCCATGTCGCGCAGCAGGGTGGGAGCAACCGAGTCCGCCAGCACCATCTGCAGGCCCTCGCCCTCGATCTGCTGGGCGACGTCCAGCAGGTATTTGGAATTGAAGCCGATATCGACCGGCGCCCCGTCGTATTTCACCTCGATTTCCTCCACCGCGCTGCCGTTCTCGGCGCTGGTGGCGGAGAGGGTGAGCGATCCGGGCTTCAGGCTGAGCTTCACCGCCCGCGACTTCTCGCTGGAGATCGTCGAGACGCGGTCGACCGCGTCATGGAACTCCTTGCGGTCGACCTCCAGGATCTTGTCGTTCCCGGTCGGGATCACCCGCTGGTAGTCGGGGAAGCTGCCGTCGATCAGCTTCGAGGTCAGCACCACGTCGTCGAAGGCGAAGCGGATGCGGGTATCCGACAGCGATACCGCCACCGTGCCGTCGACTTCCTCGATCAGCTTGCGCACCTCGTTGACCATCTTGCGCGGCACGATCACGCCGGGAATGTTCTCGGCGCCTTCCGGCAACGGCATCTCGACCCGGGCCAGGCGATGGCCATCGGTCGCCACCGCGCGCAGGGTCTTCTGCTTGCCGGCGGTGAAGGCATGCAGGTAGATGCCGTTCAGGTAATAGCGGGTTTCCTCGGTCGAGATCGCGAACTTGGTGCGATCGATCAGGCCGCGGAGATCCGCCGCCGAGAGCGGGAACTTGTGGGCGAGGTCGCCGGCCGCGGTCGCCGGGAAGTCCTCCTTCGGCAGGGTCGACAGGCTGAAACGCGACCGGCCGGCCCGGATCGAGACCTGCTGGCCGTCGGCGGCGAGCTCGATCTGCACCTGGGCGCCTTCCGGCAGCTTGCGGACGATGTCGTAAAGGGTATGCGCCGGCACCGTCGCGGCACCGGGCTGCGCCACTTCCGCGGCCACCGCCTCGACGATCGCCAGGTCCATGTCGGTGGCGGTCAGCGCCAGGCTGCCGCCCTTGGCTTCGACCAGCACGTTGGACAGGATGGGAATGGTGTTGCGTCGTTCGACGACGCTCTGCACATGCCCGAGCGAGCGCAGCAAGGCAGTCCGTTCGATGGTAAGTTTCATGGCCCTATCAACCCGTTTCTTGCTTCGACCGTCAGTTCGATCCCGTGATCAACTCTGGGTAGGCTGCGGGGGCGGAAAGCCACGGGCCCTGACCCAGTCGCGGTCGATCCCTGTTCACCAGTTTCACCTTGCTTGATGCCCCCAAAACGCCCCACGGAACGGGCATTTCGGCCGAATCGGCCGGGCCAGACCAGCAAGTGGGGGATTATAGCAACTAAGGCCCCCGGCAACAGGGAAAATTAGCCTTCCAGCATGCGTTTCAGCAGGTCGACATCCTCGGCAAAGCTCATGTCCCCGGCGCTCAATTCCTCGACCTTCTTCACCGCATGCATCACCGTGGTGTGGTCGCGGCCGCCGAATTTCCGGCCGATTTCCGGCAGCGATCGGGTGGTCAGCTGCTTGGCCAGATACATCGCGATCTGGCGCGGGCGTGCCACCTGCCGGGCCCGGCGCGGCGACTGCATGTCGGCCAGCTTGATGTTGAAATGCTCGGCGACGCGGCGCTGGATCTCCTCGATCGTCACCCGCCGGTCGTTGGCCCGCAGCAGGTCCTTCAGCAGTTCCTGGCCGGATTCCAGCGTCACCGGCCGCCCGACCAGGGTGGCATGGGCGATCAGCCGGTTCAGGGCGCCCTCGAGCTCGCGGACATTGGAGGAGATCCTGTGGGCGAGGAATTCGAGGACCTTCTGCGGGATCTCCACCGGCGACTGTTCGGCGCGCGCCTGCAGGATGCCGAGGCGGAGCTCGTAGGTCGTCGGATGGATGTCGGCCACCAGGCCCCAGCCGAAACGGGTGCGCATCCGCTCCTCGAGGCCTTCCAGATCCGACGGCGACTTGTCCGCCGACAGCACCACCTGGCGGTTCTGGTCGAACAAGGCGTTGAAGGTGTGGAAGAATTCCTCCTGGGTCGATTCCTTGCCGATGATGAACTGCACGTCGTCGACCATCAGCAGGTCGACCGAACGGAACTGCTCCTTGAAGGCCATGGTGTTCTTGTTCCGCAGCGCCCGGATGAACTGGTACATGAACTTCTCGGCCGAGAGATAGATCACCCGCTTTTCCGGCTTCTTGCGCCGGATGTGCCAGGCGATGGCATGCATGAGATGCGTCTTGCCGAGGCCGACGCCGCCATAGAGGAAGAGCGGATTGAACGGCACCTGGTCGGCTTCCGCCACCCGCAGGGCCGCCGCATGGGCGAGTTCATTGGACTTGCCGACGACGAAATTGTCGAAGCTGAGCCGCGGATCGAGCGGCGCATTCACCACCTCGAAGCTGTCGAGTTCCGGCTCGCGCGGCGTCACGACCATGGGTGCCGCGAGCGCGGCCGGCCGGCCGGAGGCCTCTTCGCTGAGCCGATGGCCGCCCGACGCGGTGCCGGATGGCAGGCGATCGGCGCCGTCGACCGCGGTCTCGTCCTCGACCTTCGGCCGGGCGATGTCGACGATCACCTCGACCGACTTGATGTCGGGATTTTCCGTCGCCCACAGCGCCTTGATCCGGTCGGCGTAATGGGTCGCCACCCAGTCGCGCATGAATCGCGACGGCACGGCGACGCGCAGATCCTGGCCGCGCCGGCCGGCCAGCGTCAGCGGCTTCAGCCAGCTGCGGAAGGTGGCCTCGCCATATTCCGCCCGCAGGCGGCCGCGAACGCGCGCCCATTGCGCGTTCAGCATCGCATCCGTGTTCAGTTCCACCATCACGCTTCCCCCGCCGCAATCCATTCCCCGGGTCCCGGTTATTCTTGTACCCAGGGTAAATTCTCTGCCTTCCAGCCGCCCAGCCGACCGCGATGGCTGGCACTGTCCTTGTCGCCCTCGAATCCGCCGGCCACGTTGTAGCAACGCTGGAACCCGGCTGCCGTCATCGCCTGGGCGGCGGCGCGCGACCGGGCGCCGCTGCGGCACAGGAACAGCACCGGCATCGCCGTGTCGGCGGGCAGCCGCGCTTTGACCTTGCCGGCGAAGTCCGGATCGATCGTCATCTGCGGATAGACCTGCCAGGACTGCAGGATGGCCTTGCGCCCGATGCCGGCAAGTTCCGGCACGCCGACAAAGGACCATTCCGGCTGGGTGCGCACGTCGACCAGTTGGGCTGCCGGTTCCTTGACCAGCAGCTCCCAGGCCTCCCGTGGCGTCAGATCCCCCGCGTAACTCATCACTTCCGCCTTCGCATGCCATCCGCCATCGCCTGCTCAGCCCGAACCCTAAGTTCGGAGGGCAAGCGCTTCGGCGGACGGGATTTTGTTAGGAACCCTGGCCGCCGCTCAGACAGCGCCAGGGGGTGACGGGGTACAACCAATATAAGAATTTCAACGTGGTGTGGTCTGCTCCAGTAAGCGCCCGGTGGAGGTCGCTGCGGCGGCTCTGCGCCATTTGTGCAAGACTGTGGCTTATTTGATACAGGGCACGTGTCATCAAGGGCTTGCGGTCCATTGTCACATGCCAGCAAAATCTGGCATTAACGCCGTTACATAAGTGAGGCATTATCTATGTATCTTCTTGATTTTATTGTCTTACGCCAGACCCCTGAAGGGCGGGTTTTGATCAACCCGCTTCCTTTTTTCGTCTGGGGATAACTCTACGCCGCGTCCCTTGGACTGACAATATGTCCGAAATCAAGAACGCCTGGGAATCGAATTTGAGCCGAACATCTGTGGCGCTTGGGCAACAGCCGGTGCTCCGATTTGGTGCATTATAGTTAATCCGGCATGCAACGTGGAGTGGCGCAAATATCCGGCTGCCAGCTGTGCAAAAGCAGACTGCCGCCGCCCTTTTCAGGACGGCGGCAGGGTTCGGCGCGCCGATGGCGTGAGGGCGGAGGCGGTTAGGCCTTCAGGGCCCGGATGCGCTTGGTCAGGCGGGAAATCTTGCGGGCGGCGGTGTTCTGGTGAATGACACCCTTGCCGATGCCCCGGTGCAATTCCGGCTGTGCGGCCTTCAGCGCAGCTTCGGCGTCGGCCCGGTTGCCGGAGGCGAGCGCGGTCTCGACCTTCTTGACGGCGGTCTTGATCTGGCTGACGCGGTTGCGGTTGATCGCGGTGCGCTTTTCGGTCTGGCGAATGCGCTTTTCCGCGGATTTATGATGGGCCATAACGTCTAGATCCGTTCAAATCCATGAATGCAGGCGGCGGGTTATACAGGCCGGGCGGATACCCGTCAACCGCCGGAAACCGGCCCTTGCCGGGCCTTCGGCCGGGTCTCCGGGCAGGGCTCCGCGCCGGCCCGTGGTGGAGCCTTGGCAGGACCCGCGCAGACCCGGCAAAGGGCGCGGAAAACCGCGGAAATCGATGGACTTGCGATCGGGCCGGGGTCATATAGCAGGCCCGGAAGCGAGATGACCGATGACGGCTTTGGCCTTGGACAGGGTGCCATTTACCAAGATGCACGGCTTGGGCAACGACTTCGTCGTGCTCGACGGCCGCCTGCGCGAGATTCGGCTGACCGATCGCCAGAAGCAGCTGATCGCCGACCGGCGCCTGGGGATCGGCTGCGACCAGCTGATCACCCTCGAGGCGCCGCGCGACCGCCAGGCCGACGTGTTCATGCGGATCAATAATCCCGACGGCAGTGAAGCCGGGGCCTGCGGCAATGCCACCCGCTGTATCGCCGCCCGCCTGATGGGCGAAAAGGCGACCGACCACGTGATCGTCGAGACGGTGTCCGGGCTGCTCGATGCCGAACGCGACGCCAGCGGCCAGATCTCCGTGGATATGGGGCCGGTCAGGCTCGACTGGCGGGAGATTCCGCTCGCCGCCGCCCATGACACGCTGCACCTGCCGCTCGCCTTGGGCCCGCTGCGCGATCCGGTCGGCGTCAATGTCGGCAACCCGCATGCGGTGTTCTTCGTCGATGACGTCGCGGCGATCGATATGGCGACCTTGGGTCCGGTCCTGGAGCGCCATCCCCTGTTTCCGGAACGTGCCAATATCGAGGCGGTGCAGGTGCTTGGCGACGGGCGCCTGCGCATGCGGGTGTGGGAACGCGGCGCCGGCATCACCCGGGCCTGCGGGTCCGGCGCCTGCGCGACACTGGTCGCGGCGGCGCGGCGCAAGCTGACCGGGCGCGCAGCGGAGGTCGTCCTCGACGGCGGTGCCCTGCAGGTCGAATGGCTGAACGACAACCATGTGCGGATGACCGGGCCCTGGAGCCTGAGCTTTGCCGGCGAAATCGACCTCGCGGCGCTGGAGCGGACGAATGCCGAGCGGGTCCATGGCTGAACCGCACCGCACCGGACCCCGCCTGATCACCCTCGGCTGCCGGCTGAACGCCTTCGAGAGCGAGGTGATGCGCGGCCATGCCGAGGCGGCCGGGCTCGGCGACGCCATCATCGTCAATACCTGTGCGGTGACCAGCGAGGCCGAGCGCCAGGCGCGCCAGGCGATCCGCAAGGCAAGGCGCGAGAATCCAGGCGCCAAGATCATCGTCACCGGCTGCGCCGCCCAGATCGCCCCCGAGAAGTTCGCGTCCCTGCCCGAGGTCGATCACGTGATCGGCAACGAGGAAAAACTGAAGCTCGCGAGCTTCCAGCTGCTGGCCGGCGCCGCGCCGGCCCCCCGGGTGGCGGTGGCGGACATCATGACGGTGACCGAGACCGCCCCGCATCTCATTTCCGGCTTTGCCGAGCGCAGCCGCGCCTTCGTCGAGATCCAGCAGGGCTGCGACCACCGCTGCACCTTCTGCATCATCCCCTTCGGCCGCGGCAACAACCGGTCGGTGCCGCTGGGCGACATCGTCGCCCAGGTGCGCCTGCTGGTGGCGAACGGCGTCAAGGAGGTCGTGCTGACCGGGGTCGACATCACCGGCTACGGCGCCGACCTGCCGGGCAGGCCCGGCCTCGGCGGGCTGGTGCGGCGGCTGCTCGGCCTGGTGCCGGACCTGCCGCGGCTCCGTCTGTCCTCGATCGACGTGGTCGAGGTCGATTCCGACCTCCTGCACCTGATCGGCGAGGAACCGCGACTGATGCCGCATCTGCACCTGTCGCTGCAGGCCGGCGACGACATGATCCTGAAGCGGATGAAGCGCCGCCACCTGCGCGACGACGCCATCCGCTTCTGCGCCGAAGCGCGGCGGCGCCGGCCGGACATCGTCTTCGGTGCCGACATCATCGCCGGCTTTCCGACCGAAACCGAGGCGATGTTCGCGAAGTCATTGGAATTGGTCGAGGAATGCGGCCTCACCTATCTGCACGTCTTTCCCTATTCCGCCCGGACCGGCACCCCGGCCGCCAAGATGCCCCAGGTCAACGGGCAGGTTCGCAAGGAACGCGCGGCGCGGCTGCGGGATGCCGGGCAGGCGGCCCTGCAGCGCTACTTCGCCGGCAATCTGGGCGCCCTGGCGCGGGTCCTGATCGAGAAGTCCGAGGCCGACGGCGCCTTCGGCCATAGCGACCATTTCGCCCCGGTGCGCCTGGCCGCCGTCGGCCGACCCGGGGAAATCGTCGAGACGCGCATTTCCGCCTTTACCGCCGATCACCTCATCGCCGCATGACCGATACCGCATCGAACGAGAAGCGCGGCTGGTTCCAGAAGCTGCGCGCCGGGCTCAGCCGGTCATCCGCCAGGCTGACGGAAAGCATCACCGGGGTCTTCACCAAGCGGAAGCTCGACCGCGCCTTGCTCGAGGAGCTGGAGGAAAAGCTGATCGCCGCCGACCTCGGACCGGCGACCGCCGCCAAGCTGATCCAGGCGCTCGCCAGGGACCGCTTCGACAAGGAGATCACCGAGGAGGAGGTCCGCAAGGTCTTCGCCGATGAAGTCGCCGAGATTCTCGCACCCGCGGCGAAACCGATGACGATCGGCGCGGGGAAACCCCATGTGGTGCTGATGGTTGGCGTCAATGGCAGCGGCAAGACCACGACCATCGGGAAACTGGCGAAACTCTACCAGGCGGAAGGAAGGTCGGTGATGCTGGCCGCCGGCGACACCTTCCGCGCCGCCGCCGTCGAGCAGCTGAAGATCTGGGGCGAGCGCAGCGGCGTGCCGGTGGTGGCGGGGGCACCCGGTGCCGATGCGGCCGGTCTCGCCTTCGACGCGCTGGCCAAGGCCAAGGCGGAGGGGATCGACCTGCTGCTGATCGATACTGCCGGAAGACTGCAGAACAAGGCCGGGCTGATGGCCGAGCTGGGCAAGATCATTCGCGTCCTGAAGAAGCTCGATCCCGCGGCGCCCCAGGATTGCCTGCTCGTTCTGGATGCGACCACCGGACAGAACGCCCATTCCCAGGTCGAGATCTTCAAGGAGATGTGCCAAGTGACCGGGCTGGTGGTGACCAAGCTCGACGGTTCGGCGAAGGGCGGCGTCCTGGTCGCCCTGGCCGAGCGGTTCAAGCTGCCGGTCGTGGCGATCGGGGTGGGCGAGGGCGTCGACGACCTGAAGCCCTTCGAGGCCGACAGTTTCGCCCGCTCCCTGATGGGGGTCTGAGGCCGCCGCCGGCCCCTGCCGCGGCCTATGCCGGTATCGATACAATCTATTGGGCAGGCCGCAATCCGCATGGCATGTTGCGGTTTCGTGACAATGCCGGCCAAGATGACTGTCGATCCCAAAGCCTTCATTCCATGGAGTTTCCTCCCGTGAGCCTGTCCCTCGGCATGACGCTGCTCGTCCTGCTCGCCGCCGTCATGCATGCCAGCTGGAACGTGATGGTGAAGCTGGGGAATGACGCGCTGCTCAACATGGGATTGATCATGGGCCTGGCCGCCGTCCTGGGGCTGGCCCTGACCCCCTTCGTGGCCTTCCCGGCACCGGAGAGTTGGATCTTCCTGCTCGGATCGATCCTGACGCATCTCGGCTACTACCTGTTTCTCCTGCTGGCCTATCGTCACGGCGAATTGAGCCAGGTCTATCCGATCGCCCGCGGCTCGGCGCCGCTGCTGGTCGCCGTCTCCGCCTGGCTGCTGCCGCCCAACGAGACCCTCACCGTCCTGCAGATGTTCGGCATCGCCGCGATTTCCGGCGGCATTCTGAGCCTCGCCGTCGACAAGCCCTTGAATGGCGTCCACAAATGGGAACCGGTGGTGTTCGGGCTGCTGACCGGACTCACCATCATGGGCTACACGCTCTGCGACGGTCAGGGTGTCCGCCATGCCGGCGAGATGGAAGCCCAGCAGCTCGGCTACATCGTCTGGCTGTTCGTGCTCGACGGCCCGCTGCTGATCGGCTTCTGCTTCTGGCGGCGGGGCAAGGCGGCGATCAAATTCGGGCTGCAGAACTGGAAGCTGGGCCTGGCTGGCGGGGCGCTGTCCGGCTGCGCCTACGGCATCGCCATCTTCGCCATGCGCTCGGGACCCTTCGCCCATGTCTCGGCGCTGCGCGAGACCAGCGTGATCTTCGCGGCGATCATGAGCGCCTATCTGCTGAAGGAAAAGTTCCGCCGGCGCCGCTATGTTTCGGTGAGCATGGTGGCGCTCGGCGCCGTGCTGCTGCACTAGCACCCCGACCGGGGGGCATGGGCCGGTTCAGGTTGCGTCCGGCGGTCGGTATCTACTGGGCGGCGAGTGCGGCGAATTTCAACTCGTATTTGCGAGCCACCACCAGGCCCTGCAGCGACAGCGACTTGCTGTTGCCGGGCTCGTTGATGTTGCGCAGCACGACGTGGGGCGTGTCGTAGGTATCGCTGAAGCGCTTCACCACCTGCCATTCCGGAAAGCGGTGGCGCGGCAGGAAAGGCGAAGTTTCCAGCAGCACGGCGCCGACATCGATGCGCGCGGTGTCTTCGGTGTGGAGGACGCTGTAGTGCCGCTTTTTTTCGAACCCGGACCAGAACTTCAACATAAAACTGCCCCTATGCATTGGCCTTGTCGGCGGCCTGCGGGCATCTGCTCTTGGCGATGGCGAGGCTGCCCGGTCAGGTAACGGGACATATTCTCTGCCTCAAGCATTAACAAAGGGTTGCCACCTATCGTTGAGAAGATTCGTGGGAAATTTAGGCTAAACTGCAGGCAACTGCCGGGCTAGAACTTAACGGTGGTGATTTCGTCGCCGATTTCGAGCGCCTGCATCACGTCCAAACCCTTGGTCACTTTGCCAAAAACCGTGTGCCGGCCGTCCAGATGCGGCTGCGGTGCCAGTACCAGGAAGAATTGCGAGCCGCCGGTATCGGTGCCGGCATGGGCCATGGAGAGGCTGCCCTCGACATGTTTATGCGGGTTGCCCTTGGTTTCGCAGGCGATCCGCCAGCCGGGGCCGCCGGTCCCGGTGCCGGTCGGGCAGCCGCCCTGGGCGACGAAATCCGGGATCACCCGGTGGAAGCTGAGGCCGTCATAGAAGCCGTCGGCGGCGAGGGCATGGAAGTTCGCCACGGTATTCGGCGCGGCCTCGGGATAGAGCTCGATGGTGATGTCGCCCTTCGAGGTCGACATGACGCATTCGGTCAGGGTCTTCAGCTTGTCGGGCGCGATATCGTGAACCTTGAGGGCGTCGCGGGCCATGTCGGTCGTTCCCATTCTCAGTGATTTGCCGCCGGATGTTAGGCGATCCGCGGCGAGGCTGTCGACCGAATCAGTGGCCGAGCTGCTTTAAAACTTCGCGTGCGAGGGCAAGGCTCGGCCGCCTTTGTTGAGCCAAAGCAGCGCTGTCGAGGGCAGCGGCGGTTTCGGCGGCTGCGGCAAAAGATCGCTCGATATGACGTGCGAGATGATCGATGACGTCGGCCCCGACCGCCAGCTGGCGATCGGCGAAATGCTTGGCGAGGACCGCCGCCAGCAGGGCGTCGTCCGGCGCGGCGACGGCGATCGCCGGGATGCTGGCGAGGCGCGAGGCGAGGTCGGGCAGGTGCACCGGCCAGCGGGCCGGCGCCTCCCGGCTGAGGATCAGCAGGGATCCGGCGGCGGCCTTCACGTGGTTGTAGAGATGGAACAGCCGCTCTTCCGGCAGGCGAGTCTCGTCGAGGATCAGATGGGCCGCCGGCGGCGGGCCGTCGGGCGTGGCGGCATCGAGGAAGCGGGCCCGGCTGCGCGCCTGCCAGACATGGGCCAGATGCGACTTGCCGCAGCCCTCGGGCCCGTAGATCGCCAGGGCCGGGCCGGGCCAGTCCGGCCAGCGGTCCAGCCAGGCGACGGCGTCGCGATTGCTGGCCGAAACCACGAAATCCTCCGCGCCGAGCGCGGTCCTGACCGGGAGATCCAGCGGTATCTGCCGGTGCGACGGCGGTGGCGGCACGGTCATCAACGGCCTTCGGCGCCGGCCGGAGGCCCGGAAGGCGCCGGTTCCGCCTGGACCACCTGGTGGTGGCCGAGATAGAGGACGCTGGCCCGGTACTGGCCGAGGCAGAAGCGCACCAGCACCCCGATCGCCGCGGCGCTCGGCACCGCCAGGAGCAGGCCGACGAAGCCGAACAGCGTGCCGCCGGCCAGCAGGGCGAAGATGATCCAGACCGGGTGCAGCCCGACCTTCTCGCCGACCAGTTTCGGGGTGAGCACGTTGCCTTCCAGGACCTGGCCGACGGCGAAGATGCCGACCACCAGGGCGGTGCGCTCCCAGCCCTCGAAACTGCCGAGGGCGATGGCCAGGCTGACGATGAAGCCGGTGCAGGCGCCGACATAGGGGATGAAGGTCAGCAGTCCCGCCGCCACCCCGATGAACAGGCCGAAAGGCAGGCCGACGATCAGCAGGGCGGAGGCGTAATAGGCGCCGAGCACCAGGCAGACCGTGGCCTGGCCGCGGGCGAATCCCGCCATCGTCCGGTCGACCGCGATGACCTGCTCCCGGATCGTCGCGGCATGGTCCCGCGGCAGCAGCCCGTCGATCTTGGCGACGATATGGTCCCAGTCGCGCAGCAGGTAGAAGGCGACGACCGGGGTGATGAAGACCAGGGAGAGCAGGCTGGCTAGCGCCATCCCCTGGCTCAACAGGCCCTCGAGGGCGGCGGCGAGCCAACTCATCGCGGTCCCCATCCGCGCCCGGGCCATGTCGGCCAGTTCCGCGAGATCCGGCAGGTTGAAGCGCTGCTGCAGCTCCTGGTAATAGGGCAGCAGGCGTTCGTGCAGCCCGCCGAGCAGGCCGGGCAGGCTGGACAGGAAGCCGGTGAGCTGCTCCACCACCAGCGGCACCAGCAGCAGCACCGCGAGGATGAGGAAAATCGCGAAACAGCCGGTCACCAGGGCGGTCGCCAGGGTGCGCGAGCAGCCCCAGCGCTCCAGCCGGTCGCAGGCGGGGTCGAGGAAATAGGCGACCGCCATGCCGGCGACGAATGGCAGGAGAATGGCCCTGAGCACGTAGACGGCGATCAGGAAGACGATGAGGCCGATCAGCCAGAACCGCCACTGCCGTGCCGCGGTCACGGGGTCCCCGTCCGGGTCGGCGGCAAACGGCCCGCAGGCATCAGGGCTGCACCGCGTTGGGCGACAGGGTGATGGTGGCGAGGCCCTCGCCGCTGTCGGTCAGCAGCAGATCGGCCTGGGCGAGTGCCCGGATGAACTGCGCCTCGTCGCCGACATAGGTCACCTCGATGTCGGCACCGCTGCGGGAAAGCTCCAGCAGGTTCACGCCCTTGATCGAGCTGACCCGGCCCAGGCGGCGCTTCACCGCCACCCATTGCGCGAGGCCGGTCACCGGCACGTGCACCGACAGCTCCTGGCGCTGGTTGGGATCGATCAGGTTCTGGTCCTTCCAGGCGCTCTGCACGATCGCCGCCACCTTCTCCACGCCGTCCTTCATCAACTGGTCGATATTGGCGGCGTCGCCGTCGACCTGGTCCTTGAAGGTCTGCGTGCCCTCGATGCCATAGCGGGTGACCGACAAAGCGAGACCGCGCCGGCCATCCGGCGTCGCCGGCGACAGGCTCGCCTCCGCCACCATCACGTCGCCGGCACCGTAGCGCTGGGCCATGTCCTGGATGCGCTCCTGGTCGCCGGCCAGGGCCTGGGTGGCGGAGATCCCGGCGCTATCCTCGAGGTCGCCGCGCGGCGCCAGGATCGGCACCAGTCCGGGCGGGGATTGTCGCGTCGTCCAGGCATTCATCCAGAGATTGGTCGGTCCCCAGAGCTCGGTGGTGCCGGTCTCGTCGGTATAGACCGGCAGCACCAGGACCGGCTTGGACGTGGTCTCGGCGAAAGAGACGCCGCTCTCGGAGAGGAACTGGCGCACCGGTTCGGCCATGAAGCGAAAGGTGAAGCGGCCGATATAGCGCGAGGCCGAGGTCTTCTCGCTCTCGATCTCGAAATCCTGGACCCAGGCGGTCAGCTGATCGTCCGGCGGCAAGGCAAGGCCGGCGACGTCCTGGGCCGGAGCGATTTCCGCCAGGATCTTGCGGAAGGCGTCGCGCTGGGCCTGCAGCATCGCCTGGTCGCGCAGGGTCGCAAGATCGCCGGTAATGTCGACCGGAACCCCGGTGGCGACGAAGACATCCTGCTGGGCAGAGGCCGGCGCCGCGGCCAGGCAAAGTCCGAGGACCAGGACGGCACCTGAACGGCGGAGGATCCGGTGCATAACTGCCCGGAAACCCTGGCGAAAACCGCCCGGAACGACCATTGAAAACCGCCTCGAAACCGTTATTGTCCCTGCCCGAGCTTATAGCCCAGAACCCGGGAGGATGCCATAACGAGCGGTAATCGGAAGGCGGGCGTCACCTATCGCGATGCCGGCGTGGATATCGATGCCGGGAACGCGCTGGTCGAGGCGATCAAGCCGCTGGCGAAATCCACCGCGCGCACCGGCAGCGATGCCGGGCTGGGCGGTTTCGGCGCGTTCTTCGACCTGCGTGCCGCCGGCTTCATGGATCCCATCCTGGTCTCGACCACCGACGGCGTCGGCACCAAGCTGAAGATCGCCATCGAGGCGAAGACGCATGACCGGATCGGCATCGATCTCGTCGCCATGTGCGTCAACGACCTGGTGGTGCAGGGCGCCGAGCCGCTGCTGTTCCTGGATTACTACGCCACCGGCAAGCTCGACGTCGCGACCGGCCGGCAGATCGTCGCCGGCATCGCCGACGGCTGCCGCCAGGCGGGCTGCGCCCTGGTCGGCGGCGAGACCGCGGAAATGCCCGGGATGTATGCGGCCGAGGACTACGATCTCGCCGGCTTCGCCGTCGGCGCGGTGGAGCGCGGCCAGGCGATCACCGGCGCCGGCGTGGCGGAGGGCGACCTGGTCCTGGGCCTCGCCTCCTCCGGCGTGCATTCCAACGGCTATTCCCTGGTCCGCAAGGTGGTCGAGCTGGAGCGCCTGGGCTACGACAAGCCGGCACCGTTCGACACCGACCGGCCGCTCGGCGCCGCCCTCCTGGAACCGACCCGCATCTATGTGAAGAGCTGCCTGAAGGCGATCCGCGGCGGCGGGGTGAAGGCGCTGGCGCATATCACCGGCGGCGGGCTGCTGGAAAACATCCCGCGCGTGCTGCCGGAAACCCTGGCCTGCGAGATCGATGCGCGCCGCTGGACCCTGCCGCCGGTCTTCCGCTGGCTGCGCCAGGCGGCGGGGATCGACGACCAGGAAATGTCGCGCACCTTCAACTGCGGGATCGGGATGATCCTGGTGGTGGCCAAGGCGGACAGCGCGCGGGTGACCGCAGCGCTCGCTGCCGGCGGCGAAAGCGTTTTCGAGATCGGCACCATCACGCGCCGTGCCGCCGGCCAGCCCGGCTGCCGCGTGGTCAACACGGCCGCATGGTAGGAATGGCCGACCAGACTGGCCGCCGCGCGCCGCTGAAGATCGCGGTGCTGATATCCGGACGCGGCAGCAACCTGCAGGCGCTCATCGACTGTTTCGGTCCGCGGGTTCCAGACAGTCCGATCGAGATCGTCCTGGTGCTCTCCAACCGCCCCGGCGCCCAAGGTCTGGCGCGTGCCGAAGCCGCCGGGCTCAGAACCGCGGTCGTCGATCACAAGGCCCATGCCGAGCGGGCCCCGTTCGACGCCGCCATGGATCGCGAGATCCGGGCGGCGGGCGCCGAGCTGATCGCCCTGGCCGGCTTCATGCGGCTGATGACCGACGGGTTCATCGCTGCCTGGCGCGACCGCATGGTGAACATCCATCCCGCTTTGCTGCCGGCGCTGAAGGGGCTCCGTACCCATGAACGCGCGGTGGCTCGGGGGCTGCGGTTCCACGGCTGCACCGTGCATTTCGTCCGGCCGGAGATGGATACCGGGCCGATCATCGCCCAGGCGGTGGTGCCGGTCCTGCCGGCGGATACGCCCGACAGCCTCGGCGCCCGCGTCCTCGCGGCCGAGCATCGCCTCTATCCGATGGCGCTGCGCCTGATCGCCGAGGGCAAGGTCACGGTGGAAGGCGAACGGGCGGTGCTGCGCGACACGGCCTTCGCCGGCGGCCTGCTGCTCAACCCGCTGGGCGCCTAGGATGCGCCGGCTGGCCGCCGCCGGATGCCTCGGCCTCGCTCTCGCCGCCGCGCCGGCCCGCGGCGATGCCATCGATCATTATACGCTGATCCTGTCCTGGACCCCCGGACTGTGCTGGGACCAGCCGGAGCGCAAGGAATGCGCCGGGCTGAGCCTGCGCCGATATGACGGCCGCAATCTGGCCTTCCTGGCGCTGCGCCCGGATCCGCCGGTCGGCAACATGCGCGACGACTACTGCTTCGCCGGGATGGGCGATCCGGAACTCGACCGGTCGCAACGCTGGTGCGACATGGATGAAGTCACCGTCAGGAGCGCCGATCTGCGCGCGACCCTGGCCGAGGTCATGCCGGTCACCCAATCCTGCCAGGAGCGCGGCATCTGGGCGCGCTTCGGCACCTGCTCGCTCTATTCGCCGGACGAATATTTCAGCCGTGGGGTGAAGCTGGCGAAGGGCATGGCGGCGACCCTGCTGAACGTGCGCCTCGTCGGCGCCGCAGGCCAGTCGATCAAGCAGAGCGAACTGGTGTCCTATTTCGAGATGCAGTACGGCGACGGATCGGCAAAGGCCCTGCATCTCGTCTGCAAGACCCGCGCCGGCAAGGCGCATCTGATGGAGGTCCAGGTCGCCGTCACGCCCCATGCCCTGACCAAGGGCCTGGACCGGCAGGAACTCTTCAAGCCCAACACGCCGCTCCGCGGCAAGTGTCCAAGCGAGGTCTTCATCGATGCGCCGAAGGACCTGGTGCCGGAACCTGCCGCCACCACCGGCGCCGACCAGCCGGCGCCCGAAGCGGTCAAGCCCGATCAGCCGGTCCCGCCCGATGCCGGGCCCGCGGTGCCGGCGCCCGTGGTCTCGGTGCCGAAGGTCGACAGCCCGCAGGTTCCAGGCACCACCGTCGACAAGCCCGTGGTGGATGCGCCGGTGGTGCCGAAAACCACGATTCCGGCGCCGGGCGAGTGATCCTGGCGAGTGATCCGGGGGGCGGTCCGGCGGGAAGGTCCCACGGGCATCGAACGCATTGCCCCGGGCGGCGACCTGCGGTAAAAAGCCGCCATGACCTCAGGAATTCGAAGGGGATAGACCGATGTCGCTGAATGACCAGATTCTCGCCAATCGCCAGCAGACCTGGAAGGGCGTGACCAAGCTCCTGTTCTGGGGATCGGTGGAATCCGCGGTCCTGACCCTGATCACCGTGCTGTTCGCGGTGTACGGGCCGTCGGTGGGCCTGGCGGTCACCTCGGTCATCCTGGCGATCCTGCCCCTCGTCGGGGCGGTGGTCTTCGGCCGCTAGGGGCGGCGACCCCGCGCTCCCGCCGGGATGCGCGACCAAGAACCGACGGCGCTGCGAGGCTCGCAGCGCCGTCGACGTTTCCGGCCCGTCAGGTAGGGCTTGAAATCCGCGTCTTAGCCGACGATCTCGGTCTCGGCGAAGAAGAAGGCGATCTCCTTGGCGGCGTTCTCGGCGGAATCGGAGCCATGGACCGAATTCGCCTCGATCGATTCCGCGAATTCCTTGCGGATCGTTCCGGCCGCCGCATTCGCCGGGTTGGTGGCGCCCATCACGTCGCGGTTCCTGGTAACGGCGTTGTCGCCCTGCAGGACCTGGACGACGACCGGGCCGCTGGTCATGAACTTGCACAGATCGTTGTAGAAGGGCCGCGCCTTATGGACCTCGTAGAACTTCCCGGCCTGCTCGCTGCTGAGCCAGAGCCGCTTCTGGGCGACGATCCGGAGGCCGGCTTCCTCGAACTTGGCGTTGATCTTGCCGGTGAGGTTCCGGCGGGTGGCGTCCGGCTTGATAATCGACAGGGTGCGTTCGGTGGCCATTTTTTGCTTTCCTAATCCTAGCTTGGCGAAACTGGCGCTGGCTTATATACACTTCGCCGCACTGCCGCAATGTCCCGAGAAACAGGCTGATTAACCCTCATGCTGACCATTTCCGACCTGACCTACCGCATTGCCGGGCGCGAGATCCTCTCCGAGGCGGGATTCAGCCTGCCCGAGGGTCACCATGCCGGCCTGGTCGGGCGCAACGGCGCGGGGAAGTCGACCCTGCTGAAGATCATCTCCGGCCAGCTGCAGGCGGATTCCGGCACCATCGAATATCCCAAGGCCTGGCGCCTGGGGATGCTGGCCCAGGAGGCCCCGGACGGGCCGGAAAGCCTGCTGGAAACCGTATTGATGGCGGACAAGGAACGGGCGGCCCTGATGGCCGAGGCGGAAACCGCCCGGGATCCGCACCGGATCGCCGAGATCCATACCCGGCTGAGCGACATCCAGGCGCATTCGGCCGAGGCCCGCGCCGCCGAAATCCTGGCCGGGCTGGGGTTCAATGCCGAGGCCCAGGCGCGGCCCTGCACCGACTTCTCCGGCGGCTGGCGGATGCGCGTCGCCCTGGCGGCGGTGCTGTTCTCGCGCCCGGAGCTGCTGCTGCTCGACGAGCCGACCAACCATCTCGACCTCGAGGCGACGCTGTGGCTGGAGGGCTTCCTGAAGAGCTATCCCCACACCATCCTGCTGGTCAGCCACGACCGCGACCTGCTGAACAACGTGGTCGACAAGATCATCCATCTGCACGACCGCAAGATGACGCTCTACGGCGGCGGCTACGACCAGTTCGAGGAGACCCGGCGCCAGCGCATGGCCCTGCAGTCGGCGATGGCGATGAAGCAGGAAGCGCAGCGCAAGCACATGATGGCCTTCGTCGACCGGTTCCGCTACAAGGCCTCGAAGGCGCGCCAGGCGCAGTCGCGCCTGAAGGCGATCGCCAAGCTGCAGCCGATCGCCGTCGCCGCCGAGGAACGCGGCGTCGAGTTCGAGTTCCCGGAACCGATCGAGCTGCCGCCGCCGCTGATCACCATGGATCACGTCGCGGTCGGCTACGAGCCGGGCAAGCCGATCCTGAAGAAGCTGGACCTGCGGCTCGATCCCGACGACCGGATCGCCCTGCTGGGGGCCAACGGCAACGGCAAGTCGACCTTCGTCAAGCTGCTGGCCAGCAAGCTCGCGCCGATGGAGGGCGAGGTCAGGCGGTCATCGAAGATCCGGGTCGGCTATTTCGCCCAGCACCAGACCGAGGAGCTGGACGTCGAGGCGACGGCGCTGATCATGATGGAACGGGCGGCACCCAAGCTGCTGCCGGAAAAGCGCCGCGCGCATCTCGGCCGCTTCGGCTTCGGCGCCGACAAGATCGGCACCAAGGTCGGCTCGCTGTCGGGCGGCGAGAAGGCGCGGCTGCTGCTGGCGCTGATGAGCTGGTCGGCGCCGAACCTGCTGCTGCTCGACGAGCCGACCAACCATCTCGACATCGACAGCCGGCAGGCGCTGGTCCAGGCGATCAACGACTTCAAGGGCGCCGTGGTGCTGATCAGCCACGATCCGCACCTGATCGAGCTCTGTGCCGACCGGCTGTGGCTGGTGAAGGGCGGGACGGTGCGCGGCTATGACGGCGATCTCGACGACTACCGCAAGCTGCTGCTGGAGGATGCGCGGACCGCATCGCGCGGCGGCGGCGAGAAGGTGCGGAGCAGCCAGCCGTCGCGCAAGGACGAGCGGCGCCAGGCGGCGAACGACCGGGCGCAGCGGCGCGCCGTGCTGAAGCAGGCGGAGGAGCGCGCCGCGCTCGCCGTGAGCAAGCTCAGCCAGGCACTGGCCCTGATCGAGAAGCGGCTGGCCGATCCCAAGCTCTACGAGGGCCCGCCGGCGGAGTCCGCCGAATGGCAGAAGAAGCACGCCGAGGTGCAGCAGAAGCTCGCCGCCGCGGAGGAAACCTGGCTCGACGCGCAATCGGCGCTGGACGGCAAGGTCGCGGCCGAAGGGTGAGGGTGCGCCAGGGCCGTCCCCCTCAGACCAGGCCGCGGTGCGACAGCTCGTCCTTCAGGTAGCCGTAGTAGATCGGCGCGGCGATTACCCCCGGAATGCCGAACCAGGCATCCATCACCAGCATCGCCAGGAGCAGCTCCCAGGCACGCGAGCGGATCTGCGTGCCGATGATGCGGGCATTGACGAAATATTCCAGCTTGTGGATGCCGATCAGGAAGCCGAGCGAGCCGATGGCGGCATAGGCCGAGACGCTGAGGCTGACCACGACGATCACGGTGTTGGAGATCAGGTTGCCGATCACCGGCAGCAGGCCGGCGAAGAAGGTGACGGCGATCATCGTCTTCTTCAGCGGCAGGTCGATGCCCAGACTCGGCAGCACGATCATGATGTAGATGGCGGTGAGCGCGGTGTTGAGGCCGGAGATCCGGATCTGGGCGAAGACGATGCGGTGGAAGGCATTGCCGAGGAGCTCGATGCGGTCGGCCAGCGCCTGGGCGAAGGGCTTCAGGTGCCGGTCGGAGGCCCCGCCCAGGGTGACCAGCGAGCCGATGATCATGCCGACCAGGATATGCGCCAGCACGCCGCCGAAGCTCTCGCCGACCCGCTGCAGGGCGCCGACATTGCTGCGCAGCCAGTCCGAGGCCTGGATTTCCAGCTCGTCGACATTGGCCGGCAGGTAGTGCTGGATCCAGGGCGGCAGCTGGATCCGCGCCGTGCCGATGATATCCGCCATCTTCTGCAGCAGCGCCGCCGGATTGTCCGACTTGTCGGTCAGGGCGGAATGGACGCCGGCGATGCTGGTCATCAGCACCACGACGGTGACCGTCGCCACCAGGATGACGGCGATCACCTTGCCGCCGCGATAGCTGACGCCGATCAGGTAGTGCCGTGAGGCCACGGCATTCGCCAGCTCATAGACCATCAGCCCGGCGAGCAGGCCGGCGAGCAGGCCGAGATTGAGCACCGCGAACAGGGCGAGGCCGGCGATGATCCAGGCGGCGACGTCGTAGCGCAGCTCCAATCGCATCGTCGTCCCGGGCTCGGCCGGCGCGGTCAGCCGGCGCCGGCGATGCTTGCCGGACGTGGGGTGGGTGCTGCGTTCGCTCATCGCCGGTTCGCCTCAGCAGTCCTGACCGAGTTCAAGGGCCTGGGTCTTCAGGTTGATGGAGAAATAGCATTCGTAGAGCGGGTCCGGCACCGCGCCGTCGCTGGTCTTCGCGCCATAGCAGACCAGGCCATTGGCCCATTTCGCGATCCGTCCGACGCATTCGTCCTGGACCTCCTCGGCGTCCAGTGCATCGTACATCGCCTTGGCGGCATCGTTGGTCAGGGTGACGAAATAGTGGTCCTTCGGGGCGGCGGTGGTGCCGTCGGTCTGCGCCTCGACGTCGGGTCCGACATAGAAGTCGCCGGTGAGCGGCTTCGGTTGCGGGTCCTCGGCCCGGACGCCGCCGGCCAGCCATGGAATGGCGCCCAGCAGCAGAACGGCGGCCAAGGCCGGCAGCGGCTGCAGTTTCCTCGTCATCGGCATCTCCCCACCCGTCGGGCTGCGCTCGGGCGATCCAGCCCCGCCCCGCCGCCGCTAGTTCCCCTGGCTCTGCTGGATCTTACGCCATTTGGCGACATTCCTGGTGTGCTCTTCGATGGTGCTGGCGAAGGCATGGCCGCCGGTCCCGTCGGCGACGAAGTAGAGCTCCTTGGTCGCCACCGGGTGCAGCACGGCGGTGAGCGCCGCCAGGCCGGGATTGGCGATCGGCCCCGGCGGCAGGCCGGTCACCACATAGGTGTTGTAGGGGTTGTCGAGCTTCAGGTCGGCATAGGTCAGGGCCCGGTCGAGCTTCTGCTTGCCCTGGGTGAGGGCGTAGATGATGGTCGGGTCGGATTGCAGCGCCATGCCCTGCTTCATCCGGTTGTAGAACACCCCGGCCACCCGGGCGCGCTCGTCCTTCTGGCCGGTTTCCTTCTCGACGATCGAGGCCAGGATCACCGCCTCCGCGGAAGACGCCAGAGGGATCTTCGGATCCCGCTTCGGCCACATCGCGGCGAGGGCGGCGGTCATGTCGCCCTTCATCCGCTCCACCAGGGCGGAGCGGGCATCGCCGCGGACGAAGAAATAGGTCTCGGGCAGCAGGCTGCCCTCGGCCGGCGGCGTCGGCAACGGGCCGTCGAGCAGCGGGTTGTCGGCCAGGACCTGGAAGGCCTCGGCCACCGTCCAGCCTTCGGCGATGGTCAGGCGATGGAGGACGGACTTGCCCTCGATCAGCACCTGCATGGCGCCGCGCGCACTGACCGCGGTCGGGAAGCGGAACTCGCCGGCCTGCAGCGGCTGGTTCTTCCCGGTCAGCTTCACCCCGAGCTTGAAGACCAGGGCATTGCCGATGACGCCTTCGCGCTGCAGCTGGTCGGCGATGGCGGCGACGCCGCTGCCCTTGGGAATGAGCAGGATGGTCTCGTCGGTCAGCGGGCCGGCGGCGTTGAAACTGTTCCAGAACCAGATTCCGACGGCCAGCGCCGCGATGCCGGCGGCGAGGACCAGGGTGGCGGCCAGCCTGGCCAGCCGCTTCATGCCGGGGCTTTCATTGTCGGCTTCCGGCCCACGCGCGTCGACCCGGTCGGCGCCGGCTCAGTTCGGGCCAACGAAGATCAGGCTGGCATTGGTGCCGCCGAAGCCGAAGGAATTCGACAGGGCGGCGCGGATCTTGCGGCGCTTGGCCTCCTTGGGTGCGAGATCGATGTCGCAGCCGTCGGAGGGATTGGTCAGATTGAGCGTCGGCGGCGCCACCTGGTCGCGCAGGGCGAGGATCGAGAAGATCGCCTCGACCGCGCCGGCGGCGCCCAGCAGATGCCCGATCGCCGACTTGGTCGAGGACATGGTGAGCTGGTAGGCATGCGGGCCGAACATGCGCTTCACCGCACCCAGTTCGATCTCGTCGCCGAGCGGCGTCGAGGTGCCGTGGGCGTTGATGTAGTCGATGGCATCCACCGGCATCTTGGCGCGCTTCAGCGCCGCTTCCATGGCGCGATAGCCGCCGCTGCCGTCTTCCGACGGCGCGGTGATGTGATAGGCGTCGCCGGACAGCCCGTAGCCGACGAGTTCGGCGTAGATCTTGGCGCCGCGCTTCTTCGCATGCTCGTATTCCTCGAGCACGACGATGCCGGAGCCCTCGCCCATGACGAAGCCGTCGCGGTCCTTGTCCCAGGGGCGCGAGCCCTCGGTCGGCCGGTCGTTGAAGGCGGTCGAGAGCGCCCGCGCGGCGGCGAAGCCGGCGATGCCGATCCGGCTGACCGCCGCCTCGGTTCCGCCCGCCACCATGACGTCGGCGTCCTCGAAGCGCGATCAGGCGCGCGGCGTCGCCGATCGCATGGCTGCCGGTGGCGCAGGCGGTGACCACCGAGTGGTTGGGCCCGCTGAAGCCGTATTTGATCGAGACGTGGCCGGAAGCGAGATTGATCAGGCAGGAGGGAATGAAGAACGGGCTGACCCGGCGCGGCCCCTTTTCCTTCAGGATGATCGAGGTCTCGTAGATCCCGTTCAGTCCGCCGATGCCCGAGCCGATCATCACGCCGGTGCGGTTCTGCGCTCTCCTCGTCGGTCGGCTTCCAGCCGGAATCCTCGACGGCTTCCTGCGCGGCGGCGATCGCCATCACGATGAAGTCGTCCATCTTCTTCTGGTCTTTCGGCGTCACCGAATCGTCGGGGTTGAACTTGCCCGAGGCGATGTCGCCGCGCGGCACCTGGCCGGCGATCTTGGCCGGCAGGTCGGAGACGTCGAAGGACTGGATCGAGCTGATGCCGGATTCGGCGTTCAGCAGCCGCTTCCAGACATGCTCGCGCCCGACGCCCAGCGGCGTGACCAGGCCCATTCCCGTGACGACCACTCGACGCATGATGCCCAGCCTCGTTGTTGCCAATGCGCCGCCCCGGTGGAACGCAGGCCGCGCTCCCGGGACGATCCAGAAATCGTTTGGGCCCCGATCGAAGCGGGGCCCAGACGCTCAGCGGGTGCCGTTACGGATCAGCTCGGCCGCGACTTGATGAAGTCGATCGCATCCTTGACGGTCAGGATCTTCTCGGCCGCGTCGTCCGGGATCTCGCAGCCGAATTCCTCTTCGAACGCCATGACCAGCTCGACGGTGTCCAGGCTGTCGGCGCCCAGATCGTCGATGAAGCTGGCGGTCTCGCTGACCTTCGATTCCTCGACGCCGAGGTGCTCGATAACGATCTTCTTCACGCGTTCGGCGACATCGCTCATTTGACGTTCCTTTCTCACGGCCGCCGCCCGTTGCGGATTCGACGGCCTGATCACGATATTCTAGCGCCTGTATCCCCGGAAAAGACCGGTAAACGGCGAATTCCGAGGGGTCAATTAACATAGTTGCCCAGGTTTGACCAGACTCCGGGATGCCGGCGGAAAAGCCAAGCTAAATCATGGCCATGCCGCCGTTGACATGGAGCGTTTGGCCGGTGATATAGGCCGCCTCGTCGCTGGCCAGAAAACGCCACCGCGCGGCGATTTCGGCACTCTGGCCGAGCCGACCGGCGGGGATCGCAGGGCAGCAGCCGGGCCTTCTGCTCGTCGTTCAAGCGCATCGGTCATGGCGGTCGCGATGAAGCCCGGCGCCACGCAATTGACCGTGATGCCGCGCGAGGCGACCTCCTGCGCCAGCGCCTTCGACATGCCGATCATGCCCGCCTTGGCCGCGGCATAGTTGGCCTGGCCGGGATTGCCGGTGACGCCGACGATCGAGGTGATGCCGATGATGCGGCCCCAGCGGCGCTTCATCATCCCCCGCATCGCCGCGCGCGCCAGGCGGAAGCCGGAGGTGAGGTTGACGTCGAGGACGGTCTGCCACTCCTCATCCTTCATCCGCATCGCCAGGTTGTCGCGGGTGATGCCGGCATTGTTGACCAGGATATCGAGCCTGCCCATCGCCGCCTCCGCCTGCTTCGGCAACTCCTCGGTGGCGGCGGCGTCGGCCAGGTTGCAGGGCAGGACATGCACCCGCTCCGCCAGTTCGGCGGCGAGCTCCTCCAGCGCCTCGCGCCGGGTGCCGCTGATCGCGACGGTCGCGCCTTGGCCGTGCAGCGCCCGGGCGATGGCGCCGCCAATGCCACCCGAGGCGCCGGTCACGAGCGCGGTCTTGCCGGTGAGGTTGAACATGCGAATTTCCCTTCGGTTTCTGGCGGTCAGGAGAGGGTCTTCAACGCGCCTTCGATATCCGCGGGACCGCCGACGGAAATCGCCTCGATCTCCTTGTCGATCCGCTTGACCAGCCCGGCCAGCACCTTGCCGGCGCCGAGTTCGAAGACCTGGTGCACGTCCTTGGCCCGCATGGTCTGCACGCTTTCGCGCCAGCGCACCGTGGCGGTCACCTGTTCGACCAGCAGCTTGCGGATGGTATCGGGATCGCTGACCGGCTGCGCGGTGACATTGGCGATCAGCGGCACCACCGGCATCGCAACGTGGTGGTCGCCAGGGCTTCCGCCATGGCATCGGCCGCCGGCTGCATCAGGGCGCAATGGAAAGGCGCGGAAACCGGCAGGATGATGCTGCGCTTGGCGCCCTTCTCGGCCGCCAGCTTGACCGCCAGCTCGACCGCCTCCTTGGCGCCGGAGACCACGACCTGGCCCGGCGCATTGTCGTTGGCGGCGGCGCAGATCTTGCCCGATTCCCGGGCGGCGGCGGCGGCGACGTCTTGGGCCTGGGCTAGGTCGAGACCGAGCAGCGCCGCCATGGCGCCGACACCAACCGGCACGGCCTTCTGCATGGCCTGGCCGCGCAGGCGCAACAGGCGCGCTGCATCCGAGAGTTGCAGGCTGCCGGCGGCGGCCAGGGCGGAATATTCCCCGAGGCTATGGCCGGCGACGAACCGGGCCTTGTCCGCCAGTCTCCAGCCGCCTTCCGCCTCCAGCACCTTCAGCACCGCCTGACTTACCGCCATCAGGGCCGGCTGGGCGTTTTCCGTCAGGGTGAGGTCCCCTTCCGGCCCCTCGAACATCAGTCGGGAGAGCTTCTGCTTCAGCGCCTCGTCGACCTCCTCGAAGATCAGGCGGGCCGCCGGAAAGGCCTCGGCCAGGGCCTTGCCCATGCCGACTGCCTGGGAGCCCTGCCCCGGAAAAACGAATGCCCGCGTCATGCCATCCCCCGATCCTCAAAACCCTGCCGCTTAGACACTTACCGGGGCGGGCCTGTCAAGGCAGCGATATTCTACATAAAATCAAATAGATACCTGTGCCTGCCGGGCCTGCCGATTCGCCTTGCTTTCCGGGTTTCGCGGTGTATATTCCGCCGCCTTGAAACCCCTGCCGGTATCCCGTTTGCGGTCCTGCCGACCGAAAACAGCCAGATGGCCAGTGATACCGGCTAGGTCCGACCGGCTCGGCGTCCTCATCCTGAGGCCGTCAGCTCCGGACCGCGAAAAGCCATAGGGAGCTTAACCGAATGTCGTTCTACGAGAACGTCTTCATTGCGCGTCAGGACGTGACCGCCACCCAGGTGGAAGCCCTGACCGAACTGTTCGCCGGGGTCATCACTGCCAATGGCGGCAATGTCACCAAGCGCGAATACTGGGGCCTGAAGAACCTCACCTACAAGATCAAGAAGAACCGCAAGGGCCACTACATGCTCCTGAACATCGACGCGCCTGCCGCGGCGGTGATCGAGATGGAGCGTCAGATGCGCATCCACGAAGACGTGCTGCGCCAGCTGACGGTGAAGGTCGAGGCGCTGGAGGAAGGCCCCTCGGCCATGCTCCAGAGCAAGGGTCGCGACCGCGACGACCGGGGCTTCGGCCGCGACCGTGACGGGCCGCGTCGGGATCGCGAAGACCGTCCGCGCGGTGAGTTCCGCGGCGGCGGTGAAGGCCGCGGCGAGTTCCGCGGCGGCGGCGATGACCGCCTGCGTCCGACCCGTGACCGTACGCCCAGCGAAGGAGCAAGCGAATGAGCGCCGAAAAGGATACCGGCCGCGGTGGCGGCGGGGGCGGCGGTCGTCGCCCGTTCTTCCGTCGTCGCAAGTCCTGCCCGTTCTCGGGGGATAATGCGCCGAAGATCGACTACAAGGACATCAAGCTGCTGGGGCGGTTCGTCTCCGAGCGCGGCAAGATCGTTCCGAGCCGCATCACCGCGGTCAGTGCCAAGAAGCAGCGCGTGCTCGCCCAGGCGATCAAGCGCGCCCGCTTCCTCGGCCTGCTGCCCTATGTGTTGAAGTAGGGAGGGCGGGAAGATGGACGTCATTCTGCTCGAACGGGTCGAGAAGCTGGGTCAGATCGGCGACGTGGTGAAGGTAAAGGCGGGTTTTGCCCGCAACTTCCTGCTGCCGATGAAGAAGGCCCTGCGCGCGACCGAGGACAACAAGAAGCGTTTCGAGGCGCAGCGCGCGCAGATCGAGGCGAACAACCTGAAGCGCCGCCAGGAAGCCGAAGCCATCAAGGGGAAGGTCAATGGTCTGAAGATCGTCGTCATCCGCCAGGCCTCGGAGACCGGCATCCTGTTCGGTTCGGTGTCGACCCGCGACATCGCCGACGGTGTCACGGCGGCCGGCTTCACCATCGATCGCCGCCAGGTGATCCTGGACAAGCCGATCAAGACCCTGGGCCTGCATCCGGTCCGCGTCGCCCTGCATCCGGAAGTGATCGTCTCGGTCACCGCCAACGTCGCGAAGTCCGAGGACGAAGCGGCGGCGCAGGAGAAGTCCGGCGGCTTCGTTTCGCAGAGCGCCGCGGAAGCGGCGGCGAGCGATCTCGACAAGCTGCTGGCGGAAGCGGAAGAAGCCACGGCCGAGCCGAGCGAAGCCTAGAACCACCTGCCGAAGTCCGGTCGATCGGCCGCCCCTCGCAAGACGGGCGGCCGATGTCGTTTTGGCGCAGGGCGCACAGTCCGGGACGGGATCGCGATTGACGGGGCCCGGCCCCAGGGCGTAACCATTCCCCAGGACGGTTCCCCGCAAGGGGATCAAATGGGAACTCAGTCAAAGCTGAGGCTGCCCCCGCAACTGTGAGCGGCGAGCGTTGTGTCGGCCGGGGCGAACCTGGCAGGCGCCACTGGGAAACCGGGAAGGCGCGACGCAAAGCGAAGACCCGCCAAGCCAGGAGACCTGCCGTCCGACAGGTTCAACCCAATGCCGGGCGGGGCGTCTCGGGCGAGGTGTCGATGGCCGCATTGCCGAAACCGATCGCCATACGCCAAGTCGCTTTCGCAGATCCATTTCCGTGGAGAATCGCATGACCAGGCAGTTCCGGGCCTTCGCCCTCGCTTTCCTCGCCCTCACCACCATTGCCTCGCCGGCGATGGCCCATACTTTCGGCGCCTGGGGCGCCGGCCTTCCCCAGGGTTTCCTGCACCCGCTGCTCGGCCTCGACCATGTCGTCGCCATGGTCGGCGTCGGGATCTGGGCCGGCCAGCTGGGCGGCCGCGCCCTGTGGCTGGTGCCGCTGTCCTTCGTCGGCGCGATGGTCCTGGGCGGCGCCCTCGGCCTCGGCGGCGTCGTCTTTCCGGCCGTCGAGTTCGGCATCGGCGGCTCGATCGTCCTGCTCGGCCTGCTGATCGCCCTGCGCAGCCGGATGCCGCTCCACTTCTCCATGGGGACGGTTGCGGCCTTCGCCGTGTTCCACGGTCTTGCCCATGGTGCCGAGGCGCCGGAAGCCGCCGATCCGGTCATGTACTGCGTCGGTCTCCTCCTGGCGACCGCCCTGCTGCAGGCAATCGGCGTCGGCATGTCCCGGCTCGGCGCAAGGCTGTTGCCGGCCGGTACCGATCGGGTGGTCGGCGGCGTCGCCGGCCTGCTCGGCCTTGGCCTCCTGTTCGGCGCCTGATTCCGAAACAGCGCAATGCCAGCCGGCCGCCAAGATCTGCCATCGTGGATATGGCGTCGTCGCCTTGCGGCGGCGGTCGGCGTCGTTGCGCTTGTCCTGCAGTTCTGCGCCGTTCAGCTGCCGGCGGCTGCCATGCCGGCGCCGGCAGGTAGGCAGACAGAGTTCTGGGGAGACAAGCTCTGCACCGCGTCCACGACCAGCAGCACCCGGCCAGCCGGGCAGCAGCCTGATCATCGGCACGACCAGTGCCAGATCTGCCAGACACTGCAGGCCCTGGGTTGGGCGAGCCCACCGCGCCAAATCGCTGTGAACGCCCCTCTACCGGCCTCGGCCCCGGCCTGGCAGCGGCAGGATCAACGTGCAACCGGCGACCGGGCGGTCGCCGGCTTTTCGTCCCGGGCACCTCCGAGCGACGCCTGATTCGACACGCACTGCACGCACCTGTGCCGCGAATGGCGGCGGGAGCGGGCATTCTCATCGATTCAGATCGAGGTAATTTTCATGAGACGCAGACCCTTCATCTTCGGGTTGTCGGCGCTGGCCCTCGGCGCGGCAGCGGGCGGCTATCTGTACTGGCAGAACGGACGGCTGCGCCAGGCGGCGGCGGTCGGCGGACCCTTCGCGCTCATCGACGGTGACGGCCGGCGCGTCACTGAGGCCGATTTCAAGGGCAAGTGGCTGATGATCTTCTTCGGCTACACCTTCTGCCCCGATGCCTGCCCGACCGCCCTCAGCGCCATGGCCGAAGCCATGGACCGCCTGGGCGCCGAGGCCGATCGCCTGCAGCCGATCTTCATTACCGTCGACCCGGAGCGCGACACGCCGCAGGTGATGAAACAATATGTCGGCAATTTCGGGCCGAAGATCGTCGGGCTCACCGGCACGGTGGCGGAGATCGACGCCGTCGCCCGGTCCTTCCGCGTCTACTACAAGAAGGCGGGCGAGGGGCCGAACTACCTGATGGATCACAGCACGGCAATCCTGGTGATGGACCCGGACTTCAAGTTCGCCGGGATCATTCCGGGCGACGCCAAACCGGCGCAGATGATCGAGCGCCTCAACCAGCTCATGCATCAAGGATCTTGACGATGAACCAACTCAATCTTCGCGCCGCACTGGCGCTGCGCGTTGCCTTGGCCCTGTGCGTTTCCCTGGCCGCAATCCCGGCTTCGGCGCATGAGATCATTGCCGGCAATCTCGCCATTCATCACCCCTGGTCGCGGGCGACGCCGGCCGGCGCGCAGACGGCCGCGGTCTACATGATGATCCACAACAAGGGAGACCAGCCCGACCGGTTGATCTCCGCCGAGACCGACATCGCCGCCACCGCCGAGCTCCACGTGATGAACATGGATAACGGCATCATGACCATGCGGCATCTGGACAGCGTCGACATCCCGGCGGCCGGGGCCGCGGATTTTGTCCCGCACGGCCTGCATGTCATGTTGATCGGATTGAGGACCCAACTGGCGGAATTCGATACCTTCGAGATGACCCTGACCTTCGAACATGCTGGAAAGGTGAAGATCGAGGTCGAGGTCGAAGGCATGGGGGCGAGCGAGCCGCTGCACTGACCGTCCGCCGGCAACGTCGAGATCAGGTAGTTCCCTGGCGCTGCCTGACTTGACAGCTTTCGGACGTCCGGATCATAGTCCGGGCATCGATGGTTCCCCGACGGATGAATTCCAGGGGATTAATAGGGAACACGGTGCGGACGACCCATCAGGGGCCAAAACCGTGACTGCCCCCGCAACTGTAAGCGGATAGTGCGACGCCGACACGGCCACTGGGAAACCGGGAAGGCAGGCATCGTGCAGCAACCCGCGAGTCAGGAAACCTGCCGTCGATGCGTTGGATCCAGTAACCGGGGCGGGGAGTCCCGTTGGCAATGGCAGAGCGTTTCTCAGCCCTACCGACCTGTTTTCGCCCTTCCGGAACCGAGGGTTTGCCGGTGCTTGACCGCGGCAGATCCGTGAATCATCCGCAAAAACACCCGCATTTTGGAGGCAGAAACATGCAAAAAGACACGATTTTGATGGCGAGTTCCGCTATTCCCGTGGTGTCGAGCCGCGGACAAACTCTTGGCGCCGCAGCCCTGGCCGGAATGCTCGGCATGGTGCTCATCTGGGGCGTCGGCTTCTCCCATGTCGAGGCGTTCCACAACGCCGCCCACGACACCCGGCATTCGAACGCCTTTCCCTGCCATTGATCGTCGACCCGGGGAAAGTGCAATGAGTATCTTTCGACAACTGTTCATGATTGCAGCCATCGCCGGATTGCTGGCCGGAGTCTTCGTGACCGTGGTCCATCAGGTCGCGACGGTTCCGGTGATCCTCGCGGCGGAGGTCTACGAGAACGCTGCCGACGCCGCGCCCGCGGCGCCGATGACCGAGCCGATGCCAGGCATGGCGGGCGACGCGGCGGCCGGCGAGGAACATCACCATGATGCGAACGCCTGGGCGCCGGCCGACGGGATGGAGCGGACCCTGTTCACCGGTCTCGCCGACATCCTGACCGGGATCGGCTTTTCGCTGCTCCTGGTTTCGGCCTACGCCTTCCTTGGGCGCGACGTCGACTGGCGTCACGGCTTCTCCTGGGGCCTCGCCGCTTTCGCGGCATTCACCTTGGCACCTAATCTGGGGCTGCCGCCGGAGGTGCCGGGAACCGAGGCCGCGCCTCTGCTGGACCGGCAGATATGGTGGCTGGCAACGGTCGCGCTCACGGCTGGCGGCCTCGCTCTGGTGTTCCTGAAACGCGAGCGGCCGGCCATCTGGTACGTGCTTGCGGTTGCGATGATCGTGCTGCCGCATGCCATCGGGGCGCCGCAACCGGCGGAGCATGCCAGTGCCGCGCCGGAATCCCTGGCACATCAATTCGTCGTTGCGGCAACGATGACCAGCCTGCTGTTCTGGCTGGCGATCGGCACCCTGACCGGATACTTCTACAAAAGGATGTTCCGTCCGGTCTGATTCCGCCGCCCGGAAAGCCGCCATTCGCGCCGCCGTCCTGGATCCGGGACGGCGGCGTCGCTGTTTGCGTTGCCGTCGCCCTTTCGCGACTCGGCGCCTCGGCCTAGAATTCATGCAGGCTATCCACGCTATCCACAGGGTGGAGTTTCGTGCTTTGGCGCAACCGACCTGTTAAGGTCCGCGAAATGGAAACACCCATATCGAACAACGTGACCCGGCTGCGTGGCGGCGGCGAGACGCTGCCGACGCGCCTGCCGCCGCTCAACTACGAAGCCGAACAGGCCCTGCTCGGCGCCGTGCTTGCCAACAACCTGGTCTTCGATCGGGTCAACGAGTTCCTGCGTCCCGAGCATTTTGCGGACCCGCTGCACGGCCGGATCTACGAGGCGATGGGCAAGCTGGTGCAGCGCGGCCAGATCGCCAATCCGGTCACCCTGAAGAACCTGTTCGACCAGGACGGGGCATTGGCGGAGATCGGCGGTGCGCAGTATCTGGTGCAGCTTGCGCAGTCGGTCGTCACCGTCATCAATGCCGAGGACTACGGGCACGCGATCCACGATCTCTTCCTGCGGCGCCAGCTGATCGACGTCGGCCAGACGGTGGTCAACGAGGCCTATGTGTTCGATGCCGAGGAAACCGCCCTCAATCAGATCGAACAGGCGGAGATGAAGCTGTTCAACCTGGCCGAGAGCGGCCAGACCGAAGGCGGGCCGAAGACCTTCAACATCGTCGTCAACAGCGCGCTTAAGATGGCCGAGGCGGCCTATCAGCGCGACGGCCATGTAACCGGGGTCACCACCGGCCTGCGGGATCTCGATGCGAAGCTGGGCGGCTTGCAGAAATCCGACCTGATCATCCTGGCCGGCCGGCCGGCCATGGGCAAGACCGCACTCGCGACCAATATCGGCTTCAATGCCGCCCAGGCGATCAAGGACCGGGATACCAATGAATACAACAAGGTAGCCTTCTTCTCGCTGGAAATGTCCTCCGAGCAGCTCGCCACCCGCATCATGGCGGAGAAGTCGGGCATCTCGTCCGACCGCATCCGCCGCGGCGACGTGCGCAACGACGACTTCCAGCGGATCGTCGAGGCCTCGCAGGCGATGAGCCAGGCACCGTTCTTCATCGACGACACGCCTGCGCTGAACATCCCGATGCTGCGCACCCGGGCGCGGCGGCTGAAGCGCCAGCACGGCCTCGACCTCATCATCATCGACTACCTGCAGCTGATGCGCGCCGCCTCGAACAAGGGCGCCGAGAACCGGGTGCAGGAGATCTCCGAGATCACCCGCGGCCTGAAAGCCATCGCCAAGGAGCTGAACGTGCCGGTCCTGGCGCTGTCGCAGCTGTCGCGCGCGGTGGAGCTGCGCGACGACAAGCGGCCGCAACTGGCGGACCTGCGCGAATCGGGATCGATCGAGCAGGACGCCGACGTGGTCATGTTCGTCTATCGCGAGCAGTACTATCACGAGCGGAAGAAGCCGGACGAGGAAGACCAGGCGAAGATGTCGGACTGGCAGAACAAGGCGGAGCGGGTGCACAACAAGGCCGAGCTCATCATCGCCAAGCAGCGTCACGGTCCCATCGGCACCGTCCACCTCTACTTCGACGGCAGCATCACGCGGTTCGGCGATCTGGCGGACGACGGTTCGCTGCCCGAGCAGTACGACTGACGCGGAACGCCCATGCCCGATGAAGCCTCGGCGGTGCTGACCATCGACCTGGGGGCCATTGCGGCCAACTATCGGATGCTGCAGCAGATGGCCGAGCCGGCCCTCTGTGGGGCCGCGGTAAAGGCCGATGCCTACGGGCTGGGGGCGGCGATGGTGGTGCCGATGCTGCACCGCGCCGGATGCAAGCATTTCTTCGTGGCGACGATGGACGAAGGTCTGGCGGTGAAGCCGCTGCTGCCGACCGCCACGGTCTATGTGATGAACGGCCTACCCCCGGCTGCCGCGCGCGACATGGCCGCTGCGGATCTGGTGCCGGTTCTGAATACCCTGCCGCAGATCGAGGAATGGCGGAAATACTGCGTCGACAAACAGCCGCGGCCGGCGGCCCTGCAGATCGACACCGGCCTTGCCCGGCTCGGCCTCTCCCACGGCGAAATGCTGCGGCTGATCGGCGATCCGCGCCTCTTGCACGACCTGCCGGTTGCGCTGGTCATGACCCATCTCGCCTGCGCCGACGATCCCGAGCATCCGATGAACCGGCAGCAGCTGGCCCTGTTCTGCGAGCTCTGCCAGGCCCTGCGTTTTGGCGGAGCGCCGCCGCTCTTCAGCGTCGCCGCCTCTTCGGGCATCTTTCTCGGGTCCGACTATTACCAGGACCTGGTACGGCCGGGCGCCGCCCTCTATGGCGTGGCGCCGACGATCAGCGCCGCCAACCCGATGCGCCCGGTCGTGCGGCTGCAGGGAAAAATCCTGCAAATCCGCGACGTTGACTTGGGTATGACCGTTGGATATGGTGCCACGCACAAATTCCAGAGGCCGTCCCGCGTGGCTACGATCGGTGCGGGATATGCCGACGGAATTCCGCGTGCGCTGGGGAACAAGGGCGCCGTCTACATCGATGGAAAGCGGGCGCCGCTCGTGGGTCGTGTCTCAATGGATCTCATCACGGTCGATATCGGCCAATTGCCGCCGCAGGCCTGCCGGATCGGCCAGGCGGTCGACATCATCGGGCCGCAGCAGTCCGTCGACGACCTGGCCCGCGACGCCGGCACGATCGGCTATGAGGTGCTGACCTCGCTCGGATCGCGCTACAAGCGGCGCTATCTCGCGAATCCGGCGTGACCGCGATGAATGCGGTCCTGCAACCGATCGGTCGCACCTTCCTGTCGGGTCTCGAATCCGCCGGCCGCCTTTTCCTGTTCGCGGTGAAGTCGCTGCTGAACTGCGTGCAGCCGCCGTTCTATCCCCGGCACATCGTCCGGCAGATGATCGAGATCGGCTACTATTCGCTGCCCGTTGTCGGCATGACCGCGATCTTCACCGGCATGGTGCTGGCGCTGCAGAGCTATACCGGCTTCTCGCGCTTCAACGCCGAGAGCTGCGATCCCGAACGTGGTGGTGATCTCGCTTTGACCCGCGAGTTGGGTCCGGTCCTCGCCGGCCTGATCGTCGCCGGCCGGATCGGCGCCGCCATGGCGGCGGAGATCGGCACCATGCGGGTGACCGAGCAGATCGACGCACTGAGCACGCTTTCGACCAATCCCTACAAGTACCTGGTCGCGCCGCGGCTGATCGCCGGACTGACGATGATGCCCCTGCTGGTCCTCGTCGCCGACATCATCGGCGTCTTCGGCGGCTATGTGGTCAGCATCTACAAGCTTGGCTTCAACCCGGCGAGCTACCTGAAGAACACCGTCGATTTCGTCGAGCCGCTGGACGTGATTTCCGGCCTGGTCAAGGCCGCAGTGTTCGGCTTCATCATCGCCCTGATGGGCTGCTACCACGGCTTCCACTCCCGGGGCGGTGCCCAGGGCGTCGGCAAGGCCACCACCAACGCGGTGGTCACCGCGATCGATCCTGATCCTGATCTCCAACTACATCATCACCGAGCTGTTTTTCGCCCGATGAGCGCCGATAGCCAGAGCAAGACCGACCTGAAGATCAAGGTGCGAGGCCTGAAGAAGGCCTTCGGATCCAAGGTCGTGCTGAACGGCGTCGACCTCGACGTGCCGCGGGACCAGTCGCTGGTGGTGATCGGCGGCTCGGGCACCGGCAAGTCCGTGCTGATCAAGTGCATCCTCGGCCTGCTGCAGCCGGATTCCGGCTCGATCGAGATCGACGGCGAGGAAGTGGTCGGCGCCTCGGCGGAGAAACGCGAAGCGGTGATGCAGAAGTTCGGCATGCTGTTCCAGGGCGGCGCCCTGTTCGACAGCCTGCCCGGTCTGGGAAAACGTCGCCTTCGGCCTGATCGCCGGGCGCGGGACAAGCGCCGCGAGGCCAAGGACGTGGCGCTGCGCAAGCTGGCCGCCGTCGGCCTCGGCCCGGAAGTCGGCGAGCTGTCGCCGGCAGAGCTCTCCGGCGGCATGCAGAAGCGCGTGGCCCTGGCGCGGGCGATCGCGGTCGAACCGGAGATCATCTTCTTCGACGAGCCGACGACCGGCCTCGATCCGATCATGGCCGACGTGATCAACGAGCTGATCATAGAAATGCGTCACCGACCTCGGCGCCACCGCGCTCTCGATCACCCATGACATGCACAGCCGCGCGCAAGATCGGCGACCGGGCGGCGATGATCTACGACGGCAAGATCATCTGGGACGGTGCCGCCCGCGACATCGACAGCACCGGCAATCCCTATGTCGAACAGTTCGTCCAGGGCCGCGCCGAAGGCCCGATCCGCATGCCGGTCCGGCCGCTGTAGCGCGCGATGGCAAAGGCCGCGGCCCGCTACGTCTGCCAGAGCTGCGGCGCCGCGCAGCCGCGCTGGAGCGGCAAGTGCGAAGCCTGCGGTGCCTGGAACATCGATCGTCGAGGAAGCCCCGCAGGATGCCGCGCCGAAGGGCCTGTCCGGCAAGAAGGGGCGCGGCGTCGAGTTCGTCGGCCTCGATGGCACGGTGCCCGAGGCGATCCGTCGGGCGACCGGAATGGCGGAGTTCGACCGGGTCACCGGCGGCGGCCTGGTGCGCGGCTCGGCGATCCTCATCGGCGGCGATCCCGGCATCGGCAAGTCCACCCTGCTGCTGCAGGTGGTGGCGGCCCTCGGCAAGCAGACGAAGCCGCTCACCTGCGCCTATATCTCCGGCGAGGAGGCCGTCGAGCAGGTGCAGCTGCGCGCCAAGCGTCTCGGTCTCTCGGCCAAGGCGACGCAACTCGCGGCCGCCACCAATCTGCGCGACATCGTGGCCAGCCTCGACATCGCCGCGCCGCCGGAGGTCGTGGTCATCGATTCCATCCAGACCATGTATCTCGATACGCTGGATTCGGCACCCGGCACGGTCGCCCAGGTACGCACCTGCGCCGCCGAACTCATCCGACTGGCCAAGCGCCGCGGCTTCACCGTCATGCTGGTCGGCCATGTCACCAAGGAGGGGCAGATCGCAGGGCCCCGGGTTCTCGAGCACATGGTCGATACCGTGCTCTATTTCGAGGGCGAGCGCGGCCACCAGTTCCGCATCCTGCGCTCGGTGAAGAACCGCTTCGGCCCGACCGACGAGATCGGCGTCTTCGAAATGACCGACGGCGGGCTGATGGAAGTTCCGAATCCCTCGGCCCTGTTCCTGGCCGAGCGCCGCGGCAATATCTCCGGCGCCACGGTCTTTGCCGGAATCGAGGGCACCCGCCCGGTGCTGGTCGAGATCCAGGCCCTGGTCTCGCCCTCGCCGCTGGCGACGCCGCGCCGCGCGGTCGTCGGCTGGGACGGCAACCGCCTCGCCATGATCCTGGCGGTGCTTGAGGCCCGCTGCGGCCTTGGCCTCGCCGGGAACGAGGTCTATCTAAACATCGCCGGCGGGTTGCGGGTGACCGAGCCGGCCGCCGACCTGGCCTGCGCCGCGGCCCTGGTCTCCGCCCTGTCGGACCGGCCGGTGCCGGAGGATGTGGCGGTTTTCGGCGAGATCGGGCTGTCCGGCGAGGTGCGCATGGTCGGCCAGGCCGAGCCGCGGCTCAAGGAAGCGGCCAAGCTCGGCTTTCGCCGCGCCATCATTCCGCGGCGGCTGAGCCGCAACGGCAAGAACCGCTCGGCACCGGCGGTCGAGGGCCTGGAGGCGCTGGAAATCGCCCATCTACAAGACCTGATCGACTGGCTCTATAATGAGGTTCGGGCAAGCTCGGTCGGGACACGGGCACATCAGTGAACAGCGCCGGCCGGGATGACGGCGCGCGATAGGGGAATGGCCGGAACGTGAATTTCATCGATATCGCCGTCCTGGTGGTGATCGGGTTCTCGGCCCTGATCGCGGTGTCCCGGGGCTTCATCAAGGAACTGCTGTCGATCCTGGGCTGGATTGGCGCCGTGGTGGCGACAATCCTGCTGTTTCCCTATGCGCGACCGGTGGTCAGGACCTACATCGCCGAGCCGCTGCTGGCCGATATCGCCGCCGGCGTTGGCATTTTCGTCATCACCATCGTGCTCTGCGGCATCCTGAACCAGATGATCTCAAGCCGTATCCGCGGCGGCTCCATGGGTGCGGTCGACCGGACCCTGGGCCTGGTGTTCGGCCTGGCGCGCGGCGCGGCCATCGTTTGCGCCGCCTATATCCTGCTGGCCTGGGGCATCAAGGACCGTGCCGAATGGCCGGCGGTGGTCATCGAGGCCCGAACCTTGCCGCTGGTCGAGTCGGGCGCCGGCTATCTCCAGTCCCTTCTGCCGCCCGGCATGCGCGAACTGGGAGAGACCACCCTGGACCAGGGCGTCAAGGCGATCGAGCAGGGCCAGGAGTTGAACCAGCAGTATCAGGATCTCAACCAGGGCGGGCAGTCCGGCGCCGATGCCGGGACACATGGCAGCCCTGCTTCCGAGGCGGCGAATCCCGGTGGACAAGCGGCGGGGACGGGGTATAACGACGCCGAGCGGAACGACCTGAACCGCATGATTCAGACCACCCAATAGCTCAACAGCAGGGCGCCCCAGGATGATCTCGACGCACCCCTTCGATGACGACCATCTCAAGGAGGAATGCGGGATTATCGGTATCTACGGGCTGGACGAAGCGGCGACCCATACGGTGCTCGGCCTGCATGCCCTGCAACACCGCGGCCAGGAGGCGGCGGGCATCGTCACCTACGACGGCCAGCGTTTCAACGCCCATCGCGACATGGGCCATGTGGCCGACAATTTCTCCAAGCATTCGGTGATCGAGCTGCTGAAAGGCCATCAGGCCATCGGCCATGTGCGCTACTCGACCACCGGCGACACCATCCTGCGGAATGTCCAGCCGCTTTTCGCTGACCTTGCCTTCGGCGGCTTCGCCATCGGCCATAACGGCAACCTCACCAACGCCTATGCGATCCGCCGCGAGCTGGTGAAGCGCGGCTCGCTGTTCCAGTCGACCACCGATACCGAGGTCATCCAGCATCTGATGGCGACCCATCTGCGCGGCAACGTGGTGGATCGGCTGATCCATGCGCTGCATCAGGTCGAGGGCGCCTATTCCCTGGTCGCCATGGCCAAGGACATGGTGATCGGGGTGCGCGATCCGCTTGGCGTCCGCCCGCTGGTCCTCGGCAAGCTCGGCGACGGCTGGATGCTGGCCTCGGAGACCTGCGCGCTCGACATCGTCGGGGCGGATTTCGTCCGCGACATCGAAGCCGGCGAACTGGTCGTGCTGGACAAGAACGGCGTCACCAGCATGCGACCCTTCGGCCAGGCGCGGCAGCGCTTCTGTGTCTTCGAATACATCTACTTCGCCCGGCCCGACAGCGTCATCGAGGGCACCAGCGTCTATGAGGCCCGGAAGAAGATCGGCGCGGAACTGGCGCGGGAATCGCCGGCGCCGGCCGACGTCGTGATCCCGGTCCCGGATTCGGGCGTGCCTTCCGCTTTGGGCTACGCGGCGTCTTCGGGAATCCCGTTCGAATACGGGATCATCCGCAACCATTATGTCGGCCGCACTTTCATCGAGCCCACCGACCAGATCCGGCATCTCGGTGTCCGCCTGAAGCACAACGCCAACCGGGTCAATATCACCGGCAAGCGAATTGTCCTGGTCGACGATTCGATCGTCCGAGGCACGACGTCGAAGAAGATCGTTGAAATGATGCGCGGCGCCGGCGCCACCGAAGTGCATATGCGGATCTCCAGTCCGCCGACCAGCCACTCCTGCTTTTACGGCATCGATACGCCGGAGCGGAAGCACCTGCTGGCCTCGCGGATGGACGTGAGGGAGATGGCGGAATTCATCGGCGCCGACAGCCTTGCCTTCATCTCGATCGACGGGCTCTATCGCGCCATGGGCCACAAGGGTCGCGACAACCTGAAGCCGCAGTTCTGCGACGCCTGCTTCACCGGCGACTATCCGACCACGCTGACCGACCAGACCGGCGGCGACGGCGCGCATCAACTCTCGCTCCTGGCGGAACGCGCCTGATGTCGGTCGGGACCGGTCGTCTCCAGGGTCGGATCGCCCTGGTGACGGGAGCATCGCGCGGCATCGGCGCCGCAGTCGCCCGGCGCTTCGCCGCGGAAGGCGCCGAGCTCGTTCTGGTGGCGCGCACGGTCGGTGGTCTCGAGGACCTCGACGATGACATTCGCAAGATCGGCGGCAAGGGCAGCCTGCTGGTGCCGCTCGATCTCCGGGATTTCGATGCGATCGACCGCCTGGGCCAGGCGCTCTACGAGCGTTTCGGCCGGCTCGACATCCTGGTCGGCAATGCCGGCCAGCTCGGCACGCTTTCGCCGATCGGACATATCGCGCCGAAGGAATTCGAGGAGGTGCTGGATCTCAATCTGACCGCCAATTGGCGGCTGATTCGCAGTCTCGATCCGCTGCTGCGCCAATCGGAAGCCGGCCGAGCGATCTTTGTTACCTCCGGCGCCGCCAGAAACCCGCGGGCCTATTGGGGGACCTATGCGGTTTCCAAGGCCGCCCTGGAGATGCTGGTCGGGGTCTATGCCCAGGAGATCCAGCAGACCCGGGTGCGCGCCAACCTGATCGATCCCGGCCGGACCCGCACCGGCATGCGTGCCAAGGCCTATCCGGGCGAGGATCCGAAATCCGTTCCGGCGCCCGACGACGTCACCGATGCCTTTGTCGAACTCGCCTCGGCGGCATTCACCGGCAACGGCGAGATCGTCAAGGCACAGTAGTCCCCCCTAGACGGCGCGGCGCTTGTTCTTCAGCGAGATGCTGCGGCCCAATTCGGGCGGCGGGGGCAGGGCGTCATGCGCCTGCTTGACCCGGGCCATCAGCGCCGCGAGATCATCCGGCATCGACGCCACGCGGCGCCTGGTCATGTCGATGTACAGGATCATCCACTCGCAGGTTCCGGCGAGATACCCCTTGTCGGCGTGGTGCATGGTCTGGAACCAGTGGAAACGCTTCGCATCGAAGTCGATCAGCCGGCTCTCGACCCGGATCGGATCGCCTTCCAGGAGCTCATTCTGGTAGGTGATGTGCATCTCCGCCGCCATGGTCGAGGCGCTCTGCCGATCCATCAGGTCGTAGCCCATGCCCAAGGCGTCATAGGTGGTGTCGAAACCGAGGTCGAACGCCTTCAGGTAATAGGCCACGTTCATATGGCCGTTCGCATCTATCCATTCGGGAAGGACCTTGATGCTGGTGCAGGTAAAGGGCGCGGGGATGGGTGTGTCGGGGCCGATAATCATGGCGCGAAACATGCTAGGTGCCGCTGCCGAGGTCAAGCCGGAATGCCCGGTTTACCGCATGCCGGGCCGACGGATCGCCGGTAAATTCCGACGCTTCGGCGGCGGGGGGATGGCGGGCAGATGCGCCTAACGCGGGTTTGATCGCCGGCGGTTCACGTCGGAATTGACTTCATCCGCGCATCGGGCCTACGGTTTCCGCCAAGGCGGCCTACCAACCTATAAGATCAAACCGGCTGCCCGATAAACGCAAGTGGGAGACATACCGATGAAATATCGACTTCTTGGGGCCGCCGCGGCGGTTGCCCTGACACTAGGTCTTGGGCTCGCGGCCGAGGCGAAGACGCTGGTCTATTGCTCCGAGGCAAGCCCCGAAGGCTTCAGTCCCCAGCTCTGGGATACCGGCACGACCCTCGACGTGGTCCGCCCCGTATTCAACACGCTGGTCGACTTCGAGTTCGGCACCACGAACATCCAGTCGGCGCTGGCCGAGAAGTGGGATGTCTCGGATGATGCGCTCACCTACACCTTCCACCTCCGCAAGGGCGTGAAGTTCCACAGCAGCAAGACCTTCACCCCGACCCGCGACTTCAATGCCGACGACGTGGTGTTCAGCTTCGACCGCATGATGAACAAGCAGAACCCCTACAACGCGGTCTCCGGCGGTCAGTACCTCTACTTCGAAGGCATGGGCATGCCCGACACGATGAAGAGTGTCGAGAAGGTCGACGACTACACCGTGAAGATCACGCTCAACAATCCGGAAGCGCCGTTCCTCGCCGACTTGGCGATGGGCTGGGCTTCGATCCTCTCGAAGGAATACGCCGACCAGCTGCTGAAGGCCGGCACGCCGGAGCAGATCGACCTCGTGCCGATCGGAACCGGTCCCTTCGTCTTCGTCGACTACCAGAAGGACGCGACGATCCGCTACAAGGCCAATGCCAACTATTTCCGCGGCAAGCAGCCGATCGACAAGCTGATCTTCGCCATCACGCCCGACGCCGCGGTGCGCAAGGCGAAGCTCGAAGCCGGCGAATGCGACATCATCGTCGGGCCGGCCCCGGCGGATATCGAGGCGCTGAAGGCCAACCCGAACGTCAACGTGATGGGTCAGGAAGGCCTCAACATCGCCTATCTCGCCCTCAACGTGCTGAAGAAGCCGTTCGACGACAAGCGCGTGCGCCAGGCGATCAACATGGCCTTCGACAAGGACGCGTTCATCAATGCGGTCTATCTGGGCGGCGGCAAGCCGGCGAAGAACCCGATGCCGCCCACCATCTGGTCCTATGACGATGCGATCCAGCCCTATCCGTACGATCCGGAAGGCGCCAAGAAGCTGCTCGCCGAAGCCGGCGTGAAGGATCTCAGCGTCGACCTCTGGTACATGCCGAAATACCGTCCCTATAACCCGGACGGCAAGAAGATGGGCGAGTTGATGCAGGCCGATCTCGCCAAGGTCGGCATCAAGGCGAACCTCGTCACCTTCGAATGGGGTGAATACCGCAAGCGCATGGGCAATGGCGAGCACCTGATGGGGCAGATCGGCTGGACCGGCGACAACGGCGATCCGGACAACTTCCTGTTCCTGCTGGGCTGCAACGGCAAGGCCGAGCCGCCGACCCAGAACAACTCCAAGTGGTGCAACGCGGACTACGACGCCGCGCTGAAGGCCGCCAAGGAGACGGCGGACGTCGGCAAGCGCACCGAATACTACAAGAAGGCCCAGGAAATCGCCCATGAAGAGGCGCCGCAGGTGCCACTGGCACATTCGATCGTCTACATGGCGTTGAGCAAGAAGGTCTCGAACTACATCCAAGACCCGCTCGGCTACCACAACTTCGAAGGCGTGGACAAAGCCGAATAGTCCGGTTTATTTGGGCCGGCGAGGCTATGCTTCGCCGGCCCACTTTTTCGGACCGGAAGAACAATGCTCCGATTCATCTTCAGCCGACTGCTGCTGGTCATACCGACCTTTCTCGGCATCATTCTCCTGACTTTCGTCCTGATCCACCTGGTGCCCGGCGACCCGATCATGCTGCTGCTGGGCGACAAGGTCATCGACCCGGTGCGCCACGAGCAAATGCTCACCGAGATGGGGCTGAACCGGCCGTTTTACGTGCAGTTCCTCGACTACGTCTGGCGGGTTCTGCATGGCGATCTCGGCAACTCGATCGTTACCAAGCAGCCGGTGCTGCACGAGTTCCTGACCCTATTTCCGGCAACCCTCGAACTCTCCGTCTGCGCCATGATCTTCGCGGTGTTGATCGGGCTCCCTGCCGGAGTCCTCGCCGCCGAGCGGCGCGGCTCGTTCTTCGACCACGCCCTGATGGGCGGATCGCTGACCGGCTATTCGATGCCGATCTTCTGGTGGGGCCTGCTGCTGATTCTGCTGTTCTCCGTGCAACTGCACTGGACGCCGGTTTCCGGACGCATCGACGTCGATTATTTCTTCGACGAAGGCACGAATTTCATGCTCTACGACGCGCTGATGTCGGGCGAGGAGGGCGCGTTCACCTCGGCGCTGCATCACCTTGTACTCCCCTCGATCGTCCTCGGGACGATCCCGCTGGCGGTGATCGCGCGGATGACCCGGTCGTCGATGCTGGAGGTCCTCGGCGAGGATTACATCCGCACGGCGCGCGCGAAGGGGTTGAGCGACATGCGGGTGGTCAGCGTCCACGCCCTGCGCAATGCGCTGATCCCGGTCGTCACCGTGATCGGCCTCCAGGTCGGGACCCTGATGGGCGGTGCGATCCTGACCGAGACGATCTTTTCCTGGCCGGGCGTCGGCAAATGGCTTGTCGGATCGATCTTCAGCCGCGACTACCCGGCCGTCCAGGGTGGCGTCCTGCTGATCGCGACCCTGATCATCCTCGTCAATCTGATCGTCGACCTGCTCTACGGGTTGCTCAACCCGCGCATCCGCTATCGGCGCTGAGGGGGACCGGACGATGACTGATCTAGCCCTGCCCGCCGCCGAGCCCACCAGCCAGGTGATTTCGCCGCGCCGCGAAGTCTGGCTGGCGATGCGCGGCAATCGCGGCGCCATGGCCGGCTTGATCTTCATTGTCCTGCTTGTCCTTGCCGCGGTATTTGCAAACCTGATCTCGCCCAACAACCCGATCGAGACCGATACGACGAACCTCCTGGTGCCGCCGGTCTGGCATGACGGCGGCAGCTGGACCTTTCCCCTCGGCACCGATGCGGTCGGCCGATGCCTGCTGTCGCGCCTGATCTTCGGGACCCGCCTGTCGCTGTTCATCGGCTGTCTCGTGGTCACGCTCTCGCTGTCGCTCGGAATCAGCCTCGGCCTGGTATCCGGTTTCTTCCGCGGCTGGATCGATACCCTGGTGATGCGCCTGATGGACATCGTCCTGGCGTTGCCGAGCCTGCTGCTGGCCATCGTCATCGTCGTCATCCTCGGGCCCGGCCTGGTCAATGCGATGATCGCGGTCGCCATCGCCAATGTGCCTCACTACGCCCGCCTGACCCGCGCGGCGGTGCTGACCGAGCTCTCGAAGGACTACGTGACGGCGTCCCGCGTTTCCGGTGCCGGAACGCTGCGACTGATGCTGAGTACGGTTCTGCCGAATTGCGCCGCGCCGCTCATCGTGCAATCGACCCTCGGCATCTCCTCGGCAATCCTCGATGCCGCGGCCCTGGGCTTCCTCGGCCTGGGCGCGCAGGCGCCGACCCCGGAATGGGGCACGATGCTGGCGGATTCGCGGGAATTCATGGAGCGGGCGCCCTGGGTGGTGACCTTCCCGGGCCTGGCGATCCTGATCACCGTGCTGGCCTTCAACCTGATGGGCGACGGGCTGCGCGATGCCCTCGACCCCAAGCTGAAGCGCTGAGGGCCGGACCATGGCGCTGCTGGAAATCCGCAATCTTTCGGTCGAGTTCCAGACCCATCGCGGGCCGTTCCGTGCCGTCGACGGTCTCGACGTCACCCTGGAGAAAGGCGAACTCCTGGGCGTGGTCGGCGAATCCGGCTCCGGCAAGAGCGTCACCATGCTGGCGGTGATGGGGCTCATCCCCTGGCCGGGCCGGGTCACCGCCGAGAAGCTGATGTTCGACGGCATCGATCTCCTCGGGCTCAGCGCCAAGGCGCGGCGCCGGATTGTCGGCAAGGACATCGCGATGATCTTCCAAGAGCCGATGACCAGCCTCAATCCATGCTTCACCGTCGGCTTCCAGATCATGGAGACGCTGAAGGTGCACGAAGGCGGCAGCCGGACGCAGCGTCGCGATCGCACCGTCGAGCTGCTCGGTCTGGTTGGCATTCCGGCACCGGAGACCCGGCTTTCCGCCTTTCCCCATCAGCTCTCCGGCGGCATGTGCCAGCGGGTGATGATCGCTATGGCGATCGCCTGCAATCCGCGCCTGCTGATCGCCGACGAACCGACCACCGCGCTCGACGTCACCATCCAGGCGCAGATCCTCGACCTGCTGGTCCGCCTGCAGCGGGAGCGCGGGATGGCGATGGTGCTGATCACCCATGACATGGGCGTCGTCGCCGAGACCGCGAAGCGCATCATGGTGATGTATGCCAGCCAGCAGGTCGAGGAGCAGCTCGCGGCCAATCTCTTCGACAATCCGCGGCATCCCTATACGGCCGCCCTGCTCGAGGCCCTGCCGGAGCGGAGCATCGGCCGGCGTCGCCTGGCGACCATTCCGGGCGTGGTGCCGGGAATTGCCGACCGGCCGCGCGGCTGCGTCTTCAATCCGCGCTGCGGCTTCGTCACCGACCGGTGCCGGGCCGAGATGCCGGGCCTCGCCGGCGCCGAGCCCGATCTCGTCCGCTGCCATTACCCGCTGGACCATGGCCGGCCAACCGCCCATCCGGGCCCGGCGGGGGAGTCGGCGGAATGACCGCTCCCATCGTCCTCCGCGCCGCCGACCTGCAGCGGCATTATTCCATCGGCCGCGGCTTCTTCCGGCCGAGCGTCACCCTGAAGGCGGTGGCCGGGGCCTCGTTCGAGCTCAGTCCGGGCCGCACCCTGGCGGTGGTCGGCGAATTGGGCTGCGGCAAGTCGACCCTCGCCCGCATGATCACCATGATCGAGAAGCCGACCAGCGGCCGGCTGGAGATCGACGGGGTCGACGTGGTCGCCGCCGATGCCGCGGGCATCAAGGCGATGCGGGCCCGGGTGCAGATGGTGTTCCAGGATCCCTACGGTTCGCTGAACCCCCGCAAACAGGTCGGGCAGATCCTCGAGGAGCCGCTGGAGATCAACACCGATCTCGATGCCGCCGCCCGCGCCGCCGCGGCCCGGGCGATGATGGCGCGGGTCGGGCTGCGGCCGGAATTCTACAGCCGCTACCCGCACATGTTCTCCGGCGGCCAGCGCCAGCGCATCGCCATCGCCCGGGCGCTGATGCTCAATCCCAAGATCGTGGTGGCCGACGAGCCGGTTTCCGCCCTCGATGTCTCGATCCGCGCCCAGGTCCTCAACCTGCTGATGGATCTCCAGGCCGAATTCAACCTCGCCTTCCTCTTCATTTCCCACGATCTCAGCGTCGTCCGGCATATCTCGGACGACGTCATGGTGATGTATCTGGGGCGGCCGGTGGAACACGGGCCGAAGGACGCGGTCTTCGCCGCGCCGCGCCATCCCTATACCCAGGCCCTGCTGGCGGCGACGCCGTCGGTCGATCCGAAGCTCCGGTCGAAGCGCCTCACGGTCAAGGGCGAACTGCCGTCGCCGATCGATCCGCCGCCGGGCTGCGCGTTCCACAAGCGCTGCCCCTATGCCACCGAGATCTGCGCCACCGACCGGCCCGAGCTTCGCCCGGTCGAGGGCCGATTGGTCGCCTGCCACCATGCCGAGAAAACGCTCTAGGCATTTGGTATTGTCTAACGCAGTCTGCGGCTTTTCTGCAACAGTAAGTGTCTGAGCCCACACAGATACCTCACGACCCGGCTGGTTTTCGCCCGATCCATGTGATAATCACAGCACGGATCGGATGACGGCCACGGATCGGGACTCCGCGGCTAAGTCCTTACGATCAGTTAAGGTTTTGCTGTGACCATGGGTTTACAGTAGGATCAGTTGAGACTCGCTTTAGGGCTTCCGCTGCGGGGATGTGGTGGTGGCTACCGGGGGACGGTGGAGCGGTTCGTCGCTGAGTTCAAAACTTAGAGACCGGGCTACCGGTAAGGGGTTAGAGCATCCATGTCAGTCGTTATGAAGTTCGGCAAGCAGATCGGCACCGTCGGCGCAGCCGCCTTGGCCCTCATGGCAGCCGGTTGCGCGTCGGCGCCGGATCCGAGCGATGAAGCCGCGGTCGAGGCCTACAACGAGGCCAATGACCCGCTCGAGCCGATGAACCGCTACTTCTTCGAGGTCAACCATTTCCTCGACGAGATCCTGCTGAAGCCCTTCGCCGGCTACTACCACACCGCACTGCCGGACTTTGCCGAGGATGCGGTGCGCAACGTGGTGCGCAACCTGCATGCGCCGACCATCCTGGCCAATGACCTGTTCCAGGGCGAATTCGGCCGTGCCGGCGATACCGCCGGACGTTTCCTGGTCAACAGCACGGTCGGCGTCGGCGGCCTGATCGATGTCGGCGACAGCGTCGGCATGAAGTATCACGACGAGGATTTCGGCCAGACCCTGGGCGTCTATGGCGCGGGCGAGGGCCCCTACCTGATGCTGCCGATCATGGGCCCGAGCAATCCGCGCGATGCCACCGGCCGCGCCGTCGACTACCTGCTCGATCCGCTGACCTGGATCGGCTACATCTACAATGTCGGCTACATCAATACCGCCCGCGTCGTTGCCGAAGGCCTCGACACGCGCGCCCGCAACCTGGACACCCTGTCCGAGCTGCAGAAGGGCTCGGTCGACTTCTACGCCACGATCCGCAGCCTGTATCGCCAGCATCGCAACGACGCGATCAAGAACGGCGAAGAGCCTGACCAGGCGGTGAGCATCACCCGCGAGGACCTGATCCCCTCCGACGGTGCGGAGCGTCCCAGCGTGGTCCTGCAGGCGCCCTCGACCAGCCAGGTCCCGTTCCTTGCCCCGGCCAAGCCGCAGGACCAGGTTTCCGAAGCCAACTGATGTATCGCACCATGAAATCCAGACGCAGCTTCATCCTCGCCGTGGCAGGTGCCACGGCCGCGTTCGCCGCCGGCGGCAAACCGAGCCGGGCCTCGACCGACCTCGCGGCCTTCGTGTCCGAAGTCGCCGACCGGGCGATCACCGCACTCTCCAGCGCCACGGCGACCGATGCCGCGCGTGCGGCGGCGCTGAAGCCGGTGCTCGAGCAGTATTTCGACATGCCGGGCATCGCCAAGCATACGCTCGGCGCCTATTGGAAGAAGGCGACGCCCGAGCAGCAGCAGACCTATATCGCGGCCTTCATCGACTACATGAGCGTGGTCTACGGCCAGCGCTTCAAGGAATACAACGGCGAGAAGCTGATCGTGAAGCGGGTGCGCGACGAGGGTTCCAAGGGCACCGTCTTCGCCACCGTCGATACCAACGACAGCCAGGCCCCGCGGGTCGACTGGGATGTCCGCACCGACGGCGATCGGCCGCTGATCACCGATATCCGCGTCGAGGGCCTGAGCCTGGCGGAAACCCATCGCCAGGAATTCACCTCGGTCATCAGCCAGAACGGCGGCAGCGTCGATGCGCTGATCGCCCTGCTGCACAAGAAGGCGACGGTGAACTAGCCTCCCGCCTCATGCCGCAAGAAACAACGGCCGCCCGGCTTCCCGAGGCGGCCGTTTTCCTTTGTCCTCCGCCCGGTCGTCAGGCGACCTTGGCCGAGTTCTCGATCGCCTGGCCGATGGTCTTCTCCAGGATGTCGAAGCCCTCGTCGATCAGCTTGTCGGGAGCAGTCAGCGGCATCAGGAAGCGGAGCACGTTGGCATTGACGCCGCAGCTCAGCAGGATGAGGCCGTTCTCGGCCGCCTTGTTGACCACCGCCTTGGTAAGGTCGGCATCGGGCGCCCCGTCCGACTTCACCAGTTCGCAGGCCACCATGGCCCCGAGGCCGCGGATATCGCCGATGCGATTGCCGAAGCTGTTCTTCCGCTTCATGTCGGTCAGCCGGTCGATCATCTTCTTGCCGATGACCACCGCGCGCTCCAGCAGCTTCTCCTCTTCCATCACGTCGAGCACGGCGTTGGCGGCCGCGCAGCCGATCGGCGAACCGGCATAGGTGCCGCCGAGCCCGCCCGGTGCCGGTGCGTCCATGATCTCGGCCTTGCCGGTGACCGCGGACAGCGGAAAGCCGCCGGCCAGCGATTTCGCGATGGTGACGAGGTCGGGAACGATGCCGGAATGCTCGAAGGCGAACATCTTGCCGGTACGGGCGAAGCCCGACTGAATCTCGTCGACGATGAAGACGATGCCGTGCTTGGTGCAGAGCTCGCGCAGCGCGCGCATGAACTCGAAGGGAACGATGTTGAACCCGCCTTCGCCCTGCACCGGCTCGATGATGATGGCGGCGACGTTGTCCGGGCCGACATCCGCCTTGAAGATGGTATCGAGGTGCTTCAGCGCCGCCGCTCCGCCGTCCTTCAGCGCCGGATCGGGGAAGGGCACGTGATAGATGTCGGTCGGGAAGGGGCCGAAGCCGACCTTGTAGGGCTGGTACTTGCCGGTCAGCGCCATGCCCATCAGGGTCCGGCCGTGGAAGGCGCCGGAAAAGGCGATGACCGCTGCGCGCTTGGTATAGGCGCGGGCGATCTTCACCGCGTTCTCCACCGCCTCGGCGCCGGTGGTGAGGAAGATCGTCTTCTTCGGGTCATTGCCGGGAATGAGCTTGTTCAGGCGCTCGGCCAGGCGGATATAGGGCTCGTAGGGCGTCACCTGGAAGCAGGCATGGGTCAGCTTGTCGACCTGGTCCTTGACCGCGGCGACGATCTTCGGGTGGCAGTGCCCGGTGTTCAGCACGGCGATGCCGCCGGCGAAATCGATCAGGCGGCGGCCTTCCTCGTCGGTGATCTCGGCATTCGAGGCCGATTTCGCGTAGATCGGAAAGGCGTTGCCGACACCGCGCGGCACGGCGGCGTTGCGCCGCTGATGCAGGCTGGCATTGGTTGGCATGATACGGAATCCCTCTGCAGGTTGCTCTGAAACGCAAAATCCCGGGGCGCCGTGGTGGTTGGCGCCGCACGGGTCGGGAGGGACTATAGCAGTTTGGATCGCAGCCGCTAGCGGCGGCCGGCATGGCACCCATGCGGCAAGGCCGCGGCCGCGGCAGGCAATGCCGACCGCGGCCAAGTCATCAGGGGATTCAATGCGTTAGCATCAGGCGGCCCGGGCCGTTCGGGTGCCGGCCAGGGCTGCCTCGCCGTCCAGGACCGCCGCCACGGCATGCACCACGGCGGCAATCCGCACCGCCGCCTGGATCGCCTCGACGCTGAGGCCGGCCTTGCGCAGCTCATGCTCATGGGCATCGATGCACATGCCGCAGCCGTTGACCGCCGACACCGCCAGCGACCAGAGCTCGAAATCCGCCTTGTCGACGCCCGGCTTGCCGATCACGTTCATCCGCAGCTTGGCCGGCAGCGTCTTGTAGTCCTTGGCGCCTGCCAGATGCACGAAGCGATAGTAGATGTTGTTCATCGCCATGATCGCCGCCGCCGATTTGGCGGCGTCCAGTGCTTCGGCACTGAGCCGCGGCGCGAATTCCGCGGTGATCGCCTGGGTGACCGTCTCGCTGCGCGACGCCAGGGCTGCGGCGATGAAGCTGCCGGCCAGCTGCTGTTGCGTCAGCGCGGCTTCCGTCGCCAGGCTGGAGAGGTTGAGTTTGAGGTCCTTGGCGTAATCGGGCAGGGCCGATTTCAACGTTTCGATGGACATGCTGTCGTCTCCTGTTGGTAGCCCCCTCTCCGCCGCGGAGAGGGGGTGGCGCGGGCGTCAGGCGGCCTTCAGCGTCTCCTGGCCCTTCTGCCAGTTGCAGGGGCAGAGTTCGTCGGTCTGCAGGGCGTCGAGCACCCGCAGCACCTCGGCCGGGTTGCGGCCGACATTGAGGTCGTTCACCGAGACGAAGCGGATGATGCCTTCCGGGTCGACGATGAAGGTCGCGCGGAGCGCGACGCCCTCCTTCCGGTCCAGCACGCCGAGCGCCTGCGAGAGCTCGCGCTTGATGTCGGAGAGCATCGGGAAGGGCAGGGATCTTCAGGTCGTCATGGCTCTTGCGCCAGGCGAGATGCACGAACTCGCTGTCGGTCGAGACGCCATAGACCACCGCGTCGCGGTCGTTGAAGTCGCCGTTCAGCTTGCCGAAGGCGGCGATCTCGGTCGGGCAGACGAAGGTGAAGTCCTTCGGCCAGAAGAAGACGATCTTCCACTTTCCGGCATCGCTCCGCTCGGTGAGCGGCTGGAAGGCGGTCTCGAGGTCGCTGGAAACCACTGCGGTCAGATCGAATTTCGGGAAGCTGTCGCCGACGGTCAACATTGTCTCTGTCTCCATGTGGAACTGGCATGCCGGGGTCCGGATTGCCCTTCCCGGAGAACATGGCGCCCCTTGCATCATCGATCCAATGGATTATATTCGTCATATCAATCGATCGGATCGATTATGTTCCTGCCCACGCTGAAACAGCTTCGCTACCTGACGGCCCTCGACGAGCATCGCCATTTCGGCCGCGCCGCCGAGGCCTGCTTCGTCTCGCAATCGACGCTCAGCGCCGGCATTCAGGAACTGGAGGCGCTGCTCAATGCCTCCCTGGTCGAGCGCAGCAACCGTTCGGTGGTGTTCACCGCCCTCGGCCGCGAGATCGCCGCCAAGGCGAGAGTGGTGCTGAAGGAGGCCCAGGAACTGGCCGAGACGGCGGCGGCGGCGAAGGAACCGCTGTCGGGTGCCCTGCGCCTCGGGGTTATCCCGACCATCGCGCCCTTCCTGCTGCCCAGCGTGCTCCCCAAGCTGCGCAAGGCCTATCCCAGGCTGAAACTGTTCCTCACCGAGGATCTGACCGGCCGGCTGGTCGACCAGCTGCATGACGGCAGCCTGGACTGCCTGCTCCTTGCCCTGCCGGCCGAACTCGGCGAGGCGCAGGAAATGCCGCTGCTCGACGATGCCTTCCAGCTGGTCTGCCGCAAGGATCACCCCCTGGCCAGGAAGGCGAAGTTGAAACTGGCCGATCTCGCCGACGTGCCGCTGCTGCTGCTGACCGACGGCCACTGCCTGCGGGATCACGCGCTGGCCGCCTGCCGCCTGCCGCAGCGCGCCACCGGTGCCGACGTGGCGGCGACCAGCCTGCATACGCTGGTCGAGATGGCGGCCAACGGACTCGGCGTCACCCTGCTGCCGGAAATGGCACTGAAGGCGAAGATCCTGAAGGGCGGCGAACTGGTCGCCCGGCCCTTCGACGAATCCCATCCCGGGCGCAAGATCGGCCTGGCCTGGCGCAAGACCAGTGCCCGGGAGAAGGAGTTCCGCCTGCTGGGCCAGGCGATCCGGGATGCCTGCTAGCCGGAGGAATCCGGCGGGCCTCGGATCCTAGTCCGACAGCAGCGGGCCCTTGCGGTGCGCCAGCTTGACCTTGCCGGCGATCATGGTGATGCCGTCGCCCGGAGAGACCAGCTTCTTGGCGCAGGTCGAAACGACCAGGCCGCTGGTCACCGCCCGCATCTCGGTGCGGGCCTTCGACTGGTCGTCGGCCAGCGGATCGATGATCTCGGCGACCAGGTCGCCGGTCTTCACCGTATCGCCGGGCTTCACCTTGTAGGCCAGGATGCCGGCCACCGGCGCGCGCATATAGTCGGCGCCGTCGAGCGGGGTTCCCTCGCATTTCAGCTGCGGCAGCTTGCCGGGGTCGCCGGCGATGAGGCCGCGCCGCTGCAGGAAGCGGTAGAGCGCCTGGGCATCTGGCTCGCCCAATTCGTCGTAGACGTCGGACTGGCCGCGATATTCCAGGGTGCAGGTCAGCACCGTCGGCGGAATTGGGAACTTGTCGCCGAAATGCAGGTGCAGCTTGCGGAAGGCCAGGTAGAACTGCTCCTCGAAGCTCTGGCCGCCGGATTCATGGCAGAGGAACGCGGCATGCGATCCGGTATCGGCGACGAGATCCGCACCCGATGGCCAGAAGTCGTAGGTCAGGTAGAGATGCATCAGCGCCTCGTCGTCGCAATGCATGTCGAGCACGTAGTCGGCATCGTAGGCCAGCCGGTAGAGCTCGATGCGCAGGCGCGGGAACTCGGCATCCGCATTCATCTTGGCCAGCTTGTCGCCCATCGCCGCGCGGATGACGGCGACGTTCTTCTCCGGATCCTTGCCGAGCTTGCTTTCGACCGCTTCCACCAGCCCCTCGAACATGTCGGGCCAATGCCGGTTGAAGTTGCCGCCGCCGCGCAGCTCCGATCTGCCCGGATGGGCGCCGTTGATGTTCTGGCTGAGTCCGATTGGATTGGCCACCGGGACGACGATGATCTCGCCCTTGATGTCGCCGCGGCGATCCGCCTCGTCGAGGATCCGGATCAGGTGATGCGCCGCCATCATCGCCGGAATCTCGTCGGCATGGATCGAGGCCTGCAGGTAGGCCTTCGGCCGCGCACCCTTGGTGCCATAGCGATGCGCCACCAGGTGCCGTTCGGTGCCCGGGCTCATCGACCCAAGCGATATCTTCTCTATTTTCTTGCTCATGATTGCCGTTCTTTGTGGGGTCGGGGGATTAGGGCAGCGACTGCAGGGGCTGTCAAGACAGGGTCCGGGCGCCGTCCGACGGCGCCTTCGGCCAATCCTGACCGACGATCATGGCGACGAAATCGCCGGGGGCCACCAGCCGCGCCAGGCAGCGCGAGATGACGGCACCCGCGACGCTGGCGCGCAACGGCAGGCGCCCGCGCGCCTGGTCTTCGGCCAGGGGATCGACGAGCTCGGCGACCAGGTCACCGGCCTTCACGCGGCTGCCCAGGGGAACCGCATAGACCACCAGCCCGGCCTTGGGCGCATCGATGTATTCGTAGGCCGGAGCGGTCTCGACGCTCTCCGCGGCAGCGACGCCGGCATCACCGGCCACGAGCCCGCGCCGCACGAGGTAGCGCAGCAATCCGGCGGCATCCCGCGCATTCACCGCGTCGTCTACGGCATTGATGCCGCGCATCTCGAAACAGACGGCAAGGCAGCCCAGGGGAACCGGGACCGCGGCGCCGAGGGCCTGGCGCAGTTCGGCCCAAGGGTGGATGCAGCTCTCGTCGAAGCAGAGCTCCGCGGGCGTCGATGCCCCGCTTTCCAGCAGCCATCTGACGCCGACATCGGCGGCCAGCTGGCGCGCCTCGGGCCACTGCGCCTCGCGTGCCATCAGATAGGCCTCGGCCTCGTCGTCGCAATGCAGGTCGATGACGAGATCGGCATCGATCGCCAGCTTCTGCAGCTCGAGCTGCAGCCGGGCGAGCGCGGTCAGCGGCTTGCGCGCCGCCTGGAGTTCCTGCAGTTCGGCACGGATGATGGCGATGTTGCGCGCCGGATCCTGCGTCAGCCGGCCGCTGGTCCTGTCGACCAGCTCGGGACCGAGATCCGGAAAGCCGCGATTGAAGTTGATGCCGCTGCGGAACTCGTGGCGCCCGGCCCGCGTCGTGTTGATCACCTGGTCGAGGCCGATCGGATTGGCGGTCGGCACCACGACGATCTCGCCCCGGATCCCGCCCTGGCGGTCGGCGGCGTCGAGCAGCCGGCAGAGATGATGCAGCACCAGGATCCCCGGCGGTTCGTCGGCATGCATTGCGGCCTGGAGATAGGCCTTGGGCCGTGCGCCGATCGTGCCGTAGCGGAATACCGTCAGGTGCTGGGTGGAGCCCGGGCTCATCGCATTGAGGGCAATATGCTCGACCGCGCGCGCCATGCTTCGGGATGCGCTCCTTCGCTGAATTAACCGGATTTCGGGATCGCCGGAGTAGAGCCGACCGCGGCTTCGGCTGTCAAGCCGAGCGCCCGGTGCTATAACGGGCCATGACCGAATTGACCCAGTGCGACACCGTCGCCGACACCTCCCAATTCACCTATCTCGCCGGCCTCAACGAGCGCCAGCGCGAGGCCGTCTTGGCCTCGGAAGGACCGGTCCTGGTCCTGGCCGGTGCCGGGACCGGCAAGACCCGGGTGCTCACCACCCGGCTGGTCCATATCCTGGCGACCGGGCGCGCCTGGCCCAATCAGATTCTGGCCGTGACCTTCACCAACAGCGCCGCCCTGGAGATGAAGACGCGGATCGCCGCCATGCTCGGGCGGCCGGTCGAGGGCTGGTGGCTCGGCACCTTCCACGCGCTGGCGGCCCGCATCCTGCGCCGCCATGCGGAGCTGGTGGGCCTGAAGCCGAATTTCACCATCCTGGACATGGACGATCAGCTGCGCCTGGTGAAGCAGCTGATGCAGGCCGAGGGCATCGACACCCAGAAATGGCCGTCGCGGGTGATCCACGGCGTCATCGAGCGCTGGAAGGATCGCGGCCTGACTCCGGACAAGGTCAGCCGGGCCGAGCAGGCGGAACTCGCCTCGGGCCGCATCCTCGACATCTACCGCGACTACCAGCAGCGGCTGATGACGCTGAACGCCTGCGATTTCGGCGACCTGCTGCTGCACAACATCGCGGTCTTCCAGTCCTCGCCGGATGTCCTTTCGCGCTACCAGCAGCAGTTCCGCTACATGCTGGTCGACGAGTACCAGGACACCAACGTGGCGCAGTATCTCTGGCTGCGGCTGCTGGCCCAGGGCCACAAGAATCTCTGCGTGCGTCGGCGACGACGACCAGTCGATCTATGGCTGGCGCGGCGCCGAGGTCGAGAACATCCTGAAGTTCGAGCAGGATTTCCCGGGCGCCAAGGTCATCCGCCTGGAGCAGAACTACCGTTCGACGCCGCATATCCTGGCGGCCGCCTCCGGGCTGATCGCCCATAACGACGGCCGCCTCGGGAAGACCCTGTGGACCGAGGCCAATGAGGGCGAGCTGGTGAAGGTCACCGCCGCCTGGGACGGCGAGGAGGAGGCGCGCCAGATCGGCGAGGAGATCGAGGCGCTGCAGCGCAAGGGCGTCAATCTGCGGGAGGTCGCCATCCTGGTCCGGGCCGGCTTCCAGACCCGCGAATTCGAAGAGCGCTTCATCACGCTCGGCATCCCCTACCGGGTGATCGGCGGGCCGCGCTTCTATGAGCGCATGGAGATCCGCGACGCCATGGCCTATCTGCGCCTGGTGCATCAGCCCGAGGACGGACTGGCCTTCGAGCGCATCGTCAACACCCCCAAGCGCGGCATCGGCGAGAGCACGGTGAAGCGGCTGCACGATCTGGCCCGGGCCCAGGGGATTGCGCTGCCGGAAGCGGCGCGGCGCATCGTCGGGACCGACGAGCTGAAGCCGGCGGCCCGGCGGACGCTGGCGCGGCTGCTGGAGGACTTCGCCCGCTGGCGCGGCCTGGCCGAGACCATGAGCCATGCCGAGCTGGCCCAGATCGTCCTCGACGAATCCGGCTATACCGCGATGTGGCAGCAGGACAAGTCGATCGAGGCCCCCGGCCGCTTGGAGAACCTGAAGGAACTGATCCACGCCCTGGAGGAGTTCGAGAGCCTGGCCGGCTTCCTGGAGCATGTCGCGCTGGTGATGGAGAATGCCGAGGCCGGCGACCGCGACCAGCTCACCATCATGACCCTGCACGGGGCGAAAGGCCTGGAATTCGACGTGGTCTTCCTGCCCGGCTGGGAGGAGGGGCTGTTCCCGCACCAGCGCGCCCTGGACGAAAACGGCCTCAAGGGCCTGGAGGAGGAGCGCCGCCTCGCTTATGTCGGCCTCACCCGGGCCCGCAAGCGCGCCTATATCAGCCATGCAGCCAACCGGCGGATCCATAACCAGTGGCAGAATGCCCTGCCGTCGCGCTTCCTGGCCGAGCTGCCCAAGGCGCACCTGGCGCGCGAGGAAAACCGCGTCTTCCGCAACCCCGCCGCCGGATTCGGCGCCGGGTTCGGCAGCGGGCCGTCCGGGTGGAATGCCGCGCCGGGCTTTGCCAGCCGCCGGGCGGCGATGGTGTCGAAGCCGGTGGAAATGGACGGAATCGCGGTGGAATCGCCGGTGAAAACCGGCAGTTTCCCGGCCGGCGCGCGGATATTTCACCAGAAATTCGGCTACGGCAAGGTTCTGGTCGCGGAGGGCGACAAGCTGGAGATCGCCTTCGACAAGGCCGGGGTGAAGAAGGTCATGGCCGGCTTCGTCATGCCGGCGGAAAAGGCGGGATGAGGCGATGACCCAGGCAGCGGATCTCTGGTCGATCACGGTCGCCCTCGCGGCCAAGCCCAGCGACGAGCTGCGCTATGCCCTGGAGGCGGCCCTCGAAGGCTTCGGCGAGGCGCTCTCCAGCTTCGAGACCGACGGCGGCAGGGGCTGGCGCATAGAGGTCTTCGGTACCGCCAGACCCGACCGCCGGGCCGTCCTGGCGGCGTTGCGGCCCTATCGCGGGGTGAAGCCGGTGCTGGCGCCGGTGCCGCCGAAGGATTGGGTGGCGGAGAGCCAGCGCGGCCTGCCGCCGCTCGCCGCCGGGCCGTTCTTCATCCACGGCTCGCATTTCGCCGGCAAGCCCCCCAAAGGCAGGATCGTCCTGGAGATCGATGCCGGCATGGCCTTCGGCACCGGCCGGCACGAGACCACCCGCGGCTGCCTCCTGGCCCTGTCCCGCCTGGCCAGGACCCGGCGGTTCAAGCGGCCGCTGGATGTCGGCTGCGGCACCGGCATCCTGGCCTTCGCCATGGCCCATCTCTGGGGCAAACCGGTCCTGGCTGCCGACCTGGACGCGGATGCGGTCCGGGTTTCCAGGGAGAACGCCCGGCTGAACGACCTCGGAAAGCTGGTGAAAGTGGTGAAATCCGACGGCTATCGGGCGCGGCCGGTGCGCGAAGGTGCGCCCTATGACCTCATCGCCGCCAACATCCTCGCCAACCCCTTGATCGGGCTGGCGCCGGATCTGGCAGCCGTGCTGTCGCGGAACGGCCGGGCGGTGCTGTCGGGGTTGCTGCGCACCCAGGAGAAGGACGTCCTGGCGGCGCACCGGGCGGTCGGGCTCGACCTCGACTTCCGGCTGCATCTCAAGGAATGGTCGGTCCTGGTGCTGAAGCGCCGGGCGCCGGTCCGCCAAAGAAAAACGGCGGTCCGGGATGCGGACCGCCGAGTCTAGGGAGGGAGGAAATCTCAGGTTCTCGAGAGGACCTAAGGACTTAGGCCGCTTTCGGGGCGCTCGGCGACTGGTTGAAGTTCGCCGCCAGCGTCGCCTTGCGGGCCACGTCCTGGGCGAGTTCCTCGATGTCGCCGCGCACCACGCCGATGTCCAGAAGCTGGCGATCGGTGAGGCGGCTCAACTGCTTGGCCGTCAGGCGCGCACGGCTCCAGGCCCGGATCGGCGCGGTAACGTCCTGTTCCATCGCGGCAAGCGTCTCGGGAAGGGGCTGTGCCGCCTTCTGGCTGAGCTTGCGCACATATTCCGCGACCTCGTAGCGGGCGAGGCCGATATCGCTGAGCATGCGCTCGTCCATCGACATCAGGGTGTCGTAGACGTGGCGGCGGCGGTTCCACTCGACCACCGGGCGAATCACCAGATTCACCAGCATGCGGCTGAATTCCGCGAACAGGCTGCCTTCGGTCGGCTGTTCGACCGCGGCCCTGGCGACGCTGCCGATCTCACCGCGGGTCAGGCCGATATCCGACAGCATCCGGCTGTCCAGGCGGGCCAGTTCGGTTTCGATCGCCGTGCGCTTCAGATAGCCGCGCACCGAGTTGACCAGGACGCGGCCGAAACGAGCGGCAGCCGCAATACCGGTCTCGCGGGTGATCGTCGCCGGGCTCACCGCGCGGTCGAACGCCACCTTCTGATTTAAAGTCATCCGATTCATGATCTCACACATCCGATTATCGGCGACGGCTCTATTGCCATCGCTCTCGACATAACGAAATATAGGGACCGGACCGGCCTTCAGGCAGGGGTTGTGCTGCATCGCAGCAATGCGATATATGCATGGACTAAAGTTAATCTGTCATGAAGACGCATAACTAGGCAAGAATGAGTCGGTTCCGGGACAGTTCGCCGAAATTCGCCCAAATTCGTTAACAGGAGCCTCCATGTCTTTAACCAGTGAGCCCTATCAGGGTGATGAAGCCCTGGCCGGCCTGCTCAAAAAGCATAAGTGTTATGTGGACTTGGCAGGACTCAAGGCGCTCGTGGAGGGGGTCGTCGCGGCGCCCGAGGCCGAATTGGCGGAGGATTGGGTCAATCTGGTGGCGCCCGATCCGAGCCCGGCGATCCGGGCCCAGCTGATGGCGTTCCGGGCGCAGGTGGCAGCCAGGGCGAAGCCCCAGGCCAAGAGCCCGTCGGCGCAGGTCAAGGATCGTCTTGCTGCGGTGCGAAAGGAACTCGCCGCCCAGAAGCTCGCCGGGATGCTGGTGCCGCGCGCCGACGAACATCAGGGAGAATACGTTCCCAAGCGGGCAGACCGCCTGGCCTGGATCAGCAATTTCACCGGTTCGGCGGGCCTCGCCATCGTCCTGCTCGACAAGGCGGCGGTGTTCGTCGACGGCCGCTACACGATCCAGGTGCGCGAGCAGGTGGACGAAAAACTGTTCGAAATCCGGCACCTGATCAACCAGCCGCCGGAGCAGTGGATCGAGGCCAACCTGCCCAAAGGCGGCCGGCTCGGGTTCGACCCCTGGCTGCTCACGGTCGACCAGGCGACCCGCTTCCGTGGCGCCGTCGAGCGCGCCGGCGGGGAGTTCGTCGCCACCGAGCGCAACCCGCTGGACGCGGCCTGGCCCGACCAGCCGGTGGCGCCGATCGCCCCGGTCTGGCCGCAGGATCTGCGCTATGCCGGCCGGTCGGCGGCCGACAAGCGCCATGACCTGGGAGCCAGGCTGAAGGCCGAAGGCAAGGATGCGGCGGTGATCTCGGCGCCGGATTCGCTCTGCTGGCTCCTGAACATCCGCGGCGGCGACGTGCCGCGCACGCCGTTCGCCCTGGGCTACGGCGTGCTGCACAATGACGGCCGGGTCGACGTCTATATGGATCCGCGAAAATTCCCTCCGGCAACCCTGACCCATCTCGGCAACGAGGTGACCGTGCAGCCGCCCAGCGCCTTCGCCAGGGCCCTGGACACGCTGGGTGCCGCCAAGGCGAAGGTGACGATAGATGCCGCCACCGGCGGGGTCTGGATCCACGACCGGCTGACCAAGGCCGGCGCCAAGGTGAAGGTGACCGAGGATCCCTGCGCCCTTCCCAAGGCCTGCAAGAACCCGGTCGAGGTCGAAGGCGCCCGGACCGCGCACCGCCGCGACGGCGCCGCGGTCAGCGAATTCCTGTCCTGGCTCTCCGTCGAGGCGCCGAAGGGCCATTTGACCGAGATCTCGTCGGCGGAAAAGCTCGCCGAGTTCCGCCGGCGCAATGACCTGTTCCGCGACTTCAGCTTCAATTCCATCTCCGGCGCCGGCCCCAATGGCGCGATCTGCCACTACAAGGTCTCGCCGGAAAGCAACCGCCCGATCGAACGGGATTCGATCTATCTCATCGATTCCGGCGGGCAGTATCTCGACGGCACCACCGACATCACCCGGACCGTCGCCGTCGGGCGGGTGACACCCGAGATGAAGGACCGCTTCACCCGGGTGCTGAAGGGCCATATCGCGCTCGCCACGGCAAAATTCCCCAAGGGAACGACTGGCAACCAGCTGGATGCGCTGGCGCGGCGTCCGCTCTGGGATGTCGGCCTGGATTACGATCATGGCACCGGCCACGGCGTCGGCAGCTATCTCTCGGTGCATGAGGGGCCGCAGCGGATCTCCAAGGCGCCCAACCGCACGCCGCTCGATGTTGGCATGATCGTCTCCAACGAGCCCGGCTACTACAAGGAAGGCGAGTACGGCATCCGGATCGAGAACCTGGTCGTGGTGCAGCCGGTGGCGGGGCATCCCGGCATGCTGCAGTTCGAGACCATCACCCTGGCGCCGATCGACCTCAACCTGGTCGACCGCAGCATCATGTCCGCCGAGGAGGTGGCGTGGCTCAACGCCTATCACCGGCGGGTTCGCGACACCATGCTGCCGCTGGTCGAACCGGCGACGGCGGCCTGGCTGGAAGACGCGACCCGGGCGATCTGACCCGAGGCGAGCGACCGCCAAACTCCTGTGACCGGGTCACGCCCCAGCCTGCGCGAGGCGCGAGCGGTCTTTCGCCTGCGCAACTTCCGCTATTTTCTCGGCGCGCGCCTGCTGCTGACCATGGCGATCCAGGTGCAATCGGTGGCGGTCGGCTGGCAAATCTATGACATTGCCGGCGATCCCATGGCGCTCGGCTATGTCGGGCTATTCCAGTTCCTGCCGATGCTGGTGCTGGTCTTGCCGGCGGGCGATCTCGCCGACCGGTTCAACCGGCGGACGCTGATGGTCATCAGCTGCGCGATCGAGGCCGCGGTGGCGGCCGGCTTCCTGCTGCTGACGCTGTTCGACGTGACGGCACTCTGGCCCTTCTATCTGGTCCTCGCCCTGTTCGGCATGTGCAGGGCGCTTGCGGCGCCGGCCCAGCAGTCGCTGCTGCCGCGCGTCGTGCCGCCGGAGCATCTCTCCCGGGCCATCGCCTGGAACGCCTCGACCTTCCAGACGGCGATCATCGCCGGCCCGGCCCTGGGCGGCGCGCTCTACGCCTTCGGGCCGATGGCGGCCTATTCCGCCTGCTTCGTCTTCTCCGCCGCCGTCGCCCTGCTGTTCTCGCGCATCGATATCGAGGGCCCGAAGGCCCTGCCGGCGGATCGGGCGGTGATGGTCGGCGGCGGGTTCCGACGCGCCCTGGCCGGCATCGGCTTCATCAGGGCGCGTCCCATCGTGCTTGGCGCCATCTCGCTCGACCTGTTTGCGGTGCTGCTCGGCGGCGCGACGGCGCTGCTGCCGATCTATGCCCGCGACATCCTGTTCGTCGGCCCGATCGGCCTCGGCCTGCTGCGCACGGCGCCGGCGGTTGGCGCCATGCTGATGGGCGTGGCGCTGGGACATCGGCCGCTCGACCGCCGGACCGGTCCCTGGATGTTCGCCTGTGTGGCCCTGTTCGGTGTCGCCACCGTCGCCTTCGGCGTCTCCGAGAATTTCTACCTGTCCTTCGCCGCCCTGATGGTGCTCGGCGCATCGGACATGGTCAGCGTCTTCGTCCGCACCACCCTGATCCAGATGGCGACGCCCGACGAGATGCGCGGACGGGTCAGCGCCGTCAGCATGCTGTTCATCGGCGCATCGAACGAGTTGGGGGAATTCGAATCCGGAATGACCGCGGCCCTGTTCGGCACGGTACCGTCGGTGGTGGTCGGCGGTCTCGGAACGCTGGCGGTCGTCGGCCTCTGGATGTGGCTGTTCCCGGGCCTGCGCAGGGTCGATCGGCTCAGCGAGATCCGCGCAGGCTGACCCGCCAAGGGGTCCTAGTGGGTCGCCCAGGGCCCGCCGTTGGGATGCAGGTCATTCCTGCAATAGTCGGCATTGGTGATCCAGCCGTTGCCGCTGCAGTTGTTGTCGAAGATGCGCGATTCCGAGGCGCATGCCGCGAGAACGCCCAATCCGAGCAGCAATGCCAGGCGATGAAGCAGCTTCATGTCAGGTCTCCTCTTGCGCATCAATAGGAATGCCAGCCGAGATAGGGGCCGCCGAACAGGCTGGCGACCAGGAGAACCAGCAGCACCACCCCGATCAGCCCGAGGCCGCCACCGCCGAAATAGTTCCGGCGATAGCCGTAGTATCCGCCGCCCGAGAACACGATCAGCAGCACGACGATGAGCAACAGCAACATGAGTCTTCCTCCTCGGCCGCGCGCCGGCGTTGCGCGGCTGGGCGCGCAACGGCTGGCGGGACGGCTGTTGAAACAGGTTCGGGCCGGGCATCGGCAGGCAACACCCGACCGCTAGAGGAAGTAACAACCGTCCGGCGGTTTGGTTCCCGGCGCCCGAGTCAGCCGTTGACCTGCCGCATCATGGCTTCGGCATAGCGCGGGCCGGCAATGGCAGCGGCGGGAATCGCCGCCTCGATCGCCGCCAGATCCGCGCCGGACAAGACGACCGCGGCGGCTGCGGCATTCTCCTCCAGGTGCCTGACGGTCCTGGCGCCCGGGATGGGGACGATGAAATCGCCCTTGTGCAGGACCCAGGCCAGGGCGAGCTGTGCCGCCGTGACGCCCTTCCCGGCGGCGACCTGCTTCAGCGTCTCGACGAAGGCGAGGTTGGCCTTGAAATTCTCGTCCTGGAAGCGGGGCAGCAGGCGCCGGAAATCCTTCTCGGCGAACCCCGCGGTACTCTTCAGGGCGCCGGTCAGGAACCCGCGCCCGAGCGGGCTGTAGGGCACGAAACCGATCCCGAGCTCGCGGCAGGTCGGGATGATGTCCTTCTCATGGTCGCGGGTCCACAGCGAGTATTCGCTCTGCACGGCGGCAATCGGGTGCACCTTATGCGCCCGCCGGATGCTCGCGGCGCTGGCCTCGGAAAGCCCGAGGGCGCGGACCTTGCCCGCCTTCACCAGATCGGCCATGGCGCCAACCGTGTCCTCGATCGGCACGGCCGGATCGACGCGGTGCTGATAGAAGAGGTCGATCACGTCGATACCCAGGCGCTTCAAGGATGCCTCGGCCACTTCCTTGACATGTTCCGGCCGGCTGTCGAGGCCGACCATGCGTTCGGTACCCTGTCCCTCCGGGGCGATCTTGAAGCCGAACTTGGTGGCAATGACGATCCGGTCACGCAGGCCCTTGAAGGCCTTGCCCAGAAGAATCTCGTTCTCGAAGGGGCCGTAGACTTCGGCCGTATCGAAGAAGGTCACGCCGATATCGACAGCGCGGCGCAGGGTCTCGATCGATTTGGCTTCTTCCTGGCCGCCATAGGCATGACTCATGCCCATGCAACCGAGGCCGACGGCGGAAACCTTCAGGCTGGCTCCAAGCTGGCGCGTTTTCATCTCTGTCTCTCCCGGCATTTCCCTGTATTAGATAGTCTTCGTCCGGCGCGAGGCAAGCGCCGCGCGCGATCGTCCCTGCGGTCAACGGCACAGGAGCCGGCCTGCGATGAAGCTGCATAAGATCAATATCGCCGACATCTATGTCCCGGCGGCACTGCGTCGGCCGATCGATGCCGCCAAGGTCCAGGTCCTGGCCGAAAGCATCGCCGAGAACGGGCAAACCTCGGCGATCCTGGTGCGTGCCGACAAGGCCCGCTATGTGCTGGTCGAAGGCCTGCACCGGATCGAAGCCTGCAAGGCGCTGGGCGAGACCACGATCATCGCAAGCCTGGTGCAGCCGCGGAAACACTGAGCCCCGGCTGTTGCCCGGCCGGCGGCCCGCCGGTTCAGCTGGAGAAGATCTTCCCCGGATTCATCCGGTTCTCCGGGTCCAGCGCCTGTTTCAGCATCCGCATCACCGCCACGGCATCGCCATGCTCGGCCTGCAGGAAGGGGATCTTGCCGGAGCCGACACCGTGTTCGCCGGTGCAGGTGCCGCCCATGGCGATGGCGCGCAGGGCCAGGCGCTCGACCAGGGCCTCGGCGGTGCGGAGCTCGGCGGGATCCGCAGGGTCGATGATCAGCGAGAGATGGAAATTGCCGTCGCCGACATGGCCCACCAACGGCGCCAGCAGGCCGGATTGCCGGACATCCTCCTTGGTCTCCAGGATGCAGTCGGCGAGGCGCGAGATCGGCACGCAGGCGTCGGTCGGCCAGCCCCTGGCGCCCGGGCGCAAGGCGAGGCCGGCATAATAGGCGTCGTGGCGGGCCTGCCAGAGCCTGTTGCGCTCCTCCGCCTTCTGGGTCCACTGGAAGGCGCTCATGCCGTATTCGGCGCCGATGGCGCCGGCCATCTCCGACTGCTCCTGGACACCGCGCTCGGTGCCGTGGAACTCGAAGAACAAGGTCGGCTTGACCGCATAGTCGAGCTTGGAATAGCGGTTGATGGCATCGATCTGCACTTCGTCTAGGAGTTCGATCCGGGCCACCGGGATCCCGGTCTGGATCACCCGGATGACGGTGTTCACCGCATCGCCGATGCTGGGGAAGGAGGCGACGGCGGCGGCGATCGCCTCCGGGATGCCATAGAGCCGGAGGCGGATCTCGGTGATGATCCCCAGGGTGCCTTCCGAGCCGACGAAGAGGCGCGTCAGGTCGTAGCCCGCCGCCGATTTCCTTGACCGTCCGCCGGTCCGGATGACGCGGCCATCGGCAAGGACGACGGTGAGGCCGAGGACGTTCTCGCGCATGGTGCCGTAGCGCACCGCATTGGTGCCGCTTGCCCGGGTCGCCGACATGCCGCCCAGGGTGGCGTCGGCGCCGGGATCGATCGGAAAGAACAGGCCGGTATCGCGCAGATGCGCGTTCAGCTGCTTGCGGGTGACGCCGGCCTCGACCTTCACGTCGAGATCGTCGGCATTCACCTCGAGGATGCGATTCATCCGCCCCATGTCGATGGAGACCCCGCCCTCGAGGGCGGCGACATGCCCCTCCAGCGAGGTGCCGACGCCGAAGGGAATGACCGGCGCATTGTGCTTGCGGGCGATCCTGGCGATGCCGGCGACATGCTCGGTCGAGTCCGGGAAGACGACGACATCGGGCTGATGGGTGGCATGATAGGATTCATCGCGACCGTGGCGGTCGAGAATGCCGGCATTGGTGCTGACGCGATCCGGGCCGAGCAGGGCCGTCAGGTCGGCGATCAGGCCCGCGATGTCCTCGATGCGTCGATTTGCCAGCATGGCGCTCTCCCTGCGAATTCGGATCCTAGGCCCGGCCGTATCCGCCGCCGCCGGGCGTGGCGACATTGAAGGTGTCGCCGGGGCGCATCTCGCACTTGTCCGTGCCCTTGAGATCGACGACCGACCCGTCCTTGCGCTCGACCCAGTTCCGTCCGAGAGCGCCCGGCCCGCCGCCGGCCATGCCGTAGGGCGGGATGCGGCGATGGCCGGAAAGAATGGCCGCAGTCATGTCCTCCAGGAAGCGCACCCGGCGGATGACGCCGTCGCCACCCCGGTGCCGGCCCTTGCCGCCGGTACCGCGGCGGATCTCGAAGGTCTCCAGCAGCACCGGAAAGCGCCATTCCAGGACTTCCGGATCGGTCAAACGTGAATTGGTCATGTGGGTCTGCACGGCATCGGTGCCGTCGAAATCCGGTCCCGCGCCGGAGCCGCCGGAGATCGTCTCGTAGTACTGATAGGTGTCGTTGCCGAAGGTGAAGTTGTTCATCGTTCCCTGGCTGGCCGCCATCACCCCCATGGCGCCATAGAGCGCATCGGTGATGCATTGCGAGGTCTCGACATTGCCGCTGACCACCGCCGCCGGGTATTCCGGCCGCAGCATGCAGCCTTCCGGGATGACGATGTCCAGCGGCTCCAGGCAGCCGGCATTCATCGGGATCTCGTCGTCGATCATGGTGCGGAAGACATAGAGCACCGCCGCCTTGGCGACTGCCGAGGGGGCGTTGAAATTGGTCGGCTGCTGCGGGCTGGTGCCGGTGAAGTCGATCTTCGCCCGGCGCGCCTGGTGGTCGACGGTGACGGTGACGGCAATCTGCGCTCCGTCATCCATCTCGTAGACGAAGCTGCCGTCCTTCAGCCGGTCGATCACCCGGCGGACCTGTTCCGCGGCATTGGCCTGGACATGGCCCATATAGGCCTGCACCACGTCGAGGCCGAAATCCCGGGTCATGCGGCGAAGCTCCTGGACGCCCTTCTCGTTGGCCGCCACCTGGGCCGCGAGGTCGGCGACGTTCTGCTCGGCATTCCGCACCGGATAGGGGCCGCCGGCGAGCAGGTCACGCAGCTCGGTCTCGCGCAGCCGGCCGCGATCGACCAGCTTGAAGTTGTCGATGAGGACCCCTTCCTCCTCGACGGTCCGGCTGTCCGGCGGCATCGATCCCGGGGTGATGCCGCCGATATCGGCGTGATGGCCGCGGCTGGCCACATAGAACAGGATGGACCGGCCTTCGCTGTCGAAGACCGGGGTGATGACGGTGATGTCCGGCAGGTGCGTGCCGCCGTTATAGGGCGCGTTCAGCACGTAGACATCGCCCGGCTGCATCTGCGTCCGGCCGTCGGCATCGGCATTCTGGCGGATCACCGTCTCGACGCTTTCGCCCATCGAGCCCAGATGCACCGGCATGTGCGGCGCATTGGCGATCAGCTGGCCGAGCCGGTCGAAGATGGCGCAGGAGAAATCCAGCCGTTCCTTGATGTTCACGGAATGGCTGGTCTTTTCCAGGGTCGAGCCCATCTGCTCGGCGATCGACATGAAGAGATTGTTGAAGATCTCCAGCATCACCGGATCGACCGAGGTGCCGATCGCGGCCTGGCGTACCGCGACCACGTGGCGATCCAGAACCAGGTGCCCGCGGTCGTTCATGCGGGCGCGCCAGCCGGGTTCCACCACCGTCGTCGAGGTGGATTCGAGGATCACCGCGGGACCCTCGATCGTCTGGCCGGGGCGCATCCCGGCGCGGTCGTAGATCGGCGCGTCATGGGTGCGCCCCCCGGCCCAGAACGGCGTCGTCGCCAGCGGGGCGGCATCGCCGGCGCCGGTTTCGAGCAGCGGGTCGGCCACGCGTTCCGATTTGCCCACTGCCTCGACCGAGACCGAATCGACGATGATCGGCTTCTCCACCACGAAGCCGTAGCGCTGGCGATGTGCCGCCTCGAAGCCGGCGACGATTTCCGGCAAGGCGGTGAAGGCGGTGACCAGGGGCGCGTCGGTGCCGGCGTATTTCAGATGCAGCTGCGGCAGCAGCTCGATCGCCTCGGGGGCGATGCCCTGGGCGGCGATCTCGGCCCGGGCCTCGGCCGAGAGGCCGGCGATGTCGCGCTCGAGCCGCGCCATCAGGGCGGCATCGAGCGGCGCCTCGACGGTGCGATGGCGGATGGCGCGGATGTCGGCGAGGCCCATGCCGTAGGCCGAGAGCACGCCGGCAAAGGGATGCAGGAAGATCCGGGTCATGCCCAGGGCATCGGCGACCTGGCAGGCATGCTGGCCGCCGGCGCCGCCGAAGCAGGCCAGGGTGTACTGGCTGACGTCGTAGCCGCGCTGGATGGAGATCTCCTTGATCGCATTGGCCATGTTGGCGATGGCGATCTGCAGGAAGCCCTCGGCCGCCTCTTCCGGCCGGCGCGGCTTGCCGGTGGCGGCGGAGATCTGCGCGGCGAGGTCGTGGAATTTGGCGACGACTGCGTCCCGGTCGAGCGGCAGGTCGCCGTTCGGGCCGAACACCTTGGGGAAGAAGGCGGGATCGAGGCGTCCCAGCATGACGTTGCAGTCGGTGACGGTCAGCGGGCCGCCGCGGCGATAGCAGGCGGGACCCGGATTGGCGCCGGCGGAATCCGGCCCGACCCGGAAGCGCGCGCCGTCGAAATGCAGGATCGAGCCGCCGCCCGCGGCCACCGTATGGATCTGCATCATCGGCGCCCGCATCCGCACCCCGGCCACCTGGCTCTCGTAGGAGCGCTCGAACTGCCCGTTGTAGTGCGAGACGTCGGTCGAGGTGCCGCCCATGTCGAAGCCGATGATCCTGTCGAAGCCGGCCTGGCGCGAGGTCTCGCACCGCGCCGACGATGCCGCCGGCCGGGCCGGACAGGATACTGTCCTTGCCCTGGAACTGGCCGGCATCGGTCAGTCCGCCGTTCGACTGCATGAACATCAGGCGGGTCGAGCTGTTGCCGATCTCGCTGGCCACCTGGTCGACATAGCGGCGCAGGATCGGCGAGAGATAGGCGTCGACCACCGTGGTATCGCCGCGGCTGACCAGCTTCATCAGCGGCGAGACCTCGTGGCTGACCGAGATCTGGGTGAAGCCGATCTCCCGGGCGATGGCCTTCAGGCGCTTCTCGTGGTCGGTGTAGCGGTAGCCGTGCATCAGCAGGATGGAGACTGCGCGGATGCCCTGGTCGAAGGCCTGGCGCATGTCGCGCGCGGCCGTCGCCTCGTCGAGCGGCGTCAGGACCTCGCCCCGGGCGTTCACCCTCTCGCCGACCTCGACCGTCGCGGCGTAGAGCAGCTCGGGCAGCTGGATGCGGCGGGCAAAGATCTTCGGCCGGTTCTGGTAGGCGATGCGCAGGGCGTCGCGAAAGCCGCGGGTCACCACCAGCAGGACCCGCTCGCCCTTGCGCTCCAGCAGGGCGTTGGTGGCGACGGTGGTGCCCATCTTCACCGCCGCGACCGAGGCCGGCAGCGGCGCGTTGTCGTGCAGCCCGAGCAGGCTGCGGATGCCGGCCATGGCCGCATCGCGATAGCGTTCCGGGTTGTCCGACAACAGCTTATGGGTGACCAGCGTGCCGTCGGGGCGCTTGCCGACGATGTCGGTGAAAGTGCCGCCGCGATCGATCCAGAACTGCCAGGAACCGGTCATTTCAAGTCTTCGTGAAAGGGTGGTTGCGGGGCAAGACTACTAGCATTGGCCATCTCTAAGCTATATCGTTCACGGTGACGGTGGGTTCCATACATGAGCATCTGGGGAAAGATCATCGGCGGGGCTGCGGGCTTCGCCACGGCCGGACCGCTGGGTGCCCTGCTGGGCGCGCTGGCCGGCCATGCCGTGGACCGGAGCGTCGAGGCGGATGTCCTGGAGGCGCCCAACGCGGATGACCGTTCGGCGACCAAGCAGGTCGCCTTCACCATCGCCGTCATCGTGCTGGGTGCCAAGATGGCCAAGGCCGACGGGGTGGTCAGCAAGTCGGAAGTGACGGCCTTCAAGCAGGTCTTCAAGGTGCCGCCGGCGGAAATGAAGAACGTGGCCCGGGTCTTCGACCTGGCGCGCCGCGATTCCGGCGGCTTCGAGCCCTATGCCCGGCAGATCGCCAAGATGTTCCAGAAAAACCATCCGGTCCTTGAGGAATTGCTCGACGGCCTGTTCCACATCGCCCGGGCCGACGGCCATGTGCACGAGGCGGAGGTCGATTTCATCCGGCAGGTGGCCGGCATTTTCGGCTTTACCGAGGGGGAATTCGTCCGCATCCGCGAGGCGAATCTCGGACCCGATAAGGCGGACCCCTATACCATGCTGGGGGTTACCCGGGAGATGTCCGATCCCGAGATCAAGGCCGCCTGGCGCAAGCTGGTGCGGGAAAACCATCCCGACAAGCTGACCGCCCAGGGCCTGCCCAAGGAATTCGTCGACCTCGCGAACCAGAAGGTGGCGGCCATCAATGCCGCCTATGACAGGGTGGCGAAAGAGCGCGGCATCCACTAGAACACCGCCATCATGCCGCCTGCCATTCCCCAACTCGCCCTCCGAAATGCCGCCGTAACCTTCGGCGGCAAACCGCTTTTTGCCGAGATTTCGCTGTCGCTGGGCAAGGGCGAACGGGTCTGCCTGGTCGGCGCCAATGGCAGCGGGAAATCCACCATCCTGAAGGCCCTGGCCGGGCAGATCGATCTCGATCAGGGCGAACGCTTCTGCCAGCCCGGCATCCGCATCGGCTATCTGCCGCAGAGCCCCGATCTCAATGCCGCCGGCCAGGTCGGCGACTACGTCGCCGGCTGGCCTGCCCGGGATCGACGCCGGGGACTATCGGGTGCAGCGGGCCCTCGACCATCTCCGGCTCGACGGCGCGGCGGCGCTGAACTCGCTCTCGGGCGGCGAGGGGCGGCGGGCCGCCCTGGCGCGCATGCTGGTGGCCGAGCCGGATCTGCTGCTGCTGGACGAGCCGACCAACCATCTCGACCTGCCCACCATCGAATGGCTCGAGACGGAACTCCAGGCCTATCCCGGCGGCGTCCTGATGATCAGCCACGACCGGACCTTCCTGAACCGGCTCACCAGCCGGTTGCTGTGGCTGGATCGCGGCCGGATGTTCGAGCATGACGGCGGTTTTGCCGACTTCGAGGCCTGGTCGGCGGAGATCATCGCCCAGGAAACGGCGGAATCCCGTCGGCTGCAGAAGCGGATCGAGCAGGAGGAATACTGGCTGGCCCGCGGCGTCACCGCCCGGCGCTCGCGCAACGAAGGGCGCCGGCGCGGGCTGATGGCCCTGCGCAAGCAGCGCACCGAACAGCTGAAGGCGCAGGGCACGGCGAAGCTCGCGCTGGGCGAGGCGGAGGCCGGCGGCCAGATGGTGATCGAGGCGAAAAACATCGCCAAAGCCTACCCGCTGCCGGATGGCGGCACTCGCCAGATCGTGAAGAATTTCTCCACCCGCATCCTGCGCGGTGACCGGGTCGGGCTGATCGGCCCCAACGGCGCCGGCAAGACCACGATCCTGAAGATCCTGACCGGACAATTGCCGCCGGATTCGGGCTCGGTGCGGCTCGGCATCGGCCTGACGCCGATCTATCTCGATCAGCGGCGGGAAAGCTTCGATCTAAATGCCACTTTGTGGCAGACCCTGGCCTCCGGCGGCGGCGACTCGATCATGGTGCGCGGCAAGCAGCGGCATGTGGTCTCCTACCTGCGCGACTTCCTGTTCGACGAGAAGCAGGCGACCATGCCGGTGCGCACACTGTCCGGCGGCGAGCGGGCGCGACTGCTGCTGGCAAAGCTCTTCGCCCAGCCCTCGAACCTGATCGTGCTCGACGAACCGACCAACGATCTCGACATGGACACGCTGGACCTGCTGCAGGAGGTCCTGTCGGAATACGACGGCACCGTCCTGATCGTCAGCCACGACCGCGATTTCCTCGACCGGCTGACCACCAGCATCATCGCGGTCGAAGGTGAGGGCGATGTCGCGGAATATCCCGGCGGCTATACGGACTACCTGGCGCAACGGCCGGTGCGCGCGGGCAAGTCGGAGATCCGCCTGGAGCGAAGACCCGCGCCGGCGCCCCAGGCCGCCCGCGTCCAGACACGTCTCGCGGCAAAGGACCAGAAGGAACTGAACGAGCTGCCGGGAAGGATCGCCACCATGGAGGCAGACATCCGCACGCTGGAGGATGCCCTGCACGATCCCGATCTCTATGCCCGCGATCCAGGCAAGTTCGAGAAGGCGAGCGCCCTCCTGCTGGCAAAGAAACGGGCCCTGGAGGCGGCCGAACACCGGTGGCTGGAACTTGAGGAACGCCAGGCAATCCTGGCTGCGGCGAAAGCCTGAAATGCGCCTGTCGCATGTTCTGGCGTTGACCTTCGCCCAGGTGCTCTGGGGCGCCAATTTCGCGGTCCTGAAATTCGGGCTGGCGGATTGGCCGCCGCTGTTCTTCGTCTCCCTGCGATTGATCGGCGTCGGGCTGCTCTTGACGCCATTTGTCGGCCTGCCGAAGCGGGCGCAGTTGCCGGGCCTGATCGCGATCTGCGGCGTGCTCGGGATCATCCATTTCGGTGCCTTGTTCGCGAGCCTCAATCTTGCCGACGCGGCGACCACCTCGATCGTCATCCAGATCCAGGTTCCGATTTCCGCGCTGGTCGCCGCCTGGCTGTTCGGCGAAAAGCTGCATTGGAGACGCTGGACCGGCATGGCGCTGGCCCTGGCCGGCATTGCATTGCTGGTGGGGCGGCCGTCGTTCCAGGGCGGGGTTCCGGCAATTCTCCTCATCCTGGTTGCCGCGGTCTCCTGGGTGGCGGCGAATATCCAGATCAAGCGGCTGGAGGGCGAGATCACCGGCTGGCAGCTGAATGCCTGGGTGGCCCTCTTCTCCGCGCCGATGGTCCTGGGATTGTCGCTGCTCACGGAATCGGGTCATGTCGAAGCGATTCGCGATGCCCGACCCGGCGCGTGGATTGCCATGGCCTATCAGATCGGGGTCGTTACCGTCGTCTGCTATGGGCTCTGGTATTCGATGATGCGCCGCTACCCCATCGGCCAGGTCATGCCGTTCACGCTGCTGGAGCCGGTTTTCGGAGCGACCGCGGCGGTCCTGCTGCTGCATGAAAACTGGGACTGGGTCATGGTGCTGGGCGGTCTGGTGACCGTTTCCGGCCTGGCCATCATCATTCTGCGACGACCAGAGGCGGTGGCCCAGCCCGTCGGACCGGGCACCTGATGCCGGTCGGCGATCCGCCCGGACATGACTTCAAACATCCAAGCTGGTAGCTTCGTCCATCATGAACAGGAACCCAAGCCGCAAGACGCGGGCAGAAATGGCGGTCGCCCCGGGCGCCGCAGGACGGCCATGAAGCTCCACCACCTCGCCCTCATGCTGCTGATCCAGTTCATCTGGGGCGTCAATTTCGTCGTGGTGAAGGTCGGATTGCAGCACATGCAGCCGCTGTTCTTCGTCGCCCTGCGATTCTCGCTGGCGGCGCTGATCCTGCTCCCCATCGTCGGCCTGCCGCGCAAGCACTTGAAGCGCGTGATCCCGCTGTCGATCACGCTTGGGGTCATGCATTTCACGCTGATCTTCACCGGCATGCATTATCTCGACGCCGCGACGACATCGATCGCCGTTCAGCTCCAGGTGCCGTTCGCCGCGATCCTCGCCGCCTTCATCTTCAAGGAGACCCTGCATTGGCGCCGGATCACCGGCATGGTGATCGCCTTCGCCGGCATCGTCCTGATTGCCGGGCAGCCGAAATTCACCGCCAATCCCTGGCCCTTGCTCTCCGTTGTTGCCGCCGCCTTGGTCTGGGCGGTCGCCAACATGCAGGTGAAGGCGCTGGGCGACGACATCGATGCGGTGAGCCTCAACGGCTGGATCGCGGCTTTGGCCGCCCCACAGCTGCTGATCATCTCCTATTTCCTGGAGGGCAATCAGTGGCCGAACCTGCTGCAGATCGGCTGGCCCGCGGCCCTGGCGCTGTTCTATCAGTCGGTGATCGTCGCCGCCTTCAGCTATTGGATCTGGTACAACCTGATGCGTCGCTATCCGGTCAATCAGATCATGCCCTTCATGCTGCTGCAGCCGCTGATCGGCGTCGCGGCAGGCTATCTGCTGTTGGGCGACGAGGTGACGCCGCGCATGATCATCGGCGGGATTGCGATCCTGATCGGCGTGGGCATCATCATCATCCGGCGCCCGGCGGTCATCGCGCCTTCCACCAAGACCGGCATATGACAATCATCGAGCTCCCTTCGCCGAATTCCGATGACCGCGAGGGCCAGGCCGTCGACATCCTGCTGCTGCATTATACCGGCATGCGGACGGCGCAAGATGCACTCGACCGGCTCCGCGATCCAGCGGCCAAGGTCAGCGCGCATTACGTCATTGGCGAGGACGGAGCGATCTATCGTCTGGTTGCCGAGGCGAAGCGCGCCTGGCATGCCGGCATCAGCTGCTGGGACGGGGCTCGGGACATCAACCGGCGCTCGATCGGGATCGAGATCGTCAATCCGGGCCATGAATTCGGCTATCGGCCGTTTCCTCCACTGCAGATGCGATCCGTCCGCGATCTTGCTCGGGAGATCCTGACGCGGCACCGCATCGCACCGCATCGGGTGCTCGGACATTCCGACGTGGCGCCGCTCCGAAAGGAGGATCCAGGCGAACTCTTCGACTGGGCAGGGCTCGCCGCCGCCGGTATCGGTCTCTGGCCGGTGCCGAAGCCCGCCCTGTGGGAGGACGCCGAATTTCTCGCAGCGCTGCAGACCTACGGATACGACTTGGACGGCCCGCCAGGGACCGAACCGGTCCGTGCGCGGCAGGCCGCCATTGTCGCCTTCGAGCGGCATTTCCGGCCGTCGCGCATGACCGGCCGGCCGGATGCGGAATCCAAGGCGATCCTCAACGGGCTCATTGACTTGGCCGGGCTTAAAGCCTAACTCCCCCCTGCCAGATGGCTGGATGGCCGCTCTCGCCGAGAGGTGGGGGAGGAAAGTCCGGGCTCCACGGAAAAACGGCGCCGGCTAACGGCCGGCGGGCGAAAGCCTAGGGAAAGTGCCACAGAGAGCAGACCGCCGCGCGGCCGACGGGGAGACCCGCCGGACGCAGGTAAGGGTGAAAGGGTGCGGTAAGAGCGCACCGCGCTGACGGCAACGCCAGCGGCAAGGCAAACCCCGCCGGGAGCAAGACCAGATAGGAGGATGGATCCGGGCAACCGGGTCGGGCGCTTTCCGCGCTGGATCCTCGGGTAGGTCGCGCGAGGCGATCGGCAACGATCGTCCCAGATGAATGGCCATCCAGGGGCCGCGAACGCGAGAATGATGGTGCCCGGGGCAACCCGGGTGGCATATCGCCCGCCACGCGGCTCCGGACAGAACCCGGCTTACAGGCCATCTGGCAACCTTTCCGTACCGGCGGGGTCTCCGCTAAGGATACGATCTTTAGAAGATTTACATCTCATGGATCTCGTCAAGATTGAGTCTTGGCCTGCATCGCGGTGGGATTTTCCGGTACTTTTCTGGAATCTAATGAGAACAAATATAGAATATCAATGAGATCAGCCGGTTACAAAGATTAACGCCTCCTGTGAAGAGGTGCGTGTAACCGATTGGTAAGATTGCATTCGGATCATTAACGATTTCGCGCAATTGGCAAAAATCCAAGGCATTCCATAGATTTACAGCTCAATCCCATTGACCCCCATATCATCCCATGTTATCCCATTAACACTGTGGGATTTCCCAGGATCGTCGGGCGGGCGGTTCTGGTCGTTTCAGCTTTTCCGATGGCGACGCCGGCCATCCGAGGGGCGCGTCTCAGGGCGCGAAAAGGGGATCGATGGCCCTGTTCATCGACACCTTCGTGAACCGGATCGACAAGAAGGGACGGATCTCCGTCCCAGCGAGCTTCCGTGCCGCCTTGGCGGGCCAGGTGTTCCAGGGCATCGCGGCATTCCCCAGCTTCAAGTTCCCGGCGATCCAATGCGGCGGCCTCGACTGGATGGCGGGTCTCCTCTCCAGCCTCGGCAATGTCGATATCTTTTCCGATGCGCATGACGATCTGACCGCCGCCGTATTCGCGGATTCAAAGCAGCTTGCCTTCGACGGCGAAGGCCGCATCATGCTGCCCGAAGCCCTGACGCGACATGCCGGTATCACCGATGCCGCCGCCTTCGTCGGCCGCGGCCCGACCTTCGAGATCTGGGAGCCCGCGCGCTTCGAGGTCTACAAGGCCGAAGCGCGCAAGCGCGCCCTGGAGAAGGGTCGGACCCTCCGTCAATCGCCTGTCGGCGAAACCGGGGGCAAGTGATGTCGGACATGGACACCGCTCACGCCTCCGCGCATCAGCCGGTCCTGCTGTCGGAGGTGGTGGCAGCACTCATGCCGCGCGACGGCGCGATCTACGTCGACGGCACGTTCGGTGCCGGCGGCTATAGCCGCGCCCTGCTGGACGCGGCCAAATGCACGGTCTTCGCCATCGATCGCGACCCGGATGCGGTGAAGGGCGCCGCCCAACTGGTCGATCGGTATTCCGGCCGTCTGCATGTCATTCAGGGCCGCTTCGGCGACATGGCGCAGCTGCTGCGTGATCGCGGCGTCGACTCGATCGATGGTGTCGCCTTCGACTTCGGCGTCTCCTCGATGCAGCTCGACCAGGCGGCGCGCGGGTTCTCGTTCAGGCTTTCGGGTCCGCTCGACATGCGGATGGAGCGCGACGGCAAGAGTGCTGCGGATCTGGTCAACCAGATGGCGGAGCGGCCGCTGGCCGATCTCATATTCACTTTCGGCGAAGAGAAGAAATCGCGCCGCATCGCCAAGGCCATCGTCGCGGCTCGCGCCCTGGCACCGATCACCACGACGGCACAGCTGGCCGAGATCGTGCGCCGCGCCATCGGGCATACTCCGGAGAAGACGGATCCCGCGACCCGAACCTTTCAGGCGCTGCGGATCGCGGTCAACGACGAGCTCGGCGAAATCGAGCGCGGCCTCGAGGCCGCCGAGCGCCTTCTCGCGCCGGGCGGACGGCTCGCCGTCGTCTCGTTCCATTCGCTGGAGGATCGGCGAGTGAAGGTGTTCCTGCGCGATCGCGCCGGCGCCGCGCCGCGCCAGTCGCGGCACCTTCCCGAAACCGTTACCGGCCGCCAGCCGACCTTTCGGCTGATTTCCCCCGGCGGAATCGTCGCCGGCGAAGCGGAAATCGCCCGCAATCCGCGTGCACGTTCGGCACGGCTGCGGGTCGCCGAGCGGACGGATGCGGTGCTGGAGGTGGCAGCATGATCCGGATGAGCGCCTTCATCTGGCTCGGCGCCCTGGCACTGCTGAGCGTCGGCCTGTTCCAGGTCAAATACAGTGTGCAGGGCAAGGAAGCCGAGCTGCGGCAGATCACCCGTCAGATCGACGCCAATCGCGAGGCGATCCATGTGATGGAAGCCGAATGGAGCTATCTGAACGATCCGCTGCGGCTGGCCGATCTGGCGCGTCGCCACACCGATCTGGTGCCGGCGATGTCGACCCAGATCGCGACGTTCGAACAGCTGCCGGCCCGCCCGCCGATGGCCGTGCCGGGACCCGACACGACGATGCCGCCGGCTCCGGCCACGAAGGCGCCCGACGAGCCGGTACCGCCGGCGCTGCTGTCGAGTGCGCCCGGTGTCACTGCTCCGGCCGAAAATCCGTCTGCGCAGGACGGCGGCGTTGACATGGTACCGGCCGTCTCGACGGCACCCGCGCCGGCCGCCGCCGGTCCGACCGACGAGGCCGGCGATGCCGATGCGGTGATCGATGCCATTCTCGCCGATATGCAAAAGGCGCAGCAATGATCGGCCGCCGGAGAATCCGCGAGCCGATCTACGATTTCGACGCGCGTCGCCCGCAGCCGGCGATCAACCCGATCGACCTGCGCCCGGAGCCGGACGGCCCGCAGGCGCGCGCCCTCGAGGTCAGCCACAACCGGGTCATGCTCGGCGCCGGCCTGTTCGCGGTGGTGTTCCTGGTGATAGCTGCACGGCTCGCCGCCGTGACCATGCTGCCCGAGGACCGCGACGGGGCGCTCGCCCAGGCGACGGCCAAGCAGCCGATCGCCGATCGCGCCGACATTCTCGACCGCAACGGCGTGGTGTTGGCGACGTCGCTGACCACCGCGTCGCTCTTTGCCAATCCGGAGCAGATCAAGGATCCGGACAATGTCGCCGAACTGCTCAACATGGTGCTGCCGGATCTCAACATAGCCTCGACGGCGGCAAAGCTGGACAGCAAGAAGAATTTCGCCTGGATCAGGCGCAACCTGACGCCGAAGCAGCAGCAGGCGGTCAATCGGCTCGGCATCCCGGGACTCTATTTCCAGTCCGAGACCAAGCGGGTCTATCCGCAGGGCAGCCTGACCGCCCATGTCGTCGGCTTCACCGACCTCGACAGCCGCGGCATCGCCGGCGTGGAAAGCTCCTTCGACGACCTGCTGTCCGGCGGGCAACGCGCATTGCAGCTGTCGATCGACGTCCGCATCCAGCACATCCTGCACGAGGAAGTATCGCGGGCGATGACGGATTTCACTGCGATCGGCGGCGCCGGCGTGGTGATGGATGTGAAGACCGGGGAAGTGCTGGCCATGGTCTCGCTCCCGGATTTCGAGCCGGCACAGGCGGGCGCGGCGTTGCCCGATGCGCGCTTCAACCGGGCTACCCTCGGCGTCTTCGAGATGGGCTCGGTCTTCAAGATCTTCAATACGGCGATCGCGCTCGACAGCGGTGTCGCCACGCTGGCGAACGGCTACGACGCGAGCCATGCGATCAAGATCGGCCGCTTCAGCATCGACGATTTCCACGGCAAGCACCGGTTCCTGTCGATCCCGGAGATTTTCACCTACTCCTCCAACATCGGCTCGGCGAAGATGGCCGATCAATTCGGCACCGAGCGGCAGCAGGCCTATATGGCGCGCTTCGGCATGCTGGCGAAGTCGCCGATCGAACTGCCCGAGGTCGGCGAGCCGCTGTTTCCCGACCAGAAATCCTGGCGGCGGATCAATACCATGACCGTGGCCTATGGCCACGGCATCTCGGTCAGCCCGATCCAGCTGATCGCCGGCGTTGCCGGCGTGGTCAACCACGGAATCATGCAGGCGCCGACCTTGCTGAAGCGCAGCATCGGCGAAGTGCCGGACGGCACCCGGGTGATCAGCGAGCAGACCTCGAACCAGCTGCGCCAGCTGATGCGCCTGGTCGTGCAGGTCGGCACCGGCAAGAAGGCGAATGCGCCCGGGTATCTGGTCGGCGGCAAGACCGGCACGGCCGACAAGCAGCAGGGCCGTGGCTACGCGGCGAATGCCCGGATGGCGTCCTTCATCGCGGCCTTCCCGATGAACGATCCGCACTACGCGATCCTGGTGATGGTCGACGAACCGAAGCCCAACGCCAGCAGCTACGGCTATGCGACGGGTGGCTGGGTTGCGGCGCCAGCGGTCGGTGCCATCGTCGCCCGCATCGCGCCGCTGATGGGGCTGACGCCGATCCCGGACGATGCACCGGAAGCCCAGAACCCGCTGGTGACCATGGTCGCGGACTACGATTTCGTCGCCTCGAAAAAACCGCATTCCCTGGTGATGGAAGTGAAGGCGACCGCCGGCGAGTCGACGCCGGTTGCGAGCAAGAAGAAAGAGATCCAGTCGGAGACCCCGATTGACGCTGAATGATTTGATTGGAGGCGCGGAGACCTTGGCGCGATTGACCGCCCTGCAGAGCGATATCGTGGTGACGGGGCTGACGGCTGACTCGCGCAAGGTCCGGCCCGGTTTCCTGTTTGCCGCCCTGCCCGGCGCGAAAGCGGATGGCCGCGCCTTCATCGATGCCGCGGTCGCGCAGGGTGCCAGTGCCATCCTGCTGCCGGAGGGCAGCGCGGTTTCCGTGCCGGCAAAGGTGGCGCTTCTGCCGTCCGCCAATCCGCGCCGGTCGCTGGCTCTGCTGGCGGCGCGCCATGCCGGCGCACAGCCCAAGGTCATCGCCGCGGTCACCGGCACCGCCGGCAAGACCTCGACCACGGTCTTCCTGCGGCAACTCTGGTCGCTGCTCGGGCATCGTGCCGGCAGCCTCGGTACCATCGGGCTGGTGGCCCCCGGTCTCGATCGCGGTGAATCGCTGACGACGCCGGATCCGATCGAGCTTCACCAGATCCTGGCGGAGCTGGCGGCGCACGACGTCGATCATCTGGCGATGGAGGCCTCGAGCCACGGCCTGGACCAGTTCCGCCTCGACGGCGTGCAGCTCTCCGCCGCCGCCTTCACCAATCTCAGCCGCGACCACCTCGACTATCACGGGTCGATGGAGGCCTATCTGGCGGCCAAGCTGCGGCTATTCGATGCGCTGCTCCCGGCCGGCGGCGGCGCCGTCATCAATGCCGACATGGATGTCGCCGGCGCGGTGGTTGCCGTGGCGCGGGCGCGGCACCAGCAGGTGATCACCTTCGGCCGTACCGGCCGCGAGATCCGCCTCCTGCGGCAGACCCCGACGGCTTCCGGGCAGCTGCTCGAGCTCGAGGTCCTGGGGCGTCGCCACGAACTCGTCTTCCCGGTGGTCGGGCTGTTCCAGGCGCAGAACCTGCTGGCAGCGCTCGGCCTTGCCATCGGCAGCGGTGCCGACCCCGAGACCGCAACGGCGATGATCGGCGGCATCAGCGGTGTCCACGGCCGCATCGAGCACGTCGCCAATACGCCGGCCGGCGGCGCGGTCTATGTCGACTATGCACACAAGCCGGCCGGCCTCGAGGCGGTCCTGGAAGCGCTGCGACCGCATGCAAGCGGCAAGCTGGTGGTGCTGTTCGGCTGCGGCGGCGACCGCGACCGGGGCAAGCGTCCGCAGATGGGCGAGATCGCCGCGCGTCTCGCCGACCGGGTGATCGTGACCGACGACAATCCGCGGACCGAGGGCGCGGCGGCGATCCGCCGCGAGGTGCTCGCCGGCGCGCCCGATGCCGAAGAGATCGGCGATCGCGCCGCTGCGATCCGCCTCGCCATGCGCGATCTGGCGGTCGGCGATCTGCTGGTGATCGCAGGCAAGGGTCATGAGACCTACCAGATCATCGGCGAAACCAAATATCCCTTCGACGACAGCGAGGTCGCGCGCAAGGTAGCCGCCGACCTTGCGGCGGGCGGCGCATGAGCCCGCTCTGGACATCCGCCGAAGTCGCCGCGGCGACCCGGGGCCGGGTCATCGGCAATTTCTCGGCGACCGGCGTTTCCATCGACAGCCGCAGCATCGCCAGGGGCGACCTGTTCGTTGCCCTCGCCGGCCCGAGCTTCGACGGCCACGATTTCGTTGCCGCCGCCCTCGCCGCCGGCGCCGCCGGCGCCCTGGTGCACCGCCTCCCGGCCGGGCTTGCGGCGGATGCGCCGGTCGTCGTTGCGGCGGACACGTTGCAGGCGCTTGCCGATCTCGGCCGCGCCGCGCGCAGCCGCACCTCGGCGAAAATCGTCGCGGTCACCGGCAGCGTCGGCAAGACCAGCACCAAGGAGGCGCTGAAATCGGTGCTCCAGGTCCAGGCGCCGACCTTCGCCACCATCGGCAATCTCAACAACCACTGGGGAGCGCCGCTGTCGCTGGCCCGGATGCCGCGCGACGTGACCTATGGCGTGTTCGAACTGGGCATGAACCATGCGGGCGAGATCTCGCCGCTGTCGAAGCTGGTGCGGCCGCAGGTTGCGCTCATCACCAATGTCGAAGCGGTGCATATCGAATTCTTCGCGACCGTGGCCGAGATCGCCGATGCCAAGGCCGAGATCATGGATGGACTGGCCCAGGATGGCGCCGTGGTGCTGCCGCGCGACAATCCGCATTTCGAACGGCTGGCACGGCATGCGCGCGATCGCGGCATCAAGCGCATCCTGAGTTTCGGCGTCGACGCCGCGGCGGACGTCCGGCTGATCGAGTGCCGGATCGGGAGCGACGGCAACCAGGTCACGGCGGAGATCTCCGGCCGCCGCCTCGCCTACAGCATGGGCACGCCCGGCCGGCACTTCGCGCTCAACAGCCTCGCGGTGCTGGCGGCGGTCGAAGCCCTCGGCGCTGATGTCGCACGGGCCGCGCAGGCCTATGCCGCGGTCGCGCCGCTGAAAGGCCGCGGCAAACGCGAGTCGATCGCGCTTGCCGGCGGTACGCTGACGCTGATCGACGAATCCTACAATGCCAATCCGGCGGCGATCCGTGCCGCCCTGGCGGTCCTGGGCGGGATCGAGCTCAAAGTCCGCGGCCGCCGCCTTGTCGTCCTCGGCGACATGCGCGAGCTGGGCGATGCCGGTCCGCAGCTGCATCGCGACCTGGCGGCCGACCTGGTGGCGGCACGAATCGATCAGGCGTTTCTGGTCGGTCCGCTGATGCGCGGGCTGCACGACGGCCTGCCGCCGGCGATGCGCGGCGCCTGGGCGGCCAATTCGGACGCGATGGTCGACCCGCTGCTCCGCGCCGTCCGGCCCGGTGACCTGGTGCTGGTGAAAGGGTCGCTGGGTACGCGGATGGCGCCGCTGGTCGAGGCATTGCGCGGCCTGGACGTTGCCGCACCGCCGCGGCCCAGAGCCGCGAACGGTCACTGAGGGGAAGGGGTCTTCGGGGGATGCTCTACAACCTGCTGGCACCGCTGGCACAGGATTTCCAGCCACTCAACGTCTTCCGGTACATCACGTTCCGGACCGGCGGCTCGATTCTGTTCTCCCTCTGCCTGACGCTGATGATCGGCCCGGGCATGATTCGCTGGCTGAAGAAGCTGCAGCGCGAGGGCCAGCCGATCCGCGACGACGGTCCGGAATCGCATCTGCTGACCAAGAAGGGTACGCCCACCATGGGCGGGCTGATGTTCCTGCTGTCGGCCTCGGTCACCACACTTCTCTGGGCCGACCTCGCCAACGGCTTCGTCTGGATCGTGCTCCTGGTCACCATCGGCTACGGATTGATCGGGTTCGGCGACGATTTCCTGAAGCTGACCAAGCGCAACTCCAAGGGGCTGCCGGGCAAACTGAAGCTGCTTTGCCAGGCGGTCATCGGCCTCGTCGCCGCGGTCGCCGCCACGTATCTGACGCCGGAGCCGCTTGCTTTCGGACTTGCCGTGCCCTTCCTCAAGGACCTGGTGGTGCCACTCGGCTGGTTCTTCATCCCCTTTGCGGCCGTGGTGATGATGGGGGCGTCGAACGCCGTCAACCTGACCGATGGGCTGGACGGCCTGGCCATCGTCCCGGTCATGATCGCCGCCGCCTGCTTCGCGCTGATCTCCTACCTGGTCGGCAACGCGGTGTTTGCCGAATACCTGCAGCTGCATTTCGTGCCCGGCGCCGGCGAACTTGCGGTGTTCTGCGGTGCGCTCTGCGGTGCCGGGCTGGGTTTCCTCTGGTTCAATGCGCCGCCGGCGATGGTGTTCATGGGCGATACCGGCTCGCTGTCGATGGGCGGTGCGCTGGGCGCCATCAGCGTCATCGCCAAGCATGAGCTGGTGCTGGCCATCATCGGCGGACTGTTCGTCCTGGAGACGGTTTCCGTGATCGTCCAGGTGGTGAGCTTCAAGACCACCGGGCGTCGTGTCTTCCGGATGGCGCCGCTGCATCACCATTTCGAGAAGAAGGGCTGGGCCGAACCCACCATCGTCATCCGTTTCTGGATCATCGCCGCCGTGCTGGCCCTGATCGGACTCGCAACCCTGAAGCTGAGGTGAACGAACGGTGCCAGGCATGATCCGCATCCCGGGACTGGAGGGCCAGCCGATGGCGGTTTTGGGCTTGGGCAAGTCCGGCGGCGCCACGGCCGAGGCGCTGCGCGCGTCGGGCGCGGTGGTTCTCGCCTGGGACGACGCCGAGGCCGCCCGCGCGGCAGTCGCCCCGGACCTCCTGGCGGATCTCGGCAAGATCGACTGGTCGAAGGTCCAGGCGCTGGTGATGAGCCCGGGAATTCCGCACACCCACCCCAAGCCCCATGCCGTGGCCGCAGCAGCGAAGGCGGCCGGCTGTCCGATCATCAGCGACATCGAGCTGCTCTATCGCAGTCAGCCGAAAGCCCGCTATGTCGGGATTACCGGAACCAACGGCAAGTCGACGACCACGACGCTGATCCACCATATCCTGGTCACAGCCGGCCGGAAGGCTGCGGCCGGCGGCAATCTCGGCCAACCGGCCCTGTCGCTCGAACCGCTGGGGCCCGACGGCATCTACGTGCTGGAACTCTCCTCGTATCAGCTGGAGATCACGCCGACAGCCATCTGCGACATCGCCATCATGCTAAACATCACGCCGGATCATCTCGATCGCCATGGCGGCATGGAGGGATATATCGCGTCGAAGAAGCTGATCCTGGCGCCGAAGGGAAAATCCAGCCTCGGCATCGTCGGCGTCGATGACGGGCCGTCGCGCAAGCTGTTCGACGAACTGAAGACCGAGGGGAAGCGGCGCCTGGTGCCGATCTCGGTTGCGGCGGCGGTCGCCGGCGGGGTGCATGCGGTGAACGGCAAGCTGGTCGATGCAATCGGCGCAAAGCCGATCGATGTCGTCGACCTGAAGACCATTCCCAGTCTGCCCGGGAGTCACAACTGGCAGAACGCCGCCGCAGCCTATGCCGCAACGCGGGCGCTCGGTCTCGGCATCGACGAGGTGTTGGCCGGACTGAAGGGCTATCCGGGCCTCGCCCATCGCCAGGAACTCATCGCGACGGTCAACGGTGTGCGATTCGTCAATGACAGCAAAGCCACGAATGCCGATGCGGCGGCAAAGGCCCTGGTCTGCTACGACAACATCTATTGGATCATCGGTGGGCGCGCGAAAGTCGGCGGACTCAACGGCCTCGAAAGCTTCTATCCGCGCATTCGCCATGCCTATCTGATCGGCGAGGCGGCGCCGGCCTTCGCCCGCCATCTCGGCAATGCCGTGCGCTGGACGCAATGCGCCACTCTCGACAAGGCCGTCGCCGCAGCGAACGCCCTTGCGCAGAAGGATAAGCTGAAGGGCGCCACGGTTCTGCTGTCGCCGGCCTGCGCCTCCTGGGACCAGTATCCGAATTTCGAGGCCCGCGGCGATCACTTCCGTGCGCTGGTCGGCGCCCTCGCACCGGCGGGCATACCGGCTGCGTCGCATTCCGCCTCCGGCGGCAAGGGGGCGGCATGACGAGTTTCGCCCGCACCAACCGGTCGCAGTTCGGCCAGTGGTGGTGGACGGTCGACCGTTGGGCTTTGTTCGCGGTGATCGGCCTGATGTTCATCGGTGCGATCCTCGTCCTGGCTGCGAGTCCCGCGGTGGCAACGCGGATCGGTCTCGATAATTTCTACCTGGTCCGCCATCACTATTTCATGCTGCCGCTGGCCGCCGGCACGGTATTCGGCGTTTCCATGATGTCGCCGCGGCAGATCCGTCGGCTCGGCGTGCTGCTGTTCTTCGCGTTTTTCGCCCTGACCGTGTCGACGTTGTTCATGGGCATGGAGATCAAAGGCGCGACGCGCTGGATCAATCTCGGCCCCCTGTCTCTGCAGCCTTCGGAATTTCTCAAGCCTTGCTTCGCGGTCTTCGCCGCCTGGCTGTTCTCCCTGCAGCATTCGGGTCAGCGTATTCCCGGAAACATCATCTCGATCGGCGTCTTTCTGATCGTCGTTGCCGTGCTGATCAAGCAGCCGGATCTCGGCATGACCGTGGTCCTCACGGCGACCTGGGCGGCGCAATTCTTCATCGCCGGCCTTTCGATCTTCGCGGTCATCCTGCTGCTGGGACTCGGCGTCGCGGGTCTGACGCTGGCCTATTTCACTCTGCCGCATGTGACCGAACGCGTCGACCAGTTCTTCGATCCGACGACCGGCGACAACTACCAGATCGACCGGGCGCTCGAGGCGTTTTCCAACGGCGGCCTGTACGGGCGCGGTCCGGGCGAGGGAACGGTGAAGCTGGTTCTGCCTGACGCGCATGCGGATTTCGTCTTCGCCGTCGCCGGCGAGGAATTCGGCCTGATCGTCTGCCTGGTCATCGTCGCGCTTTTCGCCTTTATCGTGCTGCGATGCCTGATGCGCCTGATGGGCGAGAGCAACATGTTCGTGCTGCTGGCGACCGTCGGCCTGGTGACCAGCTTCGGGCTCCAGGCAGTGGTGAACATGGCCTCGACGCTGCATTTGATGCCGACCAAGGGCATGACCCTGCCGTTCATATCCTACGGCGGCTCGTCGATCATCGCGGTCGCTCTTGGCGTCGGCATGCTGCTGGCGTTGACGCGCAAGCGCTTCCCAGGGAGCGTCGAGCTGTGAGCGCGGGCAATGCCCAGATCCAGGTGGTGCTCGCCGCCGGCGGAACCGGTGGGCATCTCTTCCCGGCGGAAGCGCTGGCCGGCGCCCTGCTGCGGCGCGGCTGCAAGGTCGACCTGATCACCGACCAGCGCGGGCAAGTCTTCAGCGAGCGCCTGCCGCAGGTGACGGTACATCAGGTGGCGTCCGGGGGTCTGGCCGGCAAGGGTGTGCTGGCGAAGGCACGGGGCGCGCTGCGCCTGCTACGCGGCCTGATGCAGTGCCGGGCATTGATCAGGCGGATCGCCCCGCATGTCGCCGTTGGTTTCGGCGGCTATGCCTCAATCCCGCCGATCCTCGCCGCACAGCAATCGGAGATCCGCACCGTGCTGCACGAGCAGAACGCTGTTGCGGGGCGGGCCAACCGCTTCCTGGCCAAGCGCGCCAACCGGATCGCCCTGAGTTTCGAGAAAGTCAGGATGCTGGAGAATGTGCCGGCGGCGAAACTTGCCTTCACCGGCAATCCGGTCCGCCCCGCGATCGCCCGCATCGGCGAACTCCCCTATCGTGCGCCGCGCCAGGCCGAGGAAATCCACCTGCTGGTATTCGGTGGCAGCCAGGGCGCCCGGGTCTTCAGCGAACAGGTCCCGGCGGCGATCACGCTGCTGTCCGGGGAATTTCGCGGGCGGTTGCGCATCGTGCAGCAATGCCGGGCCGAGGATCTCGACCCGGCTGCGGCGGTCTATCGGGCCGCCGGACTCAGCGTGGAGCTGAAATCCTTCCTCGACGACATGCCGGCAAGGCTTGCCGCGGCCCACCTCGTGATCTGCCGGGCCGGGGCATCGTCGATCGCCGAGCTTACCGCTGCCGGGCGGCCGTCGCTGATGGTGCCGCTGCCGAATTCGATTGACGATCATCAAGTCGCCAATGCCCGGGCAATCGAGGAACGTGGCGGTGGCTGGGTTCTCCTGCAGGGGAATTTTGCTCCGGCGGCGATTGCCGAGCGCCTCACCACGATTTTCGCCCAGCCGGATCGCCTGGAGCAGGTGGCAGGGGCTGCGCGCGCGCTCGGCAGGCGGGATGCGGCCGAACGCCTCGCCGACGTCGTTACCGGCGTCGTCCATGCGGGTCGCCAGCCGGATCCGCGGCGGGAGATCGCCTGATGCGTGCGCTTCCACTGGACATCGGCGTCATTCACTTCGTCGGCATCGGCGGTATCGGCATGAGCGGCATCGCCGAGATCCTTCACAACCTCGGCTACAAGGTGCGCGGCAGCGATCTTGCCGACAGCTACAACACCAAGCGCCTGCGCGACAAGGGCATCCCCGTGGAAATCGGTCACAAGGCCGAGAACCTGGCCGATGCCGCCGTCATCGTCGTCTCCTCGGCGGTAAAGCCTGACAATCCCGAGGTCCAAGCGGCCCGGGCGAAGCTGCTGCCGGTGGTACGGCGGGCGGAGATGCTCGGCGAGCTGATGCGCCTGAAATGGTCGGTGGCCATTGGCGGGACCCACGGCAAGACCACGACGACCTCGCTGGTGGCGGCGCTGCTTGAGGCCGGCCACTTCGATCCGACCGTGATCAACGGCGGCATCATCAACAACTACGGCACGAACGCCCGCCTTGGTGCCGGTGACTGGATGGTGGTCGAGGCCGACGAAAGCGACGGCACCTTCGTCAAGCTTCCTGCCACGATCGCCATCGTCACCAACATGGACCCGGAACACCTCGACCACTATGGCACCGTCGAGGCGATGAACCATGCCTACGAGGAGTTCGTAAAGAACATCCCGTTCTACGGCTTTGCCGCCTTGTGCATCGACCATCCTGTGGTTCAGGCGATGATCCCCCGCCTCGCCGATCGCCGGATCATTACCTACGGCTTCTCGCCTCAGGCGGACGTCCGGGCCGTCGACCTGCAGATGAATCCTGACGGCGCGATCTTCAAGGTGGTGATCACCGACCGCTTCCGCGAGTCCAGCCGTGAAATCGATATGGTGAAACTGCCGATGGTCGGCCAGCACAACGTCCAGAACAGCTTGGCTGCGATCGCCGTTGCGACGGAAATGGGCGTCGATGACGCCACCGTCCGCAAGGGGCTCGCCGGCTTCGGCGGGGTCAAGCGGCGCTTCACGCGGACCGGCGAAGCCAATGGCGTGGTGGTGATCGACGACTACGGCCACCATCCGGTCGAGATCAAGGCGGTGCTCAAGGCCGCGCGGCAGGCAACCAAGGGCAAGGTGATCGCCGTCGTGCAGCCGCATCGCTACACCCGTCTGCACAATCTGTTCGAGGAATTCTGCACCTGCTTCAACGACGCCGACGTCGTGCTGGTCGCGGATGTCTATGCGGCCGGCGAGATGCCGATCGACGGCGCCAGCGCCGAGGCGCTGGTGCAGGGCCTGAAGGAGCGCGGCCACCGCCACGCCGAACATATGCCCGATCCCAAGGGTTTGGCCAGGCAGGTGGCCCCGATGGCCGGGCCCGGCGATTTCGTCGTCTGCCTGGGCGCCGGCAGCATCACCTATTGGGCACATGCACTTCCGGCGGAACTGCAGGCACTGCACGGGGCGGGAGCATGATGGCCCTGATGGTGAACCGGCCTTCACTGATCAACCGGCTGCCGAAGGTGCGGGGGCGCCTGACCGAAGGCGCACGGCTCGCCGGCGTTACCTGGTTCCGGGTCGGCGGGCCGGCGGAGGTGATGTTCAAGCCGGCGGATCTGCCCGACCTGCAGGAATTCATCGCCGGCAAGCCGTCGGACGTTGCCGTCACCGTACTCGGTGTCGGCTCCAATCTGCTGGTACGTGACGGCGGCATTCCCGGCGTGGTGATTCGGCTGGGGCGCGCCTTTGCGGAGATCCGCGCCGCCGGCATGCGGGTTCATGCCGGCGCCGCCGCCCTCGATCTCAACGTGGCGCTGGCGGCGCGCGATGCCGGGATCGCCGGGCTGGAGTTCCTTTCCGGCATCCCGGGGACCATCGGCGGTGCGCTGCGGATGAATGCCGGTGCCTATGGCAGCGACATCTCCGCCGCCTTGTTCCGGGCCGTGGCGCTCGACGCCGCCGGTCGGCTACAGCATCTCGTGCATGACGAGATGGGCTTCACCTACCGGCATTGCGCGGTGCCCGAGGACTGGATCTTCGTCGGCGCGGAGATGCTCGGTAGCCCGGATCGGCCCGAGATGATCCAGCAGCGCATCCAGGAGATCCAGGTGGCGCGCGGCGACAGCCAGCCGATCCGGGCCCGGACTGGCGGCAGCACCTTCGTCAATCCGCCGCATCGCCGGGCCTGGGAACTGATCGACGCTGCCGGATGCCGCGGACTGCAGATCGGCGGCGCGCAGGTATCGGAGAAGCACTGCAATTTCCTGATCAACACCGGGACGGCTACGGCCGCGGATATCGAGGCGCTCGGCGAGGAGGTGCGGCGCCGGGTCATGGCGGACAGCGGCGTCGACCTCAAGTGGGAAATCAAGCGGATCGGCGTGCCGGCGGACTCGCCCCTGGCGATCCCGGCAAAGGCGGAAGCATGAAGCGGGTGACGGTATTGATGGGCGGGCCTTCGGCGGAGCGCGAGGTGTCGCTGACCTCCGGGGCGAACTGCGCCGCCGCGCTGAAGCAGGCCGGGTATGCGGTGGAGACCATCGACGTCGGTCACGATATCCGCGCGGTGATCGACGGGCTGGCGAGCCAGAAGCCCGAGGTGGTGTTCAACGCCCTCCACGGCAGGTTCGGCGAGGACGGCAACATCCAGGGCGTGCTGAACTTCATGGAGATTCCCTATACCCATTCCGGGCTGATGGCGTCCGCGGTGGCGATGGACAAGCCGATGGCGAAGACCGTCTTCGCCGCCGCCGGCTTGCGCTGCCCCGCCGGCCGCCTGGTCAGCCAGGCGGAAATGCAGAAGGGCGACCCGCTGCCGCGGCCATACGTCGCCAAGCCGGCCAACGAGGGCTCCAGCGTCGGCGTCTACATCATCAAGGATGGCGACAATGCCAATCCCTTCGCCGGCATCGACTGGCCGTTCGGCGCGCGGGTGCTGGTCGAGCCCTATATTCCGGGCCGCGAGCTCACCTGCGGCGTCATGGGCGACACGCCGATGGCGGTGACCGAACTCCGTCCGAAATCGGGATTCTACGACTACACCAACAAATACACCGGCGGAAAGACCGAGCATCTCTGCCCGGCCCCGCTGCCCAAGGACGTCTACGACGAAGCGATGCGCATGTCGCAGGCCGCCTACGACGCCATCGGCTGCCGTGGCGTCGCGCGCTGCGACCTCCGCTACGACGATACCGCGGGCGGCGGCAAGGACAGGCTCTTCCTGCTGGAAATCAATACCCAGCCGGGCATGACCGAGCTCAGCCTGGTGCCCGAACAGGCCAGGCATCTCGGGATTTCCTATCCCGATCTGGTGAGCTGGATGGTGGAGAACGCCGCATGGGACGCATAGGGATGAAGCTGCCGCCGCTCGCCAATCATGGCGTCTCGCCCAAGGCGCGCCTCGCCGGCAGGCCGCGGCCGCCCGCGCGCCGGCGGCCGCGTTCGGCGCTGGAGCGCCGCCTGAAGGCCGGCGGCATCGCCTTCGGTATCGCCCTGCTCCTCGGCGGCACGAGTTATTGGAGCATCGCCAGCGGCTGGGCCGGCGGCCTCTACGATGTCGCGCATTACGCGGTGCTGGACGGCACGGCCCGGGCGGGCTTCGCCCTGCGCGAGCTCAAGGTCGAGGGCCGCAACGAGACCGCCAAGGAGGACATCCTGGCCGCCGTCGCCGCCGGCAAGGGCGATCCGATCCTCGGTCTCGACATCGAGGCGGTGCGCGAACGTCTGGTGGCGCTGCCCTGGATCGTCGCGGCCAGCGTCGAGCGCCGCTTCCCCGACGAGCTCGTCGTTGCGGTCAAGGAAGCCGAGCCGATGGCGCTCTGGCAGAAGCAGCAGCAGCTCTTCCTGGTCAGCCGCGACGGCGATGTGATCGAGGCGGCCAACATCAAGAAATACGCCAAGCTGCTGATCATCGTCGGCGACGACGCACCCCAGCATGCCCAGCCCCTGTTCGACATGCTGGCACTGGAGCCGGGGCTGCGCGGCCACGTCACCGCCGCGGTCTTCGTCGGCAAGCGGCGCTGGAACCTCCGGCTCGACAATGGCATCGACGTAAAGCTGCCGGAGGAGGGCGCGCCGGACGCCTGGCGCCTGCTCGCCGATCTCGACCGCAAGCACCAGTTGCTCGGCAAGAACATCGTCGCCATCGATCTGCGCAGCCCGGACAAGGTCGTCGTCCGCCAGGCCCCGGCGGCGCTGCCGGCTGACGGCGCGCAGCCGACCGGTGCCGACGGCGGCAGCGGTGCCGCCGGCATCAAGAACAACGAGACGTGAGCGCCATGCGCCAGAGGGAAATGTCATGAAGAAGCCCCGCATCGCCTCGAAGAACGGCCTGATGGCGGCAATCGACGTCGGTACCAGCAAGATCTGCTGCTTCATCGCGCGGATGGGCGAGGACGGGCGGCCGCATGTCGTCGGCATCGGCCATCACCTGTCGCGCGGCGTGCGCGGCGGCGCGATCATCGACATGGAACAGGCGGAAATGGCGGTGCTGACCACCGTGCATGCTGCCGAGCAGATGGCCGGCGAGACCATCGAGGATGTGGTGCTCAACCTGTCTGGCGGCTACCCCGCCTCGCAGACCGTCGGCGTCGAAGTGCCGCTGGCCGGGCGCGAGGTCGGCGAGCACGATCTGCATCGCGTGCTGATGCACGGCAGCCAGATCAACGGGAACTCAGAGCGCCGCCTCATCCATTCGATCCCGGTCGGCTATTCGATCGACGGTTCGCGGGGCATCCGCGATCCGCGCGGCATGTTCGGCGACCGGCTCGGCGTCGACATGCATGTGGTGACGGCCGCGGCCGGTGCGGTACGCAATCTTACCACCTGCGTCGCCAAGTGCCATCTCGACATCAAGGCGCTGGTCGTCTCGCCCTATGCCTCGGGTCTTGCCGCCCTGGTCGACGATGAGATGGATCTCGGCGTCACCGTCATCGACATGGGTGCTGGCACCACCTCGCTCGCCGTCTTCTTCGACGGCCACGTGGTCTACACCGACTCGGTGCCGATCGGCGGCGCCCATGTCACCAACGATATCGCCCGCGGCCTGTCGACACCGCTCGCCCATGCCGAGCGGATGAAGACGCTCTACGGCAACTGCTTGGCGACGCCTGCCGACGAGCGCGAGATCATCCAGGTGCCGCAGGTCGGCGAGGAAGAGACCGGCATCACCAACCCGATCCCGCGGTCGATCCTGATCGGCATCATCCAGCCGCGGCTGGAGGAGACCTTCGAGCTGGTGCGCTCGCGCCTGGAGGCCAGCGGCTTTGACCGGGTGGCGGGACGCCGCGTCGTCCTTACCGGCGGCGCCAGCCAGCTGGGCGGGGTGCGCGAGCTGGCCGCCCTGGTGCTCGACAAGCAGGTCCGCATGGGCCGCCCGATTCGCGTCCACGGCCTTGCCGATGCCACCGGCGGGCCGGCCTTCGCCACGGCTGCAGGGCTGCTGACCTATGCCCTGCAGGCGGAACCCGAAACCATGAAGCCTACCCGCCCCGACGGTGACCTCTCAGCCGGTCTCTTCGGGCGATTCGGCACTTGGCTGAGAGAGAATTTCTGACCACCAACGCAAACCTGACCTAAGAAACCTAGGAGGAACCTATGACTCTCAACCTCTCGCTGCCGCAGGATCCGTTCGACATCCGCCCGAAGATCACCGTGATCGGCGTCGGTGGCGCCGGCGGCAATGCAGTCAACAACATGATCCGCTCCAAGCTGGAGGGCGTCGAATTCCTGGTCGCCAACACCGACGCCCAGGCCCTGCAGCAATCGATGTGCGAACGCCGCATCCAGCTCGGCAACACCGTGACCAAGGGCCTCGGCGCCGGCGCCAGGCCCGAATCGGCCGCGCTGCGGCCGAGGAGGCGATCCGCGAGATCGCCGATCAGCTGGCCGGTTCCAACATGGTCTTCATCACCGCCGGCATGGGCGGCGGCACCGGCACCGGTGCGGCGCCCGTGATCGCCCAGATCGCCCGCGAGCAGGGCATCCTGACCGTCGGCGTGGTCACCAAGCCGTTCCACTTCGAAGGCGCCCACCGCATGCGCTTGGCGGAAAGCGGCATCGCCGAACTGCAGCAGTATGTCGATACGCTGATCATCATCCCGAACCAGAACCTGTTCCGCATCGCCAACGAGAAGACCACCTTCGCCGACGCCTTCAAGATGGCCGACGAGGTGCTCTACTCCGGCGTGCGCGGCGTCACCGATCTGATGGTCATGCCGGGCCTGATCAATCTCGACTTCGCCGACATCCGCACGGTGATGAGCGAGATGGGCAAGGCGATGATGGGCACCGGCGAGGCCAAGGGCGAGAACCGCGCCATCGACGCCGCCGAAGCCGCGATCTCCAACCCGCTGCTCGACGAGGTCAGCATGAAGGGCGCACGCGGCGTGCTCATCAACATCACCGGCGGCATGGACATGACCCTGTTCGAGGTCGACGAAGCCGCCAACCGCATCCGCGACGAGGTCGATCCCGACGCCAACATCATCTTCGGCTCGACCTTCGACCAGTCGCTGGACGGCAAGATCCGCGTCTCGGTCGTCGCGACCGGGATCGAGAGCATTGCCCAGAGCCAGCGGCCGGGCGTCTTCGGCGGCGCCAACCTGAGCGTCGTCGCCCGCAATACCCATCCGCAGCCTGCGGCACAAAGCGGCGCCATGCAGGCCGGTTCGGCGATGGCGGCCGGCGAGGGGGGTGGTCAGTCGATGCCCCTGACCGCGCAACCGGCGACGGCCCAGCCGCTTGTGGCCCAGCCCCTGACCGCCTCCAAATCGGCGGTCACCCATGCCATGGCGGCGCAGGGCATGAACCAGGCCGCGATGAGCCAGCCGGGCATGTCGACGTCGTCGATCGGCGCCACCGCGCTCCAGGCTCAGCCCAGCCGGGCACCGATGCTCCGCGACGACATGGCGGACCTCACCCGGTTCAACACGGCGAAGACGGTGGAACGGCAGATCGACGATCGGCCCTTCATCGCCCCGCCGGCGGTCGAGCCGGCGGCGCGTGCCGCCTTGTCGGCCCAGTCGAATGCGGAGGTTCGGGTCAGCCAACCGGCGCCGCGGATGGAAATGCCGGTGGCCGCGGCGCCTCAGCCGACGATGCAGGGCGCACAAAGCCATCCAGCACAGGGCATGCCGGCCTCTTCCGCGCTGCCGCCGCTGCCCTCGACCCAGGCCTCGACGCAGCCGGAACGCAAGAAGGCGCCGACCCTGTTCGAGAAGATGACGTCCCGGATCACCGGCAATGCGTCGCGGCCGGCGGCACCGGCCCAGGGTCATGCCCAGGGTCATGCCCAGGGTCATGCCCAGGGTCACGGCCAGGGTCACGCCCAAACCGGGGCGCGTCCGCAGGGCCGGGAGGCGGCTCCGCAGCGAACCGAGCCGAACTTCGTGCAGCAGACCTCGCTGAACCTCGATCCGACCGATCGGATCGGCGGTCAGCGGGGCGAGGAAGAGATGCTGGACATCCCGGCCTTCCTGCGGCGGCAGGCCAACTGAGGTCTGGCGAAGGGACGCCGGGCCGTCGCAGACCGGTTTTGCCGGGCGCCTTCGGGCCCCGGCGGAACCCCTGACTAGGTACCTCCTGAACTCGCCCGGGGCGCGTGACGAACGCTGCCTCGGGCGCTCTTTTTTTCAGCCTTTTTAGAGCGTTAGCCGGGCTTGAGCGCGGCGGCCTCACCGCCTATAGTCTGGCGGGCCCGGACTCGGTCGGGCGAGCAGGGTGGGGCGGAATGACGTCAGGTGAGTTTTGGGGTGGCGGCGCGGCGCGGTGCTTCGTCCTGGCGATGGCTCTGGGTTTGCTCGCGGCCTGCAACAGCGACGAACCGGAGATCCCGGATACCCCGGTCGATGTCCTCTACAATTCCGCTCTGGATACGCTGCAGGTCGGCGAGACCCGCAAGGCTGCCAAGCTGTTCGACGAGGTTGAGCGCCAGCACCCCTATTCGACCTGGGCCACCCAGGCGCAGCTCATGTCGGCCTACTCCTATTACCTGGTCGATGCCTATGACGATGCCATCCCGGCACTCGAGCGCTTCATCGATCTCCATCCGGGTAACCGCAGCGCCGCCTACGCCTACTATCTGCGGGCGCTGTGCTATTATGAGCAGATCGCCGATGTCACCCGCGACCAGGGCAATACCGAGCTTGCCCAGCGGGCGCTTTCCGATGTCATCGCCCGTTTCCCGAATACGCCCTATGCTCGCGACGCCACGCTGAAGCTCGATCTGGTGCGTGACCATCTGGCCGGCAAGGAGATGGAGATCGGCCGCTATTACCTGAAGCGTGACCAGTTCCTGGCGGCGATCAACCGGTTCAAGACCGTGGTCGATCAATATCAGACCACTACTCATGTCCCCGAGGCGCTGGAACGCCTGACCGAATCCTATGTCTCTCTCGGCGTCTTCGAGGAAGCGCAGAAATCCGCCGCCGTTCTCGGCTACAACTACCCCGGCAGCGAATGGTACCTGGACGCGTACAACCTGCTGGTCAACCGCGGCATCACCACCGACGATCTCGAGGCGCCGCCGATCGTGAGTCTGCCCGATGCGGTTCCGGCCGCCCCGACCCAGGCGCCGCCGCCGCCCGACGCCGGCCTCCCCACGACCGCGGCACCGGACGCCGCGACTCCGGAGACGCCGGTGCCCGATCCGATGGCGCCGGATCCGTTGGCGCCCGATTCGCCGTCTCCCGACCCGCTCCAGCCTGACGCAGACGTGCTGGATCCGGCTGCGCCCCAGCCGACGCCGTAATTCGACCCGATGCTGGCCGGGCTCACCGTCCATAACATCGTTCTCATTGATCGGCTGGAACTGGAGTTCAAGCCCGGCCTCACCGTTCTCACCGGGGAAACCGGCGCCGGCAAATCCATTCTGCTGGACGCGCTCGGCCTCGCCTTGGGGGCTCGGGCGGAGAGCGCCCTGGTTCGCGCCGGCGCCGCCCAGGCCACCGTCAGTGCGGAATTTCTGGTGCCGAAAAGCCATCCCGCGCATCTCCTGCTCGATGCGCAGGGCATCGAAGCCGCCGACACGCTCATCCTGCGCCGACAGCTGAACGTCGACGGCAGATCGCGGGCCTTTGTCAACGACCAGCCGGTCAGCGTCGGCCTGCTGAAGCAGCTGGCCGAATCGCTGCTGGAGATCGAGGGCCAGTTCGAGGCGCACGGCCTGATCGATCCGGCCACGCATCGCGCCCATCTCGACGCTTTCGCCGGTCTGCAGGGCCGCGCAGTGGCAACCGCGGCTGCCCATCGCGGCTGGCGGGCGGCCGAGGCCGATCTGGCCCGTGCGCAGACCGAGCTCGAACGCGCGCGCGCCGACGAGGACTATCTGCGCCATGCCGTGGGCGAGCTGGAACTGGCCGAGCCGAAGCCGGGCGAAGAGACCGAGCTTGCGGCCGAACGCCAGCTGCTGATGCACCGCGAACAGCTGATCGAAGCGATTGCGGCGGCCAGCGACGAACTGGCCGGCGATCGCGGTGCCGACCGGACGCTGAACTCCACCCAGCGGCGGCTGCAGCGGCTCGGCGACAAGGCCGGGGGGCTGGTGGCGCCGGTTCTGGCCGCGCTCGAACGCGCCAGTGCCGAGCTCGGCGAGGCGATCGATGGCCTGCAACGCCTGACCGCCGAGCTGAATTCCGATCCGCGCCGGCTGGAGAAACTGGAAGACCGCTTGCACCTGCTGCGCGAGCTGGCCCGCAAGCACCGGATCGCGGTCGAGGGCCTGCCCGACCTGCTGGCGGATATGAAACAGCGGCTCGGCCTCATCGACGGGCGCAGTGCCGATTTTGGCCACCTCACCGCGGCCGCCAGGGCGGCGCGTGACGGATACGTCGCCGAGGCGCAAGCGCTCAGCGCGGCACGCGGCAAGGCGGCCAAGGCCATGGATGCCGCGGTCAACAAGGAATTGGCGCCGCTGAAGCTGGAAAAAGCCCGCTTCAACACCCGAATCGAGACCCTGGCGGAGGCGGATTGGGGCGAAGGCGGCTGGGATCGGATCGTCTTCGAGGTGGCGACCAATCCGGGCGCCGCTCCAGGTCCGATCAACCGCATCGCCTCGGGCGGCGAACTCGCCCGCTTCATGCTGGCCTTGAAGGTGACGCTCGCCAAGGGCCAGCCGGTGCCGACCCTGATCTTCGACGAGGTCGATGCCGGCATCGGCGGCGCCACGGCGGCCGCCGTCGGCGCCAGGCTGCGGCGATTGGCGGACAACGTCCAGGTCCTGGTCATCACCCATTCACCGCAGGTGGCCGCTCTCGGCGCGCATCATTGGCGGGTCGAGAAGAAGGCCGCCAAGGGCGCCGTCGCGACCACCCTGGTGGCGCTCGACACCGGCAGCCGGCGCGAGGAAATCGCCCGCATGCTGTCGGGCGCGACGATCACCGACGAGGCCCGTGCGGCGGCGGAGAAGCTTCTGCTGGGGGCGGCATGAGCGCGAAAAAGACCGCCGGCGGAAGATCCGCTGCAGGAAAGACCAAGGCCAGGGCCGCGACAACGCCGGTCGCCGAGTTGAACGAGATCGAGGCGGCGGCGGAACTGGCGCATCTTGCCGGCGAGATCGCGCGGCACCGCAAGCTCTACTATCAGAAGGACGCGCCGGAGATCTCCGACGCCGAATTCGACGCCCTCGAGCGCCGCAACAGCGCCATCGAGGCGCGTTTTCCGAAGCTGAAGCGCGGCGATTCGCCCAGCGACAAGGTGGGGGCCGAGGCCTCCGCCGGCTTCGCCAAGGTGAAGCATCTGGAGCCGATGCTCTCGCTCGACAACGCCTTCTCGCGCGAGGACGTGGCGGATTTTCTCGGCCGCATCCGGCGCTTCCTGGGACTCGGCGAGGGCGCCCATCTGGAGCTCAACGCCGAGCCGAAGATCGACGGGCTGTCGGCCAACCTGCGCTACGAGGACGGCAGGCTGGTCCTCGGCGCCACCCGCGGCGACGGCGCCGTCGGCGAGGACATCACGCCCAATCTGCGCCATGTCGCCGGCATCCCCCACGAATTCAAGGCCGGGCCGCGGCCACGCCGCATCGAGATCCGCGGCGAGGTCTATATGTCCAAGGCCGGATTCGCCAAGCTGAATGCCGAGCGCGAATTGGCCGGCGAGGCGGTCTTCGCCAACCCGCGCAATGCCGCGGCCGGCTCGGTGCGCCAGCTCGACCCCGCGATCACCCGTACCCGGCCGCTGCAGTTCTTTGCCTATGCCTTCGGCGCCGCCGAGGGTTTCGCCTGGCCCGACAGCCATGCCGATCTGCTGCGGCAGCTGAAGGCCTGGGGCTTCGCGGTCAATCCGCGCAGCCGCGTGGTCCGGGATCTCGATGCGGCGATCGCGTATTACGACGATATGGCGAGCCATCGCGCCGGCCTCGACTATGACATCGACGGCGTCGTCTACAAGATCAACGATTTGAAGCTGCAGGATCGCCTGGGCTTCGTCGGCCGCGCGCCGCGCTGGGCGATCGCCCACAAATTCGCCGCCGAGCAGGCCGAGACGGTGTTGAAGAATATCGTGATCCAGGTCGGCCGCACCGGCGTCCTGACCCCGGTCGCGGAACTCGAGCCGGTGACCGTCGGCGGTGTCGTGGTCGGCCGCGCCACTTTGCACAACGAGGACGAGATCGCCCGCAAGGACATCCGGGTCGGCGATCGGGTGGTGGTGCAGCGTGCCGGCGACGTCATCCCGCAGATCGTCTCGGTCGTCGATCCGCAACGCAAGGGCCGGGCACGGCCTTTCGCCATGCCGGAGACATGTCCGGAATGCGGCAGCCACGCGGTGCGCGAGGCGGGCGAGGTGGCGCGACGCTGCACCGGCGGTCTGGTCTGCCCCGCCCAGGCGGTGGAGCGGTTGCGGCATTTCGTCTCCCGCATGGCCTTCGATATCGAGGGGCTGGGCGAGAAGCATATCCGTGCGTTCTTCGAGGAAGGCCTGGTCAAGTCGCCGGTCGACATCTTCCACCTGAAGGGGAAGCGGGCGGCGCTGCTCGGGCGCGAAGGCTGGGGCGAGACCTCGGTGGACAATCTGCTGGCGGCGATCGATGCACGGCGGCGAATCGCGCTGGAACGGTTCATCTACGCCCTCGGGATCCCGCAGATCGGGGAGGAGACCGCGAAGCTCCTGGCGCGGCACTACCGGTCGCTGGAGGCCTGGCGGCGGGGCATGGTCGAGGCACGGGTGATCGGCAGCGACGCGCGCCAGGATCTGCTGACCATCGGCAAGATCGGCACCTCGATCGCCGAGGACCTGGTGGAGTTCTTCGCCGAGCCGCACAACCGGACCGTGGTCGACAAGCTGGCGGCGCTGGTCGAGGTGGAGGATGCTCTGGCGCCGGCCGGCGTCACCAGCGCGGTATCCGACAAGACGGTCGTCTTCACCGGCACCCTTGAGAAGATGACGCGGAGCGAAGCCAAGGCACGGGCCGAAGCGCTCGGCGCCAAGGTGGCGGGCTCGGTGTCGTCGAAGACCGACTACCTGGTGGTCGGCGCCGATGCCGGATCGAAGGCCAGGAAGGCCGCCGAGCTTGGCGTGAAGACCCTGACCGAAGACGAATGGCTGGCCCTGATCGGCGCGGGGTGAGGCTGTGTCGCTTCGCTATTCCTCGGAGCCGTCCAGTTTCTTCCCGGCGATCTCGCTGTCGCGGCGTTCCGCTGCCCGGCGGTCGTTGGCCTTTTCCGCTTTGGTCCGGCCGTGCCGGATGCGATTCTCGCGGGCGCGTTCCGTTTCTTCGCTGCGGGTGCGGGCCTTGCGAAACCTGTTAAGATTGACAATCTCAGCCACGTCGGCCTCGTGAAGAATTCACCGGATTCCGGCGAGGAACGCCTTGCCCCGCATTCTCTCCCACGGCGATAATGCGGGCAAGCGGCAGGATAGCCGTCGATGCGCCGGGACGGCACGACCAGATAGGCACCGGGGATTACCAGCCGGGGCGACCAGCCGGGACAACCAGAAGGAAGCGCGAGCATGAAGAAATTCGGCATGATCCTGGGCGGAATCGTAGCCCTGGTGATCGTTGCGGCCCTGGTCGCGCCTTTCTTCATCGACCTCAACACCTATAAGTCCCTGATCGCCGAGAAGGCCAAGGCGGCGACCGGCCGCGACCTGACGATCGACGGCGACATCTCGCTCTCCCTGCTGCCCACGCCCTCGGTCTCGGTCGAGGGGTTGAAATTCGGCAATGCGGCGGGCGGCAAGGCCGCCAACATGGCGGAACTCGCGACCGCCCGGATCAGGGTGGCGCTGATGCCCCTGCTCTCCGGAAAGGTGAAGATCGAGAGCATCGTGCTGGAGAAGCCGGTGATCGTCCTGGAGAAGCTGGCTGACGGCCGCGGCAACTGGGAGTTCGCGCCGGCGGCCGATGCGGGCGCGGCGACCGCGACGGAATCCGCCCCGGCCCAGGCCGGCGGCGGGTCCGGGAGCTTCGATGTCGCCATCGACAGCGCGACGATCGAGGATGGCACCGTAATCTACCGCGATATCGGCGCCGATACCGAGCAGAAGGTCGAGAACGTGAACGTCGATCTCGCTCTCGCCAGCCTGCAGGGGCCGTTCGAGGCCAAGGGCGACCTGAAGACCTTCGGCACGGCGCTCGCCTTCGCCCTGAAGCTGGGCAAGCTCGATCCGGCGCAGCCGCTGCCGATCGACGTCACGCTGAGCATCGAGGAGGCCAAGGCCGAACTCGGCTTCAGCGGCCAGGCCGATCCCGCCGCCGCCAGCGACCCGGCGAAGCCCATCGTGACCGGCCGGCTGAGCGGCAAGGGCGAGAGCATCGCCAAGCTGCGCGCGGTGATCGCCGGGGTCGATGAGAAGACCCAGCCGGCGGCCCTGGCACAGGGCTTCTCGATCAGCGGCTCGATCACCGCCGGCAAGACCGCGGCCGCGGTGAAGGAACTGTCCTTCACCTACGGCGACGTCTCCGGCAAGGGCGACGTGGCGGCGACCTTCGGGGCCACGACCGAGGCCGAGGCCAACATCAACATCGTGCGGATCGATCTCGACAAGCTGCTGCCGGCAGCCGAGGCGGCCACCGCCGCCCCGGCGGAACCGGCCCAAGCCCCGACCCCGGCCCCGGCGCAAGCCCCCGCCGACAAGGCCGTCGGCTTCACCCTGCCCAAGGACGTCACCGCCAATCTCAATGTCGGCATCGCCCAGATCGCCTATCGCGGCAAGTCGATCGACGCCACCAAGCTGGTGGCACAGCTGAAGGACGGCCAGGTGGAGGTGAGCCAGCTCTCGGCGCAGCTTCCCGGGAATACCGCCTTCACCCTCTCCGGCATCCTGGCGCCGCGCGACGGCCAGCCGAGCTTCATCGGCGCGGTGAAGGCGAATTCCGACAACCTGCGCGAGCTGGTCGATACTTTCGCCAAGGGCGCGGTCGCGGCGGTGCCCGGCGACCGGCTGCGGAAGCTGGCTCTGACCAGCCGGCTCAACTACACCCCGACCCAGGTGGAGCTGGCCGACATTGCCGCCCAGCTGGATTCCTCGAAACTCTCCGGCGGCGTGATCGTCGCCCTGCCCGACGGCGCCAAGCGCAAGCGCATGGCCTTCGGCATCGGCCTCTCGGTCGACAAGCTGAACGTCGACGGCTACCTGCCGGCCGCCGCCAAGCCGGCCGCCGCCGCCGCGGGCGATACCGGCGCCGGCGCCAAGACCGCGGACAATCCGCTGAAGGCCCTGGCGCCGCTCGGCGATCTCGATGCGAATATCGAGCTGAAGGCCGGCAGCCTCACCCTCAACCAGCAGCAGATCAACGGCCTTCATGTCCTGGTCGGGCTGAAGGACGGCACCCTCGACATCAAGGACCTCTCGGTGAAGGACCTGATGGGCGGCAAGGGGGCGATCGCCGGCAAGGTGACCGATCTCAAGGGCAGCCCGAAATTCGACACCGCCTTCGACATCACCGCCAAGGATGCCGGTCGGGTTCTGCAGATGGCCGGCATGGGCGCCCAGCCGCCGGGCAAGTTCGGCGCCCTGGCGCTGAAGGGCCGCGCCGCCGGTACCCTCAACGACGTTTCCTACGATGTCGCCATGTCGATGGCCGGCGTCGGGCTGAACGGCACCGCGAAGGGCAGCGCGGCGGGGCTTCTCTCCGGCGGCATCCCGCGAGTCAATTCCACCTTCGACATCAAGGCGAAGGACGTGGCCTCGCTGGTGGCGCTGACCGGCGGCCCGGTCGATGCGGCGAAGCAGCTGGGCGCCGTCGCCTTCGCCGGCACCGCCCAGAGCGGCGCCGACGACCTCACCTATGACGTCAATCTCTCGATCGGCGGCGTCGGCGGCAGCGGCAAGCTGTCCGGCAAGGTGACCGGCATCTCCTCGGCGCCGCAGGTCGATACCGTGCTCGATCTCAAGGCCAGCAAGCCGGCGCCGATCCTGCAGATGGCCGGCCTCGCCGGGCCCAAGGCCAAGGCGATGGGCGAACTCGCGGTTGCCGGCACGCTGAAGGGCAGTGCCGACAACATGAACCTCGACCTCAATCTGAGCGGCATCGGCGGCACCGCGAAGGTCGCCGGCAACATCAAGGCCAAGGCCGACCCGATGGCCTTCGACCTCACCATCAAGGCCAATCATCCGGAATTCACCCAGCTCCTTGCCATGGCCGATCTGCCGAGTTCCGGCGCCAAGGCCGGGCCGCTGGCGCTGGCGGTGAAGGCGGCGGGCACCACCAGGCAGGCGAAGCTGAGCCAGCTCGACGCCAAATGGGGCGATTCCAGCATCACCGGCACCGGCGACTACGACGCCAGTTCCGGGCGCCCCTATATCCGGGCCAATCTCTCCGGCGGCACGGTCAACCTGGTGCCCTTCATGGCACCGGCGCCGAAGGCCAAGAGCTCGGGCGGCGGCGGCGGAGGTTCCGGCGGGTCACCCTGGTCCGAGGAGCCGCTCGACCTCTCCGCCCTCGACAAGCAGGACGCCGACATCGACTTCCAGGCGGCGTCGCTGATCCTGCCCGACAAGCGGATCGACGACCTCACCGCCAGGATCAAGCTGAAGGACGGCGTCCTCAGCATGAACACCCTGACCGGCAAGATCTATGGCGGCGGCTTCGACCTTTCCGGCACCACGGTCAACGGCCGTGGCACCCCGGCGGTGGACGCCAAGGTAGCGATCCAGCAGTTGCAGATCGGCCAGCTGCTCGGCGGCGGCATCGCCGGCAGCCAGGTGAAGGGGCCGCTCTCGCTCAACCTCGCGGCGGTCGGCAGCGGCGCCTCGCAGGCGGCCCTGGTACGCTCGCTCACCGGCAAGGGCGATCTCAACGGCACCATCCTCATCATCGGCAAGGTCGAGCAGCAGGTCGGCTCGGCGCTCCTCGGCGTGCTCGGCCAGAAGGTGAAGGCGATCCAGGGCGTCACCCAGACCATCAACGGCGTGGTCTCCTCCTTCACCGGCGTCGACAACCAGGTGAGCGGCACCTTCAACATCGCCCAGGGCGTGCTCGACACCCAGGACACCAGCTTCGTCAATCCCCGCGCCTCGGGCCGGGCCACGGGCCAGGTCGATCTCGGTGCCTGGGTCTTGAAGCTGCTGGTCGATCTCTATGGCGCCGGCGCCCAGCAGGCCTTCATGAGCATCAACCTGACCGGTCCGGTGGATTCGCCGAAACCGGCCTTCACCGGCAACGGCGCCGCCGGTCCGGCCGGCGCCATCGGTGTGCCCGGGCTCAATCTTCCGGGCCTCGGCGGCACCGCGGGCAGCGCCGTCGGCGGCGCCCTCGGCGCCATCCCCGGCCTGAACAAGGTCCCCGGTCTCGGCAACGTGCTGGGCGGCGGTGCGCCGCCTCCGGCTGGTGCCGAGGCGCCCGGCCTGCAGCTTCCGGGCGGCATTCAGGTTCCCGGCGTCCAGATCCCCGGCCTGAACACCAAGAAGCAGAACAACGTGACCGCGCCCGCGGCCGCCCCCGCAGCGCCCGCCGCGGCACCGGCTGAGCCCGGCGCCAGCGGCGTCCTGCCCCAGGCGGTACCCGAAGCGGTACCGGAATCCGCCCCGCTGGCGGTACCCGAATCCGTGCCGGCCGCCACGCCTGGCGCGGCACCTGCGGCACCCGTCGAGGCGACGCCCGAGCCGGCACCGGCGCCGGTCGAGGCCGCCCCGGCACCTGTCGATACGGCACCCGTTGAAGCGGCGCCCGTCGACGCTGCACCGGTGCCAGAACCCGGTGCCGCCCCCGCGGCTCCGGTGGAAGCCGCCCCGGCCCCGGTCGAGGTCGCCCCGGCTCCGGTCGAGGCCGCACCCGCCCCGGCAGAACCCGCACCGGCAGAACCCGCACCGGCGGACGTGATTCCGCCGGTTGATACGCCGGCCCTGGAACCGGGCGCCACCGGCAATTAGCGGCGGCAATTAGCGGCGGCACCCGGCGATGGCAACCGTCGCCGGCTATGCCGTCAATTCTGGCTGGACTCCGCTTCGAGCACGAAGACCCGGACGGCGCTGGAGAGGTTGGGTGCCGCCGGATCCTCGGCACGGCGCCGGTCGACCTCGACGATCAGCCGCGCCATCGTGGTGCCGCGCCGTTCGGCGATCGCCTTCAGCCGCGCCCAGAACGCCGCCTCCAGCGTCACGCTGGTGCGATGCCCGGCGATGGTCACCGAATGCTTCTGCAGTTCGGTGGGCGAGGGCATCGGCGTCCCCGCGGTGCCGATGCGGCCCTATTTCGGCCCCAGCATGTCCTCCGGGCGGACCCACTGGTCGAACTGCGCCGCGGTCAGCAGGCCGAGGGCGAGCGCCGCCTGCTTCAGGCTGGTGCCTTCCTTATGCGCCTTCTTCGCCACCTTCGCGGCATTGTCGTAGCCGATATGGGTGTTGAGGGCCGTCACCAGCATCAGCGACTGGTCCAGCGACTGCTTGATCCGCGGCAGGTTGGGCGTGATCCCGACCACGCAATTGTCGGTGAAGCTCATGCAGGCATCGGCGATCAGCTTTCCCGACTGCAGTACGTTGTGGATGATCACCGGCTTGAAGACGTTGAGTTCCAGGTGGCCGCTGGCGCCGGAGACGGTCACCGCCACGTTGTTGCCCATCACCTGCGCCGCCACCATGGTCAGCGCCTCGGCCTGGGTCGGATTGACCTTGCCCGGCATGATCGAGGAACCGGGCTCGTTCTCCGGCAGGTTGATCTCGGCCAGGCCCGAGCGCGGCCCCGAGCCCAGCAGCCGGATGTCGTTGGCGATCTTCATCAGCGAGCAGGCCAGCACGTTGTAGGCGCCGGAGATCTCGACGAAGGCGTCGTGGGCGGCCATCCCCTCGAACTTGTTCCTGGCGGCGACGAAATTGTACCCGGTCAGCTTCTTCAACTCGGCGGCGACCAGCTTGTCGAACCCCTTGGCGGCATTGAGCCCGGTCCCGACCGCGGTGCCGCCCTGGGGAATGGCGAGGAGATGCGGCAGGCAGCTCTTCACCCGCTCGATGCCGCTCTTCACCTGCGCCGCATAGCCGGAGAATTCCTGGCCCAGCGTCACCGGCGTCGCGTCCTGCAGATGGGTACGGCCGATCTTGATGATCTTGGCGAATTCCCTGGTCTTCTTGTCCAGCGCGGCGTGGAGATGCGCGAGCGCCGGCAGCACGTCCTTGTTGATCTGCTGGACGGCGGCAATGTGCATGGCGGTCGGAAAGCTGTCGTTCGACGACTGGCCGTAGTTCACCTGGTCGTTGGGATGGATCGGCTTCTTCTCGCCGCGCCTGCCGCCGAGCATCTCATTGGCGCGGTTGGCCAGCACCTCGTTCATGTTCATGTTGGTCTGGGTGCCAGAGCCGGTCTGCCAGACCACGAGGGGAAAATGCGCCGCCAGGGTGCCGTCGGCGACCTCTCCCGCCGCCGCGACGATCGCCTTGCCCAGCTTCTTGTCGAGCTTGCCGAGCTTCATGTTGGCTTCGGCCGCCGCCTGCTTCAGCAGGCCGAAGCCGCGGATCAGCCCTTCCGGCATGCGCTCGCCGCCGATGCGGAAATTCTGCAGGCTGCGCTGGGTCTGCGCCCCCCAGAGCTTATCGGCCGGCACCTCGATCGGTCCCATCGAATCGGATTCGACGCGGGTCGCCCCGTTGGTCTTCGACGGGCCCTTGGCCATGAGATTCCTCCGGAGAAATGCTGCGATGCAACGGTTTTACCGGGATTCCGCCCGGCGGGGAAGGGGAGGGCGGAGGTCTTCGCGATCGTCGCAGCTACAGGAACGGATTCGTCCCTGCGGGCTTCTTTCTCGGCGGCTTCTTGCGCGCCGCGGTCTTTCGCTCGGCGCTGGCCGCCTTTGCCTTCGCCACCCAGTCGCGCAACAGCGCGGCATCCTTCAGCACCTTGGGCGGGCAGGACCAGTAGGTCATCGAGATCTGCCGGCCGTCCTCGCGCTCATAGGTGAAGGGTTCCATCCCGGCCTTCTCGAAATCGGCCCGGTTGCGATCATCGACCCTGAGCCAGAGCCGGTCCCAGATGATCAGGCCGAAGATGGTGTCGTCGAGATAGAGGCCATGCCCGCCGAACATCCGCCTGGCGCGGAAATGTCCCAGCGGCGCCAGCCTGGCGTCGAGGGCCTTGATCAGCCTTGCAATGGACTCTTCGCTCATGCCATCGGCTCGCCGTTGTTCCGGTCCGGGCGGAATCCTAGCGGATTTTCCCCGCCGGCGCAGGGAAATGGGAAGCGGGCCTCGCGCGATCCCGCAGGATCGCGCGAGGCGGGGCGCCTTAGTGCGGGTCCAGCCCGATGTCCCGGCGCAGATGCGCCGAGAGATTGGCCGCCTGCATGGGAGGCGCTTGACCGCGTCTTGGCCGTCTGTCCGCCCGGTCGCCCTTGCGGTCAGATTTTTTGTCGACGGCGGTCAAGGGCAGGAAGGCCTGATCCCGCGACAGCCAGCGACGGAAGAGATAGTTCCAGGTATTCACATGGATCGGCATGTTGATCTCCATTTACCGATGTGCCTTCACCGCTGGCCGTACGTTCGGGACAGACTCTCCCGTTCCGTCGAACGACCTTTTTCGGGCGCGCGACCGGCGATGATGGCGGGTTGACGACAATTCGATTCTCGACGGCAGCGTTGCCCTGCGGGGGTAACGGATCGCGTCGTGCGGCCTTCGATCGGGGAACAGTGACGATGGGAGTTGACTGCCCATGGATCCCACGGTGGAATCCACGGACACATCCGACGTCGCCGTCGTCAGCGGTAGTCTTGGGTTCTAGACTGTTCCAGGAAAATCAAAGAGCTGCGCGACGCCCGCGGGGCGTCCGCCGACATCGAAACTCAGGCTTCTGCTGAGCCCTGCATGGTATAAATGGTCATTCGACGTCCTCCTCCTTGATTGAGAGGTGGGCGCAAAATACTGAGGCATGGGATTCGCGTCAAGCAGGCAAGCGCCGGCGCGTGATGAATGTCACAAATCTGTTGCGTCGCTGCAACAAGCGCGGCGTTGCGGATGCGGCGTCTACTGCTTCTTGCGGAAACTGTCGAGCGCCACCACGGTGCCGCTCTTCTCGGCGCCGGCATCGCGCGCTTCGTCGCTGCGCTCCACCGTCTTTTCCCGCGGCTCGACCTTGGCACTTTCCGCCTTCGCGGAATTGGTGCGGCCGATGCCGGGCTTCAACGCCACCGGCGGCAGGTCGTTGAGATCGCGCGGCAGTCCGTGACCCTGTTTCGCCGGCTTGGCCCGGCCGGCCTGGAGGGTGTCATCGTTCTCGAAGTTCTCCTCGTCGCCCTCGGCCTCGTCCTCGCCTTCGCCGTCCTGGCTGCTGGCCTCGAACTGCAGCGCGAACTTGACCGACGGATCGGCGAAGCTGACGACGGCGGCGAAGGGCACTTGCAGGCGTTCGTGCCGGCCGCCGAAGCTCAGCGTCACGGTGACCGAATCCTCCAGCACTTCCAGACCCCAGTACTGGTGCTGCAGCACGATGGTCATCTCATGCGGATATTGCGCCTTCAGGTGCGGCGACATCGATACGCCCGGATGCCCGGTCTTGAAGGTGATGTAGAAATGATGGTCGCCGGGCAGGCCGTTGGCAGAGACCTCGGCCAGCACATAGCGCACCACGCCGCGGAGCTGGCGCTCGACGATCTGATCGTATCTGAGCCAATCCTTCGCCATGGCGAAGCCCATCTCCCCCTGAAGGTGCCGGCCTCCGGGCGGGATAGCCCGAAGCAACCTGTGCGACCCGTATCCCCCTCAGCGTCAACGGTCCAAATTCCGAACCGTTCCGTCGCGTCCACCGGTGTCCATGCGGGATCTTCTCGGTGCAGCAGCAAGTGGGGGGCCTTCTGTTGCCCGGCGCCCCCCGGACCGCGTTCTATGTCAGAAGCTTATAGCCCGTGAGGGCTATTAGGCCGCCAGACGCAGATCGGATGCAACGTTGTCGTTGGCATCTCTAGGATTGGCCCGATAACGGCGGAACCATGCCGAGCAAAAGCTTTGTCTTTACCACGCGCGTCGAGCCTATTTCGCCCCCGCAGGGCCGGCCTAAGTTCCTGATCCGGAACGAAAGCCGGCGAATTGGTGGAGGCGCCGGGTACCGCCCCCGGGTCCGCAACGCTTATTCCGCAAAGCGTTTATCGCCATAGTCGGTCTCCCGACAATTCTTAATATAGGCTGCTTTCCCTGGAATCAAAAGGGGGTGCGGCCCCGGCGCCTCTCCCCGTCATACCGCCACCCCTCCCGTCATCCCGCACCCCTCCCGTCATCCCCGGGCTTGGCCCGGGGACCCATGAGCTTGGGCGGATCCGGCGAATATTCGGGACGGGACCTCGGCCGCTAGAACGCGATCCCCAGGGACGTCCTCAGGAACGCCCGGCCCTTGGGGGTGATCGCCAGGGCGCGCGGGATCTCGGTCGCCCGGACGCAGCCCGCTTCGGTGAGCGCCGTCAGCAATCCGGCGCCCAGCGCACCCGCCAGATGCGAGCGCCGCTCGGTCCAGTCCATGCAGGGGCGGGCGAAGGTGCGGCTGGCGGCTTCCGCCGCCGCCAGATCGACGCCGGCGGCCGCGAACCAGGTGCGGCCCTTCTCCGTCAGCCGATAGCCGTCGAGGTCTGCGGCGAGATAGTTGCCGCCGACCAGGGCCTTCAGCACCGCGACGCCGCTGCTGCCGGCCAGGTGGTCGTAGCAGCGCCGCGCCTGTTTCAGGGCGGGATCGATGCGCTGGCCGCGGGCCTCGGGCGCACCGCTGGCGGCCATCAGCGCCTCGAGCACCGCGGCCACCGCCGGTCCGCGCAGGGCATAGAGCCGCCGGCGCCCGACGGCCTTCACCTTGAGGAGCCCGCCATCCAGCAGCTTCGCCAGGTGGTTGCTCGCCGCCTGGGGCGAGGCGCCGGCCAGGTGCGCGAGATCGCTCGACGGGCGGGCACTGCCGTCCATCAGGGCATAGAGCATCGCCGCCCGCACCGGGTCGGCGATCAGCGCGGCCATTGCTGCCATGTTCGGGATGCCGATCATGGCACCATCATCGGCATTTCCGCGCCCGGACGCTACACCATCGCGTGAAACCTCGGCCCGGGAGGGGCTCTAGGCTCGGTCCCGATCGCGAAGCCCATCCTTGAGGAGACCGAAGATGACGATCCAGGCAGGAATCGCTCCCGCAACCCGCCGCAGCCGGCAAGCCCGCGGCCTCGGCGCGCGCCTCGCCGGCCTGCTGCAGGGCGCCGCGGCCTGGGCCGAGCGCCGCCGCCAGCGCCTCGCCCTCGCCACCCTCGACGACAATCTCCTCCGTGACATCGGCCTCACCCGCGCCGATGTCGACTGCGAGGCCGGGAAGCCGTTCTGGCGCGGCTGAGCCGGCAATCCGCCGCGCATCCCGGTCACGGATGCGTGACCGGCGGCATTCCCGGCTTGATATAGCGAAACCCGAAGACCGATATGAGCGAATAGCCCGGGTGAGCGCAGGTGTCCCCGTCAGCAGCGAGGCTATTCGATGCCCACCAGAAGATGGCTTTTGACCGGCTCGGCACTGAGCCTGGCGGCGGCCCTGTTCGGCGGTCGGTCCCGACCGCGCCGCGCCATGGCCGAGGAGAATTTCGCTGTCACCCACACCGACGCGGAGTGGCGCAAGCTCCTGACGCCCGATCAATTTGCCGTGCTGCGCCAGGAAGCGACCGAGGCGCCGTTCACCAGCCCGCTGCTGCACGAAGACCGCAGCGGCACCTTCACCTGCGCCGGCTGCGACCAGGATCTCTTTGCCTCGGCGACGAAATTCGACAGCGGCACCGGCTGGCCCAGCTTCTGGGCGGCGCTGGACGGTGCCGTCGACGAGATCGTAGACAGCAGTCTCTTCATGACCCGGACCGCAGTGCGGTGCGGGCGCTGCGGCGGTCATCTCGGCCATGTCTTCGACGACGGGCCCAGACCCACAGGCCTGCGCTACTGCATGAATGGCGTGGCGCTGGGCTTCAAGCCCGCCACGGCCTGATAACCCTGATCCGTCACCTACTGTCTGGAGAAGAATCATGCCTAGATTTCTCGCACCGCTCGCCTTGGGTGCCGTCGCCGCGATCCTCCTCGGCGGATTGTCGCTCGCGGTGCAGACGCCCGCCGCCGCCGATGCGCGCGTCATCCCGGCGCCTGCGCTCGACGAGCCGCCGAACCCGGCCGGCAGCGAGACCATCGTCCTTGCCGGCGGATGCTTCTGGGGCGTGCAGGGCGTGTTCGAGCACGTCGACGGCGTCACTCGCGCGGTCTCCGGCTATGCCGGCGGCGAAGCGGGGACGGCCCATTACGAGATGGTGAGCAACGGCGACACCGGGCACGCCGAATCCGTCGAAATCACCTTCGATCCGCGGAAGGTCAGCACCGGCAAGCTGCTGCAGATCTATTTCTCGGTCGCCCACAACCCGACCGAACTCAACCGCCAGGGGCCGGATAGCGGCTCGCAGTACCGATCGGCCATCTTCCCGACCAGCGCAGAACAGGCGCGGGTCGCCGAGGCATATATCGATCAGCTGAATGCCGCCCATGCCTTCGACGCGACCATCGTCACGACCATCGAACCCGGCCGGACCTTCTATCCGGCCGAGGGCTATCATCAGGACTTCCTCGCCCTCAATCCCACCCATCCCTATATCGTCTTCAACGACCTGCCCAAGGTCGACGATCTCAAACAGCTGTTCCCCGGACTCTACCGTGACGATCCGGTACTGGTGCTGGCGACGGCGCCGGGCAACTAGGGCGAGGCGGGCGATTGCACTGGATTTCCAAGGGCTTGCGCCAAGGTTGTTTGAGGTGGCGAATCCGGGCATAAGGGCCGCCTGAGCCATCTCTGATGACGGGCCCGAGTCCATGCCGCTTACCGCCGACCAGCAGTCGGAAATCGACCGCCTGCGCACCGAGAACCAGCCGACCCGCCGGCCGGTCGCCCCGGCGCTGGAGGAGATCCTCTACCAGGCGCTGCCGGTGCTGGATCACGGCTTCGTCCGGGTCATCGACTACATGGGCGACGACAACGCGGTGGTCCAGGCGGCGCGGGTTTCCTACGGCAAGGGCACCAAGAAGGTCAGCGAGGACAAGGGCCTCATCCACTATCTGATGCGGCACCGCCACTCGACTCCCTTCGAGATGTGCGAAATCAAGTTCCACGTGAAGCTGCCGATCTTCGTCGCGCGCCAGTGGATCCGCCATCGCACCGCCAATGTGAACGAATATTCCGCGCGCTACTCGATTCTGGACCGTGAATTCTATATTCCGGCGCCGGAACAGCTCGCCGCGCAATCCGCCGCCAACCGGCAGGGCCGCGGCGACGTCCTGCAGGGCGCGGAGGCGGCGCGGGTGCTCGACATCCTGAAATCGGATTCGACCCAGGTCTACGACCACTATGCCGAGATGCTGAACGAGCGCGAGGACGGCAGCCGGGTCGATGCCGACCGCGAGGGCCTGGCGCGCGAGCTGGCGCGGATGAATCTCAGCCTGAATTTCTATACCCAGTGGTACTGGAAGATCGATCTCCACAACTTCATGCATTTCCTCAGCCTGCGCGCCGATCCGCATGCGCAATTCGAGATCCGGGTCTATGCCGAGGCGATGCTCGACGTGCTGAAGCGCTGGACGCCGCTCACCTACGAGGCCTTCGAGCAGCACCGGCTGAATGCCGTCACCCTCTCCAGGGGCGCCCTTGGCGTGATGAAGCGGATGATGAAGGGCGAGGCGGTCAGCGTGGAAACCAGCGGTCTCGGCAAGCGGGAATGGGCCGAGTTGATGGCGGTGATCGAGAGCCGCGACTAGGCCCGGCCAGGTTGCCGATACAACCTGGTTAGAATCCTGAAATAACTCAGTAAAATTCGATCTCCGCGGCCCGCATCACTGCAGGATGATGCGCGGCGCGGCGCGCTGCGGCGTCGACGCCCAGCTTGCCCCAGACCTTCTCCGCGATGGCACGGAAGGCGGCGCTGTGCGGCGAGGCCGGGTCGGAGACCACGATCGGCTGGCCGCTGTCGGAGGTCTCGCGGATGCGGATGTCGAGCGGGATCTCGCCGAGGAAATCGACGCCGCTGCGCTCGGCCTCCAGGCGGGCGCCGCCATGGGAGAAGATGTCGCTGCGCTGGCCGCAATGCGGGCAGTTGAAATAGCTCATGTTTTCGACGATGCCGAGGACCGGCACGTCGACCTTCCGGAACATGTTGAGGCCCTTGCTTGGCGTCGAGGAGCGCGATGTCCTGCGGCGTCGAGACGATGACCGCGCCGGACAGCGGCACCGACTGCGCCATGGTGAGCTGGGCATCGCCGGTGCCCGGCGGCAGGTCGCAGACCAGGACGTCGAGCTCGCCCCAGTTCACCTCGCGCAGCAGCTGGTTGATGGCGCTCATCACCATCGGCCCGCGCCAGATCATCGGCGTGTCCTCGGCGATCATGAAGCCCATCGACATCACCTTGATGCCGAAATTCTGCATCGGTTCCAGGCGCTTGCCGTCCAGGCTCTGCGGCTTGCCGCTGATCCCCATCAGGCGCGGCTGCGACGGGCCGTAGATGTCGGCGTCCATCAGCCCGACCTTGAGGCCCGCCGCCTTGAAGGCGAGGGCGAGATTGACCGCGACGGTGGACTTGCCGACTCCGCCCTTGCCGCTGGCAACCGCGATGATGTGGGCAATTCCCGGCACGTTCGGCTTGCCGCCGCCGGTCCGGGCCGGTGCCGTTCCCGGTGCCGCCCCCGGTGTCCCCTGCGGTGCGGCGGATGGTGCGGCCGCGGTCGGGGCGCCGCGATGGGCGGTGAGGACCGCGGTGACGCTGAAGCACGCCGGGCAGGGCATCCACCGCCTTCTCCGCCGCCTTGCGCAGGGGCTCGAGGGTCGGGCCCTGCCGAGGGTCGACCTCGATCGAAAAGCCGACATGGCCGTCGCGGACGGCGAGGCCGGAGATCAGCCCGGCGCCGACGATGTCGCCGCCGCCGGGGGCGGCGACGGACTTCAGGGCGGCCAGAATTTGCGCTTCGGTGACGGCCGGCATGCTTGATTTTCCTCGATTTGGTTCCGATATGACCCGTTCCACGGCGGGCGCCCGCGGCGCGCACTGCGTTGCGGTAGCGGCGTCTGTGTCATATAAGGCCTTAACAGCTTTTGCAAACCACCGACCGGCCAATGGGTTAACGAATAAAACGGGCCAGGGCCCGACCGGTTCATCCACACCACTCACTGATCACCATTTCGGGGTATTCGATGGCTTGGAACAATCAGGGCGGCTCCGGCGGCCCGTGGGGCGGGGGCGGCGGCAACAGCCCCTGGAACCGCCCGGGCGGCAGCGGCGGCGGCAACCGTCCCCCCGATTTCGAGGAGATGCTGCGGCGCGGCCAGGACCGGATGAAGTCGATCCTGCCCGGCGGCTTCGGCTCCGGCCGGGCCCTGGCCTTCATCGGCGTCGCCGCCCTGGCGCTCTGGCTCGCCACCGGCTTCTATGTCGTCGATCCCAGCCAGGTCGGCGTCAACCTGGTCTTCGGCGCCTATCGCGGCCAGACCGGGTCGGGCCTGCACTGGAACTGGCCCTCGCCGATCGGCGAGGTGGAGACGCCCGACGTCTCGACCCGCTATCGCACCGAAATCGGCTTCCGCAGCAACGGCGGGGCCGAGGTGCAGGAAGAAAGCCTGATGCTGACCAAGGACGAGAACATCATCGACATCAAGGCGGTGGTGCTCTGGCGCGTCCGGGTCGAGCAGGTCCAGCAGTATCTTTTCGAGATCAAGGATCCGGAGGAATCGGTGAAGAACGCGGTCGAGGCGGCGATCCGCGAGATCATCGGGCAGAACGACTTCCAGCCCTTGACCACCACCCTGCGCGGCGAGGTCGAAAGCAAGGCGACGGAACTGGCGCAGAAGATGCTGGATTCCTATCACGCCGGCATCGCCATCGAGCAGATCTCGACCCAGGACGTCGGCCCGCCGCAGGACGTGCTCGAGGCGTTCCGCGACGTGCAGCGCGCCAGCAACGACGCCAACAGCGCCATCAACGAGGCGCTGGCCTACCAGAACAAGGTGGTCCAGGCGGCCGAAGGCCAGGCGGTGCAGATGGTCCGCGAGGCGGAAGCCTACAAGGCCCAGAAGGTCGCCATCGCCCAAGGCGACGCCCAGCGCTTCCTGTCGGTCTACGAGCAGTACCGGCTGAACCCGGAACTGACCGAGCGCCGGCTCTACCTCGATTCCATGAGCAGCATTTTCGGCAACATGAACAAGATCCTCCTCGATCCCTCGGCGTCCGGCCCGGGTGCCGTACCCTATTTGCCGCTGGACCAGCTGCTGAAGAAGGCGCAGCCGCCGGCACCCCCGGCGGCGGCGGGTGATGGACAGACGGCAGCCCCGTCGGGAGCATCGCAATGAACCGCGTCATGCTCAGCGCCACCGTCGTCATCGTGCTCGGCGCGATCCTGCTGACGATGTCGGCCTTCACCGTGCACCAGAGCGAGAATGCCATCGTCCTGCGGCTTGGCAATCCGCAGACCTCGATCACTGCGCCAGGCCTCTATTTCAAATGGCCGTTCGTCGAGAACGTGGTGAAGCTCGACAAGCGGGTGTTGAACTTCGATGCGCCGACGCAGGAACTGCTGACGCTCGACCAGAAGCGGGTGGTGATCTCCGCCTTCGTGCGCTACCAGATCGACCAGCCGCTCACCTTCTACCAGGTCGGCAAGACCACGGTGAATGCCGAGGGACAGATCCGCTCGGTCCTGGGCTCGACCCTGCGGTCGGTCATCGGCAGCACGCCGATGACCAACATCCTGACGCCGCAGCGCGCCGTGCTGATGACCGAGATCACCACCGAGCTGACCCGGCAGGCGGCCGCCCCCTATGGCATCCGCATCATCGACGTGCGCTTCAAGCGCGTCGACCTGCCGGCCGCCAACAGCGAGGCGGTGTTCAACCAGATGCGGACCCAGCGTGCGCAGCAGGCGGCGAAGACCCGCGCCGAGGGCGGCAACAAGGCGCTGCAGATGCGGGCCGAAGCCGACAAGGAACGCGTGGTGACGCTCGCCGAGGCGCAGCGCCAGGCCGCGATCCTGCGCGGCGAAGGCGATGCCGAGGCGACGCGGGTCTACAACGAGGCCTATGGCAAGGATCCGAAGTTCTTCGACTTCTACCGCTCGCTGGAAGCGATGCGCCAGGGGCTGGGCGGCGACAACACCACCTTCGTCGGCTCCCCGACCGGCGATTTCTTCCGCTATTTCGGCACCGAGATCGGCAAGGCGCCGGCGAAATAGCGCGGTCCCGGCGGGACCATCTCCGCAACCCCCTCCCGGACACGGGAGGGGATCTGGGCCGCCGCAGCGGACCGCTGCAATCCGCCTGACGCGAACGTGATGCGGACGGTGGTCGGGGCGGCTGGCAAGGTCGTATAATGGGGTATAGTGGCTGCGCCGCGCAGCCGGCCGTACCCGCCCGCGACAATGGAGTATGAGACGTGTCCCCAAAGCCATTCGGTCGATCCAGGATCCTGGCCCGCGCCGCCGATCCGCGCCCGCTGCACCGCGTCCTCCGGGTCGCCGGCCTTGCCATCCTCCTGGGCCTCGGCGCGCTGCAACTCGCCCATGCGCGCTCGGCGCCGGAGAGCTTCGCCGATCTGGCCGAGAAGGCCCTGCCCGCCGTGGTCAACATCTCGACCAGCCAGACGATCGCCGGCGACAGCCAGGTCGAGGACCTGGACGACATGTTCAAGCAGTTCCTCGATCGCCAGGAAGGCGACCGGCCGAAACCGCGCAAGGCGACGTCGCTCGGCTCCGGCTTCATCATCGGTGCCGACGGCTATGTGGTGACCAACAACCATGTGGTGGAGGATGCCGACGAGATCACCGTCATCACCCACGACAACGAGGAGTTCAAGGCCAAGCTGATCGGCCGCGACGAGAAGACCGACCTCGCCTTGCTGAAGGTCGAGGCCGGCAAGAAGCTGCCCTTCGTGTCCTGGGGCGATTCCGAGAAGATGCGGATCGGCGACTGGGTGCTGGCGATCGGCAATCCCTTCGGCCTCGGCGGCACGGTGACCGCCGGCATCGTCTCGGCCCGGCAGCGCGACATCAGCGCCGGCCCCTATGACGACTTCATCCAGACCGACGCCTCGATCAACCGCGGCAATTCCGGCGGGCCGATGTTCAACATGGACGGCGAGGTGGTCGGCATCAATTCGGCGATCTTCTCGCCCTCCGGCGGCTCGGTCGGCATCGGCTTCGCCATCCCCTCCAATCTCGCCAAGCCGATCATCGCCCAGATCCAGGAGTTCGGCCATGCCCGGCGCGGCTGGATCGGCGTGCGGATCCAGACCGTGAGCCCGGAACTGGCCGAGGGCCTGCGCCTGCCCGAGGCCAAGGGCGCGCTGATCGCCAGCGTCAGCCCGAAGGGTCCGGCCGAGACCGCCGGCATCCGCCAGGGCGACGTGGTGCTGAAATTCGACGGCCGCGACGTGACCGAGATGCGCGGCCTGCCGCGGATGGTGGCGGAAACGCCGGTCAACAAGTCGGTACCGGTGGTGGTCTGGCGCCAGGGCAAGGAAGTGCTGCTGACGGCGACGGTGGCGGAGTTTCCGGATGCCGAAGAGGTGGCCAGCGCCGCGCCGGCTTCGGCCGCTCCGGAGGCGCCGGAGCAGGGCGCCAAGGTCGAGGCCCTGGGCGTCGAGCTCACCGCGATCACCGAGAAGGTGCGCAAGGATTTCGACCTCACCGACGATACCGAAGGCGTGGTGGTGACGGCGATCGACGCCAACGGCCCGGCGGCGGAAAAGGATCTGCAGCAGGGCGACGTCATCGTCGAGGTCGACCAGAAGGCGGTGAAATCCCCCGACGACGTCCGCGACCGGGTGAAGGCGGCCGAGGACAACGGCTATCGCGTGGTCACCCTGCTGATCAACCGCAAGGGCGACTTCCAGTGGGTCGCGGTGAAGATCGGCAAGAGCTGAGGTCGCCGGGTCCCGGCTGCTCAGGCGACGAACTCGTCCCGCGCATAGCCCTGGAAATAGAGCAGGGCGGTCAGGTCGGCATGGTTGACCTGGCAGCGGATCTCGCGGCGCAGGATCGGCTTGCCGCGATAGGCGACGCCGAGGCCGGCGGCGCGCAGCATGGCGAGGTCGTTGGAACCGTCGCCCACCGTCACCGCATCGGCCGGGGTCAGGCCGCGCTCGACGGCGAGATGATTGAGCGCGTTGGCCTTGCCGTTCTGGTCCAGGATGGCACCGACCAGGCGCCCGGTCAGGCGGCCCTCGGCAATCTCCAGTTCGTTGGCGAGGTCGAGATCGAAACCGACCTCGCGCGCGACGAGGCCGGTGAAATAGCGGAATCCCCCGGAGACCAGCGCGGTATAGGCGCCGTGGCGGCGCATGGTCCGCACCAGGGTCATGGCGCCGCTGGAATAGGTCATGCCGGCGGCGGTCTTGCCGAGGGCGTCCTCCGGCAGATCCGCCAGCATGGCGACCCGCTCGATGAGGGCGGCGGCGAAATCGATCTCGCCCGCCATGCTGCGGGCGGTGATGGCGGCGATGCGGTCCTTCATGCCGGCGAAATCCGCGAGCTCGTCCAGCGTCTCGTTGGTGAGGATGGTGGAATCCATGTCCGAGAGCAGCAGCCGCTTGCGCCGGTTGGCCGCGGGCTGCGCATGGAAATCCAGCGGAAGATCGGCTAGCGTCGCGGCGGCCGCGCGATGCGCCGCCTCGGGGGCGAGGCCACCGAAGGGAAGATCCGCGGCACGGCCGGGGGCGAGCCAGTGCAGGGTGCCGAGGGCGGCGCCGGCGGCTTCCAGAGCCCGGGCGGCGGCGGCGATGCGGTGGTCGGCGAGGCTGTCGCCTTCGGCAGCGACCAGGGTCAGGATGGCGGTCATCTCGGCTCGGATTCCGTTGCGGGCGGCACTATGGGCGAGGCCTTCCGCCGCCACAAGACGAAAGCTGGAGGGACATGAGCGAGCGTGCCGTCATCGTCATCGCCGGCCCCACCGCCAGCGGCAAATCCGCCCTGGCGCTGGAGCTTGCGCGGGATCTCGACGGCACCGTGATCAATGCAGAATTCGATGCAGGTATATCGCGACCTGCCGATCCTCACCGCGCAGCCGGATGCCGCTTCCCGGGCGGCGGCACCGCACCGGCTCTATGGCACGCTGTCCCTCGACGATGCCTGCACCGCGGCCCGCTGGGCGGAGCTGGCGCTGGGCGAGATCCACCGCGCCCTGGTCCAAGATCGACAGCCGATCCTGGTCGGCGGCACCGGTCTCTATCTCAAGGCCCTGATCCAGGGCCTGTCACCGATCCCGGAAGTTCCCGCTGCCCAGCGCGCGGCATCCCAGGAGCTGGTCGCCGCACACGGCGCCGCCGCGCTGCATGCGCGCCTTGCCGCCGCCGATCCCGAGATGGCGGCGCGGCTGCAGCCCAACGACCGGCAGCGGGTGATGCGGGCCTGGGACGTGCTCCAGTCCACTGGCCGCTCACTGGCCTGGTGGCAGACGCAGCCCGGCACGCCGCCGCGCAGCGCCGCGGGCGAGCTCCTGCGCTTCCAGAGCTTCGTGGTGCTGCCGCCACGCCCGGCCCTCTACGAGGCCTGCGAGCGGCGCTTCGATGCCATGCTGGCGGCGGGTGCGCTCGACGAGGTCCGGGCGGCGTTGGCGCGCTATCCGGCGGCAAGCCGGGCGGGGGCCGGGTTCAAGGCCCTGGGTTTCCGGGAACTGGCCGAGGTCTTGGCGGGGACGGTCGGCCTGGAAGCGGCGGCAGCTTCGGCCCGGCAGGCGACCCGGAACTATGCGAAACGGCAGTCGACCTGGTTCCGCACCCAGGCCCCGGACGCAATTTTCATATCGCCGGACGCGCCAGCCATGAAATTTTCGCAAAGTTATCATGCGGGATTACGCCAGAATATTCGCGATTTCCTGTTGACCCTGAATAGGTGAGTTACTAGGGTGCGCCCGCTGCCGCTCGAAGTTCGGGCCGCAGACTGCTGTTTTTGGCCGAGAAAAAGGCTGCTGGAAGGGTTTGGGACATGGCCACGGAACCGATCACCGGTGCAGAGATCATCGTCAAAGCGTTGATCGATCAAGGGGTTGAGGTCATTTTCGGCTATCCCGGCGGTGCCGTCCTGCCGCTCTATGATGCGCTGTTCAAGCAGAACCAGATCCGCCACATCCTGGTGCGCCACGAACAGGCGGCGGTGCATGCGGCCGAGGGCTATGCCCGCTCGACCGGCCGGGTCGGCGTGGTCCTGGTCACCTCGGGTCCCGGCGCCACCAATGCGGTGACCGGCCTGACCGACGCCCTGATGGATTCCATCCCGCTGGTCTGCCTGACCGGCCAGGTGCCGACGCATCTGATCGGCAACGATGCCTTCCAGGAAGCCGACACCACCGGCATCACCCGGCCCTGCACCAAGCACAACTACCTGGTGAAGTCGGTCGGCGACCTGTCGCGCAAGATCCACGAGGCCTTCTACGTGGCCAAGGCCGGCCGGCCCGGCCCGGTGGTGGTCGATCTGCCGAAGGACGTGCAGCAGGCGAAATACGAATACGTCAACCATGCCGGCCAGAAGCACCGCAGCTACAATCCGCCGGTCCAGCCCCGACCGCCAGCAGGTGGAAAAGGCGATCGAGCTGATGGCCAATGCCAAGAAGCCGCTGTTCTACATCGGCGGCGGCTGCGTCAATTCCGGTCCGCAGGCCTGCCAGCTGCTGGTCGATTTCATCCGCCTGACCGGTTTCCCCTGCACCCAGACCCTGATGGGCCTCGGCGCCTTCCCCGGCTCGGATCCGCTGTCGCTGGGCATGGTCGGCATGCACGGCATGTACGAATCCAACTGGGCGATGCACGACTGCGACGTGATGATCAACATCGGCGCCAGGTTCGACGACCGCGTCACCGGCCGCATCGGCGCCTTCGCGCCGAACTCGAAGAAGATCCATGTCGACATCGATCCCTCGTCGATCAACAAGAACGTCCGCGTCGACGTGCCGGTGGTGGGCGACGTCGGGCATGTGATCGAGGAGATGATGCGGATCTGGAAGGCCCGCCAGATCAAGCCGAACGGCAAGGCGCTGGCGGCCTGGTGGGAGCAGATCAACAAGTGGCGGTCGCGCGACTGCCTGAAGTTCCGCAACTCGACCGAGGTGATCAAGCCGCAATATCGCGCTGCAGCGCCTCTATGCGGCGATCAAGGACCGCGACTTCCACATCACCACCGAGGTCGGCCAGCACCAGATGTGGGCGGCGCAGTTCATCAAGTTCGAGAAGCCGAACCGCTGGATGACCTCGGGCGGGCTCGGCACCATGGGCTACGGCCTGCCCGCCGCCTACGGCGTGCAGGTGGCGCATCCGGAATCGCTGGTCATCGACGTCGCCGGCGAGGCCTCGATCATGATGAACATCCAGGAGATGGCGACGCTGGTGCAGTACCGCCTGCCGGTGAAGATCTTCATCATGAACAACAAGTGGATGGGCATGGTCCGGCAGTGGCAGGAGCTGCTGCATGGCGGCCGCTATTCGGAGTTCTACAGCGATGCGCTGCCGGATTTCGTCAAGCTGGCCGAAGCCTTCGGCGCCACCGGCCTGCGGGCGCAGACCGTCGGCGAGCTCGACGACGTCATCAAGAAGATGATCGAGCATCCGGGTCCGGTGATGGTCGACTGCTGCGTCGACGAGAAGGAGAACTGCTTCCCGATGATCCCGTCGGGCTCGGCGCATAACGAGATGCTGCTGGGGCCGGACGACGTGGCGAAGCCGGTCTCCGAAGAGGGCATGGTGCTGGTGTAGCCATGTCGGATCTGAAGCGGCGCACGCTGGGTGTGGTTTCTGGAGTGAAGGGGGCGGAAGTGGCGAGCCTGGGCAAGGACGATACCATCGAGCGACATACCATGTCGGTGCTGGTCGACAACGAGGCCGGCGTCCTCGCCCGCGTCATCGGCCTGTTCTCCGGGCGCGGCTACAACATCGAGAGCCTGACCGTGGCCGAGGTCGACGCGGCGCAGCATCTCTCGCGCATCACCATCGTGACCTCGGGCACGCCGATGATCATCGAGCAGATCAAGAACCAGCTGAACCGCCTGGTGCCGGTGCACCGGGTCACCGATCTGTCGGTCGAGGGCCCGTCGCTGGAGCGCGAGATGGCGCTGGTCAAGGTCCGCGGCACCGGCGAAAAGCGCGTGGAATCGCTGCGCATCGCCGACATCTTCCGCGCCCGGGTGGTGGATTCCACCATCGAATCCTTCGTCTTCGAGATGACCGGCTCGACCGAGAAGCTGAACGCCTTCATCAACCTGATGACGCCGCTGGGCCTGGTCGACGTCTCGCGCACCGGCGTGGTCGCCATCGCGCGCGGCGGCGAAGCCATCTGAGCACACCGAAAGTTTCTTCCAACAACCTAATGCAGTCCGGAAAGGGTTACTGAAATGCGGGTCTATTACGATCGCGACGCCGACGTGAATCTGATCAAGGGCAAGAAGGTCGTGGTCGTCGGCTACGGCAGCCAGGGCCATGCCCATGCGCTCAACCTGAAGGACAGCGGCGTCAAGGACGTGCGCGTCGCGCTGCGCCCGGGTTCGGCCTCGGCGAAGAAGGCGGAAGCGGCCGGGCTGAAGGTGATGACCCCGGCCGAGGCGGCGAAATGGGCGGACCTGGTCATGATCCTCACCCCCGACGAGCTGCAGGCGAAGCTCTATGCCGATGATCTCGGGCCGAACATGAAGCAGGGCGCGGCGCTCGCCTTCGCGCACGGCCTCAACATCCATTTCAAGCTGATCGAACCGCGGCCCGATCTCGACGTCATCATGATCGCGCCGAAGGGCCCCGGCCACACCGTGCGCTCGGAATTCGCCAAGGGCGGCGGCGTGCCCTGCCTGGTGGCGGTGGCGCAGAACTCCAGCGGCAATGCGCTGGAAGTGGCGCTGTCCTATGCCAGCGCCATCGGCGGCGGACGCTCCGGCATCATCGAGACGAATTTCCGCGAGGAATGCGAGACCGACCTGTTCGGCGAACAGGTGGTGCTCTGCGGCGGCCTCACCTCGCTGATCCAGGCCGGCTTCGAGACGCTGGTGGAAGCCGGCTATGCGCCGGAGATGGCCTATTTCGAATGCCTGCACGAGGTGAAGCTGATCGTCGACCTGATCTACGAGGGCGGCATCGCCAACATGCGCTACTCGATCTCCAACACCGCGGAATACGGCGACTACACCCGCGGGCCGCGCATCGTCACCGAGGAGACCAAGAAGGAGATGAAGCGCATCCTCGACGACATCCAGTCGGGCCGCTTCGTGCGCGACTGGGTGCAGGAGTGCCAGGCCGGGCAGCCGAGCTTCAAGGCGACGCGCCGGCGTGCGGCCGAGCACCAGATCGAGGAGATCGGTGCCAAGCTGCGCGGCATGATGCCGTGGATCGCCGCAAACCGCCTGGTCGACAAGACCAAGAACTAGTCCGCGCGTCGCATCCCGCAGCGACCGGAGCGAGCGCCTCGTTCCGGTCGCGCCGGACCGCCGGCGGCGACCCCGGCGATCGCCCCCGGTGAATGAATTCGCTTGTGACCGCCGCATGGCGGCGGTAAAAGTTTGCCCGGCCGGGGCAGTTTCCGACACCGGAGTCGGGACGCCGCATAGCCGCTAGGGCATTATAAAATAACGATTTTTCGCCATAGGCCCAGTTCTTGCCGAAGCGCGGGTATCGTGTTCTTTGCAAATGCCGTACAAAGCGGGCTGGCTGGTCATTCGAGAGCCATTTTGCCTGACCGTCCGGGCTTTTTCGGGCGCAGGCGTGGAACACAGGTGCTGGATCAATGCTAGGCAGATTATTGGGCATGATGTCGTCGGACATGGCGATCGACCTCGGCACCGCGAACACGCTGGTCTATGTGAAGGGCCGCGGCATCGTCCTCAACGAACCCTCCGTGGTGGCGATCGCCGACGTGAAGGGCAAGAAGCACGTGCTCGCGGTCGGCGACGAAGCCAAGATGATGCTGGGCCGCACGCCCGGCAACATCGAGGCGATCCGTCCCCTGCGCGACGGCGTCATCGCCGACTTCGAAGTCGCCGAGGAGATGATCAAGCACTTCATCCGCAAGGTGCATAACCGCCGCCCGATCTTCGCCAAGCCGCAGATCATCGTCTGCGTGCCCTCCGGCTCGACCGCCGTCGAGCGCCGCGCCATCCAGGAATCCGCCGAATGCGCCGGCGCCCGCCAGGTCTATCTGATCGAGGAGCCGATGGCGGCCGCGATCGGCGCCGGCCTGCCGGTCACCGAGCCCACCGGCTCGATGGTGGTCGATATCGGCGGCGGCACCACCGAAGTGGCGGTGCTGTCGCTCGGCGGCATCGTCTATTCGCGCTCGGTGCGCGTCGGCGGCGACAAGATGGACGAAGCGATCATCGCCTATATCCGCCGCAACCATAACCTGCTGATCGGCGAAGGCTCGGCCGAGCGGATCAAGAAGGAAATCGGCTCCGCCTGTCCGCCGGAAGACGGCGACGGCCGGGTCGATGGAGATCAAGGGCCGCGACCTGATGAACGGCGTGCCCAAGGAAATCGTGATCACCGAGCGGCAGATCGCCGAAGCGCTGGCCGAGCCGGTCGGCGCGATCGTCGAGGCGGTGAAGGTGGCGCTGGAACATACGGCGCCGGAACTGGCCGCCGACATCGTCGACAAGGGCATCGTGCTCACCGGCGGCGGCGCACTGCTCGCCAATCTCGATTACGTCCTGCGCCACGCGACCGGCCTGCCGGTCTCGATCGCCGACGACTCCGCTGTCCTGCGTCGCGCTCGGCACCGGGCGCTGCCTCGAGGACATCAAGGCGCATCGGCACGTTCTCATAAACATGTATTAACCAATATCCTTTAATGTTCCCGTTGCGGCTTGGATAAAGCTGTGGAAAAATAGGCTAAGCAACGGAAATTCCTTGGTTCGGCGACTACCCGCGCCGCAGGAGGCCTGGCGGTGAGACAGCGTGTCGGTACAATCGGTGTCGCGACCCAGCCACGCTCCTGGACCCATCGTTTCACTTTTGTTCTCCTGGTCGCCGCCGCTTTCGGCTTCATGCTGATCGGCAAGGCCGACACCATCGTCATCGCCAAGGCCCGCGCCACGCTGATCGACGCGATCGCGCCGCTGATGGAAGCGGTGGCGCGGCCGATCGGCACCGCACGCGCCATTGCCACCGACGTGCAGGAATACTTCTCGCTGAAGGCGGAAAACGCCACCCTGCTGAAGCAAAATGAGAGCCTGCTGGAGTGGAAGAAGGCGGCGCGCGAGTTGCAGGCGCAGAACGCCAGCCTGCGCGAGCTGCTGCATCTGGCGCCGGATCCCAAGGCGACCTACGTCACCGCGCCGGTCATCGCCGACGCGTCCTCGAGCTTCGTGCGCTCGATCATCGTCATGGCCGGCGCCAAGGACCGGGTGGTCAAGGGCCAAGCGGCGATGACCGGCGCCGGTCTGGCCGGCCGGGTGCTGGAAGTCGGCGAGCGCGCCTCGCGGGTGCTGCTGCTGACCGACATCAACGCCCGGGCACCGGTGCTGATCGAGCGGACACGCGACCAGGCGGTGCTGGCCGGCAACAACTCGGATTTCCCGGAACTGCGCTACCTCCCGCGCGACGTCGACATCAAGGTCGGCGACCGGATCGTCACCTCGGGGATCGGCGGCAACTACCCCGCCGCGCTGCCGGTCGGCGAGGTCAGCCGGATCGAAGGCGGGCGCATCTATGTACAGCTGTTCGTCAAGCTGGACCGGGTGGAATACCTGCGGCTGGTCAACTACAGCCTGCCGGGGATCCTCGCCGACGACCTGGGAGTCGATACCGAAGCCGCGGCCAGTTCTCTGCCGAAGACGCCGGGAATGGGCAGCGGCCAATAGCCCGACGATCCCTGCTGAAGGGCCAAGCCATTGATCCAGAACAGTTTATGGCAACAGTTCGATGTCGGGCTGCGGCGCGCGATTCCGACCCTCCTGACCCTGCTGCTGCTGTTCGTCGGGGTGCTGCCCTGGCATATCCACGGCCTGTCCTCGATCAGCGCCGGTTTCGTCCTGATCTCGGTCTATTTCTGGACATTGCACCAGCCGACCTTGATGAACATGTGGCTGGTCGCCGCCATCGGCGTCGCCGGCGACATCCTCGGCACCGCACCGCTCGGCGTGGGAACCGTCGTGCTGCTGACCGCCTACGGCCTGACCAATGCCCAGCGCAAGATCCTGACCGGAGCGCCCTTCGTGCTGCTCTGGGGCGGGTTCCTGCTGATCGCGGCGATCACCACCATCCTGCAGTGGCTGCTGTCGTCGCTGGTCGAGGAGACCTTCATCGATCCGCAGCCGGCCCTGTTCCTCTGCGTCGTGACGGTTGTGTGTTATCCGCCGTTGTCCTATTTCTTCACCGGCGTTCAACGTCGCCTGCTGCGAGTCTGATCGGCACCATGAATCCCTGCCGCCTGGACCGGGCCGGCTGCTGCAGCTAGGTAATGAACAAGCAACAAGCCCAGAGCCAAGCCAAAGTCTTCAACCGCCGTGTCGCCATCCTCGGTGCGGGCCAGGCCCTGCTGGTCTCGACCCTGGTCGGGCGGATGTACTACCTGCAGGTCGTCGAGGCCGACAAGTACCGGCTGCTGGCGGAGGAGAATCGGATCAACCTGCGGCTGCTGCCGCCGCCGCGCGGCCTGATCCTGGATCGCTTCGGCACGCCGCTCGCCGCGAATTTCCCCAACTATCGCGCGATGCTGATCGCCGAGCAGACGCCCGATCTGGAGCGGACGCTGAAGACCTTCGCGGAACTGGTGCCGATCAGCGAGCGCGAACGCGGCAAGATCATGAAGGAGCGCGCGCGCAACCGCGCCTTCACCCCGATCCTGGTCAAGGAGGACCTGAGCTGGGATGAGGTGAGCCAGGTCGAACTGAACCTGCCCGATCTGCCCGGCATCAGCATCGAGGTCGACCAGAAGCGCTACTACCCGTTCGGCGGCATCACCGCGCACATCCTGGGCTATGTCGCCACCCCGTCGGAGGACGAGGTGACGGAGGATCGCGATCCGCTGCTGGCCCTGCCGGGCTTCCGCATCGGGCGCAACGGGCTGGAGAAGCAGTACGACCAGTCGCTGCGCGGCAAGGCGGGGCAGAGCGAGATGGAGGTCAACTCGGTCGGCCGGGTGATCCGCGAGCTTTCGCGCCAGGAAGGCATCCCGGGCGCCGATCTGGTCACCAGCCTGGATATTGGCTTGCAGCAATTCGCCCAGCAGCGCCTTTCGGCGGAGCTCTCCGCCTCGACCGTGGTCATGGACATCTTCAACGGCGATGTCCTCACCATGGCCTCGACGCCGTCCTTCGACCCCGCCGCCTTCTATCGCGGCCTGACCGCCGATGAATGGCAGCAGCTGAATGCCGATGCGCATCGCCCGCTCACCAACAAGACGATCGGCGACCAGTATGCGCCGGGTTCCACCTTCAAGCTGATGACCTCCCTGGCGGCGCTGAAAAGCGGCGTCAGCCCAGCCTACAGCGCCTTCTGTCCGGGCTATGTGCAGCTCGGCAACATGCGCTTCCACTGCTGGAAGAAGGAGGGCCACGGCCACATCGACATGGTTAACGGCCTGCAGTTCTCCTGCGACGTCTATTTCTACGAACTGGCACGGCTGATCGGCATCGATGCGATCGCCGAGATGGCACGCAGCTTCGGCCTCGGCCAGATCGAGGGCCTGGACCTGCCCGGCGAGAAGCCCGGCAGCATTCCGGATCGGGCCTGGAAGAAGGCGACCCTGGGCGATGTCTGGCATCCCGGCGAGACGCTGGTGAACGGCATCGGGCAGGGCTTCGTGCAGACGACGCCGCTGCAGCTCTGCGTCATGGCGGCGCGCGTCGCCAATGGCGGCTATGCGGTCAAGCCGCATCTTGCCCGCGCGTCGGAACCTGCCAGGGTCGATGCACCAAGTCCCTATCCGAAGATGGCGATCGACGACAGCTGGCTCAGGGTGGTGCGGGACGGCATGGACCGCGTCTGCAACTTCCAGCGCGGCACCGCCTTCCGCTCGCGCATCGCCATTCCCGGCATGGAGATGGCCGGCAAGACCGGCACCAGCCAGGTGCGGCGCATCACCATGGCGGAACGCGCGACCGGCGTGCGGAAGAACGACCAGCTGCCCTGGAAGCAGCGCGACCACGCGGTCTTCGTCGCCTTTGCGCCGGTGCACCAGCCGCGCTACGCCTGCTCGGTGGTGATCGAGCATGGCGGCGGCGGCTCGACCAACGCGGCGCCGATCGCCCGGGACATCCTGATCGAATGCCAGCGCCGCGACCCAGCCCGCCGCAATCCGAACACCGAAGGCGGCCGGCGCGAGATGCCATGAGGACCACCTAGCGCCATGTGGATCGAGCTGCAAAGCGGTCGCCGCAACCATAAGAAGCTGTTCTGGGGAGAGAAGCTCCGCCAGATCAGTTGGGGCATGGTGCTGCTGATTGCCTGCGTCGCATCGATCGGGTTTGCGATGCTGTATTCCGCCGCCCATGGCAGCGTCGATCCCTGGATGGATCGCCAGGTGACCCGCTTCGGCGTCGGCCTGGTCCTGATGTTCGGCGCGGCGATGCTCGATCTCCGCCGCCTGATGCGCTACGCCTACCTGCTCTATGTCGCGGCGATCGCGCTGCTGGTCGTGGTCGATGTGACCGGCGAGATCGGCAAGGGCGCCCAGCGCTGGATCGACCTCGGGTTCATCCAGCTGCAGCCGTCGGAGATCATGAAGGTGGTGCTGGTCATCACGCTGGCACGGTACTTCCACGGACTTACCTACGAGGAGATCGGCCGCCCGCTGTCGCTGATCATACCGACGGTGATGGCAGTGCTGCCCGCGGGCCTGGTGCTGAAGCAGCCGGATCTCGGCACCGCCGGCATGCTGCTGCTGGTCGCCGGGGCGATGTTCGTCGCTGCCGGCGTCCGCTGGTGGAAGTTCGCCGTGGTGCTGGCGGTGGTGGTGATCGGCGCCTATTACGCCTGGAATTCCGACGTGCTGCATGACTATCAGAAGGCCCGGGTGCAGATCTTCCTCGATCCGGAATCCGACAGCCAGGGCACGGGCTACCACATCACCCAGTCGAAGATCGCCTTCGGTTCCGGCGGCCTCTGGGGCAAGGGCTTCCTGCAGGGCACCCAGAGCCATCTGGACTTCCTGCCGGAACGCCAGACCGATTTCATCTTCACCATGTATGCCGAGGAATTCGGCATGGTGGGCGGGGTGATTCTGCTGACGCTCTATGTGCTGCTCGTCCTGTATGGCGTGGTGATCGCCGTCCGATGTCGCAGCCAGTTCGGGCGCATGATGGCCTTCGGGCTCAGTTTCAACCTGTTCTGCTACTTCTTCATCAACACCGCGATGGTGATGGGGCTGATCCCGGTGGTGGGCGTGCCGCTGCCGCTGATCTCCTATGGCGGTACGGCGATGATGACGGTTCTCATCGGATTCGGCCTGGTCATGTCGGTCAGCATCCACCGGGATCAGAAGATCAGCCGGCGGGCCGGCGGCGACGACCGCTGAGTTCCTGTAATGCCCGGAAATTCCTGGGCAATTTGGCTATCGACAAAGCCGGAACCCTTTGCTATACCGCGCCCGATCCTGATCCAACCGTGGCCTGTTTGAACCGCGTTCGATCCGATCGCGGAGCCATCCGATCACCGCGTGATCCGGTTTCCGGGCGCATAGCTCAGTTGGTAGAGCAGCTGACTCTTAATCAGCGGGTCGTAGGTTCGAGTCCTACTGCGCCCACCATAACTCCCAGGAATCGTTGCTGGAATCGGGTACGGTGCGGAAGTGCCGCGGCTCGCGTCGCATGCGATAGCGCCGACTGGCATGGCCCGAGCTTCGGGAAGGTGGATTTGGTCTCGGCTTAGGGGGAAACGCCGTCGTGGCCGTTCTCCCGGCCGAGTCCGCTCTGCTTGAATCCTCAGAAGGGCATCTGCGGCGCGTCCTGGAAGCCGGCGGGGAACCCGCCGGCCGGTGAACGGCGCTTCACGTGAGGTCGTGGAGGTCGCGATTGAGCGGCGGCTGCACGCGAAAATCCGAGAACATGACCTCCAGTCCGGCATGCTCCGGCGTGCAGCACATCGGGCCGACCCGATAGCTCCTGGCGATCGGAAAGGCGGCGAGGCGCAACGTCGGCCACAGGCGGCCGTCCATCGAAGCCTGTAGCTTCAGGACGCCCTTGGCGACGCTGGCGCGGATGCGGAAATCCCGGCTGTCCCCCGGCATGGCGCCGGTCGCCCAATCCGAGGTGCCAAGAGTGAGGACGCTGCCGAGCCCCGGCGTGCCGTCGGTGAGTTCGACCCCCGCCTTGACCCAATGCTTCTCGTCGATCCGCACCATGATGCCGGCCTGATCGTAGAGGGTGCGGTAATCGCCGCGAATCCTCAACTCGGCGGTGAAATCGCCATCGGTTGCATGGCCGAAGAAATGGCCATTGTCGCGAATGAAGCCGTAATGGGTCTCGCGCCAGAAATCCGTCCGGTTATCGGTGGTCACCCGGAGCGTCCCGTCAGCCAGTGTCCAGGCGGCGGGTTCGTTCAGCCAGCGGCAGGTCTCGAACATCGGCGGACTCCTAGATATCGGTCCAGCCGCCATCGATGCGGAGATTGGCCCCGGTCATATAGGAGGCCGCGCCGCTGGCCAGAAATACCGCCGCTGCGGCGACCTCGCCGGGCAGGCCCAGGCGCTTCATCACCGTCGCCTGGGACTCCTCCTGCCGCAGGCGCCTGGAATCCTCCGGGCCGCCGCCGATCTTCTCGAAGATGGGCGTGTCGATCGGGCCGGGGGCGAGGCTGTTCACCCGGATGCCGCGATCGGCGAGTTCGACCGCAAGGGTGCGGGTCAGGGACCGGATCGCGGCCTTGCTGGCCGAATAGACCGACATGCCGGCAATGCCCTTGGCATCAAGGCAGCTCGAGGTCAGGAGGATGCAGCCGCCGCGCGGGATCAGCGGCAGCACCTGCTGCACGGCGAAGAAGGCGCCCTTGAAGTTGATCGCCATCTGGGCATCGAAATCGGCCTCGGTGACGTCCTCGATCCGGGCCGGCCAGGTCACGCCGGCATTGGCAACCAGGATGTCGATGCGGCCATAGCGATCGCGTGCCGAGTCGGCGACCCGCCGGATATCCGCCAGCACCCGGTTGTCCGCCACTTCGCCGACCGCGCCACCGCCAAGCCTGCCCGCAGCGTCGGCGACGCGTTCCGCGTTCTGGCCGGTAATCGTGACGCGGGCACCGGCCTCGTCCAGCGCCTGGGCGATGGCAAAGCCGATGCCGGTCGTTCCCCCGGTCACCAGCGCGCATTTGTCGTCGAGCCGGATGTCCATGCTATTGCGCGGCAGCGGCAAGCGGCCGCCCGAGCGACGACAGGGCCGTGCGCAGTTCGGCGATCTCGCCGGCGGTCAAGGGCAGGGCCGGCTTGCGGCAGATGCCGACCTGGCCGCCCAGGAGGTTGGTCGCGGCCTTCACCGCGGAATTGTAGTCATGGGTCCAGAAGAAGATCTGGGCGGGCAGGATGAGTTTCCAGAGGGAAGCGGCCTCGGCGAGCTTTCCGGCCTTGACCAGATCGTAGAGCTTTACCGTCTCTGCCGGCATGGCATTGGCACCGCCCCAGATGACGCCGTTGCATCCGGCCATCAGCGCCGGGAACACCAGCGTATCGCCGCCGTTCAGGATCTTGCCGCCGGTCGCCACCAGCTGCTGGATCCGCGTCAGACTGCCGGAGCTGTCCTTGATGTACTGGATGTTCTCGATCTTCAGCAGCCGCGCAAAGAGATCCGGCGTGATGTCGCGGTTGGTATGCTGTGGAATGTTATACACCACGATCGGCGTCTTCACCGCCTTTGCGACATGTTCGTAGTGCCACATGACGCCGTCCATGGTCGGCCCCTCGAAATAGGGCGGCAGGATCATGATGGCATCGGCACCCAGATCTTCGGCGACCTTGGTGTTCTCGATGGTATCCCGGGTGCTGATAGCCGAGGACTGCACGACGAATTTCGCGCGACCCTGGACCTGCCGGGCGACCAGGCCGTGGATATGCCGCCTCTCGGACTCGGTCAGATAGGCGAACTCCCCGGTACCGCCGCAGGACAGGATGCCATGGACACCCGCCTCCAGCAGTCGATCGACATGGGCGGCGAGGGCCCCTTCGTCGACCTTGTTGCCGGACTTATCGAAGGGGGTGCAGATCGGGACGCAGATCCCAGTGATGTCGGTCATGTCAATCGCTCCATGGGGTGGCTTGGGTGGCATTCCAAGGCAGGTTCAGCATCGCGGCCGCCTGATGCTCAGGTGGCGGGAAGGTAGTAGGGCTGCGGATCCGGGGGCAGCGGCTTCCGTCCGCGGATCACATCGGCGAGCTTCTCCGCCATCATGATGGTCGGCGCATTCAGGTTCCCGGTGACGATCGACGGCATGATCGACGCATCGATGACCCGGAGATTGTCGAAGCCATGGACCCGGCCATCGGCGCCGGTGACCGCCAGCGAATCGCTGCCCATCCGGCAGGTGCAGCAGGGATGATAGTTGGTGCCGGCGGCGCTCCGCAGCCAGCGCAGGATCTCGGCATCGCTCTGGACCGAAGGCCCAGGGGTCACTTCCTCGCCGCGGAATTCATCCCAGGCGGACTGGCTGACGATCCCCCGGATGGTGCGGACCGCTTCGACCGCAAGGGCGCAGTCATCCGCCGTCTCCAGGAAATTGAAGACAAAGCGCGGCGCGGCGAGCGGATCGGCGGAATCCAGCCAGACCCGCCCGGTGCTGGTCGGGCGCATCAGGCTCAGATAGTACTGGAACCCGTTCTCGATCTTGACATTGCCGTGCTGGATCTCGCCCAGCATCGGCACGAACTCGATCTGAAAAGTCGGCAGAGGGTCTGCCGCGCGAGTGCGGATGAAGGCGCCGACCTCGAAGAAGTTCGTCGCCCCGAGTCCGGATTTGAACAGCAACCATTCCAGGCCGAGCCTGGCCCGGCCGAGCGGCGTCAACTGGCTGGCGACGGAAACGTCCTTCGTCGCCCGGTACTGGACCGGGGCCGCGGTATGATCCTTCATGCCCTGGCCAACGCCGGGAAGGTCCTTCGTGACCTTGATGCCGAGACGCCGGAGATCATCGCCCGGCCCCACGCCCGAGAGCATCAGTATCTGGGGCGAGTTCAGTGAACCGGCGGAGAGGATGACGTCCCGGTCGGCCGATATCGTTCGCCGCTCGCCCCGATCGATGATCTCGACGCCCACGGCCCGGCTGCCGGCGGTCGCGATGCGGGTGACGCGAGTACCGGTACGGATGTCGAGATTTGCGCCGGGGCGGAGCCCGCGGAGATAGGCCTCGGCGGTACTCCAGCGGATGCCCCTATGGACGTTGCGCTGGGTAATATGGATGCCTTCCTGACGGAACCCGTTGTGGTCGTCGATCTGCGGTAGGCCGGATTCAACGCCGGCCTTGAGGAAGGCCTGATAGAGCGGCGTCTCGGCCGGGCAGGTCTCGATCTGCATCGGGCCGCTGCCGCCCCGATAGGCATCGGCGCCGCGGTGGAATGTTTCCGCTTTCTTGAAATAGGGGAGGCAGTCGGCATAGGACCAGCCTTCGACACCGCCTGCCACCCAGTTGTCATAGTCGCGCGGATTGCCGCGCACCCAGTTGAGGCCGTTGATCGAGGATGATCCGCCGAGAACACGACCGCGCGCCTCGTAGACCTTCCGGCCATCGAGATGCGGCTCGGGATCGGTATGATAGAACCAGTTGAAACGGTCGTTGCCGAGCGGCAGGCCGAGGGCGGCCGGCATGCGTATGGAGAAATGCCGGTCCCGGGGGCCGGCCTCCAGCAGCAGGACGGAAACCTCGTTGTCTTCGGCCAGCCGCGTCGCGACCACCGCCCCGGCCGATCCGGAACCGATGACGATGTAGTCGTAGCTGCGTCGATAAGGTGTCATGCTGGTGCCATTCCGTTGCTGTATCCGCCGCGGCCGGCCCGACGGGCGGGATCAGCCGTTCAAGGCGACGACGCGCAGATGCTCGGGCGCCGCATAGACGCCTACGGCATCTCCGATCTTAACCGAAACCCGGTCCGCCACCACCACGAAGCGCTGACCGCCGGCGTCGACGTAGATATTGGTTGTCTGGCCGAGCGGCTCGACGAACTCCACCTGCGCGTCGACCGCGTGCTGGCCGCCGGCGGCACCGATCGTCATCTTCTCGGGGCGGATGCCGACCAGGAACTGCCCCTTGTCGTCGGCCACGCCGGATGCCCTTTCCCGTTCCGCGGATTGCAGGGCGTCGGCGAAGGGCTGCAGGCTACAGGTGATTCCCCCCGTGCCGTCGAGCTTCGCCGAGAACATGTTCATCGCCGGCGAGCCGATGAAGTCGGCGACGAACTGGGTGCGCGGCCGGTCATAGATCTCGAGCGGCGAGGCGATCTGCACCATGTCCCCGCGGCTCATGACCGCAATCCGGTCGGCCATCGCCATAGCCTCGACCTGGTCGTGGGTGACGTAGATGGTGGTGATCCCCAGCGTACTCACCAGCTTCTTGATCTCGGTCCGCATCGACGCCCGGAGCTTGGCGTCGAGGTTCGACAGCGGTTCGTCCATCAGGAAGACGCGCGGATTCCGCACCAGGGCGCGCGCCAGGGAGACCCGCTGCCGCTGCCCGCCGCTGAGCTGGCCGGGCTTGCGGTCGAGATACTCGCCGATCCCGAGGCGCTCGGCGGTATCGCGCACCTTCTTCGCCCGGTCGACGGAGTCGGTGCCGCGGATCTTCAGGGGGAACTCGATGTTGTGGAACACCGTCATATGGGGATAGAGGCCATAGTCCTGAAAGGCCATGGCGATGTCGCGATGGCGCGGCTCCTCATAGGTGACGTCCCGGCCATGGATCAGGATCTGGCCTTCGGTCGGCAGTTCCAGCCCCGCCACCATGCGCAGGGTCGTGGTCTTGCCGCAGCCGGACGGGCCCAGCATGCAGAAGAACTCGCCGTCCTCGATCTTGACCGAGACGCCGTTGACGGCGGTGAACTGCCCGAAGCGCTTGAAGACGCCGTTGAGGTCTACGCTCATGTCCTGTGTCTCCGTTAGCCTTTTACCGCGCCCAAGGTGAGGCCGCGCACCAGATACCTCTGCATCATCAGCACCAGCACCACGACCGGCAGCGACATCAGCACGCCTGCCGCCGAGGCGAGGCCGAAGGAAATCGCCTTGGGCTTGATGGCGCTGGCGGCGATGACCGGCAGGGTCTTTGCCTCGCGCGAGGTCAGGATGCTGGCCAGGAGGAATTCGTTCCAGGCGAACATGAAGACGATGACCATGGTCGCGGCAAGGCCGGGAAGCAGCAGAGGCAGGGTAACCCGCCAGAAGGCCTGGTAGCGGCTGCAGCCGTCGATGAGGGCCGCTTCCTCGATGGATTGCGGGATTTCCTGGATGAAGACCCGCATCACCCAGACCACGAAGGGGAGGCCGCTCAGCGTATAGGCGGCAATCAGGAGCCAGGGCGTGTCGAAGATTCCCAGCTGCTTGGCGATGATGAAGAGGGGAATGACGCTGACGATTGGCGGAAGCATGCGAATCGACAGGATCTCGAAGGCCAGAACGTTCTTGCCCTTGATGTCGAAGCGCGCCATGGCATAGGCGGCAAGCGTGCCGGAGATCATCGCCAGGCAGGTGGAGATGCCGACGATGAAGCAGCTGTTGACCAGCGCATCGAGCGCCCCCATCTCGTCGAACAGCTGACGATAGCTATGCAGCGACGGCGTGAAGATCCATACCGGCGGGAACGTCCCGACGTCACTGTCGGACTTGAACGACGATGATGCCATCCAGAAGATCGGGAAGAGGAAGAACAGGGTCGCCGCCAGGGCAAGAAACCAATAGACGCCGTGCATCAGGCGAAGCGCAGGCCGTGCGATCGGCGTGGCCATCAGCGGGTCTCCTTGTCTGCCAGCACCCGCATGAAGCCGGTCAGCCGGACGAAGATGAGAACGATGGCGAGGATGGCGATCAGCGTCAGCCAGGAGAGGGCGGCGCCATAGCCGAGGTCGAAGAACTTGAAGTTGACCCTCTGCAAATAGACGCTGACCAGATCGGTCGAGAAATCCGGGCCGCCGCGGGTGATGATATAGACCGTGTCATAGGTCCGCATCGCATCGATCACGCGCAGCAGGGCGGCGACGACGATGACCGGCTTGAGCATCGGCAGCGTGACGGAAAAGAATGTCCGCAGGGGTCCCGCGCCGTCGATCGCCGCCGCCTCGAAGGGACTCTTCGGGAGCGCCCGGAGGCCGGCAAAGATGACGATGAACATGAAGGGCGTCCATTGCCAGACGTCGACCAGGATCATGGCGGCAAGTGCGCTGGTCGAGGAGTTCGCCCAGGGCTGCGGCGGAATGCCGAGCAGGCTGAAGAGGAAATTCATGACGCCGAGATCGGGCATCATCATGATGCGCCAGGTGATGCCGACGGCGATCGGGGTGATCAGCATCGGCACGAGGACGATGGTCCGCATGGCGAGAAAGCCGGGCAGGCGGAGATTGAAGAGCGCCGCGAGCAGAACGGCAAAGATCAGGGAGGCGGTGACGCTCAGCAGGGTGAAGAGTCCGGTCAGCAGCAGGGAATGGCCGAATTGCGGATCGGTGAAGGCGTGGACATAGTTCGCCAGTCCGACGAAGCCCTGCGGCTTGTCGATCTCGGTCGGGCGCATCGACGTCATGCTGATGTAGAGGGAATGAACCAGCGGGAAGAAGCCGACCAGGGTCATGATCAGCATCGTCGGCGCCAGCAGGATCCAGGGTACGTATTTCTCGCCGGCACGCTGGGCCGAGGCGGCTCCGGATGGCTTTGCGGCTATGCTTGCCACGGCCTGCATATGCGCTGTCTCCATTGCCCGGCAGATGCGCGGGGAAGCATCGGGGCGCCCGGGTAGGCGCCCCGACAAGGTTCAGGTGTCAGCCTTTGACGGTCTTGGCGACCCGGTCATAGGCATCGGCCATCGCCTGCTTGGGAGTCTTGCTGCCGCTCACGCCGGCGAAGATCTCCTCATACAGGACCCGCTCCACCGCCACCGCGTTGGTCAGGCGATAGGCGGGAAGGGCGACCGGCGTCGTGCCGCGCGGGCCGAAGTCGCGGAAGGCCTGCATCATCGGCACGGTCTTGACGATATCCGGGTTCTCGACATCCTTCTTCAGGCAAAGCGAGGATTCGCCGCCCTCCCGAAAGAGTTCATAGGCCCTGCCTTCGGTCATCCAGGCAAGGAACTTGTAGGCCTCCTCGACGTTCTTCGAATGGGCATTGGCGATGATCGACCAGCCGCCGATCTGCTGCTGTTCGAATTTCTCGATCGGCGAAACGGTATAGCCGAACTTGCCCTTGGCGGGGCCGTCCTCGATGCCGACGATGACGTCGGACCAGGTCACGAACATGGCGGCCTTGCCCTGCTGCATGACCGAGGAACCTTCCGGATAGTCGAAGCCCTGCACGCCCTGCGGACAGTATTCGACCAGTTCCCGCAGGCGCTCGATCGCCAGCTCGCCCTGGCCTTCCGAATTGAAGATCGGTTCCTTGTCGGCATTGAGGACATAGTCATCGGATCCGCCGAGCTTGGTCATGCTCATGATGCGCGAACCCCAGTCGCCGGTGCAGAGAGCATCGACGCCGCCCAGCAGCAAGGTGTTGCCGGCGATCTCGCTGGTATGCAGCTTCTTGGCGGCAGCCAGATACTCGTCCCAATTGGCAGGCACCTTGGTGATGCCGGCCTGTTCCAGAAGATCCTTGCGGTAGACGAACACCGGGGTGGTCTGTGCGACCGGGAGGCCGAAGCGCTTGCCGTCATAGGCCGTGTAGATCGAGGCGCCGTCCTCGAGATTTCCCATCTGCAGGTCGGGCAAGGCAGGGTTCTTCGCCTTCACCTCGTCGAGATTCGCCGCCCAGCCGTTGCGGATCGGCTGCTGCACCCAGATGCTATCCGAAGTCACCAGGTCGAAGGTGTCGGAGCCCTGGCTCAATTCGATCAGCATCTTATCGTAGTGCGACTCGTAGGGGTTGGATTCGCCGGTCACCGTCACCCCGGTTGCCGCCTTGTAGGCCTCGGCCACGCTGCTGGTCAGGGCATTCGACCAGGCGACATTGCTGTTGAGAATGTTGAGGGTGACATCGGCCGCGCGCGCCGGGAAGGCCCGCGATGCCGCCATTGCCGCCGCCACCGCTGCCGTGCCCCGCATGAAGCTGCGCCGCGCCACGCTCTGGTTCAGGAAATTCTTGTTCATCAATGTCTCCCTCATGTTGTTGCAGGGCCATCCCTGGGACCGCATGCCGTTCCTGCACGGACATCCGTGCATTGGACGTCGCAACCCTGCTTTGCCAGCATTGAGCGGCCGCGGTGTTTTTTTCTTGTAATCGATTACATATTGGCGGCATTCTGCTACCCTGTCAAGCGTGATAAACCGATGCCCAGGGTGGGTCGGGCAGGCGGCAGGGCGGTCATGGAAAGCGGCACAGGATGAAGGCGAAGTCCAAGGTCTCGGATGTCGCGAAGCAGGCGGGCGTCTCGGTGGCGACGGTCTCGCGCAGCTTCAACAGTCCCGAGGCGGTGCGGGAGGATGTGCGCGAACGCGTCCTGGCGGCCGCGCGGACCCTGGGATACAGCCCAAATCCGGCGGCCAAGGCGCTGCGCATGCAGCGGACCCATATCGTCGGCGCCGTGGTGCCGACGCTGGACTACGCCATCTACGCGCAGATGTTGAACAGCTTCCAGGAGAAGATGTCGGCGGCCGGGTACATGGTCTTCGTGTTGGCTGCGGGCTTCGACAATTCCAAGCTCTACGAGCCGGTCCGCCAGCTGGTGGATCGCGGAGCCGAGGGGCTGCTCATCGTCGGGAAGATCGAGGACGCGCATCTGCTGAAGTTCCTGGAAGACGGCCGCATCCCGACGGTCCTCACCTATTCCTACCAGCCCGAGGGCCCTTTCCCCTCGATCGGCTTCGATAATTACGCTGCAACACGGCAATTGGCCGATTTTCTGGTGCGCCTGGGGCACAAGAACATGGTGATGATCTCCGGGCGTACCCGGGGCAATGACCGCCAGCAGGCCCGCGTCCGTGCCTTCCGGGAGGCCGCTGCCGCGGCCGGAATTGCCAAGACCGCGCATGTCATCGAGCGGCCCTATTCGCTGCTCGAGGGGGCGGCCGCTATGCGACTCATCCATGTCGACCATCCGGAGACCACGGCCGTCATGTGCGCCAGCGACGTGCTCGCCTTCGGTGTCCTGTCGGAGTGCAAGAAGCTCCGCATCGACGTGCCGCGGGACCTCACCGTCACCGGCTTCGACAACCAGGATTTCTCGGCACTGCTCGATCCACCCTTGACCACCGTCGATGTTCCGGCAGGCGAAATGGGAACGCGGTCGGCCGAGGCCCTGTTGAGCGCCATGAGTGCCCATCGGAAGATCGATCCGGTGCGGCTTGAAACCAATCTTATCATCCGGGCCTCGACCAGCGGCGCCCGCGGCGAATAGCCGACCTGCCGCCGGAGGGGCAGGATTGAAACTGGCTTGTGCCAATTCGTCTTGCGAAGTTGCATGAAATCGATTACAAGCGCATCAGTTTGCAGGCGCAGCCGGGCCGCGCCGCCGGATTGGACCCTTGGAACAGGAGACGGGTATGAACATTCCCACTTTTGAAGGCATCATGACCGTTGTCGCGACACCCTTCGACGCCAATGGCGGGATCGTCTTCGACACGCTCGGCAAGCACATCGACTTCCTGATCGCCAACGGCGTCGGCACCATCGTTCCCGGCGGCACCACGGGGGAATACTATTCCCAGACGGTCGAGGAGCGGAAGCGCGTCCTCACCTTTGTCGCCGAGCGGGTCGGCAAGCGTGCCAAGCTGGTTGCGGGGACGAACTCCCAGCGTCCGGCGGACACCATCGAACTCGCCGCCTTTGCCAGGGGTCTGGGTTACGAAGCCCTGATGCTGGCCGCCCCCTTCTATTCGCTGCCGAACACCCATGAGCTGGCCGAGCATTTCCGCCACATCGCCGGCGCCACCGGCATGCCGATCATCCTCTACAACTTCCCGGCGCGGACCGGAGTCGACATGAACCGGGAATTCCTCGAGGAAATCGCCGACGTCAAGGCGATCTGCGCCATCAAGGAATCCAGCGGCTCGTTCGCCCGCATGCTGGAGCACATCGCCCACTTCGACGGCCGATATCAGCGGGTTTGCGGCGCCGACGACCAGGCGGTGGACTGCTTCCTCTGGGGGTCGCGCAGCTGGATCGCCGGGGCATCCAACTTCCTGCCGGCCGAGCATGTGGCGCTCTACGACACCTGCGTGGTCAAGAAGGACTTCATCCGCGGCCAGAAGCTGATGCATACCATGCTGCCGATGTTCTATCTCCTTGAGCAGGGCGGAAAATACATCCAGTACGTCAAGTACGGCTGCGAACTTGCCGGCATCCCGGTCGGCAGCCCGCGCCAGCCGCTGTTGCCGTTGACCGACGAGGAGAAGGCCGGATTCCGCCGGCTCTACGATCAGCTGAAGGCCGCCCGGATCGGGGCTCTCGCCGCCTGAAGAGGAGACCTGCCATGCGCTTCAGCCGAATGATCAATGTCGTCGGCGTGCATGCCGAGGGCGAGTTGAATGAGGTCATCACCGGGGGCGTCCTCGACGTCCCCGGCAAGACGATGTTCGACAAGATGCGCTGGCTGGAAACAAAGGGTGACGACCTGCGCCAGTTCCTGCTGCACGAGCCGCGCGGCAAGGTGGCGCAATGCGTCAATCTGGTCCTTCCGTCGACCCGCCCCGATGCCGACGTCGGTTTCGTCATCATGGAATCGGAATACTACGTGCCGATGTCCGGCTCCAATACGATCTGCACGGTGACGGCCCTCCTGGAAACCGGGATGATCAGGATGCAGGAACCGGTGACCGAGATCACGCTCGATGCACCGGGCGGCCTGGTCCGCGTCTCCGCCGCCTGCAGGGACGGCAAATGCGAAAGCGTCACGTTCAGGAACGTGCCGTCCTTCGTCTTCGCGCTGGATCGGCCGGTAGAGGTCGAAGGGCTCGGGACGGTGATGGTCGATGTCGCCTATGGGGGCATGATCTACGCGATGGTCGATGCCCGCGCCCTGGGCTTTAAGATCGAGCCGTCCGAGGCGCGCGACCTTGTCGATGTCGGCGAGAAGATCAAGAAGGCTGCCGCCCGGCAGGTGCCGGCGGTCCATCCCGAAAACCCGGAAATCCACACCATCAACCAGACCCTCTGGGCGGCACCCTTGGGAGAGGCCGACGGCCGGAAGACCGCGCGGAACGCGGTCATCGTCTCCCCCGGCCGAATCGACCGCTCGCCCTGCGGCACCGGGACCTGCGCAAGACTGGCAATCATGCATGCGCGGGGTCAGCTGAAGACCGGCGAGCGGTTTGTCCATGAGTCGATCATCGGCACGAAGTTCACCGGCGAGGTCCTCTCCACGGCCACGGCCGGCGGCCTGCCGGCTGTCAACTGCGCCATCACCGGCCGAGGCTGGATCACCGCCTTCCATCAGTATGTCCTGGATCCCACGGATCCGTTGCCGACCGGCTATCGCCTCAGCGACACCTGGCCCAACAGCTGATTGCGTCTGCGCTGGCGCCGCGGCAAGTGCTAAGCCAGTAATGAAGGAACCATCATGACCCATCCGCAAGCCCCGAATTTCCACGATGCCGCCGCGAAGCTGGTCTTCGAGTGCCGAGCCTTCATCGATGGAAAATACGTCGATGCGCAGTCCGGAAAGACCTTCGAGACCTTCAATCCGGCGACCGGCAAGCTGCTGGCCCGCGTCGCCGAATGCGATCAAGCCGATGTCGACCGGGCGGTGGCAAGTGCACGACGCGCGTTCGAGTCCGGTGTCTGGTCGCAGCGGCCGCCGCGCGAGCGCAAGAAACTCCTGCTGAGATTTGCGGACCTCATTGAGCAGAACCTGGTCGAGTTGGCGATCACCGAGACCCTGGATTGCGGCAAACCGATCACCGATGCGCTCAACGTCGATGTTCCGGACACTGTCGAGACCCTGCGTTGGCACGCAGAAGCCATCGACAAGATCTATGACCAGGTGGCACCGACGCCGGCGGATGTCGTCTCGATGATCGTCCGCGAGCCGGTCGGCGTGGTCGGCGCCGTGCTGCCGTGGAACTTCCCGATCTTCACCGCGATGTGGAAGATCGCCCCTGCCTTGGCGGGTGGGAATTCCATGGTGATCAAGCCGGCCGAGCAGACGCCGCTCACCGCTCTGCGCCTCGCCGCTTTGGCGGCGGAGGCGGGAATTCCGGCCGGCGTCTTCAACGTGCTGCCGGGATTTGGCGAATCCGCGGGACAGGCCATCGGCAGGCACATGGACGTCGACTGCGTCAGCTTTACCGGTTCCGGGGAGATCGGTCGGCTGTTCCTCAAATACGCCGGCGAATCGAACATGAAGCGCATCGTTCTCGAATGCGGCGGCAAGAGCCCGGCGATCGTGATGCAGGATGTCGGCGATCTTCAGCCGGTGGTCGACCAGGTGGCGGCCGGCATCCTCTTCTGCCAGGGCGAGAACTGCAGCGCGGGCTCACGGCTGATCGTTCACGAATCGGTCAAGGACCGGCTACTGGAGCGCTTGAAGCCCGTCTTCAAGTCCTGGACCGTGGGCGATCCGCTGCGCGCCGATACGAAAATCGGCGCCCTGATCGAGGAACGGCACCTCGAAAAAGTGATGTCCTATATCGAGATCGGCAAACAGGAGGGCGCCAGGCTGGCGCTCGGCGGCAACCGCCTCTTTCCCGAGAGCGGCGGCTTCTTCTTCGAGCCGACGGTGTTCGACGGCGTGAAGAACTCGATGCGCATCGCACGCGAGGAGATCTTCGGTCCGGTCCTGTCGGTTATCACGTTTTCGACCGCCGACGAGGCGATCCGCATTGCCAATGACACCAGCTACGGTCTTGCCGCGTCACTCTACACCGAGAACCTGAACACCGCCCATCGCATGGCACGCGCGATCCGCGCCGGTACCGTTTCGGTAAACTGCTATTCCGAGGGAGATTTCACCGTCCCGTTTGGCGGCTACAAGGAATCCGGCTTCGGCGGCAAGGACAAGTCGCTGCTGGCCCACGACCAGTACACCGAGACCAAGACGATCTGGATTCAGCTGCGCTAGGGCGCTAAGGTCATCGGATGGCGCCACCGATCGATCGCGGCATCCTGATCACCGGCTCGGGCAGCGGCATTGGCGCTGCGACGGCAAGGCGTCTTGCAACGCCCGGGACCGGCATCCTGGTTCATGCCAAGGAGAATGCGGCGGGTGTCGCCGACGTCCGGCGCGAGCTGGAGGCAAGGGGTGCCGTAACCGCCGGAATCTGTGCGGATTTGGCGGAACCCGGCGCGCCGGCACGGATCGTCGATCTGGCGGTTGCCAGCTTCGGGCGAATCGAACTCGCTGATCCATGTCGCCGGCTATCCTATCAAAGGCGGCTTCACGACCAGTGAGGCGGAAGCCGAGGCCTGCTTCGACGGCATTCCCCTGGCCTTCTACCGGCTGGTGCGCGCTGCGATGCCGCAGCTCGCCAAGGCCGAACGGGGACGCGTCATCGCGGTCGGCACCCACAACACCCATGTCTTCCGTAACGACTATCCGCTTTATCCGGTCTCGGGGGCGGCCAAGGCTGCTCTCGAGGTGATGACCCGCGCTCTTGCAGTGCAGCTGGCGCCGTCGGGGACGACGGTAAACTGTGTCGTCCCTGGCCTGATCCGCAAGGAACACGGCAACCCGTTTCTGTCCTCCGACGAGTGGAAGCGATTCCCGGACCTGGTGCCGATGCGCCGCATCGGCGAGCCTGACGAGGTTGCCGCCGTCATTGCCTTCCTCGCATCGGCGGACGCAAGCTACGTCACCGGACAGATCATCCAGGTGAATGGCGGTTTTTGCTAGCCGGCGACGGATTGCGCATCGCGAGGGTGCTGCCGGCGCGGCAGGTCTGCCGTTGCTGGCATTCTAGTTTCCGGCAGCACCTGGCAGGATGAGGCGTACGCTGGTGCCGTGGCCGAGGCTGCTTTCGATCTCGATGCTGCCGCCCATCGCCTTGGCCAGGGCCTTGCTGATCGCCAGGCCAAGCCCGGATCCCCCCTGGTCGCGCGTATCTGCCGCACCAATCTGGACAAAAGGCTGGCCGAGTTCGGCGATCTGGTCTGGAGCGATGCCGCGGCCATTGTCTTCCACGACCAGGGAGAGGGTGCCACGTCCTGGCTGGGCGTCGATCCGCATTCTGACCCAGCCCCCGGGCTCGGTGAATTTTATGGCGTTGCCGACAAGGTTCGTCAGGATCTGGTGAACTGCACGCCGGTCGCCCAGACAGTTGCCCCGCACCGAGGCATCGGGAGCGACGAGATCGACCCGCTTCTCGAGTGCCAGAACTCCATGAGGGTTGCTACCTCCCGCATGGCGGCCGGTGCATCGAGAGTCCGAATATCGAAATCATACTTGCTGGCCTCGATCCGTGTCAGGTCGAGGATATCGTTGATCAAGGACAACAGGTACTTTCCGCTGGCGTGAATGTCCGCGACGTAGTCCTTGTATTTCCTGTTCTCCATCGGCCCGAAGGACTCGCTTTCGATCAGCGACGAGAAGCCGATGATGGCATTGAGCGGCGTGCGAAGCTCGTGGCTCATCGTCGCCAGGAAGGTTGACTTTGCGCGGTTGGCAGCCTCGGCCTTCTGCTGCGCATCGGTGATTTCCCGGCGCCGCTGGTGCTCGCGCGTGATGTCCTGGATCATGCCGCGTTCGATGATTTCTCCGGTCATCGGATCGGTGGTTCGTTCGCAGATCTCCCGCAGGCTGGCGATCCGGCCATCCGGTCGCTGGATCCGATATTCGATATCATATTCTCGCCGCCGGCCCGCGTGCATGTCCGTATAGACCTGGCGCACCCGTTCACGATCCTCCGGCGCCACCAGGCGATCGACAAATTCCATATCCGGTTCCAGACCGGCACCCGGATCGATTTCGACGCCGAAAATGTCGCGAAGCTGTGGCGAGATGGTCGAAATCCGGTCCGGCGTGTGGGGCAGGATATCCCACCAGAAGCCGATTTGCGCCAGCTCCTGGACCCGCCCGAGTTGCGCCTCGAGGCGTTGCGCGCGCAGTTCCTTGGCGCTGATATCGGTGATGTCCTGCAGCACGCCGAACAGGTTCCCGCCGCCCACGCCGCCGCGCTGGTGGACCATCGATCTGATCATGATCGTCCGACCGCTTGGATGCAGATACCGATAGTCCAGCGTCTCCGGCAGACTGTCCCCCAGGCGGTTGGATCGCCAGGCGTTGAGATATTTCGCGCGATCAGCCGGGTGGACATATCGCTCGGCAAAATCCTGCACGCCAAGATTGTCAAAAATTGACTGGTTCAAGCCGAGAATCTGCTGTGCCTGGGGCGACATCGAGATGGTTCCGGTGATGCGTTTGCCGGAAAGCCGGTAGTTCCGCATCGTCCAGTGGCCGATCCGCGTCACCGCATGGGCCAGTTCCAGATGACTCTGGGTCTGGCGCAGCTCCTGCACCAGGTAGGATTGCCGCAGCAGGGACAGGAGTGCCGCGGCGACGCATCCGACGGCGAGTACCCAACGCGTGCCGAGCGAAAGCGGGCCCATGAGGAGCCCGCTGGCGGTGACGGCGGCCGCCAGCACCACCATGGCAGGGGCCAGACGATCGTCTATGGCCTGAGCGATGCGGCGGTATCGGTTGCCCGGATCAGGCGCGATCGTCCAGTTGTTGGCGCCGACGCCCGCGCAGAGCGCTGTCAGAGAGAAGAAGGCATTGAACCACACGCCATCCGCCAGGGCGCCTTCCAGCGTGCGGGCATTCCATTCGAGCCATAGGTAGGAGTTGACTGCAATGGCAAGGATGACCAGGATCCAGGCGGGTGCCAGGCGGGGTCGCTGTTTCAGCACGAGGAGCAGACCGGCCCCGGTCGCCGAGAGCAGGAGGATCGGATAGGCAATCAGGAACGCGATGATCCAGAGCTCGGTTTCCACCCCTTTCGGGAGATAGACGAGAAGCGCCAGCGCGGCTGAGACGACCGATACGATGAGAAGCTCCAGCCGGAGGATCTGCCGTCCAAGTGCGCTCGAATTCCGACCCTGCGCCGCAAGAAAACCCATGAGGAAACCGGGCCCGAGCATCAAGAAGAGGATATCCGACGGTCCGGGGAACGGGTTCCAACCGAGATAGACCTGGATATCCCAGGCGACTTGCCCAAGGGCATAGGCTGTCATGCCCAGCGCAAACCAGAGCCGGGAGTTTCGATCGGCGTCGGATATCGTCTGGCTCCGGCTGCGATGCCAGCCCAGCCAGGCCAGCAGCGCGCCAACCGCATACCCGCTCGTCCAGTGCAGATTGTCGAAGATCCGGACCAGCGCAGGATCGCTTGCTGTGCGCATGCCGACAATCGCACCGCCGACCAGGGCGGCGCCCGCCGCAAAGACCAGCCGGTCCACCCGACGCGGCAACAGCCCCCGGTCCATCGGCGCAGTTTCCGCTGCTGGATCGGTCACAGGCTCTCCGGTCGGCCTCGATGGACTCAGCACCAGCTTTCCCCCTGCGGCGACCTAGGTTGATGGCACCGGCAACCGATGGGACGTCTCCGTTTCCCAAGTGTCTTGATTTCGGCCCGTCGACTTGAAGTCGCGACACCAAGAGTCAAAATCAGCAAAACTTTCCCGATGCCTGAAAGACTACCCGGTATCGCTCAAACTGCAAGCATCGGCGATATGAACGGCGGCAAGGCGGTCTGGGAAAATGGTCTCTAATCAAGATCATGGTTTGACCCGAATGAACCGGGCGCAGCGTCGGAGAGAGCTGGAACCGGACCGAAGTCATCAAGCCCATCGGGGGGTCTCGCCCCCGAGGCAACCTCGTCGTCGAAGCATTGGACGGACAGGTGTCGCGGCTTGCGGCATCGCCATAGAGGCGCGGGCCATCGCATCCGAACTGCATCGGGGCACCGCAACCTATAGCGGAGACCGGATTGCGACAGCGTTTCCCTTTGCTCCGCAGATCGCTTTGCGAAGTGCATCTGCGGGTTTGATGCGTCGAGGGTTGTTCATCGGGCGCGGACCTGGAAATTGGTGCCGACTTCCGGTCGCCCCACTCATGAATATGATAAATAATATATTATTATCAAATATTTAGATAAAATGGGTACTGGCATGTGGCGCGCCCGCTCCGGATCGAGATTGGTTGTTTGCAGACTGGGTCGGGTAACGCGCACCCGAGCCGAGCCATGCAGGGTCAATCAGCGGGGAAGCCCTTATTAATAGTAATATTACCTTGCCTGGGGATCATCTCCGGTGAATAATTTTCCATCGCTGATATAGAACGATGCCCGCGAAACCTGATCGCGGATGGCCGGCCGAAGGGTGGGGCGCCAAGTCATGAGGTCTGGGAGAGCGCCGGCGGGACTGCGCCTTGATCTGGGTTGGACGAAGGACCATGTCATCGCGGCCGAGGCGGTCAAGTCGCCGCTGATCCGGGAAATGCGCGGCTACTGGATGGGCCTGGCCGCCTGCGGGCGCATCCCGCGGCTGGCGGATCTCGACGCCGGTATCATCGCGCCGGCGTTGCCGTTCATCACCCTGTCCCGCATCATTTCGCCGGATGGGACTGTCGGATACATCCGTGGCGCTCCGGCCTGCGAGGCCTTGGACGGTGCCTTTACCGGCAAGCATATCGACGAGACCAACTGGCAACCGGTCGACAAGGAGATTATCCGGCGCCAATACCGGGATGTCCTGGCGACCCGGCTGCCGGTCTTCGGCGAGGACTATTTCGAGCATGATCACCCGGGGAGGACGGTGTTCGAATGGTCGATCTTCCCGATGCGCGACGAGGCCGGTGGTCTCAATGACTGCCTGATCATCCGCGACTACAGCCATCGCCGGCCGGTCGTGGCGACGGACGACGCGGCGGTTTCCCTGGAGACCAATCAGATCAACGGCATCGATCCTTATGCCTGGATCGACGACCTAACGCTGAACTTGTTCCTGATCGATGGTGAGCAGCACATCCTCTGGCACAGCCGGCAGGCCAATGGCCTGATCGATGCGGGCGACATCACCGACCCCTCGGGCAGGCTCCTCGCGCCGGCAGATCCACGCGCCCGGGTCCTGCTCCGGCACGCCTGCCAGGGCTGGGACGGGAGCAGCCCGCTGCCCCTGGTCCCGATCGAGCGCAGATCCGGCGATGCAAGGGTTTACGCCCTGCTCCGGCCCGCGGGCGAGGGCTGCAGGCAGGCTGCACGGAGGTTCCTGGTCATCGTCATCGACCCCAAGCGCGAGGTGGCCTTCCCGGTTTCGGCGCAAAGGGCCTTCGGCCTGACCAAGTCGGAGGGCCGCCTTGCGGGCAATCTGGCGAATGGCGTGACCTTGCAGGACTACGCCACGTTGCGGGGGATCACCGTCAATACGGCCCGGACGATCCTGAAATCAGTCTTTGCCAAGGTGGGAGTGGAGCGCCAGGCGGACCTGATCCGGATCGTCCTGAGTTTCTCGGGCATCGATCCGGATCGTTTCGCCTGAAAGGCGAGCCGGCGCCACGCCCAAGGCGTAACTGCGGCCACAGCACTGACCTGTCCGGACTTCCGAAGAGATCGGCAAAGTCAAGTTGATACGCCTGGGCGCGGGAAAGAAATTAACGCGTATTTTCGATTCATACCCCATTTAGGTGATGCGCATTTCCTGCAGGTTGATTAACGTTTTGATTGCGGAGATCACGAACTGCTGAAATGTCCTGGGCGAGAATTGCGCCGGGGATGAACAGCCGGCGCTCCGTCGGGGGCGAGAATGGGGCGGTTGCCGTGATGGGCAAGGTGACAAGCCAATCGTTCGAGCGTCGAGGCGGCAGGCGGCGTGCTGCGGGGATCGCGGCGTCGGGCGCGCGGCGGCCAATCCTGACGACATGTCCTTGGTAAAAGTCAACGCGCCGTTCGATCGACGGCGCGGCGTGTAGCGAGTTCACCCAGCGGAGGATCTCATGGCGGTTATTACGGTATCCAACCCTGCGGGCTACGACCTCGAGAATGACCTCCTTCTCCCCGTCCTTGGTTTGGCCGCGGGCACCGTAACCGTCCATACGCCCACCAGCTGGAAGGTGACCTATCCCGGCACCAACACCTATGACCTCTACACCGGGAAAGCGCTGACTTTCGACGGCAGCTTCGTCCCGAACGGTGGACAGATCACCGGCATCAAGACGGTCATCGGCGGTGTAACCCAGGTCCAGATCACCGGCCTCACCGTCTCCGGCGCGGGTTTCAATGCCGACTTTCTCGCGACGGACAATGCGGGGTTCCACGCCCTCCTGCTTGCGGGCAACGACACGGTAAATGGTGCGGCCGGCGCGGATCACCTGCTGGGCGGCGACGGCAATGACCTGATCGACGGCAAGGGCGGCATCGACACTCTCGAGGGCGGCAAAGGCAACGACACCTATGTCATTGATAACCTTGCCGATGTCGTCACCGAAGCGGGCGGCGAGGGTGCCGATACGGTGAAGACCGCGGTGCTGCTGACGACCGACTTCGCCGAGGTGGAGAACTATACCTATACCGGCAAGGCCGCCTGGACCTTCACCGGCAACGACCTCGACAACGTCATCACCGGCGGCGCCGCGGCCGACATCCTGGATGGCGGCAAGGGCAAAGACACCCTGCTCGGCGGGGCGGGGAACGACACCCTGACCGGCGGCGAAGGCGACGACATCCTCAACGGCGGCGCGGGCATCGACATCTTCCACGGCGGCGACGGCAACGACACCTACATCTTCGACGCCGTCGGCGAGGTGGTCGCTTCCGACAGCGGCGGCGACAGCGACACCATCCAGAGCAGCCAGCTCATCGGCGCGGCGACCGCAAACATCGAAAATTACACCTATACCGGTACCAAGGCCTGGACCTTCGTCGCGACGGATGACGCCAATATCCTGAACTGGCGGCGGGGGCATCGACACCCTGACCGGCGGCAAGGGCGCCGACACCCTCAATGGCAATGCCGGCAACGACATCCTGGACGGCGGACTGGGCGACGACAAGCTGACCGGCGGCCTCGGCAACGACACCTACGTCATCGACAGCGCCGGCGACACGGTGACCGAGCTGGCGAAGGGCGGTACGGATACCCTCAAGACCACGATCAACATCGACCTCTCCGACGGCGGCGCCTTCGACAAGGAGGAAATCGAGAACGTCACCGCGACCGGCGGCGCCGTCACCGAGATCATCGGCAACAGCCTGAAGAACGTCCTGGATGCGAAGGCGATCGCCGGCGGCGTCAGCCTGGACGGCGGCGCCGGCAACGACACGCTGACCGGCGGCAACGGCGACGACACGCTGACCGGCGGCACCGGTGTCGACCTGATGGCGGGCGGCGCCGGCAACGATACCTACAATGTCGACATTGCCGGCGACAAGGTGACCGAGCTGGTCGGCGGCGGCACCAACGACACGGTGCAGAGCGCCATCACCTTCAGCCTGGCGGCGCTGGCCAATGTGGAAAACCTGATCCTGACCGGGGTCGGCGAGATCAACGGAACGGGCAACCTGGCGGCGAACGAGATCACCGGCAACCAGGCGGGCAATACCCTGGACGGCGGCGGCGGCGCCGACAAGCTGGCCGGCGGCGACGGCGGCGACCTCTATATCATCGACAATCTCGGCGACACCGTCACCGAGCTGAACGGCGAGGGAACCAACGACACGGTGCGGACCAATGTCCTGCTGGCAAATGCCTTCGACGAGGTGGAGCACTACACCTTCACCGGCAAGGGGAACTGGACCTTCACCGCCAACGACCTCGACAATTTCATCTCAGCCGGCGCCGGCAACGACATCCTCGACGGCGGCAAGGGCAACGACATTCTGATCGCCGGGGCGGGGAACGACACCCTGACCGGCGGCGAGGGCGACGATACCCTCGACGGCGGCGCCGGCAACGACACCTATATCTTCAATGTCGGTGACGGCGAGGACACGCTGCATTCCAACACCTACAACACCGGCGACGTCTTCAAGCTGCAGGGCGCCGACTTCTACGACCTCAATTACGAGAGGGACACCGTCGATCTCTACCTCGCCCAGGCGATCAACAGCGACTACAACTACGCCGATACAGGCAAGCTCTCCCTCATCGATTTCTTCGTCGGCAAGGGCTCGGTCACGGTGCAGATCGACACCCAAAACTACAATCTAGACTACGGCACCGATCCTGATCTCTCGACCTTCATCTTCCAGCGCGGCCTGACCGGAACCAACAACGCCAACACAGCCGAAATCATTTTCGGCGGCGACGGCAACGTAACGATCAACGGCAATGGCGGCTTCTACGACGCCCTCTACGGCGGCGAAGGAAACGACACGATCAACGGCGGCTCCGGCACCGACTGGATCCGGGCCGGCGACGGCAACGACATCCTGAACGGCTTCTCCGGCGACGATTTCCTGCGCGGCCAGGCCGGCAACGACGTGCTGAACGGCGGCGACGGCATCGACCGGGCGGACTACCGGCGGGCCGTGACCGGGGTGACGGTGGATCTTTCCGCCGGCAAGGCGACCGACGACGGCGATTTCGGCCAGGACACGCTGACCGGCATCGAGAACGTCCGCGGCTCGGACCAGGACGACACGATCACCGGCGACAGCGGCGCCAACCGCCTGGAGGGCCGGGTCGGCGACGACACGCTGACCGGCGGCGCCGGCAATGACAGCCTGAGCGGCGGCGACGGTGCCGACACCTTCAAGCTCAACATCCTGGCCTCGGGCAACGACGTCATCGAGGATTTCGACGGATCCCAGGACAAGCTGTCCTTCGCCGGCATCTTCGATGCCGCCTCGGACGGAATCATGGACGATCTCGACGAGGCCGTTGCCGGCGTGACCGACGATGGCCTGGGCAATGATGTGGTCGTCACCTTCAAGAGCGGCGCCACCATCACCTTCGCCGGCGCCGGTACCGGTGCCATCACCGACATCAGCGACCTGGTCACCGATACCGGCTCGCAGTTCTTCTTCTACAACGAACTCAAGCTGGCGGGCGGGGCAGGCAACGACGTGCTGACCGGCGGGCCGGGCAACGACACGCTGGTCGCGGGTGCCGGGAACGACGTCCTGGCCGGCGGTCTCGGCAACGATTTCCTGGATGGCGGCACCGGCAACGACACCTATCTCTTTGCCGCCGGCGACGGCGAGGACCGTCTCACCAACGGAACCTACAATACCGGCGACATCATCAGGCTGACCGGTACCGACATCTACGATCTCAACTACGACTGGAACGGCCCCGACCTCTACATCGCCCAGGCGATCGACAGCAACTACGACTTCGCCGACACCGGCAAGGTCACGGTTTCCAACTTCTTCGGCGGCGCCGGCTCGATCACGGTCCAGATCGATACGCTCTACAACGATTTCTATGGCGCCGATCCGGAGCTGTCGACCTTCGTCATCCAGCGCGGCCTGACCGGGACCAACAACGCCAACACCGCCGAAATCATCATCGGCACCAACGGCAACGACACGATCAACGGCAATGGCGGCTTCTACGATTCTCTCTACGGCAACGACGGCAACGACACGATCAACGGCGGTTCGGGTTTTGACTGGATCCGGGCGGGCTCCGGCAACGACATCCTGAACGGCTTCGACGGCGACGACCAGCTGCGCGGCCAGGAGGGTTTCGACACCCTGAACGGCGGCAACGGCATCGACCGCGCGGACTATCGCAATGCCTTCGGCGAGGTCATCGTCGACCTCTCCCTCGGCAAGGCCATGGCCGACGGCTATGGCAGCGAGGACACGCTGAACAGCATCGAGAATGTCCGCGGATCCGGCAACAATGACACGCTGACCGGCGACGCCAAGGACAACTGGCTGAACGGCAGCGACGGCGACGACACGCTGACCGGGGCCGGCGGCAACGACGACCTGCAGGGCGAGGTCGGGGCGGATACCTTCCGCTTCAATGCCTTCGGCGAGGGCGACGACTTCATCGAGGATTTCGACGGCAGCCAGGACCGGCTGGCCTTCGCGGTCGCCCTGGACAAGGGCGCGGGCGGCATCCTGGACGACCTCGCGGCCGCGATCACCGGCGTCACCGACAACGGTGCAGGCGCCGATGTCATCGTGACCTTCACCAACGGCAAGACCCTGACCTTCCACAACGCAGGCACCGGCGGCATCACCGACATCACCCAGCTGGTCAATGATCCCAATACCCAGATCACGACCTTCGACGATGTGAAGCTGGTCGGCGATGCCGGCAACAACACGCTGACCGGCGGCATCGGCAACGACACGCTGATTGGTTTGGGTGGCAACGACAAGCTGGAAGGCGGGCTCGGCAACGACTTCCTCGACGGCAGTACCGGCAACGACATCTACATCTTCAATGTCGGCGACGGCGACGACACGATCGGTGCCGGGACGTTCAATACCGGCGACGTCATCCAGTTGGCCGGCGGCACCTTCTACGATTTCAACTACGACTGGGACGGCAGCGAACCTGTTCGTTGCCCCCGCGATCGACGGCAACTACGACTTTGCCGATTTAGGCAAGCTTACCCTGACGAATTTCTTCGGTGGCACCGGCTCGATCAACGTTACGATCGACAACAACTTCAATTATTTCTACGGGACCGACCCAACTCTCTCGACCTTCACTTTCCAGCGCGGATTGACCGGAACCAACAACGCCAACTCGGCAGAGATCATCGTCGGCACCAGCGGCAACGACACCATCAACGGCAAGGGCGGTTTCTACGACAGCCTCTTCGGCCAAGACGGAAACGACGTGATCAATGGCGGATCCGGCTCCGACTGGCTTCGCGGCGGCGACGGCAACGACACGCTGAACGGCTTTGCAGGGAGCAATAATCTCCGCGGCGATGCCGGCTACGACATCCTGAACGGCGGCGTTGACATCGACCGTGCCGACTACCGGAACTCGGATGCCGGCGTCATCGTCGATCTCTCGATCGGCAAGGCCCTGGACGACGGCTTCGGTTCGCAGGATACGCTGACCGCGATCGACAATGTCCGGGGTTCCGGCTTCGACGACAGCATCACTGGTGACGCGAACGCCAATCTGCTCGTCGGCCAGGACGGCAATGACACGCTGACGGGCGGCGGCGGCAATGACGACCTCGAGGGTCAGGACGGAACGGATACGTTCCGCTTCAATGCCTTTGGCGAGGGCGATGACTACCTCTTCGAATTCGACGGCACCCAGGAAACCCTGGCCTTCGCCGCCTCACTCGATGTCGGCCAGGATGGCATCCTGGACGATCTGCAGGCTGCGATCAGCAAGATCGAGGATTTCGGTCTGGGCGCCGATGTCAACGTGACCTTCAAGAACGGCAGCGTATTGACCTTTGCCGGTTTGGGAACCAATGGAGTTACCAACATCACCGACCTGTTCGCCGACGCGAATACCCAGATCACCACCTTCGACGATCTGAAGCTCGTCGGCGATGCCGCCGCCAACACGCTGACCGGCGGCGACGGCAACGACATCCTGATCGGGGCCGCGGGCAACGACAAGCTGGAAGGCGGCCTGGGGAACGACTACCTCGACGGCGGTGCCGGCAACGATACCTATACCTTCAATGTCGATGGCGGCATCAATGACGGCGAGGACAAGATCGGTGCCGGTACCTACAATACCGGCGACGTCATCAATCTGGCTGGCCCAAGCACTTTCTACGACTTCAACTACGACTGGAACCAGACCGACCTCTTCATCGCGCCGGCAATCGACCCCAACTACAATTTCGCCGATACCGGCAAGATCACCGTCGCGAACTTCTTCGGCGGCACCGGCTCGATCACCGTCACCATCGACACGCTCGACAATGAATTCTATGGGACGGATCCCGACCACTGCGACCTTCACCTTCCAGCGCGGCCTGGTCGGCACCAACAACGTCAATTCGGCCGAGATCATCGTCGGCACCGACGGCAACGACACGATCAATGGCAATGGCGGCTTCTATGACGGGATCTATGGCGGCAGCGGCAACGACACGATCAATGGCGGGACCGGCTCCGACTGGCTCCGCGGCGGCGGTGGCAATGACAACCTGAACGGCGCCGCCGGCAACGACAATCTCCGCGGCGACGACGGCTACGACATCCTCAATGGCGGCGTCGGCATCGACCGGGCGGATTACCGGAACTCGGACGAGGGGGTCACGGTCAATCTTGCCCTCGGCAAGGCCCTCAATGACGGCTTCGGCACCGAGGACACGCTGATCGGCATGGAGAATGTCCGCGGCTCGGGCTTTGACGACAGCATCATCGGCGACGGCAACGACAATGGTCTCCGCGGCATGGCCGGCGACGACACGCTGACCGGGGCCGGCGGCAACGATACCCTGCAGGGCGAGGACGGCTTCGACACCTACCGCTTCAACATCTTCGGCGAGGGCAACGACGTCATCCAGGGCTTCGACGCCCTCCAGGACAAGCTGGCCTTCGCCGACATCCTGGACGTCGGCAATGACGGCATCCTGGACGATCTGGCCGGGGCAATCACCGGCGTCGTCGACAATGGCGTCGGCGCCGACGTCGTCGTCACCTTCAATGGCGGGGCAACCCTGACCTTTGCCGGCGCCGGCATCGGCACGATCAACGACATCACCCAGCTGGTGGCGGACCCGAACACCCAGATCGGGACCTTCTGAGGAACAAAGGCGGCGGCATTGACGGATGCCGCCGCCATGGGCCATAGCTGAGCCGGTTCGAGCCCATCGACGGAGCGGCAATGGCCAAGATCGTCTGGATCGCCTCCTACCCCAAGTCGGGTAACACCTGGCTGCGGTTCCTGCTGGCCAATCTCCTCCACAACAAGCCGATCGTGAGCTCGGCCGAGGTCCGGATGATCGTTCCGGACATCCATGAGGGGATCATCGGGCGGCACCTCTGGGGCCCGCAGACGACGCTCATCAAGACCCATTGGGCCTTCAACACCCGGTTCCCGCTGCGCGAGGACACGGTCGGCATCGTCCATCTCGTCCGGCATCCGGTGGCGACGCTGGAATCCAACCAGAACTACGCCATCAACCGGTCCGGCAGCCTGACACGCCAGGCGACCGAGGCGCAGGTGGCGGAGCTCGCCCGCAGCTTCGTCGACGGCTTCATCAAGAACGGCGGCCATCCGCAGTTCCAGGCGCACGGCATCGGCACCCTGGAACAGCATGTCGCCAGCTGGTCGTCGCCGATCATCCGGCTGCCGCGGCTCAGGGTGCGCTACGAGGATCTGCGCGCCGACACGGCCGGCGAGCTCGGCCGGATCGGCAAGTTCCTGAACATCGAGCGGAGCGAGGCGGACATCGCCGCGGCCGTCGCCCGTTCCGCCTTCGAGGAGATGCGGCGGATCGAGGCCCAGGAGATCGAGACGAAGCAGGAGGGGATCTTCTTCCAGAGCCGCAACGAGGCGGCGATCGAGGCGGGCCTCCGCTTCGTCGGCCGGACGGCGGAGGGGCGCAGCCGCTTCAGCCTGACCGAGGCCCAGGAAAACGCCGCCCGCAAGCGCTTCGCGCCACTCATCGCGCAGCTGGGCTACGAGCGGTAGCGGCGGCGGGGAGTTCCGCATCCGATCGGGCAACGAAGAAGGGGACCCCTGCGGGTCCCCTTGATCTCGTCCTCGGCCGTCCCCTTGCGCCCAGAGGCGATCAGGCCTTCGCCCGTTTTCGCCGGCGCGCAAAGACGCCGAAGGCCGCAAGGCCGGAGGCGAAGAGCGGCAGGGCCGCCGGGATCGGTACGGCAGATACCTGCACGTCGAAGGAGCCCGTATCGTTCGGATAATAGGTGTCATTGACCAGGGCATAGATGTGGCCACCGCCCGGCAGGTTCACGATGGCGCTGTAGCCGATCAGGAACCAGTCCCCGGGGCCGGGCGTCGCGCTGAGGGTGCCGATGAGGGCGCCGATGAGGAGGGTCGACCCGCCCGGGCCATAGTTGCCGTCGGCCTGAGTGGATCCGTTCGGGTTGAAATAGCTGTAGCCTGGCGTGGTGACGGTGGTCGCCGGTTTTCCGTCGGGGTTGATCAGGAAACTGCCGTCACCCACGAGATCGACGATGCCCGATCCGGTCAGCTGGTACTGCCCGGCGGGCAAATACGCCGAGGTCGGTCGGCGTCGAGGAGTTTGCATTGATGGTCGTGGCGGAGGCAGCGCCCGCGGAAACCGCCAGGGCCAGGGACGCCATGAGCGAGACCAGGTGAATTCTGCCGATCATCTTGCGCCTCCCCAGTTTGGCTTCCGTATGGCCGGGCAAGTTTCCCGGGTTCTGTCAGACTGCGGCGCGCTTCTGGCGCCGGCGCGCGAAGACGCCGAAGGCCGCGAGGCCGGCGCCGAAGAGCGGCAGGGCCGCCGGCAGCGGGACCGCCGAGACCGAGACGTTGTCGAGGGCCGTGCCAAAGCGGCCTTCCGGTCCAGGCTCCGGAAGGAACAGGGTCGATTGGCAGCCGGCATTGTCGGCAACGAAGGAGTAGGACGAAGGTCGATCCAGCCCATGATTGCGCTATTCTTGCCGGTCGCGACGAAGTTCTGAGTGAAGGTGGTCGATGGCTGCCGCTGACGCACCTGTCATGTGAAATACAATCCACTTGTCTTGTCGCCGGTGTCCGGATTGCCGGCGAGTCAAAGCTGACGAAATACTTCGTGCCGATGCGTGGTGGCGAACGTCTGCGAAATCGTGCCGGGAGCACTGCCGGCGATGTCGAGGCTCTGCGCACTCCATTCCGCGCCTGCCAGTAGTTCCCGATGTGATCGATGCTGCCACGCTCGATCGTCCAGCCGTTGAAGGCCCCGGCGCCATAGGCGCGTAGGGCGCGGGGTCGTGCCGGTCTCGAAGCTCCATTCACGATGATCGATGCCGCTTCGGCAGCCGATGATGCCAGGCCCAACACCAGTACGGCAGCCCCGAAGGATGCAAATGTCTTCATTGTGGTACCCTCGTTCTGGTTGTAGCCGGGCATTTGTCCAGGCTTCTCGTCTTGCAGTCGAATACTTCAGTCCGTTAGACCAGCGAATTCTCAAGCGGCAATCCGCCGACGCCGGCGCGCAAAGACGCCGAAGGCCGCGAGACCGCTGGCGAAGAGCGGCAGAGCCGCCGGCACCGGCACGGCCGACAGTTGGATCACGCCCCAATACTTGCCGGCGATCGAGAAGGAACCCAGGGTTCCCGAAATGTCGAGATGGTAGGCGGAAGTCGCTGCCAGGTTCGCATAGGACAGGGACAACGCAGAGATCACTCCTGGGCCACCGACCCCACCTGCCACAGGGATTCCATCCTCGTAAAGCGTGGCGGTAAAGCTCGAAAGGCCGATGATGATCGGCAGATTGAACGAAAATGCCGCCGCATTGAGGTCCGCGGGTGCCGCAACAGTGAAAGTGTAGCTATCCGTGAAGGACGACCCGGGAAGGCCGAAATGAACCCCCTGCGGGATGCCACCGATATTGGTCGTCGATGTGGCGGCCAGCGTGCCGAGATTGTAGGTGGCGGCCTTCGCCTCGAGCGCTGCCGTCGAGGCCGCGACCACGAAGAGGAACGCCATCAGATTGCGGAAGAGCCTGGTCTTCATCATTGCCACACCCCTTGGTCGTGTCTTCTTTTGCACTCTTTGGTTCAGGCAGCGGCCTTCCGCCGCCGGCGCGCGAAGACGCCGAAGGCCGCGAGGCCCGAGGCGAAGAGCGGCAGTGCCGCCGGGATCGGCACGGCGGAAACGGTTCCCGAAAGCTCCGCCCGGAAGGCGCCGGGGCCGCCATTGTTCTGGACGACGAAGGTGAGCGTGTTCAGGCCCGCCTGGAAGAACCCGCTGCCGATATTGAATGCGTGCAGGGTATTGAAGTTATCGACGATGACGCCGAGCAGCGAGATGCCCAGCGAATGACTATTCAACAGGATGTCGATGCCCTGGTTGTCGGTACCCCACAACCCGCTGATGGTGGCGGTGGCTGGATTGAAGCCGGTCAGGTCGAAGGTCGTGCTGAAGGTGTAGGTCTCGGGGTTGGAGATTTCGTTGCCGGAGGTCGTTGTGCCAGATCCAGGCCGAGCCGGATCCGCCGGCGGCCGAATTCGGAAGGTACGACGGATGCGGCGGGTTCTCTAGGAAGGTGGCGGAGTTGTTGGCCAGAGTTCCGCCGCTGACGGTGTAATGCGGATCTGCCGAACCGTTCGCGAGGACATTGCCGAAGGCATCGACGCCGGTATTGAACAGCGTCGTGATGCTGGCGGCCTCGGCCGCGGAGAAGCTGGCGACAAGCATGCCGGCCGCCATGGCGATGGTCCGCATATTAGCCGAAATCTTCGAGAACTTCATTTTACCCCTCCTGTCGACAGCGCGACAGTCATGTGAACCAGTGAACGGCTAGGCTAGGGCGGCAGCGGCCTTCCGCCGCCGACGTGCGAAGATGCCGAAGGCCGCGAGGCCGAGTCGAAACAGCGGCAGGGCCGCCGGGATCGGCACGGCCGAAATGCTGACGTCATCCAGCACAGGTCCGACCGCGCTGTTGGTCAGGCTTGTGAAAGTGAGTGCTGCCGTGGTCGTGGTCGCCGTGAAATCGTAATAGAACAGGGTCCAGTCCAACGTGTAGGGGTGCGATCCGACTGCCGCCGCCACGATCACGCTCAGCGGCCCGCTCGATGCACTGCCGGTGGCCGAGACCTCGAGCGAGCGGGTGCCGCCGCCGAGTTCCGGATTGCCCGACATCCAGAACGACACGCGGTAGACCTGTGAAACGACGAGGCCCGTGAGCTGCTGGGTCAGCGATCCGGCATTGACCGCCGAGAGGTCGATGCTGTGGCCGTTGTCGCCGGCGCCGTGTAGTCGTACCAATAGTCGCCGATGTAGTCGACGCCGGCGCCACCGACGGTCCATCCATTGATCGAGGTATCGCCGGATCCGAGGGTCACGAAATTGAACGGCGGATCCGACGGGTTGTAGGGGCCCTGCTCGAAATCGCCGTTGACGATGGAGGCTGCTCCAGCCGTCTTCGCGGCGAGAAGGAAGGCCCCAACGGCAACAACCGCAGCTAGAGATTTCATGTGATGCCCACCCCTTGGGTTCTTTTTTCTCAACTTCGCCCCGTGCACTGACCCCACGGTGATGCCAAGCTGATGCCTTAATATTTGATTTATACTTTGTACAACTTTTCGGAAATTCGAGTCAACGCGTAAAGCGCGAACTCACACGATTTATCATGGAAATTTCTTTTGGGGGGAGGGGCTTAGCGAAATTAAGGTTAACGCGGCTGATTCGCCGCGGAAACGCTGGGGAGCGTCACGGGAAACGGGCGGTTCGTTGCCGAGGGATGTGCGGCCGGACCGGGAAAACCGCCCTGGATACCGCCGGGGAAGCGGCCTTCAGCCCACCGAAATACGCGAAAAAGGAAAACGCCCGGCGGTGAGGCCGGGCGCTCGAAGTTGATTGCTGACTGAGGGAATGGCTCAGGCGGTGGGCAGGGCCTTGCGGCTGCGGCGGCGGCCCAAGGCGGCCATGCCGGCAATCGCCGTCCCGAACAGGATCAGGGCCGGCGGCACCGGTACCGCGGAGATCGCCATCGCACCCAGATAGAGGCCGCCCGCATTGCCGAAGATGCCGGCGCCGAGGGTCCCGGTGATCTCCAGGACGTAGTCGACGCCGGAGGTCAGGCCGGCATAGCTGAGGGCAAAGCCCGAACCGAGCGTCGCTGGGCCGGTCACGGCGGTGTGCCCAGCAACCGTGAAGAGCTGCGCCGTCAGGTTCACGAAGTTGAAGATATGCGGGATGACGTTGAAGCCGAAGGCGTCGATCCGCGAGGGGCCGGCGACGTCGAACTGGAAGGAGTCGACCAGCAAGGTCTGGCCCGAGGTGCCGATCGCACCGCCCAGGAGCGGTGTCGCGATCCCCGGCGCCGCAATCGTGCCGAAGTCATAGGTCGCAGCCTTGGCGGAAACGCCGCCGAGGACCAGTGCGAGTGCAAGGGTGACCGCCCCGCCCAATCTCTTCAAGTTCAGCATCGTGTGTCCCTCCGCTGGTGAAGCCGTCGTAGCGGCTTCGAGAATTGATAAAATAGGATCGAACTTCGAATCTAATTTTATGGGTTTTAGCGACGACGTTTCCATGCGTCCATACGAAAACGCAGCAAAACAGGGCCTTTAGCGAGATCTCATGCGGATATCACAGAGATTTCACAGGACCGGGAAACACTTCTTCGCGGCGATACATCATTGGCGAAGGAAGGCGGAAATACTTTTCAGGATCGATACACTCCGCGGTATCCGGTGAGGTCCGGCGCATGCATGCGGCCTGCACCCGGCCGCACCTCCCGCCACGGCGACTCCGACCGGCTTCTATTGGCTGTGCACCTGCGGAATGGTAGAAGGCTGGGCAGCCGGACAAGCTTGGGCAATTGTTGAGGGCCGTTACATTGACCTGGAATTTCATTCGGCCGTCGCGCCAGCTGCGACGGAATACCGTTATCGGACTGGTGCTGCTGGCGTTGGCCGGCTGCGGCGGCAAGGCCGAGCGCGAGGCCGAGTACCTCTCCCGGGGTAAGGAACTGTTCGAGCAGGGAAATTACACCAAGGCGGCGCTCGAATTCCGCAACGCCCTGCAGATCAATCCGACCGAGGTCGAGGGCCAGTACTATCTCGGCCTCATCGCCGAGCAGAGCGGCGATCTCGCCGGCGCCTTCGGGGCCTTCACCAAGGTCACCGAGCAGGACCCCAAGCACGTCCCCGCACAGCTCAAGGTCGGCCAGTACGCACTGCTGCAGGACGACCGCGACAAGGCCCTGGCCAAGGCCGACCTGGTCATCGGTCTCGAGCCCGGCAATGCCGAGGCTCATGCCCTGCGCGGCGCCATTCTGCTGCGCCAGGGAAAGTTCGATGAAGCCGCCGCCGAGGCCGACAAGGCCAAGCAGGCGGACCCGAAGAACGTGGCGGCGATCTCGGTCCTGGTCGGCATCAAGGCGAAGCAGGGCGACGAGGCCGGCGCGCTGGCCCTGCTCGAGGCGGGCATCAAGGAGAACCCCAAGGACGACGGGCTGAAGCTGATCAAGCTGAAGATCCTCAGCGACCGCAACGACGCCGCCGGCACCGAGGCGGTGCTGCGCGAGCTCATCGCCAGTTCGCCGCAGAACAACTCCTACAAGGTCAGCCTGGCCCGCCTGCTGGTCTCGCAGAACCAGAAGGACGAGGCGGAAAAGGTTTTCCGCGACGCCATCGCCCAGCAGCCCGACGACAAGAGCCTGAAGCTCCTCCTGGTGCAGTTCCTGGCCCAGCAGCGCAGCCCGGAGGCCGGCGAAACCGAGCTGATCGCCATCTCCAAGGCCTTCCCCGACGAATACGACTACCGCTTTGCCCTGGCCGAGCTCTATGCCCAGCAGGGCAAGAAGGACGACGCCAAGGCCATTCTGACCGAAATCGTCGCCAAGGCCGGCACCGGCCCGGAAAGCCTGACCGCCAAGGCCGGCCTCGCCCGCGTCGCTTTGGTCAACAAGGACGACGCCGAAGCCCAGAAGCTGGTGGCCGAGGTCCTGAAGGATGATCCGGCCAATGCCGACGCCCTGCTGATCCGCTCCGGCATGGCCCTGGCGGCGAAGGATTATCAGGCGGCGATCCCCGATCTCCGCACCATCCTGCGCGGCAATCCGGCCTCGAAGCAGGCGCTCCTCCTCCTCGCCCGCGCCTATGGCGAAAGCGGCGAGCAGCAGCTGACCCTCGACACCTATCGCAGCTATCTCGGGATCGATCCGGAGAACGACGACATCCGCGTCGAGTTCGCCCGCCAGCTGATGCGCCAGAACCAGCTGGACGAGGCCGAGAAGCAGGTCGAGCAGATCCTCAAGCGGTCGCAGAAATTCCTGCCGGCGCTGCTGCTGCAGGTCGACCAGCGCCTGATGCGCCAGAACCTGGCCGGCGCCGAGGAGGCCGCCAGCTGGATCGTCAATGGCCTGGGCGCCGAAGCGCCGGGCCATGCCTCGCTGGGCAAGGTTCTGCTGGCCGAGAAGAAGTATCCCGAGGCCGTGGCCGAGCTGAAGCGCGCGGTCGATGCCGTGCCAGGACCCTCCGACGCCCGTTCGATGCTGGTCCAGGCCATGATCGGCGCCGGCCAGGGTGCCGCGGCGGTCGACCTCCTGAACGCGGCGGTCGCCAAGGATCCCAAGGACACCGACGCCCTGGTCCTGCTGGCCGACACCCAGTTCAACCTGAAGCAGCCGGAGGAGGCGGAGAAGGCCCTGAAACAGGCCATCGAAAGCCGTCCCGACTGGGAATTGCCCTATCTGAAGCTCGGCAATCTCTACATGAAGACGAACAAGCTCGCCGAGGCCGCCGATGTCTTCAGGGCCGGGCTGAAGCAGGTTCCCAACCAGCCCGAACTCATCCTCAACCTCGGCATGCTGGAGGATTCCCGGAACGAGTTCGATGCCGCGCGCGATGCCTACGACGCGCTCCTGAAGCAGCAGCCGCGCAACACCATCGCCGCCAACAACCTGGCCGCCCTCATCGCCGATGCCTGGCCGACCGACAAGGACCGGATGGAACAGGCGCGGCGCCTGGCGGAGGCCTTCCGCAACAGCAATGACCCGATCCTCGTGGATACCTTGGGATGGGTGCAGTATCGCCTGGGCAATATCGACGACGCCGTCGGCCTGCTCGAGCGGGCGGTCCAGGGCATGCCGAAGCATCCCCAGCTCCGCTACCACCTCGGCATGGCCTACAAGGCGAAGGGCGATGCCGCCAAGGCCCGCGAGGAGCTGACCAAGGCGGTCGCCGAACCGACGGAATATCGCGGCTTGGACGACGCCAAGCGCACGCTTGGCATGCTGTAGCGGTGAACGGTCGCGCAGGCTGGGCGGCGGCGGTCCGCCAAGTCGCCCGGGCGGCGTTCCTGGCGTCGCCCTCGCCGTCATCGTGCTGTCCCTCCTGCCCCAGGCCGATGTCCCGCAAATGGGCATCAGCGACAAGATCGAGCATTTTGCCGCCTATGCCGGGCTGGCCTTTCTGGGCGGGATCGGGTTTCCGCGCGGCCGCTGGCTGGTGTTGCTGCCGGTGCTGCTGATCGCGATGGGCATTGCGCTGGAATTTCTGCAACAGCTGGCCCCCGGCCGCGCGTCGGAAGTGGCCGATGCCGTCGCCAACAGCCTGGGTGTCGCGGCAGGCGCATGTCTCGCGGCAGCGCTTGGGGCCATTCACTCCGCATGCTCGAGAAAAGCTTGACGTAAATTCTCCGACTTTCGCCGCGCGGCCGCAGGCGTAATCCCGCCCGACAATTCCTCGTCACAGCCGCCGGATATTCCAGCCGCATCTTGCCGAAAATCCGTCCGTGTCCAGGCGCACGCATGGGCCCGACTGGGTATTTTCCGAGTCTGTTTTCCGAGCATCACCGACGATAGATATTCCGCGGACCTATACATTCTGGGTCCCGCCGCTCGATTGTGCTGAACTCAATTTCAACCCAAGAAGGAATAAGCAATGAAAATCACTACAGGCGTCCTAAGCGTCCTCGGGGTGGTCGCATTTTCGGCTGCGGCGTCGGCGGCCCCCTTCATCAACGGCGACTTCGAAACCGGCGTCGCGCCACCGGCCGGCGGGTTTTCCACGCTCTCGGCAGGCAGCACCGACATCGCCGGGTGGTCGGTGGCCGGCGGCACCCAGGTCGATGGGCCGGGCTCGGTCGACTACATCAATGGGTATTGGGATGACGCGGATCCGATCGGCGGCAGCCGCAGCGTCGATCTCAGCGGCAACGGCGCCGGTGGGATATATCAGGCCTTCGATACCGTCGTCGGCCAGGCCTACAGCGTTTCCTTCGCGCTCTCTGGAAATCCCGACCAGGGATCCGTCAAGGATCTGACCGCATTTGCAAATGACGGCGCAGGGTTCCCCTATCTCGGTGGCGGCCTGTTCACTTTTAACTCGACGGGCCATTCGAAGACCGGCGCACCCGGCATGGGCTGGCTCGACCTACTCCTTCGCCTTTGTCGCCGATATCAGTGCTCACCACCCTCAATTTCTCGAGCCTGACGGATTCGGCTTTCGGTCCGGCCCTCGACAATGTGTCGGTCTCGGCGGTGCCGATCCCGGCCGCCTTGCCGCTCTTCGCCTCCGGTCTGGCAGCCTTCGGCGTCTTCGCCAATCGCCGCCGGCGGAAGGTCTCCGCCCAGGCTTGAGGCCATCGGGCACGGGTAATTGGCAGTCGAAGCGACGAAACAGCCGGACTTGCGCCGAGGATTGCGCAGGTCCAGGTTCGTCGCGAGCCCCAAACTTCCCCGTCGCAGGTTTTGTGTCGATTAAATATTTGAAATAATTAATTAACTCTAATTCTTCGGTTTTGCGATCCCGATCAGGCGGCCTTGCTCCAGGCGCCACCACTCGAAGGAATAACGCCATGCATTTGCCATCTGCCATCCGCCTTGTTGGTGCTGCGATCTTCGTCCTGGCCTCGATCCTCTGCCGTCCGGCGGCTGCCTTTACGGTGGCACCCGACGCCAAATCCGTCGACATCACCGGCGTGGATGTCGGCAAGTCGTTCGCCGTCGACTGGTCGAAGGAGATCGGCAACTGCCGGCGGCTGGCGGACCTGACCGCGACGAGCACCTGGAACGTCCTCGGACTGAGCGCCAACAAACTGACACTCAGCATCAGCATGACCAACACCACGGCCAACGCATGGTGGGGGCTCTTCAAGGCGGCAATCACCTCGTTTGGCGTCGGCGTCAGCCCGAATGCCACAGGTGCCTATGCAGTCAATGGCGATGGAGACGTCTTCGACGCTCCGGACATGGATTCGGTGCGCAGCAGTCGTTCCCGGGCGGTTTCAGCAGATCGATGCCTGCTTCTCCTCAGGCGGCGGCTGCCATGGCGGCAGTTTCTGGAGCCGCCTGCAGACCGGTGTCAGCGACACGCTGACGGTGGTCTTCCCGGCGACTTCAGCGGCGGGCTGGTAACGCTTGGTCTGTTCCCTTGAAGTTCAAGACCGCCTTCGGCTCATATTCCGTGGCCGGCGTCGTGAGCGCGTGCCGCTGCCCGCAACCCTGCCGCTCCTGGCGGCGGCCATCGGCGGCATGGGCCTGATCCGTCGTCGCCCGCACGGTCTCTGGCGCCGAGGGCCTGACCGGCACAGCCTGCACGGCTCCTGGACCGCTGACGCAGGGTCACGGGTCGCTCCCTGGATAGCTAATGGGCGGGATCCGACACGGGACTTGGCGACCTGCCCCCGAAGCGGCCAGGTCCCAGATTTGTCACACCGTTCCTCATGCGGTCCGGGGCATATTCCGCATTAATCTCAATTGGCGCGAAAGCTTGAGAGTTCA
>CAWKIJ010000007.1:0-79389 GCA_963849845.1 uncultured Alphaproteobacteria bacterium
GTGCTCTTCTAAGAAAGCCATACCATGTGCGTGGCTGGCGAGTGGAAAGGCTATCCGACATCCTATTAAACGCCTTCGATTTGCGATCCGGCATTCCAAGTTTGTGATAGCAGCGAGCCACGGACACGCGTTGGCATTGCAACATCTAAATTCCAAAATTAACTCGCTTGCCCCCATGACGGCATACAACCTAGCCGAAGCGAGTTACAACAGCCACGTTATACATGGCCCTCCGCGTTTGCTATTTGTCGGTCGCATTACCGGCGGAAAAGGCATTTATGACCTGCTACAGGCATTGAGCTTAGCGCAAAGATCTGCTTTTGATGGATCGCTAAGCATTGCCGGGACTGGCGACCCAGCAGAGATATCCTGTGTTGCTCAATGATAGACGAGCTACAACTATCTGAGTGTGTTCACATGCTAGGTTACATTTCTAATGTTGATGAACTTTCTAAACTGTACCTCGCGTCAGATATTTTTGTGTTCCCGTCGCACTCTTGAGGGCTTTCCTAGAGTTCTATTTGAGGCAATGGCAGCTGCACTTCCAATTATCGCAACTAAGCTGCCAAGTTATGATGGTACAATGGTCCCGGACACTAACTACCTTGCAGTTCGACCAAATAGACCCAGAACTTGCAGCCACCATTCTTAGACTATCACACGACCAAACCCTGAGGTCACATATTGCTTCTGGCGGACGACAAACTATCCAAAAGTCGTTGGCAAGTTCTGTTTCTTGCAGCCATGCTGAGCAGTTTTGTCAACTCCTGGGGGCTAACTTGCCTTGCCCAAATAGTCCACACCCGCGTCTTGAGCAGTAGTGACTGGAACTCTTAAAGAGCGAACTTTGCGTGGACTATTCTGGGCCTCTCTTGGGGGGCTCGGGCGAGCAGCGCTTCAGTTGGTTGCTGTTTCCACACTCGCGCGCTTGCTGAGCCCGGCGAATTTGGGGTCGTTGGATCTTCACTAACGATATTTGCCTTCACCCAGGCACTTGTTGAGCATGGGCGTCGGTCCCGCCGTTGTTCAAAGACCGGAGCTAACTTCGAAAACTGTTGCAACGGCTCATTGCCTTTCAGTCCTGTTTGCTTTTGCGGCAGCATGTCTTCTCTACAAGCTCGCGGCTCCAGTTGCGTCGTTCTATGGAGTGCCAGAAGTTGAGCCTGTACTCCATGTGTATGCTCTGACTACCTTCGTTACCGGCATTTCCCTGACCTCAAATGCTCTAATGGTTCGGACGCTTGAATTTAGGGCTCTGCCAAATCGACCTTGTCAGCCTTGGAGTGCCTACATACCTGTCGCAGTCCTTATTGCGTACCTCGGATACGGATACTGGGCTTTAGTTTTCGGGCATCTTGCTCAGGCGTGTTTGCGAACATTCTTTTTATTCTTTCGTCGGCCTCCAATTTTTTTTGCCGCTCCAAATTTTCCAGATGCTCTTCAATTGCTTCGCTTTGGGATCGGGCAAACTCGTCGCCGTCGCTCAATATGTGGCTGCGCAGGGAGATAGTGTAATCGTAGCACGCTATCTCGGTGTGACTGAAGTGGGCGTTTATGGACGCGCAATGCAGATTGTGGTGCTACCAGCGTCCCTCTCACCGCGATAGTGGAGAAGGTTCTCTTTCCGGCAGTAGCGGAAGCACAAGGCGACAAGCGACGGATCGCGGCTGCGTATAAAAACATGCTGGCGCTTCAGTGCCATAATAATACTCCCCATAAGCGCTTTGATCGTCGTTCTGGGAAGTGATCTGGTTGCTATCGTTTGGGGACCAGTCGGTGAACGTAGTGCCAATGGTGCAGGTTCTAGCAATAGGCCTTTGGTTCAGATTATCGGCGCGCTTATCGGATGCTGTGGCCAGAGGCGTTGGCGCCTCATATTCACGTGCGTGGCGCCAGTCCGTGTTCGCAGTAGCTGTTTGTGTTGCGGCGATGGTGGGGTGCCAGTGGGGAACCCTCGGAGTTGCAGTTGGAGTGGTGTTTTCCCTCACACTTCAGGCAGTTATGGCGATAGCTCTCTGCTGCCAACTACTGGAGAATGACATTCATGCGAGTGCTTTCGCTGATTGTTCCAGCCATTGCGTTGGCGGCTTTTTGTTGCATAGTAGGTTTTCCGATAGCAATTAGCCTGAGGTCAATTGATGCGGGTACATTGTTGGTTATGCTCGGCTCAACCGGATCCGTTGTAGTATTGGCAGTAACATCATGCTGGATTTTTCCATCAATATTCACTTCCTAAAGTCTGGGCCGTCCTGACTGAGCTTTTCGTAAGGGCGAGACGCCGTCGAAGTGACCGTTAGCCTTGGGAGTCGGATAATTTCTAATTGCAGAACAGTTTTCAAGTTGTGCGCCGACAGTTTTAGTTGCCTTGGCTTAGAAAACTAGATTTTCATGCGTATTGTACTTAATCTTCTCCCACTAAAGTCTGGCGGAGGTGTGCAAGTCGGGCTTGATCTTGTCGCCCAGATTCGGAACTCGGTAGCGCAGCATGAATGGCTACTAGTCGCAAGCGAAGGCACACCATTCGTTTCGCTCAACCTGCCTGGCAATGTGCAGCTCATAGCGGTCGTTCCGCGATTTCTTCCGGGACGCCTCTGGTTCGAGTACATTGGCTGTAAAAGTCTAGTGAAGGAAACCCGGCCCGATCTGGTCTTCACCCAATTTGGCGGCCATTGGCCGGGCGCAAAAGTCCCTTACGTTGTCGGCTGCGCCTATTAAATCTGATGTACCCCGAGATCCCGTTCTGGAACACCTATCCGCCGCTGCGGCGGATTTTCCGCGAGGTAATCGATTGGGAGCGGCGACGGCGCCTGCGGGCTGCGCCACATGTAATCTTCGAAACACAGGACTTGGCGGCGAGGGCGATTCGGCATCTGGGGTTGCGCCCGGGGGCAGTCCACGTGGTTCGCCCAAGTGTAAGTTCGCTTGTCCAACCCGGCCAGACACATGCCAGACGGCCGCGCGATGCAAATCCCTTCCGGCAGGATACCGTGTTCTCCTGATCTCCGGCTACCAGCCGAACAAGAACATCGCCCTCCTGCCCCGCGTAGCGCAGGCGTTGAAGGACCTGCATGGTATCACCGACATTTCATTCATAACCACTTTACCAACGATCATCCCGGCACGCGCGCCTACCTGGCGGACGCGGAGAGGCGTGGTGTCGGGTCAATGATCCATAATTTCGGCCCGGTGGCGCATGTGGGCTGCGCCGAACTCTACAATGCGATAGATTGCGTCATTCTGCCGTCCCGCCTCGAGAGTTTCAGCAACACCATAGCGGAGGCATGGTCCATGGACCGGCCATTGCTCATCAGCGATCTGGATTGGGCCCATTCGCTTTGTGAGGACGGCGCGATCTATATTGATGTCAACGACGCGGACAAGGTGGCTCTGACCCTGCTGCGGCTCCGGCAGGACCCCGATCTTCGCCAGCAGACCGTATCAGCGGGCGCGCGCGTTCTTAAATCCTATCCGACCTCCTCCGAGAGGTTTCAGAACACCCTGCAGATCCTCGAGAGCAGTCCTAAGGTGGGCACCTGATGTTCGGCCAAGCGATCCACAGGTTTCTGGTTGTCGCCTATGAGGCAGTGATGTGCGTGCTGTTTTCGCTGCCGCGATTTAGCGTGCTCAACAGGCTCAAGGCGCTGTTCCTCAGGGCGGTCGGCGCCAGGATCGGTCGCAACGTCACCTTCTATACGGGCACTTCAACCGCGCCGGGCGCGATCTCGTCATTGGCGATCAGGTCGATATCGCCCTTCAGGTGCTGATCACAACCACAGGGGGTGTCGAGATCGGCGACAGGACCCTGGTTGGCTATCGCACACAGATCCTCTCCGGCAATCACGTCATTCCGCCCGGGCACGGCAGGATATTCGACGCCGGCCACCGGACGGCACCGGTTCAAATCGGCAAGGACGTCTTCGATCGGGGCAAATTGTAATCCGCCCGGAATCTCTCTGGGGACGGCGCCGTGATCGGTGCGGGCAGCGTCGTGACCAAGTCCGTGATGTCGTTTAGTGTCGTTGCGGGCAATCCGGCGAAACTGCTTAGGGTGCGTTCGTCGGCTAAGGAACAAGCCTCCACTTGAGATTGCCCTGGTCATTGACGCACCTCAATTTCTCGTGCGCTTTATTTTGCCAGCACCATTAGTGAGCAGCCACCTAGAAGCCTCACCGCGAGATGAGGTGAGAGGCGAAACAAACACGACCGGAAAAAATTTGCCAGCCTTGCCTTGACTGACTTTCCGGGTAAAATCTGGAATGCAGTGGTATAGAAGCTATCCTGTATTTGATAACCGCAATCAAGCAACGTCGCCAAGGCCGTCTCACGCGTAAAGTAGTGCAAATGGCCAATGTTCTTTCGAGCGACAATCATCCTCGACCTGAGAATAGTTGATACAGACAGGTCAAGCGGTATGTGAAATACCTTATATGTCGCCCTCGATTTTCAGGCCCTTGATAAATCCCATGTAGTCTTCAACATGTTCGAAGACATCGATGCATAGAAGGCAATCATAGAATAATTCATCATCCATTATGCTCTTTTGATGGAATTTTATGCGATCATTCTCCTTCGGCTTACAGATCTGGTAGGCCTGCGGCGATAGCTTCGTAGCCGACAAAATTTGCCTTAGGGTAGTTGATTGATAGTTCTTTTAGAATCTCCCCTGCCCCGCAGCCAACTTCGGCAATGAGCTGCGGCGCGATATTGTTATGGGCAAGTATTTTGTCTATTTGACGTGCCTTCCACGGAGAGTCCTCCGCGTGCCAGCCGGCATTGTTCTGTAAGTATTGGCCATCGTAATAGATATCCGATGCATCGTAAGTGGCATTGCCAGATGACGGATCGCTTTCTCGCATTCTATTCCCTCATCTTTGAATGTTCAGAAATTTCGCTTGAATGGCGTCAAAAATTTCTCGAAACCAAGCTACTGCATCATCTCAGGAGACGCAGCTTTTCATTCTATGCTGCGCGTTTGACCTGAGCCCCTTCGCTCATCCAATCGAAAGCAGAGTCAGTTCCTCATTTGAGCCTATCTCAGGCAGTTGGGCAACGGGGCGGGGCGCGGAGCCCTCAACCAGCGGAAGCGGCCCGGCCCGTTGCTTATCCGGGGCGCCGATGGCGGCGTAGATGGCAGGTGGGATGTTGCCGATCGCGCTGTGCGGTCGGACCGTGTTGTAGTCGTCCTTCCAGGCCCGCAGGGCCTGCCTGGCTTGAGGGAGCGAAGTGAACAGCACGTCATTCAGCAACTCATCCCGGAGCCGCCCGTTGAAGCTCTCGATGAAGGCGTTCTGGGTCGGCTTTCCCGGTGCGATGTAGTGCCAGTCGATCCCCGTCTCCTGCGACCATTTGAGGATCGCCAGGCTGGTGAGTTCCGTACCATTGTCGGATACGCAGCTGATCGGCCGGCCGCGCCGAGCGATGACGGCATCAAGTTCACGCGCCACCCTGGCCCCGGACAGCGACGTATCCGCGACCAGGGTGAGGCATTCCCGGGTGAAATCATCGACCACCGCCAGGATGCGGAAGCGCCGCCCGTCGGTAAAGGCATCGCTCACGAAATCCAGCGACCAGCGCTGGTTCGGCCCCTGCGGGACCACCAGCGGCGCCCGGGTGCCCAGGGCGCGCTTGCGACCGCCGCGCCTACGCACCTGCAGCCGTTCCTCGGCATAGAGCCGCCGCAGCTTCTTGTGGTTCATCTGTATCCCCTCCCGCCTCAGCAGCACGAGCAGGCGTCGATAGCCGAAGCGGCGCCTGACCGCCGCCAGTTCCCGCAGCCGCGTCCGGATCGTCGCGTCGTCGGGCCGCGACGAGCGATAGCGGATCGAACTCCGGTCGGTTCCGATCACCGAACACGCCCGACGCTGGCTCACCTCATAGCTCCGGCAGAGATGCGCCACCGCTTCACGCCTCGCGGCGGGCGTCAGAATTTTTTTGTCGTGAGATCCTTCAACATGGCGTTGTCCAGCATCGCCTCGGCCAGCAGCCGCTTCAGCTTGGCGTTCTCGTCCTCCAGCACCTTCAGGCGTCGGGCCTCCGAGACATCCAGCCCGCCATACTTGGCCTTCCACTTGTAGAACGTGGCATTCGAGACGCCGTGCTTCCGGCATACGTCCGCCGTCGGCACCCCGGCCTCCTGCTCCCGCAGGATGCCAATAATCTGTTCCTCGCTGAACCTCGATCGCTTCATCGTCCGTCTCCTTTGCGAGGACGGACTCTACCCAAAAATGGAAGAAATCTAGGGGCTCAGGTCAATAGCAGACCCAGGTTCTGAACTTGGTCCTTTTAGCGGAAAATCCGCCGCTCGTCTAAAAACGCGAAATTGGAATTTTCCAACCTAAAGTGGGTTAACAAATGGGTAGCAAGCCAACCTTTAAAGGTCCACGGGCCCTCAAATTCTCCCGCAAATCGTTTTCTCTATCGCAAATTCCTCCACTTATCGAATAGAATATTCTCAGCACCCGCCCAGTTCTCAAAGATCGCCTCAGCCACAATTTTTTTGTTACGAATAGAAATGTCGTTCCGAATTCAAATTCCTACTCCGGTAAAGTCTTAATGCCATTGGCCCCTCGAACGTAGGCCACGAAATGCTTTCGGCCATGGACGGGTATTTTCGCGAAAAAGGTGCTGGAAGGAAACTACGATCTTTGCCACATGCCATGGGGCAAAACGTTCTGGTCGATCGCCAAACCATGGATCGTTTACTTCTGCACCAATCTGCCATCCGTACACTAGATCATAGTCCCAACCGTGATTCGTCCATTCATTAAACGCCTACTCACTGTCCTGCGCAGACCAGACGCAAGTGCAATCCAAGGTGTTACTTCAAACACTCGGTGCTCTGAGGCGCTGTTGACGGTGCCAGTCGAAACGCCTCCCTCGTGTCCGCCAGCTCGACAATCCTGTACAAAGAACATGAGAAGGAGTCACCTGGTTCTTGCAACGTAAACAGATTGGCTTGCCCCCATCCAGAACTACTTGCGTAGGGCATCCGGCCTCCACGATAGTACCACTGAACTCTTGCGGATGGAAAAATGGACTTCGATAGCTCATAAATAGTGGTCTGCTTTTTCGTAATTGCTGAGTTCCAGTCGGGATTATTCGGCTGAACTCGAAACCGCTCAAAATCTGAAAAGAATTGCAGATAACCTTACTTCCGTGCCTTTCTGATCGTTTGCTTGAAGTCAGAAAATCTCTTTATGCACCTCAGGTTTCGCTTGGTAAAGATCAATTCTGCCCGATGGGCATCACCAAAGTTCGTGGGTGGAGAACCTGCAGGGAATTTATGATGCCAAGGTGAATAGTTGATTGCAATCGTGCATGGAATTTGGGGGTTAGTATCGTTGATAGATTTGCAGACAGTCACTGCTGTGGTCATCGCTTTAAGGGTTACGCTCTCCTCGCAAACTTATCGCGTAAAATTCGGCCCGTCGTATATTCACGAAGGCGCGGATCTTGAGGTTTTTCCGAGCAATTCTTCGGGGATTCAGGCCAGGAGTAGTGTACCTTTGGCAGAGGCTTTAGTTCGCGCATCCATTCGACGATTTGCTGATCCGTTGGCTGAGCTTGCGTTGCTGGAGTTTTCGCGACTGCGGGGGTTAACTCCAACAAAACATCAGCCAACAGAACAGTGATGCAGCCTATGAAGATAAAACTGAGCTTTTGTGTGGCTCCTGTCAATTCCTCTAAGCACTGGACTAAGCATATAGATTTTCCTATCGGGAATTGACTTTCAGGATGCGAAATTACCCCTGAATTCTAGTCAATTGGCGATCAGAGCCCATCAGTTGTTGAGCCTGCCCCCAACGCTGGACCACGGATCTGGTCTCCAGGTGCCCCTCTTGGCTCAGACTCGGGCCGTATGAAGCTGAGCAAGACATAAGCGAGATCGGGGGTTTGTTGCCGATCGCGCTGTGTGGGCGAACTTCGTTATAGTCTCTACGCCAATCCTCGCATATTCGGCGCATCTTCGTCGAGGCTCATGAACCAGTGTGTGTTCAGACATTCCGCCCGGAACTTGCCGTTGAGGGATTCGATGAAGGCATTGTCGGTCGGCTTGCCAGGCCGCGAGAAGTCGAGCATGACGCCGCGCCGGTAGGCCCACAGATCGAGATCCTTCGAGATGAACTCCGGCCCCTGGTCGACCCGGATCGTCCTCGGAAAGCCGATCTCGCGGCAGACGCGTCTCGAGCACATCGACGACGCGCCGTTGCCCGCCAGTTGAACCGAGGTTCGATCGCCGGCGAGAAGCGCGTGAAGGTATCGACGATCGTCAGGATGCGGATCTTGCGTCCCGTCGAAGAGCTGGTCGTGAACGAAGTCCATGGCCCAGACTCGTTCTGGCCGGATGGCGCCTGGCGGTCGTCCCGCAGCTTCGCCTTGACCCGCCGCTTCGGCGACTTGTTGCGCAATTGCAGGCCCAACTCGCGATAGAGCCGGTAGACCAGCTTGACGTTCACCGGCCATCCCTCGCGCTGCAGCAGCACGTGGATCGCGGCGATAGCCGTAGCGCACCCGCGTCTCGGCGATCTCCTTGATCCGGTTCTGAGGCGCCCGGTCCGGTCGGCGGCTCTTGTAGTGGTAGCTCGATCGTCTCGGCCGCAAGCACGGAACAGGCCCGCCTGATCGAGACCTTCCAGGTGCCACGCACATCGTCGACCAACTGTCGCCGCCGGCCAGGCCTCATAGCTTTCGCTTGATGACATCCTGCAGCATGGCCTTGTCGAGCGAGAGGTCGGCGACCAGCTTCTTCAGCTTGCCGTTCTCTTCCTCAAGCTGCCTCAGCCGCTTCATCTCCGACGGCATCAGACCGCCATACTTCTTGCGCCAGTTGTAAAAGGTCGCCTCGGAGATTCCGGCCGACCGGCACACCTCCGCAATCGCCGTGCCTTCCTCCGCCTGCCGCAGAACAAACGCGATCTGGGCTTCGCTGAACTTCGATGCTTTCATCGTTGCCTCCCGTTCCAGCCCTCCCATCATAACTGGAATTTTCCAGCTATCCGTGTCCTAGAAAACGGGGAGCAATCAGCACCTCATTGAGCGGGTGTCCTGGTGTCAGAGTTCACATTCGGGATTCTCTAGAAAATGGGCGTGCAGTTTTGCGAGGCTATGACTGGCTAATTTGCGGTATCTCTTTCAACCCACACAACATTTAACGCTTTCGGGTGCCTGAAACATCAAATAGGGTTACTATTCATTGCATTGAGCAAGTGCGGATAAATCCACTAAGACTGAAAAATGCAGCAAATTTTGCGTTACATTGAAACTGCGCGACACTTGAAGTTGGCGCAGTTCGCCTGGTGGATAATTCGCCGAGTTCTCGGCCGATCGTACGAAATGTCCCGATCAGGTAATTATTCGCGCCGATCAGGCGTCGCCTTCTTGCGGCCAATAGTACCTGGCAGCAGTGTGTTCGGAGAGGATCGGTTCAAATTTCTGAACTCGGAACATTCCTTTCCGAATGGCATTGACTGGAATTTTCAAGACGCTTCAAAACTCTGGCGCTACAACCTTCACTACTTTGATTATGCGCTGCAGGAGACATGTGAATTCGACTGGGTTATTCGTGTTATTGAGGATTGGGTTCGTTCAAACCCTCCGGCGGGGACCGACGGCTGGGAGCCTTACCCTGTCTCTCTCCGTATTGTGAACTGGATAAAGTTCGCACTCACGCGTTGTCCGGATTTACCCGCCAATGCGGCTTGGGTTCGAAGCCTGTATCAGCAGGTAGCTTGGGTCGAGCATAATCTCGAGTATGAGATCCAGGCCAACCATTTGTTGAAGAACGTGAAGGCACTTTTCTTTGGCGGCATGTTCTTTGCAGGCTCGGATGCGGATAGGTGGTTGGCGAAGGGCGCGAAGCTGTTGACGGGGCAGACTGCTGAGCAGCTGCTCCCCGACGGAGGACACTATGAGCGGAGTCCAATGTATCACGGCATTGTGACGGAAGACTTACTCGATGTATTGAATTTATTGAAAGCCAGCAGGGTCGAGATCCCTATGGTGACAATTACGATGATTGAACAGTATGTGCGATTAGCCTTGCGCTTCATCGACGAGATAACATACCCAGATGGCAATATTCCACTTTTCAACAATTCAGCCTTCGGGATAGCTCCGCTGCCAGCCGAGTTGTTAGCTTATGGCGCGCGTATCTTCAGTTACAAACGACAGGAACTGGACGACGCACTTCGCTTGGTTCAATTCTCGGATACGGGCTATTACGGGTATCGAAAGGGTAACGAACTGCTGCTCATTGACGCTGGTCCGATGGGGCCGTCGTACCAGCCAGGGCATGGACACTGCGATCTGCTGAGCTTCGAACTCGTGCTAGGTGGTCAACGTGTCGTCGTGGATAGCGGTGTCTTTGGCTACGAGGCGGGTGAACTCCGTCAAGCGGCTCGAGCGACTTCGGCGCACAATACCGTCATGATCGATGGGGTCGAACAATCGGATATCTGGTCCAGTTTTAGAGTTGGCCGCCGGGCACATCCGATTGTAGTACATTGTGAAATCTCCAATGCCAGAGAATTCCACTTCCAGGCTTCGCATGACGGCTACCGGCACCTTAATGGACATCCAGTTCACGAGCGTCATTTTTCCTGCGCCCCAAGCCGGGTCTGGTCTATTGCCGACCATATCAACGGATCGGGACGGCATCGCATCGCCAGTTATCTTCACTTTCATCCAGGCCATACGCTTCTGCAAGACGCCGGATGCTGGGTTGTCAAGAGCCCGCAAGGCCTCCCGCTGCTTCGCGTCACGCCCCAAGGCGGCGACATGCATGAGAGGTCTTCCGTATATTTTCCTGAATTTGGTCTGGAGGTCGATAACCTGTTGCTCTGCCTGGAGGTCGAGGCTGAACTGCCGGCAGTGGTTGGCTACGTAATTGAGGCGCTCTAGATGCGCATCCTCTTCCTCTCGCATTATTTCCCGCCGGAGGTGAACGCGCCCGCCTCGCGCACCTTCGAGCATTGCCGGCAATGGGTGAAGGACGGGCACCGGGTCACCGTCGTCACCTGCGTGCCCAATCATCCGGCCGGCCAGATCTTCCCTGGCTATCGCAACCGCCTCTGGCAGACCGAGATGCGGGAGGGGATCGAGGTCGTCCGGCTCTGGACCTATGTCACCGCCAATGAGGGGTTTCTCCGCCGCTCGGCGAACTACGTCCTCTTCATGCTGATGGCGGTGGCGGCGGCGCCCTTCCTGCCCAAGTGCGACGTCGTGCTGACCACCTCGCCGCAGTTCTTCAACGGCCTTGCCGGCTATTTCGTCGGCAAGCTGAAGCGGGTGCCCTGGATCCTCGAGATCCGCGACCTCTGGCCGGAATCGATCCTGGCCCTCGGCGCCATCAAGAACCGCACACTCATCCGGGTGTTGGAGTATCTCGAGCGCTTCGCCTATCGCAAGGCGCAGCGGATCGTCGTGGTGACCGACGCCTTCAAGCGCCATATCGAAAAGCTGGGCATTCCGCCGGGCAAGATCGTGGTCATCAAGAACGGCGTGGATCTTGCCCTCTTCCAGGTGCAGGCGAGGGACGACGCCCTGGCGGCAGAGCTCGGCCTGGCCGGAAAATTCGTCGCCTCCTATGTCGGGACCCACGGCATGGCGCACGGCCTGGAAACGATCCTGGATGCCGCGGCCCTGCTGCAGCAGGACGACGGCATCCGCATCCTGATGGTCGGCGACGGTGCGGGCAAGAAGCAGCTGACCGAGCAGCGCGACCGCCTCGGCCTCCGGAACGTCATTCTGCTGGATCAGCAGGACCGCTCGCGGATGCCGGGCATCTGGTCGATTTCGGATGCCTGCCTGGTGGTCCTGAAGAACCTGCCTCTGTTTCGGACGGTGATCCCGTCGAAGATCTTCGAGATCATGGCGATGCAGAAGCCGATCCTGCTCGCCGTCGAGGGCGAAAGTAAGGACATCGTCGTTGCTGCACAGGCTGGTGTCTGCGTGCCGCCGGAAAATGCCCGGGCCATGGCGGATGCCATCCGCGAGATGAAGTCCCGCCCCGAATTGGCGCAGGCCTGCGGGCGCAAGGGCCATGCCTACGTGTCCAAAAATCATGACAGGATCGGGCTCGCGCGCTATTATGCGAACGTCATAGAAGAAACAGTTTCACGCGAGACGTGAGGGCATGCTGCAGATGATTGACCGGGCCGCCAGCAAAGATCGGGTCGCCGAGTGAACGGACCTCCCTCCTCGGAAGCCGCCGCAAAGCAGCCCGTCGCAAGCGGACTGGATCTTCGGATCGTTGCTCTTGCCATTGCCGCGGTTGCGATCGGCATCGCCTTTCGTGACGGCATCGCGAAAATGCTGAACGACTGGGAAAGTGCCGAGTACAGCCACGGATACCTCATCCCCCTTGTCGCCATCTACATGGCCATTCAGTCGCGGGAACGGCTGAAGGCAATGCCGTCGGCGACAGGATGGTGGGGCCCGGTCGTCGTTGCGATCGCCGCGGCTCTCCTGGTCGTGGGAGAATTGTCGACGCTGTACAGCGTTTCACAGTACGCCTTCCTGCTGTCGATCTTCGGCCTCATCCTGACCGTTCTTGGCGCCAGGAAGACGGCAAGGCTCTGGGCGCCGATCCTCTTCCTCGTCTTCATGATCCCGCTGCCGAACTTCATCTACTTCAACCTTTCCAGCAGCCTGCAGCTGATCTCCTCCGCCATCGGCGTTGCCGTCATCCGCCTGATGGGCATTACCGTCTTCCTCGAAGGCAACGTCATCGACCTCGGCGTCTACAAGCTGCAGGTGGCAGAGGCCTGCAGCGGCCTTCGGTACCTCTTTCCGCTGATGAGCTTCGGCTTCCTCTGCGCCTTCCTGTACCAGGGTGCCGCCTGGAAGCGGGTCATCCTCTTCCTGTCCAGCATCCCCATTGCCATCCTCATGAACAGCCTCAGGATCGGCGTCATCGGCGTCCTGGTCGAGTATCAGGGGATCGAGGCGGCGCAGGGCTTCCTGCATCTCTTCGAGGGATGGGTCGTCTTCATCGCCTGCCTCATCATCCTCTTCTTCGAGGCCCTCGTCCTCCACAAGCTGACACCCAATGCGGGCCCGCTGCGCGATGCCTTCGCGACGGATTTCTCGCTTTCTGGCCTGTCGTCCTTGCGTCTGCCCGCCATGGCAAATCCGGCGCCGCTTTATGCCACGACGGGCATCCTGGCCCTTGCCGCCATCGGCAGCCTCTTCTTCTCGGCCCGCAGCGAAATCGAACCTCCGCGCATGGCCTTCAGTTCGTTTCCGCTGTCATTCGGGGACTGGAGGGGGCGGGAGGAGGCCCTGGCGCCGGAAGTCCTCGATGCGCTGAAGCTCGACGACTACATCAACGTCAACTTCACCGACGAGAAATCCAACGGCTACATCAATTTCTACACGGCCTATTACGCTTCGCAGAGGAAGGGCGCATCTGCGCATTCGCCTCGGTCCTGCATTCCGGGCGGAGGATGGGAAATCGAGGATCTCAGGACGGTGGTGGTGCCAGGCGTCGGTCCAGGCGGCGCCGGCCTTACCGTCAACCGCGTCATCATCGCCAAGGGCGAATCGCGGCAATTGGTCTACTACTGGTTCCAGCAGCGCGGCCGCATCATCACCAATGAGTACCTGGTGAAGTGGTACCTCCTGGTCGATGCGCTGACGAGGCACAGGACGGACGGCGCCATGGTCAGGCTGGTGACGCCGGTTCCGCAGGGCGCCGACATGGCAAAGGCGGAAGCCATGCTGGCAGGCTTCATGTCGCAGGTCGTTCCGGGGCTTGGTGCCTATATTCCGGAATAGGTTTGCATTCGAGTTGCTTACGCCGTGGGGCGCGGCGGATTGATGGGTGAAATGGGTGAAATCGATGCCGTCTAGGCAGACGAAATGACGGGTCTGGGGATGGACGTCGTTCTGGGCTTCTTCCTGGCCCTCTTCCTGAGCATCCTCTCCGTGCCGCTGCTGATGCGGTATTCGGGGAAGTGGAACCTCGTCGACGCGCCTGACGACCGCAAGAGCCATACCGGGATCGTGCCGCGGGTCGGCGGCATCGGCATCGCCCTCAGCGCCACAATCCCCGCCATCCTGATGGCCAGCCACAGCCTTCCCCTGGCAGGCTTCCTCGTTGGTGCAGGCATCATTGTCGTCTTTGGCGTCCTCGACGACAGGTACGACCTCGACTTCAGGCTGAAGCTGGTGGGGCAGGGGGTTGCCGCCGTCATCCTGGTTTCTTCGGGCCTCTGCCTCCATCACCTTCCCCTCTTTGGCATGGACACCGTCCCGGAGATCATCGCCTATCCCCTCAGCATCCTTTTCGTGCTGGCGGCGACGAATGCCTTCAATCTGCTGGACGGCCTCGACGGCCTGGCCGGTGGTTGCGCCATCCTGAGCCTGGCTGCGATCGCACTCCTGGCGACGACGGTGGACGGCGGATTTGAGGTCGTCCTCATTTCCGTGGTGGTCATCGGGGGGCTACTGGGCTTCCTGCGCTACAACACCCATCCTGCCATCGTCTTCATGGGCGATGCCGGCAGCCAGTTCCTGGGCTTCTCGATCGCTGCCCTTGCCATCATGCTGATCGAGGGGACACAGAATGCCCTGAGCCCGGCGATTACGCTGCCTCTGCTTGGCCTGCCCATCCTCGACACGCTGATGGTCATGATGCTCCGGATCAGGCAGGGCAGGTCGCCCTTCTCTCCGGACCGCAATCACATCCACCACAAGCTTCTGTCGATCGGCCTGAAGCATCACCAGGCCGTTGCCCTCATTTATGCCGTCCAGGCAGCCATCGTCTCGACGGCTTATTTCCTGCGCTTCGAATCCGACGTCATGATCCTGGGTACCTATTTCGGTATCTGCGCGGTTTGCGTCATTGGCTATCTGGTCGTCAGAAGCAGGGCTGCCACGGCCCAGGTTGCCCAGGCAGGCGCAGGCGTTTCGCACCTCATGGAAACTCCGGGCGCCATTGCCTGGAAGGGGCGCATCAGCGGCGGTGCCCTTCGCTACATCGAGTGGTCTGCCGCGGGGTACCTCATTCTTGGAGCCGCCGCCGCCCGCGACACGCCTCCCGACATCTCGATGATCGCCGTTGGCCTTGCAGCCGTCGTCCTGGGAGCAACGTTTTTTGCAAAGCCATACGCCCAGGCCGTCACGCGGCTGACGGCCTACCTGGCTGTCATCTACGTCAGCTATCTCAGCGTCGTGGCGCCACAGTTCACCTGGCTGACTTCGCTTGAGTTCAGTGCATGGGTCATCAGCGTCGTCGTCGCCGTCGCGATTGCCATCATGCTGGCGCCGAGGGAGCAGTTCCAGCTTTCGACCCTCGACTTCCTCATCGTGCTCGTCGTCATCGGCAGCCTCAGCATCCCGATCCAGGGCCTCGACCAGCACGTCGTCGTGAGGGTCGTCTTCAGGAGCCTCGTCTTCCTGTATGCCTGCGAGGTCCTGCTGTCGCTGAAGGCGTCCCGCTTCGGTCCCGTCGGCATGGCGGCAACCTTGGCCCTCGTCGTCCTCGGCAGCCACCTCATCACCGACCGCTTCTAGGCGACTTCATCGCGGTCATGGTGCAAGCGGATCGAGGGTGGAACCGCTTTGACGGCTAACCGAACTCCTTTGCCATCCTGCGTGCGTCCCTGATCGTCCTCGCGGCCAGCCTTCGGAGAGCAATGGCTTCCTTGGTAAATCTGCCGTGCTTGAGGGCATTCGTGTTGCCCTTTGGTGCGCCAGAGCCGTCAGCACCGCCGTGCATGCGGCAGCGCTTTCGCCCCTTGACGGCGGGCGACTTGCAGGCCCCATTCCCGCGGGTCTTTGCGCCGCACCGCGGGCTCGACAAGCATGCCTCCAGTATTCGGCCGTTTGTGCCTGGTCACTCAGCCGTTCCCGCGGCATCATGATCAGCAGATGTCATCTTCCTCGAGCAGTACTCCATCGATTTCCTTCGTTTGGCTGGGCAGATCGAAGTTGACGTCGTCCTGATGCTGATGCTCGATGCCCTTTGAAATTTGAGCATCCTTGTCGGTTTTGTGGCCATCGGGCGCTTGCCGGTGTTGACGTTGCCAACGACCGCCTGGCCTCCGGAAGCAACATTGACGCGCTGGACCGTGATTGCTGCTGACCCTTGCCTCGATGCTTGTCGAGGGCTTCGACCAGGTGGGCATGAACCATCATCAGTTTTTCGGCGTGCTTGAGGTTCTCGCTGCGCCCTTCAAAAGTCTGGTTTGGAATGTTCGCACGACGCAGGCATTCCATCGCCTGGTTGTGGGTCAGGATCATCTGCGACACCAGCATGCCCTCGATGGCGGTCTTAGGACCAATCCCGCCGAAGAGATCAACGATATGGCTTCGCTGGTTTTCAGAATTCCTCATGTTTGCTCATCATGTGGGGTGCGGACGCTTCAGCCGTCTGCGCAACGATGTCAATATGCCATTTCTGCATACTGCCGTGATTGGCCGGAGGCGGAGCAGCAGAGATCTGCTTGGTGTCAACGCCTTTGCTTCTGGTTTCGGTCAGGTCTGATGCATTCGGCAATGTGATCCTCCACTCTGAAATGCTTCACACGCGATGGAATGTAGAGCCAAACTTGCTGACCAACAAATTTCCGGATCAACTATACATGGGGTTGTTTTTCAATTCTCATAAATCGTCTACCTTCCTAAATGTTTTCTTAAATGCCGAACGGCATCGGCATTTCTCTGCAGCCGCTGAAATACACGGCACCATCAGTCATTTGAGTGCCTGCAGTGTGCGGACCTGCGACGGTGGCAATCAGTTTCTTTCTGCAGGTGCAAAGGCGGTCGGCTGCTGTCGCTTCCACCTAATCAGCCGCGAACAATCGCGTGCCCTCGAATGCAGGAAGCTTTCTGGAAGGTCGGTGGCCGAGGAGGCGAGGGCTACTGCGCTGATGGCAGTTCGGGATACAGGCTCTGCAGCCTGCGATAGACGTCCCGCCAGAGCAGGTACTTGGCATCCAGTGCCTTGACGGCGTCGGCACGGGGTTCGAAGGTCCTCCCCGGCGCTGCGTAACGCGCGATGTCGGACCAGTCCGTCAGGACGCCCGTTCCCATGCCAGCGACGAAGGCTGCACCCAAGGACGATCCAGGATGCCGATCGATCCTTGTGACGGGCCGGTCCAGCGCGTCGGCAGCGATCTGCAGCCAGAGGTCGCTGGAGGCGCCGCCATCGGCGGCAAAGACCCTTTTCACCGAAAGGCCGCATTCCTGGAAAGTCTCGACGTGATGCCGGAAACCGAAGACCACGCCCTCGAGTGCCGCCCTCCAGACGTGGGAAATGTCGTGATTGAGGCCAAGGCCGACGAGGGTCCCACGGGCGTGCGGGTCATTGAGCGGCGTCTTCTCTCCGAGAAAGTAGGGCAGGAAGAGGACGCCGCTGTCGTGCGAAACACCTGCTGCACGGTCATCGAGCCACTGATGGATGGACTTGCCTGCCGCCCTGGCGGCCTCCTGCTCTCCGCCTGCCCAGTTCCGGACGATCCAATTCAGGAAGCTGCCGCTCGACGCCATGCAGCCATTGGGGAAGAAGAGGCCAGGCACGATGTGGTAATCGATGAACAGCCGCCGGTCGGCGACAGGATGCTCCGACGACAGCAGGATGTCGCCCGCGCCGCCGAACTTGAGGACGAGATCTCCGTCCCGCGCGGCGCCGCAAATGAAGGCAGATGCGACATGATCGGCGCAGCCTGCGACGACCGGCGTGCCGGCCATGAGGCCCGTATGGTCTGCAGCGGCCTGGGTGACGGCGCCGACGACGGCCTCGCTCCTCCTGATCGGTGGCAGCAGCGTTGCGGGAATGCCGGCGAGGCCGATCAGCCTGTCGTCGTATGCGCCGGTCGAAATGTCGACGAAACCGGCCTCCAGTGCCCAGTTGTGCTCGACCTGGAGACTGCCGCAAAGACGGCTGGTGACGTAGTCGGACGCGCCGCAGACGCGCACCGCCCGAGAAAAGTGCTGCGGCTCGTTGTCCCGCAGCCACATCAGTTTCGGCCCGACCAGCTGCTGGCTGAAGCCGGTCCCTGAAAGCCGAAGGAAGGTGCCTTCGTCCATTCCCCGGCGGAAGGCATCGAGCTCCTGCGTCGCCCTGGCGTCGTTCTGCTGGATGCTGCGGCGCAAAGGGAGGCCGTCCTGATCCAGCAGAATGACGGTCGGCAGCATGCCCGTGACGCCAATGCCCCGGATCTGACCCGCGCCAACCCCGCTTTTGGCAAGGAGTGCGCGGCAGATCTCGCCGCAATTCCGCCACCACTGCTCCGGATCCTCCTCGGACCAGTTGGGGTGATCGGAATGAAGGCTTACCGGTCGGCTCTCGAGCGCCAGCGTCCTGCCGGCATCGTCGATGATGATGCCGATGGTGGACGTCGTGCCGATGTCGAGCCCCAGAAGACAGCGCATAGCGGTCGGGATCTCAGCGGATCTTGCCCACTTTGTCCATGAAGCGCTTGACCCGGGCGGCATCGACCGCCTTCCAGGTATCGCCGTCGACCTTGAAGTGCGTCCCGATCACGGCGCCGTCGCCGACCCGAAGAATGTCCGCGACATTGTCGATGTTGACGCCGGTATTGGCGAATACCGGCGTCTCGGGCAGGGCTTCCTTGACGATTTTCAGATTGGCCGCATCCACCGCCTGCCCCGTCATCGGCCCCGAAACCAGAACGATGTCAGCCAGCGACGAGAAGACGGCGCTCTTTGCCCTGGCCGGCGATCGGGCGATCGCCCATCGGCGAGGCAAATTCGGCATTGATGTTGAACAGGAGCTTCAGGTCCGGCCGCCCGCAATCGCTGCGCAGCCGCACGGCACTGGCCGCATCCGGCGCCCAGATGCCCATGTCGGAATCATAGACCCCGGTGAAGATCTCGCGCGCAAAGCGGGCGCCGCTGGCAACGGCCAGCGCCGACGGTGGCGACCGGGTCCCAGAGGTAGTTGACGCCGAACGGAACCTTGATCAGCCGCTTCAGTTCGCCGACCAGCAAAGGCCATGGCGGCCAGCGACTGCGGGGATGCCTTCAGGAGGTAGGGCCGGTCGCCCTCGTTGCCGAACATGACGGCGTCGACGCCGCCGGCCTGCAGCGCATCGATGTCGGCCGCGGCAAGGTCGATGATCTTCTGCATGCCGCCATTCTTGTCATAGAGCGGCGAGCCCGGCAGCGGCGGCCAGATGGATCATGGCGATGATGGGCTTGGCGTTTCCGAAGGTTTCCTTGAGCATGTTCTGATCTCTACGAATGATTTCGGGTCAGGCGCCGGCGGGCGTGCCGATGAAGGGTCGCTGGAGCACGTTGCCGCTGGTCGCATCGAAGACATGAAGCTGCGAAAGGTCGTAATGGAGGGTGACGTCCATGCCCGGCCTTGCAATGAAGTCCCGCGGCATCCGCGCCATGATCTCGGGGCCGCCGTGGCCGCCGAGTTCGGCCACGAGGATGACTTCCGGACCGAGGAGTTCCACGGCCACCGTGCGCAGGTTGACGGCACCGGAATCCCGCCCGACCGGCGCCAGATGAAAATCCTCTGGACGCAGCCCGATGGTGACGTCCTTTCCGGAATGGCTGGAGTAGCCGCTCCGAAGGCCCGACGGCACGGCAAAGCGGGCCGACCCGACCACGGCCTCCATGTCGCCTCCGCCCGGCGCCTCCAGGCGGCCCGCCACCAGGTTCATCGGCGGGCTCGCCAGGAAGCCGGCGACGAAGGTATTCACCGGATTGCGGTAGACTTCCAGGGGTGCGCCGACCTGGACGATGCGGCCGTCCTTCATGATGCAGATGCGCTGCCCCATGGTCATCGCTTCGACCTGGTCATGGGTCACGTGGATGATGGTGGTGCCGACCTTCTGGTGCAGCTTGATGAGCTCCGTGCGCATCGCCGCACGCAGCTTGGCGTCCAGATTGGAGAGCGGCTCGTCGAGCAGGAATGCCTTGGGCTCGCGTACCAGGGCCCGGCCGAGGGCGACACGCTGGCGCTGGCCGCCTGAGAGGTGCGCCGGCTTGCGGTCGAGCAGCATCTCGATCCCCAGCATGCCGGCAATGGCGGCAATCCGGCGTGCGATCTCCGCCCGGTCGACGCCGCGCAGCTTCAGTCCGAACCCGAGGTTCCCGGCGACCGTCATGTGCGGATAGAGGGCGTAGTTCTGGAAGACGATGGCGATATTGCGGTCGGCGGGATCGATGTCATTGACCCGCTGGTCATCGATCAGGATGTCGCCCCTGGAGATCGATTCGAGGCCGGCGACCATGCGCAGGGTCGTTGACTTGCCGCAGCCGGAAGGCCCCAGGAAGATCATGAACTCGCCGTCCTTGATGTCGAGCTTGACGTCCTCGACCGCGACGACATTGTTCGCGTAGATCTTGCTGACGTTCTTGAGCTCAATGCCGGCCATTCATTCCGTCCTCAGTAGATCGATCGCATGTAGCGGTAGAGATAGGCGGTCAGCGCCAGGATCGCCGTCAGCAGGATGATCGACATCGCCGATGCTTCGCCGATGTTGAGGCTGACGAAGGCGGTGCGGTAGATGAAGTAGCTGACGAGGTCCGTCGCCGTGCCCGGGCCGCCGCGGGTCATGATGTAGATGAGGTCATAGGTCTTGACCGCGAAGATCAGGCGGATGAGCAGCGTCACGATGATCACCGGACGCATCAGCGGCAGGGTGATGTGGATGAAGCTCTGGATCGCCGAGGCGCCGTCGACGCGGGCGGCCTCGTAGGGCTCCTTCGGCAGGGCCGAGAGCCCGGCCAGCAGCAGCACGATCATGAACGAGACCTGGTGCCAGATGTCGACCAGGATGATGGTCCAGATGGCGACCTTGGTGTCGCCCAGCCAGTTCACCGGGCCGATGCCGACGGTGCTGAGGAGATAGTTCACGATCCCCAGGTTCGGGTGCAGGAACATCCGCCAGATCAGGCCGACGATGACCGGGTTCATCAGCAGCGGGCAGAGGAGGATGGCGTAGTATGCCGGCTTGAAGCGCTCGACCTTGTTGAGCATCAGCGCGACGGCAAAACCGATGACGAATTCCAGCAGGACGACGCCGATGACGAAGCGGCCGGTCAGCCAGATCGTGTGCCGGAACTCGGAATCCTCCAGGGCCGACCTGAAGTTGGCGAGCCCCGTGAAGGTATCGAAATTGGGCGCAATCAGCGTGTAGTCGTGGAGGCTGGTGAACAGCGCCGAGAGCACCGGGAACAGCACGATCAGGAAGAGGACGGTCAGGCTGGGTGCAGCCAGGGCCTGGCCGAAGCGGCGGTTCCGCCGATCCGCGACCGTTGCCCTGGTTGCACCTGCCATTGCCATCGAAGCCGTCCTCTTCCCGTCGTTTCCGGCTACTTCAGCTTGCCGTCCTTCTTGGCAAGCTCGGTCATCTCCGCCTCGATCGCCGCCAGGGCGTCAGCCGGCTTCTTCTCGCCGGCCACCGCCAGGCTCAGCTCACGGCCGAGGATCTCGACCAGCTGCGGCGTGTAGGTGAAGACCGGGAAGTTGTGGCTGGTCAGCAGCATCTGCTTCAGGGCGGGGTAGTAGGCGTACTTCGCGTTGAGGTCCGCATCGTCGAAGACATCGGTGCGGGTCGGCGATCCGCCGGCCAGGGCCCGCTTCTTGGTCGTCTCCTTGGATTCCACCCACTTGATGAACTTCCAGGCGTCTTCCGAATTCGGGCTGGATTTCGGAATGGCCCAGCCCCAGGCGCCGTTCAGGCTGCCGCCCTTGTCGGCGGTGACGCCCGGCACCGGCATGATTTCCACCTTGCCGACCACGGCCGACTTGCTGGGATCGTCATAGGCGGTGCGGAAGAAGTTGTAGGTGATGTAGCTGTAGGCCTTGCCCTGGGCCATCACGTTGAAGGCCTCGTCGAAGCTGAAGCTCGCCGAGCCGACGGGACCGTATTTGTTGATGTTGTTGGTGTACTGCTCCAGCGCCTTGACGCCCATCTCGTTGTTGAGCGTCGCATGCCAGTCGGCATCATGATACTCGCCGCCATTGGCGAAGAGATAGTTCGACCATTCCATGGCGATCGGATCCGGGCGCAGGCCCTGGTTCACCACGCCATACATGCCGTCCCTGGTGAAGAACTCGACCTGCTTCAGGTATTCGTCCCAGGTCGCGGGCTTGCGCAGCTCGATGCCGTATTTCGCCTTGAAATCCGCCTGGTTCTTGGCATCGGCCAGCAGGTCGGTGCGGTAGGTCAGGCCCATGGCATAGTTGTAGAACGGCAGCATGTAGGTGGTGCCGTCGACCTTCCCGACCAGATCCATCAGGGCCGGGATGTAGACCGAGGTGTCGATGTTGTCGGCCTTGATCCGCTCGTCGAGCGGCTGCAGCCAGCCGGCCTTGGTGAATTCGCCGACCCAGTAGAAGTCGACCACGATCACCGAATAGCTGCCCTTCGAAGCCACCAGCTGGGGCACCAGCTTGGTGTGCATCTCGGCGTAGTTGACGACTTCCAGATTGACGTCGATGCCGGTCTCCTTGGTGAATTCCGGCACCAGCTGCTTGACGAATTCGGTGTCGGGCACGCCTTCCATCAGGATGTTCACGGTTTCGGCGGCGGCGGTGCCGGCGAAGGTCACGGCCATCGCCGTGCCCAGAAGCAGTTTCTTGATCATCGTCCAACCTCCCTCATATTGACCCCGGATTGAAAACCGCGACCCGTCACTTCAGGGCACCCAGCGACAGGCCTTTGATCAGGTATTTCCGCAAGAACGGCAGCAAGGCAAAGATCGGCAGCAGCGAGACGACCGTCGCTGCCGCCAATGGCGCGATCTCGACGCCGGCATGGGTTTCCATGCTGGCCAGTCCGATGGGCAGTGTCTGGGTATCGGCGCCGCTCAGGACCAGGGCGAAGAGGAACTCGTTCCAGCTCAGGATGAAGCCGAGCAGCCCGGCGGCGAGGATGCCGGGGGCTGCCACCGGAACGGCGATCCTGATGAAGGCCTGCCACCGCGTGGCGCCGTCGATGCGGGCCGCTTCCTCCAGGCTCACCGTGTCGCCCTCGAAGAACGAGACCAGCATCCAGGACAGGAAGGGCAGGCTGATGGTCAGATGGGCCAGGACCAGTCCCGTCCGGGTCTGCATCAGCCCGCTCATGGCAAAGAGGGTGAAGAGCGGCAGGACCAGGATGATGGGCGGCAGCATCTGGCTCGCCAGGACGCCGAGCCGCAGGAAGAGGCCGCCGGTATTGAACCTGGCGAAGGCATAGGCAAGCGCGGTCGCCAGCGGCAGCGATATCGCGGTCGATACCAGGGCGACCGCCAGGCTGTTCAGGAACCAGCGCTCGAAGGGATAGGCCGAGAAGATCTCGACATAGTTCTCGAAACCGAGGCGGCCCACTTCCGGCGGGATCTTGTAGGCGGTCAGCTTGTCGGTGAGGCTGACGCGAAAGACCCAGACCAGGGGCAGCAGGATGCACAGCGAGAAGCCGGTCAGGACGACGTGGGGCAGGATCGTGGTCAGGCGGGCTTTCACGATCGTCCCTCAATCCATCCTGACGCCGCCGGTGACATTGAGCGATTCGCCGGTCAGGAAGCCCGCGAGGTCGCTGGCCAGGAACAGCACGGTCTTGGCGACGTCCTCGGGCTCCTCCAGCCGGCCCAGGGGCGTCTGGCTGATGTAGTCGGCAACCACCGCCTCTGGGGTCATCTTGCGGATCCGGGCCTCCCACTGGACCTCCCGCGACTGCATGCCGGTCCGCACGAAGCCCGGACAGACGCAGTTGACGCGGATGCCGTGTTCCGCGACCTCCCGCGCCAGGGCCTGGGTGAAGCCGACCACCGCGAATTTGCTGGCGGAATAATGCGCCAGCCAGGGCGCGCCCCACTTGCCGGCCAGCGAGGCGGTATTGACGATGACGCCCTTGCGGCCCTGGGACAGGAAGTGGCGCACCGCAGCCTGGTTGGTGAAGAAGACGCCCTTGGCATTGACGTCGAAATTGAAGTCCCAGTCGCTTTCCTCGAGATCGACCACCAGCTTCATCGACGAAACGCCGGCATTGGCGGCAAGGACGTCATAGCCGCCGAACCTGGTCTCGACCTCGGCGAAGGCCGCCGCGACCTTTGCCCGGTCCCTGACATCGATCTCGAGGCCGCAATGCTGGCTGCCCAGGCGATGTGCCGCCGCGACCGCAGCCGCGCCGTCGAGGTCGGCGATCGCGACGCGCATGCCGGCCGCATGAAACGCGCCGGCGATGGCATATCCGATGCCCGTGGCGCCGCCCGTGACAATGGCGCGCTTGCCTTTGAGGTCGTCCAGCATCTCTCGGCAGCCTCCGCTGCAACTGATCATTTATGATCGATTTTGATCATTATTGACCGCAACGCCGGTTTTTACAACCGTATTTCATGGGATTTTGGCGCGGCTTGAGCTAGGATGATCGATATTGATCACTTGAAGGCCGCCATGGACGATCGACCAGACATCGGCGAGAGACCGGAGGACGATCTCCGGCGCCCGGAACGGCGGCCCGTTACCCTTCGGGACGGGCTCCTCCGCGAATTTGTGGAGCGCCGCGGCTTTGCCAGCGTCGCCGACATCGCCGCGGAACTCGGCGTCTCCGACATCACGATCCGGCGGGATCTGACCCGCCTCGAGGCCCAGGGGCTGCTGCTTCGCACCCACGGTGGGGCAATTGCGGCCAGGGGCGTTCCCGCCGAAGCCTTCGATATCGACGAGCCGACCTTCGATGCCCGCCGCCGGCGGAATGCCGACGCCAAGGACCGGATCGGCGCCGCGGCCGCCGGGATCGTCCGCGCCGGAGAGACCATCGGCATCGACGTCGGCACCACCACGCTGCAGGTGGCGAGGCACCTGGCAAACCGGTCCGACATCAAGGTCTTCACCAACAATGTCCGCGCCGCGACCGTGCTGGCGGAGGGCCCGGCGCACTGCTATCTGCCTGGCGGGCAGTTGCGCGGCAAGGAACTTTCGATCTACGGCTCGATCGCGGTCGAGCAGCTGCAGCGTTATTGGCTGGACCGGGTCTTCCTGGGCATATCCGGGGTGACCGATCAGGGCCTCTTCGACTATTCTCTCGAGGACACCGAAATCAAGCGCGTCTACATCGAGCGGGCGACGCAAGTGGTCGTGCTCTGCGATTCCAGCAAGTTCGGCCGGCTGTCGATGGTGCAGATCTGCGCCCTCGACGGGATCGACCTCCTGATCACCGATGCGTCGCCACCGACCGAGCTGCGCGCAGCCTTCGAGGCGGCCTCGGTGGAGGTGATGGTCGCGGGCTGACGCGGTGCTCCCGAAGCACCGTCTCGGCTGAGATCGTCCGCTGCTCCTCGGGCGAGGCAGCCACATGCAGCGCCGCCGCGACACGCACAAAGGTGCAAGCCGCGAACAGCGTATCGCCGCCAACTCCAGCCAGACGGCATCCGGAAAGGTGTCGCAGTAGATGGCCTGCGAAAAGCCGATTCGATCAAGCACGGCATAGCTGAAGCGCATTGTCTTCGTGGTTGGTATCGTTTGCTCATTCGGCCGCCGCCGGGGCAATCGAGTACATCTTTCCGGCGCTTGCCAGATACCCACCCTGAATGCCTGGCCTGCAATGCCGGCAAGGATCCGACGCCGTTCCAGCCGGGCGGCATCGGGCCCCGGTCCGTGTCCCGGATCTGGGCTATTTACCGGGGAATTCCTGTACATCCTGCGCCGACAACCAAGATGGCCTTGACCGCCCGCCGCCTATGCGGCAAATGCAGGGCTCGCACGGCTGCGGCCGCCCTAAATATCCGGCTACGGCTCTGGTTTTCGAAAGGTTGCACCTTGTCCGAACGTCACATCGCCATCTCCCACCTGCGCCGGCTGGAGGCGGAGAGCATCCACATCATGCGCGAGGTCGCCGCGGAGTTCCGCAATCCGGTGATGCTCTATTCGATCGGCAAGGACTCCTCGGTCATGCTGCATCTGGCGATGAAGGCGTTTCATCCCTCGAAGCCGCCGTTTCCGCTGCTGCATGTCGATACCACCTGGAAGTTCCGCGAGATGATCGCCTTTCGCGACCAGACGGCGGCGCGCCTTGGCCTTGACCTCCTCATCCATGTCAATGAGGAGGGCGTGAAGCGGGGCGTCAACCCCTTCGATTCCGGCTCGTCGGTCCACACGCAGGTGATGAAGACCGAGGGGCTGAAGCAGGCGCTCGATAAATGGAAATTCGACGCGGCCTTCGGCGGCGCCCGTCGCGACGAGGAGAAATCCCGCGCCAAGGAGCGCATCTTCTCCTTCCGCTCGAAGACCCACGCCTGGGATCCGAAGAACCAGCGACCGGAACTCTGGCGGATCTACAACACCCGGGTGAACCAGGGTGAATCGATCCGCGTCTTTCCGCTGTCGAACTGGACGGAACTCGACATCTGGCAATACATCATGATGGAGAACATCCCGATCGTGCCGCTGTATTTCGCGAAGCAACGCCCGGTGGTGGCGCGCGACGGCGGTTTGATCATGGTCGACGACGATCGCATGAAGCTGCGCCCCGGCGAGACGGTCGAGCAGCGCCTGGTGCGCTTCCGCACGCTCGGCTGCTATCCCTTGACCGGCGCCATCGAATCCGACGCGGCGACCTTGGAGGACATCGTCACCGAGATGTTCACCGCCCGGACGTCGGAGCGGCAGGGACGGATGATCGATCACGACGAGAAGTCGTCGATGGAAAAGAAGAAGCGCGAGGGCTATTTCTGATGAGCGAACCCCTGGCCGAGTTGCGCGCGTTCCTGGCGGCACAGGAAAAGAAGAGCCTGCTCCGGTTCCTGACCTGCGGCAGCGTCGATGACGGAAAGTCGACGTTGATCGGACGGCTCCTGTTCGACACCAAGCTGCTGTTCGAGGATCAGCTGGCGACGCTCGAGAAGGATTCCCGGAAGCACGGCACCACCGGCGACGACATCGATTTCGCGCTGCTGGTCGACGGGCTTGAGGCCGAACGCGAGCAGGGCATCACCATCGATGTCGCCTATCGCTTCTTTGCGACCGACAAGCGCAAGTTCATCGTTGCCGATACGCCCGGCCACGAGCAATACACCCGCAACATGGCGACCGGTGCCTCGAATTCCGAGCTCGCCGTCATTCTCATCGACGCGCGCAAGGGCGTGCTGACGCAGACCCGGCGCCATGCCTATATCGCGTCGCTGCTTGGCATCCGCCATGTCATCCTGGCGATCAACAAGTTCGACCTGGTCGCCTTCTCGCAGGAAATCTTCGACGCCATCGTCGCGGAGTTCACTGCCTTCGCTGAACCGCTGGGCTTTGCTACCCTGGTGCCGATCCCGATCTCCGCCCGTTTCGGAGACAATGTGATCGCTCCCAGTGCCCATACCCCCTGGTACAAGGGCCCGATGCTGCTCGCCCACCTGGAATCGGTCGACGTCGATACCGCGCTTGCCGACAAGCCGTTCCGCCTGCCGGTCCAATGGGTCAATCGCCCGAATCTGGACTTCCGCGGCTTTGCCGGAACCCTGGCCGGAGGCAGGATCCGGCCCGGCGACCAAGTCGCCGTCGCGCGCTCAGGCCGCAGCTCGACGGTGACCCGCATCGTCGCCATGGGCGGCGATCTTCCCGAGGCGGTTGCCGGCGATTCCGTGACGCTGACATTGGCCGACGAAATCGACATCTCGCGGGGCGACGTGCTTTGCACGCCGGCCGCGCGGCCCGAGGTCAGCGACCAGTTTGCCGCGCATCTGATCTGGGTCGCGGAGGAGGAGATGCTGCCCGGCCGCCAGAACCTGATCAAGATTGGCACCAAGACGGTTCCGGCGCAGGTAACGGAGCTGAAGCACAAGGTGGATATCAACAATCTGTCGCATACCGCGGCAAAGACCCTTCACCTGAACGAGGTCGGCTACGTCAACCTTTCGACCGCCGAACCCATTGCCTTCGACGCCTACCGCGACAATCGGGATACCGGCGGCTTCATCATGATCGATCGCTTCACCAATGCGACGGTGGGGGCGGGCATGATCGACTTTGGCCTGCGGCGTGCCACCAACGTGCATTGGCAGGCCCTCGACGTGAACAAGGCGGCACGGGCCGGCATCAAGGGCCAGCGTCCGGCCGTGGTCTGGTTCACCGGCCTCTCCGGTTCCGGCAAGTCGACGATTGCCAATCTCGTCGAGCGAACGCTGCATTCCCAGGGCAGGCACACCTATATTCTGGACGGCGACAATGTCCGCCATGGACTCAACCGCGACCTCGGCTTCACCGATGCGGACCGGGTCGAGAACATCCGGCGCGTCGCCGAGGTCGCCAAGCTGTTCGCTGATGCCGGCCTGATCGTGCTGGTATCGTTCATTTCGCCGTTCCGCTCCGAGCGACGCATGGCGCGGGAAATGCTGGCGCCCGGCGAGTTCGTCGAGATCTTCGTCGATACGCCGATCGAGGTCTGCATGGCGCGCGATCCGAAGGGTCTCTACGAGAAGGCGCGGGCTGGAACCATCCGCAACTTCACCGGCGTCGACAGTCCCTACGAGGTTCCGGAGGCCCCGGAACTGACGCTCAAGACGGTGGATATCGATCCGGCGGCGGAAGCCGAGGCGGTGGTCGCCTATTTGCGGAAATCCGGCCATATTTGAAGGGGAGTAACGGTCACGTGACAGGCCTCGACCAGCTGCCGCCGCTGCGCCCGGAGATCGTCGATCTGCCGCTGCAGAAGATCGTCGGCGTTGCCACCTATGCGGCGAATTTCGACGACGTCATTCCGCTCTGGTACGGCGAATCCGACGTGGTGACTGCGGAGCCGATCCGCGAGGCCGCCATCGCCGCCTTGCGCGCCGGGCGCACCTTCTATCCCGACAAGTCGGGCGTCCCGGCCCTGCGGCAGGCCCTGAGCCGGTATTCCACGAAGCTCTATGGCCGCGAGATCGCCGAGAACCGGATCACCATAACCGCCTCGGGGATGGCGGCGCTGATGATCGCCGTCCAGGCGATCTGCGGTCCGGGGGAGAATTCCGTGCTGGTGACGCCGCTCTGGCCGAATGCGGAAGCGATCCTGCGGATCATGAAGAGCGAAGTACGCCAGGTCGCCCTGTCGCCGGATGCCGCGGGACGCTGGCATCTCGATCTCGAGCGCCTGTTTGCGGCTTGCGATGCGAAGACCCGGGCGATCTTCATCAATGCACCGTCGAATCCCACCGGCTGGGTCTGCCCGCGTGAACAGCAGCAGGCCATTCTCGACTTTGCCCGCAAGCGCCGGATCTGGGTCATCGCCGACGAGGTCTACAATCGCATCGTCTATGATCGCCCGCTGGCGCCGTCCTTCCTTGAAATCGCCGGGCCGGACGATCCGCTGATCCAGGTGAACAGTTTCTCGAAGACCTGGGCGATGACCGGCTGGCGCCTCGGCTGGCTGACCGCGCCGCCCGCTTTGGAACCCGTGCTCGCCAATCTCGTGGAGTACACGACGAGCGGTGCTTCCGAGTTCGCCCAATACGGCGCGATCGAGGCGGTGGAGAAGGGCGAGGCGCATGTTGCGGCCTTCGTCGATCATTGCCGGCGTGGCCGCGACATCGTCGGCGAGCGGCTCAGCCGTCTCAACAACGTCGCCTATGCGCCCCCCGAAGCGGCCTTCTATGCGTTTTTCCGGGTGGAGGGTCTGACCGACAGCCTGGAATTCGCGCGCAAGCTGGTGCGTGAGGCGCGGGTCGGCGTGGCCCCCGGCATTGCCTTCGGGCCCGAAAGCGAGGGATGGATCCGCCTCTGCTTCGCCCAGGGTGCCGAAAGGCTATCGACGGCGATGGATCGCCTGGAAGGCGGCCTGCGCGGCGGTTTCTGACCCGATACCGGGTCCGTCCCTACATGAAGGCGAGGACGGTTCCGATCGCGGCGCCGAGGACGGCTGCAATCGCCCCCAGGGCGATGACCTTCATCTTGTCGCTGGCGGAGGAATTTCGGTCGAAGTCCTCCATGTCCTCGCGGACATACTGCACGGCATTTGCGATCGCGGCACGCAGTTCCGTGACCGTGGCGCCGGCCTTGACCTGGACCGTGGTGGAGGCAACGCCGAGATCCTCTTCCTTGACGCCGAAACGGTCGGCGACATTGAGGATGTTCGAGGTGACGTCCTCGGCCTTGGTCGACGGGCCCTGCAGGAAGCTGTATTCGCCGGCGCCCGACTTGCCGGCGATACCGTCCTGGGCCCCTTCGAGAATGGCGTTCTCCAGGGCGGATTCCAGCGAATCCGCCTGCTCGGAGGAGAGTTTGCGCAGGCGCCGCCGGTCGCGCAGGGCGGCGATGGCGATGACGGTGAGATCGAGCGTCGCGCCGCCTTCGGCGGCGGCCAGCTCGATGAGCCGCAGGAGCCGCTCGTTGTCGGCGAAGGTCGCCGGCGTTTCGATGTCGCCGATCGGCTGGGCGGCGGAGAGGGTGCCGCCGACGGCGAACAGCAGCCAGAAGCTGTTCGGCGCCTGGCCGGCCTCCGACTGCATCACGTAGTTTCGGTCGCCATAGGTCGGCGAGTTGAGATGGACCAGGCAGCCCGGCGCCTTGCGGGTATTGCCCAGCAGGCGAAAAAAGCGGCTGAAATGCGCCCGGTCGCCTTCCGCGATGAAATTGCTGATCTGGCGGCCGACCATGCTCTGGCCGTCCTTGCCGAAATGCAGATTGGCCTGACCCCGTGCCTCCAGGATCCGACCCGTATCGTCTACCAGGACGGAAACGTCCCAAACTTGGCTCATCGATCCAACTCCCCCGAATCGTGTTCGATCCTAGAAGCGATTTGGTTAATCGGGGGTTAAGCGTATACGCCGCTTCGGCCTCCGCTTCATCCCCCATCCGGTTCATTGCCCGCTTGCCCGGCCTGCGAAAACCGCCCGATCGGGCCGCCAACCCCTTGTCAGGTATATATTCATATCATGTGCATCTGATGGCCCGCAGCCGGCACCTGCCTTCGCGCCGGGCCTGCGCGCAGAATTTTCGGAACGATTCGCGCCTTCAGCCGTTGATGCCGGCGCGATCCGCGCAGGAACCGAGCGAGACGAGCAAAGCTGCGGGACTCATCTTGATCCGGCGCAATGCAACTCCGTCTCCGCTGCGATCAACTTATCGTCAGCGGCAGCGACGGCATCGTCACCGCAGTTCATGCCCGGATACTGCTAAGGCATTGCGATGCAAGGCGCGCGCAAGTGCATCGCGGCGAGGGACCGGGTAGGAACTCATTGCGAAACGTACCTCATGGTGTATCGCTGCGCAGCGGCTGGGGAATACACAGGTGAATAGAGGAAACCCACCGGTCGATGAGGGATGACCCGGCGGTCATTTCCTGATAGCTCGGTAGGTCACGAATTGAGTACGGGGACTGGTCGATAGATGAGTTGGAGCTTGGGAAAATCCGAGCGGCTGATGTTCGCCGCCCTGCTGTGCCTTGGCCTCGGCGGCTGCGGCACGATCTATTTCCCCTGGGAAAAAGGCAAGGCGCCGACGACGTTGCCGGTCACGGCCAAGGAAGCGGGCAAGGAAACCAATGCGACGGCGCCGAAGGCGAACGACGTGGTGAAGACCCAGACCAGCGAAAAGACGGTGAAGCCCAAGGCCAAGCAGACCGCCAGCAAGCCGGTCGAGCCCGAGGTCGAGCTGCCGCGCGAGGCCGCCCCGTCCAGGCACCCCAACGACCTGGTCGGCCGGGACGAGACCGCCGTCAGCAGCATGATCGGGGCCCCGGCGGCCACCCGCAACGACGGCTCGGCGATGATCTGGTCCTATCGCGCGCCCGGCTGCGCCCTCGATGTCTTCTTCTTCCTCGACGTCCAGAGCAATACGCGGCGCGTGCTCAGCTATGACCTGAAGGCGGAGGCGGCGGATGCCGAGGCCGCCGACCGCTGCTACGCACAGTTCAGAGGCGTCTGACATGGGTACTGACGGGAAACTGGATATCGTCGTCGTCGATGACGACGAGCTGTTCCGACCGATGCTGGTCGGCAATCTCGGCGCGGCCGGCTACAACGTCGTCGACTATGCCGCGGCGCCGCCGGCCTTCGAGGCGATCATCAAGCGCGAGACGCCGCCCGACCTGATGATCCTCGACTGGAAGATGCCCGGCATGACCGGCATCGAGCTCCTGCGCAAGCTGCGCGCCAGCGGCGTCGTCTCGCCGGCGCTGTTCCTGACCTCGCTGGACGACGTCATCTACGAGGAGACGGCGCTGAACGAGGGGGCGGCGGATTTCGTCGGCAAGACCCGCAGCTTCACCGTGCTGATGCGCCGGGTGGAACTGGTCCTGGCCGGCCAGCGCAGCGGCGCCGGCGCCGTGACCGGCGAGGCCGGCACCTCCTTGAAGGTCGGCGGGCTCGAGCTCGATGCCGCCTCGCATCGCATCCAGTGGCTGGGCAAGCCGGTCGAGCTGACCTTGAGCGAATTCCGCACCGTCGAGCTGCTGGCCCGCGCCGGGCGCGACATCGGCTACCGCGAGATCTACGACGCCATGCGCGGCGAGAACTTCATGGCCGGCGCCGGGCCCGAGGGCTACCGGGCCAACGTCCGCGCCCTGGTCAAGCGGATCCGCCAGAAGTTCAACGACATCGACCCGGGATTTGCCGCCATCGTGAACTATCCCGGCTTCGGCTATCGCTGGCAGGATTCCGAGGCGCCGGGCGGTGTTTCGCCCCAGGGTGCCGATACATCGGCCGGCGGGCGGCGGGGTGGCGCCGCCAATGGCTGATGGCGCGGATCGGTGCTAAAGATCTGGGCAATTCGTTAAACGCACGGGGTGATCGGGGCCGATGACGGGGGTCATGGACAGGCTGCTCAAGCTGGTTGGCGGCTCGGTGACGCTGAAGCTGCTGCTGCTGGGCGTGGTCTTCCTGGTGGTGCCTGCGATGCTGTACGGCCGTTTCGCCGAGGTCGATGCCCAGCGCCAGCAGCTCCTGGTCCGCAACCTGCAGATCCAGGGCCGCCTGGTGGCCCAGAGCCTGGAAGCCACCCTGACTGCCGCCGGCCCCCGGGCCGTGGTCGAGGCGGGGCAATGGGTCGAGCGTTTCGCCCAGGGCGAGCTGCGGATCAAGCTGCTGCTGCGCCCGGCCTCCGAGGATCAGGGCTTCTATTACGTTGCCGCCAGTCCCCAGGTCGGGGCGGAATACCTGACCCAGGAACGCGACCGCCTGCTCCAGTCCGGCGTCCTTCCCAAGCTCGAGGAGAGTTGCGCCGGCAATCGTCCGCTGGCCGACCGGTTCACCAATCCCTCCGGCGAGCAGGAGCTGCTGACCTCGATCACGCCCTTCCACACCGATGCCGGATGCTGGGCGGTGATCACCTCCTATGCCGCCAGTGATCTCGCCGGCGACAGCCTGACCCGGCCCTTCGCCGACGCCCCCGAGGTCCGCTGGGCCGGCGGCTTCTACGTCTTCATGGCCCTGCTGATCCTGGCATCGGCCATCGCCGTCAGCCTCAGCCTCCGGCGCTTCGCCGATCTCGCCCGCCGCATCCGCCGCAGCCAGACGGCGCGCGGCGTCTCCGCCGGGGTGCCGCGCCGCGTCTCCTTCGCGGCGGCCTCGCCGGTGCCGGAGCTGAAGCCGGTGGCGGTGGAGTTCGACCGCATGGTGCAGACCCTCGACGCCTCCGCCCGCACCATCCGCGAGGCGGCCGAGGAGAATGCCCATGCCTTCAAGGCGCCGATCGCCGCCATCTCCCAGTCCCTGGAGCCGCTGCGGCGCACCGCCAGCGACCCGCTTTCGGCCAAGGCCGTCACCGTGATCGAACGCTCCCTGGATCGGCTGGAGGCGCTGATTTCCGCCGCACGCCGGGTCGACGAGGCGATCGCCGAACTCCTCGACGAGCCGGTGCAGTTCATCGACCTGTCGAGCCTGGTGCGCAACACCGCCCGGGCCTTCAATGACGCCCATTCCGGCAACCGCGTCGCGGTGGTGGCCGAGGCGGCCGACGGCATCCGCGTCGGCGCCTCGGAAGAGGCCCTGGAAACCGTGCTGGAGAACCTGCTCGACAATGCCGTCAGCTTCTCGCCGCCCGGCGGCGTCGTGCGCATCAAGCTGTCCAAGGCGAACCGCCGCGCCGAGATGGTGATCGAGGATCAGGGTCCCGGCGTGCCGAAGGATATAATCAATCACATATTCGAGCGGCATTTTTCCTATCGCCCGAACGGCGCCGGCGAATCCGGGGATTCGCATTTCGGCATCGGCCTCGCGATCGTTCGGCGCAATGTCGAACTGCTCGGCGGCACCATCACCGCCGAGAACCGCGGCGAAGGCGGCCTGCGCGTTTCCGTGAAATTGCCGCTGGCCGACAAGCGCAGCTGAGCGCTACCGAATCGTTAAGCGCGAATCACAGCTTTGTCACAGCATTGATGCAAGCCGAATCGGCCTGCGCTTGGTACTTGTTGATCATTGAAAACGCGACGCCGCTCAGGTGCAACGAGATGCCTGATCGGAGCCGGGCACCAGCTTCGATCCGGCGTTCCTGTCCACCCCGCGCAACAACAAGGAGGCCATCAGTTTTCCCAAATAATAAGAGAGGCAATCCCTAGACTTTTCCCCAGCGTCGCTCCAATCCCGGGCCACCGGGATCCCAAAGCTGGGTGGCCGCCGTCCTTTCCCCACGGCGGCCTTCTTCTTGTCCGGCTTTCCCCGCTTTCTCCGCTTTCGCGGGGAAAGCCGCGACACCCCTCAAAGACCCCCAAAGCGCTTGATCTCTGTGGCAGGCCCATCGCCGGCACATTCGGACCCCGGGCCTGAACTGGTCTTGGGCCTGAGCGCATCCGCGCCCCCGAGATAGGGGTCGAAGCAAGGCGGTTCGTAAGATATGAATGCCGGATGCACACAATCGGTGAATTCGAGATTTTCGTCATAACCTCCCCGGGCCTGGAATCGGTGCTCTGCGCGGAACTGCGCGAGAAGGGCTTCAAGGACCCGGTCCCGGTGAAAGGCGGCGCGACGATCGTCGGCGGCTGGCCCGAGGTCTGGCGGGCGAATCTGGAGATCCGCGGCGCGACCCGGATCCTGGCGCGCATCGCGGCGTTCCGGGCGCTTCATCTGGCCCAGCTCGACAAGCGGGCGCGCAAGGTGGCCTGGAGCGAGATCCTGCGTCCGGATGTGCCCGTCCGCGTCGAGGCCGCCTGCAAGGCGTCCCGCATCTATCACCAGGGCGCAGCGGCGCAGCGGATCGAAAAGGCGATCCGCGACACGCTCGGCGCGGTGATTTCCCCCGATGCCGACGTCTGCATCAAGGCGCGCATCGACGACGATCTCTGCACCATCAGCGTCGATACCTCGGGCGAGTCCCTGCACAAGCGCGGCCACAAGGAGGCCGTCAGCAAGGCGCCGATGCGCGAGACCATGGCGTCGCTCTTCCTGCGCCAGTGCGGATTCGACGGCCGCGGACCCGTCCTCGACCCGATGTGCGGATCGGGGACCTTCGTCATCGAGGCGGCGGAAATCGCCGCCGGCCTCAGGCCGGGCCGGTCCCGGCATTTCGCCTTCGAGCAGTTGGCGACCTTCGATCCGGCGGCATGGCAGCGCCTGCGCGACGCCCCAGCTGCCCCAGGCACCATGGCCGCACCGGAGGTCACGGGCGGCACCCCCGAAGTCCTGTTCCACGGCAGCGATCTCGACGCCGGCGCGATCAGGATGAGTTCGCGCCAATGCCGAGCGCGCCGGGGTGGCGGCGACGACCCGGTTCCAGCAGCAGGCGATCGAGGCGCTGGCGCCGCCCGAGGGATTGCCCGGCCTCGTCATCGTCAACCCGCCCTATGGGGTTCGCATCGGCGACCGGAAGCCCGTGCTGGCCCTCTACCGGTCCCTCGGCGAGACGCTTCTGGCGCGGTTCCAGGGCTGGCGGGTGGGGCTGGTGACCAACGATCCGGCGCTGGCGGCGGCGTCCGGCCTGCCTTTCGCCGCGCCGATCGGTCCGGTGTCCCATGGCGGGCTGCGCGTGGCCCTCTACCTGACCGGGCCGCTCCCCTGAGGGCCGCTCCCCTGAAGCCGCTCCCCTGAGGGCCGCTCCCCGAGACTCCGCACCTGAGGATCTCCGTGACCGCGATTGCCTGCAGGCGCCCGAATGCCTAGGCTCACGCCTGGGCGCCGGATCCGCGAGTCGGCGGCTTGATCGGTGCTATCGAGGCGCGATGAACGAACTGATTGCCAGCTTCTTGACCGTCTTCATCGGGCTGTTCCCGATCGTCAACCCGCTCGGAATGGCGCCGATCTTCCTGCGCTTGACGGCGGCGGCGACGCCGGCCACCCGGGCGCGGCTGGCCGGGCAGATTGCCATCGGCGGTTTCGTGCTGATGGCGGTTTCTCTGTTCATCGGCTCGCACATCCTGGCCTTCTTCGGCCTCACCATCACCGCGGTGCAGATCGCCGGCGGCCTCGTCGTGATGACGGCCGGCTGGCGCATGCTGCAGCAGGGCAACGACGCCCGCGAACGCGAGCAGCAGTCCTCGGGCAGCGACGAGACGATCATGCGCCGGGCGTTCTTCCCCCTGACCATGCCGCTGACCGTGGGGCCGGGAACGATCTCGGTGGCGATCACCCTTGGCACGCGCGGAGCCGGGACCACGCATATGTTCTGGACCGCCGCCGGCGGCCTGCTGGCAGCCCTCGCCGTCACCCTGACGATCTATCTGAGCTACCGCTTCGCCACCACCGTGCTGCGCAATCTCGGCGAAACCGGAACCGATATCTTCATGCGCCTCTCGGCCTTCATCCTGCTCTGCCTCGGCGTGCAGATCGTCACCAATGGCCTCGCCGGCCTGCCGTTCCTCGCCGGCCACTGAAGCCTCGCCGGCCACTGCATCGGACCGCAATGCCCGCCGCCGCATCGGGCGCGCGACCCGTCCGTGTCCCGAGCGTCTTTGCAAAATGGGAGAGCCGTCGCGCGCGAAGCTGCGGTATCATCGGGGCCTGCTTGCCAGGCTCGGGGGAATGGCATGGGCGGCATCTCTCAGTCATCGCGTATCCCGACGGTCGACCTGGCGCTTGCGGGCCGGCTCGCCGCCGAGCTCATCGAGCACGGCACCTGGCCGCGTGAAAAGCTGCTGGCGCATCGCCAGGAGCAGCTGACGGCGTTCCTGCGACGCGCGGCAACCCGGTCGCCCTATTACCGGGAGACGATCGGCGACCTGGTGGCGCGGGATCGCCCGCTCGACGAATTCCCGATCATGAACAAGTCCACGCTGATGGCGGAATTCGACCGCATCGTCACCGATCCCCGGCTGACGCGCAGCCTGGTCGAGCGGCACGTGGACAGCGAACACTGCGGCGAGCTGCTGCTCGATGCGTATCGCTGCATCGCCACCGGCGGGTCCACCGGCCAGCGCGGCCTCTTCGTCTATGATCGGCACGCCTGGGACATGACCGCGGCCAACCAGATGCGGATGCAGCGCGTGCTGGGTGTCACGCCCGACATGCGCGGCCTCGGCATCGGCGCGCCGTCGCCGGTGCATCTGAGCAATCGCTTTCACGCCGAGTTCCGCGCGCTCCGCCCGGGCGCGCCCACCCTGTTCGTGACCACGCCCATCGAGGAGATCGTCGCGGAACTCAACGCCTATCAGCCGGGCTATCTCAATACCTACCCGTCGCTGATCCGCAGGCTGGCGGAGGAGCAGAGGGCGGGGCGCCTGCGGATCGCCCCCAAGCTGTTCCGCTCCGGTGCGGAAGCCCTGGCGCCGGATGTGAAGGACCTGGTCCGCGAGGTGTGGAACGCCCCGATCGCGGACGGCTATACCGCGACCGAGACCGGCATCATGGCGGTCGAATGCGTGCATCGCAACGGCATGCATATCGCCGAGGATCTGGTCGTCGTCGAGGTGGTCGATGCGGAGAATCGCCCGGTTCCGCCGGGAGTCGAAGGTGCCAGGATGCTGGCGACGGTGCTGTTCAACGACACGCTGCCGGTGATCCGCTACGAGTTCTCCGACTTCGTCACGCTGGCCGGCGGGGCCTGTCCCTGTGGGTTGCCGTTCACGCGCATCGCCCGGGTCGCCGGGCGCGCCGAGGAGAGCCTCCGCTTCCGGAGCGCCTCGGGCGCGACGGCGGAAGTCCATGCGCCGCGGCTCTGGTTTCACCTGGTGCGGGTGGCGGGGATCCGCCAGTACCAGTTCGGCGCGCTCGCCGACGGCATCCGGATCCGCCTCGCGCTCTTCCCGCACGCCGATCGCACCCGGGTCGAGGCGGAGGCGAAGGCGATTGCGGCCCAGGCCCTCGCCGACCTCGGCATTGCCGGCGCCCGAATCGAGGTGGAGTTCGTGGAGAAGATCGATCGGGTCGGCGGCGGCGCCAAGGAGAAGATCGTGTATTGACTCGGGCTGGCGAGCCCGTCAGCCGAGAGGCGATGGCTGGATCTGCCGGGCTATTCATTTCGCCGAAAATTTCGATACGGAGATACTGTTCCACAACTTTAACAAGTTGACCCCGCATGCCGGTGTGGCCGGCATCGCCACGTACTATTGGGCTTCTGGAATCATAATCATATAGACTTGCCGCGGCGGGGCCTCGGTGTCCCGCTGGGGCCGAATCCGACGGGGTGGACGACATGCCAAGCTGGGATCCGCAGACCTATCTGAAGTTCGCCGACCACCGCCTGCGTCCGGCCCTAGACCTGATGGCGCAGATCCCGCTCGCCGATCCGCACATCGTCTACGACCTGGGCTGCGGACCGGGCAATGTCACGCGGCTGCTGGCGGAACGCTGGCCTGGCGCGGCGGTGGCCGGCGTCGATTCCTCGCCGGAGATGCTGGCGAAAGCGCGTGCGGAGGCGCCGGGCGTCATCCTGCTGCAGGCCGACATCGCCCGCTGGGCGGCGACCACCCCGGCCGATCTGCTGTTCTCCAACGCCACCCTCCACTGGCTCGACGACCATGCGCGGCTGCTGCCGCGCCTCATGGGGGAACTGGCGCCGGGCGGCATGCTGGCGGTGCAGATGCCTTGCAACGGCGATGCGCCGAGCCACCAGCTGATCGCGGCCGCCGCGGCCGATGGGCCCTGGCAGGCGCAGTTGGCCGGACTGCGCCCGGTCTACGGCTCGGTCGAATCCGCGGCGACCTATTATCGGATCCTGGCGCCGCTCGCCCGTCGGGTGGACATCTGGGAGACCGAATACACCCATGTCCTGGAGGGCGAGAACCCGGTCGTCGAATGGACCAGGGGCACCGCCCTCCGGCCCTATCTCGATGCCCTGGAGGAAGCGGACCGCGCGGCCTTCCTGGCGGCCTATGCCGGACGGATCGCCGATGCCTATCCGGTGCAACCCGACGGCCGCACCCTGATGTCGTTCCGCCGGATCTTCCTGGTTGCGATGCTCTGAGTCCGCATCTGATCCGGCGAAAAATCCGGGGTCGGCGGGTCCGGCTGCCCCTCGCTTGCGCCGCCAGTGCTGTATCCCACCTGTGTCGGGCTCGGCCGGTTCCGGCCATCGCCCTCAACTTGTATATACAAGTTAAGGGCGGCCGGGCCGCCATGTTGCCTTCCAGCCGATTTCCGCCTAAACGGGGGCCCCGTCCCACCCGTTGCCCCTTCGGAAAGCCGGCATGACCCGCGCCATCGCCCTCCACGACCTCTCGCAGCTCGCCGCACCCGACCGGGCCCGGCTGCTGGTCCGCTCCGAAGAGGATCTCTCGACCTTTGTCGAGCGGGTCCGCCCGATCATCGCCGCGGTCCAGGTCCGAGGGCGACGCGGCCCTGGCGCGTTTCGCCGGCCAGTTCGACCAGGCGCCGCTCCGCGCCGATGCCATCCGCACGCCGGAGAGCGACGTCGAGGATGCCTTCCGCGCGGTCGATCCGGCGGTGATCCGCGCCATCGACTATGCCGCCGGCAATATCCGCCGCTTCCACGAGGCCCAGCTGCCGCAGGAGATGTGGCTGAAGGAGATGCAGCCGGGGGTCTTTGCCGGCGAGCGCTGGTCGCCGATCGATTCCGTCGCCTGCTACGTGCCGCGGGGCAAGGGCTCCTTTCCCTCGGTGGCGCTGATGACCGCGATTCCCGCCGTCGTCGCCAAGGTGCCCCGGGTGATCATCCTGACGCCGCCGGGCGCCGACGGGCGCTGCGACCCCGCGACCCTGGTGGCGGCGCGGATCGCCGGGGTGACGGAGGTCTATCGCTGCGGCGGCGCCCAGGCGGTGGCCGCGGCCGCCTATGGCACCGCGACGGTGCCGCGCTGCGTGAAGATCGTCGGTCCGGGCAGCCCCTATCTGCTGGCGGCGAAGAAGCTGCTGGCCGATGTCATCGATCCCGGCCTGCTCGCAGGCCCTTCGGAATCCATCGTTTTTGCCGATGCCACGGCCGACGGCCGGCTGGCGGCGCTCGACCTGCTGGTGGAGGCCGAGCACGGGCCGGATTCCTCCTGCTTCCTGGTGACCCCCTCGCGGACCGTGGCCGAGGCGGCGATCGCCGCCATCCCGGGTTTCTGGGCGCAGATGTCGCCGACCCGCGTCGCCTATTCCGCCGAGGTCCTGTGCGGCCAGCGCGGCGGCATCGTCCTCGCCCCGGACCTGGCTGCCGCCTATGATTTCATTAACGATTATGCCGCCGAGCACCTGATGATCCAGTCCGCCGAGCCCTTCGCCCATCTGCACCGGATCCGCCATGCCGGCGAGATCCTGCTCGGCAACCGCACCTCCAATACCCTGGCGAACTTCGTCATCGGCCCCAACAACGTGCTGCCCACCAGCGGTGCCGCCCGCACCATGTCGCCGCTCTCGGTGCATGATTTCGGCAAGCGCAGCACCATCGCCCACGTGACCGCGGTCGGCTATCGCGACCTTGCCGGCCACGCCCATACCCTTGCCACCTACGAGGGCTTCGACGGCCATGCCAATGCCGTCTCGGCGACCCGCGACCGGCTGATGGGCCATTGAACAAGCCGGCGCACCCAGTTTCCGGACCGCCGGGCATCGCCGCGGCCCTGGCCGAACTGCACCGGGTCTTCGGCTATGCCGCCTTCCGGCCCGGCCAGGAACGGGTGATCGCCGCCGTCCTGGCGGCCGAGGATGCGGTCGCCATCATGCCGACCGGCGGCGGCAAGTCGCTGTGCTACCAGCTGCCGGCCCTGGTCCTGGGCGGGCTGACCGTGGTGGTCTCGCCGCTGATCGCCCTGATGCGCGACCAGGTGGCCCAGCTCCGGGCCCTCGGCGTGGCGGCCGCCAGCCTCAACTCGCAGAACGATCCCGCCGAGGACCGGCGGCTGCGCGACCAGGTGCGCGCCGGCGAGCTGCGGGTGCTCTACGTGGCGCCGGAGCGGGTCCTGCGCGGCGATACGCTGGATCTCCTGCGCGCCGCGCGACCGAAACTGATCGCCATCGACGAGGCGCATTGCGTGTCGCAATGGGGCCACGATTTCCGGCCGGACTACCTGGAGCTCGGCCGCCTGCGCCTGGCCCTGCCCGGGGTGCCGCTGCTGGCGCTCACCGCCACCGCCGACGAGGCGACCCGCGGCGACATCATCGCCAAGCTGTTCGACGACCGGCAGTCCGGCCGGGCGCCGCACGTCTTCATCTCCGGCTTCGACCGGCCGAACATCCACCTCGCCATGGCGCCGAAGATCGACTACCGCCGCCAGCTGCTGGGTTTCCTGGAGGAGCGGCGGGGCGAAAGCGGGATCGTCTATTGCGGCTCGCGCCTGCGCACCGAGAAGCTGGCGGCGGCATTCTGCGTGGCGGGGTTCAAGGCGGTGCCCTACCACGCCGGCATGGAGGCGGCGGCGCGCTCGGCCAACCAGGACCGCTTCACCGCCGAAGACGGCATCATCGCGGTGGCGACGGTCGCCTTCGGCATGGGAATCGACAAGCCGGATGTGCGTTTCGTCTGCCATGCCGACATGCCGAAGACCATCGAGAGCTATTACCAGGAGATCGGCCGGGCGGGGCGGGACGGGCTGCCCGCCGTCGCCATGACCCTCTACGGCCTCGACGACATCCGCCTCCGCCGCCGCCAGATCGAGCAGAGCGAGGCCTCCGAGGCCCAGAAGCATGTCGAGCGGCGGCGCCTCACCGCCCTGGTCTCGCTCTGCGAGGCCACCCGCTGCCGGCGCCAGACCCTGCTCGCCTATTTCGGCGAGAAACACGATCCCTGCGGCAACTGCGATCTCTGCCGCTCCGGGGTCGCGGTGGTCGACGGCACAATCGAGGCGCGGAAGGCGCTTTCCGCCATCGCCCGGACCGGCCAGCGCTTCGGCACCGAGCACATCATCGACCTGCTGCGCGGCGAGACATCCGAGCGGATGACCCGCCTCGGCCACGACCTCTTGCCGACCTTCGGCGTCGGCGCCGACCGCAGCGAGCAGGACTGGCGCTCGATCCTGCGCCAGCTCTATGCCGGCGGCTACATCGCCATGGACATCGCCGAGCAGGGCGGCTGGTCGATCACCCCGGAGGGGCGGGACCTGCTGAAGGGCGCGGTGGGGTTCTCGATGCGGGCGTCGCAGGAGATCAAGCTGACGCGGCGGCGGCGGATCGCGCAAAGTGCCGCCGGCGACAGCGATGCCGATGCCGGCGTGCTTCAGGGCCTGAAGCGCCTGCGCGGCGAGCTCGCGCGCCAGGCGAATGTTCCCGCCTATGTGATCTTCGCCGACCGGTCGCTGATCGAAATGGCCGCGCGCCTGCCGCGCAATCTCCAGGAGATGGCGGAGATCCACGGTGTCGGCACCGCGAAACTGGCCAGATTCGGCCGGCTCTTCCTGGCGGAAATCGCGGTCCTGCGCGGTGAGCCGCCGGCCGATCGCGCTTGATCCACGTCAAGCCCTGGCGTCCGCCGGGCGCTATACTCCAGCCATTGAACTTGCTGGAGATCTTCGCCCATGGACCTGCTGCCCCTGTCGGTGTTTCGCGACACGACGCGATTCCTGTTCTTCACCGGCAAGGGCGGCGTCGGCAAGACGGCGCTCTCCTGCGCCGTTGCGATCGGCCTCGCCGATTCGGGGAAGAAAACGCTGCTGATCAGCACCGACCCGGCCTCCAATCTCGATGAGATGCTCGGCCTCGCTCTGGACCGGATGCCGCGCCCGGTGCCCGGCGTCGCCAATCTCCAGGCGATGAACATCGATCCTGAAGCCGCGGCCGAGGCCTATCGGCAGCGGGTGGTCGGGGCGATGGGCACGGCGGCCAGCGCGGGCGAGATCGCCAAGGTGCGCGAGCAGCTTTCCGGGGCCTGCACCGTCGAGATTGCCGCCTTCGACGAGTTCTCCGGGCTCCTGGCCGGTGGGCCGGCCGATTTCGACCATGTCGTGTTCGACACTGCACCGACCGGCCATACCCTGCGGCTTCTCAGCCTGCCCAAGGCCTGGTCGTCGTTCCTCGAGGCGAATGATCGCGGAGCTTCCTGCCTGGGGCCGCATTCCGGCCTGCAGATGCAGCTGGCGGTCTTCGAAAAGGCCCTGGCCGCCTTGACCGACCCCGACCGCACCACGGTGGCCTTGGTGACCCGGGCGGAACCGGCGGCATTGCGCGAGGCCGCGCATACCGCCGGGGAACTCGCGGCCCTCGGGCTTTCCCGCCAGATCCTGCTGGTGAATGCCGTCTTCCGGGCGACCAAGCCGGAGGATGCCGTTGCGGCGGCAATGCAGCGGCGATGCCAGTCGGCGCTGGCAGAGATGCCGGAGACGCTGCGGCGCTTGCCGCGGGACGACGTGCCGATGCGGGGCTACGACATGGTCGGCCTGCCGGCGCTGCGTGCGCTGCTGGCGGTGTCGCAGCCGCCGGAACCGGCGATCCCAGGGCACGGCCGGCAGGAGGCCTTGCCGAACCTGGGCACCCTCGTCGACCAGATCGAGGCCGACGGCCATGGGCTGGTGATGGTGATGGGCAAGGGCGGGGTGGGCAAGACGACGATCGCAGCCGCAGTGGCGGCAGAACTCGCCAGCCGGGGCCATCCGGTCCATCTGTCGACCACCGATCCCGCCGCCCATGTCACCTGGTCGATCACCCAGCCGATTGCCAATCTGCGGGTCGACCGCATCGATCCCGCGGCCGAGACCAAGGCCTATGTCGATCGGATCATGGCGGCGCGTGGTGCCGGACTCGATGCCGCGGGCAAGGCGCTCCTGCTCGAGGACCTGCGCTCGCCCTGCACCGAGGAGGTCGCCGTCTTCCATGCCTTCTCGCGCGTCGTCAACGAGGCGCGTAACGGCTTCGTGATCCTGGACACCGCACCGACAGGCCATACCCTGCTGCTGCTGGATGCCACCGGAGCCTATCACCGGCAGGTGCTGCGGGACCACCAGATGCCGGAAGGGACCGGCCGATTGGTGACGCCGCTGATGAAGCTTCAGGATGCCGCCTACACCAAGATCCTGCTGGTCACCCTGCCGGAGACCACGCCGGTCTCGGAAGCCGCCGCCCTGCAGGACGACCTGCGCCGCGCGAAGATCGAGCCCTTTGCCTGGGTCATCAACGACTGCCTCGCCCTCAGCGGAACGCAGGATCCACTTCTCGCCCGCCGGATCGACGGCGAAATCACCCAGATCAGGCGGGTGCGAGACGGATTGGCACACAGGCTCGCCGTCGTCGCCTGGAAACCCGTCCCCCCGGTGGGCCTGATTGCCTTGAGGGAGTTGGTCGGCAGCGCGACGATGCGCGCTGCCTAGAAGTCTGAATCGACGACCCGATCCGACGCATCGCGTCGTTGCATGATCGCGCAGCTCCTCCCTGACGCACATTAGACAGCATGGTTTCCAGTGGAGTCATTAAGGCTCGGAAATTTCGCCGGACTGGACCGCACTTGACAGTGCTCCGCATTAGCAAAACACTGGTGCCATTCTTTTAAGCGATCTTTTCGCCGCTGGCTCCAACACCGAGTGACCAGATGCAAGCCGTTGCGCTCGCTACTTTCGCGTTGCTATCGATTGCGCTGGATCAAGCCTCGAAGGCCTGGGTGCTGCGCCGGCTCGGCGCGCAAGCCCTGATCCTCTGCGGCCCGATCGGGATCCGCCAGAAACTCAACCGGCGTGCCTTCCGGGGACCGCTGAGCCACCACGGCCTGTTGTTCGCATTGATCCTGGCCGAGGCGGCGGCACTGGCGATCCTGGTGCAGTTCGCACCGCTCTTCGCCGAGCGGACGGTGGCAATTGCGCTGGGGGCGGCGGTCGGCGGCGCGGCGAGCAATGCGCTGGACCAGAAGATCCACGGCGGCGTCATCGACTTCATCGATCTGGGATTCTGGCCGGTGTTCAACCTGGCGGATGTTGCGATCGTCGGCGGAATCGGAGCCGCGCTGACCTGCCTCTAGCCGTGTCGGCCGGGCTTGGTGCTTGTTTTCGTTCATGTCTTCGGGGATCACGATGCGCCGGGTGCTGTTTCATTTCCATGGACTGTCGATCTACAGCTACCCGACCATGCTCTATGTGGGGATCGTGCTCGGCATCTATGCCGAGCTGTATGCCGCATCGACGATCGCACTCAACCTGCAGGCGATATTGACGGCGACGCTGGTTCTCATCGCGACGGCCTTGCTGGGGGCGCGGCTGCTGCACGTCCTGCCGCATTGGCGGCACTACCGCCAGCATCCCGGACGCATCCTGAAATGCGCCGACGGCGGCGCCTCGATGTATGGCGGCCTGCTGCTGGCCTTTCCGGCCTCGGTTCCGGTCCTGGCGCTGCTCGACCTGCCCTTCGCCACCTTCTGGGACCTCGCCTCCTTCGCCATGCTGGTCGGGATGGTGATCACCCGGGCCGGCTGCTTCCTGAACGGCTGCTGCTCGGGCCGGCCGACGACCGGCTGGTGGGGGATGAACCTGGCGAACTACCGCGGCGTCCGCCGCCGGCGCATCCCGGTGCAGATCCTGGAAGCGGCCTGGGGGACGGCGGTATTGGCGGGCGCGGTCCTGCTCTGGGGCCGGCTGCCCTTCCCGGGGTCGCTCTTTCTCTATGCCACCGGCGCCTATGGGCTGGGGCGAGTCCTCCTCGAATCCCTGCGCGACGAGCAGGACCGGGTGGGCGGCATCAGCGTGCACAAGGTGATCTCACTGGGGCTGATCGCGGTCTCGCTTGGCGCCTTCGCCGTCGGCTGGCTGTCGATGACGCTGGGGGCTGCCTGAATGACCGGCTGGATCCTCCTGCTCACTCCGATTCTCGTGCTGCCGGTCGTGCTTCTGCTGCCCTTCGTCGGCTGCCAGCCCTTCGGCAGCACGGCCGAGGACCCGGCCCCCACCAAGCCACCGGAGACGCAGCCCGATCCGGGCGCAGCCCAGACCCCGCCAGCGACACCCGGCGTCCAGCCACCGACGACGCCGCCGAGATACCGGGACTACATCCTCGGCATCCAGCCCAATCCCGGCCTGGTGAAGAATACCGGCGTGGTTCCGAACGGCGCCGACGTCATCGCCTATTGGCGCCTGGTCGATGCCCCGGCCAGCCCGACCGCCCTGGACCAGAAGGCCTTCCAGGACGGCGCCTACAAGGAGGGGCACAAGCTGGATGCGATACCGATCACCGCCACTGCCGCCGGGTCGGAGGGCCGCAATCCGGCGCATTTCACCACCGGCGAGAACAGCCTCGTCGATTCCGACCCGACCGTGAAGTGCCGCTTCTTCGACGGCGGCTATGTCCTGGTGCCCTACAAACCCGGCCTCTATGCCGATCAGTTCACCCTGGAAGCCTGGGTGGCGACCGGCGCGCTGGCGGCGGGCTACGAGCACACCCTGTTCGATGCCGGCGGCAGATACGCCTCGCCGGCAGGGTCGCCGGTATCGGAGCGGGGCTTCCGGATCTATGCGAACCGCGACGGCAGGTGGCAGGTACGCCTGGCGCCGAGCACCGCCGATCTCTTCCCCATGCCGATCCTGGTTCCACTCGGCGCGCGGACACATGTCGCCCTCACCGTCGCGAATAGCGGCCCGGGCGGGGTGGCGAAGACGGCGACGCTCTATGTCGACGGCAAGATTGCAGGGACGGCGAACATCGCCTCCTATGCGCCGCCGCACGACGCGCCGTTCTTCATCGGTGTCGAGAACACCACCCGCTCGCCGACCGCCGGCATCAATCTGCGCAATCCGGTGCTGTGCCGGGTCCAGGAAGTGGTGATGCACCGCAAGGCACTGTCGAAGGAAGAGATCGAGAACCACGTCGACATCAACCGGTCCTAGAGCGGTGGAACCCGGCCCGGGCCACCGCAAGAGACCGAAGAAGAGAGGTCGCGCCGCATGACCCATTGGGTTCTCCTGCTGACGATGCCGCTGCTGGTCCTGCCGATCGTCCTGCTGTTCCGCTTCGTCGGCTGCGGCCTGGATGTCGTCGGCACCGGCGAGTCTCCGATTCCGCTGCCGCCGCGCCAGCCGCCGGAGAAGACCCCGGATCCGGTGCTGACGCCGGTCGTGCTGAAGCCGCCCAGCTACCGCGACTACATCATGGGCATCACCGACAACGCGGCACCGATCAAGAATCCCGGTGTGGTTCCCAATGTCGCCGACGTGATCGGCTACTGGCGCCTGATTGACAAGCCGGCCGCCGGCGGCGGCCTGGATATCGCCAAGGACGAGAAGGGCAGCACGCTCGGCCAGGACGGCCAGTTCAAGACGGTGCCTCTCGGCTTCAATTTCGAGGCAAAGACGGCGACGAAGGCCGGCTCGGAAGCGGCGACCGGCGATTTCGTCCTCAACCAGGCCAGCCTCATCGTCTCGGAACCGACCGCGCTGTGCCGCGGCTTCAACGGCGGCTATGTCGAGATCCCGTTCAAGACCGGGATCTATACCGAGGAGTTCACCATCGAGGCCTGGGTGATTGCCCGGCCGCTGAAGCCCGATGTCGAGCACACATTGTTCGATGCCGGGGGAAAATACGCTATTCCGCCGGACGGCAACACCGATCGCGGCTTCCGTGTCTTCGAGGACAGCGGCGGGCACTGGCAGGTGCGCCTGGACCCGGCGACCGCCGATCTGTTCCCGACACCGCCGGCGGTGCCGCGCGGCGACAAGCCGACCCATCTCGCGGTCACCGTCGCCAACGAGCCGGGCGGTGCCGGCAAGAAGCGGGTAAGGCTCTACGTCGACGGCAAGGAAGCCGCCAATGCGGTGGCCGATGCCTATGCGCGGCCCGATACCGCGCCGCTCTTCATCGGCGTCGAGAACACGGCGAACGTGCCGACCAACCCGGCGCAGCTGCGCACGCCGGTGCTGATGCGGATCCAGGAAGTGGTGCTGCACCGCAAGCCGTTGTCCAAGGAAGAAATCGAGAATCATGTCGATATCAATCGCTCAACATTCTAGCGGCCCGCGCATGAACGGCAGGGCGAAGACGGCCAGAGGGGAACCGGTACAATGACGGAATGGCTCATCCTGCTGACACCGGTCCTGGTGCTGCCCATCGTCCTGCTCTTCCGGTTCGTAGGCTGCGCCGAAATCGCTGGCCTCGGCGAACCGGGCCCTTCCGAGCCACCGTCGAAAACCGTGACCGGACCGGGTCTGGTTCCCGGGCCGCCCGCGGAAGCACCGCCGGTGCTGCCGCCGACCACGCCGCCGAACTACCGAAAGTACATCCTCGGCGACCCGGTCAATCCCGGGCTGGTGAAGCATCCCGCGGTGAAACCGGACAAGGCGAATGTCGTCGCCTATTGGCGGCTGGTCGATCTGCCGTCGGACACCGTGGCCAAGGACGAGAAGGGGTTCCGGAACGGGCAGTACGTCCAGGGCACGGCACTCGATAACGTTGATCCGCAGCCGACGCCGCCGCTTTCGGCCAAGGGCGGCAGCCAGGCCGCGACCGGCGACATCCTCACCAGCCAGCCCGGGCTGATCAAATCCGATCCGGCCGCGCTCGGCCGCCATTTCAATGGCGGCTATGTGCGCGTTCCCTATCTGGCCGGGCTCTTCACCGAGGACTTCACCATCGAGGCCTGGGTCTTCCCCCATGCCTTCACGCCCAATTACGAGCACACCCTGTTCCAGGCCGGCGGAAAATACGCGATCCCGCCCGCGGGATCGCAGGACCACGGCTTCAGGGTCTTCGAGAACCGCTTCGGGCAGTGGCAGATCCGGATGGCACCTGCGGCGACCGACCTTTTCCAGTCGCCGCCCGCGGTGCCGCGCGGTGCCGCCACGCATCTCGCCATCACCGTCGCGAGCGAACCGGCGCCGGCGGGGGCCAAGAAGGTGATCCTCTACGTCGACGGCAAGGTCACCCAGATCGCGGTGGCGAATGCATATTCGCTGCCGCTGAATGCCGATCTCTTCATCGGCATCGAGAATGCCGCGGCGCCGGCGGCAGCGGTGCAGCTGCGAACCCCGATCCTGGGCCGGGTCCAGGAGGTGGTGATTCACAACAAGGCGCTCTCGCTGGACGAGATCGAAAACCACGTCGACATAAATCGATAACGAGGAGGCAGGTACCGCCATGGCCAATCCGATCACCGGCGACTTCGAAGCTGTCCTGCAGATCAGCGGCAGCACCATCAACCGACTGCTGGCGACGATGCACCAGAACGCCTTCGGCAATCCGAACCTGCCGAGCTTTCCGCACAGCATCCGGATGCGGATCGGCGACGATCATGCCTTCGAAGGGGTGCGCGGCCTGGTGCACGGCCAGGTCGGCGTGCCGCGGGTGAAGCTGATCCATGGCGCGACGGACCGGTTCCTGCTCGAGGTCGGAATCAGGGCCTGGTTCCAGGCCGATCCGGGCACCGCCGCGATGCCGTCCTTCATCCACGGCACCGTCTTCGCCGAGTATCACGTCGAGGACATCAATCGCTCCTGCCTCGGCTGGTCGAAGAATGCCGCGGACTTCCTGTGGATCCGGGTGGTCCGGGAGTCGGTGCGCTTCGTCGGCACGGCGGAGGACGACAAGAGCATGACCGAGGCCATCATCGGCGTGGTGACCGGCGATCCGGCCACCGCCGCCGCGGCCAACGTCGCCAAGGTGACCAGTCAGGCGGCCCGCCTGCTCGCCAAGCGCTTCGAGGCCTCGCCGCATCCGGTCTCGAAAAGGTTCCGCCGCGGGTCGCTGCGCAGCCTGAATGCGCCGATCGGCGGCTCCGCCGTCGCCTCGCCGATCGGCCTCAGCGGCGAGCCCGTGGGCAACATCAACAGCATCGACAACCTGCTGCTCGACGGCAGCGATCTCGCGATCGGCGTCAATATCGGCTACCTCATGGGGCTGACCGGGCCGATGCTGGACAACGTCAAGAATTTCAGCCTGACGGTTCCGGTGCATGTCGACCTGCCGCTTAAGGATTTCGACACCGTCTATCATGTCGGCGTGCACCCGCCGACGGTGGAGTGGGAACCGCACACCACCTACGGCCTGCTCAAGGTGAAGGTCAGCGGCTGGGCGAATACGGCTTCGGTGGCGGCCAATGCCACCTTCGACATCACCCAGAACATCATGCTGGATTTCAACGCCGGCACCGGCCAGCTCCAGCTGACGCCCTGGGGTCCCGGGGTGAGCGTCGCGGCCAGCGGTCTCTACCACGGTACGGTTGCCGGCCGGGTGAAGGCGGAAGTGCTGAAGGCGGTGCCGCCGATGGTCCAGGCGGCCTGCAACAGCGCGCAGCCGGCGCTGGACGGGATGACCACGCGGACGGCGGAACTGGCACAGCAGCTGAAGACCCTGGATGCCCAGGCCAGCGTCAGCCTCGATGAAGGGCTGTTCCTGCGCGACGGCATCATCTTCCGCGGCACGATCGGCCTCTCCGGGCGGCATGCCCTGGTCGTCCAGACCGCCAAGACCTCGGCCGAGGACGCCCATACTGCGCTCGACAGCTGGATCCCCGGCGGCAGAATCGACCGGCTGGAATGGTCCTGGTCCTGGTTCGGCGCCGGCGATCCCGGGAGTTCGACCTATTCCGACCGCTTCCTGCTGCGGCGCCCCTGGGGCCATGTGGGGCGCTGGGGCATGTCCATCGGCCAGACCATGCCGCTGCCGGGGCTCGACGGCTGGGGCCTGGTCTGCCTGAAGATCACCGGCGTCCGCGTCGACCCCGTCACCGGCGACCTGGTCACGGTCAGCAGCGCGAAGCAATGCAAGCGATTCGGCTTCCGGGTCTCGGAGATGATCGGCCAGGACGAGCGCCTGTTCCTGCGCGACATCCCCGAACTCTCCAAGGACGTGCCGTTTCCCCAGCTGAAGGACCTGCCGCTGGTGGCATCGCGCCGGGGCCGGGACAGTGCCGGCGCCACCAACACGCTGCTGGTCTATGTCGACGAGGCCTGGACCGGGGAGACGGCCGAAACGCTGGTCGCCGGCCTCGATGCCTGCCGGCGGTTCGATGCGGGCCTCGGCGTGCTGATCCTGTTCCGCGAGGGCATCCTGGAGCGGAACGGCCCCCACCTGGTCGAGGAGATCGGCCATCTGGCGCGCAAGGCCGGGATCGCCACCCATATGAACGAGGACGTCCGCGGCGGCTGGTCGAAGGCGCTGGGATTCCGCGCCGGATCCGGCGGGACCGGATGGGCGATCCTCTCGCCCGACGGCCATGCGCTCTGGACCCAGGCCGGCAGCCTCCGCGCCGAGGGCCTGGCGCAGGCGCTCGATACCCATCTGCGGCGGTGCGCGGACCTGCGCCCGGTCGCCTATCACGAGGGCATCGCGAAAGGCTCGGTGATCTCGGCGACGGCGCTGCATCCGGGCTATGCCGACCTGATCGACACCATCGAGAACCCCTGTCCGCCGATTCCGCTCGGCCGGCTGGGGGTGAAGGAGACGCTGGTGGCCTTCGTGCAGAAGAATTCCGACGCCTCGGTCGCGCATCTGCGCAAGCTGGCCGCGCGCCAGGAGGAGACCGATGGCGAGCGCAGCTCGATCATCGTCGCGGTCTTCGACGGGGCGGACCAGGAGGAGGCGGAATCGCTGAAGCGCCGCCTGGGCCTGGACCTGGTCGTGGTCGCCGATCCCGCGGGGCGGATCAACGACCGCTTCGGGGTCGGCGTCTGGCCGACCACCATCACCCTGGATCGCGGCGGGGTCGTCGCCGATATCCAGCTGGGGATCGCGCGGCGGCCGGAGCGCGCCGCGCCGGGACCGGACGGCGGCGCCGCGGCGGCGGAATAGCGGCGCCGGCATCGGGGCGGGGAAATCGGACAGGAGGGTCGGCTGGACGCGCGTGTTGCCCATTACAAGGCCTATGTCCCGCGGCCGTTCCTGAAGGCGGAGCGCGGCGAGGTGGAGATCCTGTTCGGCGGCCTGCATTGGCGGGCCGAGCAGGTGATCCAGGCGGTGTTCGAGAACCTGGGCTATCGCGCGCGGCCGCTGCCCCAGGCGACGCGCGCCGACCTGCTGCTCGGGCGCGAACTGGCGGATGTCGGGCAATGCTGCCCGACCAGCTTCGTCACCGGCAACCTGGCGCAGTTCCTGCGCAGCGAGACGGCGCGCATCGGCGCGGCGGCGGTGGCGCGCAACTACGTCTATCTCACCGCCGGGGCCTGCGGCGCCTGCCGCTTCGGCCAGTACCACCAGAGCTACGACCTCGCCTTGCGCGGCCTGGGGCTGGAGTCCTTCCGCATCTTCCTGATGGAACAGACCCGGTTCAGCCAGGGCGGCGTGCCCGGCGGCGGGCTCGACATCGACATGCCCTTCACCATGGGCGCGGTCTGGGCGCTGCTCTGCACCGACGTGCTGCAGAGCCTGGAATACCAGACCCGGCCCTATGAGGTGGAGGCGGGCCAAACCGACCGGGTGGTGAAGGACAGCGTCGACCTGCTCGCGGCCGCCTTCCGCGCGCGGCCCCGGCTGAGCGGCCACTGGCGGGTCATGGCCTGGCATGTGCTCACCGACCATTTCCGCAGGCCGCTGCGCGAGATCTTCCGGAAATTCGCCGCGATCGAGGTCGACCGCCTGCGCCCGAAGCCGATCGTCAAGATCACCGGCGAGTTCTACCTGCAGACGGTGGAGGGCGATCCCAACTACAACATCCATCGCTGGCTGGAGCAGGAGGGGGCCGAGGTCTATCCGGCGCCGGTCACGGTCTGGCTCGACTATCTCATCCGGGTGCATATCCAGAAGGTCGAGGAATATCTCGGCATCGACCGCCGGGCCCGCCTGAAGCTGGCGAAGGCCCGGGCGCTGCAGCGCCTGCTGCGCTGGACCTACGGCCGGCTGCGCCGCTGCCTCGGCGACCTGCCGCACGAGCTGCCGGACCAGGCGGAGCTGCGCGCCCTGGCGGCGCCGTTCTTCCACCACCGGATGTCGGGCGGCGAGGGCGACATGCTGATCGGCAAGGCGCTCTGGGCGCATCTCCACAAGAAGGCGCACATGATCTGCGAGCTCTCGCCCTATGCCTGCCTGCCGAACACCATGAGCATCGGCGCCATGGCCGGGGTGAGCGGCAAGCATCCGGATCTGCTCTATGCCCCGATCGAGGTGAAGGGCGACGCCGAGGTGCATGCGCTGTCGCGCTGCCAGATGATCCTGACCGAGGCGAAGCGCCGGGCCACTGCCGAGTTCGAGGCGGCGCTGGACGGGCGGACGCCGGCGGCGCTGCAGACGGCGCTCCGCGGCCGGCCGGAGATGCGCCGCGCGACCTACCGGATCCGCCGCGGCAACCTTGTCGGCACGGCTGCAAACCTGGCCGCCAATCTTGCCGCCGGTCGTGCCGCCGCGCCGGCGGGGCGCTGAGGATGGCCGATCTCGGCATCGACGTCGGCTCGACCACGGTGAAGGCGGTGCTGGTCCGCAACGGCGCCGTGGTCTGGCGCGACTACCAGCGCCACAACACCCGCCAGGCGGAGCAGGTCCTCGCGTTCCTGGCGCGGCTGGAGGCGGAAGCGGGGCTGCGTCCCGGGTTCGACCGGGTCTTCCTCACCGGCTCCGGCGCCGGCCTCGTCGCGCCCCTGGTCGGCGGCCGCCTGGTGCAGGAGGTCGTCGCCGTCGCCGCGGCCGTCGAGCGGCTGCATCCGGCGGTCAGCTTCGTCTCGGAGATCGGCGGCGAGGACATGAAGACGATCTTCCTGACCGCGGCCGCCGGCGGCAGGAACCGCCAGGTCTTCATGCAGGCGGCCTGCAGCGGCGGCACCGGCACCTTCATCGAGAAGACCGCCCGCAAGCTGCAGATCGTGCCGGAGCGCCTGGCGCGGATGGCCTATGACGGGCTCGCCTTGCATCGCCTCAGCTCGAAATGCGGGATCTTCGCCGAGGCGGACGCCAATACGCTGCTGAAGAGCGGGGTGCCGGTCGAGGAGATCATGGCCAGCCTGTTCGAGGCGGTGGTGCAGCAGAACCTGGCGACGCTGACCAAGGGCAACACCCCGGCGCCGCAGGTGCTGCTGCTGGGCGGGCCCAACCTGTTCTTCGCCGGGCTGCAGCAGGCCTGGCGCCGGCATCTGGCGCGGCTGTGGGCCGAGCGCGGGGTGCCGCTGCCCGCGGGGCTCGATCCGGCGGCGGCGATCCTGGTGCCGGCGGACGCGCTCTATTATGCCGCCCTCGGCTGCGTCGCCTTCGGCGCCGCCGATGCGGCGGAGGGCGCGCTCTATAAGGGGCCGGCCGAGCTGCGCCGCTGGATCGACGAAGGCCAGCATGCCCAGAAGGCACGGGACGGCCATCGCGGCCTCGCCGGCACGCCGGAAGACCTGGCGGCGTTCAAGCGGAAATACGCGCCGGTCGCCGCGCCGGCGCCTGCGCCGGAAGCGGCGAAAGGCGGGCGGCCGGACCGGCCGGTCGTGCTCGGCTGCGATTTCGGCAGTACCACCGCCAAGGCCGTGGTGCTCTCGGCAGAGAAGGAGCTGCTGTTCAGCTGCTATGCGATCTCCCGCGGCAACCCGATCGAGGATGCCCAGGACCTGTTCCGCCAGGTCGCCGCGGCGGGATGGCGAGACATCGGTGCGCTGGCGCTGACCGGCTACGGCAAGGACCTGCTGGCGAACATCCTCGGCGCCGATCTCGCGGTGGTCGAGACCGTCGCCCATGCCCAGGCGGCGCTGCACTTCTTCCCGGACGCCGACGTGATCTGCGACGTCGGCGGCTGCGACGTCAAGATCATGCTGCTGCGTCAGGGCGCGGTCGCCGACTTCCGCCTGAACTCCCAGTGCTCCTCCGGCAACGGCGCCTTCCTGCAGGGCATTGCCGAGCGCTACGACATCGCCCTGGACGGTTATGCCGAGCTCGCCTTCGCCGCGGCGGCGATGCCCGACCTTGCCATGGGCTGCGGCGTCTTCCTGCAGTCGGACATCGTCAACCAGCAGCGCAAGGGCTGGGCGGCGGAGGAGATCATGGCCGCGCTGGCGGCGGTGCTGCCGCTGAACGTCTGGATCTATGCCGGCCAGCTGCAGAACCTGCGCGCCGCCGGCCGCAAGTTCGTGCTGCAGGGCGGCACCCACAGGAATCTCGCGGTGGTCAAGGCGCAGGTGGATTTCATCACCGGCCGGGTGCCGGAGCCGAGATCGCCATCCATCCCCATTCCGGCGAGGCGGGCGCGATCGGCGCGGCGCTGGCGCTGCCAGAGGACTGGGCGGCGCGGCCCAGCCGGTTCCGCGGCTTCGCGGCGATCGCCGCGCTCACCCATCGTGCCACCACCAGCGAGGCCACCGTCTGCCGCTGGTGCGCGGTCAACTGTCCGCGCACCTTCATCGACGTGCGCCTGCCCGGCGCCGCGGGCCGCAGCTGGAGCAGGCTGCCGCTCGCCGCCGGATGGGAGCGGGTGATCAGCGGCAACAGCTGCCCGAAGGGGCTGGTCGAGGACGTTGCGGAGATGCGTGTGCTGAAAGCCGGGCTCGAGGAGGCGAAGCGTGTCAATCCCAATATTGGCGAAATGGTTCGGGACGCGGCCTTCCGGCGCGGCTACGGCCGCGGGCTGAGATCCGCATCGGGATCCCGCGGGTCCTCAACATCTGGTCGACCCATCGCTTCTGGATCGCGATGCTGGAGGCGCTCGGGGTCGATCCGCGCCACATCGTGTTCTCCTCCGCCACCAGCGAGGCGCAGGGGCGGGAATACGGCCGCGGCCGCGGCGCGGTGGACTGCTGCTATCCGGTGAAGGCGATGAGCGGCCATTACGGCGAGCTGATCTTCGGGCAGAAGCGCCGGATCGATGCCCTGCTGTCGCCGATGATCTATACCCTGCCTTCGCATCTGCATCCGCATGTGGTGAACTCGCTGGCCTGCCCGCGCGTCATGGCGGGGCCGGAGAACATCCGCGGCGGCTTCACCCGGGAATCCGACGTCTTCGCCGATAACGGCATCCTGCACCTGGCGCCGCTCGCCTCGCTGGCGGAGCCCGCGATCCTGCCGCGGCAGCTGCACCCGGTCCTGCAGTTGCTGTTCCCCGACCTCACGCTGAACGAGACTGCCGCCGCCGTCGAACGCGGCTATGCGGCGCTCGCCGCCTTCAACCGGTCGATGCGCGATGCATCGCGCGGCATCCTTGCCGCCTGCGCCGGCGCCGGCCGGCCGGCGATCCTGGTGCTCGCCCGCCCGTACCATCTCGACCCGGGCATCGGCCACGAGATCGAGGCCGATCTGCAGGCCCACGGCTATCCGATCGTCTGGGGTCAATACCTGCCGCTGGACGCGGACCTGCTGGAATGGATGTTCGCCGCGGAAATGCGCAGCGGCGCCATCAGCTCGCCACTCGACATCCGGGACGTCTGGCCATCCTCCTATAGCGGCAATACCAACGAGATCCTCTGGGCGGCGAAGTTCGCCGCGCGCTTTCCCTGGATCACCTGCGTCATCCGCCTGACCAGCTACGAATGCGGCATGGACCAGCCGACCTACACGCCGGTGAAGGAGATCGTCGAGCGTTCGGGCACGCTGTTCTTCTCGTTCCAGGACCTGGATGCGACCAAGCCGGCGGGGTCGGTCAAGATTCGCGTCGAGACCATCGCCTACTATCTGGCGCGCAATTCCGCGGGGATCATCGAGAGAAAGCTTCGATCCGCGGCCGCTGGATCTCCGTTTGCCATGGGCAATCCCGGATCCGGTGCGGCAATCGCCGATGTCGTGGCGCTCCGTTAGGACTGGGTCCGCTGGCCGTCGCGCCGGGATGGCCCTGCCGGATTTCACCAAGATGCGCATCCCGGTGTCTTCCGGTCGGAGGAACAAGGTGTCCTTCGATCTTATCTCCAAGGCGCAGGGCATCCCGGCGCCAACTTCGGCCCACGCGCTCTCTGTTGGGAGATGTCGTCAAGACCAGATCGGCAAGGGGTTTCCCGGATGCCAGTTCGCATGCTGCGCCAGATCCAGGCCCCGGGCAACGATCGCCTTGGCTTGTGGGTCATGTACAGGAAGGACCAGGACGTCGCCCGGCCGTGCCCAGGCGAGAAGGGTGCGAACCGCGTCGATTTCATCCAAGTGATGGCGAATTCGGGAGTCTTCGATGCCGCGGACCGCGAGCTCTGCATGCAGGATCCGAGGCGTTTCGCCTGGAGCCCGGCCGCGCAGCATGCTCGCGATTTCCTTCAATATAATGATATCGGGCTTGAATCCCGCCGCGACACCGGCCAATTCCCGCATCGCCTCGTCGCTGCGGTTGCCGGCCTGGCCGAGCAGCAGCCCCAGGCGTCCGGTGCTGCAGGCGGCGCGTGCCACCGCCAGCACGTGGCCCAGCCCGTCGGGATTGTGGGCATAGTCGGTGATCACCGTAACGCCGTTCAGATGCCAGGTTTCGAGCCGGCCCGGATTGTCGTGACGGCTGCTGCCGAAGCGGGCCAGCGTGCCGGCGATCCGGTCGAGCGGAATGTCGAGCGCCCTGGCGGCGAGCGCGGCGGCGGCGGCATTCGCGATGTTGTAGACCGCGTTGCCGCCGGCGGTCACCGGCATGTCGGCCACCGATCCCAGATCGTGGGTCGAACCCGCATGGTGCAGCAGCAAGCGGCCGCCGCCGGTTCCGCAGGTGCTGCCGTCGGCTCCGCGCAGCGCCGCGAGGGCCGGATGGGAATGATCGCGCGCGAACAGCGCGCGCTTGCAGGGAATGCCGGTCGCGCGGGACATCAAAATGCCGTCGTCGGCGTTCAGCACGAGGACACCCGTCCGGTTCAGGGCCCGGGCCAACACCAATTTCGTATCAGCAAGGTCAGCCAGCGTGTCGATGCCGTATTCCCCGAAATGGTCGGCGCTGACATTGGTGACGACAGCGACATCGGCATCGTCGACCGCAAGGCCGCGGCGCAGGATGCCGCCGCGCGCCGTCTCCAGCACCGCTGCACCAACTCCGCGATCACGCAGGACCAGCCGTGCGCCCGCCGGACCCGAATAGTCGCCCCGCGCGAGGGCACCGCCGCCGACAAAGACCCCGTCCGTGCAGCAATGCCCGCTCGCTCGGCCGACGGCATCCAGCATCGCGCAGATCAACCGGACCGTGGTGGTCTTGCCGTTCGAGCCGCTGACCAGCACCTTCGGGATGTCGTGAAGACCCGCCCACGGAACGCTCTCCGGCGTCGGCAGATCGAGCAGCGGCCAGCTCCAGCTGCCCGCGCCAGCACCGATCGAGATCGTGTCGTCGTCGATCAGGACCGGCAGCGCGCGCTGCCGCGCCGCCGCCAGCAGCGCCAGGAGCGCCGGCCGATGCTCCTGGGCGGACTTTTCCCGCATCACGGCGGCGGCGGCCGGGAAATCTCCGGCATATGGGTGCAGGCGGTCGAATCCCGCCAGGGACAGGCCGCCATCATGGGCGAGAACCGCCGCTTCCCAGGCCCATTCGTTGACTTCGGTCGCGGTGAACAGCTGGTCGGTGGGGGCGGCAATCGCCAGGGATGCCCCTTTCGCATGGGCGCGTATCACCGGCGCGATGTCCGGCCAACCCAATAGGCCGCACATGCCATGGGCGCGCTCGGCCCAGGAACGATGCAGCTTCGGTTCCGCAGCCAGCGGGCCGGCGGCCTCAAGCACCGCGCCGGTCGATGTGAAGAACAGGTTCGGCCCGGTCAGTCGCCGCGAATCCTCGAAGCAGGGGTTCGGTTCCGGGGTCAGCTTGACCCTCCGGCAGAGTCGAGCACGGACCGGGGCTCAGCCTTGGCGCAGTCCACCCAGGCGGCGGCAGGCCAGCCCAATGCCGATTCCCGCCTCAATCGTCGACTTCCTTGGCAAAGCGGATGCCGCGTTCGTCGCGCACGATGTCGCCGGCTTCATAGCTGGTCTCCTCGCGCGCGGGCGTCGCGGGCTCCGCCACCACGGACGTGGCGGGACCAGCGTCGCGAATTTCGGCACCTGCCGGTCCGGAGGCGGCGGGTGCGCCCTCCGGACGGAACTTGATGATCTGTTTCCAGGATCTGGTCAGTGCATCCGCGAAGATGAGCAGCAGGTCGCCGCGCTGGCCCATCTGCAACGCCGCTTCGACAGCGAGCTGCTCGTCCGGGATGATGCTGATGGCCGCCTCGGCAACCCCCCTGGCCCGCAGAACCTTTGCCAACATGCCCGGGATCTCGTCGCCGTCGCGGCCGCGCAGGCTGTCATCCCGGCGGCAGATGTAGTGGTCGAACCGGCCGGCGACCGCCTCGGCAATTGCCGCGACATCCTCGTCGCGCCGGTCGCCGGGGGCGGAGAGGACGAGAATGCGTCGGCCGGCAACATCGAGGCGCCCGGCCAAGTCGGCCATCATGCCCACGGCATGGGCATTGTGGGCGTAGTCGAAGATCACCTTGAAGGGATGCTCGTCATAGACGTTCATCCGGCCGGGCGCCTGGTAGAAGGTGCTGTCGAAGGTGCGCAGGCCCTGGCGGATGGCGTCCAGCTTGATGCCAAGGGAGAAGGCCATCGCCGCGGCGAACATGGCGTTCTGCACGTTGTGAAGCGCCCGCCCTTCCATCGTCGCGGGGATGAGGTGCGTCCACATCAGCGGGATGTGGCTCCCCTTGTCGTAGAGCGTGATCATCTGGCCGTTGACGCCAGCTTCCAGCGCGCAGGCCCGGCCGCCGGCGCGGATATGCTCGCGCACCAACGTGTGCTGGGGATTGACGGTGACATAGCAGATGCTTTTCGCCTCGGTATAGCCGGACATCTTGATGACATTCGAATCGTCGGCATTCAGCACGGCGCAATCCCGGGCGACCTCCACGACGATGCGCTTGACCTCGGCGAGCTTCTCCAGCGAGTCGATGCCCTTCTGCCCGAGGTGATCGGCCTGGACGTTCAGCACCGCGGCGACATTGACGTAGGGGACGCCCATGCCCGCCCGCAGCAATCCGCCGCGGGCAACCTCGAGGACGGCCATGTCGACATGCGGGTCGGAAAGAACCATGCGGGTCGCGACCGGGCCGGTCATGTCGCCCGGCACGGTGCGCTGACCATCGATGTAGACGCCGTCGGTCGTGGTCAGGCCCGGCGTGTAGCCGGCCATCTTGGTGACATGGGCGAGCATCCGGGCCGTGGTGGTCTTGCCGTTTGTGCCGGTGACGCAGGCGATCGGCAACCGGCTGGGCGAGCCGGACGGAAACAGCATGTCGATGACCGGCCCGGCGACGTCGCGCGAGGTGCCCTCGCTGGGCGCCACATGCATGCGGAAGCCGGGGGCGGCATTGACTTCGCAGATGCCGCCGCCGATCGTCTTGTAGCTCTCGGCGATATTGGTGGTGAGGAAATCGACGCCACCGACATCGAGACCGATCGCCATGATGGCGCGGACTGCCATGTCGCGGTTGTCGGGATGGATGATGTCGGTGACGTCGGTGGCGGTGCCGCCGGTGGAAAGATTGGCGGTCGAACGCAGATAGACCACCTGGCCCGCTGCCGGCACCAACTCTCCGGTCAGGTTCTGGCGCGCCATCATCATCTCGGCCTGGGCGTCGAGTTCGAGCCGGGTCAGCACCTTCTCGTGGCCGACGCCGCGACGGGGATCCTGGTTGACCAGATCGACAAGCTGGGCAACGGTCTGACGGCCGTCGCCGACGACATGGCCCGGCGTGCGGCGCGTAGCGGCAACCAGCTCGCCGTTGACAACGAGAAGGCGGTGATCGTCGCCGGTCAGGTAGGTTTCGACGATCACCGAGCGCGAATGCTCCCGGGCAGACGCAAATCCCGCCTCGACCTCCTCGGGGGTGGTCAGATGGATCGAGATGCCGCGCCCGTGATTGCCGTTGTAGGGCTTGGTCACCACCGGGTAGCCGATGCGCCGCGCCGCACGCACGGCGTCCTCCGCAGACTGGACCAGGCGCTGTTCGGGTACCGGCAGGCCCAGGGAGGCAAGGATCTTGTTGGTCTCCTCCTTGTCGCTGGCGAGCTCGACGGCGATGTGGCTGGTGCGCCCGGTGATCGTGGCCTGGATGCGCTGCTGGTACTTGCCGTAGCCGAGCTGCACCAGCGACTGCTGGTTCAGCCGCAGCCAGGGAATGTCGCGGGCCTCGGCGGCATGCACCAGCGAGGCGGTGGAGGGGCCAAGGGCGCGGCGCTGCGCGTAGCGGATATAGGCGTCGCGCGCCGTCGGCCAGTCCCAGTCGTCGGGCACCGAGCCCTTCGGCCGGATCTCGGCGGGCAGCAGGGAACTCAGGAGGCGCAGCCCGAGTTCGCCGGCCTCGATCCCTTCTTCCCGCTGTGCATACTCATAGACGACGGTGTAGACGCCTTCGCTGCCGGCGCCTCTGGTCTTACCGAAGGTGACGTCCTCGCCGGCCACGTTCTGCAGCTCGATGGCGACATGTTCCAGCACATGGCCGAGCCAGGTGCCCTCGTCCTCGCGCATGCGGCGGATGAAGCCGCCGGGCGCGCCGTACGAGCAGCCGTGCTGTGCGAGGCCGGGCAGGGCGGCGAGCAGACCGTCGACGAAGGCGGCGCCCAGGCGTCCGGTCGGCCAGGCCTCCAGGTGCCCGAGGTCGAGTTCCAGCCGGATGACCGGAAACAGCGCGTAAAGTGACGGTCCCACATAGACTGAGCGATCTACGATACGCATGCCTGCCCCCAGCTGCTGCGACTACCCTGGCCGCAGGTTAGACGAAATCTCCCTCGCTTGCCCAGGGATTGTCCGCCGGGCCGAAAGGGGAAGACCGGCTAGGACTTGGCGCCTTTCAGTTTGCCTGAAGACGCCGCCCGGCTATGCAGGTCGAAGGTTGCGCCCGACACCAATATGTGCAGCTTCAGGCCGAGCATGCAGATCGGGCGTCCCTCGCTTACCGAATCCATCGACGAAAAGGTTATGCCCGAGGCATCCACCAGGGTGATGGCACCGCCGCCCTCGACCTCAAGCAGATTGTCGGGCCCGATGAAGGCTGCCGTGTTCTCGTCCAGGCCAATGCCGACGGCGAAGGGGTTGTAGGCGAGGCTCGCGAGCAGGCGGCCGAGACGGTCGCGCTGGCGAAAATGCTGATCGATGATGAAGCGGTTGGTAAGCCCCAGCCCCGGCGCCAGGCTGACCGATCCCGCGACCGGCGACGATCCTTCGTTGCCAAACGCGATCATGTGTTCGCTGATGAAACTGGCGCCGGCGCTGGTCCCGGCGACATGGACGCCCTGGGCATTCCGGTTGCGGACCAGCTTTGCCACCGACGTGCCGCCGATGATGGTGGACAGGCGCAATTGATTGCCACCGGTGAAGAAGATGCCGGTGGCCGCGCCGATTCGGTCCAGCCGGCCGGATTCTTCGCAGTCCCGCCGGCTGTCGAAATCCATCGATTCGACGTGTGCCGCACCGAGTTCGGTGAAGATCCGTTCATAGCGCGTGCCGGTATCCAGCATGCGGCTGGCGGTCGGAATCACGACGATATCGGCGTCTTTGGCGCCGCAGAGGTCGACGAAGCGTCGAAGGATTGCCGGGTCGTTCTCCTTTTCCTCGGCGCCGCCGATCGGGATGATCCACCCCCGCTCGACGCCGTCGGGACTCTTGCTGGGCATTGGTCGGGTCTCCGGTCTGTAACTTTGATGCAGTTCTAAAGGATGGCGTACCTAAAGCAACAATTTCCGTCGCCGGCTCGACGGGCGCTTTGACTTGGCGGCAATTGATCCCTAGCCTGCACTGTCCCGGCCACTCTTGGATGGCAGACAATGAGAGGCCTCTTGCAGCGGGTCCTTCCCGCGCTGGTCATGATCGTCGCCTTGGCGCTGCGGGTCGCGTCCCCGACGGCGATGACGGAAATTCAATACAGATTCTTCGACGTCTTCCAGCGCCTGGAGCCGCGGCCCTATGTCGATGCGCCCGTCCGGGTGATCGATATCGACGATGCGACGCTCGCCAAGTATGGCCAATGGCCTTGGCCGAGGAGCCTCACCGCGCAGCTGATCGATCGCCTGCAGGCCTCCGGGGCAGCGGCCATCGCCCTGGATATCGTCTTCGCGGAGCCGGACCGGACCTCGCCGAGAGCAGGTCCTGGCCGATTGGGGCGTCGCCGCAGACGATCCGCGCGTCATCGACCTGATCGCCAAGATCCCCGATCCGGATGCCCGGCTTGCCGCTGCAATCAAGAAGGCGCCCGTCATTACCGGGTTCGTGCTGACCGGTTCCGGGACAACTGTCGGCCCTGAAGACGAAGGGCATCATCGCCGCCGGTGGCGCCGACCTGAAGAAGATCATCGAGCAGTCGTTCGACCGCTTCGAGGGCGCCACGGCCAATCTGGCGGATGTGCAGAAGGCCGCCAAGGGCAATGGCAGCATAAACGTCGTGCCGGATCCGGACGGGGTCGTCCGCCGCGTGTCGCTGGTATTCGCCGCCGGGGGCAAGCTTCGGCCGAGCCTGGTCGCCGAGGCCCTGCGCGTGGCCATGAAGGCGCCGTCTTTGATCGTGAAGGCGCGCGGATTTGGCAGCTACAAGCTGCCTTTCCTGGATGCCAATATCGGAAGGATCTTTCTTCGGGAGGGAATCGGCGAGGTCCTCATCGGCAATCAATCCATCCTGACCGATCCGCAGGGTCGGATGTGGCTGCACGATACCGGGCACCTGCAGCGGCGCGTCATCCCGGCCTGGCGGTTCCTCGACGGCGAGCCGTTCGACTTGACCGGCGGCATCCTCTTTGTCGGCACCAGCGCGCCGGGCCTGCAGGATCTGCGGACATCGCCAAACGACCCGGCGATTCCGGGTGTCGAGATCCATGCCCAGATCGCCGAGCAGATCCTGACGGGCGACTACCTCCGAAGGCCGCTCTGGGCGGATTTCGCGGAAATCTCCGCGCTCGTCGTGCTTGGCCTCGGCCTGGTCCTCCTGCTGCCGAAATGGGGCCCTGTCGGTGCGGCACTGATCGGCGGCATCGGGGTCGCGGTCGGCGTCTTGGCGTCGTGGCTGGCCTTCGTCAAGTACGGCTACCTGTTCGATCCGGTCTATCCTTCGGGCGCCGCTCTCCTGGTCTTCCTCACGGCCTTGCTGTCGTCTTATTTCCGGTCCGACATGGAACGCAGGGCGGTGCGCTCCGCATTCGGTCAGTATCTGTCGCCGGAACTGGTCGAGCGCCTTGCCGTCAACCCGAAACAGCTGAAACTGGGCGGGGAAATCAGGCAGGTGACCGTCCTGTTCTGCGATATCCGCAATTTTACCACGATGTCCGAACGGATTGACGCCGAAAGCCTTACAACCCTGCTCAACAACTTCCTCACGCCGATGACAGAGGCCGTGCTGGAAAATGCCGGCACGATCGACAAGTACATCGGCGACAGCATCATGGCGTTCTGGAACGCGCCGTTGGATGATCCCCAGCATGCCGCCCATGCCTGCCAGGCGGCGCTCGCAATGCGGCGCAAGCTGGCGGTACTCAATGACGAACTCGCCAAGGCGGCCGCAGTCGCCGGAACCGCATTCGAGCCGATACGGATCGGGATCGGCTTGAATTCCGGTCCCTGTTGCGTCGGCAACATGGGTTCGCGGCAGCGCTTCAATTATTCGGTCCTGGGCGACGACGTCAATCTTGCCTCGCGCATCGAAGGCGTCACCAAGACCTACGGCGTCGACATTCTCATCGGCGAGAATACCCGTGCCCTGGCTCCGGAATTCGCGACGGTCGAGATGGGCGAGGTCGTGGTCAAAGGCAAGGTGAATGCCGTCCGGCTCCACGCCCTCATCGGCGAGCCCGCCCTCGCCGCCGACCCCTCCTTCAAACTGATGGCGACCTTGATCAGCGAGGTCGCCGCCGCTTTACGGGTCGGCGATGTCCGATCGGCGACCAGGTATCTCCAGCGTTGCCGCGAAACCGATGCCACCGGGACGCTCGGCGCGTTCTACGAGCATTTCGGTGCCGCGATCGAGCGTCAGGCCCGGGCCCGTGACAAGACGCTGGATTTTGGCTAAGGGCGTCAATAGTGCGCGGTAGCGGAGGGCCAAGTGGCACCCCTTTCAATGCCATTCTCGGGCATGGACCGGACATCCGGTCCGGAGAATATTTCTCCTTATTCTTCAATATCTGCGGCTTGATTTCTCCGTATTTAGTCCTATATAGCAACAGATGAGATGGAGTTCCTAAATAAGTTGCTTATAAAAACATGAATCCGCACATTATTATGTATGCATTTCTCTCTTGTAGCGGTTTCACTCCCTCCGGATTCGTGTTTTCATCCTCGTAGTTGAATAAAACTTTAGCCGAATGGCGGGGAAACCAGTCGGCTGAAATTCGGCTCTGGTACATGAGGAGCGACATGAACAGCGAGCCCATTCTCACTGCGGCGGCAATGCCGTCGCAGGATCACAGCGGTATGCCGCAACTGACGGATGCCCTTAATTTGTCACTTGAGGATCTTCTGCCGGATAGCGGCGGCAGCATCGTTTTCGAGGGCGATGCCGGAAACCTTTCCATTCAGCTGATGACCGATCAACCGATCATCGAGCAGGGTGTCGTCGACCAGCTGATAACCGCGGCGGGCGAGGATGTCTCCGGACATGCCTATTTCGCGTTCGGCGACGGGCTGACGGTGTACTACCCGACCGTCATGCAGTTGAGCGTCGTCGCGCTGGACGGCTGAGCGGGCCAGATCCAGGCCTTGCCGGGATCGCCCCGGGAACCAAACGGTACCTTCGAAGACTTGAGATAGACCGCGCGGAATGAATTGTGTTCCGCCCGCCCAGACAGGAGCGAAAATCATGGCCACCGACACCACCAATCTCCCCCAGGACATGGGCTCGGCCGAGAACGACGGCGGCACGCAGTTCGACGCGGTGCAGTTGGCCCAGGCCAGTCCGGCGGCCCAGCCGGTGCAGGTGGCCGTACCTGCCGGCGCCAATGTGGTGCGGGTGCCGGTGACGCCAGGCGCTGTCATCGAACTGCCGTTCGAGGCCGATGCCAAGCTGCTTGGCAAGCTGGGCGACAACGGCAACCTGGCGATCAAGGTCGGAGACGTCACGGTCATTCTCGAAGGCTACGCCAATGCGACCGGCCAGCAGGACGTCATCGTCGAAGCGAACGACGGCAAGCCGCTCGACGTGGCGACGATCCTTGCGGCAACCGACCCAAATCTCGACATCCAGACGGCCGCCGGCGATGCCGTGGGCGCCCAGGGAGCCGACAATACCGGCGCGATCTTCGGAGCCTTCGGCGCGGGCCAGGGCATCGGCGGGTTCAACGCCATCGGCGCGCAGGCCGGGACGGAGCTGCAGTACGGCCTGATCGACGCCGAGCGGAAACTTTTCCTCGAAGACAACGGCGAACTCGATACGTCGCCCTCCTTCCCGCACAACCCGTCCGGGAACATCGCCGACGTCCTGTTCAATGAAGACGACCTGACCGGCGGGCGCGGCAACGACCTGTCCAAGAGCGCCGGCGGCGCCGATTTCGACGGCAACGACGAGTTCGACGCGCGCGACAACGACGAAATCCTGCCGGGCAACATCCCCGACTTCAACAAGGAGCCCGTCGACACCACGGTCGAAATCAATGTGAATTTCAAGGGCTTCGGTCCCGGTACCCTGGAACTGACGGATACCGGTCTCGCCGCCCTCGGCCTCACTTCGGATGGCTCGCCGCTGCATTACGTCCTGTCGGACAATGGCCGCACCCTGACGGCAGTCCGCGACAGCGACGGCAGCGAGATCTTCAAGGTCCATGTCGAGGAAGACTCCTCCGGCGGCACCTTCCATGTCGATGTCGCCCTGCTCAATCGCCTCGACCATCCGCTGACCGACAATCCGGACACGCTACCGGTCGAAGAGGCCTATGAGGATCTCATCGCCCTCAAGGTCCACGCCATCGTGACCAACAGCAAGGGCCAGTCCACCGAAGGCACGATCGGCCTTACGCTGGAGGACGACGTGCCGGTGATCGGCGCCGATCACCAGTATCAATCGCAGCAGGAATCTTTGCTGTCGCTGTCGCCCACCGGCCTTGATCTTTCCGGCTATGGCATTTCCGATACCGGCGGTATCGTCCTCGACATCGTCGGCGTCAACGGCCAGCACGTGGTCGTTCAGCTGGCGGCAAGTTCGCTGTTCAAGGGCTTTTTCGACCTCGGCACGCCGGTCGAGTTCCTGGGCGATCCGGGCACGATCGGCAAGCAGGGCGGCTTCACGGCCGAGGTCCTCGAGCAGCTGGGCGGCGGCATCGCCGAGATGGCGGTCCGGGTCACGGTGTACGACGGCGACAATGCCGTCGGCGAGTTCGACCACAACGACAACACGCTGCTGCTGAACGGCAAGGAATTCGGCAACTTCTCCGACGTGGATACCGGGGCGCCCGGTGGCGGATTCCGCAGCGAGACGCTGGATACCGGCTGGTTCCATGTCGTCGGCGACAGCCCCAAGAACATCGATCTGCTCAACGACATCTACAATTCGCTGACACCGACCGGCGAACTGGTCCTGCAGCTGCATGACGACAATTCCTATCCGCTGGACGACCCGAAATACCCGGGCCTGGACGACAACGGCTTCGATTTCACCCAGGGCGGACAGACCAGTCTTCCGCCCGATGCGCCCCTGATCATCGTCCCCGCCGTCGCCGAGAGCGACATCGGAAGCCAGGGCGGTAGCCTCTATGGCAGCTTCGATTTCCAGTACGGCGCCGACGGTCCCGCAGACGGCAATCTGGCCGGCGGTGAAGGCAACGAGCAGCTGCTGCCGCAGTCACCCTTGTCGTTGAAGCTGGAAATCACCGATCCGGAAGACGGCTCGGTCTGGACCGACAAGCTGAAATCCGGCGGAGATCCGGTCACGATCACCGAGGACCACGAGTTCGGCCAGACCATCCTGACCGGCAAGGCGGATGGCGGCCCGGTCTTCGTCATCACGGTCAACGACTTGACCGGCGACTGGTCCGCCACCTTCGAGAAGCCGCTCGATCACCCCGATGCCGGCGTCGACGGCAAGGAGACCGGCGGCAACGATACCTTCCAGTTCAAGCTGACGGCGACCATCACCGACGACGACGGCGACAAGGCGACGGGCAGCCAGAGCTTCGTCCTTCTGGACGACGGGCCGAGCACCGAAGCGCCGTCGCCGGTGCCGAACACGCTGTTGGTCGACGAGACCGATTTGTCGGTGGACGCGAAGGCCAATTTCTCCGGCCTGTTCTCCGCAAGCTACGGTGCCGACGGCCCCGGCAAGATCAGCGACTATGTCCTGGGGGTCAGCGCACCTGGCGGCGTCGATAGCGGCCTTGTCGAAACCAAGTCAGGCCATGGCGTCTACCTGTTCGAGGAAAGCGGCGAAGTTGTCGGCCGCGAGGGCACCAGCGCCGCGGATGCGGCGGGTGGCGACATCATCTTTGTCGTGAGCGTCGACAAGAATACCGGCGAAGTCACCCTGGATCAGCAGGCCGCCGTTGTTCACCCCGATGCCAACAACCCCGACAATTCCAAGGGCCTTCTGTCGGCGGACCTCATCACCTTGTCGGCGACGGTCGAGGATTTCGACGGCGACAAGGCTACAACCACGGCGCAGATCGGCGGCGCAATCACGTTCAAGGATGACGGGCCGAGCGCGCCGACGATCGTCTATGGGCAGAATACCCAGGGCTATGGCACGGTGGACGAGGATCCGACGCTTCCGGGTGGGATCGAAGGCGGCCCCGGTGACGATTTCGGTGCCCTGAGTGCGAAATTCTCCGGCACCGTCGTTGGCGACTTCGGCGCCGACGGCAAGGCAGCGGCCAATGCCTATGCCTTTGACGTCGTCGATGGCGCCAGCACCGGCCTGACGTCCTTGGCCGGCAATGCGATCGTCTTCAAAATCGTCGATGCCGGCCATGTCGAGGGGCGCGATTCCCTGACGGATGAATTGATCTTCACCGTGGCGATGGATGCGTCAACCGGCCAGTTCGACTTCGAACTGAAGGCGCCGATCCAACATCCCGGCCACGACGACGGCTTTAATGAGAACGGGATCGAGACCGCCTGGGAGGACAACCTCTTCGTCAATATCGGCGTGAAGATCACCGATGGCGACGGCGATTCGGCTCCGGGCGCCATCAAGATCTCGATCGATGACGACAGCCCGGTGGCATTCGACGATACCGGTGTCAGCGTTGCCGAGAACAGCGGCGAACAGAACCTCGGCAGCATCGCGGACGTGCTGCTCGCGAACGACAAGGGTGGCGCGGACGGCCTCGATCCGGCGAGCTTCCAGTTGCTGAGCGGCGTCGGCAGCCATGGCGGCTCGCTGGCGATCGTCAACGGCGAAGTGGTCTACACGGCGCCGGTCAATGTCGACAATTCCAAGGATCCGGTCACCGAGGAATTCACCTACCAGATCGCCGACAAGGATGGCGACCTGGTGACGGCGAAGCTGGTCGTGACGATCACGGACGCCAACCTGCCTGACATCAGCGTTCAGTCCGACATCCATGTCGACGAGGATGGATTGCCGGGTGGCAATGCGGGTGGCACTGGCGACGACGATGCCAATGCGGGTGAAGAGGCCCCGGTCAATCCGAACGAGGCGATCTGGCATGGCAAGCTGAACTACGACTTCGGCCTGGACGGCAAGGGCGACGTACTGCTCTCGACCAATGTCGGCGGCGCCAACGGCACCGGCCTCACCGATCTCGCCGGGAATCCGATCGTCACCTCCTATGACGCGGCGACCCATACGCTGACCGGTTATGTGGAATCCGGCGGTGCGGCCGGCCTCGATGCCGGCGACACCAAGATGTTCACCCTGGTGGTGAACGACATCGACACCGGCGACTTCACCATGACCCTGCTGCAGCCGGTGAAGCACCCGCTGCAGGATCCGAACGGCAACTTCGAGGACAATCTCGGCCTGCCGATCGACATCAAGGTGACCGACAAGGACGGCAGCTTCGCCACCGGCCAGGTGACCCTCGATATCGACGACGATGCGCCAGCGGTCTATTCAATCTCAACGGCTGGCGAAGGTATAGATGTTATAGATGAAACAATTGGCGGGCAGCGTGTCTATATCGTCAAGGCTTCGGTCGATGAAGACTTCTTGCCGGGTGGCAACCAGGATCTCCCCAGCCCGTCGGCAGGCGACGGTCCTGGCAAGCTGAGCCCATCTGGCAACTTCGGCGTGGGCTTCGGCGCCGATGGTGCGGCGAGCGATCCCTTCGCGCTCGAAACGGTCACGGATGCCGCCCTCGCCGGAATCAAGACCTCGGAAGGTCACGCGCTCAAGGTGCTGACCTCGACCGGCGATCTCATCGAAGTCGTCGACGCCACCGATGGCACGCCGGTCTTCAAGCTGACGATGGACAATTCCGGCAACTGGCAGTTCACCCTGCAGCACGGCTTGCAGCAGGGCGGGGCGCCCAATGTGGAAGACGGCGACATCACCCTGGACTTCCTGGGCAAGGCCTTCGACAAGGACGGCGACTATGCCATGCTGCCGATCCGCATCGTCGTCGATGACGACATCCCCAGCGTGCCGGACCAGCACAATGACGGCCCGCAGACCGAGGGCGGCTTTGCCCTGGTCGACGAGGACGAACTCGTGCCCAACGGCAACAAGGACAGCGCCAGCGGCGACGATGCCGGCCTGACCAAGGCGACCGGCAGCGTCACCGCCGCCTTTGGCGGCGACGGCAAAGGCAGCTTCGGCTTCGACGGCATCAGCGAGGGGGCGGATTCCAACCTCGACACCGATGACGGCAAGAACGTGCTGCTGCACATCGCCACCGTCGGCGACCAGCAGATCGTCACCGGCTATGCCGATGACGGCGTGCCGGGCTACCAGGGCACCGAGACTTCGGTCTTCACGCTGGCGCTCAATGTCGCCGGCGCCGACATCGGCAAGTGGGAGTTCAATCTCCTGCAGCCGGTGAGCCATCCGACCCTGGGTACCGAGGACAACATCAACGTAAGCTTCGGCATCAAGATCGCCGACGCCGACGGCGACACGCAGACCGGCGCCATCAAGATCTCGATCGACGATGACATGCCGAAGAACGTCAGCGTGACGGACTTCAACGAGCAGGGCTTCCGCATCGACGAGGACTTCCTGCCGGGCGGCAACCAGGACGCGGACGGCGCGTTCGCCCATGGCGACGACGCCGGCGGCGTCAGCACCTCGGGCACGGTCCATGCCAGCTTCGGCGCCGACCGGCCCGGCCATTTCGAGCTCGCCTATGCGGGCCCGGACGACGTGGCCTTCACCGACGCCGCGTCGAACCAGGTCTATCTGGCCGACGGCACGACGGCGGTGATGCTGCACCGGATCGATGCCAATCATATCGTCGGCTATGCCGGCGATCCGTCCAACGTGGTCTTCGACCTCACTCTGAATCCGGCCAGCGGCGTCTTCGTGTTCGAGCTGAAGCAGGCCCTGCTGGAGGCGCCGGGCGGCGACGGCTTCGAGGACAATCTGGCGGTGAAGTTCGGCGCGCTCGCGGTGGATGCCGACGGCGACGCGGTCGGCACCACCTTCACCATCACCATCGACGACGACGTGCCGCAGATCCCTACCAGCCGCAGCGACGGGCCGGCGACGACCGCCGGCTATGCCCTGGTCGACGAGGATTTCCTGGCCGCCGGCAACCACGATCTGGATGCCCTGCCGGGCGAGAACGGCGACGATGCGGGCAACACGCATGCCAGCGGCCAGTTCAACGTGAACTACGGCGGCGACGGTCCGGGCAGCTTCGGCTTCGACGCGGCGTCGATCAAGGCGGATGCCGATACCGGCCTCGATACGCTCGACGGCCACAATGTCCTGATGCAGGTCTCCACCAACGGCAGCCATCAGATCGTTTCCGGCATCGTCGACACCGACAATGACGGCAAGATCGACAACGGCGAGAGCAGCGAGGTCTTCAAGCTCGACCTCGATACCGCGACCGGCAAGTGGACGTTCGACCTCGAGCAGGCGGTGAAGCACCCGGATACCAACAACAATCCGGCCGACGATGCGACTGACGACGGGAAGTCGAGCTTCGAGGACAACGTCAACCTCAGCTTCGGCGTGAAGATCACAGACAAGGAGGGCGATGCAGCGACCGGCGCCATCAAGATCTCGATCGACGACGACGGTCCGGTTGCGAATAATGACACGAACTCGGTGAACTCCGGGTTCAAGCTGGACATCAGCCAGGCGTTGGGCGTGGAGTCGAATGACGGGTTCGGCGCCGACGGCAAGCTCGGGAGCGGTGTGGTTGGCGTCTCGAAGGGGACCAACACGGCGTCTCCGGCGGATGCGACCAAGGTCGGGGTCGACCTTCTGGGCGACTTCGGCACGCTGCATCTCAATGCCGACGGCAGCTACACCTACCAGGCCCAGGCGAACGTCTCCGGGGTCGATCACTTCGTCTACACGATCGAGGACGTCGACGGCGACACCTCGACCGCGCATCTCGACATCACGGTGAGCAAGGTCGGCCCGGCGCCGGCGAGTTCGGCGGTGACGGTGGATGAAGCGGCGCTGGATACGACCAAGGATCCCAACGATCTGGCGGCGAGCCTGATCACCGGCTCGAACCCGGGTTCGCCCGACGAGACGAAGTCGAGCTCGCTGGGTCTGCCGGCTGGCGTCACGGTGGTCGGCGGCACGCAGGACGTGTTGGGCGTCTTTGGTTCCCTGCACATCAATGCCGACGGCACCTATACCTACACTTTGACGAAAAACTACCTCAACCCGGTCGCGAACGACGGCGTTCAGACCATCAACGGCGTCGAGACATTCAACCTCACGGTCCAGGACGCGGGCGGAAACACCGCGGCGGCCCAGATCACGGTGAACGTGATCGACGACGTGCCGTCGGTGAACGTTACGAAGGGCGCAGAGGCTGGGATTATCCTGGCGACGCAGGATGCGCAGACGATTGGTGCGGCGAGCGACACGGCGGTGTCGTCGGCGAACTTCTCGAACGTGTTTGCGATCGGCAGCTCGGGCTTTGGCGCGGACGGTGCTGGCACGGCGCCGAGCCTGAGCTATAGCCTTGGCTTCCTGGCCGGGTTCACGGAAGGCAGCGTATCTGGCCTGACGATCGGGGGCACCGCCATTCGGCTGTATGAGAGCGGCGGGGTCATCACCGGCTCGACGGCGGCGACGGAAGGCGGGATCAACGCCGGGAACACGGTGTTCACGGTGTCGGTGAGCGGCACCGGCGTGGTGACGCTGACGCAGCTGCAGCAGATCGACCACAGTGTTGCGGAGGGCGCGCCGGCCTACGACGACGACCAGAAGTTCCTGTCGAACGGCCAGATCGGCCTGACGGCGTCGGCGACGATCACCGACAAGGACGGCGATACGGCGAGCGACAGCGAGACGATCGACCTCGGCGGCAACCTCCGGTTCGACGACGACGGTCCGTCGGTGGACGTTACGAAGGGTGCGGAGGCTGGGATTGTCCTGGCGACGCAGGATGCGCAGACGATTGGTGCGGCGAGCGACACGGCGGTGTCGTCGGCGAACTTCTCGAACGTGTTTGCGATCGGCAGCTCGGGCTTTGGCGCGGACGGTGCTGGCACGGCGCCGAGCCTGAGCTATAGCCTTGGCTTCCTGGCCGGGTTCACGGAAGGCAGCGTATCTGGCCTGACGATCGGGGGCACCGCCATTCGGCTGTATGAGAGCGGCGGGGTCATCACCGGCTCGACGGCGGCGACGGAAGGCGGGATCAACGCCGGGAACACGGTGTTCACGGTGTCGGTGAGCGGCACCGGCGTGGTGACGCTGACGCAGCTGCAGCAGATCGACCACAGTGTTGCGGAGGGCGCGCCGGCCTACGACGACGACCAGAAGTTCCTGTCGAACGGCCAGATCGGCCTGACGGCGTCGGCGACGATCACCGACAAGGACGGCGATACGGCGAGCGACAGCGAGACGATCGACCTCGGCGGCAACCTCCGGTTCGACGACGACGGTCCGGTTGCGAATAATGACACGAACTCGGTGAACTCCGGGTTCAAGCTGGACATCAGCCAGGCGTTGGGCGTGGAGTTGAATGACGGGTTCGGCGCCGACGGCAAGCTCGGGAGCGGTGTGGTTGGCGTCTCGAAGGGGACCAACACGGCGTCTCCGGCGGATGCGACCAAGGTCGGGGTCGACCTTCTGGGCGACTTCGGCACGCTGCATCTCAATGCCGACGGCAGCTACACCTACCAGGCCCAGGCGAACGTCTCCGGGGTCGATCACTTCGTCTACACGATCGAGGACGTCGACGGCGACACCTCGACCGCGCATCTCGACATCACGGTGAGCAAGGTCGGCCCGGCGCCGGCGAGTTCGGCGGTGACGGTGGATGAAGCGGCGCTGGATACGACCAAGGATCCCAACGATCTGGCGGCGAGCCTGATCACCGGCTCGAACCCGGGTTCGCCCGACGAGACGAAGTCGAGCTCGCTGGGTCTGCCGGCTGGCGTCACGGTGGTCGGCGGCACGCAGGACGTGTTGGGCGTCTTTGGTTCCCTGCACATCAATGCCGACGGCACCTATACCTACACTTTGACGAAAAACTACCTCAACCCGGTCGCGAACGACGGCGTTCAGACCATCAACGGCGTCGAGACATTCAACCTCACGGTCCAGGACGCGGGCGGAAACACCGCGGCGGCCCAGATCACGGTGAACGTGATCGACGACGTGCCGTCGGTGAACGTTACGAAGGGCGCAGAGGCTGGGATTATCCTGGCGACGCAGGATGCGCAGACGATTGGTGCGGCGAGCGACACGGCGGTGTCGTCGGCGAACTTCTCGAACGTGTTTGCGATCGGCAGCTCGGGCTTTGGCGCGGACGGTGCTGGCACGGCGCCGAGCCTGAGCTATAGCCTTGGCTTCCTGGCCGGGTTCACGGAAGGCAGCGTATCTGGCCTGACGATCGGGGGCACCGCCATTCGGCTGTATGAGAGCGGCGGGGTCATCACCGGCTCGACGGCGGCGACGGAAGGCGGGATCAACGCCGGGAACACGGTGTTCACGGTGTCGGTGAGCGGCACCGGCGTGGTGACGCTGACGCAGCTGCAGCAGATCGACCACAGTGTTGCGGAGGGCGCGCCGGCCTACGACGACGACCAGAAGTTCCTGTCGAACGGCCAGATCGGCCTGACGGCGTCGGCGACGATCACCGACAAGGACGGCGATACGGCGAGCGACAGCGAGACGATCGACCTCGGCGGCAACCTCCGGTTCGACGACGACGGTCCGTCGGTGGACGTTACGAAGGGTGCGGAGGCTGGGATTGTCCTGGCGACGCAGGATGCGCAGACGATTGGTGCGGCGAGCGACACGGCGGTGTCGTCGGCGAACTTCTCGAACGTGTTTGCGATCGGCAGCTCGGGCTTTGGCGCGGACGGTGCTGGCACGGCGCCGAGCCTGAGCTATAGCCTTGGCTTCCTGGCCGGGTTCACGGAAGGCAGCGTATCTGGCCTGACGATCGGGGGCACCGCCATTCGGCTGTATGAGAGCGGCGGGGTCATCACCGGCTCGACGGCGGCGACGGAAGGCGGGATCAACGCCGGGAACACGGTGTTCACGGTGTCGGTGAGCGGCACCGGCGTGGTGACGCTGACGCAGCTGCAGCAGATCGACCACAGTGTTGCGGAGGGCGCGCCGGCCTACGACGACGACCAGAAGTTCCTGTCGAACGGCCAGATCGGCCTGACGGCGTCGGCGACGATCACCGACAAGGACGGCGATACGGCGAGCGACAGCGAGACGATCGACCTCGGCGGCAACCTCCGGTTCGACGACGACGGTCCGGTTGCGAATAATGACACGAACTCGGTGAACTCCGGGTTCAAGCTGGACATCAGCCAGGCGTTGGGCGTGGAGTCGAATGACGGGTTCGGCGCCGACGGCAAGCTCGGGAGCGGTGTGGTTGGCGTCTCGAAGGGGACCAACACGGCGTCTCCGGCGGATGCGACCAAGGTCGGGGTCGACCTTCTGGGCGACTTCGGCACGCTGCATCTCAATGCCGACGGCAGCTACACCTACCAGGCCCAGGCGAACGTCTCCGGGGTCGATCACTTCGTCTACACGATCGAGGACGTCGACGGCGACACCTCGACCGCGCATCTCGACATCACGGTGAGCAAGGTCGGCCCGGCGCCGGCGAGTTCGGCGGTGACGGTGGATGAAGCGGCGCTGGATACGACCAAGGATCCCAACGATCTGGCGGCGAGCCTGATCACCGGCTCGAACCCGGGTTCGCCCGACGAGACGAAGTCGAGCTCGCTGGGTCTGCCGGCTGGCGTCACGGTGGTCGGCGGCACGCAGGACGTGTTGGGCGTCTTTGGTTCCCTGCACATCAATGCCGACGGCACCTATACCTACACTTTGACGAAAAACTACCTCAACCCGGTCGCGAACGACGGCGTTCAGACCATCAACGGCGTCGAGACATTCAACCTCACGGTCCAGGACGCGGGCGGAAACACCGCGGCGGCCCAGATCACGGTGAACGTGATGACGACGTGCCGTCGGTGAACGTTACGAAGGGCGCAGAGGCTGGGATTATCCTGGCGACGCAGGATGCGCAGACGATTGGTGCGGCGAGCGACACGGCGGTGTCGTCGGCGAACTTCTCGAACGTGTTTGCGATCGGCAGCTCGGGCTTTGGCGCGGACGTGCTGGCACGGCGCCGAGCCTGAGCTATAGCCTTGGCTTCCTGGCCGGGTTCACGGAAGGCAGCGTATCTGGCCTGACGATCGGGGGCACCGCCATTCGGCTGTATGAGAGCGGCGGGGTCATCACCGGCTCGACGGCGGCGACGGAAGGCGGGATCAACGCCGGGAACACGGTGTTCACGGTGTCGGTGAGCGGCACCGGCGTGGTGACGCTGACGCAGCTGCAGCAGATCGACCACAGTGTTGCGGAGGGCGCGCCGGCCTACGACGACGACCAGAAGTTCCTGTCGAACGGCCAGATCGGCCTGACGGCGTCGGCGACGATCACCGACAAGGACGGCGATACGGCGAGCGACAGCGAGACGATCGACCTCGGCGGCAACCTCCGGTTCGACGACGACGGTCCGTCGGTGGACGTTACGAAGGGTGCGGAGGCTGGGATTGTCCTGGCGACGCAGGATGCGCAGACGATTGGTGCGGCGAGCGACACGGCGGTGTCGTCGGCGAACTTCTCGAACGTGTTTGCGATCGGCAGCTCGGGCTTTGGCGCGGACGGTGCTGGCACGGCGCCGAGCCTGAGCTATAGCCTTGGCTTCCTGGCCGGGTTCACGGAAGGCAGCGTATCTGGCCTGACGATCGGGGGCACCGCCATTCGGCTGTATGAGAGCGGCGGGGTCATCACCGGCTCGACGGCGGCGACGGAAGGCGGGATCAACGCCGGGAACACGGTGTTCACGGTGTCGGTGAGCGGCACCGGCGTGGTGACGCTGACGCAGCTGCAGCAGATCGACCACAGTGTTGCGGAGGGCGCGCCGGCCTACGACGACGACCAGAAGTTCCTGTCGAACGGCCAGATCGGCCTGACGGCGTCGGCGACGATCACCGACAAGGACGGCGATACGGCGAGCGACAGCGAGACGATCGACCTCGGCGGCAACCTCCGGTTCGACGACGACGGTCCGGTTGCGAATAATGACACGAACTCGGTGAACTCCGGGTTCAAGCTGGACATCAGCCAGGCGTTGGGCGTGGAGTCGAATGACGGGTTCGGCGCCGACGGCAAGCTCGGGAGCGGTGTGGTTGGCGTCTCGAAGGGGACCAACACGGCGTCTCCGGCGGATGCGACCAAGGTCGGGGTCGACCTTCTGGGCGACTTCGGCACGCTGCATCTCAATGCCGACGGCAGCTACACCTACCAGGCCCAGGCGAACGTCTCCGGGGTCGATCACTTCGTCTACACGATCGAGGACGTCGACGGCGACACCTCGACCGCGCATCTCGACATCACGGTGAGCAAGGTCGGCCCGGCGCCGGCGAGTTCGGCGGTGACGGTGGATGAAGCGGCGCTGGATACGACCAAGGATCCCAACGATCTGGCGGCGAGCCTGATCACCGGCTCGAACCCGGGTTCGCCCGACGAGACGAAGTCGAGCTCGCTGGGTCTGCCGGCTGGCGTCACGGTGGTCGGCGGCACGCAGGACGTGTTGGGCGTCTTTGGTTCCCTGCACATCAATGCCGACGGCACCTATACCTACACTTTGACGAAAAACTACCTCAACCCGGTCGCGAACGACGGCGTTCAGACCATCAACGGCGTCGAGACATTCAACCTCACGGTCCAGGACGCGGGCGGAAACACCGCGGCGGCCCAGATCACGGTGAACGTGATCGACGACGTGCCGTCGGTGAACGTTACGAAGGGCGCAGAGGCTGGGATTATCCTGGCGACGCAGGATGCGCAGACGATTGGTGCGGCGAGCGACACGGCGGTGTCGTCGGCGAACTTCTCGAACGTGTTTGCGATCGGCAGCTCGGGCTTTGGCGCGGACGGTGCTGGCACGGCGCCGAGCCTGAGCTATAGCCTTGGCTTCCTGGCCGGGTTCACGGAAGGCAGCGTATCTGGCCTGACGATCGGGGGCACCGCCATTCGGCTGTATGAGAGCGGCGGGGTCATCACCGGCTCGACGGCGGCGACGGAAGGCGGGATCAACGCCGGGAACACGGTGTTCACGGTGTCGGTGAGCGGCACCGGCGTGGTGACGCTGACGCAGCTGCAGCAGATCGACCACAGTGTTGCGGAGGGCGCGCCGGCCTACGACGACGACCAGAAGTTCCTGTCGAACGGCCAGATCGGCCTGACGGCGTCGGCGACGATCACCGACAAGGACGGCGATACGGCGAGCGACAGCGAGACGATCGACCTCGGCGGCAACCTCCGGTTCGACGACGACGGTCCGTCGGTGGACGTTACGAAGGGTGCGGAGGCTGGGATTGTCCTGGCGACGCAGGATGCGCAGACGATTGGTGCGGCGAGCGACACGGCGGTGTCGTCGGCGAACTTCTCGAACGTGTTTGCGATCGGCAGCTCGGGCTTTGGCGCGGACGGTGCTGGCACGGCGCCGAGCCTGAGCTATAGCCTTGGCTTCCTGGCCGGGTTCACGGAAGGCAGCGTATCTGGCCTGACGATCGGGGGCACCGCCATTCGGCTGTATGAGAGCGGCGGGGTCATCACCGGCTCGACGGCGGCGACGGAAGGCGGGATCAACGCCGGGAACACGGTGTTCACGGTGTCGGTGAGCGGCACCGGCGTGGTGACGCTGACGCAGCTGCAGCAGATCGACCACAGTGTTGCGGAGGGCGCGCCGGCCTACGACGACGACCAGAAGTTCCTGTCGAACGGCCAGATCGGCCTGACGGCGTCGGCGATGATCACCGACAAGGACGGCGATACGGCGAGCGACAGCGAGACGATCGACCTCGGCGGCAACCTCCGGTTCGACGACGACGGTCCGTCTATA
>CAWKIJ010000008.1:0-87272 GCA_963849845.1 uncultured Alphaproteobacteria bacterium
TGAGCAACGGGACGGTCGGTGTGGTGACGCTGGTTGGCGGTGCGCTGACGATCCCGGTTGTGGGGGCGACGGCGGGTGCTGCGGTCACGGCGACGGTGCATGTGACGCCGAGCGAGGACACGGACGTCGACGGGACGGGTCTGACGGTGACGGCGCATGTGGTCGACGGGGCCAATGCGGCGGACGGCTCGTCGGGCCTGAACGTGACGGTTGATGCGGTGCTCGACCAGTATCTGGACGTCGGCGGCTCGACGCAGACGATCGCGGAGACGGCGGGGAGCAACACGGTTGGCCTCGGTCTGTCGGCGGTGCTGAGCTCGGCCGGGTTCGCGAACTCGGGTGCGGGCGGTGCGGATACGGACGGCTCGGAAGTGCGCAGCGTCACGGTGGTGCTGAACAGCCCGCTGCCGGCCGGCGGGAGCCTGTCGATTGCAGGCGGCGCGGCGATCGGCACGATCACCGGCGGTCCGACCAGCTTCACGCTGACGCCGGCTGCGGGTCATACGCTGGGCGAGGTCGCGGCGGCGGTGCAGGTCACCCTGCCGGCGGGTAGTTTCCACGGGTCGATCACGGGTCACATCAACTTCGGACAGCCATGAGGCGAACACGCCGCAGGGTTCGGTTGCGGGCTCGGGCCTGGAACCGGACACCTCGGACAACACCAAGACGGACACGGCGACCTTCACGTTGAACGTGACGCCGGACACGCATGTGACGACGTCGTCGGCGGTTGTTGGTCCGAACGGTGTTGGCTACCTGAAGGAAGACGTGCAGGGCGACCTGCAGCTGACGGCGACGCCGGGAGTTGGCGACCAGGTGACGGAGATCAAGCTGTCGGGGATCCCGGCGGGGTGGTCGGTTGACACGGTTGTTGGTCATATCACGCTGAGCAACGGGACGGTCGGTGCGGTGACGCTGGTTGGCGGTGTGCTGACGATCCCGGTTGTGGGGGCGACGGCGGGTGCTGCGGTCACGGCGACGGTGCATGTGACGCCGAGCGAGGACACGGACGTCGACGGGACGGGTCTGACGGTGACGGCGCATGTGGTCGACGGGGCCAATGCGGCGGACGGCTCGTCGGGCCTGAACGTGACGGTTGATGCGGTGCTCGACCAGTATCTGGACGTCGGCGGCTCGACGCAGACGATCGCGGAGACGGCGGGGAGCAACACGGTTGGCCTCGGGCTGTCGGCGGTGCTGAGCTCGGCCGGGTTCGCGAACTCGGGTGCGGGCGGTGCGGATACGGACGGCTCGGAAGTGCGCAGCGTCACGGTGGTGCTGAACAGCCCGCTGCCGGCCGGCGGGAGCCTGTCGATTGCAGGCGGCGCGGCGATTGGCACGATCACCGGCGGTCCGACCAGCTTCACGCTGACGCCGGCTGCGGGTCATACGCTGGGCGAGGTCGCGGCGGCGGTGCAGGTCACCCTGCCGGCGGGCTTCGACGGGTCGATCACGGGTCACATCGACTCGGACAGCCATGAGGCGAACACGCCGCAGGGTTCGGTTGCGGGCTCGGGCCTGGAACCGGACACCTCGGACAACACCAAGACGGACACGGCGACCTTCACGTTGAACGTGACGCCGGACACGCATGTGACGACGTCGTCGGCGGTTGTTGGTCCGAACGGTGTTGGCTACCTGAAGGAAGACGTGCAGGGCGACCTGCAGCTGACGGCGACGCCGGGAGTTGGCGACCAGGTGACGGAGATCAAGCTGTCGGGGATCCCGGCGGGGTGGTCGGTTGACACGGTTGTTGGTCATATCACGCTGAGCAACGGGACGGTCGGTGCGGTGACGCTGGTTGGCGGTGTGCTGACGATCCCGGTTGTGGGGGCGACGGCGGGTGCTGCGGTCACGGCGACGGTGCATGTGACGCCGAGCGAGGACACGGACGTCGACGGGACGGGTCTGACGGTGACGGCGCATGTGGTCGACGGGGCCAATGCGGCGGACGGCTCGTCGGGCCTGAACGTGACGGTTGATGCGGTGCTCGACCAGTATCTGGACGTCGGCGGCTCGACGCAGACGATCGCGGAGACGGCGGGGAGCAACACGGTTGGCCTCGGTCTGTCGGCGGTGCTGAGCTCGGCCGGGTTCGCGAACTCGGGTGCGGGCGGTGCGGATACGGACGGCTCGGAAGTGCGCAGCGTCACGGTGGTGCTGAACAGCCCGCTGCCGGCCGGCGGGAGCCTGTCGATTGCAGGCGGCGCGGCGATTGGCACGATCACCGGCGGTCCGACCAGCTTCACGCTGACGCCGGCTGCGGGTCATACGCTGGGCGAGGTCGCGGCGGCGGTGCAGGTCACCCTGCCGGCGGGCTTCGACGGGTCGATCACGGGTCACATCGACTCGGACAGCCATGAGGCGAACACGCCGCAGGGTTCGGTTGCGGGCTCGGGCCTGGAACCGGACACCTCGGACAACACCAAGACGGACACGGCGACCTTCACGTTGAACGTGACGCCGGACACGCATGTGACGACGTCGTCGGCGGTTGTTGGTCCGAACGGTGTTGGCTACCTGAAGGAAGACGTGCAGGGCGACCTGCAGCTGACGGCGACGCCGGGAGTTGGCGACCAGGTGACGGAGATCAAGCTGTCGGGGATCCCGGCGGGGTGGTCGGTTGACACGGTTGTTGGTCATATCACGCTGAGCAACGGGACGGTCGGTGCGGTGACGCTGGTTGGCGGTGTGCTGACGATCCCGGTTGTGGGGGCGACGGCGGGTGCTGCGGTCACGGCGACGGTGCATGTGACGCCGAGCGAGGACACGGACGTCGACGGGACGGGTCTGACGGTGACGGCGCATGTGGTCGACGGGGCCAATGCGGCGGACGGCTCGTCGGGCCTGAACGTGACGGTTGATGCGGTGCTCGACCAGTATCTGGACGTCGGCGGCTCGACGCAGACGATCGCGGAGACGGCGGGGAGCAACACGGTTGGCCTCGGGCTGTCGGCGGTGCTGAGCTCGGCCGGGTTCGCGAACTCGGGTGCGGGCGGTGCGGATACGGACGGCTCGGAAGTGCGCAGCGTCACGGTGGTGCTGAACAGCCCGCTGCCGGCCGGCGGGAGCCTGTCGATTGCAGGCGGCGCGGCGATTGGCACGATCACCGGCGGTCCGACCAGCTTCACGCTGACGCCGGCTGCGGGTCATACGCTGGGCGAGGTCGCGGCGGCGGTGCAGGTCACCCTGCCGGCGGGCTTCGACGGGTCGATCACGGGTCACATCGACTCGGACAGCCATGAGGCGAACACGCCGCAGGGTTCGGTTGCGGGCTCGGGCCTGGAACCGGACACCTCGGACAACACCAAGACGGACACGGCGACCTTCACGTTGAACGTGACGCCGGACACGCATGTGACGACGTCGTCGGCGGTTGTTGGTCCGAACGGTGTTGGCTACCTGAAGGAAGACGTGCAGGGCGACCTGCAGCTGACGGCGACGCCGGGAGTTGGCGACCAGGTGACGGAGATCAAGCTGTCGGGGATCCCGGCGGGGTGGTCGGTTGACACGGTTGTTGGTCATATCACGCTGAGCAACGGGACGGTCGGTGCGGTGACGCTGGTTGGCGGTGTGCTGACGATCCCGGTTGTGGGGGCGACGGCGGGTGCTGCGGTCACGGCGACGGTGCATGTGACGCCGAGCGAGGACACGGACGTCGACGGGACGGGTCTGACGGTGACGGCGCATGTGGTCGACGGGGCCAATGCGGCGGACGGCTCGTCGGGCCTGAACGTGACGGTTGATGCGGTGCTCGACCAGTATCTGGACGTCGGCGGCTCGACGCAGACGATCGCGGAGACGGCGGGGAGCAACACGGTTGGCCTCGGGCTGTCGGCGGTGCTGAGCTCGGCCGGGTTCGCGAACTCGGGTGCGGGCGGTGCGGATACGGACGGCTCGGAAGTGCGCAGCGTCACGGTGGTGCTGAACAGCCCGCTGCCGGCCGGCGGGAGCCTGTCGATTGCAGGCGGCGCGGCGATTGGCACGATCACCGGCGGTCCGACCAGCTTCACGCTGACGCCGGCTGCGGGTCATACGCTGGGCGAGGTCGCGGCGGCGGTGCAGGTCACCCTGCCGGCGGGCTTCGACGGGTCGATCACGGGTCACATCGACTCGGACAGCCATGAGGCGAACACGCCGCAGGGTTCGGTTGCGGGCTCGGGCCTGGAACCGGACACCTCGGACAACACCAAGACGGACACGGCGACCTTCACGTTGAACGTGACGCCGGACACGCATGTGACGACGTCGTCGGCGGTTGTTGGTCCGAACGGTGTTGGCTACCTGAAGGAAGACGTGCAGGGCGACCTGCAGCTGACGGCGACGCCGGGAGTTGGCGACCAGGTGACGGAGATCAAGCTGTCGGGGATCCCGGCGGGGTGGTCGGTTGACACGGTTGTTGGTCATATCACGCTGAGCAACGGGACGGTCGGTGCGGTGACGCTGGTTGGCGGTGTGCTGACGATCCCGGTTGTGGGGGCGACGGCGGGTGCTGCGGTCACGGCGACGGTGCATGTGACGCCGAGCGAGGACACGGACGTCGACGGGACGGGTCTGACGGTGACGGCGCATGTGGTCGACGGGGCCAATGCGGCGGACGGCTCGTCGGGCCTGAACGTGACGGTTGATGCGGTGCTCGACCAGTATCTGGACGTCGGCGGCTCGACGCAGACGATCGCGGAGACGGCGGGGAGCAACACGGTTGGCCTCGGGCTGTCGGCGGTGCTGAGCTCGGCCGGGTTCGCGAACTCGGGTGCGGGCGGTGCGGATACGGACGGCTCGGAAGTGCGCAGCGTCACGGTGGTGCTGAACAGCCCGCTGCCGGCCGGCGGGAGCCTGTCGATTGCAGGCGGCGCGGCGATTGGCACGATCACCGGCGGTCCGACCAGCTTCACGCTGACGCCGGCTGCGGGTCATACGCTGGGCGAGGTCGCGGCGGCGGTGCAGGTCACCCTGCCGGCGGGCTTCGACGGGTCGATCACGGGTCACATCGACTCGGACAGCCATGAGGCGAACACGCCGCAGGGTTCGGTTGCGGGCTCGGGCCTGGAACCGGACACCTCGGACAACACCAAGACGGACACGGCGACCTTCACGTTGAACGTGACGCCGGACACGCATGTGACGACGTCGTCGGCGGTTGTTGGTCCGAACGGTGTTGGCTACCTGAAGGAAGACGTGCAGGGCGACCTGCAGCTGACGGCGACGCCGGGAGTTGGCGACCAGGTGACGGAGATCAAGCTGTCGGGGATCCCGGCGGGGTGGTCGGTTGACACGGTTGTTGGTCATATCACGCTGAGCAACGGGACGGTCGGTGCGGTGACGCTGGTTGGCGGTGTGCTGACGATCCCGGTTGTGGGGGCGACGGCGGGTGCTGCGGTCACGGCGACGGTGCATGTGACGCCGAGCGAGGACACGGACGTCGACGGGACGGGTCTGACGGTGACGGCGCATGTGGTCGACGGGGCCAATGCGGCGGACGGCTCGTCGGGCCTGAACGTGACGGTTGATGCGGTGCTCGACCAGTATCTGGACGTCGGCGGCTCGACGCAGACGATCGCGGAGACGGCGGGGAGCAACACGGTTGGCCTCGGGCTGTCGGCGGTGCTGAGCTCGGCCGGGTTCGCGAACTCGGGTGCGGGCGGTGCGGATACGGACGGCTCGGAAGTGCGCAGCGTCACGGTGGTGCTGAACAGCCCGCTGCCGGCCGGCGGGAGCCTGTCGATTGCAGGCGGCGCGGCGATTGGCACGATCACCGGCGGTCCGACCAGCTTCACGCTGACGCCGGCTGCGGGTCATACGCTGGGCGAGGTCGCGGCGGCGGTGCAGGTCACCCTGCCGGCGGGCTTCGACGGGTCGATCACGGGTCACATCGACTCGGACAGCCATGAGGCGAACACGCCGCAGGGTTCGGTTGCGGGCTCGGGCCTGGAACCGGACACCTCGGACAACACCAAGACGGACACGGCGACCTTCACGTTGAACGTGACGCCGGACACGCATGTGACGACGTCGTCGGCGGTTGTTGGTCCGAACGGTGTTGGCTACCTGAAGGAAGACGTGCAGGGCGACCTGCAGCTGACGGCGACGCCGGGAGTTGGCGACCAGGTGACGGAGATCAAGCTGTCGGGGATCCCGGCGGGGTGGTCGGTTGACACGGTTGTTGGTCATATCACGCTGAGCAACGGGACGGTCGGTGCGGTGACGCTGGTTGGCGGTGTGCTGACGATCCCGGTTGTGGGGGCGACGGCGGGTGCTGCGGTCACGGCGACGGTGCATGTGACGCCGAGCGAGGACACGGACGTCGACGGGACGGGTCTGACGGTGACGGCGCATGTGGTCGACGGGGCCAATGCGGCGGACGGCTCGTCGGGCCTGAACGTGACGGTTGATGCGGTGCTCGACCAGTATCTGGACGTCGGCGGCTCGACGCAGACGATCGCGGAGACGGCGGGGAGCAACACGGTTGGCCTCGGGCTGTCGGCGGTGCTGAGCTCGGCCGGGTTCGCGAACTCGGGTGCGGGCGGTGCGGATACGGACGGCTCGGAAGTGCGCAGCGTCACGGTGGTGCTGAACAGCCCGCTGCCGGCCGGCGGGAGCCTGTCGATTGCAGGCGGCGCGGCGATTGGCACGATCACCGGCGGTCCGACCAGCTTCACGCTGACGCCGGCTGCGGGTCATACGCTGGGCGAGGTCGCGGCGGCGGTGCAGGTCACCCTGCCGGCGGGCTTCGACGGGTCGATCACGGGTCACATCGACTCGGACAGCCATGAGGCGAACACGCCGCAGGGTTCGGTTGCGGGCTCGGGCCTGGAACCGGACACCTCGGACAACACCAAGACGGACACGGCGACCTTCACGTTGAACGTGACGCCGGACACGCATGTGACGACGTCGTCGGCGGTTGTTGGTCCGAACGGTGTTGGCTACCTGAAGGAAGACGTGCAGGGCGACCTGCAGCTGACGGCGACGCCGGGAGTTGGCGACCAGGTGACGGAGATCAAGCTGTCGGGGATCCCGGCGGGGTGGTCGGTTGACACGGTTGTTGGTCATATCACGCTGAGCAACGGGACGGTCGGTGCGGTGACGCTGGTTGGCGGTGTGCTGACGATCCCGGTTGTGGGGGCGACGGCGGGTGCTGCGGTCACGGCGACGGTGCATGTGACGCCGAGCGAGGACACGGACGTCGACGGGACGGGTCTGACGGTGACGGCGCATGTGGTCGACGGGGCCAATGCGGCGGACGGCTCGTCGGGCCTGAACGTGACGGTTGATGCGGTGCTCGACCAGTTCGTCGATGTTTCCTCGTCGGCACTGGCGGCCATCGCCGAGACGATCGGCGCCCACAACGCATCACTGGGCCTGTCGGCGGCTCTGAGTTCGGCGGCGTTCGCCAACTCTCTGGCGGGCGGTGCCGATACCGACGGGTCCGAGCTCTATAGCGTCACGGTGGCGATCGATGGGACGTCGAACACCGCGGGTGTAGACTTGGTTCTGGTCGGCGCGCCGGCGGGCAGTATCTTGACGGAAATGCCGGCCGGGAGCGGAAGCTACGTTCTAACGGCGACTTCCGCGGCAAACCTGGCTTCAGCGGTATCGTCGATTCAAGCATCTCTGCCAGCGGGCTTTGACGGCACGATCACCGGAACGCTGAGTTCCAGCGCCAAGGAAGCGAACACGCCGCAGGGTTCGGTGGCGGGATCGGGCAATGAGCCCGACGTGGCGGACAATACCAAGACGGACACGGCGAACTTTACGTTGGTGGTGAACAAGAATTTGCCAACCGGTGGGACCGATACAGCGACTGTCGCGGAACATGGCAACGAAGCCGTCGGCACGTTCGCCGCCGGTACGCTGCCTGCAACCAACGATGAAGATGCTAGCGGAACGCTGACGTTCAGCTACGGACCAGATGGTGCCGCCGCTAGCAATCCGTTCCTATGGAATACCGGCCTCAATGCCGTCGTGGCAAAGGACCCCGACAATGGCAATGCCGTAGTTCCGCTGACGTCCGGCGGAAGCCCGATCACCTGGACTTCCAGCACCGTTGCCGGCCACCAGGTTCTGACGGGTACGGTTACCGGCGGACCGCATAACGGCGACGTCGTCGCGACAATCGACGTGGATCCGGCAACCAAGGCCTATACCTTCCATCTGCTGGGCGCCATCGATCATCCAGATGTCGGTCAAAGCGAAAGCAGCGACACGCTCAGCCTTGCCTTCAACTACACGGTGAAGGATGCGACCAACGATACCGCCAACGGCACGATTAACATCGTCGTCAAGGACGATGCCCCGGTCGCCAATGCGGCCGGTGCCACTGCTGCGGCGACCGCAGTCCTGAACACCAACCTGGTGCTCATCCTCGACGACTCCGGTTCGATGGGTGACGCGTCGGGTCTGCAGGGCCTCAACAAGCTTCAGGCGCTGCAGGCGGCGGTGAACGAGTTGCTGGAGCAGTACGGAAATCTCGGCGAGGTCCGGATCTGCTTCACCCGCTTCGACACGTCAGCCAGCAATCTCGGTGCGCAGACTTGGCTCACCCTGGATCAGGCAAAGACCGTGCTAGCGACGCTGTCGGCCGGCGGTAACACCAACTATGACGCCGCCTTGCTGCAAGCGATCTCGGCCTTTGACGACAATGGCCGTCTGATCGACGGTTTCACCGGCGGCACGGTAAACCCTGGCAATGCCGCACCGGTGCAGAACGTCTCGTACTTCATCTCCGACGGCCAACCGACAGCCAATACGGACTGGCCGACAGTTAGTGGGACGTTGAACCAGAATGGCATCCAGGCGGGCGAAGAGACCGCTTGGGAAAACTTCCTGAAGGACTTCGATATCAAGTCCTACGCAATCGGTGTCGGCCCGGATTTCGTCGGCAATGAGGCCAATATCGAACCGATCTCCTATGACGGCCGTGGTGCCGGCAAGGAAGATACTTTGGAGGATCCGGTCAACGGTGATGCCGGCCTGTTGATCACGTTGACCGATTTCAGCCAGCTGCAGCAGGCGCTGGTTGCCACAATTCCTCCGGTGTCGGCGACACTGCTGAGCAGCGGCAACACCTTCGGTGCCGACGACGGCTTTGTGAAGAGCCTGACCTTCGGCAGCGGCGGTAACACGACCACCATCTCCTACAATCCGGCTGCGCCTGGGTCGGTGAGCGTGGTCAATGCCGGGACTGGTGGCGGTGTGATCGGTGCCCCCGGCTGGGTGGCCGGTACCTTCACGCTCACGGTGGTGATCGCCGAGGGCACCCTGGTGATCAATATGGAAACCGGCAGCTATACCTTCACGCCGGTTGCCGGACTGGGCTCGACCACGATCGCTGTCGGCTTTACACTCAGCGACTTCGACGGCGATACGGCGAGCAACGTCCTTACCCTGGGTCTGAGCGCCGTGAATGTCGGGCCGATCGCCCGCGATGACCTGGTCATCACCGCGGACACCTCCGGCACCTACACGATCGACTCCGCTTGGCTTACCTTCAACGATACCGATGCCAATGCCGACGCGATCAGCATCACATGCGGTAGGTGCCGGGGCGGCGCTGGCGGCCGGCGTCATCACGGTCAATGATCTCGTCACGAGCTTCAACTACACTGCGACGGCGGGAGGCGATACCGACGCCGCCACGGTGAGCGTCAGCCGCAACAACGCCCCGACGCTGAATGGCAACGGTCTGGACAACGTAATCATCGGTGATGATGTCGACAATGAAACGATGAACGGCTACCAGGGCAACGACGTCCTGGTCGGCAATGCCGGCAATGACATACTGAACGGGGCCGAAGGCAACGATTGGCTGATCGGCGGTCTCGGCAACGACACCCTGAACGGCGGGGCCGGGATCGACAAGCTGGACGGCGGCGACGGCAACGATACGCTGAACGGCGGCGACGGCAACGATACGCTGAACGGCGGCATCGGCAACGATCTCCTGAACGGGGACAACAACGATGACACGCTGAACGGCGGTGACGGCAACGACACGCTCACCGGCGGCAGCGGCACCGACAACCTGCATGGCGATGCCGGCAATGACACGCTGAACTATGACGCCAGCGACACCTTCGACGGTGGTGCTGACTTCGACATGGTGCTGTCGACCGGGAACCTGACCTTCGACGCGGTCGGCGCCGGGCTGAAGTTCACCAGCGTCGAGATGGTGAGCCTCGGCGACTCCGACAACAACGTTCAGAACACCTTGACCCTGGATGTTGCCGACGTGGTTTCGGGTGCAAACATCGCATCCCTCGGCGGCAATAATGTCGATCTGTTCGTGATTGGCGACAATGCGGGCGGCACGAAGGATACCGTGGACCTCAACGGGTTCGGCGCAGGGGCCATCGCCACCGGCCAGGCCTTCGTCGATGCGGTCACCGGGATCTCGCACACCTATGACCTCTATCAGGGTACGGGTGGGAATACCGGTGTCGTCGTCGCCATTGAGCAGGGCCTGACTGTTGCCTGATTGCTAAAAATCGAGCCGATATCGTCGAGATATCGGCTCGAAGGCGCCGTGAATTGACCTAAAATCGGAGGCTCCGCCGGGCAAAGCCGGTGAGACCAATGGGTGGTGGCAGAGAAACGGGCTAAACTGCGGGATTAGAACCGGTTTCAACTCGTTACATTGATGCCGGTCGCTGAAGTGGGGTTGGCAGGATTGAATTCCCGACCATGGGCCTTAAGGGATGGCGGGGCGTCCCCCGAAATACTGGCAGGCACCAATGGCTTATAGTCTGCGGTGTGGTGCAATCGGGAATTGGTGGTGCCGCGTTAGAGAATGTTGACGGCCCTTAAGGGCAGCGAAAGAAAAGAAGTGTTGCTTGACCTTACACGATGATGGGTCGAGCATCATTTTCTAAGAGTGGATGGTCAATACTTGGCGAATCGAATGGGCCCGGAGGGCCCGGAGGGAAACATCATGAAAACGTGGCTTGGAGGCTTTGCCGGTTCCGTCGCCGCTGTCTTGGCGATCTCAGCGGTGACCGTGGATGCCGAAGCGTCCCCGATCGCGCAGGTGACCAACATCGTGAACACGGCATTCCGGAGTCCGCCGGGTGAATCCGAGCTCCCCGTCAAGGTCAGTGACGAGTTGGTGCAGGACGAGGCCCTCCGCACCGAGTCGGATTCAACGGTCGAACTCAACTTCATCGACGGTTCCCAGATGAGTCTGGAACCTGAAAGCGAACTCGTGTTGTCGAAATACGTGTTCGATCCGGAAGGCAAGCAGACGGCGGCGATCATCGAGCTCCAATCGGGAACCTTCCACTACACCTCAAACGGCGCACCCGATCAGGACATCGTGCTGCAGACGCCGGTCGCCACGATCGGAATTCGAGGAACCGAACTCCTCATCCATATCGTGCCTAGCGTGACGATTCCCAACACTCTCAGCCTCAAGGTCGACGTCATCGACGGATTGATCAACGTGCAGCCCGGCGGCAAGGGCAAGGGCGCACAGGCGGAGGGAGGCCAGAGCGTCTCCGTTGGTGGCCCGAACGAGGATGCATCGGTTGGCGATATTGGTGATGTGGCAACCGCAGCCGGAGCCCCGCCGTCTTCAAGCACGGCCGAGCCGAGTGATGATGACAAGGAACGAAATGGCCCCTCGGCTGATAAGAAGTCGGATGGCCCAGCTGGAGCCAAAGGGGACGCCCGTCCCGATTGAGAAAGGATGATCGGCGGTTGGATCGGCTGCTGAGCATACCCGGATGGCTGCGTGATCGGCGCGGGAATCATCATCGATTGAGACTGCAATGGTGTTCCGCCCCAGCAGAACACCGGTCGTTGAAGTAGCTGAATTAGCCGAACGGCTTCGCGTCGATGAACCTCCGGATCACATTCTCGGTGATTCGGCTGACATTGTTCTCGTATCCGGCATGCGATAATGATCCCGCCCAGGCGATCGAGTTGGTCGAAAACACCGCGCCGCCCTTCGGGGTCTCAAAAAACAGCATGTCGCAGCGCACCAGGGGATTGGTGTCTCCGTTCACTGCGGAATGGGTGTGGTTCATCTCCTCCTTTACCCAGTGATAGCTGGCGGGAAACTCCGTCGCTTCGGCAACGATCAGCGCGTGCGGCGGCGTGCCAAGCGCGAAGTCCGCACGGTCGATTTCCCAGCCGGCAGCGCCGCCACCGATGGTGCCGAAATCGCCGATCCGTTCGGATGCGCCAATGCCTTCGAAGATGAACGCGGCGCGCGGGTCCAGGCTTTCCGGCCTCCGGATATAGTGGCTTGAATGGTCGAAGCCCTGGGCAGTGAAGCCGGCGCCGACAAGCGTGTTCGGTGCACGACCCAGCCGGCGCCAGAGTCCGCCCAATTCGCCGTTGAAACTCATGTAGTACTCGCCACCCTCGGCGATCCAGCCGCGCATACCGTCTTCGGCCCGGCGATGCTCCATGACTCCGGGCAGCGTGTCATGATAGGCCACCCGCCAATAGAAGCCGTTGGCGCCCAGGTAGATCAGCCGGCCACCACCCTGGGTATAGGCGTGAACGGCGTCCAGCATGCGCGTCGTGTAGTATTCCGGGTGGGTCCCGGTCATGACACAGGCATAGGGCTGCAGAAGGTCCAGGCCCTCGGCATGGAGGTCATCATCGGTGACGATATCGTAAGCAATACCCTTGGCTTCCAGCCAGTCGGTAATATGGGTATCCGCATTGAATTGCCAGAGTTCGGTCTTCGGCCGCATGTTCAGGATCGGTCGAAGGCGCGATACATAGGCGACACCGCTGCCGTCGCTGTGCAGATCGTATGTCGACATGCCGAATCCGGGATGTTCTTCCAGGAATCGGTCCACCGCATTGAATGTGGCAAATTTCCCCGAGGTCAGTTCGTCGAACGACCAACTGGAGATCATCTGCTGGTTGGCATAGGCCCAGTAGCTTGCGGTGGGAATCAGCAGAGCGAGCCGCGCCGTCGTGGTACCCCGCGCCGGCCGGACAAAAAGTGGCACAAACTCCTCGAGGTCGCCCTGGGTCAGATGAACACAATAGAGACCGCTCCTTAGCGCTGCCGGCAACGTTACTTCGAAATCCGTCGCCCATCCGCAATCATAGAGATCGTCGTCGTGAAAATGGATCGCGCCATAGTGGGCCGGTTTCTTTGTCCAGTCGAATTCGCTGGCATCCCATTTCCAGCCCGACATCGCTCGTGTCGGCAAGTTGACGGTATGCCCGTGATATCCGCTGCCCGATAAATCCGATATGTCGATGCCTTCGATGCCTTTCGAGAAATCCCAGGCGGCGAGAACGGCGGCATCCAAGGGATTGTCGCGCAGGCGGTCCAGTTCTGACCCGCGAAAGGAGCCTGCGGCGACACATGGGCTGTCGATCTTGCCGTTATAATGCGCCGCCACCGCGTTCCCGTCGTTCCAGGCGGCCAATCGGAAAGCGCCGCCCTGCCCGATCTCGCAACCAAGTTTTACGTGCACCTCGGCATCTGTGGGGTTCCGGCCATATTCCAGGATCGCCTTCTGGGCCACCAAGAGCTCCTGGGTTGACGCATCATAGCTAGCGGAAACCAGGTACCAATGGCGGTCGAGGAGTTTCACGCCAGTACTCAAAGGCGCATTCTGGCCGGCACGGCAGGTAAGGGTGCCGTCGGCGCCGATGCAAAGGCTGAGGCCCGACGCAGTCGCCAAATCGAAATTGCCGAGAATGGCCTGCTCCGCGCCTTTGGACGGTAAGGTCGGCCAGATCATTGCGAGCAGTGTGAAACTGCCGGCAAGGGCTGGGCCGCCATTCGGGAATTCGACATGGGATCCGGCATTCACCGGCTGTCGGCGCGCCACGTAGTCGCCATTGCCATCCGCGGCGACGGCCTCGGCCTTGAAGCCGGGTCCGTCTGGACTGTCGTCGCCGCAGATCAGTCGAATCAGTTGGGCCTGGTATTTGCCGGGCAACGGGGAACTGACCTTGACCTCGATACGATCGCCCGGCGCGGCGCTGACCTCGTTGGAATAGGCGAGCAATCTTTCGGCCATTCTCTGTCCCTTCATTCAACCGGACAGGCTTGACCGGTGGCTTCCTGCCATCGCGCGCGAAAACAGGCCCACGTGGCCTCGGCATAGCTAGTGAAAGCGGGGCCGACTTCGGTCACGACCTGACCGCGGGCGGCCCCCATGCATCCCAGTTTCCATTCCCGATGGTGCTTGGTGCAGATGATGATCGTCTTTCCCCGGGAACTGCCCCAGCGCATGACCTGGACGACCTTCTGCAACTCGGGGCTGTGCGGTCCGAACGGCGCGGCCTTGAACTCTCGGGCAAGGTCTGCACGACTGGAATCGATTCGGTACATAGTAGCCTCGGAACACTAAATCAATTTGGACTAGGTCTAAATGATGGTCAGGCGAGTTGATCGCGAGACGCATCATAGAAAGCCTGCAGACCTCCTGTCGAGCCGTCACGGCATTGACCATTGCCGACCAGAATGTCGCCCGCGAGCTTCTTGCCCAGTTCCACCCCCCATTGATCGAAGGAATTGAGGTTCCAAATGGCGCCTTGCACGAAGACCTTGTGCTCGTAAAGCGAGATCAGCATGCCGAGATGAAGAGGGTCGAGTTCGGGCATCATAAGGGTGACCGAAGGTCGATTGCCTGGAAATGTGCGGAAGGGCAGCAGAGATCTGATGGCTTGCGGATCCAGACCGTTCGACTGCAGTTCCGCCTCTGCCTCCATTGCCGTTCGACCAAACATCAGCGCCTGAGCCTGCGCCAGGCAGTTGGCTTGCAGCAGATCCTGGTGCCCTTGAAACTCCGCCGGAGACCGCGCCGGCAGAATGAAGTCGCAGGGAATGACATCCGTGCCCTGGTGCAAAAGCTGATAGAAGGCATGCTGTCCATTGGTGCCGGCGGCGCCCCAGATGACCGGTGCCGTTGAACAGCGGACAGGCTTGCCATCGCGGTCGACAGACTTGCCGTTGCTTTCCATTTCAAGCTGCTGCAGGTAGGCGGGCAGAAGGTTTAGGTCCTGGGCATAAGGCAGGATGGCATGGGTCCTGGTACCCCAGAAGTTGATATACCAGACGCCGACCAATGCCAGCAGAACCGGCATGTTGGCATCCAACGGGGCGGCGCGAAAATGCTGGTCCATCCTGTGGCCGCCGACCAGAAATTGCTCGAAATTCTGCCAGCCGATACTGAGAAGCAGAGGCAGCCCGATCGCCGACCACAGGGAATAACGCCCACCCACCCAGTCCCAGAACTGGAACATGTTGGCAGGTTCGATGCCGAAGTCGCGGACTGCCGTCGCATTGGTCGAGACGGCTACAAAATGCTTGGCGACGGCATCAACGGCCGTGACTCGGGCCTGAAACCAATGGCGTGCACTACGAGCATTGGCCATCGTCTCCTGGGTGGTGAAAGTCTTGGAGGAAATGATGAACAGGGTGGTTTCCGCTTCCGCGCCCTCAAGTGCAGCCTCAAGATGCGCCGCATCGACATTGGAGACGAAATGAAACTGCAGGCGAGGATGCTGCAAACTGCGCAATGCGGCAACAGCCATAGCAGGGCCAAGATCGGACCCGCCGATGCCGATGTTGACCACCCGGCGGATTGGCTTTCCGGTTGCACCGCGCCAATCGCCGCTTCGCACGCGTTCGGCAAAATCCCGCATCTGGTCAAGCACGCGATTGACTGACGGCATGACGTCGACCCCGTCGACCGGGATCGGGGTGTTGGGCCGATTGCGAAGCGCGATGTGGAGGACAGAACGGCCTTCGCTAGCGTTGATCCGGTCGCCGGCAAACATCCGGTCGCGCAAGTGTTCCACACCCGCCGCTTGCGCCAAAGCGATGAGTGCACGGAGCTCTGCATTCGTGATGTGGGTCTTGGAGTAGTCGAGGAGAAAGCCATCGTGCTGAAGCGAGTATTTGGCGAACCGGCCGGCATCCTCTGCGAACAAATCGGCAAGTCTGCGATCGTTCCACGCTTCGCGCCGCTGTTTGAGCGCACGCCAGGGTGGTGTCTGAGTAATGTTTGAGCTTTGGCGGGTCATGTGATCACGTCCGGATTGTTGCGGCCGGTTAGACGTCGAAGATTGGAGATCTGTTCTGCGGATTCGATCAGATCCGCGAGGACCGCCTGCGGATCACCTAACTGCCTGGCAGGGTCGGCTTCAAATCTCTCGAGATAGAGCCGCAACGTAGCGCCTTCGGTCCCGGTTCCGGAGAGACGCAGCACGATCCTGGCACCGTCATTGAAGAGAATGCGTAGGCCTTGATGTTCGCTGATGGAGCCGTCGACCGGGTCGACATATCGAAAGTCGTCGGCAAACGTCACCTGCCTGGAGCCAAACGAGTTGCCTGGCAGATCGGTAAGGCGAGTCCGCAATGACTTCATAACGGCGTCCGCTGTCTTGGAATTGAGCCCCTCATAGTCATGTCGCGAGTAGTAGTGGCGACCGAACCGTTGCCAGTGAGCGGTAAGAATTTGGTTTACCGGCCGGTTCTTGTAGGCAATCAGATTCAGCCAGAACAGGATCGCCCAGAGCCCGTCCTTTTCGCGGATATGATCGGAACTGGTGCCATAGCTCTCTTCGCCGCAGAGCGTTGCCCGATTTGCGTCGAGCAGATTGCCGAAAAATTTCCAGCCGGTTGGCGTTTCGTAGCAGGGAATCCCGAGGGAGGCCGCGACGACATCCACCGCCTGGCTGGTCGGCATCGACCGCGCGAGGCCTGCGAGGCCGGCGGCGTAGCCGGGGATCACGGCTGCATTTGCGGCGAGCACGGCCAGGCTGTCGCTGGGGGAGACGGCCAGCTTCGGTCCTAGAATCATATTGCGATCGCCATCGCCGTCCGAGGCGGCGCCGAAATCCGGCGGGTCTTCGCTCCACAACATGCGCATCAGTTCCGCGGCATGTGCGGGATTCGGGTCTGGATGGTGACCGCCAAAATCCTCGCGCGGGATGGAATTGATGAGCGATTCGGTCGGAACACCCAAGCGCCCCACAAGGATCTCCTTGGCATAGGGGCCGGTCACTGCATGCATGGCATCGAACACAAGGCGAAAGCCGCCGGCGATCAGTTGCCGCATCAATGGAAAGTCGAAGAGCTGCTCCATCAGGTCGGCGTAATCGGTGACTGGATCTATCACCTCGATTTCGAGAGGACCGAGACTGATCTTACCCAATCGATCCAGATCTATACCGCCCTCTGCGAGAATACGATAACTGGCAATTTCCCGGCTTCGCGCAAAGATTGCCTCGGTCAGCGACTCTGGCGCCGGCCCGCCATTGGCAATGTTGTATTTGACGCCGAAATCTCCGTTCGGACCGCCAGGATTATGACTGGCAGAAAGAATGATTCCGCCTGTGCAGCCATATTTTCGGATGATGCAACTGGCTGCAGGGGTGGAAAGCAGGCCGCCTCTGCCGACCAGAATGCGGCGGACATCGTTTGCCGCTGCCATACGCAGGATCGTCGCGATGGCCGCACGGTTGTGAAAGCGCCCGTCGCCACCCAACACTAGAGTCTTGCCCGATAGATCCGGCAGGGTGTCGAACAGGGACTGCACGAAGGTCTCAAGATAGTTTGGCCGCGAGAATTCCGCCACCTTCTTCCGCAATCCGGACGTCCCGGGGCGCTGATCTGCGAATGGCTTGCATGCGACCGTAACCAAGGCGCTCATGCGTTGCGCCGCTCAGCCGGCAGCACGACGGTCGATCACACCGTCCTTCCAGAGATGCAGGTTGGTGAGCGTTCGCTCGGCATGCAGCATTCGCCATGACAGCAGCTTCTGGGCGCATTCGAGGATGACCCCAGCATGGGCGGGGTCGGCTGCAAGATTGTTCATCTCGTCAGGATCGCTTTCGAGATCGAACAGCAGGGGCGGGAGTGCAGCGAAGTGGACATACTTCCATCTCCTGCCGCGGAGTATCGACATTTGGCAGGCGTCTGGATCGAGGCCAAGGTCGGATTCGGCATCGAACCCCTGCAGATTCGGTGTCGTTCGGAAGTCGAGCTCCATATGCGCCTCCTGGCGCCAGTCCGAGGGGGCCCGCCCCTCAAGGAACGGCCGAAGCGACCGGCCGTCGCAATTGGGGGGTAGATCCAGGCCAAGCCAGTCCAGGATCGTCGGCATCAGGTCCACGGATTCCGTGAAGGCGTCGACGTGTCGGCCGCGCCCGCCGTCGGCAGCCCGGCGCGGGTCGCGAATGATCAGCGGGATATGAAAGCTCTGATCGAAATACAGTTCCTTGCCCCAGGTATAGTGGTCGCCGCCCATTTCCCCATGGTCGCATGTGAAAATAATCAGCGTGTCGTCGTATTCGCCGGTAGCCTTGAGATGCGCAACAATCTTACCTATGGCATCGTCGACCTCGTTGATCATGCCGTAATAGCAGGCACGCATTTGCCTGAGTTCGAGATCCGGCATTCGTACAAGGCTGTGCGGATTGTGCTCGTCGTACCCGTTCGGTCCCTCGAAGCATTGGATCCACAGCTTCAGATAGGGATGCTGCTCGCCTTCGAGTTCTGGCGTTTCGCGGCGCTTCGGAAAGGGTACCTGCGCGGGGTCATATAGGGCGTTGTAGGGTTCCGGGGCGATGACCGGCGGATGGGGGCGCAGAAAGACACTATGCAGGAACCAGTCATGGCCGCGGCGGCCATCCAGCCACCGGATGACTTGGTCGGTCATGAAGCTGGTGTCGCTGTCCTCTGCCCGGAAGAACGTGGGAATAAACCGATGGCCGCGATTGGCCGGCCGTTCGAAATCCCTGCGCGGCACATAGACGTCGTGCCGGCCCTTGAAATGGTAGCCCTTTGCGCGGAGATCGCTCATCCAGGCCGCCATGTAATCCTGGAACAGGAGGCCGATCGAATAGCCGGGCAGAGGCCCTTCATAGGTTCGCAGCGCCGGATCATTGGCATGGCGGCCCCGCGGGTCAGGGCTTGTGTCGGTATAGCCAAACAATGTGGGGTCTAGCCCGGCTTTGCGAACTTCTTTGGCCACATTGGTGTGTCGAGCGTCGAGCGGTGTCCCGTTTCGGCCGGAACGATGGTTCATTAGATAGAGCCCGGTCTGCAAGCTGGTCCGTGCCGGACCGCAGGGGGCACAGACGGTGTAGTGCTGCTTGAAAAGGGTTCCTGTGGAGGCCAAAGCGTCTAGATGGGGGGTCTTGACCACGGGATGGCCCAGGGCAGACAGGCACTCCGCGCGCCACTGATCGGCCGAGATGAAAAGGATACGCCTGGGTTTATGGTCCATGGTCCTTACCTATTCCTGGGCTGGCAGGTCGATACCCTGTCCGGCGAGTTGCAATGTCGGCAGGAACACTAGCCGCCCCAACGACGCTCGCCAATCGGCCACCTGCCCGGCGTTTTCGGGGTCGGACCCCGGCAACGGAGGGGCGGCCAAAGCTACCGGCAGCCGGATCACGACAAATTGCTCTTTCGCTCACCGTCTCGGATCAGTAATCTAGGTGCAACAAATCGTGGCTAAGGTCCGTAATGCCACTCAGAAGAAAACCCAGGGAAACAATTCGGACCAAATTGAAGGGAGACCTCAAGTGACTGACAAAACGACCATTAATCCCGTCGCACTCGCGGCGCGGGAGTTCTCGCGTCGCGCATTGCTGAAGACCTCGGTCGTCGCTGGCGCTGGCGCCATCACGGCACCTTGGATCGTCAAGAACGCCTTCTCCTCATCCGGTGAAGTCAACTTCATGGGTTGGGCGGGCTACGACTTCAAGGAACTCTTTGCGGCATTCACCGCGAAGACGGGCATCAAGATGAATTTCATCGAACAGCCCGACAATGACACGATTTTCGCCCAGGCGAAGCTCTCCTTGCAGACCGCCGCCATCGACGTCATCGAACCGACGGTCGATCGCGTCCAGTCCTACAGCGAGAACGGTCTGGTCCAGCCTTGGGACCTCAATGTCCTCAGCATCGACGCCTATGAGCCGGGTCTGGTAACCGGCCAGGCGGGCGATATGGCGACCATCGATGGCAAGCGCCTGTTCGTCCCCAGCGTCTGGGGTACGGAAGCACTGGTCTTCAACACCCAGGAAAACCCGCTCGAATACGGCACAGCCAGCCTCGCCGACCTCTTCGATCCGAAGAACGAAGGCAAGGTCGTGGTCCGCGCACATTCGGCGCTGGCCGCGCTTGGTCGTGTCCTGGACGGCCAGGGCAAGCTCCCGCGTCCGTTCATGGACGGCTACAAAGATGACGCCGCCATGAAGGAAATCTGGGACGTCATTCTTGCCGAAGCCATCAAGCACAAGGCCAATATCGTGCAGTTCTGGAAGGGCGAGAACGAGGCCCAGGCCGCGTTCCGCACCAACGGCTGCACTTTGGGTCTGTGCTGGGATTCGACCGGCTTCAACATGCAGAAGGAAGGTCCGTATTCCTACATCGCGCCGAAGGAAGGTGCGTTTGCCTGGAACCAGGGCTACATGCTGATGAAGAACGCCAAGAACGTGGCGCAGGCTCACGAATGGGCCAAGTTCATCGCGTCGCCGGAAGGTTCGGCTGCGAACGCCAAGGCGTTCTCTGCCAATCCGGTCGGCAAGGGCGCGATCGATCTGGCCGATCCGACCGTGACCAAGTTCTACAAGGCTGCCTATCCTGGCGATGCGCTGAGCAAGCTGTGGTGGTGGCCGGTGCAGAGCAGCTCGTTCCTGAAGCTGCGTGCCGAATACGCCGACAAGTTCATCGCGGCGTAAATTTAGGGGAAATGAACCGCCGGGCTGAATGCCCGGCGGTTTATACTTACATTGCTGCTGGACTTCATCCCGTGGGGGCGCATGATGGCCTCACGCTGGAACTTATTGTGACGGGGACAGATGAGCGAAGACGTCGAACTTTCCAGAGTATCCATGGACTTCGGCAAGTTTCGCGCCGTGAACGAAGTCGATGTGACGATCAAGGCCGGCGAATTCTTCTCCTTTCTCGGACCTTCGGGCTGCGGCAAGACGACAATCCTGCGCCTGATCTCCGGCTTCATGGACCCAACCGGCGGGGCGGTAAAGATCGGTGGCGTGGATATGCGGGGCATCCGGCCCAATATGCGCCCGACGGCCCTCATCTTTCAGAATCTGGCACTGTTTCCGTTGATGCCGGTCTGGGAGAACATCGCTTTTGGTCTTGAGGTTCGCGGTGTCGATAAGGCGGCCCGGCGGGCCAAGGCCGACGAATTGTTGCGTCTCGTGGACCTGCCGGATTCCGGCGACAAGAAGATCAGCCAGCTTTCCGGTGGCCAGAAGCAGCGGGTTGCCATTGCCCGCGCGCTGGCCGTCGAGCCCAAGGTCATGCTCCTCGATGAGCCGCTGTCTGCCCTCGATCTCAAGCTTCGGCAGCACATGCGTGCCGAGCTGCGCGCCATCCAGAAGCGGACCGGCGTCACCTTCATCTACATTACCCATGATCAGGGCGAGGCGCTTGCCATGTCCGACCGCGTCGGGGTGATGTCCCAAGGCGTGCTGCAGCAGGTAGGCACGCCGGTGGAGATCTACAACAAGCCGGCCAACGGCTTCGTCGCCTCCTTCGTCGGCGAGAACAATATCTTCCCGGGCAAAGTGCGCTCGGTCGAGGGCGGGGTCGCCAAGTTCGAGACCGCATCCGGAACATTCGCCTCGCATCTTGGCGCCGGTCTCGATCGCGGTGCGGTCGCCAAGCTCTATGTCCGGCCTGAACATTCCACCCTGCACGCGGCGCCGCCTCCGGGTGTCAACAGCGTGCCGGTCGAGGTGAACGAGGTCGCCTTCGAGGGGAACTTCGTCAACATCCACGTTGCGGATTCCCATGGCGGCGCGCATATGGTTCAGGTGCAGAACGACCCTAGCCTGCCGCCGCCGGCGCCTGGCGCCAGGTTGAGCATGGCCTTCACCGCCGAGCATGCCGTCGTCCTCGCCGACACGGCCGTTCGCAGCGGCCACGCCTGAGCAGGGGCCGGTCCGATGCATGAACTCCTTCGCCGATACGGGTCCACGCTGACCGCCGCGATGATCGTGCTGACAGCCTTCTGGCTGCTGGCGCTGGTCATCGTCCCCAATCTGGTGCTGTTCCAGTTCTCGTTCAAGCCGTACCTGCCAGTCGATCAGCTTGGCGGGCCGCTGGACGTGTATTCGCTGAAGAACTACATGACCTTCGCGGACAGCCCGATCCACGTGAAGATCTTCGGTCTTACCGTGCTCTACAGCTCGATCGTGACGCTGCTCTGCCTGGTGCTCAGCTATCCCATCGCCTTCTACCTCGCCAAGGTAGTGCGGCCGGCCAATGCGCCGACGCTTTTCCTGCTGCTGCTGATCCCGCTCTGGGTGAGCGAGATCCTGCGCTCCTTCGCCTGGTTCATCATTCTTTCCTACAAGGGGCCGCTGAACGCCATCTGGCACGAGTTTCTCGGCTTCGATGCGGTGCGCTGGATCACCGGCTTCAACGGGGTCATCATCGGCCTCGTCTATGCCTATGTGCTCTTCATGCTGTTTCCGATCTACAATGCGATCTCGTCTCTGGACTCAAACCAGATCGAAGCGTCCCAGGATCTGGGAGCTCCCTTGTGGCGGACCCATTGGCGCGTGGTCATCCCCCATTCGAAGCCCGGCATCGCTTCGGGCTGCGTGATGGTGTTCATGCTTTCGGCGGGTTCGGTTATCGTGCCCAGTACCCTGGCCTCGCCGGGTTCGCGCTGGTTCACGGAGATCATCCAGCAATGGATGTTCGAGGGCCTCGACTGGAATGTCGGATCGGCCTATGCCTTCCTACTCCTGCTGCTCTGCACGGTCTTCGTGAGCCTGATGATGCGGCTCCTGAATGTCCGCCTCGTCGATATCGCCAAGTAGGGGCGCTGCATCATGAGAACCCACGCCTTCGGCCAATTCCTGATCCGGGCCTATCTGGTCATCTTCCTCGCCTATATGCTCCTGCCGCTGATTGTCATGGGCGGCGCTGCGCTGAACGACACCAAGTTTCCCTCGGTCTATCCGTGGGCGGGCTGGACCGATCGCTGGTTCATCGATCTGTGGACCGACGAGCGCATGTGGACCGCGGGGCGCAACACGATCCTGGTGGCCCTGGCCGTCGTCGTCATCTCGATCCCGATCGGCACCGCGGCAGCGATCCTGATCAACAGTGTGCAGGCGAAGTCGCGTTCTTTCCTCTATGGCGTTATGGTGGCGCCGATCCTCACCCCCGGCGCGGTGATCGGCATCTCGACACTGCTGTTCTGGAACAATCTGGGCATCGTGTCCGGCATGCAGCAGAATTTCCCGTTCGCTGCCGGCCTGCATCTCTCGGTACTGGGCCAGGTCTCCTTTATCGCCGCCTACGTCATGCTGCTGGTTCTCGCCCGCCTGCAGAGCTTCGACCCCGGGCTCGAGGAAGCGGCACTTGACCTGGGCGCCAGTCATGGCCAGGTGATGCGTCGCGTGCTGATGCCGCATCTCTACCCGGCGATCGGCGCTGGTGCGCTGATCGCCTTCTTCCAGTCGGTAGAGAACTTCAACGTGACGCTCTTTACCCGCGGAACCTATGATACCTTGACCGTCTATGTCGGTTCGAAGGTGCGATCCGGCATCACCCCGACGATCAACGCGCTGGCACTCAGCCTGATCGTGATCACCGTGCTCGGCGCGATCGCCTACGAGATATCGCGGCGCCGGGCGGTGGCTCGCGAACTCGCCGACCTTGCAGTCCTGGAGAAGGCCATCGCCGCCGAGGAACAGCGGCTGGCCCGAATGGCCGTTCCCGGCGACGACGGGTTGGAGATGGCCTCGACGCAATAGGGCCGGCTTGGATCGGCCGATCGCCGTTCAGCCGGCGATGAGGAGTTCCACGTCGGCCGCTTCCAGGCGATCCGCTAGGTCCTTGGGCGGCATCCCGTCGCTCACCAGCAGGTCGACATCGTCGAATCCGCAGGCGACGACCAGCCCCTGGGCCGCGAACTTGCTGCAATCGGTTGCCAGGATCACCCGGCGGGCGCGACGGATCAGGGTCTGGCAGACCTCCGCCTCGCAGAGATGGTTGTCCATGACGCCCAGTTCCGCCCCGACCGCACTGGTCGAGATGATCGCCGTATCGACCTTGAACTGCTCCATGAAACTGATCGTCGCCGGCCCGAAGGCGGCGCTGTCGTCGGCCCGCACTTCGCCGCCGGCAAGATAGACGCGGTTGCCTTCGCCCTGCGACAGGCGCTGCGCGATCGGCGCCGAGTTGGTGACGACGGTCAGCCGGCGGTGTGCCTTCAGCGCCTCGGCGACATAGACATTGGTGCTGCTGGTATCGATCATCAGCGACTTGCCGTCGGCGATCTCCTTGGCAACGGCCTGGGCGATCAGCTGCTTGGCCGGCATGTTGGCCATCAGGCGCCGCTGCAGGGGATGATCCTCGCGGCGGTCAGGCCAGGCGACGCTGCCGTGGCTCTTGGTCACCAGCCCCTTGGCGGCCAGCCAGCGGACGTCGCGCCGGACGGTCTCGGTCGAGACGTCCAGCGCTTTCGCCAGCACCGCCACCGTCGCCACGCGGTCGCGGCGCAGCTGCTCGAGGAGCTGTCCCTGGCGGCCGTTCAGCCGCAGGCTGGAGAGATCGCTCAGGTTCGCGTCAAACATCTGCCATCCTCCACGCTAGTTTTCCGGCAGTCCGAGCCGCATCCGCATCCGGCGGGCGGCGCCGACCATCAGGCGGTCGGCGACAATGCCCAGGAACGCGATGCAGAGGCCGGCAACGATGCCGCGCCCGCCGTCTGCCTTGGCAAGGGAGATGAAGACCTCCTGGCCGAGATCACGTGTTCCGACCAGGGCCGTGATCACCAGCATCGCCAAGGCCATCAGGACGGTCTGGTTGATGCCGAGCATGATCTCCGGCATGGCAAGCGGTAGCTGCACCCGCCAGAACATCTGGCGCCGGGTGCATCCCATGGCGGACGATGCCTCCAGCAGATGCGGCGGCACCTGCCTGATCCCGTGAGTCGTGTAGCGGATCGCAGGCGCCACGGCAAACAGCACGATCGCAATCATCGCCGTCACGTCACCGACCCGGAACAGCATCACCACGGCGATCAGGTAGACGAAGCTCGGCAGGGTCTGCAGGGTGTCGACGATCACCTTGAGCACCTGGTCGACGGCGGCATTGCGCGCACCCCAGGCACCGAGCGCGATCCCGATGACGGCCGAAATGAAGGCCGAGATCGAGCAGAGATAGACCGTGATCATGGTCTTTTCCCATTGCCCGGTTACGGCGGGGAACAGCATGAGCAGTCCGACCAGCAGAGCCAGGCGCCACCCGCCGAGCTGAAAGCCGAGAAGCGCGATGGCGGATACCACAAATACCCAGGGCAGGTCCAGCAGGAGCGCCTTGATCGGATTGAGGATGTTGAGCAGGACCCAGGTCCGCGCCGCATCGATCGTGTCGAAATAATTGATATTGATCCAGGCCACCAGATCGTCGGCATAAGGACCCGGCTTCACCGTCCATTCTGTCGGAATGTTGGCCAGGCCCGGAACGCCAAGGCTGAGCAGGGTGGTGAGTGCCAGCCAGGCGATCGACGCCACGAGATAAGGGTGACGCTGCAACAGCCCGGCCCCCGGCGGCAGCGGCACGAAGGAACTCCGCGCCGCCGAGGCGCTGATGCGGTCAAGGGAGATTGCGACCGCCGAAATGGCGAAGCCGGCGACGAGGCCCTTGCCGATATCGAGCTGGCGCAATGCCATGAGCACGTCGAAGCCGAGGCCGCCGGCGCCGATCATCGACGCAATGATGACCATGTTCAGGGTCATCATGATCACCTGGTTGATGCCGACCATCAGCAGCGGCTTTGCAGTCGGCATCATGACCCGCCAGAGCTTCTGGCGCCGGGTGCACCCGGCCATGTCGGCAAAGGACTGGATCTCCTCTGGAACCTGCTCGAGTGCCAGCTTGGTCGCCCGCACCATCGGCGGTGCCGCGAAAATGATGGTGGCGATCAGCGCAGGAACGGGCCCCGAGCCGAACAGCAGCAGTACCGGCACCAGATAGGCGAAGGCCGGCATGGTCTGCGCAAGATCCAGGGACGGGCGGACGAACCAGGTATCGACCGCCGGAATGCGATAGGCGAGGATGCCGAGAAACGCGCCGACGGCAACGCCGAAGGGCGCACATATGATCACCGAGGCCAGGGTGAGCATCGCGCTGTCCCATTGCCCGAAGAAGGCGATATAGGCGAAACAGACGAAGCTCACGACGGCACCGCGCAGGCCGCCGAAGGCCATTCCGGCCAGAGTAAAGGCGCCGACGACCCCCAGCCACGAAAGACGCGGAAACAACACCTCCTGGCCGTTCAGGGTGAAACCCTTGGCTAAGGCCGCCTGCACCAGGCGCAGCGGGAAGTCCATTATCGCTGCAAGCGCGCGCGAGAATGGCTGAAGATTGTCGACGCTCCACTTGACAGCGGCACCGATCCATTTGCCGAAGGGGATCACCAGGGCTTTCGGATATTTCACCGCCCAGCCGAAAATCTCGGGGTGGAGTGTCATGAAAAGCGCCAGGGCGAACAGCACCAGCCAGAACAGCCAGTAGTAGGAGCGCGGCGTGGCGCGCCATCTGACCGCGATATCCGTCATAGGCGCGCGTCTTTGCCGATCAGGGTGTCGATCACGGATTGCAGCGCCAGCGTGCCGATCACCTTGCCGGTGTCGTCGATGACCGAGCAGGGCTGGCCGGCATTGATCATGCCGGGCGCCAGATCGGCGATCTTGTCGGCGGCGTTCACCTGGCGATCGGGAGCCACGCCATTGACCGGACCCATGATGCTGCGGGCCGTCACCACTTTGGCGCGCTGCACGTTGCGGGTGAACGCGGCGACATAGTCGGTCGCCGGATTGAGTACCAGCTGCTCCGGCGTCCCGATCTGGATCACCGATCCGTCCTTCATGATGGCGATCCGGTCGGCCAGCTTGATCGCCTCATCGAAGTCGTGGGTGACGAAGATCATGGTCTTCTTCAGCACCTTCTGCAGGCGGATGAGCTCGTCCTGCATCTCGCCGCGGATCAGCGGATCGAGAGCGGAGAACGGCTCGTCGAGGAACCACAGTTCCGGCTTCACCGCGAGGCTGCGGGCGATGCCGACGCGCTGCTGCTGGCCGCCAGAAAGCTGCGTTGGATAGGCGCCTTCGCGTCCACCGAGGCCGACCAGGTCGATGACCTCCCGGGCGCGTGCTTCGCGTTCCATCTTGCTGACACTCTGGATCGCCAGCGGAAACGCGACATTGTCGAGGACGGAGAGATGCGGCAGCAGGGCAAAATGCTGGAAAACCATGCCCATCTTGTGGCGGCGAATGTCGATCAGTTCGGCCTCGCTGGCCTTCAGCAGGTCGCGGCCCTCAAGCAGGACTTCGCCGGCCGTGGGCTCGATCAGCCGGGACATGCAGCGCAACAGGGTCGACTTGCCGGACCCGGAAAGGCCCATGACGATGAATATCTCGCCCTCGCCGATCTCCACCGTGACATCGCGCACGCCGGCCATCAATCCATGCGCCTTGAGGGCGTCCGGCGTCGGTGCGGGATTGGCAGCCATGAAGGCCTCGGCGCCACGGCCGAAGACCTTCCAGATGCCGCGGCAGGCCAGCTTTACGTTACCGCCGTCAGTCATGTCCACAATCTCATATGCAGGGGAGGCGCCAGGGGCGGGCATCCTGCCGGCTTCGCCTGCCGACAGGATGCTCCTGCTTCCCGGTTAACGTCCGGTGGCACCATCTCCAGGCGCCACCTGCGGGGCCTAGTTCGCCCAGCCGTCTATGGTGCTCTGGTTCTTGGCGATCCAGGCGTCGGCCACGTCTTCGATCGTCTTCTTGTCGAGGTCGACCTGGCCCGAAAGCGCGTTGAGATCGTCGGTCGGGATCGTGTAGTTCTTCGCGATCTTGTAGGCGACCGGCCACTTGTCCTTCATGCCGCCCCAGACATATTTCCAGATCTCGCCATGCGGCTTGCCGCAGTCATGGGCGAGGTCCGGATTGATGCCCCATTTCGGATCACTGTAGCATTCCGGCGTGTATTCCGGGAACTGGACCCATTCGCCCTTGTACTTCGACGGCGCCCAATGCGGGCTGTAGATCCACAGCATGATCGGCGCCTTGCGCTGATAGGCGGACTTGAGTTCGGCAAACATCGCCGCATCGGTTCCGGCATGCACCACTTCGAAGGGCAGGCCAAGGGCCTCGACCCGTTCATCGTCGAATCCCTCCCAGGTGACCGGCCCGCCAAGGTACCGCCCCTTGGGCGCCGTCTCTGGTGTCGAGAAGGCCTCGGCGCATTTCGGGTCCTTCAGCGCGTTCCAGTCCGGCAGGCCCGGGCACTTCTCCTTCATGTATTCCGGAAACCACCATTCTTCCTTGGCCTTTGGCCCGAGCATGCCGGCACGCTCCGCTTTGCCGCTGTCGTCGGCCGCCTTCATCGCCTCGCCGGCGGTGGTGTCCCAGAATTCCATGCCGACCGTGAGGTCGCCGGTCTGCAGACCGGTCTGCAGGCTGGAGAGATAGTCAGAAGTCACGTACTCGACATTGTAGCCGCGCGCTTTCAGGATCTTCCCGAGAATCGTCGCGTTGATGTTGACGCTGGTCCAATCGAACAGCGCGATCTTGATCGGGTCGGAGCTTTCGGGGGTTTGCGCCTGGACGGCGCCGGACCCGACACCGGCAAGCGCTAATGTCATCACAGCGGCGCCAGCCACGCCGCGCAGCGAGTTCAGCATTTCATGTCTCCCAAAACGAAGTTGCCAAAGCTGTATATGCGCGGCTCTTTGCGGCCACTGCAATTCAACATCAAAGTCTATTCACCGCTGATAAATCAAGCGAAAATTGGTCAATTCGTGTGGCTTCAGTGTCAAAAATGCTCTGGAGCCAGTGCGAGCGTGCTGGCTGCACCGGTAGTGACCTGGGCGGCCAGACTGGCGGCACCCGGCAGGATATTGTCGGCATAGAAGCGGGCGGTAATGATCTTTGCCTCGGAAAAGCCCCGGTCCCCGGTGTTCTCTGCGATCCGGCGGGCGGCCGCAACAGCCCCCCGCGCCAGCAACCAGCCGCCCAATATGGTGCCGACCAGGCCAAGAAACGGCGTCGCAACGGCCAGGGCCGCCTTCATGTCGCGTTTGCCCTCGATCAGCAGGTGGTCGACCGCGGTGGTCAGCAGGTGCAGGTTTGGCGCCAGCCGCTCCTTCATGGCCCGCAGATCTTCGCTGCCGAAGGTCGAGATGTCCTCGAGGCCGCCGGCCATCGCCGTCAGCAGGCCATGCATCGCCTCGCCGCCGTCGCGCAGGAGCTTCCGGCCAAGAAGATCGATGGCCTGGATGCCGTTGGTGCCCTCGTAGATCGAGGCTATGCGCGCATCGCGATAATATTGCGCTGCGCCTGTCGCCTCGATGAAGCCCATTCCGCCATGGATCTGGACGCCGATCGAGGCCACCCGTTCGCCCTGATCCGTGCACCAGGCCTTGGCCACCGGAATCAGCAGATCGGTCAGGGCCTGATGGCGCTTGCGCGCGCCCGGATCGGGATCGCGCTTGGCGCGGTCCAGGGCCCCGGCGGTGAAATAGGCGATCGAGCGCATCGCTTCGGTCAGGGCCCGCATGGTCATCAGGTTCCGCCGAATGTCGGGGTGGTGCAGGATCGGCAGGCCGGCACCGGCCGGTGCACCGATGACGGTACTCTGGACCCGCGCCTTGGCATAGCCAACCGCCTGCTGGTAGGCGCGATCGGCGATCGCCAGTCCCTGCACCCCCACCGCCAGACGCGCGTTATTCATCATGGTGAACATGTATTCGAGTCCGGCATGCGGTTCGCCCACCAGGTCGCCCAGGGCACCGTCGCCGTCGCCATAGGCCATGGTGCAGGTCGGCGAGGCGTGGATGCCGAGCTTGTGTTCGATCGAGACGCAGCGCAGATCGTTGTGGGCGCCGAGACTGCCGTCCGGCTTGATCAGATACTTGGGAACGATGAAGAGCGAGATTCCCTTGGAACCCCTCGGCGCGTCCGGCAGCCGCGCGAGCACCAAGTGAACGATGTTCTCGGCCAGGTCGTGTTCGCCATAGGTGATGAAGATCTTCTGGCCCTTGATGCGATAGCGATCCCCGTCCGGCGTGGCTTTGGTCTTGATCGCGCCGAGATCCGAACCGGCCTGGGGCTCGGTGAGGTTCATCGTGCCGGTCCATTTCCCGGCGATCATGTTGGCCAGATAGGTGGCTTTCTGCTGTGCGCTCCCATGCACCTGCAGGGCTTCGATGGCGCCCTGGGTCAGCAGGGGGCAAAGGGCGAAGGACATATTGGCGGCGTTCCACATCTCCTGCAGCGCCGTGGTCAGTGCCCAGGGCATGCCTTGCCCGCCGAATTCCGGATCGAAGGCGACGGAGTTCCACCCGGCTTCGCCAAACTGGCGATAGGCCTCGGGGAAGCCGTCCGGCGTAGCGACCTTGCCGTTTTCGGCGCGGCTGCCCTGCTGATCGCCGGAATAGTTGAGCGGTGCCAGGACCCCGCCGGCGAATTTCGCGGCTTCCTCGAGCACGGCGGCGACGGTATCGGGCGAGGCGTCCTGATAGCCAGGCAAGGCGGCGATTTCCGGCAGGCCGGCGATGTCCTGCAGGGTGAACAGGATGTCCTTGACCGGTGCAACATAGTCGCTCATGCGCCCTCTCCGGGAATCGAGTCTCGGGAATGATGCGCTGGATCCGCGGTCTTGCAAAGGGCGGTCAGAGCAGCTTCCCGGGATTTATCAGATTGTCGGGATCCAAGACCCGCTTGATCCGGCGCATCAGGTCGACCGCCGTCGGCGACTTGTAGGTCGCGAGTTCGTCGCGCCGCAGCTGCCCGATGCCATGCTCGGCGCTGACGCTGCCGTCGAAGATGGCGACGATGTCGTGCACCAGGCGGTTGAGCTCCGGGGTCCGTGCCTGGAATGCGGCATTGTCCCAGGCTGGCGGCGGCGTCAGGTTGAAATGGATGTTGCCGTCGCCCAGATGGCCGAAGGGAACGATCCCGATCATCGGATCGAGGGCGTGCAGCGCGTGACTGGCGGTGCGGATGAAGGACGGCACGTCGGCGACCTTGACCGCGATATCGTGCTTCACGCTGCCGCCCCGCAGGCGCTGGCCTTCGACGATCGCTTCGCGCAGCCGCCAAAGGTCGCTGCGCCGGGCCTCGGTCTCGGCGATGACGGCATCCAGGATGAGGCCGTCGGCCATCGCCTCGCCGAGCGCCCGCTCGACGGCGTTCTCCAGATCGACCTCGACCGCGCTGGTTGCCGCCTCGATCAGCACGAAGTAGTCGTGGCGCTCCGGGATCGGATTGGAGGTGCCGGGAACGAACCGCAACGCAAGGTCGATGCCGGTGAGCGGAATGAGCTCGAAACTCACCAGCTGGTCGGCGCTGGCGGCACGGCATCTGTTCAGGAGCTCGATGCTGGCCTCGAGATCGCGCAAGGCGGCAAAGGCGGCCACCCGCTTGTGCAGCTTGGGGTGGAGCTTGAGCACCGCCGCGGTGATGATCCCCAGCGTGCCCTCGGAGCCGATGAAAAGCTGTTTGAGATCGTAGCCGGTATTGTCCTTGCGCAGGCCCTTGAGATCGCCGAGGACCTGCCCGTCCGGCAGCACGACTTCGAGGCCCAGCGTGAGGTCCCGCATGTTGCCGTAACGCAGCACGTTGATGCCCCCTGCATTGGTCGCGAGGTTGCCGCCGATCTGGCAGCTGCCCTCGGCACCGAGGCTCAGGGGAAAGAACTGGTCGATGGCCTCGGCCGCCTGCTGGATGCTGGCGAGAATGCAGCCGGCTTCGACGGTGATGGTGTGATTGAGCGGATCGACGGCGCGGACCCGGTTCATGCGCCGCAGGTTGACCAGCAGGGCGCCGCCGCTGCCGTCGGGCGTGGCGCCGCCGACCAGGCCGGTATTGCCGCCTTGCGGCACGATCGCGACCCGGTAGCGCGCGGCCAGCTTGACGGTCGCTGCGACCTCGGCGGTGCTGGCGGGGCGGGCGAGGGCGAGGGCGCGCCCGGTGAAGACCCCGCGCCAGTCGGTGAGGTGCGGGCCGAGGGCGTCCGCGTCGGTGGCCAGGCCCTTCGGCCCGAGGAGCTCTTCGAGCTCGGCAAGGAATGCGTCACTGTCGGTCATCCGCCCATCTTCCGCGAAGCCTCCGCGGGCGGCAAGCGCCCTCGGATCAGGGTCGCGGTGCCGCGGCGCGGCGCAGCCGATCGTTGATCGCCAGGCCAAGGCCGGTTTCCGGGACCGGCATCACGGCGATGCCGACGGATCCCGGCCGGTCGAGGTCGCGCAGCATCGCGAAAAGGTTGGCGGCGGCCTCGGTGACGTCACCGGTAGCGCTGAGATTGAGCATCGCCGGCGCCGAGAGGCGGGTCGGCCCGAAGGCGAGAAGCGCCTCGCCGGGCCGGAGGTCGACGGCATTGATCCGGACCGGCAGTCGGGGCGCGTAATGGCTGACGAGCTGGCCGGGGCTGCGCAGCCCTGCCTTGGCGCTGTCGTCCGGATCGGCTTCCACCTCGATCGACCCAGCCAGCACCGCCTCGATCTCGGACCGGCTGACGCCCCCCGGCCGCAGCAACCGGGGGGCGTCATCGAGCAGGCTGAGAACCGTGGATTCCACCCCGATCCGGCAGGGCCCCCCATCCAGCACCATCGCGACCTTGTCACCGAGACCGGCGATGACGTGTTCGGCACGGGTCGGGCTGACGCCCCCGGAGGGATTGGCGCTGGGCCCGGCCAGCGGCAGGCCGCTCATCATCAGCAGCGCCTGGGCCACCGGATGCGCCGGTACCCGGAGCGCAACCGAATCCAGGCCGGCGCTGACCAGCAGGGATAGGGCGCAGTTTGTGCGACGCGGCAGGACCAGGGTCAGGGCGCCCGGCCAGAACCGCCGCGCCAGGGCCTCCGCCGCCGGGGAGACATCTGCATGCCGGGCGGCCTCCGCCAGGCTGCCGACATGGACGATCAGGGGATTGAAGGTCGGACGGCCCTTGGCGGCATAGATCCCGGCGACGGCACGGTCGTTGGTGGCGTCCCCGGCGAGGCCATAGACGGTCTCGGTCGGGAAGCCCACCAGCTTCCCCGCCTGCAGGGCGCGGGCAGCCTCGGCCAGATGGCCAAGGGTCGGCTCCAGGATCGCCGCCGTCATCCTGCGGCACGCCTTCCGCGGGCGATGAAATGCGGGTTCCGCAGGCCCGGCTTCCCATAGCGCAAGGGATTCCCGTCCATGGTGGTCACCGAGCCGCCGGCATTCTCCAGGACCGCCTGGCCGGCCGCGGTGTCCCATTCCATGGTCGGGCCGAAGCGGGGATAGAGATCGGCTGCACCTTCGGCGACCCGGCAGAATTTCAGCGAACTCCCGGCCACCACGGTGCCGGCGATGGGCTCCCCCATGGTTTCGGCCCGGGCCAGCTCCTGCGCCGCATGCGAGCGGCTGATGGTCATGATGGCGCCGGCGGCAGGGGTGGCGCGGACCGCGATCGGCTCCGGCGGCGCATCGCCGGTACGGCGCTCCGCCCGGCCGGCGACCCCCGCATAGGTGACGCCGAGGACCGGCAGGTGCACCACACCCAGCACCGGCACGCCATCCACGATCAGTGCGATATTCACCGTGAATTCGCCGTTGCGGGCGATGAATTCCTTGGTGCCGTCCAGGGGATCGACCAGCCAGAACACGGCTGCCGTCCCGGTCGGCAGCCCGTCCGCCGCGGCCTGTTCCTCGGCAACGACAGGGATCTCGGGGGTGAGGCGCGCAAGGCCGTCGAGAATGACCCGTTCCGCCGCCACGTCCGCTTCCGTCACCGGGGAATGGTCCGCCTTGCGCTGCTGGGTGAAATCGCCCTGGTAAATGCGCAGGATCACCGCGCCGGCCTGGCGCGCGAGATCCACCAATGCACCCGTCAGGGCCGTCTGATCCATGTGGCTGGGCTCGATCCGATGCTGCGCTGCGATATCGCGGGCATGTCTATAGGTCCCAAGCCCAGCCTGGCAAGGGCCCCGGTCAAGGCCTTGAACATGCTAGGAAATCCAGAAGAATCCAGCCGGATTCAGACGGCGAGCGGCGGCTCGCGGCTGGGGGAAGGGCGCTCCGCTACAGGGGACTGCCCTCCGGGTCCCGCATCCAGGCTGCGGAGGAGGTCGTCGATTGCGTCTTCCTGTTCGCTCGACAGGCCGGCGGCGTCCGCCGCAGGCGCCACGTCCTGCGGCGCGGCGGGCTGATCGGTGAGCAGCGCCCCGCTATGGGCGGCGATCTTGCGGATGAGTTCGTCGGCATCGATCGGTTTCGGAACGAAGTCGTTCATTCCGGCCTCCAGGCAGCGCCGCCGGTCGTCCTGCATGGCATTGGCGGTCATGGCGATGATCGGGATGCTGAGCCCGGCACCGCCGAGATCGCGGATCCGGCGGGTCGCCTCCAGCCCGTCCATCTCAGGCATCTGCATGTCCATCAGGATCGCGTCGTAGCTGCGGTTCCGGACGGCCTGGACGGCTTCGAGGCCGTTGCCGGCGACATCGCAGCGCAGCCCGGCCTTGCCGAGGATGGTCGTCACCAGCATCTGGTTGACGTGATTGTCTTCGGCCACCAGGACGCGCAACGGGCGGTCGACCCGGCGATTGCCGAGCTTGGCGGCGCGTTTCGCGTCGCGAACCCCCGGCTGGACGACCCCCATCGCCTTGGCAATCGCGGTGACCAGCACCGATCGCCGGACCGGCTTTGGCAGGGTGTCGTCGAAGCCGAGTTCGACCGATTGCTCGGCCGTCAGCAGTGAAGCCGAGGAGGACAGGATTGCCTTCTCGATGCGCACACGCGGCAGCCGGCGTACCGCCGCGAGGAATTCGGGGCCGGTCAGGTTCGGCATCATGTGATCGATCACCGCCAGGGCGATCGGCCGCTCGGGTGGCGCGCGGCGCAGCTGGGCCAGCAGCACCTCCGGATCGTCGAAGCTCATGATATTGGCGCCGAACCCGGTCATGTAGAGCTCGAAGATCTCCCGGTTGATCTGGTTGTCGTCGAGGATGAGGACGGTCCGGTCGTGCAGGGCGTCGGCGATCGCGCCGGTGGCATCCTGAACGACACCGTTGCTGGCGGCGAAATGGGCGGTGAACCAGAAGGTGCTGCCGGAAGGCGCGCGGGTCCGCGAGGTCACCCCGATCTCGCCCTGCATCATCTCGACGATCTGCCGGCAGATGGCGAGCCCCAGGCCGGTCCCGCCGAAACGCCGGGTCATCGAGGCATCGACCTGGCTGAACGGGGAGAACAGCTTGGTGCGCGCGGCTTCCGGAACGCCGATTCCGGTATCGCGCACCGAGAAGCGCAGCACCACCGCATCGGCGCTGCGCTCGGCCAGTTCGACGATCAGGCTGACGCCGCCGGATTCGGTGAATTTCACCGCATTCGACAACAGGTTGATCAGCACCTGGCGCAGGCGTCCCGGGTCGCCGATCAGGGCGCCGGGCACGTCGGGGCTGACGAAGCTCGCCAGCTCGATGCCTCGGCTATGCGCCCGCGCCGAGATCAGGTCGATCGTGCTGTCGATCATCGGGATGAGTTCGAAGTCGATTTTCTCCAGCTCGAGCTTGCCGGCCTCGATCTTGGCGAAATCCAGGATGTCGTTGATGATGCCGAGCAGGGATTCGCCGGATTGCTGCAGCACCTCGACGAAATGCCGCTGTTGGGGCTGCAGCGTGGTATCCGCGAGCAGGCCGGCCATGCCGAGGACGCCGTTCATCGGTGTGCGGATCTCATGGCTCATCGTCGCCAGGAACTGGGTCTTCGCGACGTTCGCCAGTTCGGCCTGCTCCTTGGCGATGCGCAGATCCTGGGTCATGCCCAGGGCCAGTCCCTGGGCCTGGACCTGGGCCCGGCTGAGCGACCAGACGATCCCTGCGGTCAGCAGGCTGATGCAGATGCCGCCCAGGAGGACGAGGATCGGCATGCGATGCTCCTGGGCGCTGAGCTCGGCGACGCGGCCGCGGAAGACCAGGGTCAACTTCTCCTCGCCGAACTCGAAGATGTCCTTCTGCACCAGTTCGGCATTGGCCGCCGTGAAGGCGTGATGATTCGTGGCCGCCTTGCGCGCGAGGTCGGACTGGTCGGCCTGGCCGCCATGCTGGGCGATCAGGTTCTCCGGCAGTTCGGGACCGAAGAACAGGCGCACGTCGATGCGCGGATCGACTTCGGCCAGGGTGTCGTTCACCACCTCGTCGAGCCGGATCGGCAGTGCCACCCAGCCGGCCAAGGCTTCCCGCCGCTCGGCAACCGTCTGTGGCCGAGTCCCGGCCCGGTAGACGGGAGCGAAAATCATCGACGTGCCGGCAAGGGAGCCGGTATCGGGTCCCAGCGCCTTCGACAGGGTCACGCGGTCGGCCGTCATCGCGCGGTCGGCCGCCTGCCGCAGCCGCCGGTCGGAGGCGAGGTCGCTGCCGAGATAGGAGGCACTCTGGCTCGCCGGCTCGAACAGCAGGACCAGATATTCGCGATCCGGCTGCGGTTCGGCGAAGCTGCGGGAAACGCTTCCGGCGGCGCCTTTCTCGAGGCCAGAGCCGGCGACGGCCCCGTCCTGCATCAGCAGGCGCTCGACATATCCGGCGCCGATCACGCCGGGCAGGCTGCGCCAGTTCAGCTTCTCGGTGAAGGTGGCCCAGGCGTCAGGGTCCCGCTCGGCAACGGCACGTGCCGCACCCCGGCCGAGTTCCGCGAACAGCTGCAGTCGGTTGAGGCTCTCGTTGACCCGCTTCTTGGCACGGTCGATCTGGTGCACGAACCGTTCATTGGCCGCCTTGTCCACCTGGTCATGGATCGAATAGGCCAGATAATAGGAGACGAGAATTCCGCCGGATAACAGGACCAATGGTGCCAGGACGGCGCGCAGGCGTCGGCGCAGGAGGGCAACCACCGGGCGCCCGGTTCCTGGCTCAGCAGCTGGCGAATCCCCATTCATTCCGATCGGTCCGGCTCAATCCTGGGTTGAGATATTCAGCTCAATCAATGTGTTTAGCGGGTACATCCTGAAGGAACGGTTAAAGATACTATTCCAAGGTCAGAGCCCGCCACGCAAACGCCCGGCAAGGCCCGGGTGGCAAACCGGCGCCAGCGGCCGGGCGGCTAGGCCGCCGGCGGGCGGCTATCGACGGTTTCATCGAAGGATCGCAGCAGGTTGTCGAGGGCGCGTTCCTGTTCGTTCGAGAGCGCGGCCGCCGTCCCGCCGAGGGGTGCCGCCGGCTCGGCGGCGTTGAGTTCGACATGGGTATGGACGGCGATCTTGCGGATCAGTTCCTCGGCATCGATCGGCTTGGCGATGAAGTCGTTCATCCCCGCCTCCAGGCAGCGGCGCCGGTCCTCCTGCATGGCATTGGCGGTCATCGCAAGGATGGGCAGCATCAGCGCAGTACCGCCCAGATCGCGGATACGGCGGGTCGCTTCCAATCCATCCATTTCCGGCATCTGCATGTCCATGAGCACCAGGTCGTAGCCGCGCTGGCGGATCGCCTCCAGGGCCTCGTGCCCGTTCGCGGCGACATCGATGCGCGCACCCGCCCGTCCCAGGATGGCGGTGACCAGCAGTTGGTTCACCTGATTGTCCTCGGCTACCAGGATCCGCAGATTGCTGCCGGCGGCGAAGCGCGGAATGCTTTGCGGGGCGACGGTGTCCGCGGCCTCGCGCGGGGTGACGCCGAAAGCCTCTGACAGGCAGGCGATGAACTGCTGACGACGGACCGGCTTCGGCAGGACGGAATCGATTCCCGTTTCCGCCGCCTGGTTGCGCCCGACGAAGATCGCCGAGGAGGAGAGGATGATATGGCCGACCTTCACCTGATTGAGCTGCCGCAGTTCGGCAATGAACTCCACGCCGGACATGTTCGGCATCATGTGATCGATGATCGCCAATGCGAACGGCTCATCCGGCGGTGCGACGGCGAGTTCCTCCAGCAGGATCTCCGGCTCGGCGGCGCTGCGGGAATGGCCGCCAAGGCTGGCGACATAACGCTCGAAAATCTCCCGGTTGACTACGTTGTCGTCGAGGATGAGTACGGATTTGCCCTGCAGCAATGTCGACCAGTCGGCGCGATCGTCGATGATGGCGCCGCTTGGCGGCGCAAACCGCATGGTGAACCAGAATGTGCTGCCGCCGCGTTCGCCGGTGCGTGAATCGACGCCGATATGCCCGCCCAGCAGCTCGATGATCTGCTTGCAGATCGCCAGGCCCAGGCCGGTGCCGCCAAATCGCCGGGTGGTAGAGGCATCGACTTGGCTGAAGCGATCGAACAGGCGCGACTTCGCCTCCTCGGGAATGCCGATCCCAGTGTCGCGGACGGCGACACGCAGCTTGCAGCCGCCTTCGTCCTCATGCGCCAGCTCGACGATAACGTTGACGCCGCCGGCCTCGGTGAACTTGACGGCATTGGACAGCAGGTTGAGCAGGACCTGGCGGAGGCGGCCGGGGTCGCCGTTCACCGTGGTCGGAACATCGGGCGAGATGAAGCTGGCAAGCTCGATACCCTTGGTCTGGGCCCGCGACGCCATCAGTTCGATCGTGCTGTCGATCACGGGCGCCAGCTCGAAATCGACATGTTCCAGTTCGAGCTTGCCGGACTCGACCTTGGCGAAGTCCAGGATGTCGTTGATGATGCCCAGCAGCGACTCGCCGGACTGCTGCAGCACCTGGACGAAATGCGACTGTTCGGAATCGAGCTTGGTATCGGCCAGCAATCCGGCCATGCCGAGAACGCCGTTCATCGGTGTCCGGATCTCGTGGCTCATGGTGGCGAGGAACTGCGTCTTGGCGATGCTGGCCGATTCCGCCGCCTCCTTGGCGATGCGAAGGTCGTGGGTCATGCCCGCGGCGAGAAGTTCCGCCTTGCTGCGGGCCGCGCCGATCGACCAGACGACGGCACCAGTAAGCAGCGCCCCGGCGATGCCGCCGACGAGGACGATCAGCGGCATGAACCGCTCGGCGGAATCGAGGACGGAATAGGCGGTGAATTCCAGCAACAGGCTCTGCCCGGCGAAGGCGAGGGTGCGCTGGCGGCGGAATGACAGGCTGGTGCCGTCGTCGCCCGGCACCGCCGGCTGGGCGCCGTCGGATCTAGGCAGCAGAGCTGCCGTGTCGAATAGAAGGCGGGCGGGATCGGGCCTGGACCCGAGATAGACGCGGACGTCGAGAACGCCCTTCACGTCGTCCAGCGTGCCGGCCATGGTCTCGGCCATGACGATCGGCATGGCGATCCATCCCTGGATGGCAAGCTGCCGCTCCTCGAACGTGTAGGGGTCGGCATCGTTGCGGTAAACCGGTGCCATGAACATCAGGCCGGGGCGGTCCCGCTTGTCCTGCGGCAGGTGGATGACGTTGTCCGTCACCGTGATGCCACCCTGGTTTACCGCCCATTCCGCGGCATGGCGCAGAGTCGTATCGGAGGCAAAATCGAAGCCGATCAGGTTCTTGTTGAAGTCGCTGGGCTCGATGAACCGTGTCGCATAGATGAAGTCGGGAAGCGGATCGCTGCCGCCGGCGACCTGAAAATCCGGTTGCCCGTCGGAGCGCACCCGAGCTACGAAATCATCGATGGCGGACCGCTGGACGCGCTCGACATAGCCAAGGCCGAGGGCGCCGGGAACCGACAGCCAGTCGAGGCTGGCGACGAATTGATGCCACTGGCTGCGGGTGATCGATTCATTCGACCGGAAGAGGCCGCGCGCCATCTGCATGACCAGTTGGTAGCTGTTGATCCGGTCATAGACCCGCTTGTTGACGCGTTCCACCAGATGGCTGGTGCGCTCGGCATTGGCGTCGCGGATCTCGCGCGAGACGATGGTGCTGACTGCGATGGTGAAGAGCACGCCGAACAGCACAACGACGATCGGCCAGCGCACGGCTTTCCACGCCGCGCGACGATACGCGCGGTTGTCGGCGATCTCGTTCGGCTGAACGGTCGTTGACAAGCCCTGGACACCCTGTGTCGGTGCGGCGCCAGCGGCACCGCAAATCACGCAGCGATATTCCAGTGTGAAGTTGAATTATTGGTTAACCGCTGCCCGGCCTGGTGCGGCGGATTGCAGGCTAGTTTCTTGAATTGGCACGGTAAAATCCCCGTGTCAGCGGTCGCGCTCGGCGAGATACGCATTGGCGAGCTCGATCAGGCGCTGGCGCCCGAAACTCGGATCGTGGCCGGCGTGAACCACCGTGACGGGCAGGTCGCGGAGCCGCTTCATGGTGCGGACATAGGTTGGGATGTTCGAGGTCAGGAGTTCGTCCAGCAGGGGACCGTCGTAGATCGCGTCGCCGGAGAACAGCGTCCCGGTCGAGGCCTCCCACAGGCCGATCGAGCCCGGCGAATGACCGGGGAGATGCAGCACCTCGAATTGCCGGTCGCCGAGATCGACGATCGATCCCTCCTCGACGACTTCGGTCACCTTGGCCGGCAGGATCCGGTAGGTCCGGAGATCGTAGTCCGCATGCGGCAGGGCGGTGATCAGCCCGCCGTCGATCGGATAGTCCGCGACGCGGTGCCGGACGGGCTCGTCGGCGCCGAAATCGGCGTAGAGCAGCGTACCGTCCGAGGTGGGCGACCGCAGATTGGCCGCCTCGTCACGGTGCACGATGCTGGCGTCGAATTCGTGATGGCCGCCGATATGATCGGCATGGGTGTGGGTTGCCACCGCGGCGACCGGCTTCTCGAGGAGATGCTTCGCCGCCGCGACCAGGCTGGCGAATCCCATGCCGGTATCGATCATCAGGTCGCGGTCACGCCCGCGGACGTGCCAGATGTTGCAGCGCATGAAGGGGATGACATGCGGCTCGTAAAGCAGGGTGATTCCGTCGTCGATGCGTTGGATCTCGAACCAGCGATCGGCGATCGGCAGCATGGCCTAGCGGCCGATGAACTTCGCGGCGCGCTTCTCGAGGAAGGCCTGGACACCCTCGCGGAAGTCCTCGGTCTCGGCGGCCTGGGGCTGGAGTTCCGCCTCCAGGGCCAGCTGCTGCTCCAGCGAGTGGTGGCCGCTGGCATTCATGGCCTGTTTCATCAGTGCCAGGGCGCGGGTCGGCAGGGCGGCAAGGCGGGTGGCGAGCGCGTCGATCCTCGCCGGGAAATCCGCATCCGGGGCCACCTCCCAGATCAGGCCCCATTCCGCCGCGGACCTGGCGCTGATCGTGTCGCCGAGCAGGGCCATGCCCAGCGCCCGTGCATGGCCGACCAGGCGCGGCAGGAAATAGGTGCCGCCGGCATCGGGGATGAGGCCGATCCGCGCGAAGGCCATGGTGAAGGTGGCGCTCTCGGCGGCGACGACGATGTCGCAGGCCAGCGCCAGATTGGCACCGGCGCCCGCGGCGACGCCGTTGACGGCGCCGATCACCGGGATTTCGAGGCTGCGGATCTGCCGCACGATCGGGTTGTAGAGCCGCTCGACCGTGTTGCGCACCGCCCGGCCATCGGTGACCGCACCGGCCTCGCGCAGGTCCTGACCGGCGCAGAATCCCCGGCCGGCGCCGGTGATGACCAGGGCGCGCAGATCGGCATCGGCGGCGATGTCCGACAGGACATCGCCGAGTTCGCTCAGCATGCCGGAGGTCAGGCTGTTCAACTTGTCCGGCCGGTTGAGGGTGAGGCGCAGGATGTCGCCGCTGCGGTCGAGAAGAAGTCTTGGCTCGCTCATCGGTCTTGGCTCATGATCGGCGCATCGGACGGCGGATGCGGGTGAAGCGGGCGGATCATGCCATGATCGCCGCCGGGTCGCACCGGAAATTGTAATGGCGGAAAAGCGGCATCATGAGACTGGCGATCATCGGCGCGGGCGTGAACGGCCTCATCGGTGTGGCGATGGGGGCCTGGGCGGCGCATGGCGCGGCGGGCGTGCTGGAGCCGATGCAGATCGACTGGGTACGGACCGGCGCCGCCTATCAGCTCTGGCACGCGGCGGCCCTGCTCGGCATCGCAGCCCTGGCGCGCCGCGCGCCGGCCCGCTGCCTGGCCGTCGCCGCCTGGTGCTTCTGTTTCGGCGCGCTCGGCTTTTCGTGTAGTCTCTATCTTCTGGCCGTCGCCGGCTGGACCTGGCTGGTCTGGCTGACCCCGGCCGGCGGGGCGACGATGCTGGCAGGATGGATGGCGGTGATCGTCCAGGGTGTCTTGGGGTGGCGAGGGAATTTGTCGTGAAACGTTTCGTCCTGTCGGCCATCCTGCTGCTGTCGGCCCTGGCCGCTCCGGCGGGCGCCGAGGATCCGGCATCGGGTCCCAGTTTCGACTGCCAGCAGGCAACGTCGACCCTGGACCGGGCGATCTGCGCCGATGCGGAACTCGCCGCCCTCGACCGCGACATGGCGGCGAGATACCGCGCGGCGCAGGCGAACGGCGACGACGGCGCGCGGGCGCTGATCGGCGATACCCAGCGGCAATGGGCCCACACCCGGGCCGAGCGCTGCGCCCTGCCGCCGGACGGCGATGCCGGCGCTGACGCCCTGGCCTGCCTGAAGCAGCTCTACCAGGCGCGCATCGCCGAACTGGCCGCCCTGCAGCCGACCGACGCGGTGGATCCGGTCGCCTGGGTGGAGGGCCTCTGGCAGGTCGAAAGCCTGGTCGGCGTCTCCGCCGGGACCCTCAGCGAATTGGCGGCCGGGGCCTTCGTCGGCCGGCTGGTCCTGCTGCAGCGCAGTGCCGTGGCCAGCCTCACCGGCGCGAGCTGTGCCGGGCCGGATTTCCACCTGCGGGACGGTGGCGCGGCGACCATCCGCCTGGATATCGCCTGTCTCGGCACGACCATGGTCGAGTTGTCCTGGCCGCGCGGCGGCGCCACCCGGGCGATCACCTGGACCGAGCGCGGCGCCAGCTTCAGCCTGAAGCGGGTCGCGACGGCGACCCAGCTGATGCTGTCCCGCGGCCTGGGCCAGAGCGGGGCGCCGGCGCCGGGGGATGACGCCGAGCCGCTGGAATAGCCGGAGGATGGCCACCGCCCTCTATACCCACGGCGATTGCCTGGAGCACGATACCGGGCGCGGGCATCCGGAGCGCATCCAGCGCCTTGCCGCGGTCCTGGCGAAACTGAAGGAACCGGATTTCGCCGATCTCGTCTGGCGTTCGGCACCGGAGGCCGCGCCCGCCCAGATCGCCCGCATGCACGATCCGGCCTTCGTCGCCAGTGCCTTGGCGGCGGTGCCGGACCGGGGCCTGGTGGCGCTTGACGGCGATACCGTGATCTCGCCCGGCTCGGGCCGCGCCGCCCGGCGCGCGGCGGGTGCGGTGACGGCGGCGGTGGGCGCGGTGATCGCCGGCGAGGTGAAGAACGCCTTCTGCGCCGTCCGGCCGCCGGGCCATCACGCCGAGCGCGACGCCGCCATGGGCTTCTGCATCTTCAACAACGTGGCGATCGGCGCCGCCGAGGCGCGGGCGGTGCACGGCCTCGCCCGGGTGGCGGTGGTCGACTTCGACGTCCACCACGGCAACGGCACCCAGCACATGTTCGCCGCCGATCCCGGCCTGTTCTACGCCTCGACGCACCAGATGCCGCTCTATCCCGGCACCGGCACGCGCGCCGAGCGCGGCGTCGGCAACATCTGCAACGCGCCGCTGCCGCCCTATGCCGGCTCCGCCGAGTTCCGCCTGGCGATGACGGAGATCGTCCTGCCGGCGCTGACGGCCTTCCGCCCGGAGCTCATCCTGATCTCCGCCGGTTTCGACGCCCATCGCGCCGATCCTCTGGCCAGCCTGGAATTCGAGACCGAGGATTTCTACTGGGCGACCCGGGAACTCTGCGCCCTGGCCGCGGAACAATGCGGCGGCCGGGTGGTCTCCAGCCTCGAGGGCGGCTACGACCTCGCTGCCCTGGCCGACAGCGCCGCCGCCCATGTGCGGGCGCTGATGGCGGCCTGAGGCGGCGCTCCGGTGCGATTCGCGATTTTACCGGCATCCCCTTGAAATCCGGGGGATTTCCAGACCTTGTCCGGCCCCGGTCCGGTCGTTAGAATGGCCGCGTTTCGCGCCGGGTGAAGCGATCGAAAATCGCGGCTCGGCGCGTTTTGGTTCGACCGGCAGGACTCGAACCTTCAGCGCACGACCCATGAGGACCAGCATGGCCGACAGCAAGGAAACCGGCGGGAAGATCCCGGCCGAGATCGCCGCTTTGAGTTTCGAGGAGGCCCTGGCCGAGCTGCAGGAGCTGGTCAAGCGCCTGGAGCGCGGCGACAGCAAGCTCGAGGATGCGATCAAGTCCTACGAGCGCGGCGCGCTGCTGAAGCGCCACTGCGAGGCCAAGCTGAAGGACGCGCAGATGAAGGTCGAGAAGATCGTGCTGGGCGCCGGCGGCGCCATCGGCACCGAGCCGGCCAACCTGGACTGAAGCGAGTGGGAATGCGAGCAATGGGATCGGGGACTGCCTTGAATTTCGAACAAGCCTTGAACGAAGCCGCCGGATCGGTCAATCGCCTGCTGAGCGACCTGATCCCGCCGGTCGATGGCGCCGAGGGCCGCGTGGTCGAGGCGATGCGCTATGCCACCATGGGCGGCGGCAAGCGGATCCGCCCCTATCTCGTGGTGCACAGCGCCGCGCTGTTCGAAGTGCATCCGGACTATGCCTATCGCGCCGCGGCGGCGGTCGAGATGCTGCATTGCTACAGCCTGGTGCATGACGATCTGCCGGCGATGGACAACAGCGATCTGCGCCGCGGCCGGGCGACGGTGCACAAGCAGTTCGACGAGGCGACGGCGATCCTCGCCGGTGACGGGCTGCTCACCATGGCCTTCGAGGTGCTGTCCAATTCGGCCACCCATCCCGACGCCCAGGTCCGCGCCGGCCTGGTGCATGCCCTGGCGGTGGCCGCCGGGTCCGGCGGCATGGTCGGCGGCCAGATGATCGATCTCGCCGCCGAGAGGATGGAACTCGATATCGGCGCCATCACCCGGCTGCAGCGGATGAAGACCGGCGACATCATCGCCTTCTCCTGCGAGGCGGGCGCAATCCTTGGCCATGCCTCGCCGCATCAGCGCCACGCGCTGATCTCCTATGCCCACGACCTGGGGCTCGCCTTCCAGATCGTCGACGACCTGCTCGACGCCGAAGGCAGCGCCGCCGAGACCGGCAAGCCGGTCGGCGCCGACGCCAAGGCCGGCAAGGCGACCTTCGTCTCGATCCTCGGCCTCGACCGGGCCCGCTCCCAGGCGCGGATCCTCGGCGATCAGGCCAATGCCCATCTGGATTCCTTCGGCGCCAGGGCCGACCCGCTGCGCTGGATGACCGATTTCGTCATCGCGCGAAAAAGCTGACCGGGCCGGAAAATGGCAGTGGGGGCTGTCAATTCCGGGACCGATCCGGGGGGCCGGACGACCTGGGCCATCGAGGCGGCGGCCACCGCCAAGCTGGCGCTGCCGATTACCGGCGCCCTGCTGGCGGAAATGGGCACCGCCGTCATCGACTATATCATGGCCGGCAAGCTCGGTGCCGCGGCGCTGGCGGCGGCCGGGCTGGGCGCGCAGGTGCTGTTCACCCCGCAGGTCCTCGCCATGGGCGCAGTCGGCAGCGTCTCGGCCCTGGGTGCCCAGGCGCACGGCGCCGAGGATCACGAGATGGTGGGGCGCGTCACCCGCCAGGGCCTGCGCTTCGCCACCCTGCTGTCCCTGCCGGTCATGGCGGTGCTGGCCGTCATCCCGGTCGCCATGCGCCGGTTCGGCTACGATCCGCTCATCGTCGATCAGCTCCAGGGCATCCTGTGGTGGGGCACCATCGGCGTGCCGCCCTTCCTCTGGTTCACCGTCCTGCGCAATTTCGTGACGGTGCTCAGCCGGCCGATGGCGGTCACCTTCATCGCCCTGGCGGCTCTGCCGATCACCTTCTTCACCAACTACGCCTTCATGTACGGGCACTGGGGTGCCCCCAACCTGGGCGTGGCCTCGATCGGCATCGCCGCGGCGATCTTCTGCTGGGCGCAGTTCCTGGCGATCGCGGTCTTCGTCGGGCGGCATCGCGTGGTCAGGAGCTATCGGATCTTCAGCGATCTGCTGCTGCACGATCATCGGCTGCTGGCCGACCTGTTCCGGGTCGGCTGGCCGATCGCCGCCGGCTACGGCTTCGAATCCGGCCTGTTCATCGTCTCGACCATCCTCATCGGCCTGTTCGGCGAGGCGACGCTGGCGGCGCATAACGTGGTGATGAGCATCTCCTCGGTCAGCTTCATGATCCCCTGGGCGATTTCCCAGGCCGGCACCGTGCGGGTCGGCTATGCGGTCGGCGCCGGACGTCCGGCCCAGGCGCGGCTCGCCGGGCATGTCGCCATCATCATGGGTTTCGCCTGGATGTGCCTGTCGGCCTGCCTGATGTGGTTTGCCCCGGAATTCCTCACCGGCTTCTATCTCGATCTCGACGATCCGGCGAATGCCGCGGCCATCCTCATGGCGGCGAAGCTGTTCCTGGTCGGCGCCATCTTCCAGATCTTCGACGGCGCCCAGGTGACCACCGGCGGCGTGCTGCGCGGCTACAAGGACACCCGGGTGCCGATGATGATCATGGGCCTCGGCTACTGGGTGGTCGGCCTCGGCGCCGGCATTCCCCTGGCTTTCCTTGCCGGGCTCGAGGGGCCGGGTCTCTGGTGGGGCATGGCCCTCGGCCTCGTCGCCTCCTCGACCATGCTGGTCTTCCGCTTCGAGCACCTGTCGCGCCGGCATGTCAGCCAAGTCGGGACCGCCGCTGCGCCCGGATCGCGCGGTGAGTCCCTGGGCAATTCCCCGGCTAAATGAAGGACCGCGCGGACAAGCTGCTGGTGGACCGCGGCCTGGTGGAAACCCGGGCCAAGGCCCAGGCCCTGATCCTTGCCGGCCTGGTCTATACCGGCACCCAGCGGGTGGAAAAGGCCGGCCAGATCCTCGCCGACGACGCGCCGCTGGCGTTGAAGGGCCAGGACCATCCCTGGGTTTCCCGCGGCGGCCAGAAGCTCGCCCACGGCCTGGCGCATTTCCACCTCCCCGCGGCCGGCGCGACCGCGATCGATGTCGGCGCCTCGACCGGCGGCTTCACCGACGTCCTCCTCGATGCCGGTGCGGCCAAGGTCTATGCGGTCGATGTCGGTCACGGCCAGCTCGCCTGGAAGCTCCGCACCGACCCCCGTGTCGTGGTGCTGGAAAAGACCAATGCCCGGCACCTGACCGCCGCCGACATTCCGGAACCGGTCGACGCCGTGGTCTGCGACGCCAGTTTCATCGGCCTCGAGACCGTCCTGCCGGCGGCGCTGGCGCTGACCAGGCCGCAGGCCTGGGCGATCGCCCTGATCAAGCCGCAATTCGAGGTCGGGCGGGAGAATGTCGGCAAGGGCGGGGTGGTGCGCGACCCCGACCTGCATCAGGCGGTCTGCGCGCGGATCGCCGCCTGGTTCGCGGCGCAGCCGGGCTGGCAGGTCCTCGGCATCGTCGCCAGTCCGATCCTCGGGCCCGAAGGCAACAAGGAATTCCTGATCGCCGCGCGAAAGTCGGCCGGATGACCGGGGACATCCTCGACATCGTCGAGATCGGCGCCCAGGGCGACGGCATCGCGCGGATCGACGGCGGTCCGGTCTTCGTTCCCTTCGCGGCACCCGGCGACCGGGTCCGGGTCGAGATCGGCGGCGCCAGGGGCGAGGGCAGGGCGGCGCGGCTGCTCGGCCTGGTCTCCGCCGGTCCCCAGCGCATCGCCCCGGTCTGCCGGCATTTCACGGCCTGTGGCGGCTGCGCCACCCAGCATATCGCCACCGACGCCTACCGCGCCTGGAAGCTCGGGCTTGTCGGCGAGGCGCTGGCGCATCGCGGAATGGCGCCGCCACCCGAGACGCGTTTCATCGCCCTGCCGCCCGGTACCCGACGCCGCGCCAGCTTCGCCGCCCGCAAGGAGACTGGCGCGCTCACCCTCGGTTTCCACGCGCCGGAAAGCCACGCCATCGTCGATCTTGTTGAATGCCATGTCCTGACGCCTTCCCTGCTGGCCGCCCTGCCGCTGCTGCGCCGGCTGGCCGATGCGGCCCTCACCGACGGCCAGGCGGCGGATCTCGTCGCCACTGAAAGCGACACCGGCCTCGATCTGCTGTTCGCCGCGGCAAAGCCCTGCGCGCGCCTGCAGACCCTGACCCGGGTGGCGGCGGCGGAACCCGCGATCGCCCGGCTCAACTGGCAGAGCGGCCGCGCCGCGCCGGAGCCGGTGGTCCAGCAGCGGACGCCATCGGTGACTTTCGCCGGCGTCGCCGTCGACCTGCCGGCGGAATCCTTCCTGCAGCCGAGCCGCGCCGGCGAAGCGGCATTGGTGGCGGCGGTCCTCGATTTCACCAAGGGCAAGTCGCTGGCCGATCTCTATGCCGGCTGCGGCACCTTCAGCTTTCCCCTGGCGAAGATCGGCAAGGTCGCCGCCTTCGAAGTGGCGAAGCCGGCGGTCGCCGCCCTCGCCGCGGCGGTCAACCGGGCACAGCTGTCCGGCCGGGTGATCGCGACGGCACGCGATCTCGATCAATCGCCCCTGCCGCCGGAGGATCTGAAGAAATACGACTGCGTGGTTCTCGATCCCCCGCGTGCCGGGGCCCGGTCCCAGTCCGAGATGCTGGCGCGGTCCGGGATCAAGCGCGTGGTCATGGTCAGCTGCAACCCGGCCAGCTTCGCCCGGGACGCCCGTATCCTGGTCGATGGCGGCTACCGCCTGCGGGGCATGGTCGTGGTCGACCAGTTCGTCTGGTCGGCCCATGTCGAGCTGGTCGCCCGTTTCGATCGCTGAGTCTAAGATGCTTCCACGCAATGTCTCGATACAATCGAGCGCTGCCTGGGGCAGGGCCGCGCCACTCGGCCGTCGCCGCCTGCATGACCGGCATGCGACCGTCCGGGTTGCGGTTCCCGCGGCCGGTCGCTAGCCTTCGCCGGGTTTTTCCAGCGGAGTATTCATGTCCCCAGCCACCAGGACCGCCGTGCCCGTGCCCGTGCCCGCTTTGCCGGTCCCGGCCTGGGCGCTGTATGTGATCTGCGTCGCCATCTGGGGTTCGTCCTGGTACGGCATCCGCGAGCAGCTCGGCGTCGTCGCGCCCCAGGTCTCGCTCTCCTATCGCTTCCTGCTGGCGGCGCTGATCCTGCTGGCCTACTGCGCGGCGACCGGGCGCAACCTGCGTTTCTCGGCCCGCGCCCACGTCTTTATGGCGCTGCAGGGCGCGCTGCTGTTCTGCGGCAACTACATCCTGTTCTATTACGCCGGCATGCATGTGGTCAGCGGTCTGCTGGCGGTGTGCTTTTCCACCATGTCGGTGATGAACATCCTCAATCTGGCCCTGCTGTTCCGCCAGCGGATCGACCCGCGGGCGCTGATCGCCGCCCTGATCGGCCTGACCGGCATCGCCTGCGTCTATTATCCGGAAATCACCCGTCCCGACCTCGGCGGCAACCCAATGCTGGGGCTCGGCCTGTCGCTGCTGGCGACCTATCTCGCCTCGCTCGGCAACATGGTCAGCGTGAAGCTGAAGGCGTTCCAGATCCCGGTGCTGCAGTCGAACACCATCGGCATGACCTATGGCGCACTGTTCTGCGTGGCTTTCGCGCTGCTGACTCAGGCGCCCTTCATCTACGACATGCGCCCGGCCTATTCGATCTCGCTGATCTGCCTCGCGCTGTTTGCGACGGTGATCGGCTTCGGCTGCTACCTCACCCTGGTGCAGCGGATCGGCGCCGATCGCGCCGCCTATACCAGCGTCATGTTCCCGATCGTCGCCCTGACATTGTCCACCCTCCTCGAGGACTACCACTGGTCGCCGCTGGCCGGCATCGGTGTCGGTCTGGTACTGTCCGGCAATCTGCTGATCCTCACCCGCCCGCGCGCGGCGCCGGTTCCCGCAGCCGCCCCATCATCTTCGCAACGGTAGTCGCTCCATCATGCCAAACCTGCCCGTGAACATCCGCCCCGAGATCGCCCAACTCAAGGATTCGCAGATCGTCGACGTCTGGAAGATGGGCTTCTCGGTGCCCGACGTGATCGGTCTCTGGGTCGGCGAGGGCGATCTGCCGACCACCCGCTTCATCTGCGACGCGGCGGCCAGGGCGCTGCAGGAGGGGAAGACCTTCTACACCTACAAGCGCGGCATTCCCGAGCTGCGCGAGGCGCTGATCGATCACTACCGGGCGCTCTACGGCGTCGAGATCGCCGACGAGCGGATCGCCGTCACCTCCAGCGGCATGAATGCGATGATGCTGATCATCCAGACCCTGGTCGGCGCCGGCGACAATGCCGTCTGCGTCACCCCGGTCTGGCCGAACATCTTCGCCTGCATCGAGATTCTCGGCGGCGAGGCCCGGCACGTGCCGCTGCAGGGCGACGATACCGGCTGGCATCTCGATCTCGAGCGCCTGTTCGCCGCCTGCGACGCACGTACCAAGGCGATCTATCTCGCCTCGCCCGGCAATCCCACCGGCTGGATCATGCCCGACGCCCAGCGCCGGACCCTGCTCGATTTCGCCCGCAAGCGCGGCATCACCATCATCTCCGACGAGGTCTACAACCGGCTGGTCTATGACCGCCCGGTGGCGCCGTCCTTCCTGGAGATCGCCCAGCCCGAGGATCCGGTCTTTGTCGTCAACAGCTTCTCCAAGACCTGGGCGATGACCGGTTGGCGCGTCGGCTGGATGGTGATGCCCAAGGGCCTGGCGCCGCAGATCGAGCGGCTGATCGAGTTCAACACCTCGGGCGGCCAGCCCTTCCTGCAGGCCGGCTGTGTCACCGCGCTCCGCGAGGGCGAGGACTGGGTGAAATGGATGGTCGACCGCTGCCGCCAGGGCCGCGACCTGGTGCGGGATCGCCTGGCCAGCATGAATCGTGTGCAGGTCGTCCCGGTCGAGGCGTCATTCTACCTGATGCTGCGGGTGGCCGAGATGGGCGATGCCGTCGACTTCTGCAAGCGCCTGGTGACCGAAGGCAAGGTCGGCCTCGCGCCGGGAACGGCTTTCGGTGCCGGCGGCGAGGGGTATCTCCGGCTCTGCTATGCCCAGAGCAACGAGCGGCTGTCCCAGGCCATGGACCGCTTCGGCGACTTCCTGGCGCGGAACTAGGCCGGGCCCGACCGGAAACCGTGCCGCCGGACCGGGCTGGCGGACCGGGCTGGCGGGGCCCGCTTACCCGCTGATCCGGTGTCGAAATGACGGAAATCCGCCGCTTCGACGGCAGGGCCCGGCAACCAGGCCGGGGCATTCACAGACAATTGCTGGGATATGGGCCCGCGGCACCTACCCAAGCCGGTTTTCCCTATGCTACTGTTTCCTTCGTCACCGATCGGCCCGGATCAAGAAAGGCCGACGATAAGCGGCCTTAGGGAGGCAGCGGGCTGACGATCGGAACTACCTTAACCGAGCAAGGACAAGCCATGAAGAAGACCATTTTGGGGAGCATCGTCGCCGGTGCGGTTTTGGCCCTGGCGGCCGCAACTGGCCATGCGGAAGACAAAGTCTACAAGGTCGGTATGGACCAGACCGACTATCCGCCTTTCGCCACCAAGAACACGAGCGGCGAATGGACCGGCTGGGAAGTCGATCTCGCCATGGCGGTTTGCGAAGCCGCGAAGATCAAGTGCGAACTGACGCCCACCGCCTGGGACGGCATCATCCCGGCGCTGCAGGAAGGCAAGATCGATTTCATCTTTGCGTCGATGACGATCAACGACGACCGCAAGCAGCAGGTCAACTTCACGCATTTCTACTATGATTCGGTCACCATCATCGTCGGCGCCAAGTCGGACACGACGAAGATCGATTTCGACAATCCGGATTCGGTCAAGGGCAAGGTGTTCGGCGCGCAGAATGCGACCATCCACTCGAAATTCCTGCAGAAGCGCTTCGGCTCCACCGCCGAGATCAAGACCTATGACGGTCTCGATACCGCATTGGCCGATCTGGCTGCCGGTCGGGTCGACTACGTGCAGGAAGGCCGTTCGACGATCGCGCCGTTCCTGAAGTCCGATGCCGGCAAGGATTTCGAGGAAAAGGTCGAAGTGCCGAAGGGCGATCCGATCATGGGCGAGGGCGTGGGCGCTGCCGTCCGCAAGGACGACGCCGACACGCTCGCCAAGCTCAATGCCGCGATCAAGGAAGTCGCCACCAACGGCACCTACGATGCAATCACGGCGAAGTATCCGGAACTCCAGGGCATGCTGGTAAAGCCGACCTTCTAAGTCCCCGGCAGACTGTCCGATTGGAAGCCGCCCGGCCCCTGGCCGGGCGGCTTTTCTTTGGCCGATTCCCGTCCCCGGAACGCCACTGCGCTGTTGCTGTCGGTGGAGTCGGGGGGTACCATCCCATGAGTGAACGCGCCGGGCCAACCGGCCTAGAGGCGTCGGATCGTGGCTTTTCGGGGGAATGGCTTTGGCGACTGGATCTCAATCCTTGTGGATGAGCCTTGCCTGGGGTGACGCGGGCTATGGCGACGAGTTCTTCTACGGCGTCTGCATCACGCTGTTCATCTCCATCTGCGGATATGCCATCGGCATGACCATCGGCATGCTCGGCGCCTGGGCCAAGCTCTGCCACATCAAGGCGCTCAACCGGGCCGGCGACGTCTACACCACGGTCGTCAGGTCGCTGCCGGAACTCCTGCTCATCTTCCTGATCTTCTACACCGGCACCTCCGCCCTCACCAGCCTGCTGGTCACCCTGCATCTGGCCGACAAGGGCCTCGAGATCAATCCCTTCGCCGCCGTCATCTCGGCGCTGGGTCTCATCTACGGAGCCTATCTGACGGATGTCCTGCGTGGCGGCATCCAGGCGGTGCCGAAGGGGCAGATCGAGGCGGCCAAGGCCTTCGGGATGCACGCACCCCAGCGCTTCGTCCGGATCATCTTTCCGCAGATGATCCGCTACGCCATCCCGGGGCTGGGTAACCAGTGGCTCAACATCACCAAGGACAGCGCCCTGGTCAGCGTCGTCGCCGCGGTCGGAGAAGTGCTCTCCGTCGGGCGCGGCGCCGCCAACTCGACCAAGCATTTCATCTTCTACTTCGGCGTGACGGCGATGATCTTCCTCGCCATCTCGGTCTGCTCGCTGATCCTCTTCGGGCGTCTCGAAAAGCGCGCCAATCGCGGCGTGCGGCGCGTGTAGGGGCGGGGCACAGCCATGAAATTCGACATCGTCTATATGCTGACCACGGTGATGCCGCAGCTCATCCTGGCGATCCCGCTGACGCTGTTCCTGACCATCGGCTCGGGGTTCATCGGCAACCTGCTGGCGGTGCCGGTGGCGCTGGCCCGCCTCTCGCCCAATCCGCTGCTCTCGCTTCCGGCCCGCGGGTTCATCCTGCTGATGCGGGGGACGCCGCTGGTGGTGCAGCTGTTCTTCATCTACTACGGCATCGGCCAGCTCATCCCGGGCTGGATGATGCGGGAGTTCTCCTTCCTGCGCGACGGCATCTGGTATGCCATCTTCGCCTTCAGCCTCAATACCGCCGGCTATACCGGCGAGATCCTGCGCGGCGCCATCCTGGCGGTGCCGCACGGCGAGATCGAGGCCGCGCGCGCCTTCGGCATGAGCCGGGCGAAGGTCTTCTGGCGGGTGACGCTGCCGCGCGCCGTGCGCATCTGCCTGCCGACGATGAGTTCGGAGACGATCCTGCTCCTCAAGGCGACCTCCCTGGCCTCGCTGGTCACCGTCTATGAGGTCATGGGCACGGCAACCACGATCCGGGTCGACACCTTCCGCGTCTACGACACGCTGATCGGCGCCGGCATCATCTATTTCGTCCTGGTCTATTTGATGACCCGGGGGCTCAACTGGCTCGAGCGGCGCCTCAACAAGGACCGGCTCCCCATGCTGGCGGCGGCACCGAAGCCGGCGGCGGCCTGAGCATCGAGGCCAATCGTCCCCGCAGGATGGATCGGCGCCGGTTCGGCCTGGCCGCGGCCGGCGTCGCCGTTGCGCTCGCCGCCGCCTATTCCGCCTATTGGTTCTACGTCGCCGGGGAGCTTGAATTGGGGATCGACGGCTGGGTCGAGATCCAGCGGCAGAACGGCGTGGAGATGGCGTTTTCCCGGGAGAAGATCCACGGTTTTCCCGGCGATTTCCGGACAGACATCCACGATCCGCTGGTGAAAATGCCGGTGGACGGCCGGGATTTCACCTGGTCGGGCGCGGATCTTGCGCTCCGCGTGTCGCCTTTCGACCTCCACGGGATCGGCTTTTCCGCCCCCGGATCGCACCTGGTCTCGGGCCCGGCGGGCAACTTGTATATACAAGTTGAAAATCTCCAGGGCCGGATTGAAATCGGGCCCGACGGCCTGCTGTCGCGGCTGCAGGCGGACCTCTCCAGGGCCCATCTGACACTGCCCAATACCGTGGAAATTCAAGCCTCTAGCGCGCATCTGGCGATCGACCTGCCGGCGCAGCCGCCGCGCCAGTATCCGGACCCGCTGGTCGGCTTCGACCTGGCGGCCGAGGACCTCGCCTTGCCGGCCGGGACCCGCCTGCTGACCGCCGCGCCGCTGACCCGGATCGCCGCCGCCGGCGCCGTGCTCGGACCGGTGCCCGGGCCAGTGCCTGGGCTGCCCCTCGACCAGGCCGTGGCCGCCTGGCGGGATGCGGGCGGCGTGCTCGACCTCAAATCCTTTGCCTTTGCCCAGGGACCGCTGGCGGTGACGGGGAGCGCCACCCTCGCCCTCGACCGCAATCTGCAGCCGGAGGGGGCGGCGAGCCTGGTCGGGCGGGGGCTCGCCCCCAGCATCGACCTGCTGGCCGGCGAGGGGCTGATCGCCCGCGCCGATGCCTTGAAATTCAAGGCCTTCGTGTTGGGCGCCCAGCGCACGGGCGCCGATGGCGTGCCGGAGGTGGCGACCGGCCTGACCTTGCAGGACGGCCTGCTGTCCTGGGGGCCGTTTCCGATCATCCGGCTGCCGGCGATCGCCTGGTAGCGCCGCCGGCCGCTACTGGCCCTCGCGCAGGCCCTTGACGAATTCGTGCAGGCCGATCTGGCGCTGGCGCTTCAGCCGCTCGGCGATCAGGATCGCGCGCACCTGGGCGACGCTCGCCTCGATATCGTGATTGACGACGATATAGTCGTATTCCGCCCAGTGGCTCATCTCGTCGGCCGCCTTGGCCATGCGATGGGCGACGACATCGGCGCTGTCCTGGGCCCGCGCCTTCAGGCGCTTCTCCAGGTCGCGGGTCGAGGGTGGCAGGATGAAGACGCTGACCAGGTCGTCCCGGGCACTCTCCACCAGCTGCTGGGTGCCCTGCCAGTCGATGTCGAAGAGGATGTCCCGCCCCTGGGCGAGGGCCGTCGCCACCGGCGCCCTGGGCGTGCCGTAGTAGTTGCCGAAGACCTTGGCATGTTCCAGGAGCTCGCCGCGATTGACCATCAGGTTGAATTCGGTGAGCTCGACGAAATGATAGTCGATGCCCGATGTCTCGCCCGGCCGCTTCTGCCGCGTGGTCGCCGATACCGACATCGCCAGCTGCGGCTCCAGCGCCAGCAGGCGGCGGGAGATCGTGGTCTTGCCCGCCCCCGAGGGCGAGGAGAGCACCAGCATCAGGCCGCGCCGCTGGACTTCGACAAATCCGTTCATCGCTTCAAGGGTCCCGTCATTTCCGCCAGATCTATTCGATATTCTGGATCTGCTCGCGCAGCTGCTCGATCGCCGATTTCAGCTCGATGCCGAGGCTGGTCAGCGCCAGATCGGCGCTTTTCGAGCAGAGCGTATTCGCCTCGCGGTTGAATTCCTGGCAGAGAAAATCGAACTTCCGGCCGACCGCGCCGCCGGCGGCGAGCAGGTCGCGCGCCGCCGCCACATGGGCATGCAGCCGGTCGAGTTCCTCGCGTACATCGGCCTTGCCCGCCAGGAGCGCGACCTCCTGGGCGAGCCGTTCGTCGCCAAGGCTGATCCCGGCCGGCATCAGCTCGGCGATCTGCTTTTCGAGGCGGAGCCGGATCGCCGCCGGCTGGGTGCCGGCATTCTCCGCCGAGGCGCGACGCAGCCGGTCGATCTCGACCAGATGCCCCTCGACCATCTTCTGCAGGCGTGCGCCCTCGGCGAGCCGCATGCTGGCAAGTTCCGCGAGGGCCTTGCCGAAGCTCGCCTGCACCGCTTGCTGGCGGCGCTCGGCGGTTGCCGCATCGATCACCGGCAGTTCGATCTCCATGACGCCTTTGAGACCGAGCAGGCCGTCGAGCCGCGGCGGCGCGGCCTCGATCTGGGATTCGAGCTCGCGGATGACGGCGAGGACCTGGCCCAGGGCCTCGCGGTTGACGTTGAGCCGGCCGCGCGAGCCGGCATCCTCCACCGTCAGGGTGACCGCGAGATTGCCGCGTTTCAGCCTTTCCGCGGTCGCCGTGCGGACGAAATTCTCCAGCGCCTCGAAGCCGGTGGGGACGCGGCAGCGGATGTCGAGATTGCGGCCGTTGACGGATTTCAGCTCCCAGGTCCAGGTGAAACTCTCGATGGCGCCGCTGGTGCGCGCAAAGCCCGTCATGCTGGCAATGGCCAAGTCCGATCCCCTCGATGACCCCGACGCGATGCCGCCAATTCTCGGTTGTGGCGCGGCATCGCGGCTTGCCGCTATCTTCGTTGATGGCCGGTATCAAGGCAAGCAGCGAGGGGGCGCATGGCGAAGTTCACGTCGATCCTGATCACCGGGGCGAGTTCGGGACTCGGCATCGCTTTGGCCGAGTCGCTGGCGGCGCCGGGAGTCGGGCTGGTGCTTGGCGGCCGGGCGCGGGCACGCCTCGAGGCCACGGCCGCCGCCTGCCGGGGCCGCGGCGCCGAGGTGGCGCTCGAGCCGCTCGACGTCACCGATCGCACGGCGACAGCGGACTGGATCCTGGCAGCCGACCGCCGCCGCCCGCTCGATCTGGTGATCGCCAATGCCGGTATTTCCGGTGGTACTCTGGGCGGCGCGGAGAGCGACGCGCAGACCCGCGAGATCTTCGCCGTCAATCTGGACGGCGTCCTCAATACCGTGCTGCCGATCCTGCCGGCGATGCTGCAGCGGGGCCGGGGACAGATCGGCCTCATGAGTTCGCTGGCCGGCTATCGCGGATTCCCCGGTGCGCCGGCCTATTGCGGCTCCAAGGCGGCGGTGAAGGTCTGGGGCGAGGCCCTGCGCGGCGAGGTGGCAGCCCGCGGTGTCGGCGTCAGCGTCATCATGCCGGGCTACGTGAAAAGCCCGATGACCGCGGTCAACGATTTTCCGATGCCGTTCCTGATGCCGGCGGACCGTGCGGCCGCCATCGTGAAGCGCGGCCTCGAAGCCAACCGCGCCCGCATCGCCTTTCCGTTCCCGACCGCCTTCATGGCCTGGCTGATCGGGGCGCTGTCGCCGGCGATCACCGATCCGCTGCTGGCGCGGCTGCCGAAGAAGGGCTAGCGGCGCCGGGTCACCCGCTGTGCCGAAAACCACCCGCAATCAATGTCTTACCGCGCCGGGGCCCGGAGTCCCGGCATGTCCCCGGCGCGTCCCTCAGCCGGGGAAGCCGGGCACGCGACTTTGGCCGCCCCGTCAAACTGGTGTAGCATCGCGCGAGCAATACCTTGTGACGGGTTTTCGCGATGACGAAGCCATTGAAATCGGGTCGACGGTCGGTGCTGCGGGGCCTGATCGCTGTCATCCTGGCGGCGCTGGCCGGCGGTCGCAGCCTGATCCGTCCGGGCGCCGCCGCGGCCCCGGCGATCGGCAAGGTGGTCAAGCTCAGGGGCAACGTCTTCCTGCAGCGGGAGGGCGCCCGGACGCCGCTGGCGGTCGGCGCCGAGCTTCGGGCCGGCGACCTTGTCATCACCCTGGCGGATGCGCGGGCGAAGCTTGCCTTTCTTGACGGCTCGACGGTCAGCCTGAGCGAGTTCACCAAGCTGACGCTGGACCAGTTCGCCTTCGATGCCACGGCTGCCGAACGCGACGCGGCGATGACCCTGGAGACCGGCGTCCTTCGGGCGGTGGTGGCCAAGGCGAAGACGGGTTCGCGCTTCGAGATCGCCACCGGCACGGCGGTGGCGGGGGTGCGCTCGACCGACTGGATCGTCGAGGCCGAGGGCGCCCGGACCCGGGTCTATGTCCTCGAAGGCGCGGTCGACGTTGCCGATCGCGGTTCCAGCATGCGGAGCCTGCCCAGCATCGCCCAGGAGGACCGGCTGATCCTGAAGCCCGGCCGGGTTGCCAGGCTCGACGGCGGCAAGCCGGTCTCGGCCGCCTGGGACCAGGGCAAGCTCGACGACCTCATCGCCCAGACGGCGTTCTGACCCGGCCGCGGCGTCGCCCTAGCCGCCCTTGCTGGCGAGGTCGGTGATGCCCTGCCAGGCGGGCGGCGGCGCCAGGGCGAAATCCCTGGCCCGGGCGGCGAACCTGGCGGCCGCCGCATCCTGTGCTGCGAGGTTTTCGAAGGCCTGTGCGGCGGCGGCGAAGCGGCCGCTGCGCCAGGCGGCAAGGGCTTCCGCGAAGCCTTCGAGGTCGAGGCGCGCCGCTTCCGCCGGGGCAAGCGGCTGATAGAGCCGCACCGGCTGGCCGCGGCCGACCACCCGGACGGTATCGAGTTCGCGGCAGGGGATGGCTTCGCCGCAGCCGGCGCGGGTCGTCTCGCTGACCACCAGCGGAACGCCGTAGAGCTTGGCAACGCCCTCCAGCCGCGCGGCGAGATTCACCGCATCGCCGATCACGGTGTAGTTGAATCGCTTGGGCGAGCCGATATTGCCGACCACCGCCGCGCCGCTGTGGATGCCGATGCGGATGGCGATCGGATGGTCGGGTCCGAGCCGCAGCGGATGCGCCGGGGCGTCGAGGGCGCCTAGCATGTCGAGTGCCGCCGCGACCGCCTTGGCGGCGTGGTCGGGATCGTGCAGGGGGGCGCCGAAGACCGCCAGCAGCCCGTCGCCGATGAATTTGTCGACGAAGCCGCCATGCGCCTCGACGATCTCGGTCATCCGGCCGAAATAGGCATTGAGATCGGCGACCAGCTCGGCCGGGGCGCGGTGCTCGGAGCGTTCGGTGAAGCCGGCGATATCCGAGAACAGGATGGTAACCGGGCGCTCCTCGCCGCCGAGCACCGGCGGCTTCTCCTCCTGCAGGAGCCGGTCGATCTCGCTTTGCGGCAGATAGAGTGCAAAGGCGCGGGCGAGGCCGAGCCGGGCGCGGTCGCCGCTCAGGATGCGCCAGGCGAAGATGAATCCGAGCGCCAGGGCCAGCGCCGCCCAGCCGGAGACCAGTGGCGCCACCCGCCCGAAATCGAAGGCGATCGCCGCCGCCAGGGTCCAGGCAAGGGCGGTGCCGCCGATGATCAGGGTGACCGACCGCGGCGAGGCGCGGCGGATGGCGGCGAAGGTGGCGATTGCCGTGAGGACCCAGATGGCGATGGCGGCGGAGAGCGGCCTCGCCGGGCGGAGCGGCGCATCGCGGAGCAGGTTGTCGATGCCGGCGGCGATCAGGACGGTGCCGGGCATCAGCGACCGGCCGATCGCATGGGTCGCATCGGCCGGCAGGACGCAGGGCTTGGCGATATAGGATTCCGGCGCATCGGCCAGCCGCGCCGAGGTCAGCCGGCGATCCTCGGTATCGAGGATCTGGCCGAGGACGACAATGCGTCCGGCAAAATTCTCGCGGAAATAGGCATCGTCCCCGGCCTTGGCGCAGGCATAGAGGTCGCCGAGCGAGTAGGCGTTCAGGGGACCGAGCCAGGGGCGGAAGTCGATCAGAATGCCGCGGGTCGGGTCGGCGTAGCGCCGGGCCCCCAGATCGAGGCTGCCATCGGGTTCGAAGGCGATGGCACGGCCGGCACCGCGGGCCGCGAGTTCGGTCGCCATGGTCGGCAGGCGCTCATTGCCTTCGTCCACCGCCAGCGGCAGCCGGCGCAGGACCCCGTCGGGATCCTCGCTCAGGTTCAGGGACCGCAGGTTGCCTGTATCGCCGACGGCGAAGATCTGCGCCGCCGTCGGCTGGGTGATGTGCCGGTGCTGCGCCTTGCCTAGGACGATCCGCCCGTCGGCCGCACCCTTGTGCAGCGCCAGCAGGAAGGGCTGGTCGAAGTTCTTCAGCGCCCGGCCATAGCCGTCGAGATCGGTGTCGGCGCTGGTCGAATAGATCTGGTCGAATCCGATGACCTTGGCGCCGCTGTCCAGCATCTTGTCGACGACGCTGCCGAGGAACGGCGTCCAGAAGGCATGCGGCTTGTTCTGGAAGTCCGGCGCGTCGTAATAGGTCGTCTCGTCGATGGCGACGATGACCACGTCGGGCGAACGTTCGGCGGTCTTGTCGCGGCCGGCCAGCTTGCCGAAGAGATAGAGGAGATCGACCGAGAGCCCCTGGTTGGTCGGCCAGGCGATGGCGCCGCCGAGGACGGCCGAGGCGATGCTGATCAGCAGGGCGGCGAGGATCTTCCGGCGGCGCATCCCCGGCAGCGCTAGAGACGAATGAGGCGGACGAGGATCGGCAGAGGCGCGGCGACCGCGGCACCGTCGACCTTGAAGACCAAAGCGCGCTTGCCCCCGCTCACCACATAGACCCCGCCGGGACGCAGGGTGATGCCAAGTGCGGCGAAGTCGCCCATGCCGTCGGCGTCGAGCGTCAAGGTCCGCTTCTCATGGCGGCGCAGGTCCTCGAGCACCACTTCCTTCAGGTCGGGGGCGACGATCACCGGCTGGGTGCTGTCGACCGTGGTCTGCGGCTGCAGGGGATCGTTGCTGTTGGGGTCGCGGTAGGCGAGGGCGGCGCTCTGCGCCAGCTGCTCGGCCGTGAGATCCATGGTGCCGGCGGCGCATTTCATCTTCTGGCTCTGGATCTCGCCACCCTCCACCTGGGAGCCGTCGGGCTGGACCGTCACCGTGCCGCCATGCACGAAATCTCGCGTGCAGGTGGAAAAATACCCGATGATGATACTCTGATCCGGAGCGAGTTCGATGCGATCGCCGGCGCTCAGGAGATCCATCGGCGAGACCTGGCTGACGCCGGTGCCGACATCCTCGACGATTGCCACCGGCGCGCCGCCGGCGCCGGCCGGGCCGGCGGAGATTGCCGCACCAGCGAGGATCGTGGCGGCGGCGAGGAGAGAGGCTCGAATTGCTGGTGGGGTCGGCATGACGGACGTTTCCCGGCTGAATCGCTGGCCGGTCATCTCGCACCGATGGCGACAGGCTGTCAATCCGCCCGGCGCGTTCCGCGCCCTGGTGGCCGGCGCGTTCCGCGCCCTGGTGGCCGGCGCAATGCGTGGCGCCGGTCCAGGAGATCAGCGATTCCTGACGCCGTCGAGGATGAGGCCGCCGAGCTGCGCGGCGGCGAGGTCGTAATCCGCCGCGCCGAGCTGGTCGCGCCGCAGCACGGCACAGATCTGGGCCTCGAAATCGGCGTAGGTCTGGGTCGCCGCCCAGATCACGAAGAACAGGTGATAGGGGTCGACCGGCTTGATCTTCCCGGCCGCGATCCAGCCGCGGATCACGGCGGTCTTGGTCTCCACCCAGTCGCGCAGCTTGGTCTCGAGGAACGGCTTCAGATGCGGCGCGCCGTGGATGATTTCATTGGCGAAGACGCGGGAGGCGAGGGGCTTCGCCCGCGCCAGCTCGATCTTGCCGCGGATATAGGCGCGCAGCGCCACGTCGGGCTCGGCGCCGGGCACGATCTGGTCGGCCGAGCCCAGCCAGTCGTCGATGATGTCGGTGAGGACCCGCTGGTAGAGCTCCTCCTTGGTCTTGAAGTAGTAGTGCAGATTGGGCTTGGGCAGACTCGCCCGCCGGGCGATCTCGCCGGTGGTGGCGCCGGCATAGCCCGTGTCGGCGAAGACCAATTCCGCCGCCGCCAGGATCCGCCGCTCGATGGTGGCGCGCGAGACCTCCCGCTGGGTGGGCGGCCGCTTGGCCGCGGCCTGTCGCCTGGTGGATGCCGGATCGGGTGGGCTGGCTTTGGCTGCGGTCAATATCTGATCCCCTCACGGCAAAACCTAACACCCCGCGTCCCATGAATGGGAGGCTCGGGGCAGGAATAATAAGATCAATTTGACCAAATGGTCAAAATTATATTGTTCGGCCGGCCGGGATTTGTTATGTGAGTCCGGCAAGGAAGTGCCCGTCCGGAAGGGCCGCCGCGACACAAGCGGGATGCATGGAGGAGGGAGCATGAGCGACGAGTCGCAACCCGACATCCGGGCCGCCAGGCTGTCATTGACCGAGATCGCGGCGAACTTCGCCGACGTGAAGCCGCCGCTGGACCGCAAGCAGGCCCTGGTCGAGAGCAGCCGCTGCTACTTCTGCCACGATGCCCCCTGCACCGAGGCCTGCCCGACCTCGATCGACGTCCCGAACTTCATCCGGATGATCAATACCGGCAACGTCCTGGGTGCCGCCGGGAAGATCCTGGAGCAGAACATCATGGGCGGCATCTGTGCCCGCGTCTGCCCGGTCGAGATCCTCTGCGAGGATGCCTGCGTGCGGAACCATTCCGAGGCGAAGCCGGTCAATATCGGCGCCCTCCAGCGTTTCGCCACCGATCAGCTGTTCGCGGCGGGCGTCCAGCCCTTCGTCCGGGCGGCGCCGAGCGGCAAGTCGGTGGCGGTGGTCGGCGGCGGCCCGGCCGGCCTGTCCTGCGCCCATCGCCTGGCGCTGCTGGGCCATGCGGTGACCATCCACGAGGCGCGCGACAAACTGGGCGGCCTCAACGAATACGGCATCGCCGCCTACAAGACCGTCGACGACTTCGCCCAGCGCGAAGTCGCCTTCATCCTGTCGCTGGGCGGCATCGCCGCGAAGACCGCGACCGTCCTCGGCCGCGACGTGACCCTGGCCCAGCTGCGCCGCGATTTCGATGCGGTGTTCCTGGGGCTGGGACTGGGCGGGGTCAACGCCCTCGGCCTCGAGCGCGAGGAGCTGAGCGGGGTCGAGGATGCAGTCCGCTATATCTCCGACCTGCGCCAGGCCGAGGACAAGGCAAGGCTGAAGGTCGGGCGCAAGGTGGTGGTGATCGGTGGCGGCAATACCGCGATCGACATCGCCGTGCAGTCGAAGCGGCTCGGCGCCGAGGATGTGACCCTGGTCTACCGGCGCGGTCCCGAGCATATGAGCGCCACCGCCCATGAGCAGGACTTCGCCCAGGTGAACGGCGTGAAGATCAAGCACTGGGCGCGGCCCAGGCGTCTGATCGGGCATCGGGGCGCGGTGCGGGAGATCGAATTCGAGTACACGCAGCTCGACGCCGAGGGCCGCCTCAGCGGCACCGGCGACTCCTTCAGCCTGCTCTGCGACACGGTCTTCAAGGCGATCGGCCAGATGCTGGTGAAGGACCCGGTCAACGGCGCCGCGCAGGAGGCGCTGGAACTCTCCGGCGGCAGGATCGCCGTCAACGAGGAGATGCAGACCTCGCTGCCCGGTGTCTTCGCCGGCGGCGACTGTACCGCGACTGGCATCGATCTCACGGTGCAGGGCGTCGAGGACGGCAAGCGCGCGGCGCTCGCGATCGATCGCTATCTGCGCGCCGGCAGCTAGGAGGAGGCATCCATGGCCGACATCCGCTCGAATTTCATCGGCATCCGGTCGCCCAATCCGTTCTGGCTGGCCTCGGCGCCGCCGACCGACAAGGAATACAACGTGGTGCGCGCCTTCAAGGCCGGCTGGGGCGGTGTGGTCTGGAAGACGCTCGGCGAGGACCCGCCGGTGGTGAACGTGAGCTCGCGCTACGGCGCGCTGCATTACGGCGCCGACCGGATGATCGGCTTCAACAACATCGAGCTGATCACCGATCGGCCGCTGGAGGTGAACCTGCGCGAGATCAAGCAGGTGAAGCGCGACTGGCCGGATCGCGCCGTCATCATCTCGCTGATGGTGCCCTGCGAGGAGGCGAACTGGAAGAACATCCTGAAGGCGATCGAGGACACCGGCGCCGACGGGATCGAGCTCAATTTCGGCTGTCCGCACGGCATGTCCGAGCGCGGCATGGGCTCCGCCGTCGGCCAGGTGCCGGAATATGTCGGCATGGTGGCGCGCTGGTGCAAGCAGCACAGCCGCATGCCGGTGATCGTCAAGCTGACGCCGAACGTGACCGACATCCGCAAGCCGGCCCGGGCGGCAATGGAAGGCGGCGCCGATGCGGTGTCGCTGATCAACACCATCAACTCGATCACCTCGATCGATCTCGACATCATGGCACCGACGCCGACCGTCGACGGCAAGGGCACCCATGGCGGCTATTGCGGACCGGCGGTGAAGCCGATCGCGCTGCACATGACCGCCGACATCGCCCGCGACCCGGAAACCCGCGGCCTGCCGATCTCGGCGATCGGCGGGATCGCCAACTGGCGCGATGCGGCGGAATTCATCGCGCTGTCGGCGGGAACCGTGCAGGTCTGCACCGCGGCGATGCATTACGGGTTCCGCATCGTCGACGACATGATCACCGGCCTGTCGAACTGGATGGACGAAAAGGGATACCGGACCATCGAGGATTTCCGCGGCAAGGCGGTGGCGAACGTCACCGACTGGCAGTTCCTCAACATCAACTACAAGTCGATCGCCCGGATCGACCAGGACAAATGCATCCAGTGCGGACTCTGCCACATCGCCTGCGAGGACACGTCGCACCAGTCGATCGCCGCGACGCGGGTCGACGGCAAGCGCCGCTACGAGGTGATCGAGGCGGAATGCGTCGGCTGCAATCTCTGCGCCCATGTCTGCCCGGTGCCGGACTGCATCTCGATGCAATCGGTCGATACCGGCAAGCCCTACCTGAACTGGACCCAGGACCCGCGCAACCCCTACCGCAAGGCAGCGGAATAGGCGATGGCGCGGGCGCCCAGAGTGGCCGTGGGCGCAGCGGATGTAGGCGCAGCGGCTGGGGGCGAATTGACCGACCGGTCAGGCGGCGAATATGATCGAGGAAACCGGGCGGCGGCGGAAGCCGGCCAGCCCGGATAAGCGAGGCGAGGCTTTCGTGGGTTAGGGACCCGAAGCCGCAACAGGGAGACAGGCCGTGGCGACGAATCTGCGCGTCAATTCCGACCGTCTATGGGACAGCCTGATGGAAATGGCGAAGATCGGCGCCACCGAGAAGGGCGGCGTCTGCCGCCTGGCCTTGACCGATCTCGACAAGCAGGCCCGCGATCTCTTCATCCGCTGGTGCAAGGATGCCGGCTGTTCGATCAAGATCGACAGGATGGGCAATGTCTTCGCCCGCCGCCCGGGCAAGGACAACAGCCTCGCCCCGGTGATGACCGGCAGCCATATCGACAGCCAGCCGACCGGCGGCAAGTTCGACGGGGTTTACGGGGTGCTGGCGGGGCTGGAGGTGATCCGCTCGCTGAACGATCTCAACTACGAGACCCTGCGCCCGATCGAGGCCGCCATCTGGACCAACGAGGAGGGCTCGCGATTCGCCCCCGCCATGGTGGCGTCCGGGGTCTTCGCCGGGGTGTTCGACCTCGATTACGGGCTCTCGCGGGCCGATACCGCCGGCAAGACCATGGGCGAGGAGCTGAAGCGCATCGGCTATGCCGGCGACGAGCCGGTCGGCGGCCGGCAGATCCACGCCTTCTTCGAGACCCATATCGAGCAGGGCCCGATCCTCGAGCACGAGAAGAAAACCATCGGCGTCGTCCAGGGCGCCCAGGGGCAGCGCTGGTTCGAGGTGGTGATGACCGGTCAGGAGGCCCATGCCGGACCGACACCGATGAAGGTGCGCAAGGATGCCATGGTCGGCGCGGCGCAGGTGATCTCGGCGATCAACCGCATCGGCCACGACAACCAGCCCTTCGCCTGCGCCACCGTCGGCATGGTCCAGTGCAGCCCGAATTCGCGCAACACCATCCCGGGCAAGGTGTTCTTCACGATTGATCTGCGTCATCCCGAGGACAAGACCCTGTCCAAGATGGCCGCCGAAGCCAAGGCGGCGGCCGAGGACGCGGCGAAGAAAAACGGGCTGGAACTCGACTTCAAGGAGATCTGGTATTCGCCCCCGGTGAAGTTCAACGCGGATTGCGTTGCGGCGGTCGCCAAGGGCGCCGCGGAGTTGGGATTCCAGTCGATGCCGATCATCTCCGGCGCCGGCCATGACGCCTGCTACATGAACCGGGTGGCGCCGACCGCCATGGTCTTCATCCCCTGCGAGGACGGCATCAGCCACAACGAGGTCGAGAACGCCACCAAGGACGATTGCGCCGCCGGCTGCGACGTCCTGCTGCGGGCCATGGTGGACCGGGCGAATGCCGCCTGACACCGGCGTCCCGGCGGGCCGCGTCGGGTCGCATGGCGCCGCGGGGGCGAATCATGGCAGGCTGCCGGCCGCAGCCAGCCAACGGGAGAACGGCGTGACCGGCGACGACCTGATCATCGACATCCGCAATCTCAGCCTGACCTTCGAGACGGCGGACGCCCCGGTGCATGCCTTGCAGAACATCGACCTGCAGGTGCGGCGTGGCGAGTTCGTTTCCTTCATCGGCCCCTCCGGCTGCGGCAAGACCACCCTGATGCGGATCATCGCCGACCTGGAACAGCCGAGCGAGGGCGATGTCCTGGTCAACGGCGTGACGCCGAGGGAGTGCCGCCTGCGGCGCGACTACGGCTACATCTTCCAGGCGCCGGCGCTCTATCCCTGGCGCACGATCCAGCGCAACGTCGAGCTGCCGCACGAAATCATGGGTGTCCCGAAGCCGGAGCGCGCCGCACGGGCGCAGCAATACCTCAGCCTCGTGGGACTGGACGGCTTCGAGCGCAAGTTTCCCTGGCAGCTGTCCGGCGGCATGCAGCAGCGCGTCTCGATCGCCCGGGCCCTGAGCTTCGATCCCGACCTTCTGCTGATGGACGAGCCGTTCGGCGCCCTAGACGAGATCACCCGCGACCACATGAACGAGGAGCTGCTGCGGATCTGGGAGAAGACGCGCAAGACGGTGATCTTCGTCACCCATTCGATCGACGAGGCGGTGTTGCTGTCGACCCGCATCGTCATCATGAGCGCCCGGCCCGGCCGGATCATCGACGTGATCGACAGCAACCTGCCGGCCGACCGAACCCTCGATACCCGCGACACGCCGGAAGCCGTCGAGCTCGCGCACCGGGTCCGGATGGGGCTGCGCGCCGGCCATTCCTACGATGACTAGCCTCCGCGACATCCTGTCGACGCGCGGTCCCGTCCTGCCGGTCGCCTGCATCGTCGGCGTCATCATCGTGCTGTGGTACGGCCTGGCCGTCGTGCTCAACGCGCCGCAGGTGATCGAGCGCCTCGATGCGACCGATGCGGAATGGGGACTGGGCGACCTGGTGTCCGCCAGCTGGAGCATGGACCGCCCGGTTCTGCCCAGCCCGGATCAGATCGCGACCGAGTTCATCAAGACCACGTTCGGGGTCGGCGTGACCAGCAAGCGTTCGCTCGTGCACCACGCCGAGGTCACCGGCGAGGCGACCCTGCTCGGCTTCGCCATGGGCACCATTCTCGGCATGCTGCTGGCGGCGGGGATCGTCCATATCCGCACCCTGGACCGCAGCCTGATGCCCTGGATCATCGCCTCGCAGACGGTGCCGATCCTGGCCATCGCGCCGATGATCATCGTGGTCCTGGGCAATGTCGGACTGACCGGCCTGGTGCCCAAGGCGATCATCTCCGCCTATCTCTGCTTCTTCCCGGTGGCGATCGGCATGGTGAAGGGCCTGCGCTCGCCGGATCCGCTGCAGATCGACCTGATGCGGACCTACAGCGCCGGCACCGCGCAGATCTTCTGGAAACTCCGGGTGCCGGCCTCGATCCCCTTCCTCTTCGCCAGCCTCAAGGTCGCCATCGCCATCAGTCTGGTCGGTGCCATCGTCGGTGAACTGCCGACCGGCGCCACGGCGGGTCTCGGCGCCCGCCTGCTCAGCGGCAGCTATTACGGCCAGACGACGCAGATCTGGTCGGCGCTGCTGATGGCGGCGATTCTGGGTGCGGGCATGGTCTATGTCATCGGCGGGATCGAGCGCCTGACGCTCGGGCGCACCGGGTGGCGGCCATGAAACGGCTGCGGCACCTGCCGACCGCTGCCATCCTTGGCGGGTTGCTGACCCTGGCCAGCCTGGGGCCGTCGGTCGGCGTCTATGACGACGATTCCGCCTTCTGGTCGAATTTTCCCGACGCCATGGGCTGCCTGATCGCCGGCGCGGCCCTGCTGTGCGTCGGCGGCATCTGGCTGCGGCACTGGGCTCACGGTGCGGTCTGGCAATATCTTGGGCCCCTCGGCCTGCTGGTCGTCGGGCTCGGGCCGCTGCTGCTGCCCAGCGCCGAGTTGCAGCAGGGATCGCTGGCGCCGGGCCTGTGGCTGGCGGCGGCCGGGATCGCCTGCTTCGCCTGGCAGACCATGCAGCATGTCGCAGCGATGCCGCCGGACCGCCTGCGCAACATCCTGGTGCCGGCCCTGTTCGGCCTGACCCTGCTCTATTTCTGGCAGATCGCCGCCGTCGGTTTCGCGATCCCGAAGGTGCTGCTTCCGGCCCCGGCCGATATCTGGCTGGCGCTCCTGCGCGAGGCCGGAACGCTGGCCGGCGATTTCCGGCAGACCTTCCTCAAGGCGGTGCTGGCGGGATTTGTCATCGGCAACGGCCTGGGCATCCTGGTGGCCTTGCTGGTCGACCGCAGTCCGTTCCTGCAGCGGGGGCTCCTGCCGCTGGGCAACTTCATCAGCGCGGTTCCGGTGATCGGCATCGCGCCGATCATGGTGATGTGGTTCGGCTTCGGCTGGGAATCGAAGACCGCGGTCATCGTGTTCATGATCTTCTTCCCGATGCTGATCAATGCCCTGGCGGGTCTCGCGGCCGCCGACCGGATGCTGCAGGACCTGATGCGCTCCTACGGTGCCGGCTACTGGCCGACCTTGCTGAAGCTGCGGCTGCCGGTGGCGCTGCCCTTCCTGTTCAACGCCTTCAAGATCAATTCGACCTTGGCGCTGATCGGTGCCATCGTCTCGGAATTCTTCGGCTCGCCGACCGCCGGCCTCGGCTTTCGCATCAGCGTCGAGGTGGGCCGGATGAACGTGGATGTGGTCTGGGCGACCATCGCGGTTGCCGCCCTGGCGGGCTCGCTCTCCTACGGCCTGCTGGCAGTACTCGAGCGGACCTTCACTTTCTGGCATCCTTCATACCGATCATGACCATCAACAAAGAAAAGAGAGGCAGGACATGAAAAAGCTAATAGGGGCCATCGTGGTTGCGGTGATCGTCGCCGCCGTCGCGATCTTCGCCTACCAATCCAAGCAGCAGGTGCCCGGCAAGCTGACGCTGCAGCTGAAATGGGTCACCCAGGCGCAATTCGCCGGCTACTACGTGGCGAAGGCCAAGGGCTTCTATGACGAGGTCGGCCTCGACGTCACCATCAAGGCCGGCGGCCCGGACATCAACCCCAGCCAGGTGATCGCCGGCGGCGGCGCCGACGTGGTGCTGGACTGGATGCCTTCGGCCATGGCGACGCGGGAAAAGGGCGTGCCGCTGGTCAACATCGCCCAGGTCTTCCAGAAATCGGGCATGATGCTGACCTGCCGCAAGGACAGCGGCGTGGCCAGCCCGGCGGATTTTCCCGGCAAGACGCTGGGCGTCTGGTTCGGCGGCAACGAGTACCCGTTCCTCAACTGGATGAACAAGCTCGGCTACAAGACCGACGGGTCGGCCGGCGGGGTCGAGGTGCTGAAGCAGGGCTTCAACGTCGACCCGCTGCTGCAGAAGCAGGCGGCCTGCATCTCGACGATGACCTACAACGAGTACTGGCAGGTGATCGAGGCCGGGGTGAAGCCGGAGGACCTGATCACCTTCAAGTACGAGGATGAAGGCGTCGCCACCCTCGAGGACGGCGTCTATACCCTGGAGAAGAGCCTGCAGGACCCGGCCATGGTCGACAAGCTCGCCCGCTTCATCAAGGCCTCGATGAAGGGCTGGGACTACGCGGTCGCGCATCAGGACGAGGCGGTGAAGATCGTCCTCGACAACGACGAGACCGGTGCCCAGACCGAGGCCCACCAGAAGACGATGATGGAAGAAATCGCCAAGCTGGTCGGCACCAACCCGAAGGGCACCGGCTGGCTGGACGAGGCGGCCTATGACCGCACCATCGCGACATTGATGTCGGGCGGCTCCGATCCGGTCATCACCAAGAAGCCGGAAGGTGCCTGGACCCATGATGTCATTGAAAAAGCCCAGGGCATGTAGCGGTCTGCCCGAGGTCGGATACAGCTTGAGCCGTCGGAAAATTTGAACTAGGCTGGCGCCGACCTCGATTGACCCGCTAAGACTTAAGAAACTCTGGGACCAACTTGACCCCGACCGGGAAACCGGCCGGGGTCTTGTCTATTCAGCTGTATCCATCTCGCTTATTCGTCGGTCGCGCAGTTGTCCGCCTGGAGGCACAGCGACTGCAGGATGTCGCGACCGGCCGCCCGCCAGTCCCAGTCCTGGCAGCCGGCGAGCAGCAGCAGCATCGGCAGGGTCAGCCACAGGCCGGCGCGGCGCGGCCGGAACGCATCCCGCTTCATCACGCCCGCAATGCCTTTTCCAGGAACGGCAGGCTGACGTCCATGCGGTAGTCGACGCTGGAATGGTCGTCGGCGAATTCCTCGTAAAGATGCGGAATATCCAGCGCGTCCAGCGCCTTGCTCAGCTGGCGCGAGCCATATTGCAGGTGGAACTGGTCCTCGTTGCCGCAGTCGATGTAGAGCCCCTTCAGGCTCCGGAGCTGGGTGGCGTGCCCGGCCGCCAGCCGCACCGGATCGTAGCGCAGCCAGTTCGCCCAGCGCTCGGGAATGACGGTGCAGGTCTCGAGATCGACCGGCAGGCGCAGGCCGAGGAACTGGGCGGGATCCGGGTCGTAATGCGCCGCCATGGCCAGCATCATGATGACGGTGATCTCCTTCTCGGTCGGCTTCTTCGACTGCTCGAAATGGGCGATGAATTTCTCGATCGAACTCCCGTGCTTGGCGAGTTCGCGCAGCACCACCGGCATCTCGCTCAGATAGCAGATGTCGAAGGCCATGTCGCCCGAATGGCAGGCCGCCGCCGACCAGAAATCGGCGTGCTCCATGGCATGGATGATGGCGCCAAACCCGCCGGAGGACTTGCCGAAGCAGCCGCGCCGGCCCGGACCGCCGGCGCCGGCGATGCTCCGCTCGACGAAGGGGACAACCTCGCCGGTCAGGTAATCCGCATAGCGTCCGGTGCCGGCGCTGTTGATGTACTGGTTGCCGCCGAGCCGCGTGTAGCAATCCGGAAAGGCGACCACGACCGGCCCCATCCGCCCTTCGTGGATGAGCCGGTCGAGGCGCTCCGGGGTGTTCTCGGTGAAGGCCCGCCAGCCGGTATGGGACTGGCCGGAACCGGTGAAGCCGACCAGATCCACCAGCAGGGGCAGGGATCTGGTCCCGTCGTAGCCGGGCGGCAGGTAGACGTGCAGCTCCCGCGCCGTCGGATCGCCCAGCGGATTGCCGGCAAGCAGCCGGCTCTCCAGGGTAAAACGGCGGATTTCGCCGGCAGGTGCGTTGGAATCCCGGCGCATCTCCGGGCTACTGCGCGGCTTTGCGCGGGACCGCGCGCGGTGCGCGGGCGGAATTCATCCGTCTTGCGGCGTCGAACGCCGGCTGGAAGGTCGGCCGGTCGATGTAGCGCCCCGCACCCCGCGTCACGTTCAGCTGGCCGTTCTCCCAGACCACATTGCCGCGGCTGACGGTATGGCTCGGATTGCCCTTCACCGTCATGCCCTCGAAGATATTGAAATCGACCTTCTGGTGGTGGGTCCTGGCGGAGATCGTCCGGCTGGCCTCCGGGTCCCAGACCACGAGATCGGCATCGGCGCCGACGCTGACCGAGCCCTTGCGCGGATAGATGTTGAAGATCTGCGCGGCATTCGCCGAGGTCACCTTGACGAATTCCGACGGCGTCAGCCGGCCGGTGCCGACGCCGTGATGCCAGAGCACCGCCATCCGGTCCTCGACCCCGCCGGTGCCGTTGGGAATCTTGGTGAAATCGTCGCGACCCATCGCCTTCTGATCGGCGCAGAAGCAGCAATGGTCGGTCGCGGTGGTCTGCAGGTTGCCGGACTGCAGCGCCCGCCAGAGGACGCGCTGGTGGTCCTTGGGCCGGAACGGCGGCGACATCACATGGGCGGCGGCGAAGTTCCAGTCCGGATTGCGATAGACCGAATCATCGACCAGGAGATGGCCGGCCAGGACCTCGCCATAGACCCTCTGGCCCTCGTTGCGGGCGCGGATGATCGCCTCGACCGATTCCCGGCAGGAATTGTGGACGATATAGATCGGCACGCCGAGCACCTGGGCGACCCGGATCGCGCGGTTGGCCGCCTCGCCCTCGACCTCGGGCGGACGGGAGAGCGGATGGCCCTCCGGACCGGTAATACCGCGTTTCACCATCTCGGCCTGGAGGTGGAAGACCAGTTCGCCGTTCTCGGCATGGACCGTCGGGATGGCGCCCAGTTCCAGGCAGCGCGAGAAGCTCTTCACCAGGTTCTCGTCCGGCACCATGATGGCGTTCTTGTAGGCCATGAAGTGCTTGAAACTGTTGACCCCGCGTTCCCGGGTCAAGGTCTCCATGTCCTTGCTGACCTGGTCGCTCCACCAGGTGATGGCGACGTGGAAGGAATAGTCGGCGCAGGATTTCTCGGCCCATTCCCGCCACTGGTCGTAGGCGGTGAGAATCGAGGTCTGCGGCGCCGGGATGACGAAGTCGATGATCATGGTGGTGCCGCCGGCGAGCGCCGCCGCGGTGCCGGTGAAGAAATCCTCCGAGGCCACGGTCCCCATGAAGGGAAGCTGCATGTGGGTATGAGGATCGATGCCGCCCGGCATCACGTATTGACCGCCGGCATCGATCACCCGCGCGCCGGCGGGCGCCTCCAGCTTCTCGCCGACCGCCTTGACGACACCGTCCGCGCAATAGACGTCGGCCCGGGTCATGTGCTCGGCGGTGACGACGGTGCCGCCGCGGATCAATAGGGACATGGCATCCTCCTGCAGGCGCGGGTCGTTGGCCTTTTCCGGCCAAACTTGACTGATTGGTCAATAATGCTATCGCGAAAGCAGGCCCGATCAAAGGGTTTTTCGCCGTCCGGGTGCGGCCGGGACTGTGTCGCGGGTCACAGGGCCCGGGCGAGCTTGAGGTTCCCCTCGGGCGGGATTTCCGCTAGTTAGCCGAGGATGCCGGTCGGCGCGGGGCACTTCCGGCCCGGCGGAGCGGCCGCCCGGCATGGCGGCAATTGAGTTGGGACAGGTGCATGCAAATTGGGACAAAGTTCGCTTTGCTGGCGAGTGCAGGAATCTGCGTTCTTGCGAATTTTCTTTCCGTTCCTGCCATCGCCAAAGTTGAGCGCTCGAGCGCCGCGTCCGGACAGATCATCTCGGTGAATGGCGACGAGCAGGTCCGTTTCATCACCGAGCCGGACTGGCGCGCGGCGGATGCGCAGCAGGACCTGCTGACCGGCGATGCCCTGAAGACCGGCCCCCGCGGCGCCCTGGCCCTGCGTTTCGTCGATCAGACGATGATCCGCATGCACCGCAATTCCGAACTGACGGTGAAGGCCCTGCCGGCCGGGGGCACGGCGGAACTCGAACTCAGCGCCGGCCGCATCTGGGCCCGGGCCGCGACCGGCGGGACCGGGGTGAATATCGAGACGCCTTCGGCGACCGCGGCCATCCGTGGCACCGACTGGTCGGTCGACGTGGCGCCGGACGGCAAAAGCACCCTCGTGGTCACCGTCGGCACCGTGATCTTCAGGAACGATCTGGGCAGCGTCACCGTCGGCGCCGGCGAGGCGGCGGTAGCTGCGATCGGCCAGGCGCCGTCCAAGATCGTGCTCGCCGTCCCGCCCGGCCGGGAACAGATGCTCTATCACATCTCGGCCAGAAGCGCCTTTACCCTGCTGCCGCTGAGTGACCTCACGGCCAAGGACATGCGCGCGGCCGTGGCGGCGGCCAAGGCCAAGGCGCCGGAGGCCCGGGCCACCGAGGACTGGGTGACCCTGGCGGAAACCGGCCTGCGGCTCGAAGGGCGCGAGGCGGCCCGCCAGGCCGTGGCGGAAGCGCGCAAACGCGGCGATCTCACCCCCCGCCAGACGGCGCGGCTGGCTTTGGTCGAGGCGATGATTCTCGGGCTGGAGCGGCACTGGGCGGAAGCGGCTGCGGGATTCCTGGCCGCCGCCGCCGATCTCGACCCGACGCGCCGGTATTCCGCCGATCTCGGCCGCTATGTGGCGCTGATCCTGGACCGCAAGGGGGAGGAGGCCAACGCCCTCAATGCCCGGCTCGAGGCCTATCCGGAAACCGCGATCAAGATCCTGGGCCAGGCCTGGCTGGCCGCGATCGCCGGCGATCTGCCGGAGGCCCTGACCCAGCTGCAGGCTGCGGAACCGCATTTCCCGGGCGATTCCCGCTTCCCGGTATTCATCGCGCAGGTGTCGCTCCTGCTCGGCAAGGAGGCGGAGGCCCGCGTCGCGGTTGACCGGGCCGTGGCGATCGATCCCGACGACACCGATGTGCTGAACGTGCAGGGCACGATCCAGGGCGATCTCGACTGGATCCCGGACCTGGCGATCGCCACCCTGAAACGGGCCGTCGCCGAGGCGCCCGGCAATGCCGATGCCTGGAACAGTCTCGGCCTCGCCTATGATGGCAATGGCGACACCCAGCAGGCCGAGGACGCCTTCAAGACCGCAATCGCGCTCGATCCCGAGGATCCGGTCGCGCCGTCGAACTATGCCATCGTCCTGCTCGACCACGACAAGCTGGACGAGGCCAAGGTGCAGATCGACCGGGTCGAGGCGATCGACCCTTCCTATTATGTCAACCTGCTGGCCAAGGGCCGGTGGCAGATCCAGCGGGGCGAGGTCGCCGAGGCCCGCGAAACCTTCCTCGATTCGGTGGCGGCGAACCCGGCCGTCGAGGAATCCTCGCTGGGCCTCGCCATCAGCTACTACCAGAACGGCGAGACCAAGCGGGCGCAACAGACCCTGGATGCCGCCGACCGGCTCGATCCGAACGATCCGCTGGTCCCGCTGGTCCGCACCGTGATCGCCCTGGACGAGGCCGAGGCCGATCAGGCGCTGATCAACGCCCGGGACTCCTTCAATCGGTATCGCAAGCGCGGCGGCGTCTACAGTCCGCTGGCCGCGTCGAAGGCCAGCGGCTCGTATCTGAACGCCGCCTTCAGCGAACTCGGGCTCAACGAATGGAGCCGCTATTACGGCGACCTGCTGTTCAATTCCTTCGACGCCAGCAGCCACTTCTTCCAGTCTTCGGTCGAACGCGGGCCGTCGGTGTTTCGCGGCGTCGACGAGGGCAATCCCGAAGCCAATTCATCGCTGATCCAGGGTCTGCTGCTCGATCCGCTTTCGATCGCCTCGCGCAACCGGTTCACCGACCTGTTCCGCCGCCCGTTCCTCGATACCTCGACCGGCGGATCGCTGTTCCTGGACGATGACGGCGAAGCCGGCTGGAGCACCGATGGCGAGTTCCAGGGCTTCAGCAACCAGGTCCAACCCTTCTCATTCTACGCGAATTTCGGCCACTCGGATTTCGACGCCGACCGCCTGCAGACGCCGAACAACATCGAGAACGCCAACCTGTTCCTCGGCACCAACCTGACCCTCAGCGACCGCCTGCTGGTCTGGGGCCGGTTCAGCGATGCCTTCGACCGGACGCCGGAGGCCCTGTTGCCGGACGGCGGCAAGGACAAGAACAACCAGACCGCCTACGAAACCGGAATCGGCTTCAGCCACAGTTTCGCCGCGAAGAATGTCGTCAACGCCACCTTCGTCGCCAGCGGTGCCGATCTCGACGCCAGCGCCAAGCGCAAGCTGCTCGGCATCTTCGATGACGACAACGATGCCCACGTCTATGACCAGACGCTGTTTTTCGGCCTGGCCCACAATCTGGAGCGCGGGCCGCTGACGCTGCATTACGGCGTCGAGGGCCAGACCACGGATCGCGACATCCAGACCCACGAGGAACTGACCCTGCAGGGCATCACGCTTGCCGACGACCAGACCCATACCGACGTCGATCCGCTGACCGGCCGGGCCTATGTCGACCTGTCGGCCCAGCTCGGCGACCGGGTCAATCTGGAGGGCGGCCTGTTCCTGACGCGGTTCGACGACGGCGCGGATGTCGAACGCACGCGCGTACAGCCGCGCGTCGGCGTCGCCTGGCTGCCGGTGGACGGCCAATGGCTGCGCCTCGGCTATCGCGAAGACCTGGTGGCGCCGACCGCCATTTCCCTCGCCCCCGTGACGACGGTCGGGCTGGTCTCGTCGCCGACGCCGATCACCGCCGGCGGAACCCTGAAGAGCGCCATCGCCCGCTGGGATGCGGAATGGTCCGAGCGCTTCTTCACCGCGCTGGAATTCGAGCACCAGACGTTGACCGATTTTTCGGCGGGCATCACCGATTCGCTGAGCACCGTCAATGTCGACGATGGGCGCATCGAGCGGGTGACCGCATCGGCCAATGCCTGGCTCGGTGGCGGACTTGGGCTCTTCGGCTCGGTCACCTTCGCGGATTCCGAGGTGACGACCAGCGGCAGCGGCGAGGGCGATCGGATCCCCCTGGTGCCGGACTGGCAATCCACCTTCGGCGTCACCTGGGTGCATCCCAGTCAGATCAGCGCGACGCTGTCGGAAACCCTGGTCGGCGACCGGGATTCCGCCGTCGGCGGGCCGGAACTGGATACGGTGGCGCTCACCAACTTCTCGATCGCGTGGCAGCCGCTGGAGCGCCATCTGGATTTGCAGCTGCAAGGGCTCAACCTGACCGACGAGGATGTGGAGATCGTCGACGGATTCGCCGCGCCGGGGCGCACGATCGCGCTCTCGGCGCATGTGAAGTTCTAGCGCGATGGCGATCGGCGACCGACAGTCGACGGCGCCGCTGCGCAAGCCCGATGGCCTGCGCGGCATGCTGGTCGGCGCCGGTGCCGCGGCGATCGCGGTGCTGCTCGGCCTGACGCCGCAATGGCATGCGCTGGAGATGCGGGCCTTCGACTGGCTGTCGACCTTTCGGCCGCCGGTGCCCGCCGATGACGATGCCATCGTCGTCGCGATCGACGAGCCGAGCTTCGCCGAGCTCGGATTGCCCTGGCCCTGGCCGCGCAGCCTGCATGCGAAACTGATCGAGACCCTGCGTTCGGCGGGCGCCAAGGTCGTGGCGCTTGACGTGATCTTCGCCGAGGCATCGGCGGATCCGGCGGCGGACGCGGCCCTGGCCGCTGCACTGGGACCGGACAACGTGCTGGCGGCGGACCTCACGGTCGTCGACGATGCCAATCGCCAGGAAGCGATCAGGACGCTTCCCTATCAGGCGTTCATCGCGCCGGGGAAGGCCGCCTATGGCTTCCCGACGGCGCAGCTCGACAGCGACGGCGTCTGGCGCCGCCTCTCGCCCGGCACGGAGGCTTTCGCGTCGCAGGTGCTGGCGGCGGCGGGGGGCGCGGACAAGGCGCCTCGGGTGCCGGCCGACGCCTTGATCCAGTTCTTCGGCGGACCGCGCCGGATCACCACCTATTCCTACTACCAGGCGCTGGACCGCGAGCGCTGGATCCCGGAGGTCGACTTCAAGGGCAGGACGGTAATCGTCGGCCTCAGCCTGCTCAGCGCCGCCGGCGCCGACAAGACCCTGTCGGATGCCTTCGTGACGCCGGTGACGGCGACCACCCATGCGCGGCTCTCAGGTGCCGAGGTACAGGCGACGATCCTCGAGAATCTCCGCCTCGGACTGTTCATCACGCCTGCCCCGGGCTTTGCGGCACTGGCCTTCTGCCTGCTTGCCGCGGTGCTCGCCATGCTGATGCTGGTCCGCTTCAGCATCCTGCGCGCCGCCGCCACCGCCATCGGCGGCGTCGTCCTGATCGCGCTGGGCGCATATCTTGTCCTGCGCTACGGCCGGATCTGGGTGCCGCCGCTGGCGCCATCCCTGTCCTTGCTGCTGACGGTCGTCGGCTGCACCGGGTTCAGCTACCTGCAGGAGCGCGCGCAAAGGCGCTGGATCATCGGCGCCTTCAGCCACTATCTCTCGCCGGAGATGGTCGACAAGCTGGCGCGGGATCCGCAGCACCTGAAGCTGGGCGGGGAAGTGCGCGAACTCTCGATACTGTTCTGCGACATCCGCGGCTTCACCACGATCTCGGAAGGCATGAAGGATGATCCCGAGCGCCTGACCAAGCTCGTCAATCGCATCCTGACCCCGCTCTCGAATGCGGTACTGGCCCAGGGCGGCACCATCGACAAGTATATCGGCGACTGCATCATGGCGTTGTGGAATGCCCCGCTCGACGAGCCGGATCATGCGGTGCGGGCGGTGACGGCGGCGCGCAACATGCTGCAGGCGATCGTGAAGCTGAACCGGGAGCTGGCGCAGGAGGCCGCGGCCGAGGGCCGGCCGGTCCCCAGTATCGCCATCGGGGTCGGGGTGAATACCGGCCGCTGCGTGGTCGGCAACATGGGTTCCGAGCGGCGTTTCGACTATTCCGCCCTGGGCGATGCCGTCAATCTCGCCTCCCGGCTCGAATCCGCCACCAAGGATTGCGGCGTCGAGGTGGTCATCGGGCCGGAGACGGCACGCCAGATCGAGGGGCGGGTGGCGATCCGCAGGATCGGCGAGATCCGGGTCAAGGGCAAGACGGAAGCCGTCGTCGCCTACACGCTGGCCGACTAGCGCAAGGCCTGAGCCAGCGCGGCGATATGCTGCGGACCTATGCCGCAGCAGCCGCCGATGATCGAGGCGCCGTCCGCCATCCAGGTCTCGGCGAATCGCAGATAGCCCTGGGGATCGATCTCCGCCCGCATCTCGTGCAGATGGGAATTCGCCTCGGCATCCTTGGATCTGCGGCGGAAAGGCATTGGCATAGGCGCCGGTCCGTGCCGCTGCGCCCAGTCGCGCCAGGGTATTCCGTGCGACCTCCAGGGCGGGGCGCATGACTTCGGGCTGGCTGCAGTTGAACAGCAGCGCCTGCGCGCCGAGCTCGGCGGCGATCTCCGCCGCTTGCGCGACCGGTTCGCCGGAGCGCAGTTTCGGCGCGGAGCGGTCCTCGTCTTCGAGGGTGAAGGACAGCCAGAGGGGCCTGTCGTCGCCGGCAAGCGCCGCGCCGACGGCGGCCACTTCGGCGACCGAGCCCTGGGTTTCCGCCAGCCAGACATCGACATGCGGCGCCAGGCCGCCGATCAGGACCTCGAGCAGGGCCGGGGCCCGCGCGGCGTCGAACAGGTCCGGGCGGTAGGAGCCGAAGAGCGGCGGCAGCGAGCCGGCGACCAGGATCTTCCGGCCGGCCGCGTCGGCGGCCAGCCGGGCCATGCGACCGGCGAGATCGGCCAGGCGGCGGCCATCCGTCGCGAAGCGGTCTTCACCGATGTGAAATGGAACCAGGGCGTAGGAATTCGTGGTGACGACGTCGGCACCGGCCTGGATGAAGCTCGCATGGGCGCGGCGCACGAAATCCGGCGCCTCGATCAAGGCAAGCGCCGACCATTCCGGCTGGCGGAACGGGGCGCCCATGCGCTCCAGCTCCCGCCCCATGCCGCCATCCAACACCGTGAAAGTCGTCGCCAAAACCACCTCCGTCAGCCCGCATGCCGGGGGACATTAGCCGAGCCGCCATCGCCGGCAAAGAAAAAGCGCCGCCGGACGGAACCGGCGGCGCTTGGTCACAGGCGACGGCGATGCCTAGGCGAGGCCTTCCGCCTTGAGGGCGGCGGCCACCGCCGGTCGGGCCCCGACGCGATCGGCATAGGCCTTCAGCACCGGCCACTTGGCGAGGTCGATGCCCATCGGCTTCGCCCAGCTCAGGATGGTGAACAGGTAGCCGTCGGCCACCGTGAAGGCGTCGCCCATGAGATAGGACTTGCCGTCGAGATGCTTCGACAGGTAGTCGAACTTGCCGGCCAGCATGTCCTTCACCGTGGCCTTCCACTCGTCGGGGGCCTTGGGGTTGAACAGCGGGCTGAAGCCCTTGTGGACCTCGCTGGCGATGTAGTTCAGCCATTCCTGCAGGCGATAGCGTTCCGTGGTGCCGGCGGCCGGCGCCAGCTTGGAGCCCGGCTTCTTGTCGGCGATGTACTGGACGATGGCGGCGCCCTCGGTCAGCACCTGGCCGTCGTCGATCTCCAGCGCCGGAACGGCGCCCTTGGGATTGACCTTGCGGTAGTCGGCGCCGGCCTTGGTGGTCTTCGCGCCCAGGTCGACCTGGATCGCCTCGAAATCGAGACCGGCCTCGCGCAGGGCGATGTGGGGGGAAAGCGAGCAGGCGCCCGGAGAATAATACAGCTTCATAGATGGCTCCCATGTTTGGACCTTGACCGCCGCGCCCGGCGGCGGCGATGCGGGGAAACTATCAGCTTCTTAAAAACAAGCAACATCTTTTTATGCATTAATCACTGTTACCGGATGGCAATATCGGCTAGAATAAGACCTTACTGCAGGTACGGTCGGAATCGGGTCAGCCGGGGCCGGCAAAGCGCGAGAAGTCGATGAAACGCCGCCACAGCGAGTTCCTCTGCCCCAAATTCCAGGCCGCGATGGAGATCCTGTCGCGGCCCTGGAACGGTTTGATCATGGCGACCCTCGAGGGTGGCGGCACCCTGCGGTTCAGCGAGCTGCGCGAGCGGCTGGACGCGATGGGCGACCGCATGCTGTCGGAGCGCCTGAAGGAGCTCGAGGCAAGCGGCCTGATCCAGCGCCGGGTTTCCGCCGGGCCGCCGGTGCGGGTGGAATACGAACTGACCGAGACCGGCCACGGGTTCCGCGACGTACTGAACGCGATCGGCCGCTGGGGCGAGCGGATCACCGCCGCCGCCAAGCCGCGCAGGCGCGCCTGAACCGGCCTAGCCCTTGCGCTGCAGGGTGCCGGAGAACAGCTTCCAGGCACCGACCGATTCCAGCCAGGGCAGCGACGGATAATCGGTGATGGTCAATCCGCCATCGACGACCAGGGTCGCGCCGGTGACGAAGGACGCCTCGTCAGAGGCCAGGAAGACGACGGCATTGCCGATCTCCTCGGGCAGGCCCATGCGGCCGAGAATCGAGGCGCCCTTCTCCCATTCGGCATCGGCGGCATCGGTATCGGTGCCTCCGGTCTTGATCCAGCCCGGGGAAACCGCGTTGGCGCGAATGCGGTGCGGCGCGCCCTCGGTGGCAAGCGCGCGGGTCAGCGCCTCGACCCCGGCCTTCGCCACGCCATAGAGTCCCCAGTTGCCGTGCAGGGTCGCGGTCGAGGAGATGTTGACGATGGCGCCGCCGCCGGCGTCGCGCAGCGCCGGCAGGGCATAGGCGGCGACGAAATAGGCGGCATCGAGGTTGGGGCCGAGATTCTTGCGCAAGCGGGTTCCCGGGCCATCCTCCGGGGCGATGCCCGACCGGGTCGAACTCATGCCGGCATTGTTGACCACGACGTTCAGCCGCCCGAAACGGGCGACCGTGGCGCGGATGAGCGCCTCGGCCTCGGCCTCGATGCTGAGATCGCCGGCGAAGAAGGCGACATCGCCGCCCGCCGCCTGCAATTTCCTGACCACGGCCTGGCCCTTGGCCGCGTCGCGCCCGGAAAATGCGACCTGGGCCCCTGCGCGCAGGGCGCAGCGCACGATGCCGAGACCGATCCCGGAATTGCCGCCGGTGACCAGCACCACCTTGTCCTGCAATCGCATCGTTCCCTCGTCTTTCATGTCTCTCAGGCCAGGTGCCGCTTGCCGTCGCGCCAGTCGTAATACCGCATCATCAGGGGCACGAACCAGGTATTGCCGGTATAGAGCGGCAGGGCGGGGAAGGGGCGGTCGGCGAAGACCGACTGCTGCGCGCCGCGGCCGAGAATCCGGTTGGCGATCAGCCTGCCGAAATGCGTCCCCATGGGCACGCCGGCAAAGCAGTAGCCGGCGCCGTAATGGATGCCGGCATGCCGGCCGAGATGCGGATCGAGATCGAAGGTCGCGGCGCAGCGGCCGGTCCAGGCATGGGTGATCGCGACGCCGGCAAGATCCGGGAAGATGGCGCGCAGTTCCACGGCCAGGCGCCGGGCCATCACCGGAACGGTGGATTTCGTCCCGGTCTTGCCGCCGAAAATGACCCGCCGTCCGTCCGGCGAGCGGCGGATGAAGTCGATGTTCATGTTGCTGTCGATATAGGTGCGGTCGCGCGGCAGCAGCCGCCCGATGACCGGCTCGGGCAATTCCGCCGTCGCGATCATCCAGGCATCGAAGGGGATCAGCCGGCGCTGCAGCCAGGGCAGCAGGCCGCCGGTATGGCCGTTGGTGGCGAGGACGACATGGCGGGCGCCGACGGCGCCACGCGCGGTCTCCAGCCGCCAGCCGGCGTCGTCGCCGGCGAGGCGCGTCACCGGCGTCATCGGCAGCAGGGCGATGCCGGCGGCCTGCGCCGCCGTGACCAGGCCCTGGTGGTAGAGACCCGGATGCAGCCCGGCCAGATCCGGCACGATCACGCCGCCGATATAGCGATCGGTCGCGATCTCGCGGCCGAGGTCCGCCCGGGCGACGGTGTCGAAGGGACTGCCGAGATGCCGCCGCCTGAGTTCGTATTCCGCCGCCAGCTCGTCGTACTGGCGCGTCGTTGCCGCCAGCACCAGGCGGCCGTTTGCCTTGTAGCCGCAGTCGATCCGGTGGCGGGCGATCGTCTCCCCGACGCCGTCGAAGACCTGCTGCATCTCGCGATAGACCGCGACGGCCCGCTCGAGCCCCTTGGCCTTCAGGATGTCGCCGAAGCCGTGCTTCAGGGTGCGGCCGACATAGCCGGCATTGCGGCTGGAGGCGCCGCTGCCGATCTCGGCGCTGTCGAAGACGGCGACCTTCGCCCCGCCCTCGGCCAGGTGCAGTGCCGCCGACAGTCCAGTATAGCCGGAGCCGACGACGGCGACGTCGACCTGGCGCGGCGGTTCGCCGGGCTCGATCCGCGGACGCGGCGCGGCGTCCCACCAATAGGGTTCCTGACGCATCGGTGCCGGATCCATCCGCGCGATGTCAGGCTTCGGGCGCGTCGGGCTTGGCGTTGACAGGCTCTGCTGCGCGATGGCGGCGGTCAATTCGTCGCCGCCGGCGACCTGGACCGTGGGGAAGGCGAACTTGATCCCGTTGGCGTCGAAGGCCTTCTTGATCAGGCCGAAGGCCTTGCGGCGGATCACGAACTGCTCGCCGGGCTTGCAGGTCATCTTCATCCGCAGCTGGATGGCGAAGTCGCCGAACTGCTCGACGCCCTGCATCTTCAGGGGCTCGATGATGTTCCGCTTGTATTCCGGATCCTCGGCCAGCTCCTTGCCGATCTGCTTGATCAGCTTGCGCGCCTTCTCGAGGTCGCTATCGTAGGTCACGCCGATCATCATCTTGTCGATGACCCAGTCGCGGCTCATGTTCTCGATGGCGCCCAGTTCGCCGAACGGCACCGTGTAGAGCGGGCCGCGGTGATGCCGCAGCTTCACCGAGCGCAGGCTGAAGGACTCGACCGTCCCCTTGTAGCTGCCGCTCTGCACGTATTCGCCGACGCGAAAGGCATCGTCGAGCAGGAAGAACATGCCGCTGATGATGTCCTTGACCAGCGTCTGGGCGCCGAAGCCGATGGCGACGCCGACCACGCCGGCGCCGGCGATCAGCGGCCCGATCTCGACACCCATCGCCGACAGCACCATCAGTCCGGCCATCACCAGGAGCACGACGAAGAGGATGTTGCGCAGGATCGGCAGCAGCGTCCGCATGCGCGAGCGCCGGCGGCTTTCTTCGGTGTCCGGCTGGCCCGGCTTCTGCGCATCGGCAATCCGGCCGTCGATCAGGGCACGGGCCAGGCGCCAGACGAAATCGGCGACCAGCAGGATCACGACGGCGCTCACCGCCCCGCGCAGCAGGCGGGTGACAACCGTGTCGTTCGCCGCCAGGGCAGTCAGGTCGAGGTGCCAGGCCCGGCTCAGCAGCAGGGCGGCGGCGACGATGAAGATGGTGCGCAGGCCGCGCTCCAGCAGCACCGCCTGCAGGGTCGGGGCCTCGTCGGGATCCTCGGTGCTGCCCGGCGGCCGCAGGATATGGGCCACCGACCGGCGGGTGAGATTGATCGCCCCCAGCAGGGCGACGGCGATCGTCAGGAACCAGAACGCCGGCATCGCGGTCGCGACCCAGAGCAGCCAGAGCAGGATGAAATACCCGGAGACCAGCCAATTGATCGCGCGGCGGCTCAACTGGCGTTCGCTGCCGGCGGCGGGCTGCGCGGCCGCGGCGTCGCTGCGGCGGTGCCAGACAGCCTCCAGGCCGATGCCCAGCAGGCCGAGGCCGAGGATATAGGCGACCAGCTGCCGTCCGGGCAGCGACAGCCCGAGCGTGCCCATCAATCCCACGGTCACCCAGCCGAAAGCCAGCCAGCCGACGGCAAGGCCGACCCGGCGATACCAGAACCAGGCGGCGGGGGTTCCCATCGGGACCAGCCGGAACCGCTCGCCGCCCGGGGCGATGAGAAACCGGGCGATCACCAGGGCCGTGCGGAGGATGAGGAAGGCCAGCAGATAGCCGAGGACGATTTCGCGCAACAGCGGCGGCCACTCGTCGGTGAGGAAGGCGCCGACGCTGCCGACGGCGAACGAGACGACCAGACCCATCCCGTAGGCGAGGCGGATGCCCGCCGCCCGCAGGCGCTGCCCGACGGTGTCGAGCGGGACGGCGACGATCCAGCGTGCCAGGCCCCTGGTGGCCAGGCGGAACAGCCATTCCAGGAGGAAGCCCAGGGCAATGAAGGCCACGATCAGGAAGGCGACGTGGCCCAGCCCGGTTTCCTGGAACTCCAGGCCGAGGATGATGCCCATGCTGTTGAACTGCGCGGGCAAGGTCGGCGCCGCCGCGACCAGGCCGACGACATGCGCGCGAATCGACTTCATGCGTTCGGCGAAGTAGCGCGAAGGCGTTGTCTCGGGCTTCGGCTCTTCCGCCGGGGTGGCGGCCGACGCGGCGCCGTGCTGGGCAATCCATTCGCGCACGGCCGGATCGCTGAGCAGGTCCAGCAGCTGCCGGACCTGGGGCGGCGGTGGCGCAGCCGGGGCCAGGTTCTCGGCCGCGGCATCGCGCAGGCATGCCGTGGCCAGGAACAATGCCAGTCCCGCCAGGCGACCTAGGAATCGCAAATGATGCATCGCGGTCGCCCCATGTCTAGGTGGTCCTTCCAGCCGCCCCTGCCAGGCTGGGCGGCGGGTTCACGGTAGTCGCAACCCGTTTCCGATCCTATAGACCGGTGCAGGCGCCGAAAACGACGAATCCGACCGAGTTGCCGGAGACACTGAGGGTCATCAGCCCGGTCGTCTGGGCGATCAGGAGGCTCCAGGCATGGGCGTTCTGTATGCCCTGCAGGATGAGCATCCCGGAATCGACGGTTTGCGAGGCGATGGTAGCGGTGCGCTCGTCGTCATTCTGCCGTCGGGTGTAGGCCCGCTTGGCGGCGAAATCCAGACGGATGAAGCGCGGCAGATCGATCGCCTCCGGCGCATTGCCGGCGCAGTCGATGTTCGGGCTGCAGTCGAATGCCTCGGTCGTGGCGCAGATGAGGGGGGTCGTGCCGTCGAATTCTCCTGCGAAAGCCGGACCGGCCTGGCCGAGGATCAACGCGGCGGCAAGCCAATTGATGGATCGCTTCATCATGATGTCGTCTCCTCAATTGACGGTGTAGCCGCGGGACGACATGCAGGAGGCATAGGCGCGGTTGTAGTTGCCGCTGGCCTGGGATGCCTGGTTGTCCTGCTGTCGATTCTGCCGGTTCTGCCGGACGCCGCCGAACAGCGCACCGGTCGCGGCGCCGATCGCCGCCCCCTTGCCGGCATCGCCGGCGATGGCGCCGCCGACCGCGCCGAGCGCGGCACCGCCGGCCGCACCCCGCACCACGCCGCCGGACTGGTTGCCGCCTGACGACTGGTAGGGGTTGTAGCCGGTCTGCTGCACGGCCCAGCTGTGGCATTCGCCCTGGTCCCGGTTCTGCTGGTCCTGGCTCTGGCCCTTGGCCGGATAGGCGTAGACCTGCTGCGCCTCGGCTGCAGTGGCCAGCGACGTGCTGAGCACGGCAGCGGCAAGAATGATCGAGATCGGTCGCATGGCTTTCTCCTCTGTCGTGCCCCGCATCGCCCACCAGTAGGCTGGTTCGGCTATGGAAGGAAGATGTCGTTTTCCCGGCTCTTGATCCGCGGCTCGGCCAGATCCGCGGATGATATCGTTCCTCGAACCAGGTTCAAACCTCGATGTCTCCGAATGTCGTGAAGAAGATAAGCCTAGCAGGAAGGGGGAGAGCTCAATCCTTGAACACCGCTGCCGCGCTCTCGTCCTTTTCGTTCTCCGCCGACCAGGTCCAGCCGCTCGCCACCTCGATCAGATAGGCGCCGATGTCGGCCGGCTTCGGCTTGATGACGGTGAACTCCCTGCCGGCCAGCGCCTGCTTCATCAGCAGGCTGTTCTCGACATTGCCCAGCTTCACCTTGAAGATCCCGAGATCGCCGCGGAGCTTCGGGTAATATTTCGGGTCGACCGGCTTTTCCTTCTGCGCCATCCGCGCCAGCACGGTCGCCTCGTCGATATCGCCGGCCTCCTGCTTCTTGAGCAGGCGCCAGTCGCTCTGCCCGGCACATTGGGCCGCGTTGAGGCCCTCGACCGCGTCCTCCGGCTTTTCATCGGTGACGCCGATCTTATAGACGTGTTTCGACAGTCCGACGTCGTTGCCCCATTTCGCCAGGCCCTGGCTCTTCGCCACGAAAACCGTCGCCATCCGCCCGCATCTCCCTGCCATCGCCGCCTTCGCGCATTCTGGCACGATCCCTGGAGGTCTTGCTACTCCAGCGCGGCGCCGGTCAGCGCTTCGCGCGCGCCGCCGGCTGGCGCTCCGGCTTGTGCCCCGGCTGGCGCTCCGGTTGGTGCCCGGGTTGGCGCCCCGGTTGGCGCCCCGGTTGGCGCCCCGGCTGGCGAAAGACCGGCGCTTCCGTCGTCTGGCGCCGGTCGGTGCTCGGCGGCCGGCCGAAATGCGACCGGTAGACGCGGGAGAAGTTCTCCAGCGAGGCAAAGCCGGCGCTGACCGCGACCTCGGTGACCGGCAGGTCGGTCTGCTGCAGCAGCTTGTGGGCGACGGCGAGCCGCAGCGTCGCATAGTGGCGCTGCATGGTGGTGCCGTAGGCCTGCTGGAACCGGCGCTGCAACTGCCGCTGCGACAGGCCGACCCTGGCGGCGATCGCGCTGCAGGTCAGCGGCTCCTCGATCGCGCCCTGCATCAAGGCAAGGCTGCGCCGGACGGCGGGATGCATCGCGGCGCCGGCCGGTCCCGGCGCGTTGCCCTGCGGATCGGTGCCGCCGCGGATCCGCTCCTGGAGGAAATGCTGGGCGACCTCGGCGGCGAGATCGGCATCGGCCCTTTCGGCGATCCAGCGCAGCATGAAATCCAGCACCGCCGTGGCGCCGGCGCAGGTCGGTCGGTCGGCATCGAGCGTGTAG